>NZ_JBMCYZ010000005.1:0-502118 GCF_048654605.1 Nocardioides sp. CPCC 206347
ATGGCTCCACTTCTACAATCATCACCGCGTCCACTCCGCCATCGGAGCCAAGCCACCGGTCACCCGACTGACCAACGTCCCCGGACATCACAACTAGCCCCGTTTCCGGACGTGAGCCGGGATCGGGCCGCCTGCTGTCATGGTGAACGGCAATGCCGTGGGGAATGTGTCGTCGATCGACTCGATCTCCGCCGAACGGATCATCGTGGCCAGCGCCAGAGTCGCCTCCAGCATCGCGAAGTGGTCGCCGATGCAGGAGCGCGGACCGGCACCGAACGGGAAGAACTGCCATCGGCTCCGCCCAGCGGACTTCTCGTGCGAGAAGCGGTCGGGGTCGAACCGCTCGGGCTCGTCCCAGTACCGGGCGTCGTGCTGGATCGCGTACGCCCCGACCACCACGTTGGTCCCCGCGGGAATCCGGAAGCCGTCCACGGCGACGTCCCGCATCGCCAACCGGCCGATCGCCGGCGCCGGCGGACACATGCGCAACGCTTCGTGGATGACCTGGACGGTGAACGGCAGGGACGGGACGTCCTCGACGGTCAGGGTGCGGTCGCCCAGTACTGACGCCTCGACAGCCAGCCGGGCCTGGACCTCAGGGTGCCGACCGAGCGCCCACAGGCTGTAGGCGAGCGTCGTGGCTGTCGTGTCGTGGCCCGCCAACATGAACACGAGCAGCTCGTCCCTGACCGCCTTCCGGGTCAGCGGCTTGCCGGTCTCGGGGTCCGTCGCGTCGAGCAGGAGCCGCACCAGCTCTGCGTCCCCGTCGGGATGGGCGATCGATGCGTCGATCGCACGATCGACCAGGGCGTGGAGCACTGCCATCGAGCGCCGCATCCGGAAGCGTGCCGGCGTCGGCAGCCACATCGGCGAGCGCACCGGGCGCAACGACCGGTGCGTGACCCACTCCAGCACGCGGCGCACATGGGGTCCCATCGCGCGAGCGTCCTCGCCCAGGTCGAGCCCGAACACGGAACGCCCGACGACCTGGAGGGTCAGGTGCCGCATCTCGACGTCGAGGTCGACGTCACCGCGGCGGGCCATGTCGTCCGCGTGGCCCTGGGCGGCCGCCGCCATGTGGCCGGCGAACGCCGCGACGTGCTTCTTGGTGAAGATCGGCTGGAGCGTTCGGCGCCGGGCCAGCCACCGGGCATGCGGCAGGTTGAAGACGTTGTCGCCCAGAACGCGGTTCTCGACGTGGACGATCATCTCCTTGTCGAAGGCGCCGTCGGAGGCGGCCAGCACGTCGTGGGCGCCCTGCGGCGAGGTCACCACGACGAACGGCGGCACCAGCGCGCGCGGTCCGACCCGAACGGTGGTGACCGGGCCACCGGCGGCACCGATCACACCGAGCCCGCTGTCGAACTGACGGACGTGGCGCAGGCGCTCGACGATCCCCATCGGTACGTCCGGGGCAACCGGCAGCATCCCGAGCTCCTGGATGGCGGGAGCGGCCATTCGCCCACGGTGCCACAGGCCGTCGTACGCCTCAATGGCCCGATCGGGCCACGTAGGATGGGCGAGGTGGGTCAGCCGATGCTGCGGCCCTGGCCGTCCCAGAAGCGCGCACGCAGCGCCTTCTTGTCCGGCTTGCCGAGCGCGGTGAGTGGCAGCGCGTCGACGGCGATGATGTCCTTGGGCGCCTGCACCGACCCCTTGCGTTCCTTGACCGCGTCCTTGATGTCGGCGATCACGTCGTCGGTGAGCTCGAACCCGTCCCTCAGGACCACGACGGCCGTCACTGCCTCGCCGAACTTCTCGTGCGGCGTACCGATGACGCCGACCTGGGCGATCGCAGGGTGTTCGGCGATGACGTCCTCCACCTCGCGCGGGAACACGTTGAAGCCGCCGGTGACGATCATGTCCTTGGTCCGGTCGACGATGTACCAGAGCCCGTTCTCGTCCTCCCGCGCCACGTCACCGGTGTGCATCCACCCGTCCCGGAAGGTCGCGGCCGTCTCTTCGGGCAGCTGCCAGTAACCGGCCGACAGGAGCGGCCCGGCCACGCAGATCTCGCCTGGCTCGCCCTGTGCCACCGGGTTGCCGTCCTCGCCCAGCAAGGCTGTCCGGAGGTACGCCGACGGGCGCCCGCAGGACGTCAGGCGCTCCTCGGCCGGCTTGCCGTCGGCGTCCACGTGGTCGCCCTTGGGGAAGTAGGTGATCACCATCGGCGCCTCGGACTGCCCGTAGTACTGGGCGAAGATCGGGCCGAAGCGCTCGATGGCCTCCTTGAGGCGGACCGGGTTGATGGCGGACGCCCCGTAGTAGACGGTCTCGAGCGAGGACAGGTCGCGGGTGCGCGAGTCCGGGTGGTCCATCAACGCGTAGAGCATCGTCGGCACGAGCATCAGGGAGTTGATCTTCTTCTCCTCGATGGTCGCCAGCACCTCTGCCGGGTCGAACCGTGAGGACACGAACAGCGTGCCGCCCTGGAGCACCACCGGGACGAAGAACGCCGCGCCGGCGTGGGAGAGCGGCGTGCACATCAGGAAGCGCGGCTCGGCCGGCCACTCCCACTCGGCCATCTGGATCTGCGCCATGGTCGAGAACGCACGCACGGTGCCGATGACGCCCTTGGGCTTGCCGGTCGTGCCGCCCGTGTAGGTGATCGACGTGATGTGGTCGGGTTCGAGCACCGCGGCCTGGACGGGCTGCGGCGTGAACGAGGCGGCGACCTCGTTCAGGTCGGTGCCGACCTCAGCGAGCTCCGCAGGCACCGGCCCGATGGTGAGGACCTGCTTGAGCCCGGGGCACTTGCCGAGCAGCTCCACGGCTCGGCCGGCGAAGTACGGGTCGATGACCAGCGTGGTGATGCCCGCGTCGTTGATGACGTAGGCGTGGTCGTCGGCAGAGCCGAGCGGGTGCAGCGACGTGCGCTGGAAGCCCTGCGTCTGGCCCGCGCCGAGGATGAAGAGCACCTCGGGCCGGTTGAGCGCGAGGAGTGCGCCCGGCGTACCGCGGCCGGCCCCGAGGGACTCGAAGGCCTGGATGTACTGCGAGATCCGGTCGGCGGTCTCCGCCCCCGTGAGCGTGACATCGCCCAGGTGGACGATGGGCCGGTGGGCGTGCCGCTTGAGGGCCGCCACCATCAGGTGGCCGTTGTGGGCAGGCGTACGGAGCGTGTCGGTCACTGGAGGCCTTCGGTTATTGAGGAGCACGTGAGGGACGGGCGTGCGTCTCGAAATATAGAACGTGTTCTAGTCGTCGGCAAGGTTCAACCGGCGCGCCGTTCGGCCGGGGCCACGAGCGGCGCCACTCCACCCAGCCGGCGCTGGAACCGGACCTGGTCGGCGTGCGCGTCGAGGACGCCCCAGAGTGCGCGGTGCGCGGCCCACGGCAAGGGGTCCCCTGAGGTGCGCCAGCGTTCACCGAAGCTGATCCACACCGGGATCCAGCCGGCGGCACAGTCCCAGGCACCCTGCTTCGCCTCGATCAGGCGCCGCCTGACCTGGAATGCCGTGCGCGGCCCGTCGACGCAGATCGGCGCAGTCCGTACGGGCCAGACCCACAGGTCGAGCTCCATCAGCTCGAGCTCGAGGTCACGGAGCAGGGCAGGGTCCACCAGCACCGTGGCGACGTTCTCGTGCGGCTCCCGCCTCATGGCCGGAACGCTAGCCCTCGTCGCCGACAGCGACCAGTGTTCCGGGCGAACTCAGGCCAACAGCTCGGCGACCTGCCGGATCTCGGCCGCACTGCGGGAGGACAGGAGCAGTGTCGTCACGCCGGTCTCCTCCCACTGCGCCACGCGCTCACGAACCTCACCGGCGGTACCGATGATGTGCATGTCGTCGACGAGCTCGTCGGGGATCAGCGCCGTGGCCTTGTCCTTCTCCCCTGCCAGGTAGAGGTTCTGCACCTCGTCCGCCAGGGCCTCGTAGCCCATCCGCGCGAAGACCTGCGTGTGGAAGTTCTGCTCCTTGGCGCCCATGCCACCCATGTAGAGGCTGACGAACGGCTTCATCGCATCGACGACGGCCTGCTTCTCGGCAGCGTCCTTCACGACCTGGAGGTGACAGGTCGCCGAGATCTCGAAGTCGGCGCGAGTACGACGGGCGCCCGCTCGGGCGAAGCCCTCGTCCAGCCACGGCTGGTACATGCCGGCACTCCTGGGCGTGTAGAAGATCGGGATCCAGCCGTCGGCGATCTCGGCGGTCTGGGCGACATTCTTCGGGCCCTCGGCGCCGAGCCAGATCGGCAGGTCGGCGCGGAGCGGGTGGACGATCGGCTTGAGCGGCTTCCCGAGGTGCACGGCCCCCGGGCCGTTGTAGGGCAAGGGGTGGTGCGGGCCGGCGTTGATGACCGGCTCCTCGCGCGCCAGGACCTTGCGGATGATCTCGACGACCTCGCGGGTCCGGGCCAGCGGCTTCGAGAACGGCTGGCCGTACCAGCCCTCCACGACCTGCGGGCCGCTCACGCCCATGCCGAGGATGACCCGGCCGTTGGTCAGGTGGTCCAGCGTGAGCGCGTGCATGGCGATCGACGTCGGCGTACGGCCGGACATCTGCACGATGGAGGTGCCGAGCCGCACCCGGCTGGTCTCGCGACCCCACCAGGCCAACGGCGTGAAGGCATCACTCCCCCAGGCCTCGGCGGTGAAGATCGCGTCGAACCCGGCGTCCTCGGCCGCGGCGACGAGCTCGCCCACTCCTTGCGGGGGCTGCGCGCCCCAGTAGCCCAACTGCAGTCCCAGCTTCATGGCTGCATCATGCCCGTCGAGTGAAAGCATTTCTAGAACGTGTTTCACTTTTGAGCAGAACATGTTTCACTTTGGCTCATGAGCCGCACCTTGCAGGCGCCCGTGACGGTCGCCTTCGACTACACGCGATCGACCGGCCCCGTCGTTGGTCGTTTCCTCTCCGGACTTCGCGACGGAGTGGTCGTCGGCGGACGGACCTCGGCCGGTCAGGTCGTCGTCCCACCGCTCGAGTTCGACCCCGTCACCCACGAGGCGACGACCGAGTTCGTGGACGTGGCGTCCGTCGGCACGGTCACGTCCTGGACCTGGGTCCCCGAGCCGGTGAAGGGCCAGCCGTTCGACCGGCCGTTCGCCTTCGCCCTCGTCACGCTCGACGGCGCCGACGTGCCGTTCCTCCACGCGCTGGACGTCTCCTCGCCCGCCGAGGTCACCACCGGCATGCGGGTGCGTGTGCGCTGGGCCGCGGAGCGGGTCGGCCACATCAACGACATCGCGTGCTTCGAGCCGCTCGCCCCCGGCGAGGCCGAGGCAGCCGCCGCTGCGGCCGCCTCCGACGAGCCGGTCACCGGCGTCGTCACGACGGTGTCCCTCGACTACAACTACGCGGCCTCGCCCGAGGAGTCGCTGTTCTACCGCGGCCTCAACGAGGGCCGGATCATGGGCCAGCGCTGCCCCACCTGCGAGAAGGTCTACGTGCCGCCGCGCAGCGCGTGCCCCGCTGACGGGACGCCGACCGCGGAGGAGGTCGAGCTCTCGCAGACCGGCACCATCACGACGTTCTGCATCGTCAACGTGCCGTTCCTGGGCCAGAAGATCAAGCCGCCGTACGTGTCGGCGTACGTGCTCCTCGACGGCGCCGACATCGCGGTCCTGCACCTCATCCTCGGCGTTCCTGCCGACGAGGTGCGGATGGGCATGCGGGTCAAGGCGGTCTGGAAGCCGAAGGACGAGTGGGCGTACTCCCTGGAGAACATCGACCACTTCGCGCCGACCGGCGAACCGGACGCCGACTACGCCACCTACCAGCAGCACCTGTGAACACCCCACGACGTTCCTTCAGAAAGGCCTGCCACTAATGCGTGACGTCGCCGTCGTCGGGTTCGCCCAGCGACAGATGCCTGAATTCGACGGGTCCCCGACCTGTGTCGAGCTCCTCGTCCCGGTCTTCAAGGAGCTCTACGAGCAGACCGGCTGGACCCGCAGGGACGTCGGGTTCTGGTGCTCCGGCTCCTCCGACTACCTCGCCGGCCGTTCGTTCTCGTTCGTCCAGGCCGTCGACGCGATCGGTGTCATTCCGCCGGTCAACGAGTCGCACGTGGAGATGGACCTCGCCTGGGCCATGTACGAGGCGTGGATCAAGATCCAGACGGGCGAGGTCGACACCGCCCTCGTCTACGCGTTCGGCAAGAGCTCGGCCGGAGTGCTGCGCCGCACGCTCGCCCTCCAGCTCGAGCCGTACACGATGACGCCCCTGTGGCCCGACACCGTGTCCCTGGCCGGCCTCCAGGCCCGCGTGGGCATCGACGCCGGCGCCTGGGACGAGCGCGCCATGGCCGAGGTCGCGAACCGCTCGCTGACCGACGCCGAGAAGAACGAGTACGCCATCCGGAAGGGCGGCTCGTCGGTCGACGAGCTGCTCGCACGCCCGATGTACGCGGACCCGCTGCGCAAGCACGACTGCTCCCCCGTCACCGACGGTGTGGCGGCGCTGGTGCTCGCTGCTGGCGACAAGGCCCGCGACGTCCGCGAGCGTCCCGCCTGGCTCACCGGAATCTCCCACAACGTCGACCCCATGGGCATGGGTGTTCGCGACCTCACCCGGTCGCCATCGGCCCAGCGGGCCGGTGCCGCACTCGACCTCGGCGGCGTCGACCTGGCCGAGCTGCACGCACCGTTCAGCCACCAGGAGCTCATCCTGCGCAAGGAGCTGGGCCTCGGCGACGACGTCGTCATCAACCCGTCCGGCGGCGCGCTGGCGAGCAACCCGATGTTCTCCGGTGGTGGCATCCGCGTCGGCGAGGCCGCGACGAGGATCTGGTCCGGTGAGGCCGACAAGGCCCTCGCCCACGCCACCAGTGGCCCCGCCCTGCAGCAGAACCTCGTCTGCACCCTGGAAGGAAACATCTGATGGGCAAGCAGCCTGCAGCGATCATCGGCGTCGGCCAGACGCACCACCGCGCGAAGCGCGAGGACCTCTCCATGGCCGGCCTGTGCCGCGAGGCCATCGACCGCGCGCTCCTCGACGCCAACATGACGCTCGACGACATCGACGCCATCGTGGTCGGCAAGGCGCCGGACCTGTTCGAGGGCGTGATGATGCCCGAGCTGTTCCTCGCCGAGGCCCTCGGCGCGGCCGGCAAGCCGCTCCTGCGGGTCCACACCGCCGGCTCGGTCGGCGGCTCGACCGCGATCGTCGCGGCGTCCCTGGTCCAGGCCGGCGTCCACAAGCGGGTGCTGACGGTCGCCTACGAGAAGCAGTCCGAGTCCAACGCGATGTGGGCGCTCTCGGTGCCGCTGCCGTTCAACATGCCCGTCCACGCGGGTGCCGGCGGCTACTTCGCACCGCACGTGCGTTCCTACATCCGCCGTTCCCAGGCCCCCACCCACGTGGGTGCGATCGTGGCCGCCAAGGACCGCAACAACGCGCTGAAGAACCCCTACGCGCACCTCCACAACGAGGGCACGACCGTCGAGTCTGTCCTGGCCTCGCAGATGCTCTGGGACCCGATCCGGTACGACGAGACCTGCCCCTCGAGCGACGGTGCCTGCGCGCTGGTCATCGTCGACGAGGACACCGCCCGGTCCTCGCCGAACCCGGCCTGGATCCACGGCACGGTGATGCGCTCGGAGGCCACCACGGCCGCCGAGCGTGACCAGGTCAACCCGCAGGCCGGGCGTGACGCCGCAGCCGCGCTCTGGAAGCAGGCCGGCATCACCAACCCGATCGAGGAGATCGACGCCGCCGAGATCTACGTGCCGTTCTCGTGGTTCGAGCCGATGTGGCTGGAGAACCTCGGCTTCGCGGCCGAGGGCGACGGCTGGAAGCTGACCGAGGCCGGCGAGACAGCGATGACCGGCAAGATCCCCGTCAACTGCTCCGGCGGTGTCCTGTCGTCGAACCCGATCGGCGCCTCCGGCATGCTCCGCTTCGGCGAGGCGGCGCTCCAGGTCCGCGGCGCGGCCGGCGAGCACCAGGTCGACGGCGTACGACGGGCACTCGGCCACGCCTACGGCGGTGGCTCGCAGTTCTTCGCGATGTGGGTGGTCGGTTCGGAGAAGCCGACCAACTGAGCACCACGGTTTGGGGGCAGGCCCCACCGATCCACCACTCGTCTCCTTCGCCACGCGATGGGGCCAATCCTGGCCGAGTGGTGGATCGTCCGGACCCGTGCACGAATTCTTGCCCCGGCCCGCGCCCGATAGGCTCGTTTCGTGATTGAGCTCCGCACCCCCGCCCAGATCGAGCAGATGCGTCCCGCCGGTCGTTTCGTCGCCTCGGTGATCAAGGCCCTGTCCGAGAAGGCCGCCGTGGGCGTGAACCTGCTCGAGCTCGACGCCCTGGCCCACAAGATGATCAAGGACGCCGGTGCGGAGTCCTGCTACATCGACTACCACCCGTCGTTCGGTGCCAGCCCGTTCGGCAAGGTCCTGTGCACGTCGGTCAACGACGCCGTCCTGCACGGCCTGCCGTTCGACTACGTCCTCCAGGACGGCGACCTGCTCTCCGTCGACTTCGCTGCCTCCGTCGACGGCTGGGTGGCCGATTCGGCCCTGTCGGTGATCGTCGGTACGCCGAACGAGAAGGACCAGTGGCTCATCGACGTCACCCAGCGCGCCCTCGACGCCGGCATCGACGCCGCCCGTGCGGGCAACAAGCTCGGCGACATCTCGTTCGCGATCGGCAGTGTCGCCCACGCCGAGGGCCTGAAGGTCAACCTGCAGTTCGGTGGCCACGGCGTCGGCCGGACCATGCACGGCGAGCCGCACATCTCCAACGACGGGCGCCCGGGCCGCGGCCTGAAGCTCCGCCCCGGCCTCGTCATCGCCATCGAGCCGTGGTTCCTGCACACGACGGACGAGATCACCTTCGACCCCGACGGCTGGACCATCCGCTCGGCCGACGGATCGCGGGGCGCGCACACCGAGCACACCGTGGCCATCACCGACGGCGACCCGCTGGTGCTGACCGCCCGCGACTGACCGAGCTCCGGGCGGCGTACGACGGGGACTGATGTCGACCGCTCGTCGTCGCTAACTTGGGTCCATGGCTCGCAACCGGACCCTTGCCTGCGTCTTCGCCCATCCCGATGACGACGCGTACGGCGCTGCAGGCAGCGTCGCACTGCATGCCGATGACCGGGACTTCAGGTTCGTCCTGATCCATGCGACGTACGGCGAGCAGGGCGAGATCCGCGACGGGTTCCCGGCCACGCGCGAGACGCTGGGGGCGGTCCGACGGGACGAGGACGAGGCCGCGTGGCGCGCACACGGTCGCGTGCCCGATCGACACGAGTGGCTCGGCCTGCCCGACGGTGCGCTGGCAGAGGTCCCGTTCGAGGAGGTCGTCGCAGCCGTCGCACAGATCCTCGACGAGGAGGATCCCGCCGTCGTCGTGACGTTCGGACCCGACGGGATCTTCGGGCACCCAGACCACATCACGATCGGCGCAGCCACGGACGAGGCGTTCGCTCGCCTGCGGTCCGACGACCGATCCGGGTTCCAGCGCCTCGCACACGGCGCGGTCCCCCAGTCGGTCTTCGAGCGCTGGAACCGCCAGCGCGCCGACCTCGGCCTCTTCACCTTCGACCCGACGCAGACCTTCCACATGCGGGGCGTACCGGACGACCAGATCCGGATCACCGTGGACTGCAGCCAGCACGCGAGCCGGATCGTGGCGGGCCTGCGGGAACACAAGAGCCAGCTGCACGTGATGTCGGACGACCCGACCAACACCGAGCAGTGGGAGCGTCGTGTCGGTCGCGAGTGGTACGCCGTCGCGTGGCCCGAGACCGAGGGGCAGGCGCCCATGCTCACGGACCTCTTCGAAGGTCTTGCCTGACCCATGTCGAGAACCCGGGCTCAGCTCCGTCCCTGCTTCGACGGACCCGCCCCACCGCTGGAGGACTGACTCATGGCCCACGTACGACTCTTCGACCACGTCGGCATCACCGTTGCCGACCTCGACGCGGCGACGGCGTTCTTCGTCACGCTCGGTCTCGAGGTGGAAGGTACGGCGACGCTGGAAGGCCAGTTCGTCGACGACGTGATCGGCATCCCCGGCTCCCGCAGCCAGATCGTCATGCTGCGGCCACCGGGCGGTGGCACCGGACTCGAGCTGTCGACGTTCATCACACCGGACCACCTGCCCGGCTCCCCCGCCCCGATGTCCAACGAGCTCGGCATCCGGAACGTGATGTTCGAGGTCGACGACCTGTCCTCCGTCCTCGACGAGCTGGCTGCCGACGGGTACGGCCTCATCGGGAGCGTGGGCGAGCACGAGGGTTGGCGGATGACCTACGTACGCGGGCCCGAGGGGATCATCGTGGCGCTGGCCGATCGGAACGGCTGACACTCACCCCGGTGGTGCCGGTCGCACGCCATCCCGCCGAGCCTTCTACGCTGGACCCGTGCTCTACGAGGTCCTCCACGCCATCGTCCCTCCCGTCGCGCGCGCCGTGTGGCGGCCGACGATCGAGGGCATCGAGCACGTCCCGATGTCGGGGCCGGTGCTGATCGCCAGCAACCACCTCAGCTTCGCCGACAGCGTGGTGATCCCGATCGTGGCGCCGCGCAAGGTGGTGTTCCTGGCGAAGGCGGAGTACTTCACCGGGTCCGGGGTCAAGGGCCGGATGAGCAAGGCGTGGTTCGAGGGGCTCGGCATGGTGCCCGTCGACCGCAGCGACACTCAGGCCGCACTCAAGTCGCTCGACATCGCCCTGGAGGTCCTCGGCCGCGGTGAGGCCTTCGGGATCTACCCCGAGGGCACCCGCTCCCGCGACGGGAAGCTCTACCGCGGCCGTACAGGTATCGCGCAGCTCGCCCTGACTGCCGGCGTGCCCGTCGTACCCGTCGGGTTGATCGGCACCGAGAACCTGCAACCGGTGGACGGCGCCCTCCCGAAGCGCGCGAAGGTGACCGTCCGGTTCGGCGAGCCGCTCGACTTCAAGGGCCGCTTCGACGGCGTCGCGCCCGGACGGGCCCGCCGCCAGGTCACCGACGAGATCATGGACGCGATCCATGCCCTCACCGGCCAGGAGCGGGTCGAGGCGTACAACGAACGGCCCATCGACGCCTGAGGGCCTTGAGCGATCAGGGATGCTGGACTCCGACCTGCCAGGAGGACCCGTCACGTGAGCGCCACCGAGACCACGCCGTCCGACGCCGTACCCCTGATGCCGCCGGCACGCACCGGGTCCGAGCTGCTCCGTGAGCTCTTCGTGGGGTTGCTGGGGACCGAGGCGACCGACGCCCAGACCCATGACCTCGCCGCACAGCTGCGCGACCTCCAGGTCGGGATGGCCCGGTTCCGGATGCGCTACCAGTTCGCGCTGGACGAGGTGACGACGAAGATCTCGATCCTGCGCGAGGAGTTCGAGCAGACCCACGACCACAGCCCCATCGAGCACGTGCGCACCCGACTGAAGACGGTCGAGAGCCTCTTCGCGAAGGTCGCCCGGATCGACTGCGAGCCGACCCTCGAGGACATCGAGGCCAAGATCCGCGACATCGCCGGGATCCGGGTCGTCTGCCCGTTCGTGTCGGACGTGTACTGGATCAGCGACATGCTCACGGGGCAGCCTGACGTCACGGTCCTCGAGGTCGAGGACTACATCCGCTCCCCCAAGGCCAACGGCTACCGCAGCCTCCACCTGATCATCCGGGTGCCGGTGTTCCTCTCCGACCGCACCGAGCACGTGCCGGTCGAGCTGCAGATCCGCACGATCGCCATGGACTTCTGGGCCAGCGTCGAGCACTCGATCTACTACAAGTACGACGGCATCGTCCCCACGACGCTGCTCGATGAGCTGCACCGGGCCGCCGACACCGCGTCAGCGCTCGACCAGACCATGGGCCGGTTGCGCACCGAGGTCCGCGAGCTCGGCTCCTAGGCCCCGCCGCGCATCTTGGCGAGCCTGGCCCGCAGCGCCGGCACCCGGTCCTCATTGGCGCGCAGGTCGACGTACGCATCGCCGTACACCCAGAGCAGTGCGTCGTCGAGGCGTCGTACGGCGCCCGGCGGGTAGCGATAGTCCATCCGCTCCTTGAGCGCCTCATCGTCCACGGACCGCAGCGTCTCGCCGAGCTCGTTGAGCGAGGTGATGCCCAGCTCCAGCACCAGCGCGGAGATCCACGTGTAGTGGTCGGTGCGCGACCAGCCGGAGTCGGAGTACTGGCCGGCGAGGAAGGCGGCGAGCTCGCGGGGGCTGATCCGCGGGTCGTCGTCCTCCGGCTCGTCGCTCGGTCCGGCCATGCCGGACTGGAGCCGGTCGCGGATCGTGGAGAACTCGCGATCGGCGAGCTCGAGCAGGCCGGCCGCCAGGGTGAAGCGCCGGTCGAGGTCCGGGACGTACTCGTCGGGGATCGTGCCCTTGTAGCGGATGTCGTGCTCGAACTCCGCCCACGCGTGCTGGAGGACGGTGCGGACCTGGATCTGGGCCTGCCGCCCCCGCAGTGCCGCGAACTCGTCGTGCCCCTCGCGGGCCGGGTCGAGGCTCACGAGCAGGTGACGGCTCGCGTAGCCCCAGCGCCCTTCGCTGGCGGTCTCACGACCCATGTCGCGGTCGTCGAGGACCACCACCTGGTCCTCCATGAGGTCGGCCACCGCCTGGACGTCGCTGTGCACGTAGGTGATGACGCGGATCCCGATCTGGTCGGTGATCTGGCGCAGCGGATCGTCGAAGACCGGCTTCCCGTCGACCGTCCTCGCCGCCTTCGCTGCGAAGGACGACACGGACTTCGCGCGGCCCGTGACGGTCAGGTAATTGATGCCCGCCTCGTCGAGGATCGACGTGACCAGCTCGACGAACTGGTCGGTCGCCTGGCGCAGCTGGGGCTGGATCTCGGTGTACTCACGGATCGCGGCGCCCGCACCACTCACGGCGACGGGCGCGGTCCGGGGAGACGGGACCAGGTCGGCAGGCAGTGCAGGCGTGACGATGTAGCCCGTCTCGAAGTCGCCATAGGTCGCCGTCTGCTCGGGGCGACGGGCAGCGAACAACGCGACGTACGCGCAGATCACGGCGTCGACCTGGTCCTCGACGACGCGCAGCTCGCTCTTGCGTCCGGCTGTCTCGACCGCCGCCCGCAACGCCGTCCAGGCTGGGCTGGTCACCTTCAGGGGCGGATCGGCGGCGACGAGTCCCTCGACCAGGCCGAGCAGGACCAGCAGCTCCGCCCGGAGCTGCTCGAAGTCGCGTCCGGGCTTGTTCTTGTACTTGAGCGTCCGACCCAGCCGGAACAACGCCACGGTGGCCGGGTGCGGGTAGACCTCGATCGCGCGGCGTGCGCGGCCCGATCGCGGGTTCATGTCGAGGCCGAGACGTCCGGCGATGCGTGCGCCGCGTGGCTGTCCGCTGAACTCCGGCTTGCCGGTGTTGGACGGGTGGGCGCCGGCGTCGAACCGGGCGAAGTCCTTGTTCAGCTCCGCCTCCGCCGGGCGGTTGCCGGTCTTGTTCACCACGATGAGCGGCGCGTCGATGGCGACGAGGCAGTCGCCGTCGACGTACGGCGCCTGGGCCTCGACGATCTCGTCGTCACTGGTCACCGTGGCCACCGACACCAACTGGCCGTCCGCATCGAGGACGGCCAGGCCGGTGGGCTTGCGGTCGCCCCACGCGAGGTCGACTCCGACGAAATGCATAAGGGGCAGCCTGCCCTACTGGCTGCCCCCATGCGTGGTGGACATGGATCAGTTGTCGGCGATCTTGTTGAGGACCTTGAAGCTGGCGTCCAGGTCGACGTCCCACTCGACGTTGTTCCTGTCGAGCACCTCGACGTCGTAGGCAGCGCCACGGTCGTCGCTGGCCTCGACCTCGCGGACCGTCCCGCCACCGACGGCAGCGAGAGCAGCCTTCTCGGCGGACGCCCGCTCGGTCGCGCTGAGGACGCGGTCGTCGGCGTCCGGGGCCTCGTTGCGGTCATCGGTGTCGGTGTCGCCATCGCGGTCGTCATCAGCGGCGTCATCGGCGTCGTCGGCGTCGTCGGCGTCCTTGCCGATGACCTTCAGGTCCTTGTCCAGGGTCACGTCGATCTCGGAGCCGTCGGTCCGGCGGACCTCGACCTCGTAGGCCTCGCCCTGGTCATCGCTGGTCTCGACGTCGACAGCCTCGCCGCCGCCCACGGCACCGGTGGCCGCACTGGCGACCCGGTCGCGCTCATCGCCCTTGACGTCGTTGTCGGCAGAGGCAGTCCAGACGGTTCCGCCCACGGCCAGGACGGCAACGGCGGCGATGGCGGGAAGGAGGATTCGCTTGCTACGGAGCTTGTTCGTGTTCATGGCCTCAGCCTCTCCCGACCCCGCTGAAGCCAGCCTGAACGTGCCTGAAAGCCCGTTCAGGAAGCAGATTCGGCAGGCAACCGTACGACGAAGCGCGCGCCGCCCAGTGGCGACGTCGACACCTGCACGGCTCCCCCGTGGGCCACCACGATCTCGCGGACGATGGCCAGTCCGAGGCCGCTGCCGCCGGCGTCGCGGGCCCGCGCCTCGTCAAGCCGCACGAATCGTTCGAACACGCGGCCGCGGTCCGCCTCGGGGACACCGGGTCCGTCGTCGTCAACGACGAGCTCGACTCCCCCGACGACATCCCGGACGGCGATCGCGAGGGTGTCGGTCGCATGACGCGCTGCGTTGTCGACGAGATTGCGCACGACCTGGGCCAGGGCGACCTCGTCGCCGCGAACGCGGCCCGGCGCGATTCCGGAGGTGTCGACGGCGAGACCGGTGCGGCGTACCCGCCGGGCCTCCGCCAGCGCAAGGTCGTCCAGGTCGATGTCCTGGGAACGTCGTGGGGCGCCTTCGTCCGCACGGGTCAGGATCAGCAGCTGCTCGACGAGGCGCTGCATCCGCGCCCCTTCCTCGAGTACGGCGTCCGCGAGCTCACCCTCGGGCAGGGCACCAGGATGGGCCCTGGCGACCTCGGCCGTCTGGCGAATGCTCGCCAGCGGCGAGCGCAGCTCGTGGGACGCATCGGCGACGAACTGTTGCTGCTGGGTTCGGGAGGCCTCCAGTCGGCCGAGCATCAGGTTCATCGTGTGGGCGAGGCGGTGGATCTCGTCCTGTGCCGGAGGTTCGGGAACGCGTCGATCCAGCTGGTCACCGGTGATCTGCTCGACCTCACGACGGATCCGTTCGACCGGGGCCAGCGCACGCGTGACCACGATCCAGGTCGTTCCCCCGAGGAGCAGGAGCAGCAACGGCAGGCCCACGACGAGTGGCGTGACCAGGGCGGTCGTCGACTCGTCGACGTCCTCGAAGGACACCGCGACCACGACCTCGTAGTCATCGGCCTCCTCGCTCACCACCAGGTAGCGGTGGTCGCCCTCAGGGAGGTTGACGGTGTCGCCGTCGTCTCGCGGCACTGCAGGCAGCAACGGCTGGGAGCTGCGCACGACGGCACCATCGGCGTCGAGGACCTGCCAGACGAGCTCGTCGGGCTCCACCTCGTCGTCGTCCTCGTCCTCGGCGTCCTCGGCGTCCTCGGCCTCGGTCACACCGGACTCCGGCAGGCCGGTCGACTCGATCTGGGCGACGAGCTCGGAGGCGCGCTGTTCGGCCGTCGCCTCCACCCCGTCACGCAGTGACGCGCGCACCAGGGCCACCAGGGCGAACCCGCCGACCACGAGCACGATCGCCACCACCAGGACAGCCGCGGCCGTCGTACGCAGGCGGACGGAGGCGCGCCGCCAGGACACGTCAGCCACCGTCGCTCGCCAGCCGGTAGCCGGCACCGCGGATGGTCTGGATCGCGTCCCGTTCGAAGGGGCGGTCGATCTTGTTGCGCAGGTGCCGGATGTAGACCTCGATGATGTTCGGATCGCCCTCGAAGTCGTCGTCCCAGACCGCCTCGAGGATCTGGCGCTTCGAGACCACGTCGCCGGTGTGCCGGGCCAGGAAGCCCAGCAGCGAGAACTCCCTGGCTGTCAGGTCGATCTCGACGTCGCCACGCCAGACGCGCCGGGCGGCGGGATCGACCCGGAGGTCGCCCGCTTCGAGCGAGGTCGGACGTTCCTTCGCACCGCGCCGGGCCACGGCGCGCAGGCGGGCCACCAGTACCGGGAACGAGAACGGCTTGGTGAGGTAGTCGTCAGCACCGGTGTCGAGGCCCTCGACCTGGTCCCATTCGCCGTCCTTGGCGGTGAGCATCAGGATCGGCGTCCAGTTCTTCTCCGCGCGCAGGGTCTCGCACACCTTGTAGCCGTTGATCCCCGGCAGCATCAGGTCGAGGACGATCGCGGCGTACTCGTTCTCCCGGGCCATCCACAGGCCGTCGGTCCCGTCGTGGACGACATCGACGGCGAAGCCCTCGGCCTCCAGCCCCAGCTTCAGGGATCGCGCGAGCCGTTGCTCGTCGTCGACGACGAGAACACGCATGGCAACCTCCGGTGGCGAAATGCAGATCAGGGCGGTCCCATTGTCGTGGAACCACCCTGAAGCTGCGCTGAAGGGACCTCAGGCGTACTTGACCTGCATCTCCTTGATCGCGTTGAGCCAGCCGGAGCGCAGGCGCTTCGGCTCCTCGGCCAGCTGAATGTTGGGCGCCAGGTCGGCGAGCGCATCGAAGATCAGCTTGATCTCCATGCGGGCCAGGTTGGCGCCGATGCAGTAGTGGGCGCCGTGGCCACCGAACGCGACGTGCGGGTTCTTCTCGCGGGTGATGTCGAAGGTGAACGGGTCGTCGAAGACGGTCTCGTCGAAGTTCGCCGAGGCGTAGAAGATCCCGACCCGGGCACCCTTCTTGACCTCCTGGCCGGCAACGACGACGTCGTTCTTGGCCGTGCGCTGGAACACCGTGACAGGCGTCGACCAGCGGATGATCTCGTCGATCATCGTGTCGGGGCGCTCGTTCTTCCACAGCTCCCACTGGTCGGGGTGCTGGAAGAACGCGTGCATGCCGTGGCTGATCGCGTTGCGGGTCGTCTCGTTGCCGGCCACGGCCAGCAGGATGACGAAGAAGCCGAACTCGTCGTTGGTGAGCGCGCCGTGGTCGTCGTCCTGGCCGACGCTGACGAGCTTGGTGACGATGTCGTCCTGCGGGTTGGCGCGACGCTCGTTGGCGAGTGCGTCGAAGTAGACGAGGAGCTCCATCGACGCGGTGGCCGGGTCGGAGGTGTTGTCCGGGTCGTCGTAGCCCATCATCGAGTTGGACCACTCGAAGATCTTCTTGCGGTCCTCGTGCGGGACGCCCAGGAAGTCGGCGATGGCCTGGAGCGGCAGCTCGGCGGCGAGGTCCTCGACGAAGTCACCAGCGCCGCGGTCGACGGACTCCTGGACGATCTCGTACGCGCGGGCACGCAGGTTCTCCTTGAGGCCGGCGATCGCACGCGGCGTGAAGCCGCGCGACACGATGCCGCGCATCTTGGTGTGGTCCGGCGGGTCGTGGTGGATCAGCATCGCGCGCTGGACCTCGACCTGGTCGCGCGTCATGTCCTCGGCGAACCGGATGATCACGCCGTTCTCGGCGGTGGACCAGTTCTCGTTGTCCTTGGAGATCTCCCGGACCTCCTGGTGCCGCGTGCAGGCCCAGTAGCCGGTGTCCAGGAAGCCCGCGCGGGCGTGGGGAGGCTGTTCGATCCAGCGAATCGGCTCGTTCGCCCGCAGCGAGCGGAACTCATCGTGCGGCAGCGCGACCGCGTTGATGTCAGGGTTCGTCGGGTCCCAATCCGCAGGAAGGAGAAGTTCGGTCACGACCGGACCTTTCAAGTAATGGAACACGTTCTAGTTCTGCCCCACAGTACAAAGCGTTGCCCGGGAACGAAAGGGTTTCGCGAAGCGTGTTTGGCCAGCGGACCAAAACAAGAACCTGTTCTAGTTCAGTGGTAGCCTGACCCCATGGGTACCCCTGTCATCGTCGATGCCGTCCGCACTCCCCTGGGCAAGCGAAAGGGCTGGCTCGCCGGCCTCCATCCGGCCCAGACCCTCGGCTTCATCCAGGCCGAGGTGCTCCGCCGCGCCGGCGTCGACCCGGCCCTCGTCGAGCAGGTCATCGGCGGCTGCGTGACCCAGGCGGGCGAGCAGTCCAACGGCATGGTGCGTCGCGCCTGGCTGTACGCCGGCCTCGCCCAGGCCACCGCCGGCACCTCGCTCGACGCCCAGTGCGGTTCGGGCCAGCAGGCCACCCACTTGATCAACGACATGGTCGCCGCCGGGTCCATCGACGTCGGCATCGCCTGTGGCGTCGAGATGATGTCGCGCATCCCGCTGGGTGCGAACGTCCCGCCCGGCATGGGCGACCCGCGCCCGGCCGACTGGTCGATCGACATGCCCAACCAGTTCGAGGCCGCGGACCGGATCGCGAAGCACCGCGGCATCTCCCGCGCCGACCTCGAAGCCCTCGGCCTCGCCTCACAGGCGAAGGCACGGGCCGCCGTCGACGAAGGCCGCTTCAAGCGCGAGATCGCCGCCATCGAGGCACCCGTCCTGGACGCCGACGGCAACCCGACCGGGGAGACCCGCCTGGTCGACACCGACCAGGGACTGCGCGACACGACCGCCGAGGGCCTGGCCGGCCTCAAGTCCGTGCTGCCCGACGGCCTCCACACGGCCGGCACGTCGTCCCAGATCTCCGACGGCGCCGCGGCCCTGCTGATCATGGACGAGTCGAAGGCACGTGCGCTCGGCCTGACGCCCCGCGCGCGGATCGTGTCGCAGGTCCTCGTCGGCTCCGACCCCTACTTCCACCTCGACGGGCCCGTCGATGCCACCCAGCGCCTGCTCGACCGCACCGGGATGTCGATCAGCGACTTCGACCTGTTCGAGGTCAACGAGGCTTTCGCATCGGTCGTCCTGTCGTGGGCCGGCGTGCACGGCGTCGACATGGACAAGGTCAACGTCAACGGCGGCGCCATCGCCCTCGGCCACCCCGTGGGCGCCACCGGCGTCCGGCTGATCACCACCGCACTGCACGAGCTCGAGCGCCGTGACCAGTCCACCGCGCTCATCTCGATGTGCGCGGGTGGCGCCATGGCGACCGGAACGATCATCGAGCGCATCTGACGCTGCTCGTCACATGCGAGAAGGCTGTGTTCCGGGTCGGAACACAGCCTTTTCGCTTGGTGCGTGGCGGGTCGGGGATCAGCGGTAGTTCACCGGCATGTCCTTGACGCCGTTGATCCACGCACTGCGCAGCTTCACCGGCTCGCCGGCGAGGCTGATCTTCGGGTCACGGTCGGCGAGGGCATCGAAGATCAGCTTCACCTCGAGGCGGGCCAGGTTGGCACCGATGCAGTAGTGGGCGCCATGACCGCCGAACGCCTGGTGCGGGTTGACCTCGCGCGTGATGTCGAAGGTGAACGGGTCCTCGAAGACGTCCTCGTCGAAGTTCGCCGAGGCGTAGAACAGGCCGACCCGGTCGCCCTCCTTGATCGCCTGACCGCTGATCTCGAGGTCGCGCTTCGCCGTGCGCTGGAAGACCGTCACGGGCGTGGCCCAGCGGATGATCTCGTCGACGGCCGTGTCGGGACGCTCACGCTTGTAGAGCTCCCACTGGTCCGGGTTGTCGATGAAGGCCTTCATGCCGTGCGTGATCGCATTGCGGGTGGTCTCGTTGCCAGCCACGGCCAGCAGGATCACGAAGAAGCCGAACTCGTCGTCGGTCAGTCCGTTGCCGTCGACGTCCGCGGTGACCAGCTTCGTGACGATGTCGTCCTGCGGGTTGCGGCGACGGTCGTCGGCGAGCGCCATGGAGTACGCGAGGATCTCCATGAATGCGGTCATCTGGTCGCCGCCGAGCTCCGGGTCGTCGTACGACAGCATCTGGTTGGACCAGTCGAAGAGCTTGCCGCGGTCCTCCTGCGGGACCCCGAGCAGCTCGGCGATCGCCTGGAGGGGCAGCTCGGCAGCGATGTCGGTGACGAAGTTGCCCGACTCCTTGGCGAGCGCCTCGTCGACGATCTTCTCGGCGCGCTCCTTGAGCCACGTGTGCAGACCACCGACCGCCCGCGGCGTGAACGCGCGGGAGATGATCTGGCGCAGCTTGGTGTGCTCCGGTGAGTCGTGGTTGATCAGCAGGAAGCGGGTCTGCTCCAGCTCCTCGCGCGTCATGTCCGGCGCGAACCGGATGATCACGCCGTTCTCGTACGTCGAGAAGTCGGCCTGGTTCTTCGAGACCGCAGCCACGTCCGCGTGCTTGCTGAGCGCCCAGTAGCCGGTGTCGAGGAAGCCGGCCCGGGCCCCCGGGTCGGGCTGCTCGATCCAGCTCACCGGAGCCGTCTGGCGCAGTGCCAGCAGCTCCTCGTGAGGCATCCGCTGGCGCAGGATGTCCGGGTCCGTCGGGTCGAAGGTGGTCAGCCCCGGGGCTTCAGCAACAGTCATGACCCGAACGGTACAGACTTTCGTGTCAGAACGAAAGGCTTTCGTTTTCGTGTCTAGCCCGTGGTCCCGTAGACGGGCTCGGGCGCAGGTGCTGCGGCCAGCAGGTCACGCAGCGCGGGCCCGACCGCGGCCGCCTCCCAGCGCGATCCGTTGTCGCGGGACGGCCCGTGCGACCAGCCGTTCTCGACGGTGATGACGCTGCCGTCGATCTCGATGACGCGACCGGTCACGTCGCCGGCCTCCTCGGACGCGAGCCACGCCACGACCGGCGAGTTGTCCTCGGGCAGCGCCATCGCGGACGTGTCGAAGGCACCCTCGGTCATCCGCGTCCTCGCGACCGGCGCGATCGCGTTGACCGTGACGCCGTACCGGCTCATCTCGACGGCGGCGACCAACGTCATGCCGGCGATACCGGCCTTCGCAGCGGAGTACGTCGTCTGGCCGAGCGAGCCCTGGAGGCCCGCGCCGGAAGAGGTGTTGATGACCCGCGCTGCGCGCTGGCGACCGTCCTTGGCCTCGGCCCGCCAGTAGGCGCCGGCGTGCCGCAGCGGCGCGAAGTGGCCCTTGAGGTGCACCCGTACGACGGCGTCCCATTCCTCCTCGGAGGTGTTGATGAGCATCCGGTCACGCAGGAACCCGGCGTTGTTGACCAGGATGTCGAGCCCGCCGAACGTGTCGATCGCCTGGCGGACCATCGCCTCGGCGGCCGCGAAGTCGGCGACGTCCGCGCCGTTGACGACAGCCTCGCCGCCCATCGCCTCGATCTCCGCGACGACCTCGTGGGCGGGCGACTCCTGCGTACCCTCACCCGCCGCCGTGACGCCGTAGTCGTTGACGACGACCTTCGCGCCGTGGCGCGCCAGCTCCAGGGCGTGCGCCCGGCCGATACCCCGACCGGCACCCGTCACGATCGCGACGCGACCCTCCAGCAACCTGCTGCTCACTTGTTCTCCTCGTTCTGGGTGATGTGAAGGAAGACCGGCTGCTCCCCGCCGCCATGGCAGGCGACCTGGGCACCGGAGACGTACGACGACAGGTCGCTGGCCAGGAAGGCCGCCACCCGTCCGATCTCGGCGACGTCGGCCATGCGACCCAGCGGGATGGTGCGCTCGATCGCGGCAACGGTGTCGTCGCCGCCGTAGTGGTCGGCCGTGTCGGCGGTGCGGACCAGGCCGACATCGATCGCATTGACCCGGACCCTGGGTCCCCATTCCTGGGCCAGCGACGTGGTCAGCGAGTCGAGCCCGGCCTTCGCGGCGCCGTACGCCGCCGTACCCGGGGACGGCCGGAGGCCCGAGACCGACGAGATGTTGATGATCGATCCACCGCCGGGTTGGTCCTGCATGACCCGGTTGGCCGCCTGGCTGACCAGCAGTGCGGACATCAGGTTCAGGCCGATGATCTTGTCGTGGAAGCGCGGCGACGCCTCCGCCGCGAGCGCGTACGGCGCCCCACCGGCGTTGTTCACGACGACGTCCAGGCGGCCGAACTCCTCGGCGATGCCCGCCACGAGTGCATCGACGGACGCGGCGTCTCGTACGTCGCAGAGCCGGTGACTCGCGCCGGCCGGCGGCGTCGCCTCGGACCGCCCGCAGGTGACGACCGTGGCGCCGGCCTCGAGCAGGACCTCGGCGATCCCGTGGCCGATGCCCTTGGCGCCGCCTGTCACCAGCGCGACGCGTCCCGCGAGATCCAGTTGGAGTGACATGCGGACACCCTACCAAGCAAATGCTTGGTAGGGTGCTCCCATGACGGTTTCCAGTGAACTGCGCGACGACGGCATCCGCGTCGTCACGATGAACGCTCCCCCGGTCAACGCCCTCACCGTGCAGGGCTGGTTCGACGTGGCGAAGGCCCTCGACGAGGCCAGCGCGGACCTGGCGACGAAGGTCGTGGTCCTGCGCGCCGAGGGCAAGGGATTCAATGCCGGCGTCGACATCAAGGAGATGCAGAACACCACTGGCTTCGACGCGCTGCTGGGCGCCAACAAGGGCTGCTTCGCCGCCTTCAAGGCCGTCTACGAGTGCTCGGTCCCCGTCATCGCGGTGGTCAACGGCTTCTGCGTCGGCGGTGGCGTCGGCCTGGTCGGCAACGCCGACATCGTGGTCGCGAGCGAGGACGCCTACTTCGGCGTACCCGAGGTCAAGCAGGGTGCGCTGGGCGCCGCGACCCACATGGCCCGGATGGTCCCGCAGCAGATGATGCGCGCGCTGTACTTCACCGCCGCCACCATCTCCGCCGTCGACCTGCACCGGCTCGGCTCGGTCTACAAGCTGGCCCCGCGCGAGGAACTCGACGCCGTCGCGCTCGAGGTGGCCGCCGCGATCGCCGACAAGGACACCCGGGTCATCCGCGCCGCCAAGGAGGCGCTGAACGGCATCGAGCCGGTCGACGTGAACAAGAGCTACCGGTTCGAGCAGGGCTTCACCTACGAGCTCAACCTGATGGGCGTGTCCGACGAACTCCGCGATGACTTCGCGGGAACGGAGAAGAGCAAGAAGTGAGCAAGCCTCGCGACAAGCAGATGACGGTCGACGAGGTCGTCGCCCAACTCTCCGACGGGATGACGATCGGAATCGGCGGGTGGGGTCCCCGGCGCAAGCCGATGGCCCTGGTCCGGGCGATCCTGCGCTCCGACCTGAAGGACCTCACCATCGTGAGCTGGGGCGGCGCCGACGTCGGTCTGCTGGCGCGCGCCGGCAAGATCCGCAAGCTCGTCTACGCATTCGTGTCGCTGGACTCCATCCCGCTCGAGCCCAACTTCCAGCGCGCCCGCCAGAACGGCACCATCCCCGAGATCGTCGAGCTCGACGAGGGCATGTTCCAGACGGGCCTCTACGCGGCAGCACAGCGCCTTCCCTTCCTGCCGATGCGCGCCGGCCTCGGGTCCGACGTCCTGGTCAACAACGCGTGGATCAAGACCGTCACCAGCCCGTACGCCGACGAGAAGGGTGACTTCGAAGAGCTGACCGCCGTCCCGGCGCTCGAGCTCGACGTCGCCCTGGTGCACATGAACCGCGCCGACATCCACGGCAACGCGACCTACCTCGGGCCGGACCCGTACTTCGACGACCTGTTCGTGCAGGCCGCAGACAAGGCCTACGTCACTGTCGAGCAGATCGTCGACACCGCGGGCCTCACGGTCGACACGCCGGTTCAGCGGCTGCTGATCAGCCGGATGATGGTCGACGGCGTCGTCGAGACGCCGAACGGTGCGCACTTCACGGTCTGCACCCCCGACTACGAGCGGGACGAGAAGTTCCAGAAGGCGTACGCCGCCGCGGCGGGCGGGTCCGACGAGGACTGGGCCGCGTTCCACGAACGCTTCCTCTCCGGCGACGAGACGGCCTACCAGGCCGCCGTCGCCGCCTTCCACGCCGAGCTCGAAGGAGCCAAGTGATGACCGACAACTCCGGGTTCTCCCGCGCAGACGTCTGCGCCGCTGCCATCGCCGACGCGTTCAAGGACGACGGCGAGATCTTCGCCTCGCCCATGGGCATGCTCCCGATGCTGGGCGTCAGGCTCGCCCGGCTCACGTCGAACCCCGACCTGGTGATCTCCGACGGCGAGTCGCTCTTCCTCGGCGGGACTCCCCCGCTCTTCGCGAAGGCGGACGTCGTCGAGGGCTGGATCCCGTTCCGCCGCGTCTTCGACGTCGTCGCCCACGGCAAGCGCCACGTGATGATGGGTGCCACCCAGATCGACCGCCAGGGCAACCAGAACATCTCCGCGATCGGAGACTTCGCCCAGCCGAAGCGCCAGCTCCTCGGATCGCGCGGCGCACCCGGCAACACGGTCAACAACCGGACGTCGTACTGGGTGCCGAAGCACAACACCCGGGTCTTCGTGGAGAACGTCGACATCGTCTCCGGCGTCGGCCCTGCACGCGCGAAGGCCGCCGGTCCGGGCGCCTCGAAGTACAACGACATCCACCGGATCGTCACCAACCTGGGCGTCTTCGACGTCAAGGGCGAGGGCGACACCGTTCGGCTGCTCTCGGTGCACCCGGGCGTGACCGTCGAGGAGGTCGTCGAGGCCACCGGGTTCGGACTCGCCCTCCCTGATGGGGTCGGCCCCGCCGACGTACCGACGACGCGGGAGCCGTCCCTCGAGGAACTGATCATCATCCGCGAGGTGCTCGATCCCAAGGGCCTGCGCTTCCGCGAGGTCCCTGAGCCCGTGGCAGTCGACGAGGTCGCGAAGTGATCGCCCAACAGATCCGGACGCCCTTCACCGACCTGGTCGGCGTCCCGCACCCGGTCGTGCAGACGGGCATGGGCTGGGTGTCCGGGCCGCGCCTGGTCTCCGGCACCGCCGAGGCCGGCGGTCTCGGCATCCTCGCCTCGGCGACGATGACCTTCGAGGAGCTCGAGAAGGCGATCGTCGAGACGAAGAACCGCACGGACAAGCCGTTCGGCGTGAACCTCCGTGCCGACGCCGGCGACGCACCCGCGCGCTGCCAGCTCCTCATCGAGCACGGCGTCAAGGTCGCCTCGTTCGCCCTCGCCCCGAAGCCCGAGCTGATCGCGAAGCTCAAGGAGCACGACATCGTCGTGATGCCGTCGATCGGCGCCGCGAAGCACGCGAAGAAGGTCGCCGCGTGGGGCGCGGACGCCGTGATGGTGCAGGGCGGTGAGGGCGGCGGTCACACCGGCGCCATCCCGACCACGCTCCTGCTCCCGACCGTGCTGGACGCCGTCGACATCCCGGTGATCGCGGCCGGTGGCTTCTTCGACGGCCGCGGCCTTGCCGCCGCCCTGTCGTACGGCGCCGCCGGCGTCGGCATGGGCACCCGGTTCCTGCTCACCCAGGACAGTGCCGTCCCCGACGCGGTCAAGCAGCTCTACCTGGAGAAGGGCCTGACCGACACCGTCGTCACCGCCAAGGTCGACGGCATGCCGCACCGGATGCTCCGCACCGAGCTCGTCGAGTCCCTCGAGGAGACCTCCGCGGTCCGCCGCCTCGGTCCGACCGCGCGTCGCACCCTGGAGTTCAAGAAGTCCTCGGGCATGTCCTGGGCCGAGCTGCTCAAGGACGGCCGGGCCATGAAGAAGGCCCAGGGCCGCACCCTCGGCCAGATGGCCCTCGCCGCGAACACGCCGACCATGCTGCGCGCCGGCCTGGTCGAGGGCGACACGTCCGCGGGCGTCCTGGCCAGCGGCCAGGTGGTCGGCGTCATCGACGACCTGCCCACGTGCGAGGAGCTGATCGACCGGATCGTCGTGCAGGCAGCCGAGGAACTGCGCCGGGGTTCGTCGTACCTCGTCTGAGTCCTGACGTTGTTGCGTGTTCTGTAGTGCTACAGGAACAACTTTTGTAGCATGTGGCTCGTGGACATCATCAACCAGCTGTGGAGCGACCTCGACATTGGTTGGTGGAACGCCGGGCTGGCGAGTGCAGCGGCACTCCTCGTGGGCTGGACGGTGATCAGAGCACCCCGGACTGCAGCGACCGAGGGCGCAAAGTTCGCGGCAAAGCACAGTGCTTACGTCGATGTCGCGTTTGTTCGACAGTTCGACAGCGTCTCAGTGCGGGAGAGACGAAGGACCTACCTGACGCGGTCCGTCCCGTTCGTGCTCATTCTTCTGGTCCTGAACGACGTGACGATCGCTTTGATGCCCGGATTGTTGGCGCTCAGCATGGCTACGGAGAACGTGCTGCGACTTCGCCGCATCGGCAGCGAGTTCGACGCCGTTGCGCCACCCCATGGCCTTGCACGCGTCCGCGCTGTAGGAATCCGGGACTACATCGGCCCCGCGGGTATCGCTTGCTGGCTGGCGGTGGCATTCGTCGCCGTCGCGGTCGGCATCGGCTTTGCTGTCGCGGCCGTCCGACACGGCTTCACTCCCCTCCTGTTGGCAGACCTGCTGTCGGCCGCTGCGCTCGGCATCCTGGCCCTGACCCTTCCCCTCTGCAGTTGGGTCATCGTGGGTCGTCCGGAGCGATCAGAGGACGCGGCGCACCTCTACTTGCAGGACGCTTGGCGGGCGAATCTCTTGCGCGAGGCCACCTTGGCTGCGCTGCTCCCCGCTCTGTACTTCATGATCACGGTGCCTGAGACGCGCGGCTTTCCCGTTGTGCTCGGGGTGGTTGCGGCCGGAGCACTTGGCTTCTGCTTGCTGAGCAGCACGTTCCTGGGTGACAAGAACCTGCATTTCCGCAAGCGGCTGTGGCCGACACTGGAACCCGGTCAGCTGTTGATGCCCGGCGACTCCGTCCCGGCCGGAGCGCCCGCATGATCCAGGTCGACTCAAGGGCCGCGGCACCGCCGTACGAGCAGGTGCGGTCGCAACTGGCCGACCAGATCGAACGCAAGGCGCTCGTCGCGGGTACTCGTCTGCCGACGGTCCGCCGCCTCGCCGCCGACCTCGGGCTCGCCACCAACACCGTCGCGCGGGCCTACCGCGAGCTGGAGTCGGAGGGTCTCGTCGAGACGCGCGGACGCGCGGGCACCTTCGTCGCCGGCACCGGGGTCGAGCAGGAGGCGCGGGCAGCGGCCGCGGCCTACCTTGAACGGGTCCGCGAGCTCGGGCTCAGCGCAGCTGACTCTGTCCGTCTGGTGCAGGGCATGACCGAGCAACGCTCCGCGCGCTGATTCCACCTGCCTGTGGCATGCCTGTGGCCCCGCTGGTGGGCGGGGTGCGGGGCGGGGTGGCTATTCGGCGGGGTCGACGGGGCGGGGTGGGTCGAGGGCACGGGTGCCGTCGGGTCCGACGATGAAGTGGTGGCCGTGGGGGCTGATCCACAGGTAGTGCCCGGGTACGACTGTCAGGTACCGCCATCTGCTGAAGGTCTTGGCGCGGTGATGTCGCCTGCAGGCTGGTGCGAGGTTGCAGGGGCAGGTGGGTCCGCCCTTGTCGTGGGGGACCACATGGTCCAGATCGCACTTGGCCGCTGGTTTCGTGCACCAGGGGAACCGACACGCGTGGTCACGCTGTTCCACCCGGCGGCGGATCCGGTCGGGGATCTCGTAGGAATCCACGGGCACGCAGTCGGCGAGGTCGACCACGGGCCGGACGATGATGGTGGTGTCGCGGGCGCGGAGCCATTCCTTGATCTGCGCGATGCTGATCGGGGTCCGGCCTTGCTCCCACCGTCCGACGGGGCTCGCGAACGGGTTGTCCTGGTCCAGTGCGGTGTCGGTGATGTGGACGGTCAGCTCGACCTTCCGGCCCGGGGACTGGGTGATCACTTCACCGGTTTCCTCGTCGGCGAAGAGCAGGTCCAGGGAAAGGTCGTGGCGGGCGAGGTCGCCGGCGGCCTTGGACCGGCGGACATCGAGGGAGTCGGTGTCGCCGAGCTTGCCGCGCTCGATCG
Organism: Nocardioides sp. CPCC 206347; assembly: GCF_048654605.1. NCBI lineage: Bacteria > Bacillati > Actinomycetota > Actinomycetes > Propionibacteriales > Nocardioidaceae > Nocardioides > Nocardioides sp. CPCC 206347. The sequence goes on from NZ_JBMCYZ010000005.1 coordinate 27,543, forward strand.
CGCGACGGTTCACAGCCAGGTCGAGATCGTGGCCGTCGGCGCCGTCCATCACGCCGTGGAGCTCGACGAGACCGTTGCTGTCGACCTCGCCGATGTCGAACCGGCGTCCGTCAGCGGCGGCCTGACGCTCAGCCTCGGCGCGTTCGGGGTCGAACCGCAGGGTCGCTTCGGTGACGAGGCGCTCCAGCTGTGCCCACCCGACCCCACCGACGCCAGCGAGCTGGCGGTCCACGAACGCAGCCGCCTCAGCGTTGAGGGGCCGGGTGAGGTCCGCGATGCGTTCGGCCCGCCACGGCGCCAGACGGCCCTCGACCACCGAGGTGTAGATGCCGGGCAGGCGCCAGGCGCACTCGATGACCCGCCCGACATACCCACGACCACCATCAGGCGACCGACCGAGAACGGCGATGAGCTCCATCAGGTTGAACTCCGACACCAAGGGTGCGCCGGGACCGGCGATCGGGACACCGGTGTCGATCACGCCCTCGAGGATGGTCGCGGCCTGTTCGGGTGTGGTGACGACGTTGTCCTCGGCCCAGCCCACGATGTCGATCCAGTCCTGGACCATGGACTCTTCGCGGGCCTTGACGCGCTCGCCCAGGCGCGACAGCAATGTCTGCGGCTTTGAGCTGCGGTCCCCGAGGTACATACATGTATTGGATCATGAGCCTCCGACATTGCGAAGCGCAGCGACGTTGCCTGTGGACAGGGGGAACGGCCGAACCGACCTGTGGAGAGTTGGTGGTCTCGAGACGGTTGCTGCGCAACCTCCTCGACCAACGCACTCCCCCGTCCGTCATGCTGGAGCCATGCGATTCACCGAGCACGAGCTGACCGCAGCCCTGACCGGGGCAGCCAAGACCGTGGTCGCGTCGAACCGGAAGGTCCGCAAGGGCGGCAAGGACATCGACACCGTGTGGAACGAGATGGACCGCCACCAGCGGTTCAAGGTGCTCGACGCCCTCGGCACCCAGATCCTGCCGGTACTGGTCGCACTCCCGGACGTCGAGGTCGAGCCGGGAACGCGGCCGTCGTACACGAACAGCCAGGTGGCGGAGACGATCACCGGGCTCGTCGGTGACGAATTGGGCAAGTTGCGCCGAGCAGCGGTGATCAAGGCCCGGACGCTGCTCGTGCAGACCGCGCTCGCGAACGTCCCACCGCGGTTGGACCCCGATGCGCTGATCAGCGCATCCGACGGTCCGTCATGACATCGACCCGACCGGCCTACACCCACCCCGTTGCACAGCAGGCGCACGCGCTGTCGCAGGTCATCGACGGGCACAACGACCTGGCCTGGTCCTCGCGGACAGTTGCCGGCTACACCGTCGAGGGACTCGACGGGCCCGAGCACCCGTTCAGGACCGACATCAACCTGCTGCGGGCCGGCGGGGTCGGCGCACAGTTCTGGTCCGTTTACTCCCGAGGCGGGCTGGCGCCGTCCGAAGCGGTCCAGTACACCCTCGAACAGATCGACTTCGTCCACCGCCTGGTCCGCCGTTACCCCGACACCTTCGTCCTTGCGCGCACCGGGACCGAGATCCGAACCGCGTGGGAACGCGGACAGATCGCCTCGCTACTGGGTGCCGAAGGCGGGAACAGCATCGGCGGGTCCCTCGCGGTGCTGCGCGTCCTGGCCGCTTTGGGCGTCAAGTACCTGACGCTCACCCACAACCACAACACCACGTGGGCCGACTCGGCCACGGACGTCCGGGCCCACGGAGGCCTCACCGGCTTCGGCCGCGAAGTGGTGGCCGAGATGAACCGGCTCGGCGTCCTGGCCGATCTCTCGCACGGCTCGTTCGAAACCATGCGACAGACCTTCGATGTCAGTTCCGCGCCCGTCATCTTCAGCCACTCATCGTGCCACCAGGTCTGTCCGCACCCCCGGAACGTCCCCGACGACGTCCTCGGCCGGCTCTCGACCAACGGGGGCGTCCTGATGGTGGCGTTCGTCCCTGAGTTCGTCAGTGCGGACTACTGGGACTGGCACGACGGTGGCAAGCATGGAACCCGTCCGCCGGTGACGGTCGACCAGGTCGCCGACCACATCGAGCATGCCCGGGAGGTTGCCGGGATCGACCACGTCGGCCTCGGGTCCGACTACGACGGTGGCGGGGACTTCCCCGACGGCATGGGAGATGTCGGCGGGTTCGCTGTCCTCATCGACCGCCTGGCAGAACGTCGTTGGAACGCGCCCGAGCTCGCGAAGCTCATGGGCGGCAACATCCTCCGTGTCCTCGACGACACCGCCGAAGCAACCATGACCAACGCGTAGCCCGCTACCCGCCCGGCGGGCTCTGTCCGTACGGGTCGACGGGCGCGCCATCACCGGTCGTCGGCAGGTCGCCGCGGGTGACAGGTGACGGCGGAGGTGCAGGAGAGGGGGCCTTCCCGTCCTGGCGACGAGCCTCGACCGCTGCCTCGGTCAGGGACGCCCGGTCGACCGCAGCCGACGGAGCGCCGACCGTGAGGTGGTACCCGTCGTGGCGGACGACGTACTCGTGCCAACCGCCGCCGGCGCGGTACCAACCGCCCGCGTCGGGCTCGCACACCTCGACGGCGGCCGGCTCGCTACCGCTCGCACCGCTCAGGGGGTCGGCCGCGCAACGTGCCTCGTCATAGGAACCGCCCCTGACGTCGAGGTGGACCTGGGTGGTGAACGGTTCCTCTGCGGGCACGTAGACCGCGGCGTAGTCGGAGTCGCCGCGCACCCCGACGGACTGCTCGGCCAGCTGGAAGCCCGACAGCTCGATGGTGTGCACCAGGTCGGGGTCGACGCCCTGGCTCAGCACTCGCTGGTAGGTGTCGTCGGGCAGCGGTTCGGGGCCGTCATCGGCACCACTGGATTCGGTACCGCAGCCGGCGAGCAGGAGGAGGGCGGCGACGGCGAGGACGCTCTTGATACGCATGTCGCGACGGTAGAGCGGCCGTACCCCGCCCACCTGAGCCCGAGGGCTCATCCGTCCCTGGACTCGCGGCGCTCCTGCAGGCGCTGCTGCGCGGCTTCCAGGAACTCCAGGCACGGCGCCTCGCTCGCGGGGTGCTTCTCGCGGAGGTGGAAGATCCAGCGGTCCATCGCGGCCATGAACCCGTTGTCCTCGCCCGGGCGCAGGGTCGACCAGTGGATGTGGCCACGGACGGTGCACTCCGTGCAGTTGATCTTGTAGACGAACTGGTCGTTCGCGTCGACGTCGATCTTCACCTTGGAGAGCGGACCAGCCTGTACGGCGGCCTTCCTCTCACGAGCGGAGCGGCTCGCAACCATGTCGTCCCCCTCGGGTGTTCGGCCTGTGGAGCCTACCGGCCGCGGTTGTGTCGGCGCGGTCGCCTAGGGTCAGGGACGTGAAGTGCCGATGAGCAAGATGGATGGACTGCGCGCCATGCGCGAAGCCCGCTACGCAGCAGCGAACGCCCGTGCCGGGACGCCCGCGACGACTGTCAAGGCCGCGCCGAAGAAGGCGGCCGCGAAGCCCGCGGCCAAGGCCGCGGCCAGCGCTCCGGTTGCCGACGGCGAGACCGACGAGAGCCTGTGCGGACACCGCAACATGAGCGGCCGCACCTGCACGCGCGAGCGCGGGCACAGCGCGAAGAGCCACCGCTACTCCTGATCAGTCCAGGGTGCGCTGGTAGGCCCACTCCCGGCCCATCACCTGGTACCCCAGGATCTCGTTGACGCCGATCATGTGGTCGTTGGACTCGGCGTTCCACGTGTCGACGGTCTTCAGCTGCGGCTCGTCCTCACGCAGCCAGCGCAGCATGTCGGCCTTCAGCAGCAGGCCGAGCCTGTGGCCGCGGTGCGCGCGTGTCACCGACGTGTCGTGCTGGTCGCCCCAGGTCGGGTCCTCCTCGGAGACCACGATCACCGTCTGCGCGGCAAGCGCTCCCGACGGGACGTGGCGGGCCACCACCCGGTACAGGCGCTCCCCGCGGCCGGCCATGGCCGTCTCGTAGGCAGCCATGCGCCCGGCCGTGAAGACCTCGTCCTCGTAGTCCAGGTCGTCGGTCGGGGCGTCGTTGATGGCCGATGCCATCTCGGCCAGCGCGTCCAGTCGCTCGACGGGGGTCGGGACACTCCACCGCTCCAGGACGTAGTCGGCCGCGTGGGGCAGCGCGGCGTCGTACCGCTTGTCGAGCTCGGACCAGTCGATGTCGGCGAGCACCTGGCGCCGGTTGATCGAGGCGAGCTTCTTCTCGAAGCCATGGCGCGCCGCGAAGCCGTCGGCCGCCTCCGACTCCCACCCCTCGGCCGCGATGATCTTCCGGCCGCGGCGGCGGGCCTCGTCGAGGAGTACGTCGAGGATGACCGTGCCGTACCCGTGACGGCGGTGCTCCGGGTGCACCTCGACGAGGACCCAGGCCAGGTCGAGGTTGTCGTACTCGCTGGCGCTGATCGCGCCGCTGCCGACGACGACACCGTCCACCCGCGCGAGGTACGGCGTGTCGACCTCACCATCCCAGCCGTGGCGGAAACGCCCGACCGCCATCGCTCGCGTCTGCGGGCGGTTCCACGGGGTGTCGGCACTGCTCGTTGCATTGGTCAGCTCGACCCACGCGTCGATGTCGGCCACGTCATCGGGGCCAAACGGGTGAATCTCCATGCCAGCAGCATGCGGTGACCGGTCGCGGTCCGCCACTGGATATTCTCGACGGGTGAGCCAGACGACGCCGACCCCGAGCCCGGGCGCTCCGCGGCGCAAGCACCTGATGGATCCGAACGCCCCGCGCAAGGCTCCCGACCCCAAGGACCTCGAGCGGCTCGCCCGCGTCCAGCGCCGGGTGGTCTCGGTCCTGGCCATCACGACCGTGCTGCACCTGTCCGCCGGCCTCGTGATCGCGGCACGGCACGTCGGCGAGGACCGGCTCGACGCCCAGCTCACGCTTCTCGCCATCGCCACGATCTTCATGGTCGGGGGCATCGGCGCGACCCTGGTCATCAACCACCGCAAGTGGCTGTCGCCGTGGCTCCTGGTCGGCCTGGTCCCCGGCCTCGTCGGCCTCTGGTGGATCGTGCTCTGACCGTCGTCAGTCGTCGGTGATCTCGACGGGGTACACGTCGTGCTCGGTGCCTGCGGCGAGCGTGAAGCCCCAGCCCGTCGGGAGGGTGATGTAGGGCCAGATCGCCGGGTGCGCCTGGTACATGTCCTGGAGCGTGGCGACGGTGAACCCGACCGTCTTGCTGACGGTCTCGAAGTCGTCGTTCTCGGCAAACACCACCCAGCCGGTGTCCTTGCGTTCGGCATCGGCGGGGAACCGGGCGCCGTAGACGAGAAGTGACTGGGGCGTGACGTTCTTGGCCAGCAGGCCGCTGCCCATCGGCCACGGCGGCTCCGCACGGGCACCGACCCGGTCGCACACCTCCTGCTGGTCGCTGCGGATGCGCGGCGGTGCGAGGGGGTCCACCGGCGAGGTCGGGTCGGCTCCCGGGCTCTCCGGATCGGCCTCCCACTTCGCGAGGAATGCCAGGAAGTCGTCGTAGTCCGGCACGGGCGCTCCGGTCGCGATCAGGTGCGACACGGGGAGGGACAACCGGTCGTAGATGGACAGGTTCGTGTGGGTCGCGAACGGCTGGTTGTCGAGCGCGCACTCGACCATGTCGCCGTCGACCCCGGTCACGATCGCCCACATCCGCTCGCGCTGCGACACGAGGTGGGGCCGTCCATCGGGGTCGTACGGCGCCAGGCCGTCGCGCACGACGTCGGCGATGGTGGCGACCTGGAAGATCGCGCGGACCATGCTGCCGGGGACCAGCGCGTCGAGCTCGGCCACCGTCGGCATCTCGAACGTCTCCGGGTGCTGGGCAGCCGTCGGCCGAGGGTCGACGAGCTCCCAGCCACCGCGCGCGAGCAGGGCCGACAGGTCCGGAGAATCGCTCATGGGGCCGGAGCGTACCGGTGCGTCACCGCCTCGATGTTGTTGCCGTCGAGGTCGCGGACGAAGGCGCCGTAGTAGCCGGGGTGGTACTCCGGGAACGGGCGCGGCGCGTGCAGAACCTCGGCACCGGCGGCCACCGCCGCGTCGTGGAAGGCATGCACGGCGGCGACGTCGGCCGCCTGGAAGGCGACATGGACCTCGCGGTTGGCCGGCATGTCGTCGTACCGGCCGAGCCAGAAGGCGGGGTCCTCCATGGTGCCGTAGCCGCACGCGACGTCGTAGTCCATCACACGGGAGAAGCCGAGGGGTGCGAGGACTGCGTCGTAGAAGGCCTTCGAGGCGGCCAGGTCTGCACAGTTGATGCCGAGGTGATCGATCATGGCTCCATCGAAGCAGGAGCCGCCGACAATCCACTCCGGTCCGCCCCGCGTTTCGACCGAGTGCTCAGGTCGGCTGGCGCCGGGCCGACCAGAGGGACATGTCGGTGCCCACCCCGGACCCAGCCGGCCCGGAAGTCCACCCCGCGATCCTGCAGACGGTCGCGCTGACGCTGCGCCCGACGGCCGGGGAACCGGTCGCCCTCACGACCCGGATCCTGGACCTCGAGCCGCAGCCGGACGGCGAGACCACGCTCGTCGTCGCGTGCCCCGACGGACATGACCCCCTCGAACACCACTTCGAGGCCACGGTGTCGTGGACCTACTCCCTGGGCCGGATGGAGTGCCCGGTGAGCACCCGGCCCGGACGGCGGGCGTATGGACGGGTCTGGGTGCTGCGGCCCAGCTCGGCGGCAACCCGGATCCAGGAGCGCGCGTTCTTCCGTGCCCGGGTCTCGGTGCCCGTCTTCCTTGCCTGGTCCGACGCGCCCGCCGGCGACGAGGAGCCCGCGTCGCACGACCTGACTGCCGTGGCGGTCGACCTCGGCGAGGGCGGCCTGCTTGCCGTCGTACGCACCGATCCCCCGGCGCCCGGAACCCTCGTCGAGTCGACCGTGCGTGTCGACGGCACCAACTACACCCAGCCCGCCCGGGTGGTCCGGCACGTCAACTTCGCCAGCGGGGGCATCGGCGTGGCCGTTGCGTTCCTCGACCCCAAGCTCCACGGTGACCGGTTCCGCAAGCTGGTGTTCGAGTCCGAGCGACGACGACGCCGGGTCCGCTGACGCCCCTGGAGGAGTACGACGTCAGGCAGCGCGCTGCTGATCAGGGAGGCCGTGCGGGAGACGGTGCGCGATCTCGACCGCTCCGCTGGCCAGACGACGGACGCCGCGCTCGTCGGCGCGACCACGTGTCCACAGGACGGCGATGGAACGACCGGCGATGCAGCCCAGCGCATAGGTCGCGAGGACGTAGACCGGAATCTCAGTACGACGGTGGCTCATGACTGCCCCTTTCCCTTGTGCACCTCATCGGCAGCTGGTCGCCGGCGTTGAGGAACATCCCCGGGAGCGGGGGCCTTCACACCTGCCCGGGAATCAGCCGAGGCGCTCGATGATGGTGACGTTCGCCTGGCCGCCGCCCTCGCACATCGTCTGCAGGGCGTAGCGACCCCCAGTGCGCTCGAGCTCGTTGAGCATCGTCGTCATCAAGCGGGTGCCGGTGGCGCCGATCGGGTGACCGAGGGCGATGCCGCCGCCGTTGACGTTGACCTTCTCGTGCGGGGCGCCGGTCTCCTTCATCCAGGCCAGCACGACCGAGGCGAAGGCCTCGTTGCACTCGAACAGGTCGATGTCATCGACCGAGAGACCGGACTTCGCGAGGGCGTGCTTCGTGGCCTCGATCGGGCCGGTGAGCATCCAGACGGGGTCGTCACCTCGGACCGACAGGTGCACGACGCGGGCCCGGGGCGTCAGGCCGTGGTCCTTCACGGCCTGCTCGGAGGCGATCAGCATCGCGGAGGAGGCATCGCAGATCTGCGAGGCGACCGCAGCGGTGATGCGGCCACCGGGCGCGAGCGGCTCGAGGCCGGCCATCTTCTCCAGCGAGGTCTCGCGCGGGCACTGGTCGACGTCGAAGACGGTGCCGTCCTCCAGGGTGAACGGCACGATCTCACGCGCGAAGCGGCCCTCGGCGATCGCCGTACGGGCGCGGGTGTGCGACGCGAGGGCGTACTCCTCCATGTCGAGCCGCGAGATGTCCCACTTCGCCGCGATCATCTCGGCGGAGTTGAACTGGCTGACCTCGACGTCGCCGTAGCGCTTGGCCCAGCCGGGCGACTCGGCGAACGGGGTGGAGAAGCCGTACTGCTGTCCGACGAGCATCGCGGCGGAGATCGGGATGGCGCTCATGTTCTGCACGCCGCCGGCGATGACGAGGTCCTGGGTGCCGGACATGACGCCCTGGGCCGCGAAGTGCACGGCCTGCTGCGACGAGCCGCACTGGCGGTCGATCGTCACGCCGGGCACGTGGTCGGGAAGGCCCGCCACGAGCCACGCCGTACGAGCGACGTCGCCGGCTTGCGAACCGATGGTGTCGCAGCAACCGAGGATGACGTCGTCGACGGCACCCGGGTCGACGCCGGTGCGCTCGACCAGGGCGGACAGCGTGTGGGCGGCGAGGTCGGCGGAGTGGACCGCGGCGAGCGCTCCCCCGCGCTTGCCGACCGCGGTGCGGGCGGCGTCGACGATGTAGGCCTCAGGCATGGGTGTTCCTCTCAGCGATCCCGTCGAGCAGGATCCGGACGTACTGGTCGGCGATGTCGGTGTGGGTCAGGTCGCGGCCGGGGCGGTACCAGCGCACGGCCACCCACACGGTGTCGCGGATGAAGCGGTAGGTGAGGGTGACGTCGAGGTCGGAGCGCAGCACGCCGGTGCGCACGCCCTCCTCGAGCAGGGTGACCCAGACCTGGCGGGACTGGGCGTTGCGGTCCGCGAGGTAGCCGAACCGTTCGAAGGAGCCGAGGTGGTCGGCGTCGTTCTGGAAGATCGCGACCTCGTGCGGATGCTTGTCGATCGCTTCGAACGACACCCGGACGGCCGCTTCGAGCTTGGTACGAGCGTCGTCGCTGCTGGCGAGGATGGCGTCGTACTGCCCGAAGAGCTCCTCCTGGAAGGTCGAGAGGATCTCGTCGACCATCGACTCCTTGGAGTCGAAGTGGTGATAGAGACTGCCGTTCTGGATGCCCGCGGCGTCGGCGATGTCGCGCACCGTCGTTGCCCGGAAGCCCTTGTTCGCGAAGACTCCGGCCGCGATCGCGAGCAGTTGCTCGCGACGGCTGGGTCCGGCGCCGTTCGACTCAGGCGTGCTGGCTGCTGACACTGATCACCTCACCGGTCAGGTACGACGAGTAGTCGCTTGCGAGGAACACCATCACGTTGGCCACCTCCCACGGGGCGGCGGCGCGCCCGAAGGCCTCGCGCTGCTTCAGCTCGTGGAGCAGCTCCGGCGACGTCACCTTCTCGAGGAAGGGGTGCATGGCCAGGCTGGGTGAGACCGCGTTGACCCGGATGCCGTGCGGCGCGAGGTCGAGCGCGGAGCAACGGGTCAGCGCCATGACGCCGGCCTTGGCTGCGGCGTAGTGGGCCTGGCCCTCCTGGGCCCGCCAGCCGATCACCGAGGCGTTGTTGATGATGATGCCCTTCTTGCCTGCCGCGACGAGCCGCTGGCCGGCCGCGCGGGTGGCGCGCATGGTGCCGGTGAGGGTGATGTCGATGACCCGGTTCCAGGTCTCGTCGCTCACCTCGAGGATCGAGTCGGTGCCACCCAGGCCGGCGTTGTTGATCAGGACGTCGACGCCGCCGAACTCGTCGGCAGCGTCGAGGAGGGCCTGGACGTCCTCTTCCTTCGTCACGTCGCAGACCAGCTGGCGCACCCGGTCGGCGCCGAACTCGGCGCCCAGGGCGTCCTCGGCCTCCTTGAGGCGACGCTCGTGGGTGTCGCTGAAGACGACCGCCTTCGCGCCCTCCTCCAGGGCCCGTCGTACGACGGCCGCCCCGATGCCGGCACCGGCGGCCGCCGTCACCACGATGACCTTGCCTGCCAGCAGGTCGTGGCCGGGCACGTAGTCGGGGGTGGGCTGTTCTGCACGCGTCACGGTCATCCGCGAGGCTCCTTCGGTAGTCCGAGAACTCGCTCGGCAAGGATGTTCTTCTGGATCTCGTCGCTGCCGCCGTAGAGCGTGTCGGCACGGGAGAAGAGGAAGAGCCGCTGGTGCTCGTCGAGGTCGTAGGACCCCGACTCCGCCGTGGAGGGGCGGGACAGCAGCCCGTCAGCGCCGGCGACGTCCATGGCGACCTCGCCGAGGGTGCGGTGCCAGGTGGCCCAGGCCAGCTTGAAGATGGATCCGGCGCCACCGCCGGCGGCGGAGTCCTGGCCGCCCTCGACCAGCGCCAGCGAACGCAGGGCGAAGCTCCGGATCACGGCGAGCTCGGTCTTGAGCCGGGCGAGCCGGTCGCGCACGATCGGGTCGTCGACCGAGCCGTTGTCCTTCGCGCGGGCGATCACGGTCTCGAGCTCGCGCGCGAAGCCGACGGTCTGGCCCAGCGTGGAGACGCCTCGCTCGAACCCGAGCAGGCCCATCGCCACGCCCCAGCCGCGGCCGGGCTCGCCGACGACCATGTCGCCGGCGGTGCGGGCTCCGGTGAAGAAGACCTCGTTGAACTCCGAGCCGCTGGTGAGCTGCTCGATCGGCCGGATCTCGACGCCGGCCTGGTCCAGTGGGACGAGCAGGAACGACAGGCCCTGGTGACGCGCCGATCCCGGCTCGGTGCGCGCGACCACGAAGCACCAGTCGGACAGGTGGGCCAGCGACGTCCACACCTTCTGGCCGTCGATCACCCACTCACCCGTGGAGTCGTCGATCCGTGCCTTCGTCTGCACGTTCGCGAGGTCGGACCCAGCACCGGGCTCGGAGTAGCCCTGCGACCACAGCTCGCGGACCGCGACGATCTCGGGCAGGAAGCGCTTCTTCTGCTCCTCGGTGCCGAACGCAATGAGGGTGGGACCGAGGAGCTGCTCACCCAGGTGGTTCACGCCGGCCGGGGCGTCGGCACGGGCGTACTCCTCGTGGAAGATCACCTGCTGCCACAGCGAGAGCCCGCGGCCGCCGTACTCCTTCGGCCAGCCGACGGCCGTCCAGCCGTGCTCGGCGAGCAGCCGGTTCCAGGCCAGTCGTTCCTCGTGCGCCTCGTGCTCACGCCCCGGGCCGCCACGGCCACGCAGGTCGGCCCACTCGCCGGTCAGGTGTTCGGCCAGCCACGAGCGGATCTCCGCACGGAAGGCACGGTCCTCGGCGCTCTCGGTCAGGTCCACGTCGCCACCATACCAAGCAAATGCTTGGTAGGGTGCAGCCATGGACACGATTCCCGCCGTCTTGCGCAGGGCCGCGGACCAGTACGGCGAGAAGCCGGCGTACGTCGACGGTGACCGCACCGTCTCATTCACCGGGATCCTCGAGCTCGTTCGACACACCGCAGCCGGCTATCGGCAGCGCGGCTTCCTGCCCGGTGAGCGCGCCGCGATCTGGGCGCCGAACAGCATCGACTGGGTCGTCGCCGCGCTCGCCGTCTCCTACGCCGGAGGAACGCTCGTCCCGCTGAACTCCCGCTACACCGGTCACGAAGCCGCCGACATCGTCGAGCGGTCGGGTGCCACCCTCGTGATCGTGGCCGACGGCTTCCTGGGCCGCAACCAGGTCGAGGAGCTCCGGAACGCCTCGAGCCTGAGCAACGTCCGCGAGGTCATCGACATCACCGCTCTGGCCGACGTGGCGGTCGAGCCCGGTGACATCGACGCGGTCGCCACCGCCGTCACCCCGGACGACGTCGCCGACATCCTCTTCACCTCGGGCACGACCGGGCAGCCGAAGGGCGCCATGAGCGCACACAGCCAGACCGTCGGCGTCGCGCAGGCGTGGGGCGAGCTCGGCGGCGTGACCGCCGACGACCGCTACCTGGTGGTCAACCCGTTCTTCCACTCCTTCGGCTACAAGGTCGGCATCGTCACTGGCCTCACCACGGGCGCCACGCTCTACCCACTGGCCACCTTCGACGTCGACAGGACGATGGCGCTCATCGAGTCGGCCCGGATCACGGTGCTGCCCGGGGCACCCGCGATCTACCAGTCGATCCTGGCCGCGCCGAACCGCGCCGACCACGACCTGGGCTCCCTGCGGCTGGCCGTGACCGGAGCCGCGGTCGTGCCCGTCGTACTCATCGAGCGGATGCGTGACGAGCTGGCCATCGACACCGTGGTGACAGCGTTCGGCATGACCGAAGCGGTCGTGGTGACGATGGCTCGCCACGGCGATCCCGCGGAACTGGTCGCCACCACCTGTGGCCGCGCGATTCCCGGCATGGAGGTCGCGATCGACGCAGCGGACGGCGAGGCCGGCGAGCTCCTGGTGCGCGGCGAGTTCGTGATGCTCGGCTACCTCGACGACCCCGAGGCAACTGCCGAGGCCATCGACGGCGACGGATGGCTGCACACCGGCGACATCGGCGTCCTCGACGACCAGGGCAACCTGCGGATCACCGACCGCCTCAAGGACATGTACATCTCCGGCGGCTTCAACGTCTATCCCGCCGAGGTGGAACAGGCCCTGATGCGCATGGAGGGCATCACCGACGTCGCCGTCATCGGCGTTCCCGACGAGCGCATGGGCGAGGTCGGCAAGGCGTACGTCGTCGGCACGCCCACCTCCGAGGAGGTCGTCGCCTTCGCGAGGGACCGCCTCGCAAACTTCAAGGTGCCGCGCATCGTCGAGCACCTCGACGCACTCCCCCGGAACCTCGGGGGCAAGGTGCTCAAGAACGCCCTTCGAGGCTCGCAAGCTCCCACCTCAGGACCCGGGAAGAAGAACTGATGGATCTCAACCTCTCCGAGTCGGAGCTGGCCTTCCAGGCCGAGGCCCGCGCCTGGCTGGCCGCGAACGTTCCGGCGGAGCCACTGCCGTCCCTCGACACTGCCGAAGGCTTCGAGCTGCACCGCCAGTGGGAAGCGAAGCTCTCGGACGCGCGGTGGTCCGTCGTGTCCTGGCCCGAGGAGTACCACGGCCGCGGTGCGTCGCTGGTCGAGTGGGTCGTCTTCGAGGAGGAGTACTACCGCGCCGGCGCTCCCCTGCGGGTGGGCCAGAACGGCATCTTCCTGCTCTCCCCCATCCTGTTCGAGCACGGCACCAAGGACCAGCAGGACCGGTTCCTGCCGTCGATGGCGACCGGTGAGACGGTCTGGGCCCAGTGCTGGAGCGAGCCGGAGGCCGGCTCCGACCTCGCGTCGCTTCGCTCGACCGCGCGCCGGGACGACGACCGCGGCGGCTGGGTGCTCAACGGCCAGAAGATCTGGTGCTCGCGCGCCGCCCTCGCGCACTGGGGCTTCGGCCTGTTCCGCAGCGACCCGGAGGCACAGAAGCACTCCGGCCTGACCTACTTCCTGTTCCCGCTCGACGCCGATGGCGTCACGGTGCGCCCGATCGCCCAGCTCGACGGCGAGGCCGGATTCGCCGAGGTCTTCTTCGACGACGTGTTCGTCCCCGACGCCGACGTGCTCGGCGCTCCCGGCGACGGCTGGCGCGTGGCCATGAGCACGGCGGGCAACGAGCGTGGCCTCTCGCTGCGCTCCCCCGGCCGGTTCACCGCTGCCGCCGACCGTCTCGTCTCGTTCTACGACGAGACGCCTGAGAGCCCGGACCGCGACGCGGCGACCACCGCCGTCGTCGACGCCTGGATCAAGGCCGAGGCCTACCGCCTCTACACCTGGGGCACGGTGACGAAGTTGAAGGACGGCGGGGACATTGGCGCTGCCGGGTCGATCAACAAGGTCTGGTGGAGCGAGCTCGACATCGCCCTGCACGAGACCGCCCTCGACCTCCTCGGATCGTCCGCCGAGCTCGAGTCCCGCTGGCTCGACGGCTACACGTTCTCCCTGTCCGGCCCGATCTACGCCGGCACCAACGAGATCCAGCGCAACATCATCGCCGAGCGGATCCTCGGCCTGCCGCGCGAGCCGAAGGGAGTGCAGAAGTGAGGTTCGAACTCACCACCGACCAGCAGGACTTCGCGTCCTCCCTCGAGTCGCTGCTCGCCGCCTCCGACCCGGTCGGCGCCGCGCGTGCCTGGGCCGACGGCGACCACGCCGCGGGCCTCAAGCTGTGGCAGCGGCTGGCCGAGCAAGGCCTGACCATGCTCGCCACCGAGGCCACGCCCGTCGAGCTCTGTGTCGCGTACGAGGCGCTCGGGCGGCATGCCGTTCCCGGACCGTGGGTCGAGTCCGCGGCCTATCTGCCGGTTGCACTCGGGCGTGAGGTCGAAGGCGTGGCCACGGTGGCCGTGCCACCGCAGGTGCCGTACGCGCTCGACGCGGACGTCGCCGACGAGGTGTACGTCGCGGGACCGGACGGGTTGACGGCAGCAACCGCTGGCGACCTCCAGGTGTCGGTGGACCGGACACGCCGACTGTTTCCGGTGGTTGAGGTGCGAGGAGCGCCAGCGACGAGCCTCGAGACCTCCGGGGCGTTTGATCTCGCCGTCCTCGCCACCGCCGCCCAGCTCCTCGGCGCCGGCGAACGCGTCCTCGCGGACTCGGTGGCCTATGTGAAGCAGCGCGAGCAGTTCGGCCGCGAGATCGGGTCCTACCAGGCCATCAAGCACCAGCTGGCCGACGTACGGATCGCGCTGGACTTCGCCCGGCCGCTGGTCTTCGGCGCTGCGCTGGACCCGACCCCGCGCTCGGTCTCGGCCGCGAAGGTGGCCTGCGGTGATGCCGCCTACCTGGCCTCCCGCACCGGTCTCCAGGTCCACGGAGCGATCGGTTACACCCAGGAGTTCGACCTGAGCATCTGGATCACGAAGATCCGGGCGCTCGTCACCGCCTGGGGCACGCCGGCCTTCCACCGCGCACGCATCCTCGAGTCCCTGCTGGCGGCACGATGAGGTTCGCGCTCAGCGAGGAACAGGCCGAGCTCGCCTCCACCATCCGCAGCCTGCTCGAGAAGCGTGCCGACTCCACCGGCGTGCGTGCCGCATCGACGTCGCCGACCGGCCACGACGAAGTGCTGTGGTCGACCCTCTGCGAACAGATCGGGGTCGCTGCGCTCAACATCCCCGAGGAGTACGACGGCGCGGGCGCCACGTTCTTCGAGACCGCCGTCGTCCTCGAGGAGCTCGGCCGCTCGCTCGCGCCCTCGCCGTTGCTGGCCACCGTCGTGGCGGCGGAGGCACTCCTCGCGGGCGGCACGGAGGACGCGAAGCAGCGCCTGCTCCCTCGCATCGCTGCCGGGGAGATCGCCACCATCGTCCTCGACGGGCCGGTGCTCGATGCCGACCGTGCCGCCATCGTGCTGGCGGTCATCGGCGACGACCTCGTCGAGGTCACCGGCGCCACCGCCACGTGGACCGAGTCGATGGACCAGTCGGTCCGCCTCGGGCGCCTCGACCTCGCCACCGCACAGACGGCCGTCGTCGGTGACGGCGCGGCGGCCCGCACCCGTGCCGAGCTGGTCGGCGCCGCAGCCGTGTCCGCACTCGCGGTGGGGCTGAGCGATCGTGCTCTGCAGATGACCACCGACTACACGAAGGAGCGGGTGCAGTTCGGCCGGCCGATCGGCTCGTTCCAGGCGATCAAGCACCGCCTGGCCGAGGTCTTCGCCCGGACCGAGCTGGCGCGTTCAGCGAGCTGGGCGGCGTCGTACGCACTGGCCGAGGGCGAGGATCCGGCGGAAGCGGCGTTCCTCACCCACGCTGCAGCGTCGTACGCGCTCGAGACGGCTCAGCTGGCGGCGAGCGAGTGCATCCAGCTGCACGGCGGGATCGCGATCACCTGGGAGCACGACGCACACCTGGTCTTCAAACGAGCCCATTCCCTGAGCCACCTCTTCGGCGCACCACACCGACACCGGGAATCCGTGGCGCTCTGATCACCCGCCGGGGCGTGGGTGTCCGGGGCCGGGCCTTCTCGCTCTCCGTGTGCACGACCGCGGTGAATCCGTCCTCGCCCTGCAGGGCGGCCCGGATGGAGGGTGCGGCGAGGCGGACGACCTCGTCGACCGTCGCGGACGCCAGGGGCTCCAGCTTCAGGACGTAGCGAGTCATGGCGAGGCCGATCAGCTGGGACGCCACCAGCTCGGCCTTCATGGCCGACATCTGGCGACGCTCCGAGATCGGCATGAAGCGTGGGTTCAGGACCGCCTTGTTGATCCAGCCGTAGAGCTTGGGCGCGCCCGGACCGAAGCGCGTGGAGTTCCGGACCATGCCGAGCATCCGCTGCCGCGTGCGGGGGTGCTCGCAGAGCAGCAGGAAGCGCCGCAGCAGGCGGATCGCGAAGTCTTCGGTGGGGTCAAGGCTGTGCATGTCGACTCGATGGTGCCCTAGCCGAAGTGCTTTTCGTCAGCCCACGGGCTGGGTACACCCCGTGGCGCTCACCACAGCCAGCGATCGATCGAGGGGCAGCGGACAGGGCACCACGCGCACGCCGACCGCTCCGCTCGTCCGCGTCGCGGTGCGGACCCTGAACCACTGCACGCCCACCCGGGAGGGTCGGACCTGGTACGCGACCCTGCCGTAGCGGTCGGTCACCTTGCTGCCGATCCGGTGCCATGCCCCGCTCGCTGAGTACTTCACGGACAGGTAGGTCCGGGTCCGTGCGGACGTCCGGGCCGTGAGCCGCACCAGTTGTCCGCGCTGGACGAGGGTCGGTGTGGCGACGAGCGGGATCAGGGCCGCCCGCGCCGACACCCGCACCGCGGGCGCAGGCGCAGGCGCCGGTGCCGGTGCCGCCGCGCGGGCGGGCGTGTTCGTCCGCGCGGAGCTGAAGAGCGTCTTGATCTCGTTCCCGAAGGTGTCAGCGATCAGGTACGGCGTTCCGCTGGTCGTTCGACGAGACGTGACCGCCCAGATGTACCCCACGTTGGCGTTGGTCATCGAGATGAACCAGGGTCCGCCGCTCGCACCGCCGGTCAGCGGGCACGGGATCTTTGCGTCCCCGCCGCTGAAGACCGTCGTGCTGCCGGCGCACTTGCGGACCGTCTCGCCGTCGTACGGCGACTCGGCGGGCCAGCCCCACACACCGACCCGGTCCTCGCGGAGCGGGTAGTTCCAGGCCACGGCGTTGCCGCCGACGACGTTGACGAGGTTCTGCCCAGCGCGCGGCGCCACCTTGATCAGGGCCTGGTCGAACGCCAGGTCCTCGTCCTCGATCCACTGGGTGTGGGTGAAGGCCTGGGTGCCGACCCACCGGCCGTCGGGCGCGGTGCCGTTGGCGTAGCGCGGGACGAACAGGAAGTTCGTGTAGTACTTCCCGGGACAGGTCTGCAGCAGGCCACAGGCCTTCGGCATGCCGCTGTGCGCGCAGTGCGCCGCAGTGATGATCAGGTTCTTCGCCGCGGTGTTCACGGCTGCGGCCGAGCACACTGCGTTGCCCTCGGGCATGGTGAAGAAGAGCTTGCCCACACTGCGCGGCGCGGCCAGCGCGGCCGCCCGGCTGGTCGAGCCAGGCGCTGCGGCGCGGGGCGTGATCAGGTTGCCGACCTCGTCGAGGCCGAGCGGCACCGCCGTCCGCATCCGGTCCTCTGTCCAGTACGCCTCGACACCGGTCGGGTCGAGCGACTGGGTCATGGCCGCGGGAGCCAGGGCCACCGGTCCCTGACGGCCCGCACCCCGAACGCGTCCCTCGGCGGGTGTCGCCAACAGGAATCCGAGCGCGAGCACGCACCCCATGGCCGCGGCCCACCACCGCACGACAGACGTTCTTGGCACGCCGTTTCCCCCCCGGTTCCCCCTGGACTACGTGGGAGTAACGCTCGGGCGGGTGCTCAGGTCACGAGTCGGTGGTGCGGTATCGACCCTTGAAGTAGAGGAGGGGCTCGGTTTCGGCTGCGTCGGCGGTGTTGGTCTCGAGGTGCTCGACCTTTCCGATCACGACGTAGTGGTCGCCGCCCTCGTAGACCGCATGGATCGTGCAGTCGAGGTGCGCCAGTGCGCCATCGATGACCGGGGATCCGGTCGCCGCGCCAGGGGTCCAGTCGATGCCGGCGAACTTGTCGGCACCCTTCGTGGCCATCTGGCCCGAGACGTGTTCCTGGTCGGCGGCGAGGACGTTGACGCAGAACCGGCCCGAGCGCTGGATCAGCGGCCACGCACGCGACGAACGCGCGGGGACGAACATGACCAGCGGCGGGTCGAGCGAGACGCTCGAGAACGACTGGCAGGTCATGCCGACCGGTTCTCCGCCGCTCAGCGTGGTGATGACCGTGATGCCGGAGGCGAAGCACCCGAGAACGTCACGGAACTGCCGGGCAGCCGCCTGCGCCTGCGGGTCGTCGTGGACGGCGACTTCCTCGCCGGGGCGCAGCTCGAAGTCGACGTCGGCGTCGCCGAGCCAGGACTGGATCAGTTCGGGATGGGGCCAGGTCGCCCGCGCGTCGGCGCTGATCCCCTCGGGGATGTCGTCCCCGAGCGGGGGATCATTCGGTGCCGGCACGGCGCCCACGGTAGCGATCCCGGTCCCGCCGGCGCTCAGTGCCCGCCGCCGAAGTCGTGGCCCCAGTACGAGACCGCGGTCGACTCACGGGCAACCCAGCGCTGGTCGTCGACGGTCATGCCGTCGGTGCCGAACTCGATGTCGAACCCGCCGGGAGACTTCACGTAGAACGAGACCATCTCGTCGTTCATGTGGCGTCCGAGCGTCGCCGACAACGGTGCGCCGTGCTTGCGGACACGCTCGAGGGCGCGCCCGACGTCGTCGAGCTCGTCGACCTCGAGCATCACGTGGACGCACTTGCTGGCGTTCGGCATCGGCAGGAAGGCCAGGGAGTGGTGGCGCGGGTTGATGCCCAGGAAGCGCAGCCAGACCTTGCTGCCGGCCTCCTTGCCCACGAACTCGCCGGGCATGCTCATCGAGTCACGCAACCGGAAGCCGAGGACCTCGGCGTAGAACCGCAGCGCCTCCACGTCGTCGAGCACGGGGACCACGATGTGGCCGAGTCCCTGGTCGCCCGTGACGAAGCTGGCGGCGTACGGCGTCACGACGGGCCGCGATTCGTAGGTGATGCCGTGGTACAGCTCGAACACGTTGTCCCACGGGTCGCGGAACCGGACGAGCTCCTGGACGCGGCGCTCGGCGAGCTCCTCGCGGGTGCCGTCCTCGAACTCGACCCCGGCCTTCTGCAGGTGCTCGCGCGCCGCCTGCAGGGCCTGGTGGTCGGCGAGCTCCCAGCCGGTGCAGTCGAGCTGGTCGACGTCGGACGGGAACACCACGATGCGGGCCGACACCTCGTCGATCCGCCAGTACTGGTGATCCGGGTTCGGGCCTCGTCCCTCGGCCAGGCCGAGGACCTTGCCGGCGAACTTCGACCATGCGGGCAGGTCGGTGCTGGCGACCCGGATGTAGCCCATGGACTTGATGTCGATCGTCATGCGGGAGGCCTCTCCGTGTGGCGGGACAGGAACGCGGTGCAGATCTCGGCGAACTCCTCGGCCGCCTCGATCTGCGCCCAGTGGCCGCAGTTCGGGAAGACGTGGAGCTGGGCCTTCGGGATCTGCTTGAGGGCGACCAGGGCGCCATCGAGCGGGTTGACCCGGTCCTCGCGGCCCCAGGTCAGCAGGGTGTGCTTGCGCAGGCGGTGCGCCTCACGCCAGAGCATGCCGTCTTCGGCCCACTCCGGGTTCCAGAACGACATGCCCATCGAACGCATCGCCTCGAGCGAGCCGGGCGCGGTGGCGTCGGCGAAGCGTTCCTCGACCAGCTCGTCGGTCACCAGCGCCTGGTTGACGACCATCGTCGAGATGAACGCACGCAGCGCCTCACGGCTCGGGTTCATGCTGAAGTCCATCAACCGCTGGACGCCCTCGGTGGGGTCGGCGTGGAAGAGGTTCACCGACAGGCCGCCAGGACCCATCAGCACGAGCCGCCCGACCCGGTCGGGGTTCTCCAGCGCGAACCGCATCGCCGTACCGCCGCCCAGCGAGTTGCCGAGCAGGTGGATCTTCTCGATCTGCAGCTCGTCGAGCAGCTTGAGCAGGTACGACGCCGAGTGCCGGAAGTAGTTCGCCGTCACCTCCGGCTTGTCCGAGGAGCCGAAGCCCGGCTGGTCGACCAGCAAGGTGCGGAACTTCTCGGCGAAGCGCGGCAACGCGGAGCCGAAGTTGCTCCACGCCGACGCGCCCGGGCCGCCGCCGTGCAGCAGCACGAACGGCAACCCGCCACCCACCGAGGAGCCGCCATCGGGGCCGGCCTCGTAGTAGTTGAGCGTGATGTCGCCGGCCTTGGCTGACCGACGCGTCGCTTCCTTGCTGAAATCAGTCACGGTCAGTACATCCCCGGGTCGACCTTGTGGCCGAACTGCTGGGCGCCGTACATCTGGAGCGCCCGCTCGGGGTCGTTGGCCGCGTGGACCCGACCGGCGTGGGCATCGCGCCAGGCGCGCTGGAGGTAGGTTCCCTCGGCCAGCGCACGACCGCCGGACGCCTCGAAGAGCGAGTCGATCGCCTCGATCGCGCGGGAGGTGCCGAGCACCTGGTCACGGCGCACGCGCAGGCGCAGCTCGAGCGGGATCTGCTCGCCACGGGCGACGTACGCCTGCTCCTCGCGGATGTTGCTGATCAGCAGTGCCCAGGCCGCGTCGATCTCAGACGACGAACGCGCGATGCGGACAGCCGCAAAGGGGTCGAGCGAGGCCTTCTCGCCGAGGTACGCGGCGCGGACGCGCTTCTGCTGCATCTCGACGTGCTCGGCGTACGCACCCTTCGCCATGCCGATGATCGGCGTGGCGATCGTCGAGGTGAAGATCGAGTGGAACGGCAGCTTGTAGAGGTCGCTGGTGTTCACGGCCTGGCCGGGACCCTTGCACGCGCCGGTCTCCCCCATCGAGAGCGTGAACGCCTCGGGGACGAAGACGTCGTCGACGACGATGTCGTTGGATCCGGTGCCACGCAGGCCGACGACGTTCCAGACGTCGACGATCTGGTACTTCTCCCGCGGCACCATGAACGTGCGGAAGTCGACGATCTGGCCCTCCGCGTTGAAGACGAGACCGCCGAGCAGGACCCACGCGCAGTGGTCACTGCCCGAGGAGAAGCTCCACTTGCCCGAGAGCGTGAAGCCGCCCTCGGTCAGCGTCGCCTTGCCAGTCGGGGCGTACGACGACGAGAGACGCACCGTCTGGTCGTCACCCCACACGGCCTGCTGCGCTTCATCGGCGAACAGGGCGACCTGCCACGGGTGGACACCCACGACACTGGACACCCAACCGGTGGCGCCGTCGGCCGAGGCGATGTCGCGCACGCCGGTGTAGAAGGCGACCGGGTCGGCCTCCATGCCGCCGTACCGCTTCGGCTGGAGGAGCCGGAAGAAGCCGGTCTCCTCGAGCTCCTTGATCGAGGCGTCCGGAATGACGCGCAGACGCTCGCCCTCTTCGGCTCGCTCGCGAATGGTGGGAAGCAGGTCACGCACGCCGTCAAGTACGGCGTTCACCTCGGGGGCGAAGTCCTGGTTCATTGGGGAGCTCCTGATTTCTGCGACAGTCCGTCAAGGTCAATAATAGAACACGTTCTAGTTTTGGCAAGTACTACACGCCAACGACCTCTGAGTCGCGTGCCTTCAACATCAGCGCGATGTCGATGAGTTGGTCCTCCTGGCCGCCGATCAACTTCCTGCGGCCGGCCTCGAGGAGGATCTGGGCGCCGGAGACGCCGTAGCGTTCGGCGGCGTTGCCGGCGTGCTTGAGGAAGGAGGAGTAGACCCCGGCGTAGCCCATCATCAGCGTCATCCGGTCGAGCTGGCACTCCTCGGGCATGGCCGGCTTGATGACGTCCTCGGACGCGTCGACGATCTTGAGGAAGTCGACCCCCGTGGTCCAGCCGAGCTTGTCCGCAACCCCCACGAACGCCTCCAGCGGCGTGTTCCCGGCACCGGCACCGAAGCGCCGGACCGACCCGTCGATCTGGGTTGCTCCCGCACGGGCGGCGATCACGGTGTTCGCGACCCCCAGGCCGAGGTTCTCGTGGCCGTGGAAGCCCACATCGGCCTGGTGGCCGATCTCCGCAACGACCGCAGAGACGCGGTCGGCGGTCTGTTCCATGATCAACGCACCCGCCGAGTCCACGACGTACACGCACTGGCACCCGGCGTCGACCATGATCCGCGCCTGCTTCGCCAACACCTCAGGCGACTGCGTGTGGGACATCATCAAGAACCCGACGGTCTCCAGACCCAGGTCGCGGGCCAGGCCGAAGTGCTGGATGGACACGTCGGCCTCGGTGCAATGCGTCGCGACCCGGCAGATCTGGCCCCCGTTGTCCTGGGCGGCGCGGATGTCGTCCTTGGTGCCCAGGCCCGGCAGCATCAGGAACGCGATCTTGGCTCGCTTGGCCGTCTCGGCCGCGATCTTGATGAGCTCCTGCTCCGGGGTGCGGGAGAACCCGTAGTTGAAGCTGCTGCCCCCGAGGCCGTCGCCGTGGGTGACCTCGATGACCGGGACGCCGGAGCTGTCGAGGGCCTGCACGATGTCGTGGACCTCGGTCGCGGTGAACTGGTGCCGCTTGTGGTGCGAACCGTCCCGCAGGCAGGTGTCCGTCAACCGCAGGTCGAGGTTGCCGAACGGCTCGTCGCCGTGGGTGCCGGACCAGGTGCGCGCGAGGGTGTTCAGGTCGTTGTTGGAGTCGCTCATGTCAGTTGCTCCCGATGATCGAACGGGCGATGTTCTCGCCGACCTGCGCTGCGGCGGCGGTCATGATGTCCAGGTTTCCCGAGTACGGCGGCAGGAAGTCCCCCGCGCCCTCGACCTCCACGAAGATGGAGACCCTCTTGCGGCCCTGGGTGGCGTCGGAGGGGCCGTCGAACTGGGGCTCCTGCAGCAGCCGGTAGCCGGGGACGTACTCCTGGACCGCCTTCTCCATGCGGTGCACGGACTCGGCGATCGCATCCTCGTCGGCGTCCGGGTCGACAGCACAGAAGATCGTGTCCCGCATGATCATCGGCGGCTCGGCCGGGTTCAAGATGATGATCGCCTTGCCGCGCTCCGCCCCACCGATCGACACGACACCGGCCGACGTGGTGCTGGTGAACTCGTCGATGTTCGCGCGCGTGCCGGGACCAGCCGAGACCGAGGAGACCGACGCGACGATCTCTGCGTACGGCACCGGGGTGATCCGGGAGACGGCGTTGACCATCGGGATCGTGGCCTGGCCGCCGCAGGTGATCATGTTGACGTTCATGGCGCCGACGTGTTCGAGGCCGTTGACCGGCGGGATCACCGCCGGGCCGACCGCGGCCGGTGTCAGGTCGATCGCACGGATACCAGCTTCGGCATACCGCGGGGCGTACTCGCGGTGCACGTAGGCCGACGTCGCCTCGAACAACAGGTCCGGCAACACGTCCTGCTTGAGCAACCAGTCGACGCCCTCGTGGCTGACGTCGAGGCCCTTGTCGGCGGCGATCCGCAGACCCTCACTCGCCGCGTCCACACCGATCATCCAGCGCGGTTCGACGACGTCGCTGCGGAGGAGCTTGAAGAGCAGGTCCGTGCCGATGTTGCCCGGCCCGACGATGGCTGCGGTGAGTTTCTTCCCCATGGATCTACTCCTGGAATTCGACGACGAGTGGCGCGAAGCCGCTGATGGATGCCGCGACCCGGTCGCCCGGGACGAACGGCACAAAGGGACCCAGGGCCCCGGACAGGATCAGGTGGCCGGCGCGCAGCGGGTCCCCGAAGCGGTAGGCCTGGACGGCGAGCCAGCGCAGCGCCTCGAGCGGGTCACCCAGGCAGGCGGCGCCGGTGCCGGCGGAGCGCTCCTCGCCGTTGATGGTGAGCGACATGACCACGTCACGCGGCTCGAGCTCGTCGAGGCGACGGCCTTCGCTGCCGACGACGTAGAGGCCACTGGAGGCATTGTCGGCGACGGTGTCGGTGAAGCCGATGTCCCAGTTCTCGATCCGCGAGTCGACGATCTCCAGGGCAGGGAGCGCGACGTCGACGGCGGCACGCACGAGGTCGAGGGTGATCTCCTCCTCGGTCGCCGGGTTGATGTCGGCGGCAAGGACGAACGCGACCTCGGCCTCCACCCGCGGCTGCACGAGCGTGCTCATCGAGATGGGGCCGCCATCGACGCCGTGGCTGACGTCCATGTCGCTCAGCAGGTAGCCGAAGTCGGGCTGGTCCACGCCGAGCTGGCGCTGGACGGCCTCGGACGTCGCGCCGATCTTGCGACCCACGACGGTGACGCCGCCCGCAATCCTGGCCTGCACGAGTCCCTGTTGGACGGCGTAGGCGGCGGGCAGGTCATCGGTGCCGATCAGGTCACGGACGGCCGCACACGGCACCCGTGTCCTCTGGGCGTCCGCCAGGCGGGCCACAGCGGCCTCGACGGCAGTGGGAGTAGTCACGATGTAGATACTAGAACCTGTTACAGTTTTGTGCCATGACGGGATCCCATTCAGCCGCCGCGAGCGACGTCCTGCCGACCGAGGTCGACGTCGTCGTGGTGGGCGCCGGTGGCGCAGGCATGAGCGCAGCACTGCGCGCCGGCCGCCACGGCCTCGACACCATTCTCATCGAGAAGAGCGCCTACTTCGGCGGTTCCACGGCACGAAGTGGCGGAGGTGTCTGGATTCCGGGCAATTACGCGCTCAAAGATGCCGGGCAGGACGATCCCGGTGACCAGGACAAGGCCAAGACCTACCTCGACGCGATCGTCGGTGACGTGGTCCCGAAGGTCCGCCGCGACACCTACATCGACCGCGGACCCGAGGTCATGGACTTCATTAGGGAGCAGACCCCCGTCCGCTTCCGCTGGGTCCCGGAGTACGCCGACTACCTCCCCGAGCAGCCCGGCGGGCGGCCGCGTGGCCGCAGCGTCGAGCCGGTCCCGATGGACGCGCGCTTCCTCGGTGACGAGCTCGAGCGGCTGCACCCGGCGTACACGAAGGCACCCGCGAACCTGATCGTCACCCAGGCCGACTACCGCAAGATCAACCTCGGCCTGCGCTCGATCAAGGGCCCGCTCACGATGCTCCGCGTCATGCTGATGCGACTGCTGGCCATCGCCACCGGCAAGAAGATGTTCGCGATGGGCAACGCGATCGCGATCGGCCTGCGCAAGGGTCTCGCCGACGCGGGCGTGCCCGTCGCCTACGAAACCGCGCTCCAGGACCTCCTCGTGGAGGACGGCCGCGTCGTCGGTGTCGTCGTCGATCGCGACGGCGAGCGCCTGGAGATCCGTGCCCGGCGCGGCGTGATCCTCGGATCGGGCGGGTTCGAGCACAGCCAGGAGCTGCGCGAGAAGTTCCTCCCGCACCCGACCACCACCGACTGGTCGACCGGCGCCAAGTCCAACACCGGCGGAGGACTCCTCGCCGGCATGACCGTCGGCGCCGCCACCGACCTGCTCGACGACGCCTGGTGGGGACCGACCATCCCGCTCCCCGGCCGCGCCTGGTTCTGCCTGGCCGAGCGCAACCTGCCCGGCTCGATCATCGTGAACTCCGCCGGCAAGCGGTACATGAACGAGGCACTCCCCTACGTCGAGGCCACCCACGAGATCTACAAGGGCGAGGCCACCGGCGTGCCGCACGTCCCGTCGTACATGGTCTTCGACCAGACCTACCGCAACAGGTACCTCTTCGCCGGCGTTCCGGGTCGCCAGCCGTTCCCCGGGCGCTGGTACAAGGACAAGGTCGTGGCGCGGGCCGACTCGCTCGCCGAACTGGCCGACCTGGTCGGGCTCCCCGCAGAAGCGCTGGGCTCGACCGTCGAGCGCTTCAACGGATTCGCGCGCAGTGGCGTCGACGAGGACTTCCACCGCGGCGAGAGCGCGTACGACAAGTA
Source organism: Nocardioides sp. CPCC 206347 (assembly GCF_048654605.1). Taxonomy (NCBI): domain Bacteria; kingdom Bacillati; phylum Actinomycetota; class Actinomycetes; order Propionibacteriales; family Nocardioidaceae; genus Nocardioides; species Nocardioides sp. CPCC 206347. The sequence continues at coordinate 53,169 of NZ_JBMCYZ010000005.1, forward strand.
CTACTCCGACCCCAAGGTGAAGCCCAACTGCTCGCTCGCCCCGATCGAGAAGGGGCCGTTCTACGCCGTCAAGATCGTGCCGGGCGACCTCGGCACCAAGGGCGGCCTGGTCACCGACGAACACGCCCGCGTGCTGCGCGAGGACGGGTCGGTCATCGGTGGCCTGTACGCCGCCGGCAACGTGTCGTCTGCCGTCATGGGCAACACCTACCCCGGGCCCGGCGGCACCATCGGTCCCGCCCTCGTGTTCGGCTACCTCGCCGTCGAAGACATCACCGCTAGTTGAGGTGCGAGCGCCAGCGAGCCTCGAAACCCCCGCAGCCTGAAGGAGAACTCCCCATGCCCATCGATCCGTCCGTCGCGATCGGCGCCGACCTCGGCGCCCGCACGTTCTCGTGGACCGAGTCCGACGTGCTGCTCTACCACCTCGGCATCGGCGCCGGCATGCGTGCTGGTGACAACGTCAATCCGGTCGCCCTGCGATCCACGCTCGACAACGCGGCGCTGCAGGTGCTGCCGTCGTTCGGCGTCGTGGCACCGACCTTCCACGAGACGGACCCGCCGCCGCTGGACCTCCCGGGCTGCGACATCAACCTGGCGCAGGTCGTCCACGGCTCCCAGTCGATCTCCGTGTCCGGGCCGCTGCCGACCTCGGGTACGGCGACCATCCGCACCACGCTCACCGACATCTGGGACAAGGGCAAGGCCGCGGTGATCTGGCAGGAGGCCGTCGCCACGTCCGGCACCGACGGGTCCGGCGAGGAGCTGTGGCGGGTGCGCTCGTCGATCTTCGTCAAGGGCGAGGGCGGCTGGGGCGGCGACCGGGGCACGAGTGAGCCCGTCGTGGTGCCCGAGCGCGCACCCGACCACACGTCGTCGTACACGGTCACACCGCAGCAGGCGCTGCTCTACCGCCTGTGCGGTGACCGCAACCCGCTCCACGCCGACCCGGACTTCGCCAAGGCCGCTGGCTTCCCGGCGCCGATCCTGCACGGACTCTGCTCCTACGGGATCGTGCTGCGCGAGCTGACCGACGGCCTGCTCGGTGGCGACGCCGCCGCGGTGGCCGGGTTCACGGGCCGCTTCGCGGGCGTCGTGTTCCCCGGCGAGGCCATCAAGGTCACCGGGTGGCGCGAGGGCGACCGGATCGTGGCGATCGCCGCGATCGACGGCGGGGACCGCGACGGCTCCCCCGTGCTGGCTGACTGCGTGGTCGACCTCACCGCTTGAGTCGTACGGTGGGGGCCTCACCCCCGTCGAAAGGTCTCCCCATGCCGATTCGTACCGCACGCACCGCCTGGAACGGCGGACTCATGGATGGTTCCGGACAGGTCGAGCTGACCTCGTCCGGCGTCGGCACCTACGACGTGTCGTTCCCGAAGCGCGCGGCCGACGAGGCTGCCGGTACGACGTCCCCCGAGGAACTCGTGGGCGCCGCGCACTCCGCGTGCTTCGCCATGTCGTTGTCGAAGGCGATCGCCGACGCCGGCGGAACCCCGATCGCACTGGACGTCACCGCCGACGTGACGCTCGGCCCCGACCCGGCAGGCGGCTTCCGGATCACCCTCATCAAGCTCACCGTCCGCGGCGAGGCCGAGGGCCTCGACAACGACGGCTTCGTCGCAGCGGCCGAGAAGGCGAAGGCCGGCTGCATCATCAGCAAGGCGCTCGCCGGCGTCGACAGCATCACGCTGGACGCGGCGCTCGAGAGCTGACCCCGACGACGGCGTCCCCGACGGTGATCGTCCCGCCCTCGAGGACCCGGAACACGGTGCCGGCACGGCGGCGCAGCGCCTCCTGGGCGCCTGCGCCGATCGTGTCGTCGAGCAGCTTGCACGGTGCGGCGACGCGCACGGCCTCCAGCAGGACGTCGCCGATCCGCAACAGCGCGCCGGGCTCGCGCGGGACCACACCGTGGCTGAGGGTCAGGTTGCGCCGGGTCAGGTGCGAGGGGACGGCGCGCCCGTAGACCGTCGCCGCTTCGTCGAGGCTCTCCCTGCTCTGCACGGTGACGTGACGGTGCTTCGTGCCGTGGTACCGGTCGCCCACGATTCCCTTGCCGGCTTCCACCTCGACGGTCGTCTTCGGCTGCATCGGCAGGCGGGTCGCCTTGGCGAGATGGATGGACTCGACTGTCGGCAGCAGCTCCACGCCCCGAGGTTAGGGTGCAGCCCATGACAGGACAAACGAGTGAGTGACGCGCTGGAGCTCCGGCTGCGGGCGCCCGCCAGTGGGCATTCACCACTTCGGCCGGCCGCGGTCGCTGTCGGCCTTGCCCTGTCCGGGAGCCTGTTCGTGGCGCTCGCCACCCAGGAGCTCGAATCGCTGGACCGGCTGGACGCACTCCTCACGGCGGCGGCCGGCCTGCTGATCCTCGGCTGGGGAGTCACCGGGCTGATCGGCAACAGCTCACGCCTGCGCCATGACGCGGTCGTCCAGCTCGACAATGACGGAGTCGCGTTGCACACCGGTTCGGCGCGTGACGGCGGGTGGGGCCACGTGGCCTGGCGCGACGTGGAGCGGATCGAAGTGCACTGGTGGGAGATCGTGCCGCCGTTCGTCGAGGACCCGGAACACCTTCCCGTCCTGCGATTCGTCAGCCGCAACGACGCCTACATCCAGGTCAGTGGTGCCCAGGTGCAGTCGAGGGCACTGGCCGGAGCGTTCCAGGTGTCGCCCGAGTCGGCCGCGCTGATCGCCGTACTCGATCCGTCGGACTCAGAGGCGCTCCAGCACCTCGGGGCGTGGCTCGGCGAGCACCAGGTCGAAGTCACGATCGACGTCGGTGCCCCGCCGAACCTCCCCTAGGATTCCCTGCATGCAGAAGATCTCGGGATGAGCACGCCGCTGGAGATTCGCCGAGTCGTGCCGCCCGCTGTGTGGCGCGTCGTCGCCATCGCGAGCGCCTTGGGGCTCGGTGGTGGAATTCTCCTGGTCACCACGTTGATCGCCGCCAGCACCGGCGACATGACAAGGTTCCAGCAGTTCAATGCGGTGATGTTCGGCGTCATCGGCGTCCAGTTGATGACGTTCGGGCTGAGTCGACCGCTGCGCCACCGCGGACTTCTGAGCCGGGCGGTCATCCTTCGGCTCAGCGACGAGGGAATCTCAGTGCGCCACGGCATGTTCGCGGATCACGTCGGCTGGGGCCACCTCGCGTGGACGGACCTCAGCGCCATCGTCGTACGAACGCGCACCCTGGGGCCGCCGCTCTTCGGGGCCGAGGTCGAGAGACCGGTCGTTTCTTTCGTTGCCCGGGACGAGGCGGCCATCAAGTTCGACAGGATCACGTCGTACGACGCCACCAAGGCCGTCGTCCTCGGGATCAGCCCTGCGGCCGCGATGCTCTCGATGATCGTGGCCACCTACGGCCCGGACCAGGTTCGGTTGATCGAGGCATGGCTGACACGGCACCGACCCGACGTGCTGTTCCACGCGCCCAGCGACCTGGTCCACTGAAAACGGGCGATGGCCCCGCCCGAGGGCGGGACCATCTCAAGCATCAGCAGAAGCGCAGGCCTCAGCGGCCCTTGCCCGGGGGAACGATCGACGACGTGTTCTTCGCATCGGCCTTGGCGTGCTTGTCCGCGCGCTTCTCCTTCAGAGACTTGCCCGCTTTCTTGGACAGGTTCTGACGGGGTGACTTGTCGGCCATGACTGCTCCTTTGAGTGGAAGCCTGAACGGCTTCCCCACCGACAGTACGCGTGGGGTGCGGAGCTACTTCACCTGTGCAGCGGTGGCGGCTTCGCGCAGGGAAGCGATCATCTTGTCCGGGTCCTCGGCGGAGTAGACGGCAGAGCCGGCGACGAACACGTCGGCCCCCGCCTCGGCGCAGCGCTCGATGGTCTCCAGGGACACGCCACCGTCGACCTGCAGCCAGGTCTCGACGCCGTGCTTGTCCATCAGCGCCCGCGCGCGGCGGATCTTGGGCAGGCACAGGTCGAGGAACTTCTGGCCACCGAAGCCGGGCTCCACGGTCATGATCAGCACCATGTCGAGCTCGGCGAGCATGTCCTCGTAGGGCTCGATCGGGGTCGCAGGCTTGAGCGCCATGCTCGCCCGGGCGCCGGCCTTGCGGATCTCCCGCGCCAGGCGCACGGGGGCCTTGGCCGCCTCGACGTGGAAGGTCACGGAGCCGCAACCGGCCTCGACGTAGGCCAGGGCGTTGCGGTCGGCGTCCTCGATCATCAGGTGCGCGTCCAGCGGCACCGAGCTCGCGCGGGCTAGCGCCTCGACCATGGTCGGGCCGAAGGTCAGGTTGGGCACGAAGTGGTTGTCCATGACGTCCACGTGCACCCAGTCAGCACCGGGGATCCGCGCGACCTCCTCCCCGAGCCTGGCGAAGTCGGAGTTGAGGATCGACGGCGTGATCTGGATGTGGCCCACGATCGGCCAGTCTAGGGAGCCTGCTCACCGGCCGGGAAACTCGCGTACAACCCTTTGCGTGGCTCGCGCGTCCTTGGGACATGGAGCGGCAACATGAGCCCGGTGGAGGCGCGATGACAGCGCGGCCCCGACGGGGTGCGGCTGAAAGCGGCGCGGACGAGCGGGACGACGCCGCGTTCGCGGCCTTCGTCGAGGCGCGGCTCCCCCACCTGCTCAAGCTCGGCCGGGCCCTGGCCGGCGACGAGCAGCGCGGAGCGGACCTCGTGCAGGACGCCCTCGAGCGCACACTCCTGCGGTGGAGGCGCGTCGATGACCCCGAGGCATTCGTACGACGAGCGATGGTGAACCGCAGCGTGTCGGTCTGGCGCAAGGTGCGCCGCGAACGCCCCCTCACCGAGCGGGGCGATGCCGATTCCGGTGGATCAGAGCGGCCGTTCGACCACGAGCTCCTCGCCGCCGTACGACGGCTGCCACCGCGGCAACGGGCCGTGATCGCGCTGCGCTACTACGAGGACCTCACCGAGGCGCAGACCGCCGAGGCGCTCGGTTGCTCGATCGGAACCGTCAAGAGCCAGGCGAACCGCGCCATGGCTGCCCTCCGTGTCCAGCTGCCCACCTTCGCCGACCGGGAGGAGATGTCATGACCAGCCTCGAGGAAGCCCTGCGCGAGGCCTTCGGCGCGGACGTCGACGGCGCCACCGACCGGATGCTCAGCGACGTACGCCGCGGCGCCCGGCGCCGTCGTACGACCCGGACCACGCTGGGTGCCGTGGTGGCATCTGCCGTCGTGGTCGGCGGCATCGCGTTCGGCGGATCGCTGCTGTCCGACGACTCGCGCCCGTCCCCGGCACCGAGGCCGACGGAGACGGTCACTGACCCCGCGCCGCTCGATGCGTTGCCGTCCTCGCTCGCGGTGGAGGCCGCAGGCGGTGTTCTCTACGTGACCGCAGACAACGCCCAGTGCGACTGTTCGGTGCTCTACGAACGGCGCACCGGCAAGCTGCAGGAGCTGCACCGGTTCCCGGTCCCGTTCGTCGACCGGCTGTCCTTCACCCCCGACGGCCGCAACGGCTGGGCCGCGGCCGAGGACCAGGTCTGGACCACGCACGACGCCGGACGCACCTGGACCACCCTCGACCTCCCGCCCGAAGCGCCTCAGTACCTCGGCGACAGCTACCTCGTGGACTCCTCCGCGGACTACGCGTGGATGGTGAACTTCGGGTCGGGCAGCCTCTGGCGCGCTCCGGTCGGCAGCGACGACTTCCAGCACTTCGACGTCCCCGACACCGACGGCATGCAGTGGGTCGCGATCGTCGGCGACACCGTCGTCGTCGAGCCGCGACCGATCGGCGAGGGCAACATCACGTCGGTCCCGCGACTCAGCACGGACAACGGCATCTCGTGGCAGGAGCTCCCGTGGCCATGCTCCGGCGAGCACAGGTTGCTCCCTACCAACGGGGCGATCTTCATGACCTGCGAGGGTGTCGGAGAACCCGAGGCGACCATCTACCGATGGACCGTTGGGAGCGATTACTTCGTAGGGTTCAGCAACGCCGCCGCCGTCTCGGGTGCGATTCCCCTCACCGAGGACAGCGTCCTAGTTCCGGGCGCGGACCCGGTCCTGGTGACCGAAGAAGGTGGGTCCCCGGTCGACCTGGGCCTCGCGGACGACGCCTTTGTCTGGGATGCAGCGCAGGTCGACGGAGTCCTCTACCTCGCCACGACAGGAGGCCTGCTCGAGTCCACCGACGGCGGCACGACATGGGACCGGATCTGAACTTCTTCGATCCGCCACGAAGCGACCGATGGGAAGCCTACGATCTCCGTATCGGCCCAAGGAGGCCCGCATGATGATGAACAGTGAGGCCCGAAAGAGGGCCCAGGAACAGGCCAACGCCAAGCCGCTGGCCGCCGTCGCCCACCTCGCCGATGTCTGGGACGAGAAGGCCGACCACGAGGACGCGTGCGGAAACGGGTTCGCCGCCGCCGTCCTGCACGCGCAGGCGCGCGAGCTCCGCGCCGCGCTCTCGGAGCAGCTCAGCGCCTGAGTGCCGCCGCGATCGCCGTGATCCCGGCCTCGACCTCCGCGAAGGAGGTCGAGAGCGGTGACAGGCCCAGACGCAGGCCGTCGGGCTCGCGGAAGTCGGGCAGCACGTCGTGTGCCCAGAGGTCCGCGGTCACCGCACGCATCGACGGGTGCGCGATCGTCACGTGCCCGCCACGCTGCTCCGGGTCCCGGGGTGAAGCGAACCGCACATCGGGCAGGTCGCGGTCGATCAGCGCGGCGGCGTACTCCGTCAGCGCGACCGACTTGGCGCGGATGGCCGGGACACCGACCTCCTCCAGCAGGTCGACCATGTCCTCCAGCCCGAGCATGCCGATGATCGGCGGCGTGCCACTGAGCAACCGCCGGATCCCGGTGGCCGGTGCGTAGGTCGGGCCCATCCTGAACGGATCGGCGGCCCCCATCCAGCCCTGGACCGGCTGGACGAACACATCACCCTCGAGGTGCCGCTGCGCGACGTACCCGAAGGCCGGGGAACCCGGTCCCCCGTTGAGGTACTTGTAGGTGCAACCGACGGCCAGGTCGACCGCCCACGCATCCAGTTCCACCGGTACGACGCCCGAGGAGTGACAGAGGTCGACGAGGATCCACGCGCCCGCGTCGTGGGCGAGCCGGGTCAGTGTCTCGACGTCGGCCAGCCAGCCGGACTTGTAGGCGACCTGGCTGACCACGACCAGCGCGGTCTCCGGCCCGAGGACGGCGGCCAGCCCGTCCGGGGTGACGCCGCCGTCGGGGTCGACGTCGAGCCAGCGGACGGTCAGTCCGCACTCGCGGGCGACGCCCTCGACGACGTACCGGTCGGTCGGGAAGTTGTCGCGGTCCACGACGATCTCGTGCCGGCCGGGTCGCGCAGCGACGGCCGCACGGACGAGCTTGTAGAGCAGGACCGTGGTCGAGTCCCCGACGGCGGTCTGCCCGGCGGCCGCACCCAGCGCGACGGCGGCCAGCCGGTCACCGAGGACCAGCGGCAGCTCGAACCAGCGCTCGTCCCAGCCGCGGATCAGCCGGCCGCCCCACTCCTCGGCCACGAAGCTGCCGATCCGGTCGGCGGTCGCGCGCAGCGGCCTGCCGAGGGAGTTGCCGTCGAGATAGACGAGCGGCGTGTCGGCGCCGACGAAACGGTCGCGATGTCCGGCCAACGGGTCAGCCGCGTCCAGCGCAGCCGCATCGAACGTCACGTCGTCTCCTCCTCGTCCGGCACGGCCTTGCCGTCCGCCTCGTCCCGATCGGCCCACTCCAGGAGCGGCGCGATGTCGAAGACGTGGTCATCGATGTCGTGGTGCAGGTCGCCGATCTCGGCGAACCGCGCGGGCACGGTCAGGATCGTGAAGTCACGAGGATCGGCGTCATCGATCTCCGCCCAGCGAATGGGTGTGGAGACCCGTGCGTCGGGCAGGCCCCGGACCGAGTAGGCGGCTGCGATGGTGTGGTCACGAGCGTTCTGGTTGTAGTCGACGAAGACCGCGGCCGGGTCACGATCCTTCGTCCACCAGGTCGTCGTCACCAGCTCGGGCGCTCGCCGCTCGACCTCCCGCGCAAAGGCGAGCGCCGCGCGTCGTACGGCCTTGTGGTCGTGGTCAGGACGGATCCGTACGTAGACGTGCAGGCCCTTGCTGCCACTGGTCTTGGGATAGCCGACCGCTCCCAGCTCGTCGAGGACCTCGTGCGCGACGTGGGCCACCTTCCGGATGCTGTCGTACGACGCCTCCGGGCCCGGGTCGAGATCGATGCGCCACTCGTCCGGCTGCTCCACCGCGCCGCGGCGGCTGTTCCACGGATGGAACTCGACCGTGGACATCTGCACCGCCCAGATCACCGACGCCAGCTCGGTCACGCACAGCTCGTCGGCAGTCCGCTTCCAGCGCGGGAAGAACAGCTCGACCGTCTCGACCCAGGGCGGCGCGCCTGCAGGAAGCCGCTTCTGATGGACCTTCTCCCCCGCCAGTCCCTTGGGGAAGCGGTGCAGCATGCACGGCCGCTCGCGCAGCGCGTTGACGATGCCCTCGCCGACGGAGAGGTAGTACTCGACCAGGTCCAGCTTGGTGGCGCCGATCTCCGGGAAGTACACGCGATCCGGATTGCTGACCCGCACGACGCGGCTCTCGACCTCGATCTCGATCGCCGGCGATGCCATGCGGGGACAGTACCGAACGGGTCGGACCATCTCAGTACCGTGACGTCGTGGACTTCGACCAGCCGCCCGTCGTACGGGTCACCGCAGAGCGTGGCGGCCTTGATCCGCGCGAGTGGCCGATGACGGTGCCGGCAGTCGCCCAGGTCGTGCGCAAGGGCCTCGACCTGCCCAAGGGCGTCACCTTCCTGGTCGGGGAGAACGGCTCGGGGAAGTCGACGCTAGTCGAGGGCATCGCGGTCGCGTACGGCCTGTCACCCGAGGGCGGCACCCGCTTCGGCATCCACGCGACGCGGCCCACCGAGTCGCCGCTCCACACGGCCTTGCGACTCCAGCGCGGCATCGGGAGTGGACGGTGGGGATTCTTCCTGCGGGCCGAGACCATGCACGGCTGGTACACCTTCGCCGAACAGCACGCAGCAGATCGCGACCCGCGCTACCACGAGATGAGCCACGGGGAGTCGTTCCTCGAGGTGCTGCGCACCCGCTTCGACTCGCCCGGTTTCTACTGCCTGGACGAGCCCGAAGCGGCCCTGTCGTTCTCCTCCACCCTCGGACTGATCGCCAAGTTGCACGACCTGGCTGCCGATGGAGCACAAGTGCTCTGCGCCACCCATTCTCCCGTGCTCGCCTCGATGCCCGGCGCGACCATCCTCGAGGTGGGCGACTGGGGGCTGCGCCCCGCCCGCTGGGAGGACCTCGACCTGGTCCAGCACTGGCGCCGCTACCTCGACGACCCGCAGCGCTACTTGCGCCACGTCCTCGACTGAGGACACTCGAGACAACGCGTGACCGATCGGGTGTCACGCGCCCGGCACATCGGAGCGTCAGATGGGTGTGAAGTCAGACAAGCAGGCGGAACAGTTCACCGCGTTCGTCCGCGACACTGGCACACAACTCCACCACGCAGCGATGCTGCTGACCGGCGATCACCATCTGGCAGAGGACCTCACCCAGGCGACGTACGCCAAGGTGTTCGTCCACTGGAGAAGAGTGGCCACCGCAGACAGCCCGCTCGCCTATGCACGCACCACCCTGCTCAACACATTCCTGTCCCACCGCCGCCTGCGCCGCAACTCCGAGCGTCCGACCGACCTCACACCCGGCGCCGATGACGGAATCAGCGCGGCACGCACGGCCGTCGTGGATGCCGATCCCGGTACGCGCGTCGACCTGCTTGCCGCACTCGGCGACCTGCCTCCGCTGGACCGCGCGATCATCGTCCTGCGGTACTGGGAGGACCGGAGTGTCGCGGAGACGGCCACCGACCTCGGCTTGTCGGAGACCGTCATCCGCACTCGAGCTCGACGGGCGTTGCAGCGACTGCGACCACTGGTCGCCCCTCCCACCGACCTGAACGCACTGCCCGAGAGGACCTCTTCATGAACGACCTCGACCACGACCCCTACCTGGGCCCCGCCCTCCGCGACCGCGTGCGGAGCGAACAGCCCGACCTCGAACACCTCGCCACCGCGTCGCTCCGGGCCGGCACCCGGCTGCGTCGTCGCCGCCGCATCGGCGTCACCGCCGGCGCCGTTGCCGGCGTGGCGGTGATCGCCCTCGCCACCTCCCAGATGGGAGGCGGTACGACGGCCGACGACCCGGACTACGCCGACACTCCCTCGGCCCCCAGCGAGCCGACACTGCGGGCCGGACAGGTGATCGACCTGGGCAACGGCGTCACCGGCACGGTGCGCACGGACAAGGCCGGTCTCTACGAGCTGGGCTCCAGCACGCTCGCTGGACCGGGTTCCGACTTCGTCCTCGTCGTCGACGGCCCGAAGGACGCCGTCGACACGTTCTGGTCCGACGGCTTCACGACGAAGTCCGGCGGCTTCCTCACCGAGGAGTGGCCCGGCATCACGGTGGCCGTGACCATGGCCAAGGCCGACGAGCTCGGCATGCTCGGCATGGTGGACAAGATCCCGGTCATCGTTCCGTCGAACTGGACGTGCGAGTGGTTCCTGATCGACGACAAGGCGTCCTGCGAATCCGCTGACGGAGGCGTCGCCTCGCTCGTGATCCGGGATGCGGCCGACCGCGCCGCCTGGCTCGGCTCGAGCGACAAGGGCGACGACCCCTCCGTCTACACGACCGAGGCGCACGGCGGCATCTTCATCTCTGTCCAGGGCGGCCGAGGCACCACGAACAGCGAGATCCACGTGCTGGGCGAGTCCCTCACCTGGGTCGACTGACGACCGCCAGTCCGGCCGCGGCCAGCCCGATCAGGGCCGCGGCCGGGACAGGCAGTCCCTCGGCACCACCCTGCGCGACCACACCGGACGCGAAGGCGGCGCCGATCGCGATCCCGCCGTTGAAGACGACGGGGATCAGGGCACCCGCGAGGGAACGGTGCTCCGGGCCGGCCAGCCGCAGGATCATCGTCTGCGCGAGCGGCGGCAGGGCACCGGATGCGACACCCCAGAGCAGCACCACGGCCACTCCGGCCAGGGCGCCCTGACCGGCAACGAAGAAGCCGAGGACCGCGACAGCGGTGGCGAGGGTCGCCGCGACCAGCGCCGGAGCCGTCCGATCGAGCACGCGGCCGGCGAGGGCGACGCCCACGGCGGACGACAGTCCGAAGGCCAGCAACAGGCTGCCCATCCCGCCGGGCACGACCGAGGCGGCGGGCTCGCCCAGTCGTGTGATGAAGGTGTACGCGCCGTAGTGGCCCACCAGGATCAGGCCCACCAGCACGGTCACCACCACCATCGGCCGGACGGTACGACGCCCGCCGCTCCCCCCGTCCTCAGCGGACCGTGCCTGCGGGTCGGCGTCCGGCACCACCGCGCGGACCAGTCCCGCGCCGACGAGGCTCAGCACGGCGAGCACCCAGAACGACGCGCGCCAGCCGGCGAGGTCGGCGACGAACCGGCCGATGGGCGTGCCCAGCACCATGCCGAGCGTGGCGCCGCCGAGCACGACAGCCGTCGCGCGTCCGAGCAGGCGGTCCGGCACGAGGTCGGCGACGTGCGCGTTGACGGTCGACCACAGCAGGCCGACGGAGGCCGCGCCGATGGTGCGGGCGACGAGCACCACGGCGTAGGTCGGTGCCAGCGCGGTCGCCGCGGCGGCGAGGGCGAAGACCACGAGGCTGGCGGCCACGACCGGCGTGCGCCGGACGCCGCGGGTCAACCGCACCAGCGGGAAGCTCGCGACCACGACCACTGCTGCCCAGATGCTGACCAGCAGGCCGGCGGCGGATTCGCTCACCCCCAGTCCGGCGCTCATCTGGGGCAGGACTGCGGTCGGCAGCATCTCCCCCGTCACCATCACGAGGGTGGCGGCACCGAGGACGAGCAGTGCGGGCCAGGGCAGCCGGTCCGGCTGCTGGGTGTCAGAGGTGGTGTCGGGGGTCTGGTCAGGGGCGGCGGGACGTGTCGTCGTACTCATGGAATCGACGCTAAAGGTTTACACTGATGTCAATGTCAAGGCGTGATGTCAGGATTGTGAGGCAGCAGACATGAAGATCGGTGAGGTCGCCGAACGCACCGGCGTCGCAGCCCGGCTGATCCGGTACTACGAGCAGCAGGGGCTGGTCAGCGCGGACCGCGCGGACAACGGCTACCGCAGCTACACCGAGGCCCATGTCGACCGGGTCGAGCGCGCCGCCGGACTGATCCAGGCCGGCATCCCGACCCGGTTGGTCAAGGTCCTCCTCGAGGCCGAAGACGCCTGCGCCCGCGAAGAGGCCACCTGCCCCGACGAGGTCTCGCACCTGCTCGCGACCGAGCTCGAAGGGCTCGACCAGCGGATCAGCTGCCTGACCCGCAGCCGCGACACGATCCGGCGCTACCTCGCCCAGACCCGGTCCGACGCGGCTGCGAGCTCCTGAGGTTCAGCGCCAGCCGAGCGCCGGCGCGACCTCGGTCAGGATCGACTCGATCACGTGGGCGTTGTAGTCGACACCCAGCTGGTTCGGCACCGTCAGCAGCAGCGTGTCCGCCTCGGCGATGGCCTCGTCCTCGCGCAGCTGCTCGATGAGGGCATCCGGTTCGGCGGCGTAGGAGCGACCGAAGATCGCGCGCATGTTGTCGATCTGGCCGACCTGGTCGCTGTCCGGGCGACCGCCGAAGTACATCCGGTCCTGCTCGTTGACGAGCGGGAAGATCGACCGGCTGACCGACACCCGCGGCTCGTGCGGGTGGCCGGCTTCGGCCCAGGCGTCGCGGAAGATCCGGATCTGCTCCGCTTGCTGGACGTGGAACGGCTGGCCGCCCTCGTCCTCCTTCAGCGTCGAGCTCATCAGGTTCATCCCCAGACCGGCGGCCCAGCGCGCCGTACCGTTCGACGCAGCGCCCCACCAGATCCGGTCACGAAGGCCCTCGGAGAACGGCTCCAGCCGCAGCAGTCCCGGCGGGTTGGCGAACATCGGGCGCGGGTTCGGCTGCGCAAAGCCCTCGCCGCGCAGCACCTCCAGCAACACCTCGGTGTGACGACGGGCCATGTCGGCCTCGGTCTCGCCCTCGGCCGGGGCGTACCCGAAGAGGCGCCAGCCGTCGATGACCTGCTCGGGTGAGCCTCGCGAGATGCCGAGCTGCAGGCGGCCGCCGGAGATCAGGTCGGCTGCCCCAGCGTCTTCCGCGAAGTAGAGCGGGTTCTCGTACCGCATGTCGATGACACCGGTACCGATCTCGATCCGGCTGGTCCGGGCGCCGATCGCGGCGAGCAACGGGAAGGGGCTGCCGAGCTGGCGGGCGAAGTGGTGGACGCGGAAGTACGCGCCATCGGCACCCAGCTCCTCCGCCGCGACCGCGAGGTCGATCGACTGGAGCAGCGTGTCGGAGGCGGTACGCGTCAGCGAACCGGGGCTGTCCGCCCAGTGGCCGAAGGAAAGGAATCCGATCTTCTTCACAGGTCGTTCAACCTTCAACCAGTCTGGATCATTCCTTGCGGAGCAGCGCCAGGAACATCGCGTCGGTGCCGTGGCGGTGCGGCCACAGCTGGGCGGTCCCGGGCAGCGGACCGTCGGCATCGGTGACGCCCGGCAGCAGCGGGCGCACGTCATCGACCCGCAGTCCCGGCACAGCACCGGTCACTGCCGTCACGACATCGGCCGTCTCCGCGAGCACCGGCGAGCAGGTGGCGTAGAGCAACGCTCCGCCGGGCCGCAGGATGCGCGCGGCCTCGGTCAGCAGCGCCTGCTGGAGCGCGACCAGGTCGGCGAGGTCCGCCGGAGTACGACGCCAGCGCGCCTCCGGACGGCGGCGCAGGGCGCCGAGGCCGGTGCACGGTGCATCGAGCAGGATCCGGTCGATGCTGTCGTCGGCGAAGGGCGCGCGGGTCGCATCGGTCTGCAGCACGCCGGCCAGGTCCGCACCTGCTGCCTTGGCAACGAGGCCCGCCCGGTGGTGGTGCAGCTCGGTGCCGATCAGCAGGGCGCCCCGCTCGGTGGCCAGCGCAGCGAGCAAGGCGGCCTTGCCGCCCGGGCCGGCACACAGGTCCACCCAGCGCTGGTCGCGGCCGTCGACAGTGGCGTCGGCCAGCGCGAGCGCGACCAGCTGCGAACCCTCGTCCTGCACGCCGGCACGTCCCTCGACCACCGCGGCGATCGCGGACGGGTCACCACCGCTGGAGAGCACCGTCCCGAACGGGGAGTACGGCGTCGGCGTACCGGGGAGCTCGTCGCGGCTCGAGCGTCCCGGGCGAGCCACCAGGGTCACCCGGGGCGGGACGTTGTCGGCGGCCAGCAGGGCCGGGAGGTCGTCGGCGCCGACCGCCTGGCCGAGCGCCTCGACGACCCAGGCGGGGTGGCTGTGCGCGATCGCGAGGTGACCGTTCGGGTTGGTCGCGATGTCCGGCGCGACCTCGGCGATCCAGGCCTCCAGGTCACGGTTGCTGACCTTGCGGAGGACGGCGTTGGCGAAGCCGCTGGCACCGACGCTGACCTTGTCGCGGACGAGGTCGACCGTCGTGTTGATCGCCGCGTGCGAAGGCACGCGCATCGCCAGCAGCTGGTGGGCGCCGAGGCGGAGCGCGTCGAGGACGGCGACCTCCACCTTGCGCAGCGGCCGGTCGATGCAGGTGGCGAGGATGGCGTCGTACGTGCCCTGGCGGCGGATGGTGCCGGCAGCGAGCTCGGTGACGAACGCCGCGTCGCGTCCGACCAGGCCGTGGTGGGCGATGACCGACGGCAGGACCAGGTTGGTGTAGCCGCCGTCGACGCGGACGACACGGAGCACGTCGAGTGCGGCCGCCCGGACCGGGTCGCTCTTCGGCTTGGGCGGGCGTGCGGGCCCCGTGGACCTGCGGCGGCGGCCGTCCCGAGACCCGCTCACTCGAACATCGCGGTCTCGGGCAAGCGCACACCGCGTGCCCAGTCGGCCGCTGCCATCTGCTTCTTGCCGAATGCCTTGACCTCGCCCAGGCGCACCGCACCGGAGGCGGTGCCGACGAGGACGTGGTTCTTGCCGACGCTGATCGCGCCGGGGGCCAGGGCCGGTGCGTCCGCCTCGACGGACACGGGGCCGACCTTCACCCGCTCGCCGTCGAGCGTGGTCCACGCGCCGGGGCCGGGAGTGAAGGCACGGATCAACCGATCGATGCCGACAGCCGGATCGGTCCAGCTGATGCGGGCGTCCTCGACCGTGATCTTCGGTGCGAGGCTGACACCTTCGAGCGGTTGGGTACGGGCCTCGAGGGCTCCGTCAGCGATGCCGTCGAGCGTCGCGACGAGCAGGCTGGACCCGCCCTCGGCCAACCGCTCCAGGAGGTCACCCGCGGTGTCGGTGGGCTTGATGCGCTCGGTCATCACACCGAACGTCGGACCGGCGTCGAGCGCCTCGACGATCTGGAACGTGGTGGCGCCGGTGTACTCGTCGCCCGCCCAGATGGAGTGCTGGACGGGTGCCGCACCGCGCCAGGCCGGCAGCACCGAGAAGTGCAGGTTGACCCAGCCGTGCTTCGGGATGTCGAGCGCACTGCGCGGGATCAGGGCGCCGTAGGCGACGACCGGGCAGCAGTCGGGCTCGAGCGCCTTCAGCTCGGCCTGGAACCCGGGGTCGCGGGGGTGCGTCGGCTTGAGCACCGGAACGCCCAACTCCTCGGCACGCAGGCCGACCGGGCTCGGGGTCAGCTTGCGGCCACGGCCCGAGGGTGCGTCGGGTCGCGTGATCACGCCGACCAGCTCATGGGGGGACGCGACGATCGCATCGAGGGCGGGGACCGCCACCTCGGGGGTACCGGCGAAGACAACTCTCATCGGCCGAAGCCTCCCGTCGCGTGGGGGGACAGCTTCACGGTCGGCTTCTCGAGCCCGAACCACTCGGACTCACGGATCTCGCGCATCGCGGCCTTGCGTGCCGCGGCGTCGAGGCGGTCGATGAACAGGATCCCGTCGAGGTGGTCGGTCTCGTGCTGGATCGCCCGCGCGAGCAGCTCGGATCCCTCGATGCGGACCGGGTCGCCGTACATGTTGAAGCCGGAGGCGACCACCGACATCGCTCGCAGGCAGTCGTAGGTGAGCTCGGGCAGGGACAGGCACCCCTCGGCGCCGTCCTGGGTCTCGTCGGACAGCTGCAGCGAGGGGTTGACCAGGTGGCCGACCTCCCCGTCGACGTACCAGGTGAAGACGCGGAGCCCGACCCCGATCTGCGGCGCGGCCAGGCCGGCGCCCGGGGCCTCCAGCATCGTGTCGGTCAGGTCGGTGACCAGTTGCCGCAGGTCGGTGTCGAAATCGACGACCTCGATCGCAGGCTTGCGCAGGATCGGGTCGCCGAACAGGCGGATGGGTCGAATGGCCACCGGGTCATCCTAGGAGTTCGGGGGGATCGACCTGAATCCTCACGGGATCGAGCTTGCGGGCCGACCGCAGGCGTTGCGCCTCCACCAGCGCCCGCGACAGCGCGGGACCCTGCGCACGGGGCACCCGAACGACCAGGCGCTCCTCGTCAGGGTTGCCCTCGACCGGCACCGGCCCGAGGACGTCGGCGACCTCCGGCAGGTGCAGCAGGGCACGCATGTCGTCGACCGCGCCGGGGGCTCCAGTGAGGGAGGCGACCCGTGCCGCCGGGGGCAACCGGGCCTCACGCCGCTCTTCCGCCTCGCGGGCGGCGAACCCGGCCGGGTCCCATCGCACCAAGGCCTGCAGCGCGGGCTGGGCCGGATCACCGACCGCCAGCGCACGCCCGCCGGGTCGCACGAGTCCGACCGCATTGCACCAGCGCCGCAGGGCCTCTTCGGCAGCGCGCATGCTGTCGCGCCCGAGCACCCACCACGTGTCCAGGAGTACGACGACCGCGTACCCGCCGTCGGCGACTGGCTCGGCGCCCGGCGTCGCCACGACGAGACGTGGTGCGCCGTCGACCGTTGCCCGGATCCGGTCGCCGGACGAGGCGAGCACCGGGATCTTCGGGAAGGACCGGCCCAGCTCGTCGGCCGTGCGGGCATCGCCGAGCATCGGGGACCGGAGCCCGGCAGCACCGCACTCGGGACACGCCCAGGCCGTCGCTTCGGTGGCGCACAGCCGGCAGCGCGGCGGCGTCGTCGGGCCGGTCAGTCCCAACGGCCCGGCGCACGCGGTGCAGCGGGCCGGAGTGCGGCAGCGCTCGCAGGCAAGGCGCAGCGCGTAGCCCGCACGCGGGGTCTGCACGAGCACGGGCCCGCGCTCGAGGCCCCACTTCATCGCCTGGTGCGCCTCGCGCGGTATCCGGGCGCCGGCGCTGTTCGGGTCGCGTTCGAGCGCCTGCTCGGTCGCACCGGACACGGCAACCAGAGCCCGGGCGCGGACCTCGGTTCGCGGCAACGCGATCTCGCGGGCCCATCCCGAGCGCAACAACTGGTCGGCCTCGACGGTGCGGGCGAAGCTGCCCACCAGGGCGGCGGCGTTCTCCTCATCGGCCCGCAGGAGCAGGACCTCACGTGTGTGCGGGTACGGCGCCCGCGGCTCGGCGTGCAGGTCGTCGCCGTCATCCCAGATCACGACCAGCCCGAGGTCGTGCACGGGGGCGAAGGCAGCGGACCGCGGGCCGACCACGATCTTGCGGGTGCCCCGACTGACCGCGAGGAAGTCGCGGTAGCGGGCAGCCGGGCCGGGCTCTGCCTGCAGCGTGACGTGGTGGCCCTCCCCCAGCAACGCCGTCAGCGCAGCGTCGACGCGGGTGATGTCACGATGGTCGGGAAGACAGATGATCGTCCCGCGCCCCGCGGCGAGCGCGGCACCCGCCATCTGTGCGAGCAGGGCCGGCCAGTCCTCACCCGGCCCAGCACCCCAGACAGCGCGCGGCGCGTGGCCGCTGCGCAGGTGCTCGAGGAACGCCGCCGCGGCCGGGTACGGCGACCACGCCTCGTCACAGCCGGTGAGCACCGGCAACGGCGGGGATGTCGGCGAGGCCTCCTTCTCGGCGGTCGCGTGGCGGGGCGGGACAGCGAGGCGTCGTACATCGGCAGAGACACCGGCGTAGCGCTCGGCCACGCGGCGGCACAGCGCCTCGACGGCAGGGCTCAGCACCGGCTCGGCACTCACGAGTCGCCGCAGCGGCGACAGCACGCCGTCATGCCCGGACGCCGCGGTCCGCTCCACCACGAACCCGTCCACCGCCTGCCCGGCGAAGCGCACCTTGACCCGCGCTCCCGGGACGGCTCCCTCGTCCATCGCCGCGGGCACGAGGTAGTCGAACACCCGGTCCAGGTGGGCCAACGGCACCTCGAGGACGACCCGGGCGACCGGATCCACCGTGGCCAGCTCCGTCTCCGCCACCTTGCGGGCGCGCGTCGCGGCCGCCTTGGCGCGACCCTCCGCTGCCCGGTCCCGCACGAGGCCGGGCAGCTCCAGTGCCGGCTCGTCGGGGGTCGGGGTCATGGGCGCAGTTCTACCAGCGGCCCCCGACGCGGCTCGGGGCGATCCGCAAATGCACGGACGCCCGCCGTCCCCGGGCAGGGACGACGGGCGTCTGGTGAAGCTGGTGGGATCAGATCCCGGCAGCAGCCTTGAGCGCCTCGGCGCGGTCGGTGCGCTCCCAGGTGAACTCGGGCAGCTCGCGGCCGAAGTGGCCGTACGCAGCGGTCTTGGCGTAGATCGGGCGCAGCAGGTCGAGGTCGCGAACGATCGCGCCGGGACGCAGGTCGAAGACCGAGAGCACGGCCTCCTGGATCTTCTCGTCCGGAACGACTCCGGTGCCGAAGGTCTCCACGAAGACACCGACGGGCTTGGCGACGCCGATCGCGTAGGCGACCTGGACCTCGGCGCGACGGGCCAGGCCCGCGGCAACGATGTTCTTGGCAACCCAGCGCATGGCGTAGGCCGCGGAACGGTCGACCTTCGACGGGTCCTTGCCGGAGAACGCGCCGCCACCGTGACGGGCCATGCCGCCGTAGGTGTCGACGATGATCTTGCGGCCGGTCAGGCCGGCGTCACCCATCGGGCCACCGACGACGAAGCGGCCGGTCGGGTTGATGAAGAGCTGGTAGCCCTCGGACGGGACGATGGCCTGGAAGGCCTCGAGAACGGGCTCGATGACGTTGACCAGGATGTCCTTGGCGAGCTGCTCCTGGTCGATGTCCTCGGCGTGCTGCGTCGAGAGGACCACGGTGTCGATACGCAGGGGACGGTCGTCCTCGTCATACTCGATGGTGACCTGGGTCTTGCCGTCGGGACGCAGGTAGGGCAGCGTGCCGTCCTTGCGCACCGCGGTGAGCTTCTCGGCGAGGGTCTGCGCGATCTTGATCGGCAGGGGGAAGAGCTCGGGGGTGTCGTCACACGCGTAGCCGAACATCAGGCCCTGGTCGCCGGCGCCCTGGCGGTCGAGCTCGTCGCCCGAGCCGTCCACGCGCTCCTCGAAGGCGTCGTCGACGCCCTGCGCGATGTCAGCGGACTGCGCACCGATGGCGACCTGGACGCCACAGGAGTTGCCGTCGAAGCCCTTCTCGGACGAGTCGTAGCCGATCTCGAGGATCTTCGCCCGAACCAGCTGGGCGACGGGGGCGTACGCCGAGGTGGTGACCTCACCGGCGACAACGACCAGGCCGGTGGTCAACAGCGTCTCCACGGCCACCCGGCTCGACGGGTCGTGCTCGAGGAGGTAGTCGAGGATCGTGTCGCTGATCTGGTCGGCGATCTTGTCCGGGTGACCCTCGGTCACCGACTCCGACGTAAACAGACGTCCGGTCATGTTGGTGGAAGCTCCTGGTTCTCAGACCGAGTACGGGATCCCCCGAACCCGCTCGGCAGTGACGGTGTGACAGATGTTGTCGTCGATCCAACGATACGGACCGGCCGGAGTCATGGCCGGTCGTCTCACTATCGCTGGCTGAGACGGGAGACGACGTTGTCCCAGATGAGGTGTGCGAGGGCGGACTTCGATCCGTGCGGAACCTCGACGGCCGAGCCGTCGGAACCCAGGATCACCGCTTCGTTGTCGGCGCTCCCGAAGACCGCGCCACCGCTCACGTCGTTGACGACGAGCAGGTCGCAGCCCTTGCGGACCAGCTTGGCCCGAGCCAGGTCCAGGACGCCGCCGGTGGCGTCGCCCGTCTCTGCCGCGAATCCCACGATCACGGCGTCCGGGCGGACCCGGTGCGTCGAGATCTCCTTGAGGATGTCGGGATTCTGCTCGAGCATGATCGACGGCGCCGAGCCGTCGTCGGCCTTCTTGATCTTCACGTCCGACCGGTTCAGCGGACGGAAATCGGCGGGCGCCGCCGCCATCACCACGGCGTCAGCGCTGGCGCTGGCAGTGAGTACGGCGTCGCGCAGCTCTGCGGTCGACTCGACGCGAACGACCTTCACGCCGGCCGGGTCGGGCAGGGTCACGTTGGCGGCGATCAGCGTGACCTCCGCACCACGTGCGGCCGCGGCGCGGGCCAGGGCGTAGCCCTGCAGGCCCGAGGAGCGGTTGCCGAGGAAGCGCACCGGGTCGAGCCGTTCGCGGGTGCCGCCGGCCGAAACCACGACGTTGCGTCCGGCGAGGTCGGTGAGCGACGGGCTCCCGGAGGCGCCGGTCGAGACGCGGGCGAGCACGTCGCGGGCGATCTCGAAGATCTCCGACGGCTCGGGCAGCCGGCCCTTGCCGGTGTCGGCACCGGTCAGGCGGCCCTCGGCGGGCTCGATCACCACGATGCCGCGAGCGCGCAGGGTGGCGACATTGGCAGCCGTCGCGGGGTGCTCCCACATCTCCGTGTGCATGGCCGGGGCCAGCACGACGGGACAACGTGCGGTGAGCAGGGTGTTCGTGAGCAGGTCGTCGGCCAGCCCGTGGGCGGCCTTGGCCAGCAGGTCGGCGGTCGCCGGAGCGACGACCACCAGGTCAGCGGTCTGCCCGAGGCGCACATGCGGCACCTCGTGGACCGCTGACCAGACGTCGGCGGACACCGGCTTGCCCGACAGCGCGGCCCACGTGGGCGCGCCGACGAACTCCAGCGCCGCAGCGGTCGGAACGACCGTCACGTCATGTCCGGACTCGGTGAACCGGCGGAGCAACTCGCACGCCTTGTAGGCCGCGATACCGCCGGACACACCGAGCACGACGCGGGGCATGGCTGGAGTCAGTTCACTCAGCAGCAGCCGGCGCGGCCGCGGCAGCCTCGGCGGCAGCGATCTCGGCCGGGTCGATGTCCTCGCAGGTCAGCAGGTCCTGGCTGATCTCGCGCAGCGCGATCGAGAGCGGCTTCTCCTGGACGTGGGTCTCCACGAGCGGGCCGACGTACTCCAGCAGGCCTTCGCCGAGCTGGGAGTAGTAGGCGTTGATCTGCCGGGCGCGCTTGGCACTGTAGAGAACCAGCTTGTACTTGCTGTCGGTCTTGGACAGCAGGTCGTCGATCGGGGGGTTGGTGACACCCTCGGCGGCGATGTTCGGGGCAGACACGTGTTAGAGCCTCACAGTTCGTGGGTGGAATCAACCATTAAGGCTACCAAGTCCTGGACCGCAGCGTTAACTTCCACGTTCACGATGGTGACGTCGAACTCCGACTCGGCGGCCAGTTCGAGGCGCGCGGTGGCCAGTCGGCGCTCCCGCTCCTCCTCGCCCTCGGTCCCGCGACCCACCAGGCGGCGGACCAGTTCGTCCCACGACGGCGGCTTGAGGAACACGAAGACGGCCTCGGGCATCGTCTTGCGGACCTGGCGGGCACCCTGCAGATCGATCTCCAGCATGGCCGGACGATCGGCGGCCAGCGCCTCGTCCACGGGTCCGCGCGGGGTGCCGTAGCGGTTCACGCCGTGGACCACGGCCCACTCGAGCAGCTGGTCCTCGGCGATCATCGCGTCGAAGGTCGCGTCGTCGACGAAGTGGTAGTGGACGCCGTCCACCTCGCCCGGTCGCGGGCTCCGGGTCGTCGCCGAGACGGACAGGAAGACCTCGGGATGCTGGTCGCGCATGGCGGCAGCAACGGTGCCCTTGCCGACCGCAGTGGGCCCGGCAAGGACGAAGAGACGACTACTCACCGGGCGCGAACTCGCGCTCCAGAGCGGCGATCTGCTTCGTGCCGAGACCGCGGACCCGCCGGGACTCGGCAATGCCGAGGCGCTCCATCACCTGCCGGGCGCGGACCTTGCCGAGGCCGGGAACGGCCTGCAGCAGGTCGAGGACCTTCATCTTGCCGACGACATCGTTGACCTGGCCCTGCGCGAGGACCTCGCTGATCGACCCGCCCGAGTTCTTCAACCGGTTCTTCACCTCGGCCCGTTCGCGCCGCGCGGCCGCCGCCTTCGCGAGGGCAGCCTGGCGCTGTTCGGGTGTCAGGGGAGGCAAGGCCACGAAAGGGATCCTTCGGTCTGCAACAGGGCGGTCTTCGGGCGGATGGGGCCGCCGCGGTCAATCTAGCCATTCACGTTCGGCCGGGGCAATGCGGCGCCGTCGTGGGCGTTCCTACAGGCTCAACGGGGTCTTGCAGACATCACGCGCCTGCTGGCTGACGCCGGCGAGCGCCAGCTTCGTCTCCCGCGCACCGAGTCGGACCGCAGCTGCCTGGATCGCGTCGACGTCGGCCTTCGGCAGGTCCTTCGGCGGCTTCTCGGGGTCGTAGGTCGCGGGATCCACGTCGGCGTCCGCGAAGGCGTCGCGGACCTCGGTGACGCGGTCGATCACGATCCGCCACTCGTCGCGAAGATCCTCCGGTGCCTTCTCGGCCAGCAGCTCGAACGTCGGCAGCGCGCGGATCAGCCCGAGCCGCTCCCCCGCCGCCAGCGCCGCCCCGAGCTCACCGCGCCGCTCCTCGACCTCGGCACAGTACGTCGTGAACGGGTCGTCGTCGTCCGTGGACCGCAGCAGCCAGGCGCCGGCACCCACCGCCAGCGCCACGACGACCACGAGCGCCACGAGACGTCGCAGGCTCACCCGAGCAGGCCCCGCAACTCGTCGTTGCCGCGGTGGACGGCGTCGCGCAGGGCGATCGGGTCCGGGCCGAGGCGCAGGACGCCTCGGGAGGACGACGCCAGCACGTGGGAGGCGCTCGCCCCGAAGATCCGCAGGATGTCGGCGGTGGTGCCGCCCTGCTCGCCGTACCCGGGAGCGAGGATCGGGCCGTTGAGCGCGAAGTCGAGGCCCGAGCCGTCGATCGTGGCGCCGACAACGGCGCCGAAGGAACCGAGCGGGGAGGCGCCGGCGTTCAGCTCACGCAGGTGGTCGAGCATCGCCGCGGCGACCGTGCGGCCGCCGAACTCCTCGCTCGTCACGGCTTCCTGGACCTCGGGACCCTCCTTGTTGGAGGTGGCCGCGAGCACGAACAGGCCGGCGTCGAAGCGGCGCGCGGTGTCGACGAAGGGAAGCAGGGAGCCGAACCCGAGGTAGGGGCTGATCGTGATCGCGTCGCTCGCCAGCGGGGAGGCAGGGTCGAGGTACGCATCGGCGTACGCCTGGGACGTCGAGCCGATGTCCCCCCGCTTGACGTCGAGCAGGACCAGCGCACCGGCGGCACGGGACTCGGCGATGACGCGCTCGAGGACGGCGACGCCCTTGCTGCCGAACCGCTCGTAGAACGCCGACTGCGGCTTCACCACACTGCAGTACGGCGCCACGGCCTCCACCGCGCCGAGCGCGAACCGCTCGAGCCCGGAGAGGTCGTCGTCGTAGCCCCAGTCGTGCAGCAGCGCGCTGTGCGGGTCGATGCCGACGCAGAACTGGCCGCGTTCTGCGATCGCGGCGGACAGGCGAGCGCCGAAGGCAGTCATCGCGTTCCCTTCTCGTTGAGGCCCTTCAGGATCCGGCGTGGCCACATCGGGCCACCGTAGACGAGGCCGCTGTAGACCTGGACCAGGTCGGCACCGGCGGCGATCCGCTCGCGGGCGTCGTCGGGCGTGCTGATCCCGCCGACACCGATGAGCGTGAGGTCGGGGCCGACGCGGCCGCGCAGCAGGCGCACGACCTCGGTCGAGCGCTCGCGCAGCGGGGCGCCGGAGAGTCCGCCGGCGCCGGCGGCCTCGACGACCTCCGTCGGCGTGGCAAGGCCGTCGCGGGTGATGGTGGTGTTGGTCGCGATGATGCCCGACAGGCCGAGGTCCAGCGCCATGTCCGCGACGGCGAGCACGTCCTCGTCGGACAGGTCAGGGGCGATCTTCACGAGCAGCGGCACCCGGTCGCGGCTGACGGCGTCGGTCGCCTCGTCCGCCGTACGGCGCACGTGGGCGAGCAGGGGCGCGAGCTTCTCGACCGCCTGCAGGTTCCGCAGGCCGGGCGTGTTCGGTGAGCTGACGTTCACGACGAGGTAGTCGGCGTACGGCGACAGCAGGCGGGTCGACGTCTCGTAGTCCGCCTCGACCGCAGCCTGGTCGTCGTCGGGGACGACCTTCGACTTGCCGATGTTGACGCCGAGGACCAGCCCCCGCTTGGTACGGCGATGGCCGGGCTTGCCCAGGCCACGCTTGGCGAGCCGGGCCGCGACAGTCCCGGCACCGTCGTTGTTGAAGCCCATCCGGTTGACGATCGCGCGGTCCTCCGGCAGCCGGAACAACCGCGGCTGCGGGTTGCCCGGCTGGGCGATCGCGGTGATCGTGCCGATCTCGACGTGGCCGAAGCCGAACGCGGCCAGCTCGTCGAAGACCTCACCGGTCTTGTCGAAGCCCGCGGCCATGCCGAGGCGGTTGGGGAAGGTCAGGCCCATCGCCTCGACCGGGGACTGGCCCGGGATCGGCGCGCGACCCAGGACGACTCCCCCGGCCTTGAGTGCGTCGAAGGTCAGGTGGTGCGCCTTCTCGGCGTCCATCTTGACGAGGCACTTCTCGAAGACCCGGTCATAGACCCGCACCTCAGGCACCGGTCTTCGACGCGGCGTTCCACTCCTGCAGGGAACGCACGCCGACCGTGCCGGAGCGGATCGCTGCGATGCCTTGTACGGCGGCCGCGAGTCCCTGCACCGTGGTGATGCAGGGCGTGCCGGTCAGCACGGCGGCGGACCGGATCTCGTAGCCGTCGACGCGCGAGTCGCCGCCGCCGGTGGCACCGTGCGGAGTGTTGACGATCAGGTCGATCTCTCCGTCGAGGATCATCTGGACGGTCGTCTTCTCCCCCGCGGGCCCCACGCCCTCGAAGTGCTTGCGCACGATCGTGGCCTGGATGCCGTTGCGGCGCAGCACCTCGGCGGTGCCCTGCGTAGCGAGGATCTCGAAGCCGTAGTCGACCAGCACGCGGGCCGGGAAGATCATCGTCCGCTTGTCGCGGTTGGCGATCGAGATGAAGACCTTGCCCGAGGTCGGCAGCGAGCCGTAGGCCGCGGCCTGCGACTTGCTGAATGCCGTCCCGAAGTCGGCGTCGAAGCCCATGACCTCGCCCGTCGACTTCATCTCCGGGCCGAGCACCGTGTCGACGAAGTTGCCCTCCTTGGTGCGGAACCGGTTGAACGGCAGCACCGCTTCCTTGACCGCGATCGGCGAGTCGGCCGGCAGCGTGCCGCCGTCACCCTCGGCGGGCAGGACACCGGCAGCGCGCAGCTCGGCGATCGACTCACCCAGCATCAACCGGGCCGCGGCCTTCGCCAGCTGCGTGCCGGTGGCCTTGGAGACGAACGGCACCGTGCGCGAGGCGCGGGGGTTGGCCTCCAGGACGTAGAGGACGTCCGAGCCCAGCGCGAACTGGATGTTGATCAGGCCCTGCACCCCCACTCCGCGCGCGATCCCCTCGGTCGCCTCGCGGATCCGGGTGATCTCGGCGGCGCCGAGGGTGATCGGCGGCAAGGCGCACGACGAGTCACCGGAGTGGATGCCGGCCTCCTCGATGTGCTCCATCACGCCGCCGAGGAACAGCTCCGTGCCGTCGTACAGGGCATCGACGTCGATCTCGACGGCGTCGTCGATGAACCGGTCGACCAGCACGGGCCGGTCGGGGCTGATCTCGGTCGCGGCCTCGATGTAGGCCTTGAGGGCCGCGTCGCTGTAGACGATCTGCATGCCGCGTCCGCCGAGGACGTACGACGGCCGCACCAGCACCGGGTACCCGATGGTGTGGGCGATCGCCTGCGCGTCCTCGAAGGAGACCGCGGTGCCGTGCTTCGGGGCGACGAGGCCGGCCTCGGCGAGGACCCGGCCGAACGCGCCGCGCTCCTCGGCGAGGTCGATCGCCTCGGGGCTGGTGCCCACGATCGGGACACCCGCGTCCTGCAGGCCCTGCGCGAGCCCGAGCGGCGTCTGGCCGCCGAGGGTCGCGATGACGCCGGCGATCGGGCCGGCAGCCTTCTCGGCCTCGTAGATCTCGAGCACGTCCTCCAGGGTCAGCGGCTCGAAGTAGAGCCGGTCGGAGGTGTCGTAGTCGGTCGAGACCGTCTCGGGGTTGCAGTTGACCATGATCGTCTCGTAGCCAGCCTCGCTGAGCGCGAGGGAGGCGTGCACGCACGAGTAGTCGAACTCGATGCCCTGGCCGATCCGGTTCGGGCCGGAGCCGAGGATGATCACGGCCTGCTTGCCCTCGGCCCGCGGCTGGACCTCGGTCTCCTCGTCGTAGGACGAGTAGTAGTACGGCGTGGCCGCGGCGAACTCGGCGGCGCAGGTGTCGACGGTCTTGTAGACCGGTCGGACACCGAGGGTCTGCCGCGCGATCCGGACCTCGGACTCCTTGAGGCCGCGGATGCCCGCGATCTGGGCGTCCGAGAAGCCGTGCCGCTTGGCGACCCGGAGGGCGCTGGCGTCGAGCACGTCGGTGGCGGCGACCTGCTGGGCGACCTCGTCGATCAGGAACATCTGGTCGACGAACCAGGGGTCGATCTTCGTGGCGTCGTGGACCTCGGCCTGGGTGGCCCCGGCGCGGATCGCCTGCATCAGCTTCTGCACGCGGCCGTCGTGGGGCACCTTGATCGCCTCGAGCAGCTCGGCCTTGTCGCCGAGCGGGGACGCCCAGTCGAACGGCGCCTTCTTGTCCTCGAGCGACCGGAGCGCCTTGTTGAACGCCTCGGTGAAGTTGCGGCCGATCGACATCGCCTCACCCACGGACTTCATGTGGGTGGTCAGCGTGGTGTCGGCGGTCGGGAACTTCTCGAACGCGAACCGCGGCACCTTGACGACGACGTAGTCGAGCGAGGGCTCGAAGGAGGCCGGGGTCTCCTTGGTGATGTCGTTCGGGATCTCGTCGAGCGTGTAGCCGACGGCGACCTTGGCGGCGATCTTGGCGATCGGGAAGCCCGTGGCCTTCGACGCCAGCGCACTCGAGCGGGACACACGGGGGTTCATCTCGATGACGATGACGCGCCCATCGGCCGGGTTGACGGCGTACTGGATGTTGCAGCCGCCGGTGTCGACGCCCACCTCGCGGATGATGCCGATCGCCAGGTCGCGCAGGTGCTGGTACTCGCGGTCGGTCAGGGTCATTGCGGGAGCGACAGTGATCGAGTCACCGGTGTGCACGCCCATCGGGTCGAAGTTCTCGATGGAGCAGATGATCACGACGTTGTCGGCCTTGTCGCGCATCACCTCCAGCTCGTACTCCTTCCAGCCGATGATCGATTCCTCGATCAACACCTCGGTGGTGGGGCTGGCGGACAGGCCGGCACCGGCGATCCGGGCCAGGTCGGTGGCGTCGTACGCAATGCCGGAGCCGAGTCCACCCATGGTGAAGGACGGGCGTACGACGACGGGGTAGCCCAGCTCGACGGTGGCGGCCTCGACCTCGGTCATCGTGTGGCAGACGTAGCTGCGGGCCGTCTCGCCGCCGACCTTGTCGACGATCGCGTTGAACAGCTCGCGGTTCTCGCCGCGGTGGATGGCCTCGAAGCTGGCGCCGATCATCTCGACGCCGTACTTCTCGAGCACGCCGTTCTCGTGCAGCGCGATCGCGACGTTGAGCGCGGTCTGGCCGCCGAGCGTCGGCAGCACGGCGTCGATCGGGAAGCCGCGGTCGGCCTCCCGCGCGATGACCTTCTCGACGAACTCGGCCGTGAGCGGCTCGACGTACGTCGCGTCGGCGAACTCGGGGTCGGTCATGATCGTGGCCGGGTTGGAGTTCACGAGGACGACCCGCAGGCCCTCCTCCTTGAGCACCCGGCAGGCCTGGGTGCCGGAGTAGTCGAACTCGCAGGCCTGGCCGATGACGATCGGACCGGACCCGATCACCAGGACGGACTTGATGTCTTCACGCTTCGGCATCAGGCGTTGCCCTCCAGCAGCTGTACGAATCGGTCGAAGAGGTACGCCGCGTCGTGCGGACCGGCGGCGGCCTCGGGGTGGTACTGGACGGAGAACGCCTTGAGCTTGCCCTCCGCGGTGCGCAGCTCGAGCCCCTCGACGACGTCGTCGTTGAGGCAGACGTGGCTCACCGTGGCGCTGCCGTACGGCGTCTCCGTGGCGGTGTCGCGCGGAGCGTCGACCGCGAAGCCGTGGTTGTGCGCGGTGACCTCCACCTTGCGGGTGGTCAGGTCCATCACCGGCTGGTTGATGCCGCGGTGGCCGTACTTCAGCTTGTAGGTGTCGAAGCCGAGCGCGCGACCGAAGAGCTGGTTGCCGAAGCAGATCCCGAAGTACGGCAGGTCGCGACCCAGCGCCTCCTTGAGCAGCTCGACCTGACCGGTCGTGGCGGCCGGGTCACCCGGGCCGTTGGAGTAGAAGAGCCCGTCGGGGTTCACCGCGAGGACGTCGTCGAGCGTGGACGTCGCAGGCAGGACGTGCACCTCGATGCCGCGCTCGCTCATCCGCTGGGGAGTCATGTCCTTGATGCCGAGGTCGAGCGCGGCGACGGTGAACCGCTTCTCGCCGTACTCACCCGGCACGGCAGGGACCACATAGGCCTCGCCGGTGGAGACGGCCTCGGAGAGGTTCGCCCCGCTCATCGCGGCGGAGCTCTTGACCTTCTCCAGCAGCGCGGCCGGGTCGGTCTCGACGGTGGAGATGCCGACGCGCATAGCGCCCCGCTCACGCAGGTGACGGGTCAGCGCCCGGGTGTCGACCCCCGAGATCCCGACGACGCCCTGCGAGCGCAGGTCGTCGTCCAGCGAGCGCTGCGACCGGAAGTTGCTGGGCAGGCGGGCAGGATCGCGGACGACGTACCCCGCGACCCAGATCCGCTTCGACTCCGGGTCCTCGTCGTTCATGCCGGTGTTGCCGATGTGCGGGGCCGTCATCACCACGACCTGGCGGTGGTACGACGGGTCGGTGAGGGTCTCCTGGTATCCGGTCATGCCGGTGTTGAAGACGGCTTCGCCGAAGGTCTCGCCCTCGGCGCCGTACGCCTCCCCATGGAAGGTGCGGCCGTCCTCGAGGACGAGCAGGGCGGGAGTGGTCACAGGAGTGCTCCTTCCAGAACCGTCGGGGTGCCGCGCAGCAGCGTGGCAATCACCCGCCCGGTCAGCTTGCGGTCGTGCCAGGGGTTGTTGCGGCTCAGCGAGACGCTGGCGTCGCGGTCGACGACGACCTGCGCTGCCGGGTCGACCAGGGTCAGGTTGGCGGGTTCACCGACGGCGATCGGCCGGCCGTGGCCGTCCAGTCCGGCGATCCGTGCGGGGTTGGTGCTCATCACGCGGGCGACGCCGGCCCAGTCGAGCAGGCCGCCCTCGACCATCACCGTGCTGACGACCGACAGGGCGGTCTCCAGGCCGAGCATGCCGAAGGCCGCGTCGACGAACGCGTGCTCCTTGTCGTGCCGGGCGTGCGGGGCGTGATCGGTGGCGACGGCGTCGATCGTGCCGTCGGCGAGCGCGGCGCGGAGCGCCTCGACGTCCTCGTTGGGGCGCAGCGGCGGGTTGACCTTGAACGTCGGGTCGTAGGTGCCGAGCAGGTCGGTGGTCAGCAGCAGGTGGTGCGGAGTCACCTCGGCGGTGACGTCGATCCCCTGCGCCTTGGCCCAGCGGATCACCTCGACGCTGCCGGCGGTCGACACGTGCGCGACGTGCACCCGGCTGCCGGTGTGGCGAGCCAGCATCACGTCGCGGGCGATGATGATCTCCTCGGCGACGCCGGGCCAGCCGGGAAGGCCGAGGCGACCGGAGAGCTCGCCCTCGTGGCAGCAGGCGGTGGCACCGGCGAGCGACGGGTCCTGGCTGTGCTGGCTGATCACGCCACCGAACGCCTTGACGTACTCCAGCGCGCGGCGCATGACCCGCGGGTCGGCGACGCACTTGCCGTCGTCGGAGAACACCCGGACCTTCGCCCGCGAGCGCGCCATCAGGCCGAGCTCGGCGAGCTCTTCGCCACCGAGCGACTTGGTGACGGCGCCGACCGGCTGGACGTCGACCAGGCCGGCGGTCCGGCCGAGGTCGAACACCCGCTCCGCGGCCTCGGCGGTGTCGGTGACCGGGTTGGTGTTGGCCATCGCGAGCACCGCGGTGAAGCCACCGACAGCGGCGGCGCGCGAGCCGGTCAGGACCGTCTCGGCGTCCTCACGGCCGGGCTCGCGCAGGTGCGTGTGCAGGTCAACGAAGCCGGGCAGCAGGACCAGGCCGGCGGCGTCGATCACCTTCGTCGATGCGCCAGCCAGGTTGGTCGAGCCTGTCGAGACCCCGAGCTCCCGGATCACGCCGTCCGCGACGAGGACATCGGTCGTCGTACCGTCGGGAAGGGCAGCGCCCTTGATCAGGATCGAGCTCATTCGCCCACTCCTTCGTTGCCCTGGGGTTCCCCAGTCAGCAGGTGGTAGAGCACGGACATGCGGACGGCGACGCCCGCGGAGACCTGGTCGAGCACGGCCGAGTCGATCGCGTCGGCCGCGTCGGCGGAGATCTCCAGTCCGCGGTTCATCGGGCCCGGGTGCAGGATCGGCGTGCCGGGCTTGAGCAGGGAGAGCCGGTCGCGGGTCAGGCCGTAGCCGACCGTGTACTCACGGGCCGTGGGGAAGAACCCGCCGCTCATCCGCTCGCGCTGGACGCGCAGCATCATCACGGCGTCGGCCTCGGGCAGGACCGGGTCGAGGTCGTACGACGTCGCGAACCCCGCTTCCTTCGACCAGTCGGCGACACCGGCCGGCATCAGGGTCGGCGGCGCGACGACGGTGACCGTGGCACCCAGCTTGATCAGGCTCTTCACGTTGCTGCGGAACACCCGGCTGTGGGTCAGGTCGCCGACGATCGCGACGTGCTTGCCCTCGAGGGTGCCGAGGCGGCGGGTCAGCGTGTAGCCGTCGAGCAGCGCCTGCGTGGGGTGCTCGTGGGTGCCGTCGCCGGCGTTGATGACGGGGACGTCGACCCAGCGGCTGATCTGCTCGGCCGCGCCACTGGCGCCGTGGCGGACGACCAGTCCGTCAATGCCCATGGCGGTCACCGTCAGCACGGTGTCGCGCAGCGACTCACCCTTGCTGGCGCTGCTGCCCTTGGCGGACAGGTTGATGACGTCGGCGGAGAGCCACTTCCCAGCGATCTCGAAGCTCGAGCGCGTCCGGGTGGAGTCCTCGAAGAACAGGTTGATGACGGTGCGGCCGCGCAGGGCGGGCAGCTTCTTGACTGAGCGCTTCTGCACGTCGTGCATCTCGGCAGCCGTCGTGAAGATGTCCTCGATGTCACCGACTTCGAGGTCATCGATGCTGAGCAGGTGGCGGGTCATGCCTCACCTCCATTGGGGGCGTCGACGATGCGGACCTCGTCCTCACCGTCGGTCTCCACCAGGCGCAGGCTGACCCGTTCGCTGCGCGCGGTGGGAAGGTTCTTGCCGACGTGGTCGGCACGGATCGGGAGCTCTCGGTGCCCGCGGTCCACCAGCACCGCCAGACGTACGACGGCCGGCCGGCCGAGGTCGGACAGGGCATCGAGCGCGGCGCGGATGGTGCGCCCGCTGTAGAGCACGTCGTCGACCAGCACCACGGTCTTGCCGTCGATGCCGCCGGCAGGCACCTGGGTGCGGCTGGCCACTCGCGTGGGGTGGTTGCGCAGGTCGTCGCGGTACATCGTGACGTCGAGGGACCCGGTCGCGACCGTCGTACCCTCGACCTTGGCGATGCTCGCGGCGATGCGCTCCGCCAGCGGGACCCCGCGGGTCTGGAGGCCGAGAAGCAGGAGATCCTCGGCGCCCTTGTTGCGCTCGAGGATCTCGTGGGAAATGCGGGTCACTGCCCGGTTGATGTCGCCGGCGTCGAGGACGACGCGTCCAGCGGTGCCGTCATGCGGCGTGGAACTGGGGTGCGCAGGCAAGGTTGGCTGACCTTCCTTCTCCGCCTCACAGGACGGCTCGTTAAAGGATGTCGATCGGGTGCCACCTTACCGCCGACGACTCCGCCCGCCGAACCGGGACACCCCGTCGACAGGAACTAGAACACGTTCTAGGGTGGTCGACATGGACCTTGCCGCCGTCGAGGAGATCAAGCGCCTCAAGCACCGCTACTTCCGCACCCTCGACCTGAAGTTGTGGGACCAGTTCGCCGACTGCCTCGCGGAGGACGTCGTCGCGCAGTACGGCACCCAGGCGATGGGCGAGCCGCTGCACTACGACAACCGCGCCGGCGTCGTGGCCTTCATGACGGAGAACCTCGGCCCCGGTGTCGTCACGGTCCACATCGCCAACCACCCCGAGATCGACGTCGACGGCGACACTGCGACGGGGTCGTGGGCCTTCGAGGACACCGTCATCGTCCCGGACTTCAAGGTGCAGATCCGCGGCGCCGGCTACTACGTCGACACCTATCGCAAGGACGCCGACGGCGCCTGGCGGATCGCCTCGACCCGGTACGAGCGGATCTACGAGGCCATGACCTCGCTCGACGACACCCCGAGCTTCAAGCTGATCGCCAACCGCTGGGACCCGTCGCTCCAGCACTGACCCCTGGCCGAGGTTGATTGATATCAATCAACCTCGCCCGGTGGTTCCTTCCCTCAGAGGGCTGCGGCCATCCCCGCGCACGCCCGCAGCCAGGAACGCTTCGTGTCCTCGGAGAGCTGGTCGTACGGGACGACCGACCCGGAGACGAGTGCCGGGTCGTACGGCACCCGATAGACGCCGCGGGTGCGCTGCTCGTACACGGCCACGAGGTCGCGGGCCAAGGCCTCGTCGACCTTCGGGCTGGGGTCGGAGAGCACGGTGATCGTCTTGTACTTGAGGTTCTCGTAGCCCGCGTCCTGCAGGGCGTCGAGCATCCACAGGCCGCTGTAGCCGGTGTCCTCGCGGATGGTGCTGGTGACGACGAGGAGGTCGGCCTTCTCGGCCGCGGCGAGCCAGTTCTCGGCCCGGAGGTTGTTGCCCGTGTCGACCAGGATGATCCGGTAGAAGCGCTCGAGCAGCGAGTGGACCTCACCGAAGTCCTTCGCGTGGATCACGCCGGTGACGTCGGGACGTTCGTCGGAGGCGAGGACGTCGAAGTGGGCGTCGCCCTGGGAACGGACGAAGGCGCCGAGGTCGCCGATCCGCGACTGGTAGACGTCCTTGAACCGGCCGAGGTCCTCGAGCAGCTCCCGCGTGGTGTTGCGGTGGGTGCTGCGCGCACCACGGATGCCGAGGGTTCCGCGCGTCTCGTTGTTGTCCCACGCGATGACTCCCCCGCCGCGCACGGTGCCGAAGGTGTGGCCCGCGGCCAGGACACCGGTGGTCTTCGCCGCGCCACCCTTGGGATTCACGAACGCGATCGTCCGCGGGCCGTCGAAGTCCTTCTGGATCTGGGCGCGGTCGGCCTCGAAGGCCTGCTCCCGGGCACCCATCGCCGGCTTGACCAGCCCACCGCTCCAGCGCCGTACACGCCCGCGCCAGCCCCAGGTCGCCGGGCCGAGCTTCTTCTCGCTGTCGCGGCGGTCCAGGAAGTCCGTGGCCGTCATGAACCGACGAGGATCCGGCGGCACCGACGGTGGACTCGCCGACGGTGGCGGGCTCGACGGCGGCGGGCTCGACGGCGGCGGGCTCAACGGCGGCGGTGCCGTCGGTCGAACCGCTGTGTGTGCGGAGATCGGGTCGGACAACGGGTCGGTCAAGGGCTGACTCACGAGAACCTCCGAGATAGGCAGTCAGGTGGCCTAAAGGCGAGGCCAACCTACCCCGAAGTCCTCACCCCAGATCGCCGAGCGCAATTTCAATCGCCCTGTGGAACGTCGGGTACGCGAAGTGCATCCCCTTCAGGGTGGCCAACGGCACCTCCGCGTGGACGGCGGTGACGAGCATCCCGATGATCTCCCCGCCGGACGGACCCACCGCCGTGGCACCGACGAGCACGCCCCGGTCGAGATCGGCGACGACCTTGATCAGGCCGTGGTTGCCGACCTTGTGCAACCAGCCCCGGCTCGAGTCGGGCAGCTTCGCCAGCCCGACACCGACGTTCAGTCCGGCGTCACGGGCCTGCTGCTCGGTCATCCCGACCGACCCGACCTCGGGGTCGGTGAAGGTGGCACGGGCGACGGCGCGGTAGTCCGCCCACGGGCCGTCCTCACCGGTCAGGTCCCGGATGACGACGTTCGCCTGGTACATCGACATGTGCGTGAAGGCGCCCTTGCCAGTGATGTCGCCGATCGCCCAGACCCCGTCGGTGACGCGCGCCCGCTCATCCGTGTCCAGGACCCGCGCCGAGGGGTCGAGCCCGACGGTGTCGAGTCCGATGTCGCCGAGGTTGTTGCGCCGGCCGGCAGCCACCAGCAGCGCCTCGGCGCCGATCGAGGTGCCATCGGCCAGGCCGACCGTGAACGCCGATCCGTCGTGGGCGACGCCCGTGACCCCGACGCCGGCCCGCACGCCGATCCCCTCGGCCTCGAGGGCCTCGGCGACCACGGCACTCGCCTCCGGCTCCTCCGGTCCCAGGATCCGCTCGGCCCCCTCGACCACCGTGACGTCGACTCCGAAGCGCGCGAAGGCCTGGGCCAGCTCGCAACCGATCGCTCCCCCGCCGATCACGACGAGACTCGCGGGCAGGTCGCGCACCTGCACCACGTCACGGTTGGTCCAGTACGGCGTCGCGGCCAGCCCGTCGATCGGGGGGACGGCCGGCTCGGTGCCGGTGTTCAGCACCACGCCCCGTCGTACGACGAAGTCCCGCACGCCGTCCGCGGTCTCGACCTGGACGCGCCCCGGTCCGGCGAGCCGGCCGGTCCCGCGCACGAACTCCGCGCCCGCCCGCTCCAGGCGCTCGACCGCGACGATGTCGTCCCAGTCGTCGGTCGCCTCGTCGCGGATCCGGTCCGCAACGGGCGTCCAGTCGGGGGTGACCTCGGCCGACCCACCCAGCGAGGAGACCCGCCGGGCTTCCTGCAGTGCGTCGGCCGCGCGGATCATCATCTTCGACGGCACGCAGCCGTAGTAGGGACATTCACCGCCCACCAGGCGGCGGTCGACCCCGACCACGGAGAGTCCGGCCTTGGCCAGGGAGGCGGCGACGTGCTCGCCGCCCGGTCCGAGTCCGATGACGACGACGTCGACCTCAGTTGATTCCGGCATGCCCACACACTGGCACGCCGGGGAAATTCAGACCAGCGTCGCCTTGGACCGCTGGATCGCGCCGAGGACGCCGTTGACGAACGACGGCGACTCATCGGTCGAGAGCTCGCGCACCAGGGTCATCGCCTCGGTCACGGCAACCGTGTCCGGCACGTCATCGGCCCAGAGCAGTTCCCAGACGCCGATCCGCAGGACGTTGCGGTCCACGGCGGGCATCCGCGACAGGCTCCAGTCGGTGGAGAACTGGACGAGGATCTCGTCGATCCGCGCCTGGTGCTCGGACACCGCGCGCACCAGCACGGCGGTGTACGGGTTGGTCAGCTGTTCGCCGTCGGCCGTGACGCGCTCGAGCGCCTCGAGTCCCGACTCGCCCCGCATGTCCGCGGCGTAGAGGACGTCGAGTGCTCGCTTGCGCGCCTTGGTCCGGGCTCCCACCTGCTGGTCAGCCCTTCACGCGGGAGAGGTACGAGCCACCCTCGCGGGTGTCCACCTTGATCTTCTCGCCCTGCTCGATGAACAGCGGCACCTGGATCTCGGCGCCGGTCTCCAGCGTGGCCGGCTTGGTGCGACCGGTCGCGGAGTCACCGACGACGCCGGGCTCGGTGTAGCTGACGACGAGCTCGACGGAGGCGGGCAGCTCGATGAAGAGCACCCGGCCTTCGTTGGTGGCGACGATCGCCTCCTGGTTCTCGAGCATGAAGCCCGAGGCGTCGCCGACGATCTCGGGGGCGACCTCGGTCTGCTCGAACGTGCCGGTGTCCATGAAGACGTAGCTGACGCCGTCGTTGTAGAGGTACTGCATCGTGCGGCGGTCGACCGTGGCGGTCTCGACCTTGGTGCCGGCGTTGAAGGTGCGGTCGACGTTCTTGCCCGACTCGACGTTCTTGAGCTTGGTACGGACGAACGCCGGGCCCTTGCCGGGCTTCACGTGCTGGAACTCCACCACGGCCCAGAGCTGGCCGTCGATGTTGAGAACCATGCCGTTCTTGAGGTCATTCGTCGATGCCATGCGCGCGTATTCTCCGATGCAGATGTCAAGCGGTTCGAGTGGTCCCCGGGGTGCTCGGGACCGGCAGTGAAGTCTAGTGTGCCGACGGGTCAGCGATGAATTCGAGCGCCTGGCGGTAGCCGTCGATGCCCTGGCCCTCGATCACCTTCGCGGCATGGGGGGACACCACAGAGGTGTGTCGGAACTCCTCAGCACGCTGCGACGGGGCGCTGATGTGGACCTCGACGAGTGGCGCCTCCAGCTGGGCACAGGCATCGAAGAGGGCGTAGGAGTAGTGCGTCCAGGCGCCGGCGTTGAGCACCACAGGAGTCTTGTTGTCTGCGGCGTCATTGAGCCAGTCGAGCAGCTTGCCTTCGTGATTGGTCTGCATGACCAGGACCCGGAGGCCGAGAGCAGAGCCCCACTCCACACAGAGGTCGGCGAGTTCGTCATGGGTGGTGGCGCCGTAGATCTCGGGCTGCCGACGGCCGAGCCGACCGATGTTCGGGCCGTTCAGGACGAGCACCTGCCGGTCACTCATGCCGCACCGCCCGAGACGGCGTCGTAGGCCGCCCGCAGGTTCTCCTCGGACGGTCCGGCCAGCACGACCGGCTTCGCCACGTCGTCGAGTACGACGAAGCGGAGCTGGTTGCCGCGGGACTTCTTGTCCACCCGCATGGTCGCGAGCAGCGTCTCGAAGTCGGCTCCGTCCCAGGTGGTCGGCAGGCCGACACGGCCGAACGCGGAACGA
The DNA here is from genome assembly GCF_048654605.1 of Nocardioides sp. CPCC 206347. Classification (NCBI taxonomy): domain Bacteria; kingdom Bacillati; phylum Actinomycetota; class Actinomycetes; order Propionibacteriales; family Nocardioidaceae; genus Nocardioides; species Nocardioides sp. CPCC 206347. The sequence goes on from NZ_JBMCYZ010000005.1 coordinate 90,168, forward strand.
TGCCGTTCGACGAGACCAGCGGGCAGGCCACCCTCGCGCGCCGCCAGCTCGGCGACGAAGACGCAGCCGATCGCAACGGCCTCGCCGTGGCGGATGGAGTAGTCGGTGGCCTTCTCGATCGCGTGGGCGAGCGTGTGGCCGTAGTTGAGCGCCTCGCGTCCCGGGTGGCCGGCGACTCCCCCGGTCTCCTTGAGGTCTCCGGCGACGACGTCGGCCTTCACCGCGATCGACCGCTCGACCAGCTCGCGCAGGACGGGTGAGTCAGCGGTCAGCGCCGACGGCTCGGTCTGCTCGACCAGCTCGAGGATCCGCGGGTCGGCGATGAAGCCGCACTTGATGACCTCGCCGAGGCCGGCGACCAGTTCCTCGCGCGGCAGGGTCTCGAGCAGCGCGAGGTCGCAGAGCACGCCGGCGGGTTCGTGGAACGAGCCGATCAGGTTCTTGCCGGCCGGGCTGTTGATGCCGGTCTTGCCACCCACGGCGGCGTCGACCATGGCGAGCAGCGTCGTCGGGACGTGCACGACAGCAACGCCGCGCAGCCAGGTCGCGGCGACGAAGCCACCCAGGTCGGTGGTCGCACCGCCGCCGAGGGTGACGACGGCGTCGGAACGGGTGAAGCCGTCCTCACCGAGCGCCTCCCAGCACGCGGCGGCGACCTCCCAGTTCTTGGCTTCCTCGCCGTCGGGCACCTGCAGCACCACGACATCGAGGCCCTCGAGCAGGTCCTCGAACGGGACCAGCATGTCCTCGAGCGACTCGGGGCACACGATCGCGACGCGCTGGACACCCGCGGGCAGCAGCCCGCGCAGGCGGTCGAGGACCCCGTGGCCGACCACGACGTCGTACGGCGACGCGGTGGCCACGCGGATGACGGTGGGGGCGCTCACGACGCTCCCCCGTTGATGGCCGCCACGATCTCGGCGGCGACCTCGGCAGGGGCGCGGTCGTCGGTGTCGACGGTGATCCGGGCGAGGCCCTGGTAGACCGGCGTGCGCTCGTCGAGCAGCTGCTTGATCCGTGACCGGACGTTGCCGAGCAGCAGCGGCCGGCCGACGCCGAGGCCGACCCGCTTCACCGCATCGGCCAGGCCGACGCGCAGGAACACCACCTGGTGGGCGGCGAGCAAGGCCTGGGTCGCCGGGTCGAGCACCGCGCCACCGCCGAGCGACAGCACGCCGTCGTGGTTCTCCAGCGCCCAGGCGACCGCTGCGCGTTCCTCGGCACGGAAGGCGGCTTCACCCTCGTCGACGAAGATGTCCTGGACGGACTTGCCGACCCGGTCCTCGACGAGGTGGTCGCTGTCGGCGAAGGCGACGCCCAGCTCGGCGGCCACCAGCTCGCCGACGGTCGTCTTGCCGGCACCCATGGTGCCGATCAGGACGGCCCGAGGAGTCACTTGAACCTCAGCGAATCGAGGTAGGTCTGGACGTTACGGCGGGTCTCGCTCACCGCGTCTCCGCCGAACTTCTCGAGGATCGCGTCGGCGACGACGAGCGCCACCATGGCCTCGGCAACGATGCCCGCTGCCGGAACGGCGCAGACGTCGGAGCGCTGGTGGTGGGCGACGGCCTCTTCGCCCGTGGCCAGGTCGACGGTCCGCAGCGCCCGCGGAACGGTCGCGATCGGCTTCATCGCCGCGCGAACGCGCAGGATCTCACCGGTGGACATGCCGCCCTCGGTGCCGCCGGATCGTCCGGAGACCCGGCGCAGTCCCTCGTCGGTCGACACGATCTCGTCGTGGGCGAGCGAGCCGGGCGTGGCAGCGAGCTCGAAGCCGTCGCCGACCTCCACGCCCTTGATCGCCTGGATGCCCATGAGCGCGCCGGCCAGGCGGGAGTCGAGGCGCCGGTCCCAGTGGACGTGCGAGCCGAGTCCCGGCGGGAGACCGTGCACGACCACCTCGACGACGCCACCCAGGGTGTCGCCGTCCTTGTGGGCCTGGTCGATCCGTTCGACCATCAGCTTGGAGCCGTCGGGGTCCAGGCAGCGCACGGGGTCCTCGTCGAGACGAGCGACGTCGTCCGGAGCCGGGACCTCACGCGAGGGCGTGCGGACCCCGCCGATCTCCAGCACGTGGCTGACGATCCGGGCGCCGGTGGCCTGCTCGATGAAGTTGCTGGCCACGCGACCGAGGGCCACCCGGGCGGCGGTCTCACGGGCCGAGGCACGCTCGAGGATCGGCCGGGCGTCGTCGAAGTCGTACTTCTGCATGCCGGCGAGGTCGGCGTGCCCGGGCCGCGGACGGGTCAGCGGGGCGTTGCGGGCCTGGGCGTCGAGGACGTCGGCGTCGACCGGGTCGGCCGCCATCACGGTCTCCCACTTGGGCCACTCCGTGTTCCCGACCTGGATCGCCACCGGACCGCCCTGCGAACGTCCGTGCCGGATGCCACCGGTGATGGTGACCTCGTCGGCCTCGAACTTCATCCGCGCGCCGCGGCCGTAGCCCAGGCGTCGACGGGCGAGAGCATCGGAAATGTCGTCGGTGGTCACCTCGACGTGGGCCGGCAGGCCCTCGAGGATCGCCACCAGTGAGGGGCCGTGGGACTCCCCTGCGGTCAGCCAGCGCAACATGAGCACCAGTCTCCCACGGGGTCAGGCGCCGGCGAGGACCCGTCCCACGACGACCGCGACCAGCGCCCCGGCTGCGAGGAACGGCCCGTAGGGCACCTTGCGCTTGATCATGTTGCCGCCGCGACTCAGCGGCACGAGGGCGATCACAGCCAGGACAGCCGCGGTGGCGATGGACACGACGACCGTCGCCAGGCCCAGCGGACCCAGCGCGAGGCCGAGCAGGACGCCGAGCCGGACGTCACCGAACGCCATCATGCGGGGGCTGATGAACCAGATCAGCCCGTAGTAGAGGCCGAGCAGCGCGGCACCGATGGCCGCCAGCACCAGCACCGCGGGTTCCTCGAGCGCGATCGCGGCGACCACCTCGAGCGCCACCACGACGCCGTACGACGGCAGGATCAGGCGGTTCGGGAGGTACCAGGTGACGTAGTCGATGACGGACAGCGCGACGCAGATCGGCACCAGGTACAGCAGCCACGGCAGCGACCAGCCCCAACCGATCGACGCGCCGAGGATGCCACCGACGACGGCGCCGGCCGCGGCGGTGCGGAGCATGAGCCCCGGTCGCGCCGCGAGGTCCGTGAAGCGGACGTGGTCAGGGAACTCCTCGGGGTTCTCCGCCGGGTTGTGCTCGGGCTCCGGGCACAACGCGATCAGGCGCGGGACGACGAGTCCGCCGAGCAGGCCGGCGAGCGCCCCCACGAGGGCCGGGAGCAGTTCCATGTGCGGAACCTATCGGTCGGCGAGCGCGCGCAGACCGGCCGAGCGCATCGCGTCGAGTGGTCCGTTGTGACCAGTGAACATCGCGAACTGGAGCACGGCCTGGTGCACGAGCAGGTCCAGGCCGGAGACCAGCGCCTGGCCCCGCTCCATCGCCGCGGCCGCCAGCGGAGTGGGCCATGGGTCGTACACGACCTCGAAGACAACGGCAGCCTGGGACGCCGCCGCCAGGAGCTGATCGGTCTGCGCGGCGGCGGGGACGGTCGAGACGACGACCTCCCCCACCATGGCTGCGCCGTCGAGCGCCACCACGTCGACCTCGAGGCCCGGGTGCCGCGTCAGCGCCGCGGCGGTCTCCCGCGCCCGGGACGGGTCACGGGCCAGCAGGCGGATCGTGTGGGCGCCGAGCTCGGCCAGCGCGAGCCCGACCGAGGCAGCCGTGGCTCCGGCACCGAGGATCGTCGCCGAGGCCACGGGGCCGTCGTACCGCTCCCGGATGGCGGCGACCGCACCCGGCAGGTCGGTGTTGTCCGCCGACCACCCGTTGTCGGTCCGGACCAGCGTGTTGGCACCGCCGGCCAGCATCGCCCGGTCGCTCACGACCGTCGCGAAGTCCAGGGCCTCCCGCTTGAGCGGAGCGGTGACCGAGAGTCCCCGCCACTCGTCGCCGAGCGAGGCGACGAAGCCCGCGAGCCCGCCAGCGGGCACCTGCACGGCGTCGTAGCCGAACCCGAGCCCCAGGGCGTCGTACCCCGCCCGGTGCAGGACCGGGGACAGCGAGTGCGCAATGGGGTCTCCCAGGACAGCGCACCGCAACCCCGCGCCGGCCCGATCAGCGCCCACCCGATCAGCACTCGTCATGGGTGCGGCAGTACTCCTTGGCCTTCTCGGCGTTGCGGAGGTGCTCGTCGTAGTCGTCCGTGAAGAGCGTCGTGCCCTTCTCGAAGTCCGGGACGAAGTAGAGCCAGTTGCCGTCCGCCGGATTGAGCGCGGCCTCGATGGTCTCCTTGCCCGGCGATCCGATCGGGCCCGGCGGCAGGCCGGTGTGCTTGTAGGTGTTGTAGAGCGACTCGCTGTCGCGCTCGTCGGCCGTCGTCCAGACGTCGCCCTTGCGCTTGCTGGCGTAGGAGACGGTCGAGTCCAGCTGCAGCGCCATGCCGTCGTCGAGCCGGTTGTAGATGACGCGGGCGACCTTCGGATAGTCCGGTCCGCGGTTGGCTTCGTACTCCAGGATGCTCGCGACCGTGATGATCTCGTGGGCAGTCAGGCCCAAGCGCTCGGCCCCGGCCGCGATCTGGAGGTCCTTCTCGGCCGCCTCGGTCTGGGCGACCATCTCGCTGAGCAGGCTCTGGGCGGTGGTCGTCTCGGTGATCTCGTAGGTCGCGGGGAAGAGGTAGCCCTCGGGGTTCCCGCCCGCCTCGGCCGGCAGCCCGATCTTGCCCGGCTTGTCGAGGAGTGCGGTGAGCTGCTTCTCGGTGAAGTCGGTCTTCTTGACGATCGTCTCGACGACCTGTCCGACCCGGGCCCCCTCGGGGACCGTCACGGTGTTGCCGGATCCCGCGTTGGCCGGGTTGGCGAGGAACGCGACGGCGTCGGCCGCCTTCATCTTGAGCTTCATGACGTACGTCGCAGCCTGGATCTTCTGCGCGTCGTTGTTGGCCGACGCGGCATCGACGAACGCGTCCGAGGACGCGACCACGTCGAGCTCCTTGAGCTCGTTGCCCATCGACCGGATGCTCTGGCCGGGGTCGATGACGACCTCGACCTCGCCCGTGCCCGGGCCCGGGTAGTCCTCGGGGCCGGCGAACATGTCCTTCACGTCACCAATGGCACCGCGCGCGAACCACGCGATGACGGCACAGAACAGGACCATCACGAGCAGGATCGGAAGGCAGCCGGAGCCGGAGCGGCGCTTGCGCTCAGCGCGACGGCGACCCGGGTCGTGCGCCGGGTGCGCTGCGTGCTGCGTGGGCGCAACGGTCTCGAGGCCCACTTCCGGCAGATCCGACTGGCTCATGCGTCTCCTTGTCCTGCGGTGTCCTCCGCGACAATCGTGGTGGCCTCGTGGTCCACGACCTCGCCTGGAGGCAGTCCCGTGGTGCGTTCGACCTCCAGCGCTTGCTGCAGGATCACGACGGCCGCGACCTGGTCGATCACGGCGCGTTGTTTCGCTCCCTTGCGCTGGTCGCGCAGCATAGCCGTCGCCGTCACAGTCGTGAGGCGCTCGTCGACCAGCCGCACCGGCACCGGAGCGATCCGACGGGACAGTCGCACCGCGAACTCGCGCGCCTTCACCGCCGCCGGCCCTTCGGATCCGCTCAGCGATCGCGGCAGCCCGACGATCACTTCGACGGCTTCCTCCTCGGCGAGGATCTGATGGATCCGGCGCAGGTCGCCCTTGCCGCGACGCACGGTCTCGACGGGGGTCGCCAGGACTCCCCACGGGTCGCTGCGCGCGACTCCGATCCGTGCATCCCCCGGATCGATGCCGAGGCGGACCCCGCGCCTCACGGTGCTTGCGCCACCGTGGCGGTCACGGCCGCCAGCGCCTCGTCGATCCGGGACACGTCGGTGCCACCGCCCTGGGCCATGTCGGCCTTGCCGCCACCCTTGCCACCGAGGAGCGGCGCGGCTGCCCGCACCAGTTCGCCGGCGGCGAGGCCGCGCGCCTGCGCAGCGTCGTTGAGCGCGGCCACGATGGCGGCCTTGCCGTCCGCTGCGCCGATGAGTACGACGACCGCCGGGGTGTCGCCCGAGAGCCGGGCCCGGACGTCGGTGGCGAGCGTGCGGACGTCGCCACCGGTGGCACCGTCGAGCCGCTGCACGACCAGTCGGACGCCGTTGACGTCCGCCGCACCGTCGGCCAGCGCGGCGCCGCCCGACAGCAGCTGGGCGAGCCGGGCCTTCTCGATCTCCTTCTCGGACTGCTTGAGGCGTTCGAGGAGGTCACCGACCCGGCCGACGATGTCGTCGGGCTGGATCTTGAGCAGGGTGGAGAGCTGGCTGACCACGTCGCGCTCGCGCGCCAGGTACGAGAAGCCCTCGACACCGGTGAAGGCCTCGATCCGGCGGTTGCCGGAACCGACGCTGGCCTCACCGGTCACGACGATGGTGCCGATCTGGCTGGAGTGGTCGACGTGGGTGCCACCGCAGAGCTCGCGCGACCACGGGCCGCCGATCTCGACGACGCGGACCTTCTCGTTGTTGTAGGTCTCGCCGAAGAGCGCGAGCGCTCCCCAGTCGCGCGCCTCGCTGAGGGTCATGTACTCCCAGCCGACGGGCAGGTCTGCCCGCAGGGCGTTGTTGGAGACGAGCTCGATCTGCTGCACCTGGTCGGGCGACAGGGCGCTCAGCCAGCCGAAGTCGAGGCGGAGGTAGCCCGGGCGGTTGTAGGAACCGGACTGCAAGGCCGTGGGACCGAGCACCTCGCGCAGCGCTGCGTGGACGACGTGGGTGCCGGAGTGCGCCTGGCGCGCGCCGGTCCGCCAGTCGGGGTCGACCTTCGCCTGGAGCTGACGTGCCTCGGCGGGCAGCTCGCCCTCGAGGACCCGCACCTGGTGCACCACGAGGCCTCGTACGGGCCGCTGCACGTCCAGCACCTCGAGCTTGCCGCCATCGAACTCGATGACGCCGGCGTCGGCCACCTGGCCGCCGGACTCCGCGTAGAAGGGGGTGCGGTCGAGGACGACCTCACCGACCTCGCCCGCGACGAGCGACTTCACCGCCGCGCCCTCCTTGAGGACGGCGAGCGCACGGGACTCGGTCTCGAGCGTCTCGTAGGCGAGCCACTCGGTGGGGCCGTTGGCATCGAGGATGCCGCGGTAGACACCGGTGTCGGCGTGCTGGCCCTTCTTGGACCGCGCGTCCGCCTTGGCCCGGTTGCGCTGCTCGGCCATCAGCTGGCGGAACCCGTCCTCATCGACGCTCAGGCCGGCCTCGGACGCCATCTCGAGGGTGAGGTCGATCGGGAACCCGTAGGTGTCGTGCAGCGCGAAGGCCTTGTCGCCCGGGATCGTCGTGGCGCCTGCGCCCTTCACCTGTCCGGCCGCGAGGTCGAAGATCTGCGTGCCCGCCTGGAGGGTCTTGCGGAACGCCTCCTCCTCGGCGAACGCGACCTGGGCGATCCGGCCCCAGTCCGCGATCAGGTCGGGGTAGCTCTCCCCCATCCGGTCGCGCGACACGGGGAACAGCTCGGGCAGCGCCGGGTCCTCGTAGCCGAGCAGGCGGACGTTGCGGACCGCGCGGCGCAGCAGGCGGCGCAGCACGTAGCCGCGCCCCTCGTTGCCCGGCGTGACGCCGTCGCTGATCAGCATCATGGAAGAGCGGATGTGGTCGGCCACGACGCGGAAGCGGACGTCGTCGTCGTACGCCGCACCGTAGGTCTTGCCGGTGAGCGCCATCGTCTTCTCGATCACCGGGAAGACGACGTCGATCTCGTACATGTTGCTCTTGCCCTGGAGCAGGTACGCGACCCGCTCGAGGCCCATGCCGGTGTCGATGTTCTTGTTGGGCAGCTGGCCGGCGATGTCGAAGTCCGACTTGCTGCGGACCGCGGACAGCTCGTCCTGCATGAACACGAGGTTCCAGAACTCGAGGTAGCGGTCGCCGGCGTCCCAGTCGCGGTCGGCACCGAACTCGGGACCGCGGTCGATCAGGATCTCCGAGCACGGTCCACCGGGCCCGGGGATGCCCATGGACCAGTAGTTCTCCTTGGGAGGCAGCCGGACGATGCGGTCGTCCGAGAGGCCCGTGATCTTCTTCCACAGGCCGATCGCCTCGTCGTCACCGTCGAGCACCGACGGGTAGAGCAGCGACTCGTCCAGCCCGAAGCCGCCGTCGGCCTGGGACCTGGTGACCAGCTCCCAGGCGAGCTCGATGGCGCCTTCCTTGAAGTAGTCACCGAAGCTGAAGTTGCCGCACATCTCGAAGAACGTGCCGTGGCGGGTGGTCTTGCCGACCTCTTCGATGTCGGGGGTCCGGATGCACTTCTGGACGCTCGCCGCGCGCGCGTACGGCGGCGTCTCCTGGCCGAGGAAGTACGGCTTGAACGGCACCATGCCGGCGTTGACGAACAGCAGGTTCGGGTCGTCCAGCAGCAGCGAGGCAGACGGTACGACGGTGTGTCCCCGGCCCTCGAAGTGGGCGAGGAACCGGTTGCGGATCTCGGCGCTGGTCAGGTAGCCGTCCGGTGTCGCCGTCATGAGGGGCCTTCCAGGGTGTGGGCGGCCGGCACGGCCGTCGTGGTGGAACGGATCGGTAGTTCGTGGGTCTGGGGCGCCCGACGCTGCCCAGCCTCCACAGCACGGAAGTGCTCGCGCAATTGGGTTTCAGCGTCGACCTGACCCTGCACGACCTCGTCGCGGAAGATGCGGGCGCCGACGAAGGCCGCGTTGACCCGGTCGCGCATGCCATCGGGCGTCAGCGCCTCCGCGAGGCGTCGTACCTTGACCATGCCGTAGACACCGGCGGTGGCGCCGGCCGCGAACCAGAGACCGCTCCTCATGAAGGGCCTTCGACGCCGGCGCGCTGACGGGTCTCCCAGTCGCGACGGGCGGCCTTGAGCATCAGCTTGCGGCCCTTGCGCGAGCGCTTGATCTCGCGCTTCATCTCGAAGCGGATCCGGTTGCGGACCTCGGGCGACAGGGCCCGGCGCAGCCCGGAGGCCAGCGCGGCGGTCTTGATGACGCTCTCGCGCAGCAGGATGTCGGCGAACATCGGTGCCGGCACGATCCGGGCGGGCACCTGCGGACCGCGGTTGCGGTGCAGGTCGGTGATGAGGTACTCACGGTCGTCGACGACCGCGACCGGCACCCGGTCGGGCAGGTTGGACGACGCGACCGACAGGGCGGCCTGCCGCTTGAGCGCCTCGTCGAGGTCGCCCAGCTGGACGCGCAGCTCGTCGGCATCACGGGCGGTCGAGGCCAGGACTTCGTCGGTCTCTTCACGCACCCTGCGCAACGACTGGTTCAGGTTCCAGGCAACCCACGCAAGGGCCACCAGGGCGACAAGGGTCGCCACGGCCAGCCAGACGGGTACGGCAAGCTCGTTGGTCACGACGGACAAGCCTACTTGCCGCGGATCAGCCGGCGGACCCGCTCCCACCGTTGTTTCACGGCAGCCTCGGCTCCCAGCTCGGTCGGGCGGTAGTAGCGCGCGTCACCGATCACGTCCGGGGCGTACTGCTGCTCGGCCACCCCGAACGGCGCGTCGTGGCTGTACTTGTAGCCCTTCCCGTGGCCCAGGCGCTCCGCCCCGGCGTAGTGGGCGTCGCGAAGATGAGGCGGTACGGCGCCGATCCTGCCTCGCCGCACGTCGCTGATCGCCTCGTCGACCGCCACGATCACCGCATTCGACTTCGGGGCGACCGCGAGCGCGATGACCGCCTGGGCGAGGTTCAGCCGCGCCTCCGGCATCCCGATCAGCTGGACCGCCTGCGCCGCGGCGACCGCGGTGGGCAACGCCGTCGGGTCCGCGAGCCCGATGTCCTCGCTAGCGAGGATGATCAGCCGCCGGGCGATGAACCGCGGGTCCTCGCCCGCCTCCATCATCCGGGCGAGGTAGTGCAGCGCCGCGTCCGCGTCCGAGCCGCGAATCGACTTGATGAACGCGCTGATCACGTCGTAGTGCTGGTCGCCGTCACGGTCGTAGCGCACGGCCGCCTGGTCGGCGGCCGTCTCGGCCGTGGCCAGGTCGATGGTGATCATGTCGCCGGTGGTCGAGGTGCGAGCGCCGGCGAGCCTCGAGACCGCGGCACCCGCAGCAGCCTCCAGGTAGGTCAACGACCGTCGCGCGTCTCCGCCGGCCAGCCGGACGATGTGGGCGCGGGCGTCGTCGTCGAGGACGAACCGGCCCCCGAGACCACGCTCGTCCGTCACCGCGGAGTCGAGCACCGTGATGATGTCGTCGTCGGTCAAGGGCTGGAGCCGTAGCAGCAGGCTGCGCGAGAGCAGCGGCGAGATCACGCTGAACGACGGATTCTCCGTCGTCGCCGCCACCAGGGTCACCCAGCGGTTCTCGACACCCGGCAGCAGGGCGTCCTGCTGGGCCTTGCTGAACCGGTGCACCTCGTCGACGAAGAGGACCGTCTCCTCGCCCGTCGACACCAGGCTCGACCGGGCAGCCGAGATCGCCTCGCGCACTTCCTTGACGCCGGCCGACACCGCCGACACCTCGACGAACCGACGACCCGTCTGCTGGCTGATGATCGAAGCGATCGTGGTCTTGCCGGTGCCCGGTGGTCCCCACAACAACAGGGACAGCGACTGGTCACCCTCAACGAGCTGGCGCAGCGGCGATCCGGGAGCGCGCAGGTGCGCCTGCCCGACCAGCTCGTCCAGGTCGCGGGGCCGCATCCGCACCGCCAGCGGCGCCGCGGCATGGGCCGCGTCCGAGAGCGACCCGCCGGACGTCGTACGACTGCCAGGCACCTCGAACAGACCCGGCTCGCTCACGTGAGCAGCCTACGGCGCCGCGCCGACAGGGGCTCGCGCCCCTGCACGACGCCGTTCAGACCCGCCCGATCGTCTTCTTGTCGAGGTCGAACCACGTGTCGGCGAAGCCGGGCTGCTCGACCAGGTCCGTGCTCGGGCTGGCGCCCGGGTCCGGACGTCCCTCGCGGTCCACTCCGAGCAGGCCCGAGGTCAGCGGCTCACGCGGTGCTTCGCCGAGGCGTCCCGGGAAGTGGCAGGCCACCTTGTGCTTCTGGCCGATCTGGAGGAGCGGCGGCTCGTGCCGGGCGCAGATCTCCTGGGCGATCGGGCAACGGGTACGGAAGCGGCAACCCGACGGAGGATCGATCGGGCTGGGGACGTCACCCTCGAGCCGGATCCGCTCGCGTCGGCCACCGGTGGCGGCCTGGCGGACGTCCGGCACCGCGGAGAGCAGCGCCTGCGTGTACGGGTGGTGGGCGTTGTTGTAGATCGACTCGCGGTCACCGATCTCGACGATCTTGCCGAGGTACATCACCGCGACCTCGGGGCAGAAGTGCCGGACCACGGCGAGGTCGTGCGCGATGAAGAGGAACGCGACGCCGAACTCTCGCTGGATGTCCTGGAGCAGGTTCACGACCTGCGCCTGGATCGACACGTCGAGCGCCGACACCGGCTCGTCGGCGACGAGCAGCTTGGGCTGGAGCGTCAGGGAGCGCGCGATGCCGATGCGCTGGCGCTGACCGCCCGAGAACTCGTGCGGGTAGCGGTTGTAGTGCTCGGGGTTGAGGCCCACGATCTCGAGCAGTTCCTGGACCCGGGGAAGGATCTGCTTCTTCGGCAGGATCTTGTGGATCGCCAGGGGCGCACCGATGATCGAGCCGACCGTGTGCCGCGGGTTCAGCGACGTGTACGGGTCCTGGAAGATCATCTGGATGTCGCGACGCAGCGGCTTCAGCTGGCGAGCCTTGGCGTGCGCGATGTCCTCGCCCTCGAAGCGGATCGCCCCGGAGGTCGGCGTGTAGAGGCGGGTGATCAACCGACCTGTCGTGGACTTCCCGCAGCCGGACTCACCCACCAGGCCGAGCGATCCGCCCTCCACCACCTGGAACGAGACGCCGTCGACGGCCTGCACGTGGCCGACGGTGCGCCGCAGCAGTCCGGGCGACTTGACCGGGAAGTACATCCGCAGGTTGTCGACCTCGAGGATCGGCGCAGCTCCCACGGGCGCCACGGCCGCCGGGTGCCCCGCGGCGGTCAACACGTCGGCCACAGCGGCCGGCTCATGGTCGTCCAGCGCGCCGGGCGTGTATTCGTCGTAGCTCATCGGGCACCTTCTGCATTGTCCGCTGCGTTGTCCGCTGCGTTGTCCGCTGCACTGTCAGCAAGGATGTCGTCCACCAGGTCCGGTGCGATCTCGGGGAGCACCTCGGTCTCGTAGATGCTGTCCGGGTCGCTCAGGTGGCACCGCTTGAGGTGCGCACCGCCACGGGTTCCGGCGACCAGCGGCGGCAGCTCCGTACGGCACAGGTCGCCGGGCACCTTGTCGCGGTGCAGGCAGCGCGGGTGGAAGGCGCAGCCGGTCGGCGGGTTGAGCAGGCTGGGCGGACTGCCGGGGATCGGAACCAGTCGCGCGTCGGTGTCACCCGTCACGTCGGGCACGCTGGAGAGCAGTCCCCACGTGTACGGCATCTCCGGGTGCGTGAGGATCTCCTTGCAGGGACCGTGCTCGACCGCGCGCCCGGCGTACATGACCAGGACGTCGTCGGCCATCTCGGCCACCACGCCCAGGTCGTGGGTGATAATCATGACCGCGGAGTTGAACTCCCGCTGGAGGTCCTGGAGCAGGTCGAGGATCTGCGCCTGCACCGTCACGTCGAGCGCGGTGGTCGGCTCGTCGGCGATCAGCAGGCCGGGGTCGTTGATCAGGCCCATCGCGATCATCGCGCGTTGGCGCATGCCGCCCGAGAACTGGTGCGGGTAGTCACTGATCCGCTTGTCCGGGTTGGAGATGCCGACCCGGTCGAGCATCTCGATGGCACGGGTCCGCGCCTCCTTCTTCGTGACCTGGTTGTGGACGCGGTACGCCTCGATCAGCTGGTTGCCGACCGTGTAGTACGGGTGCATCGCGGACAACGGGTCCTGGAAGATCATCGACACGTCGCGGCCACGCATCTTGCGCATGTCCTCGTTGCTCAGCTCCAGCAGGTCGACACCGTCGAGCAGGATGTGCCCGCTCACGATGGCGCTGCTCCCCCGGTGCAAGCCGAGGATCGTCGAACTGGAGACCGACTTGCCGGATCCCGATTCACCGACGATGCCGAGAGTTTTTCCCCGCTCGAGGTCGAAGGAAAGGCCGTCGGTCGCCTTGACGATGCCGTCTGCTGTCGGGAAGTGGACCTTGAGGTCCTGGACCGAGAGGTACGGCGTGGGCGCGGTGCTCAATGGAGGCGTCTCCTAGCCGACCCGCACCCGCGGGTCGATGAATGCATAGAGGATGTCGACGATGATGTTGGCCGTGATCACGAAGGCACCGGCGATCAGCACGATCCCGATCAGGACGGGCAGGTCGTAGTTGGTGTTCGCCGAGACTGCGAGCTTGCCGAGACCGTTGAAGTTGAAGATCGACTCGGTGATGATCGCGCCGCCCAGGACGCTGGCGAAGTCGAGACCGGCCATCGTGACCAGTGGGGTCAACGCGGCCCGGAGCGCGTGCTTGAACAGGACCTTCCGCGTGGCGAGCCCCTTGGCCCGCGCGGTGCGGACGTAGTCCTCCGCCTGCGACTCGAGGACGAACGCGCGCGTCATCCGGACGTAGCCGGCCATGTAGAGCATGGCCAGGGTCACCGCCGGGAGCAGCAGGTTCGAAGCCCAGGCGCCGACGCCGCCCTCAGCGATCGAGGTGTACGACGGCAGCGGATAGAGGTCCCACTTGATGGAGATGTACGTCAACAGGAACGTGCCGATGAAGAACGACGGGAACGCATAGAGGAACAGGGAGGTGCCGACGATGCCGCGATCGAGGAACGATCCCTTGGTCACGGCCGCCAGGACCCCGATCAGGACGCCGAAGAAGATCCAGAGGATCACCGCCGCGAGCGCGATCGAGAAGGTGACGGGCATGGCCTCGCCGACCATCTCGTTGACGGTCTTGATGCTGTAGGTCGAGTAGCCGAAGCAGGGTGCGTCGCAGTCGACGACGTTCTCGGGAGCTGCCTTGCGGAGCTCGGGGTCAGCGGGGAACTGTCGACCGACCGCGACCCCCTTCACGAAGGAGCCCCACTGCTCGATCGTCGACTTGTCGTAACCGAGGGCCTTGCGGGCCTGCTCGCGCTGGACGGGCGAGCAGTTCTTGCCGCACGCGAACTGGGCCGGGTCGACGGGCGAGGCGAAGAACAGGGTGAACGTCACCAGGCTCATCGCCAGGAGCATCGCAACGCCGACGAAGACTCGGCGGATGACGTAGGCCAGCATGCGGGAATCACCTCAGGGGTCGATGGCGATGGAACGGTGAGGGCCCCGAGGGATGTCTGGGCCACTCCGGCGGCCGGATGGACACGGACTGAGTCAGTCCGGGTCCACCCGGCAGCGCGGTGGTGTGGGTGTACTCAGGAACGAGCACCCGGTGGTGGGTGAGGAGCCACCTGGACCCCTCACCCACCGGGTTGAATCACTTGACGCTGATCAGCCCCAGGTCCGCGAACCCGTTGGAGGCCGGGGTGGTGGCGAAGTTGACCTTCGACCCGTGCACCCAGTTGAACAGCGCGATCTCGAGCGGGACGTACGCGTAGTCCTTACCGAGGACGGCGTCAGCCTTCTGGAGCGCTTCCGTCTGCTCCTCGAGGGTGCCGGCAGCCTGCGCCTCGTCAACGAGCGCGTTGAACTCGTCGCTCTTGTAGTTGCCGTAGTCCTGGTTGTTGGACGACGGCGTGAGGTTGATCCGGCTGTCGAACAGCGGCGCGGTGACCGTCAGTGCCGACGGCCAGTCCGCACCCCAACCGGCCCACGTGACGTCCGAGTCAGCGTTGGGGTCCTGGATGGTCGGGTAGTAGGCGTCGGTCAGCGGGTTGAGCGTCACGTCGAAGCCCGACTTGTCCCACGTCTCCTTCAGCGCAGCAGCCTGCTTGTCAGCAGTCTCCGACGCACCGTCGTACGTGAACTTGAGCTTGTACGGCAGCTTGACGCCGGCGTCCTCAAGGATCTTCTTGGCGGCGTCGGGGTCACCGGCGCCCAGGTCCTTGAACTGCTCGACCGGCTGGTAGCCCGGGACGACCGGGTTCACGATCGAGTCGGCCTTCTTGTAGAACTTCTCGCCACCACCGGCGGTGATCCATGCCTCGACGTTCGTGGCGGTTGCGAGCGCCTCACGGACCTCCAGCGAGAGCCGCTTGGTGTTCGGCACCAGGTAGTCGACGTACGGGGACTCGACGTTCTGGTACCGGTCCTTGAGGGTGACAGCCTTGGCGATGAACTGCGGCAGGACACGCGTACCGGTGACGGCAGCCTGGACCTCTGCGCTGTCCTCGATCAGCAACTGGTTGATGACCTCCGGCGTCTTGCCGATGTCGAAGATGATCTTGTCCGGGTTGGCCTGACGGTTCTCCGGGGAGTCCGTCGAAGCGTCGTACTCCGGGTTGCGAACGAGCGTGCCGCCCTTGTTCTCGTCCCACTTGCCCTCGAGCATGTACGGGCCGTTCGAGAAGATCTCGAAGTTGGAGCCCTCACCCTTGTCGAGGTCCGCGCGGTACGGGTCGAGCATGTGCAACGCCGCGATGGCGAGCGGGAAGTCCGGCCACGCCTTCTTGAAGTTGTACGTGATGGTCTTGCCATCGCAGGTGACGGCCTTGTCGAAGTCCGCCTGGCCCTTGTCGGTGTAGGGGCCCTTGTAGACCGGAGCGCCGTCGGCATCCGTGGGGATGTCGAGGTAGCTCAGGAGGTAGTTCGGGCCACCGGTGATGACGTCGTTGGCGAAGGCACGCGAGGCTCCGTACTTGAAGTCCTCACACGTGATGTCCTTGCCGTCCTGCCAGGTGACGCCGTCCTTGACGGTGAACTTCCACACCTTGCCGTCATCGCTGGACGTACCCGTGTCGGTCGCGAGGTCGGCGACCGGCGTGTTGGCGGTCTCGATGTCGGTCGCGGTCGGGAACGTGACGAGCTGGCGGTAGACGGTGCGACTGAGGTTGCTGATGTCACGGCCGACGTAGACCCGGTGGGGGTCGGTGTGACCCATCGGGCTGGCGAGCAGGTAGGTCAGCGTCCCGCCCTTCGTGGCTTTAGTCGGGTTGGACGAGTCGTCATCGTCGCTGCTTCCACCGCCACAGGCGGCGAGAGAGACCACCAAGGCAGCCGTAGCGGACGCCGCGAGCAGCCGCTTTCGAGTGTTGGCCATGAATTCTCCTTCAGTGTGTACGCGCCTGGCGGCGGCACATTCGGCGGCGACCTGCCGTCGAAGATCTTGGGTTAGCGGTTGGACTTCGGGTCGAGCGCGTCGCGCATGCCGTCGCCCATCAGGTTGAAGCACACGACGATCAGTGCGATCACGAAAGCGGGAGAGAAGAAGTAGACGAAGTCGAACTCTGCGTAGGTGAGCGAGTCGCGCAGCACGTTGCCCAGGGTCGGCGTCGGCGGCTTGATGCTGACGCCGAGATAGCTCAGTGCGGCCTCGGCGGAGATGTAGGCCGGCAGCAGCAGCGTGAACGACACCAGCAGCGGCGCCCAGAGGTTCGGCAGGATCTCCTTGAAGTACATCCGGTACCGCGAGGCGCCGAACAAGGTCGCCGCGTGCACGAACTCGCGCTCCCGGATCGACAGCACCTGTCCCCGGATGAGCCGGGCGATCGGCGGCCAGCCGAAGAGGGCCAGGAAGACGATGCAGTACGTCGCCCAGGCGACATCGCCCTCAGGCACGTGGAAGTTCTTCGTGAGCAGTGCGTACATCGGCGCCGACAGGGCCAGCAGCATCAGCGTCGAGGGGAACGAGAGGGTCAGGTCGATCAGCCGGCCGATGATGCCGTCGGTCAGGCCGCCCGTGAATCCAGCGATGATGCCGAGGACCGTTCCGATGGCCATCGCGAGCAGGCTCGCGATGATCGCGATCGTCAGCGACAGCGTCGTACCGAGCCAGACCCGCGACATCACGTCGCGGCCGGTGCCCGGCTCGACGCCCAGCGGGTGCTTCCAGCTGATGCCGCCGAGCGAACCCTCCGGAAGGGTGAACTCGTTGAGCAGGTCCTGGTGGTAGCTGGTCGGGTCGAGCAGACCGAACTTCACCAGGAACGGCGCCAGGATCCCGCCGATGATGTAGAGCGCCACGATGATGAACGACACCATCGAGAGCTTGTCCTTGCGGAACCGCTCGATCGCGAGTCGTGTCGGTGACTTGCCCTCGACCTTGCCACGATCCATCTCGTCGGGATGACCGGTGGGGTCGGGCAGACTCTCGCTCTCGAGGTTGCTCACCGTGGTGGTCATGTCACCTCTACGTCCGTTGCTCGCCGCCAACGGGACGTCTGTGAGCCGTCCCGTTCAGTGCCGTCCGATGTCGGCACCGCGAGCGACATTAGGTGCTCACGTTGCGCCAAAGCGATAGCGACGCGGTAACGGTTTGGTCTCGACCTACCGGAAAATCCTTCCGGCCCGAACGGTCAGGACTTGGTTTCGTCCTCCGGAGGGGCGTCCACACCGGCTTCCTTGCGCTGCTCGGGCGTGATCGGCGCAGGAGCAGCCGTCAACGGGTCATAGCCGCCACCGGACTTCGGGAACGCGATCACCTCGCGAATCGAGTCCACCTTGGCCAGCATGGCGACGATCCGGTCCATGCCGACAGCGATGCCGCCGTGCGGCGGCGCGCCGAACTTGAACGCGTCGAGCAGGAACCCGAACTTCTCCTGGGCGTCCTCCTCGCTGATGCCCATGACCGAGAAGACGCGCTTCTGGACGTCCTCGCGGTGGATCCGGATCGAGCCACCACCGAGCTCGCTGCCGTTGCAGACGATGTCGTAGGCGTACGCCAGCGCGCTGCCGGGGTCGGTGTCGAAGGTGTCGGCGAACTCGGGCTTCGGCCCGGTGAACGCGTGGTGCACGGCCGTCCAGGCACCGGCGCCGACGGCGACGTCGCCCGAGGCGACAGCGTCGGAGGCCGGCTCGAACATCGGGGCGTCGACCACCCACGTGAACGCGAAGGCGTCCTCGTCGATGAGGTCGCAGCGGCGGCCGATCTCCAGGCGGGCGGCACCCAGGAGCGCGCGGCTGGACTTCGTGGCACCGGCACCGAAGAAGATGCAGTCCCCCGGCTCGGCACCGACGTGGGCGGCGAGCCCGGCCTGCTCCGCCTCGGAGAGGTTCTTGGCCACCGGACCGCCGAGCGAGCCGTCCTCGGTGACGAGCACGTAGGCCAGTCCCTTGGCGCCGCGCTGCTTGGCCCACTCCTGCCACGCGTCGAGCTTCTTGCGGGGCTGGCTGGCGCCACCGGGCATGACCACGGCGCCGACGTACTCGGCCTGGAACACGCGGAAGGTCGTGTCCTTGAAGTAGTCCGTGCAGTCCACGAGCTCGTTGCCCATGCGGAGGTCCGGCTTGTCGGAGCCGAACCGCGCCATCGCGTCGGCGTACGTCATCCGCGGGATGGGTCGCGGGATGTCGTAGCCGATCTGGTCCCACATCGCGGCGAGCACGTCCTCCATGAGGGCGATGACGTCCTCCTGGTCGGCGAAGCTCAGCTCGATGTCGAGCTGGGTGAACTCCGGCTGGCGGTCGGCACGGAAGTCCTCGTCGCGGTAGCAGCGCGCGATCTGGTAGTACCGCTCCAGGCCACCGACCATCAGCAGCTGCTTGAACAGCTGCGGGCTCTGCGGCAGGGCGTACCAGCTGCCCGGCGCGAGACGCGCGGGCACCAGGAAGTCACGCGCGCCCTCGGGCGTCGAGCGGGTCAGGGTGGGCGTCTCCACCTCGACGAAGCCGTGCTGGTCCAGCACGTCGCGGGCGGCCTTGTTGACCTTGCTGCGCAGCCGCAGGGCGTGGGCGGGTCCGCTGCGGCGCAGGTCGAGGTAGCGGTGCTTGAGGCGCACCTCCTCGCCGACGTCGACGTGGTCGCTGATCGGGAAGGGCAGCGGCGCGGCCGGGTTCAGGACCTCGACCTCGGTCGCCACGACCTCGATGGCGCCGGTGGGCAGGTTCGGGTTCTCGTTGCCCTCGATCCGCGCGACGACCTCGCCGGTGACCTTGAGGCAGAACTCGGCGCGAAGGCTGTGCGCGACGGCCTCGTCGCGGATGACGACCTGGACGATGCCGCTGGACTCGCGGAGGTCGATGAAGGCCACACCGCCGTGATCGCGCCGGTTGGCCACCCACCCGGCAAGGGTGACGGTCTGGCCGACGTGCTCGGCGCGGAGGGCGCCGGCGTCCTGGGTGCGGATCACGAGAGTTCCTTTTCGGTGGGTGTGTCGGTGCTGGAGTCGGTGGAGATGGCCACGACCTGCGGGCGCAGGTCCTGGCTCGGAGGTTGCCACGTCGCCGGGTCAGCAGCGACCTGGTTTCCGTTGCGGATGTCCTTGACCTCGTGCGCGACGGTGCCGTCCTCGGCGATCGAGGAGAACCAGACGTACGGGATGCCGCGCCGCTCGGCGTGACGGATCTGCTTGCCGAACTTCGCCGCGGTCGGCGCGACCTCGCAGGGAATCCCCTGCGCACGCAGGGCTGTCGCCGTGGCGTCCGCGTCGGCGCGGGCGTCCTCGTTGGTGAGGGCGACCAGCACGACGCTCGGCACCGAACGGTCCGACGTGAGCAGACCGCGCTGGACGAGGGGCACCAGCACCCGGCTGACGCCGAGGGAGATGCCGACGCCGGGGTACGTCGTACGACCATCGGTGGCCAGGGCGTCGTACCGACCTCCCGAGCAGATCGAGCCGAGCGACTCGTAGCCGTCCAGACGGGTCTCGAAGACCGTGCCGGTGTAGTAGTCGAGGCCGCGTGCGATCGACAGGTCCGCCTCGATCCGGACCGTGGCAGTCGTCAGCGGGGCGCACGCGCGGACCAGCGTCGCGAGCTCGTCGAGGCCCTCGTCGAGGAGCTCGTCCTTGACGCCGAGCGCCCGGACCTCGTCGACGAAGGAGTCGTCGGTGGTGCGGATCGTGGCCAGCGCGAGCGCCTTGTCGGCCTGCTCCTCGGTCACCCCAGCTTCGGCGAGCAGCAGCTCGCGGACCTTCGCGGGGTCGAGCTTGTCGAGCTTGTCGACCAGGCGCATCACCTCGTCGATCCCGTCAGCGGTGATGCCGAGGCCGGCGTAGAAGCCCTGGATCAGCTTGCGGTTGTTGACCTGCAGCCGGAAGCCCGGGAGAAAGCCCAGTCGCGAGAGGGCCTCGAGCATCACCCTTGCGACCTCCACGTCGTGGTGGAAGGGCAGGCCGTCGCGGCCGACGATGTCGATGTCGGCCTGCGTGAACTCCCGGAACCGACCCTCCTGGGGACGCTCGCCCCGCCAGACCTTCTGGATCTGGTAGCGGCGGAACGGGAACTCGAGCTTGCCGGCGTTCTCCAGCACGTAACGCGCGAACGGCACGGTGAGGTCGAAGTGCAGGCCAATGCCGGCGTCGCCCGACTCGTCGTGGAGACGCTTGAGGACATAGACCTCCTTGGAGGTGTCCCCCTTGCGCAGCAACTGGTCCAGGGGCTCGACCGCACGGGTCTCGACGTTGGCGAAGCCGTGCAGCTCGAAGGTGCGCGCCAGCGTCGCGACGACCTCCTGCTCGACGTGCCGCTGCGCAGGCAGGAACTCGGGAAACCCGCTGAGCGGGGTCGGCTTTGCCATGGAAACTACAGCCCTCGGGTCACTCGGCCCGCTGAACCCGAGTCGAGCAGATCCAGCAGGAAGGGGTTGGACGCGCGCTCGCGTCCGATGGTCGTCTGCTCACCGTGACCCGGCAGCACGACGATGTCGTCGGGCAGCGGCAGCACCTTGGCGCTCAGCGAGCGCAGCATGGCGGAGTGGTCGCCGCCGGGTAGGTCTGTGCGACCGATCGAGCCCTGGAACAGCAGGTCTCCGGAGAACATCAGCTCCGAGATGTCCTGGTCGCCGTACGGCGTCCGGAACGTCACCGAACCGGGCGTGTGCCCCGGCGTGTGGTCGACGACGACCTCAAGGCCCGCGAGCTCGAGGGCCGCGCCGTCGGCGAGCTCCTCGACCCGGTCAGGCTCGGTGAACTCGTACTTGCCGCCCAGCATCATCGCCGCGGTCTCCCGGGACATGCCCGCCATGGGGTTGGCCAGCAGGTGCCGGTCGTCGGGGTGGATCCAGGCCGTCGCGTCGTACGCACCGGCGACCGGCGTGACCGACCACATGTGGTCGATGTGTCCGTGGGTCAGCAGCACCGCCACCGGCTTGAGGTTGTGCTCACGGACCACGTCCGCGACACCGCTCGCGGCGTCCTTGCCGGGGTCGATCACGATGCACTCGGAACCCGCTCCGGTGGCCGCGACATAGCAATTGGTGCCCCACGGTCCAGCGGGGAAGGCAGCGATGAGCACCGACCCAGCCTATCGGCCTGAGGGTTCGGCACTAGCATGGCCCACTGTGACTACCTCCGACTGGGGCCGCGTCGCTGACGACGGCACCGTCTATGTGAAGACATCCGATGGCGAACGTGCGGTCGGGCAGGTCCCCGACGTGCCTCCCGAGGAAGCCCTGGCCTTCTACACGAAGCGCTACGACGCGATCGCGCTCGAAGTGGAGCTGCTCCACAAGAGGGTGGTCTCGGGGGTCCTGTCCCCCGAGGAGGCCGTCTCCTCCGTGAAGCTCGTGCGCGACCAGCTCGCCGACATCCATGCGGTGGGCGACCTGGCCGTCCTCGGGCGCAAGCTCGACGAACTCGGCCCGGTCATCGCCATCCAGCGCGAGGCGCGCAAGGCCGTCAAGGCGCAGAAGGCCGCCGAGGCCCGCGAGCAGAAGGAGAAGCTCGCCCTCGAGGCCGAGAAGATCGCGAGCGGCCGCGACTGGCGCAACGGCGCCAACCGGCTGCGCGAGCTGCTCGACCAGTGGAAGCAGCTCCCGCGCATCGACAAGGCTGCCGACGACGCACTCTGGAAGCGCTTCTCGACCGCCCGGTCGGCGTACACGAAGGCCCGCAAGGGGCACTTCGCCGAGCAGGACGAGAAGCGCGAAGGCGCACGCATCGTCAAGGAGCGCCTGGTCGCGGAGGCCGAGGCCCTGGCGGATTCCACCGACTGGGGTCCGACGTCGGGCAAGTACCGCGACCTGATGCGCGACTGGAAGGCTGCCGGCCCGGCGCCCAAGAACGTCGACGACAAGCTCTGGCAGCGCTTCCGGGGCGCGCAGGATGCGTTCTTCGGTGCCCGCGACGCCGCGAACGCCGCCCTCGACACCGAGTTCGCCGCCAATGCCGAGGTCAAGGAAGGCTTGATCGTCGAGGCTGAGGCCGTCCTCGGGCCCCTCGCCGAGACCGGCGACGTCGTGGCCGCCAAGGCCGCCTTCCGCCTCGTCGCCGATCGCTGGGACGAGGCCGGCAAGGTGCCGCGCGACCGGATCAAGGACCTCGAAGGACGGATGCGCGCCGTCGAGCAGACCATCCGCAAGGCCGAGGACGACCAGTGGCGCAAGTCCGACCCCGAGAAGTCGGCCCGCGCCGACGACATGGTGTCCAAGCTCGAAGCCGCCATCGCCGAAGCCGAAGCCAAGCTCGAAGCGGCCCGCGCCAAGGGTGACGCCAAGAAGATCCGCGACCTCGAAGAGAACCTCGAAGGGCGCCGGTCGTTCCTGGACATGGCGAAGAAGGCCTCGGCCGACTACCGCTGATGGGGCGCTGCAGGAATACCCGCTGAGGCGGGTATTCCTGCACTCCTTGGCCGTTGCAACGGTCGGCAAGCGCAAGAAACAGTCAGGGAGTCCGGTGCCCGGCACATCATGAGGCCGTACGACGCGCACGGGCCGTCGACACTGACGCGATGAGCCGCCGAACACGGGCCTCCAGCACCTGGGGGTCAGCGAGGTCGGCCCAGGTGATGCGCAGGCAGCGCCATCCAGTGAGCTCGGCGATCTTTTCTTCGCGGCGCTTCTCCCTCAGGACAGCGTCAGCAGGCGTCTCCCCCGGGCGCAGGTACTGCTCGTACTTCACCCGACCGTCGAACTCGATCCAGATCCCGTGATCCGGAAGCGCGAAGTCGAGGCGTGCGACGAGTACCGAGCCGTCGTACACCTCGAACTGCGGAATCGGCTTGGGCAAACTCCGTGCGAAGAAGAAGTACGACGTGCGGGACTCGCCGACTGACTCGATCCGGGGATCTGCCAGACGAAGCACAGTGTCGGTCGTGAGCGAGTATGGCCAGTGGTCCATCGACGCCTCGTAGCGGGCCACCAGGTCGGATGCCTTGAACTCGCCTCGATGCAGGAAGTGGTTGGCAACCACCAGCCCCGCCTCTGCACAGCCCAGGATCGTCGCCTCCAGCGTTGCGCGTACAGCCGACATGACGAGTAGCCCGTGCGTCTCGACCACATCCTGCGGGAGGAGCTTGCCGCAGTGTCTCTGGATGCCCGCTTCCCTTCGACCTGCGAATCCGTCCTCGCGGGTCACGTGCACCTCGCTCAGGTCGAACCCCCAGACGGGACCGTCGTGAAAGGGAACGGCAGACACGTGGCTGAGGATCACGCCAGTCCTCGCCTGCAGGTACACCGCTCGGCACCTCACTGCATAACGCTGTTCGTCTGTCATCGCTCGCCAAAGCTCGCCAACAACGTAGGCGCCGCGACGCGGCCGGTCCAGAACACCAGCTCGGACCTGTCGCGCCAGGGATCGGTCAGACTG
Organism: Nocardioides sp. CPCC 206347; assembly: GCF_048654605.1. Classification (NCBI taxonomy): domain Bacteria; kingdom Bacillati; phylum Actinomycetota; class Actinomycetes; order Propionibacteriales; family Nocardioidaceae; genus Nocardioides; species Nocardioides sp. CPCC 206347. Next base: position 113,701 of record NZ_JBMCYZ010000005.1, read on the forward strand.
GCCGCCGCGGGCGATCAGGTCACGGCGTAGACCGATGGGAAGGAGTCGCGGGTCATCCGGCGGAAGGATCATGCGATGCACGGTTCCCGGGTCCGGCCCGAATCAGGCGTCCACCTTTGAGCCTGTGGACAACGCCCGCAGCGTCACACTTCCTGACCTTTGCTGGCACTCCTTGACCGTTGCAACAGGCAGGAAGCGCAGGAATCCCCGCTGAAGCGGGTACTCCTGCAGCGCGACCTACTGAGTGACGCGGTACGCGTCGAACACACCGGGGACGGTACGCACGTTGTTCAGGACCGTGTCGAGGTGCTTGGCGTCGGCCATCTCGAACGTGAAGCGGGACTTGGCGACCCGGTCGCGGGAGGTGGTGAGGTTGGCGGACAGGATGTTCACGTGGGCGTCCGAGAGCGCCATGGTGATGTCGGACAGCAGGCGCGAGCGGTCGAGCGCTTCGACCTGGATGTTGACCAGGAAGGTCGACTGGCCGGTCGGGGCCCACTCGACGTCGACGACCTTCTCGGGCTGGCCGAGGAGGTCGCTGGCGTTGGTGCAGTCCTTGCGGTGCACCGAGACTCCCCCGCCCTTGGTGACGAAGCCGAGGATCGAGTCGGGCGGCACCGGGGTGCAGCACTTCGCCAGCTTCACCCAGACGTCGGGCGCTCCGGTGACCATGACGCCGGCGTCGCCGCTGGCCGGACGGCGCGAGCGGCTGCGGCCGGTGATCGTGACGGCCTCGGCGAGGTCCTCCTGGGCGCCCTCGTCGCCGCCGTGCAGCTCGATGACGCGGCGGACGACTGCCTGGGCGCTGAGGTTGCTCTCCCCCACCGCGGCGTAGAGCGCTGTCACGTCGGCGAGGCGGAAGGCATCGGCGACCAGCGACAGCGAGTCGTGCGTCAGCAGGCGCTTGAGGGGCAGGCCCTCCTTGCGCATCAGCTTGCCGATCTCGTCCTTGCCGCGCTCGATCGCCTCTTCGCGGCGCTCCTTCGTGAACCACTGGCGGATCTTGGAGCGGGCGCGCGGCGAGCGTACGAAGTTCAGCCAGTCGCGCGACGGTCCGGCACCTTCGGCCTTGGACGTGAAGACCTCGATCACGTCGCCGTTCTCGAGCGTCGACTCGAGCGGCACCAGGCGGCCGTTGACCCGCGCGCCGATGGTGCGGTGGCCGACCTCGGTGTGGACCGCGTACGCGAAGTCGACGGGCGTCGCCCCCGAGGGCAGCGCGATGACGTCACCGCGCGGGGTGAAGACGTACGTCTCGGTCTGGTTGATCTCGAAGCGCAACGACTCCAGGAACTCGCCCGGGTCCTCGACCTCGCTCTGCCAGTCGAGGAGCTGGCGCACCCAGGACATGTCGTCCATGTCGCCGCGCTTGTCGGTGTCGGTGCCGGTGCGGCCGTCTTCCTTGTACTTCCAGTGGGCCGCGACGCCGTACTCGGCGCGACGGTGCTGGGCGAACGTGCGGATCTGCATCTCGACGGGCTTTCCCGCGGGACCGATGACCGTCGTGTGCAGCGACTGGTACATGTTGAACTTCGGCATCGCGACGTAGTCCTTGAACCGCCCGAGCACGGGGTTCCACCGCGAGTGCAGGACGCCCAGGACGCCGTAGCAGTCGCGGTCCTCCTCGACGAGGATGCGGATGCCGACCAGGTCGTAGATGTCGGAGAAGTCGCGGCCGCCGACGATCATCTTCTGGTAGATCGAGTAGTAGTGCTTCGGTCGCCCGGTGACGGTCGCCTTGATCTTCGCCTCGCGCAAGTCCTTCTCGACCTGGGTGATCACCTCGGCGAGGAACGAGTCGCGCGACGGTGCGCGTTCGGCGACCAGGCGCACGATCTCGTCGTAGATCTTGGGGTGGAGCGTCGCGAAGGCGAGGTCCTCCAGCTCCCACTTGATGGTGTTCATGCCGAGCCGGTGGGCCAGCGGCGCGTAGATGTCGAGCGTTTCGCGGGCCGTGCGCTCCTGGCTCTTCTGCGGCACGAAACGCAGCGTGCGCATGTTGTGCAGGCGGTCCGCCAGCTTGATGACCAGCACCCGGATGTCGCGCGACATCGCGACGATCATCTTGCGGATGGTCTCGGCCTGGGCGCTGTCGCCGTAGACGACCTTGTCGAGCTTCGTGACCCCGTCGACGAGGACCGCCACCTCGTCGCCGAAGTCGCGACGACACTCCTCCAGCGTGTACGGCGTGTCCTCGACAGTGTCGTGCAGCAACGCAGCGACGAGCGTCGGCTCCGTCATGCCGATCCCGGCGAGGATCGTCGTGACGGCCAGCGGGTGGGTGATGTACGGGTCCCCGCTCTTGCGCTTCTGCTCCGCGTGCAGGCGCTCGGCAGTGACGTAGGCACGTTCGAGCAGCGCCAGGTCGGCCTTGGGGTGATTGGTCCGCACCGCGCGGAACAGCGGCTCCAGGACGGGGTTGGAACCCTGGTTGCGGCTTCCCATGCGGGCCAGCCGCGCCCGCATGCTGCGTGCAGTGGCGGCCGGTTCGACGACGACCGAAGCAGGCGCGGCCGGGTCGACGGGCGCAGCGTCGTCACGCGGTTCAACGCGTGCGGGTGTGCGCTCCTCGGTCATTCGTCCAGTGTATGGGTCTCAGACGGCCAGCAGTGCCGTCACGGGGACGCTCCCGAGCTGCGCCCGGCCAGCCAGGAAACCCAGTTCCATCAGCACGGCCAGGCCGACGGCCTGCGCCCCGCACGCGGACACGAGCTCGCACGTCGCGCGTGCGGTCCCGCCGGTGGCCAGGACGTCGTCGATGAGCAGCACCCGGTCACCCGGTGCCAGGGCGTCCTGGTGCAGCTGGAGTACGGCGGCGCCGTACTCCAGCTCGTAGGAGACCTCGTGCGTGGCAGCCGGCAGCTTGCCCGGCTTGCGTACGGGCACGAAGCCGACGCCGAGTGCCAGCGCCACAGGGGCGGCGAGGATGAATCCCCGAGCCTCCATGCCGACGACCTTGTCGACGACCGGCCGGCCATCGGCGCCACGGCCAGCCGCAGCCAGGCCGGCGACGACAGCGGCAAAGCCCTCGGGGTCGGCCAGCAGCGGCGTGATGTCCTTGAACAGGATCCCCGGTTCGGGGAAGTCCGGGACGTCGCGCACCAGCCGGGTCAATGCCTCCGCTGCGCGCGCGCCCGCGTCCTCCCCCACCGGGGCCCTACTTCTTGCCGCGCTTGGAGCGCGACTGGCGGACCGGCTGCTTGCGTCCGGCGCTGCCGCTCTCGGAGACCGGACGCGTCGGGGTGGGGACGGTGCGTCCCTTGCCGACGGCACCCTGGACCTGCTGGCGGGACGCTCGCGGCGTCTCCTCCGGCTGCTCGTCCTCGCGGAGCTCGTCGGGCTCCTCGAGCCCCTCGGCGTTGCTGACCGCGCGGCCAGCGACGACTGCCGTGTCCTCCTTGAAGACGGGCACGGCGGCGTACTTGTCGGCCAGGGCACGCTGCTTGGCCTTCGCGCGACGGGCCTGCAGCTGGACCTCGGTCTCCTGCATCTTCAGGTGCACCAGCACGCGGGGCGCGAGCATCACCGAGGAGTAGACACCGATCGCCATGCCGACGAACTGGGCCAGCGCCAGGTCCTGGAGCGAGCTCGCACCCAGCTGGACCGCACTGACGTAAAGGATCGCGCCGATCGGGATGAGCGCCACGATCGAGGTGTTGATCGAGCGCACCAGGGTCTGGTTGACCGCGAGGTTCGCCGCGTCGGAGTACGACTGCGTCTTCTTGCGGAGCTGGTGGGTGTTCTCCTTGATCTTGTCGAACACCACGACCGTGTCGTAGAGCGAGAAGCCGAGGATCGCGAGCACACCGGTGACCGCCGCGGGCGTCACCTGGAAGCCGGACAGCGCGTAGACGCCGACCGTCAGAACCACGTCGTGGACCAGCGCGAGGAAGGCCGCGACGGACATCCGCCACTCACGGAAGTACGCCCAGATGAACAGCACCACGAGGACCAGGAAGATCACGACGCCGATCGCAGCGCGCTTGGCGACCTCCTTGCCCCAGCTGGGACCGATGTCCTGGATGGAGAGGTCACCCTCGGTGACGGTGGGGTACTTGTCGTGGATGAGCTCCGAGATCTCGGTGCGCTGCTGCTCGCTGAGGTTCTCGACCTGGACGGTCAGTGCCGAGTTGCCCTCGGTGGTGACGGTCGGGTTCTCGGCGTTCTCGATACCGGAGCCGGCGACCGCCTCCTGCAGCGCGTCGGCCGCGTCCTGAGTCGCGTTGCCGGATCCCACGGGGACCGACAGCGTCGTACCGCCGGTGAACTCGACACCCATGTTGAGGGGCTTGAGGAACAGCACGGCCACGGCGACGCCCACCAGGACGATCGAGACGCCGTACCAGAGCCAGGGCTTGGCGACGAAGTTGAAGGACTTGCGACCCTGGTAGAGGTCGTTGCCCAGTCGGGACATCTTGCCCATCAGGCCTTACCCCCCACGGTCGCAACCTTGCGGTCGGGCGTGACATCCATACCGAGCGTCTCCTTGCTGAGACCCGACAGCTTGTGTCCGGAGTTGAACAACTTGAACTGGGCGAGCCAGGACACCAGCGGCTTGGTGAACCAGAAGAGCACCGCGAGGTCGATCAACGTGGTCAGGCCCAGCGCGAAGCCGAAGCCCTTCACGGCGCCGGTGGCGAAGACGTAGAGCACGAAGGCGGACAGCAGCTGCACCGTGTTGGCCGCGACGCGGGTGACGCGCGCACGCGCCCAACCGGTCTCGACGGCGACCCGCATCGACTTGCCCTCACGCATCTCGTCACGGATGCGTTCGAAGAAGATGACGAACGAGTCCGCGGTGATGCCGACGGCGATGATCAGGCCGGCGATGCCGGGCAGGGTGAGCGTGAAGCCGGCCGTCTCGCTGAGCAGCAGCACCATGGCGTAGGTGACGCCGGCTGCGACGAAGAGCGAGCTCACGACCACCAGGCCGAGGCCGCGGTAGTAGAAGAGGCAGTAGAGCATCACCAGCGCGAGGCCGATGGCCCCGGCGAGCATGCCTGCGTTGAGCTGGTTGCCGGCGAGGGAGGGCCCGATCTCCTCGACCGAGGTCTGCTCGTCGTCGAAGAGGATCGGCAGTGCGCCGAACTTCAGGCTGTTGGCCAGGTCGAGCGCGCTCTGCTCGGTGAAGTTGCCCTCGATCTGCGAGCGGCCGTCGGTGATGACGCTGTTCATGACCGGGTCGGTCAGCACGAGGCCGTCGAGGACGACAGCGAACTGCTCGTCGGTACCGGCGAACGCACGGGAGACAGCTTCGAAGTCGGTCGAAGCACCAGCGGAGCCCTTCGGCAACGCCTTGTCCTTGTCGTTGCCCATCTCGATGGCCACGACCCAGCGGACGGCGCCCTGGGGCGTCTGCGCGCTGGCGTCTTCGAGCTCGGTGCCCTCGACGACCGAGCGGCCGAGGAGGTACTTGATGGACTGGCCGTCCTCCGGCTCCTTGCAGGCGACGAGCGGCTCGTCCCAGACGTCCGGCAGGTCCGCAGGCTTGCCGTCGAGCGTGAGCAGGACACCCTTGGTGTCGCAGGTGTAGTTGTTGTACGCCGCGATCGCATCCGCGTCGGGCGCACGGGACCAGGCGATGTCGTCCTTGACGGTCCACTTCTCACCGTCACCACCCGGGTCGGTCGCGGTAGGAGCGGTCGGAGTCGCGCTCGGGTCGGCAGAGGGGTCCGCGCTGGGGTCCACGGTCGGGTCGGCCGTTCCGGTCGCCGTGTCGGTGGCGGTCGGAGTCGGGGTCGGCTCCTCGTCGGCGCCCAGGGAAAGGGGCGCACGGCCCAGACCGCCGGGGAGGCCGCTGGCCTGCGCACACGGGCCGCTCTGGTTGCGCTCGGAACACGCAACGAGGCGGAACCGGAGCTGTGCCTGCCGCTTGACGGTCTCCTCGAACTGCGCCCGGTCGGTCGTCTTGCCGGGGACCTCGACGACGATGTTCCTGCCGCCCTGGGTGGTCACGGCTGCTTCGGCGACACCGGAGCCGTTGACGCGCTGGTCGATGATCCGGCGAGCCTCTTCGAGGTTCTCGCTGCTCGGTGCCTTCTCGGCGGTCAGCGTGATCCGGGTACCGCCCTGGAGGTCGAGACCCAGGGTGGGCTTCCAGCTCCCGGCAAGGGCGACCAGTCCGTAACAGACGGCCAGGCCGAGGAAGAAGATGATCAGGGTGCGTCCGGGGCGTGGGCGGCGGGCGGCCATGTCAGCGGTCCTCGGTGTCGGTGGGTACGGCGTCGTCGGCCGTCTCGGCCTCGTCGGCGTCATCGGTCTGGTCGGTCTGGTCGGTGTCGTCCACGGTGTCCACCCGCAGTGAGGCAACCGCTCCCCGCACGATGTGGATGACCACGCCGGGCGCGATCTCCACCTCGAGGTGGTCGTCGGCAGCACCGACGATGGTCGCGAAGACACCGGATGTCAGCAGGACGTCGTCACCGACGGACAGCGCTGCGTGGAGCGCACTGACCTCTCGCTGACGTCGCGCGGCAGGACGGATGATCAGCAGCCAGAAGACCACCGCAATCGCGGCAATCCACAGCCAGGGGTAGAGCTCCTTCACCGACAAACCTCTCCAGCACGCGCGGGTAAGCCACCGCTCAGGACGAGTGGAGGCGGGCCGACGGGCAAGTGTAGCCACGGACCCATGGCCACCGAGGATCGGTGGCGCACCCGCGCGCCCTGCGGCCGGGCAGCGACTCGGTCAGTCCTCGAACAGGGTCGGCACTGCGGTGTCCGGCGTCGCCGCCGGTGGGGTCAGGCCCAGGTGGATCCACGCCGCGGGCGTGGCGATCCGGCCGCGCGGCGTGCGGGCCAGGAAGCCGTTGCGCACCAGGAAGGGCTCGGCCACCTCTTCCACCGTCTCCCGCTCCTCGCCGACTGCGACGGCGAGGGTCGAGACGCCGACCGGTCCCCCGCCGAAGCGGCGGCACAAGACGTCCAGGACGCCCCGGTCGAGCCGGTCGAGTCCGAGCGAGTCCACTTCGTACAGGTCGAGCGCGGCCTGGGCGACCTCGTGCGTGACCACGCCGTCGGCGCGGACCTGGGCGAAGTCGCGCACCCGGCGCAGCAGGCGGTTGGCGATCCGGGGTGTGCCGCGCGAGCGGCCGGCGATCTCGGATGAACCCTCCGCCGTCAGCTCGACCCCCAGCAGGCCGGCCGAGCGATGGACGATGAGGTCGAGGTCGTGCGCCTCGTAGAACTCCAGGTGCGCCGTGAAGCCGAACCGGTCACGCAGCGGGCCGGGCAGGAGTCCTGCACGGGTGGTGGCGCCGACCAGCGTGAACGGCGGGATCTCGAGCGGGATCGCCGTGGCGCCCGGCCCCTTGCCGATCACCACGTCGACGCGGAAGTCCTCCATCGCGAGATAGAGCATCTCTTCGGCCGGTCGTGACATCCGGTGGATCTCGTCGACGAAGAGGACGTCGCCCTCGTTGAGGCCCGAGAGGATGGCGGCCAGGTCGCCGGCGTGGGTGATCGCGGGACCGCTGGTGATGCGCAGCGGTGAGTTCATCTCGTGGGCGATGATCATGGCGAGGGTGGTCTTGCCGAGGCCCGGTGGTCCGGACAGGAGCACGTGGTCGGGCGCTCTCCCCCGCTGCCGGGCCGCCTCGAGCACCAGGCCCAGCTGGTCGCGGACCCGCACCTGCCCGACGACCTCGTCGAGGCTGCGGGGACGCAACGCGGCCTCGACGGCCCGTTCGTCGCCCTCTGCCTCGGCAGCGGTCAGCGACCGGAGGTGAACGTCTTCGGCAGCCTCGAGCTCGTCTTCGTGGAAGGGCATCGCGTCAGGCCTTCGACAGCGAACGGAGGGCGGCCCGCAGCAGGGCACCGACATCCGGGGTCAGATCGGTCCCGGCCTGGTCGGCGACGGCGTCGACCGCCTTCTCGGCGTCGCGGGTGTTGTAACCGAGGCCGATCAGGCCCTGGTGGACCTGGTCGCGCCACGGAGCCGCGCCGGTCGTCGTACTGCCTCCGGCGGAGCCGGTCGGCGCGCCGATCCGGTCCTTCAGCTCCAGGATGATGCGCTGGGCACCCTTCTGGCCGATGCCGGGCACCTTGGTCAGGGTCTTGACGTCCTCGGTCGCGATGGCGGTGCGGACGCCGTCCGGGGAGAGCACGGCGATGATCGACTGCGCCACCTTCGGCCCGACGCCCGATGCCGTCTGGACCAGCTCGAAGATCGTCTTCTCGTCCTCGTCGGCGAAGCCGTAGAGGGTCAGCGAGTCCTCGCGGACGATCATGCTCGTCGGCAGCAGTGCCTGGCGCCCGGTGCGCAGCTGGGCGAGGGTGCCCGGCGTGCACATCAGCTCGAGGCCGATGCCACCGACCTCGACCACGGCACTGGACAGGGTCAGGGCAGCAACATTGCCCCGGACGAACGCGATCATCGGACTCCTCCTGCAGCAGGGCGGCTCTGGCGGGCACCGGCAGCGGCCACGGCCGCCTCGAGCCGGGCCTGGCTGCCTCCTCGCCAGATGTGGGTGATGGCCAGCGCCAGCGCGTCGGCAGCATCAGCGGGCTTGGGCAACGCGTCGAGGCGAAGGATCCGGGTCACCATCGCACCGACCTGGGCCTTGTCGGCCCGACCGTTGCCGGAGACGGCTGCCTTGACCTCACTGGGCGTGTGCAGCGCGACCGGCAGCCCGCGCCGGGCCGCGCAGACCATGGCGATGCCGGCGGCCTGGGCGGTGCCCATGATCGTGCTGACGTCGGATCGGGCGAAGATCCGCTCGATCGCGACAGCGTCGGGACGGTGCTCGTCGAGCCAGGCGTCCACGCCCCGTTCGATCGTGACCAGCCGCTCGGGAACGGCCAACTGCGACGACGTACGGATCACGCCGACGTCGACCAGCGACAGCGGCCGGCCCACGGAGCCCTCGACCACGCCCATGCCGCAGCGGGTCAGCCCCGGGTCGATCCCGAGCACGCGCACGTCATCACCTCTCGTCCGAACAAGTGTTCGGACCCAACGCTAACCGGGCGCGTCGAAGTTGTGGCGATGACACGCCCAACTCATGCGTCGATGGACTCGAGCACGTCGTCGGGGATGTCGGCGTTGGAGAAGACGTTCTGCACGTCGTCGAGGTCGTCGAGCACGTCGACCAGCTTGAACACCTTGCCGGCGGCGTCGGGGTCCGCGACGGGAATGTCCATCGACGCGACGAACAGCACGTCGGCCGACTCGTAGTCGATACCGGCGTCCTGGAGCGCCGTACGGACGGCGACGACGTCGCTGGCCTCGGACTGGATCTCGAAGCTCTCACCGTGGTCGTTGACGTCCTCGGCACCGGCGTCGAGCGTCGCCTCGAGCACGTCGTCCTCGGAGACCGACTTGCCTTCCTGGTCCTTCGCGACGACGACGACGCCCTTGCGGGTGAACAGCCGCGAGACGGAGCCGGGGTCGGCCATGGTGCCGCCGTTGCGGGTGACCGCTGTGCGGACCTCCATCGCGGCGCGGTTCTTGTTGTCGGTCAGGCACTCGACGAGGAGGGCCACGCCCTGGGGCCCGTAGACCTCGTACATGATCGTCTCGTAGTTGACGCCGGTGCCTTCGAGGCCGCCGCCGCGCTTGACCGCCGAGTCGATGTTCTTGTTCGGGACCGACTGCTTCTTGGCCTTCTGGACGGCGTCGAACAGGGTCGGGTTGCCCGTGAGGTCGGGCCCACCCATCTTTGCCGCGATCTCGATGTTCTTGATCAGCTTGGCAAACAGCTTGCCGCGCTTGGCGTCGATGGCCGCCTTCTTGTGCTTCGTGGTTGCCCACTTGGAATGGCCCGACATTTCCGTCCCTCTTCCAGCTCTCTCTGCGAAACGACAACAGCGACTGAGTCTAGCCCTGCACCAGGTCGAGGAAGAGTCGGTGCACCCGACCGTCCCCGTCGACCTCGGGATGGAACGACGTCGCCATCAGGTGTCCCTGTCGTACGGCGACCGGGTGGCCGTGTGCCTCCGCGAGGACTTCGACGTCCGGGCCGGTCTGCTCCACCCACGGCGCGCGGATGAACACGGCGTGCACCGGCGCCGGGAGCCCGGCGAAGTCGAGGTCGGCCTCGAAGGAGTCGACCTGGCGTCCGAAGGCGTTGCGGCGAACGGTGACGTCCAGCCCGCCGATCGTCTCCTGGTCAGCCGTCCCGCCCTCGATCCGGTCGGCCAGCAGGATCATCCCCGCGCAGGTGCCGAAGGTCGGCATGCCGGCCTTCACCCGCTCACGGATGGGGTCGAGCAGCTCGAAGGTGCGGGCGAGCTTCGCCATCGTGGTCGACTCCCCACCCGGCAGCACGAGACCGTCGCACTGGTCGAGCTCCCGGGGGCGTCGTACGGGGAACGCGGCGGCCCCCAGGGCGGTCAGGGCCTGGAGGTGTTCCCGGACGTCGCCCTGGAGGGCGAAGACTCCGATCGCTGGCACGCCGGAAGCCTAGTGCGGCACCGCCGGGACACCTTCGCGGGGGCGTTGGCCCCCGGCGGTCCGGATCGCCGCCGGCGTCAGGCAGCCGAGCACGAGCACCGCCCACCACCACGTCGGCACCGCCGGCTCGATGGTGACCTCCAGCATTCCGTCTTCGTCCGGGTCGCGTACGACGACGGTGCCGACCTCACCCGCGGACAGCGGAGCGCTCTCGCCACCGTGGGTGGAGAGCCTGACGGGCAACAGCCCGGTGCCGACATAGGTGGCACGCGCCGCGGTCCCGTCGGGGGCGAAGGCGATCCGCTGGGCGCCGATCAGCGGCTGGTACACCGCCACGGCAATGCTGAGGACGGTCGAGGCGAGCATCATCGTGACGGGGAGTCGCCAGGTCGGCCCGACCGCTGCCCGTGCAACCACGACAACGGCCAGGCCACCCAGCAGGACCGGTGCGGAGACCACCAGCCAGCCCACGCCCCGCCACGTCATCCGGACCTCGCCCACCACGTCCGCGGCCGTCAGCCGCCAGGGGTCCGGGCCCGGGATGTCGCCCTTGGTGGTGAACGACCCGTCGTCGTACGTCGCGAGCACGCGGTGGCTGTAGAGCGCGTCGCTCCCGGGTGGGTGGAAGGTGATGAAGTCGCCCTCCTCGAGGGTGGCGGTGTCGACGGGCGCAATCCACAGCAGTGAGCCGACCGGTGCGGCCGTTCCCATCGACGGCGACTCGACGTGCACCCAGCGGCCGCCGTCGATACGCCACGAAACCAGCAGCACCAGGACGGCAGTCACAGCGACGGCAGCGGCGATGCGCGCCCACCTGGTCGCGCTCATCCGAGCAGCACTGCCGTGGTCCACGCGAACAACAGGCGCCAGCTGCTTCCCGACAGGCTGGCCCGGTGGCCCAGCGCCGTGACCAGCTCCAGGCCCGCGACATCGGTGTCGTACCCCGCCGGGACACGAGAGTACGACGTGGTGAGGACGTGGCTCGCTCCCCCTGCAGGTGCGGCAGCCGGGCTGGCTGGCAGCCAGCCAGAACTCGTCAGGGAAGCGAGCGCCGTCGGCGTGAACGCTGTGGTCGCACCGAGGGTCCACCCGAGGCGGACGTGCGCGCAGGGGTTGCCACCGGTCACGTAGGCGATCGCGGTCGCGAAGGTCGCCGTACGACCCTCAGCGAGCATCCACACGTGTTGGGCCCCGCTCAGGGCAGAGACGTACGCCGTTGACGACGCGGCGCCCGCCAGGGTCGAGACGGTGGCGCCGGACAGTGCGGTCGTCGTCCGGAAGACACCGGACAGCGAGCCCGTGAAGTACGGCGTTGGATTGCCGAGTCCGACGAGCCCGGTGGTGTCGGTCCACCCGACGTGCCACCACGCTGCGGAGCCGGTGCCCACGAGAAGGGTCACTCCGAGCGCCGTGTCGACCACGGCGCCGTCGACGTAGAGCCGCAGGTCGGTCGTCAGGGCGCCGCGTCCCACGGTGAGGGCGATGTGGTGCCACTGGCTGTCGCGGTAGTCCGTCCCCGCACCCGAGGCGACGGTCAGGATCACCGGGACAACAATGATCGGCACACCGTCGAACCGCGCCCGGACGCGCCCGGACGGATCGAGGTAAACGCTCGGGTTGGCGCCGGCGCTGGTGCTGTCGACAGGACTGGCGTTCAGGGAGAGCAATCCGCCTCCCGCGCTGCCGGGTGCCGCCTTGAACCACAGTCCGATCGTGTACGACGTCGAGGCGGCCGCCGCGGTCGTCGTCGAGATCACGTCCGCGGCGTACTGCGTGCTGCCGTCGAAGGCCGCAGCGCTCGTGGTGCCCCACTTGTCGGTCGCGTTGCGAGTCACCCGGTTGCGCGCCAGCAGTGGATCACCGCTCGTCGTGCTGTTGGCGAAGGCCGCGGGAGCACACGACGTGACCTGGACCTGCTGGGTGAACGCCCCGCCTCCGGTCGTCTGATTGCTCAGCGTCGTGTCGAGGGTCTGCGTCGAAGCCGACGAGGCGGCCGCGGTGACCGGGCTGCCTGCGCAGGCTGTGTCCGCGGGACCGGCGCCGACGCAGGTGGTGCTGGCGTAGGTGTGGCTGAAGGCCAGGCGTCCGGTCTTCGCCGTGTTGGTGGCGTTCGCGACCTGCGCGGTGGTCCAGCCGGCGCGGGTGGCCTCAGCACCGAGGACGAGGATCGCAAGTCCGACGACCAGGGCAAGGAGCAGCGGCCCGGAGCGCGGCCGCCACCTCATGACGCGAGGGTCCAGGTCAGCGGCTGGGAAGCGATGACGTTCTGGCTCGCGATGCTCGCTGCGGCGTTGAGCGCGATGGTGAACCGGCAGGTCCACTGGGCGCCCGCATTCAGTTCGGCGCCGGTCGCCGTGTGGACCTTCGTCGCCGTCGGCGGCACACCCGCGACGTGGACCAGGTCCACCCAGGCCGATCCGCCGGCGTACGTCCCACCGGGCGAGCAGGAGACGGCGACCGTCAGCTCACTGGTCGCGGTGCACAGGTTCGTGGCCGCCGGCGTCCCGCTGCCCGCCGTCGGGGTCTGGCTGCAGGCGCCTGGCGCGAGCGAGAAGGTCGCCGCGTTGGCGGCTCCGATGTTCGAGAACGTGACGTCCACGGTCCGCGATCCGCCGGGCATCAGTGGCGAGGCAGTGCCGCCGTACTTGTTGATCCCGCTGCAGGTCGAGACGTTGGTGGTCTGGTCGCTGGAACGACAGGTGGTGCTGCCGTCGGTCTCGGCCAGGATGACTGCCTTGGCGGTGGCGACGGCGTTGGTGTCGTTGCCGACGACGGCACTGGTCCAGGAAGCAAGGGCACCGGACGTGCCGAGCATCAGGACGGCAGCCGAACAAGCACCGGCGAGCCAGATCACGACGATGCCCCGCTGGCGATCAGCGCGACGTCGCGGCCGTGGTGCGCGGTGCCTGGTCGACATCTCACACCACGCTGATCCGCCAGACGAGGTCCTGCGCCACCGTCTGCCCGCCATAGTTCGCGGCCGTCGCGGCGGGCAGGGCCACCGTGAAGGTGCAGTCGACGGCGTCACCACTACCGAGCCCGCCGGTGATGGTCTGGGCGCCGCTGAAGGTCCCGAGCGCCACGGCCGCCACCGACAGGACATTGACCGCACCGGCGTCGTCGCAGGAGACCGCGACGGTCAGCTGGCTGCACAGGTCATCGAGGGGCGCAGGTGCCTGGCCGCTGTTGGTGCCGGAGTGGTACGTCGCGCTGCAGGCGCCGGGCGTCAGTGTGAAGGTCGCTGCGTCACCGCTACCCGTGTTGGTCAGCGTCACCGTCGTCGAGATGGAGTCACCCGGCTCGAGCGCCGTCACGCCGGTCGCTGCCGCGCCGTCGTCGCCGTACTTGTTGATGGTCGAGCAGGTGGCGGTGTTGCTCGCCGTCCCGCTGGTCGTGCACGTCGTCGCGCCCGGACCGGTCTCCTCGAGCACGACGGACGTCGCGCTGTCAGCATGGTTGTCGTCGTTGCCCAGGACCGCTTCGGTCCAGCTGGACAGGGTGCCACTGATACCGAGGGCCAACACCACCGCCGAAACAGCACCGGCAGCGGCGAGCACGAAGCCGCGGCGTCGGCGCGGATCACGAGGAAGGTTGGGGTTCATACCCCCTTCCATCGACCGGTCCAGACCAGTGCTGAGGACTTTCATCCCGGCAAGGCGGGACGGGAGTCCCTCAGGTCAGGGACCGCAGGTCTTGCTGTTGTTCTTGCCTGCGTAGTTGTAGGTGTTGGAAAGGGCCGATTCGACTCCTCCGACCACCGCGGCGATCCGGAACGTCCCGGCCTCGTCGTTGATCGGGACCGACAGTCCTGTGTACGGCGACGTGACGTCGGGCAGCGTCGTGGGCGGCCTGAAGCTGCCACCGCCTCCGTAGTACAGCTTGAACGAGTCGGCCGTGCCCGGTCCGGGCCAGGTCCAGTTGAGGGTGTACTCGGTGAGCCCGTTCGCAGGGATGCAACTGGTGATCGTCGGAGCGGCAGGGGCAGTGACCGTGAACCCGGTGTTCAGGGGCGTCGCTGCGTTGCCCGCGACATCGGTTGCGGTGAACGCCGTCGTGTAGGTGCCCACGACCATCAGGGCCGCGGTCAGCCCGCTGGTGCGGTACTGCGTGCCCGAGACCAGGGTCATCGATTGGGGCGAGCAGCCCGTTCCGTTGACGAACGCCGACCCGTTCCAGCACTGGACGGTCCCGCTCGTACGGACCAGCTTCACGAACACCGTGCTGATGCCGGATCCGCCGGTGTCAGTCGCTGTCACGCAGATCTGGTTGGGGCTCGACGCACAGCTGAGTCCGGTCCAACCGGCCCCGGACGCGCCGTTGGCCGGCAGCGGGTTGGAGAGCACCGGCGGGGTCGTGTCCACGACAGGGGTCGTGATGGTGGCGGTCGCGGTGGAGGTGTCGGTCCAGACGGCCGAGGTGAAGGCCCAGGGCGCTCCACCCGTCACTCCGATGACGCCGCCGAGGGCGATCACGGATGCGAGGCCAGCGGGTACCAGGACCCGGCTTCGGTTGCCGCTCTCACGTGGTGCGTCGCTGGCGCGGCGACCGAAGCCGAGGACGAGGGAGGCCAGGACCAGGAGAGCCATGACCAGGAGCCCGAACGGGCTCGACGCGGCGCTGAGCACGTGACCGGCGTACGGAACGCCGAGGACGACGCGGTCGGCGCCGGTGACGTAGTAGGTCTCCGCGTCCGGGGAGTCGTTGGTGTCACCCTGGAGCGTCAACGCAACCGCGTCGCCGGAGGGCACGGACTGCACCACGCGGTGAGTGACGCGGTTGCCCTCGGCATTGACGACGCTGACGACGTCGCCGACCTTGACGTCTGCGCCGGGCACCTCGTGGGCCACGCCCAGGGCCCCAGCCTCGAAGGCAGGGCTCATCGAACCTGAGGAGAAGACGAGCGGCGTGACGTTGAAGAGCCAGCCGGCCAGGAAGGAGGCGACGCACAAGGTGCCGACTGCTCCCCCGAGCCAGAGCACGGCTTCACGAGCCCAGCGAGCGGTCCTGGTCACAAGATCACCTGCGTCGCGTGGAAGGTGAAGACGACGTTGGAGGACAGGCCGCCGGCGGCGGCGCCCGGCGGCAGGGTCACCTGGACGCACAGGTCGTGGTACGGCGTCACGGCGGTCGCCTGCAGGCTGCCGCCCGAACCGCTGAACCCGTTGAGGCTGGCGTTGGCCGTGCCGACCGCCGTGCCGCCGGTGCAGGTGGATCCGCTCACGGTCCCGCCCTTGAGGACGGTCACCTTGAGGGCAGCGCCGAGGGTGCCGGACGCCGTCGCCGAGACCGTGTAGTTGAAGACCAGTCGACCGGTGCTGTTGTTCCTGACCCGGAGCACCTTGGCGACCGATCCACCCGCTGCTGAAGGCAGGCTGCTGTTCAGGTCGGTCCAGGTGTAGGTCTCGGGCTTCACCTTGTTGTTGGTGGCGAGGTCGATGTGGATCGCACCCGCCTGGACCGCGACACCGGGCACGCTGGCATCGTCGTGCCAGTAGGCCGCTGTACCGACCGCCCCGACACCGAGGAGGGCGCCGACGGACAGCAGGGCGCGCGTACGGCCGCGGCCGAACCAGCGGGCGCGTGGACTGCGGTGACTAGGCACGAGCGACCTCCTCGCGACGGTTGCGTCGCGGCAGGACGAGCGCCAGGCCGGCGCCGATCAGGCCGGCAGCGATCCAGATCGTGCCGGGTCCCACGGCAGAACCCGTGTCGGGCAGGCCGCTTTCCTGGCCGCCCACCTCACCATCACCGTCACCGTTGCCCTCTTCCTCACCGGCGACGTCACCGTCCTCGGACAAGGTGAGCGCCAACCGGAACGGGACCTCCAGGAGCTGCACCGTTGAGTCCCAGTCGAAGGTGGCGCGAACCTGAACCTGGCTCTGGGCGCCCTCGGGAACCTTGATCTCCGTCGCCACGCGATTGGTCCCGGCGTCGACGTCGAGCCACGCCCCGGTGCCGACGCGGGCCTCGATCGTGATGTCGTCGGAGACGAGAAGTGCATCCGGATCGGTCGCAACGACATCGACCGTCAGGACCCCGGCCGACGGACCGTCGTTGCGGACCCGGAAGGACCGCACCTCGACGTCGCCCGGAACGAACCGGAAGTCTGGAGCGAACAGGGGCCCGCTGAGCTGAGGGGCCCAGGTGACTCCGTCACGGCTCAACCCGATCTCGTCGTCGGCGTGCGCCGGGGCAGCACCGAGTGCGACCACCGCGATTGCGGTGACCACGATCGATGCCCAGCGGCGAATCATGACGACGAGCTCCCTGTCTGTTCCTTGTGCTTGCGATGTGCCCTGATGCCGATCAGGACCAGTACTGCGAGGAGGAGCACTGCTCCCCCAGCCGCCGCTGCAAGGCGGCGGTCCTGCTGGTCAGGTGCCGGTGACGGCACCTGCGTTGTCGCCACCTCGGTCGTGGTCCCCGACAGGGGTTCGACCTCGGTCGCTGGTGGTGACTGCTTCTGCCGGCGACGGTCGCGGATCGCTCCGACGAACATGAACGCTGCGTAGCCGACGAGGACCCCCGAGACTCCGACAACGGCCCATTGCCGCTGGTTTCCGGTCAATGCCGAGTTCAGGTGACCGAGGTAGGGAACCGAGTACCACAACTCCCCCTTCACCTGGACTGGCTGGACCGGAAGCGGATCCGGATCCTCGTTGGCGTCGCCTCGCGTGATCAGCTCCGTGGTGCCGTCGAAGCGGTTCGCCACGCCGACCACGCGGTGCGTCACGACCGTCGCCTTGCCCGACTCGAGCTGGTAGGTGATCACGTCACCGATCGAGATCTCATCGAACTCGACCGGCTTGACGACCACGAGCGTCCCGGGTGGATAGGTGGGGGTCATCGAGCCCGTCAGCACGGTGTAGGGAGTCGCCCCGGCGATCCGCGGTACCAGGACCGCGGCCGCCAGGACGACCACCACACCGAGAATCAGGAGCCAGAGGACGACCTGCCAGAGCCAGCCGAAGGTTGCTCGTACCGAGAGGGGCACCGATCAGCGCGGACGGTCAGACGATCAGGGCGTGTGGACCTGGGTCAGCGAGAACCCGAAGTCGCTCAGCGTCACGTCCTGGGTCTGCGTCCCATTGAGAGCGGTTCCCAGGAACGAGATCGTGATCGACGCCTCGACGACGTCGCCGTCGTTGGACTCGTCGATCTCGCCGTCAGCGACGGGGGTGCCGCCGATCTCGAACGAGCTGTCGATCGTCAGGTCGGCGGGAGCGAGGCTGCCACCGCGCACCGGGTCGGTCACGTCGAGCGTGGCGCGCAGGTGCTCGCCGGTCGCCTGGACCTCGAAGCTGCACTCCTTGGTCAGCACGTCTCCGGGCACGATCAGGTCGCCGGCTTCGTAGACCTTGTCGGCCTCGTCCTCGCCACTGTCGAACACCCAGGGGGCGTCGTCGCAGTCGTCTTCGACGATCTTCAGCTCACCGGCCGTGACGGCGATGCCATCGACACCGGCGTCTGCAGTCCAGAACGCGAGGGTGCCTGCACCACCCATGAGAAGGACCGCCGCAGATCCGGCTGCGAGCGCGCCCTTGGTTGACTTCTTCATTGACATCTCCAGTCCCCATTGGACCTGTGTCCCCAGGTCCACTTGATGAGCCTTCTCCTGAGGCATCAGCCTCACGAGCTCAAACGAAGGGGATCACGACAGGGCATGCCCTGTTCAGGAAACCGGGACTTTGTCCCGAAAGTTTTGCCAAGGGGTTCGACGAAATGTCAATCCATCGGTTCCGAGGGGTCCTCGGCACCGATGGCGGGCCCTGCCGGACCAGGTCCGGCAGGCGTCACCAGCCGCGTTCGGCGAGGCGGTGCGGCTGCGGAATGTCTTCGACGTTGATGCCGACCATGGCCTCACCGAGACCGCGCGAGACCTTCGCGACGACGTCGGGGTCGTCGTAGAACGTGGTGGCCTTGACGATCGCCTCGGCCCGCTCGGCGGGGTTGCCGGACTTGAAGATGCCCGAACCCACGAACACGCCTTCGGCACCGAGCTGCATCATCATCGCCGCGTCCGCCGGGGTCGCGATGCCACCGGCCGTGAAGAGGACGACGGGGAGCTTGCCGGAGCGCGCAACCTCGGCGACGAGCTCGTACGGCGCCTGGAGCTCCTTGGCCGCGACGTACAGCTCGTCCTCGGGCAGCGAGGAGAGGCGACGCAGCTCGCCACGGATGGTGCGCATGTGGGTGACCGCGTTGGAGACGTCACCGGTGCCGGCCTCGCCCTTGGAGCGGATCATGGCCGCACCCTCGGTGATCCGGCGCAACGCCTCACCGAGGTTGGTCGCACCACACACGAAGGGAACCGTGAAGTTCCACTTGTCGATGTGGTTCGCGTAGTCGGCCGGGGTCAGTACCTCGGACTCGTCGATGTAGTCCACACCGAGCGACTGCAGGATCTGGGCCTCGGCGAAGTGGCCGATCCGGGCCTTGGCCATCACCGGGATCGACACGGCCTCGATGATCGAGTCGATCATGTCCGGGTCACTCATCCGCGACACGCCACCCTGGGCGCGAATGTCAGCGGGAACACGCTCCAGCGCCATCACCGCAACCGCCCCGGCGTCCTCGGCGATCTTCGCCTGCTCGGCCGTGACGACGTCCATGATGACGCCACCCTTCAGCATCTCGGCCATGCCGCGCTTGACCCGGGTGGTGCCCTGTTCCTGCTGCTCGCTCATGCCACCGATTCTACGGCGACCTGCTCGAACCTCACGCTTCGGGGGCGTCAGTGGACGCCGCGGCGGCGGCTTCCTCCGCGATCGCCTGGCGTCGCACCTTCAGGACGCGGAAGACGACCGTGTAGGCGCTGGCGACGGCGAGCACCCAGAGGGTGACCTCCATCAGGATCGGCAGGTCGAAGATGTCCGACAGCCCGGTCATCACGAGGATGGAGACGAGCCGGTCAGCCCGCTCGGCGATGCCGCCCTTGGCGTCCATGCCGAGCGACTCGGCGCGAGCGCGGGCGTAGGAGGTGACCGAACCCATGACCAGGCACCACAGGCTCACGCAGAGGTACAGGTAGCTGTCGCCCTGGCCGGAGCCGGTGCCGGCGAAGTACAGCGCGAGGCCGCCAAAGATCGCACCGTCGCCGATCCGGTCGAGGGTCGAGTCCCAGAACGCCCCGAACTTCGAGGTCCGCCCCAGCTCTCGGGCCATGCGGCCGTCGATGATGTCGCTGAACACGAACGCGGTGATGAACAGGACGCCGTAGAGCAGCTCGCCGCGGGGGAAGAAGGCAAGTGCACCCACGACCACCCCGATCGTGCCCACGAGGGTCACCGCGTCGGGGCTGATGCCCATCCGGATGAAGAGACGGACGAAGGGGGCCAGCACGGTCCCGCCCCAGAACTCCTTGAAGCGCTCCAACACGGGTCGGAACCTATCAGCGCGCATCGACACGCGACGTGCTGGCGCTCGTCGCTACTCGACGACCCTGGTGTGCCAGGCGTCCACGAGCAGGTCGCGGGTCTGCTCCAGCAACTGGGGCAACGTGTTGGTGCCACCGATCACGGTCATGAAGTTCGAGTCTCCCGACCAGCGCGGCACCACGTGCTGGTGCAGGTGGCCCGAGAGCGACCCACCCGCCGCCTCACCGAGGTTGAGGCCGACGTTGAACGCCTGTGGCTGTGAAACGGACCGGATGGTGCGCAACGACGCCTGGGTCAGCACCGCGACCTCGTAGGTCTCGGCGTCCGTCAGGTCGGCGTAGTCGGCGACGTGCCGGTACGGCAGAACCATGAGGTGACCCGGGTTGTACGGATACAGGTTGAGGACGACGTACGCCGTCTCCCCTCGTACGACGACCAGGGAGTCGTCGGTCGACGTCGCCGGGTCGGCCGTGATCCGGCAGAACGGGCACACCGGACGGGGCTCGGCATGCGTCGGCGGTTCGACGTCCTCCTCGCCCCGCACGTAGGCCATCCGATGCGGCGTCCAGAGCCGGTCCAGCCGGTTGAGGTCGGACACGGCCCGGCTCACGCCCCTTCGCTGTCGGGAGAGAGCGCCTGCAGGAGGTCGACGATCGGCAGGTCCGGCAGGTTGATGCCGCGCGAGAGCGCCAGGCCGTTGATCTGGAGCCAGATCGACTCCGAGAGGATGCTGATGCAGGTGTCGATGCTGGGTTCGCGCACGTCGCGCTCGAGCCAGCGTCGCACGGCCGCGAACACGGCGCCGATCATGCCGAAGACCCAGGGGTCGAGCGCTGCACGGTCGTCGTCGCTGAGCTCGACTCCCACGGCTCCGACCACGATCGCCATCAGTCCCTCGATGCCCTCGGCCACCTGTTCGATGGCCTGTCCCAGGGGGCTCGGACCCCAACCAGCGAGGTCGCGCTCCGCGAACCAGTAGAGGCTCGGGTGGGCCTCGGCCCACCGGATGAAGCTGCCGACGATCCGGTGGATGATCTGGTCCGGTGTGCCGTCGTACGAGAGTGCGGGCAGCAGCGCGGCGCCGACGTCCTCACAGACCTGGCGCTGGACTGCCCGGTCGAGATCGGTGCGGTCCTCGAAGTGCCGGTAGATGACGGTGCGGCTCATCTTGGCCTCGTCGGCCACGGCCTGCACCTGGATCTCCTCACCCGGCGCCTGTCGCTCCATCACCGCGATGGCAGCGTCGATGATCACCTGCCGGCGCACCTGGTTGTGCTCCTGCCACCTGGTCCGGCGCCCGTCCAGCAACTCCGGGCTGTCGTCCGAAGACATCAGCACTCCCCTGTCCTTTTTCTCCCCACGTGCGGCCCCCTCCTGCCGGAGGTCCGGCACACCATGCGCAGACTAGCCAACGGCCCTCAGGTGTACCGGTGGAACCACTGCCCGAGGTCCCGCGCGATGCCGGGGCAGGTGATGTTCTGGTCCCGGCGTTCCTCGACCCACTGACCCATGACGGCGGGCCCGCCCTGGATCGACCAGTCGTCGCCGCAGCGATTCCGCGCCTCCGTGCGGGAGGTCTGTCCGGCGGCCCGCCACTCCGGGACTCCCCCGAGGGCCAGGTCGCCGACGACGCGCTGATAGAGGCTGGGGGTCGAGTACACGCCGATCCGGAAGCCGGCGTCGACGTACCCGCGGGCGACGCCCTCGATGACCGCGGCGTTGGCCTGGAGGTCGTCGCTCCACTCGAAGACCGGGACCGGTTCGACGTCGATCCAGACGATCGGGCTGAGCAGGCCGACCTGGCCCATGGTGCCGATGTTGAAGCGGGCCTGCTGGTAGCCGACGTTCTTGAGCCGACCGATCTTCGTCGACGCGTCGTGCGGGCCGTCGGCGCCGTACTTGGCGAGGGTGGCCTTGTCGGGATAGCTCGACACGGCGTAGACGGCGACGAGGACGTCGTTGTCCTTGGCCCACTTCACCTGGTCGGCCAGGCACGGGTTGGGCGTGAAGCCCGGGCCGTTGGTCAATCCGAGTACGACGTACTCCGCCGCCGGCAGCGGCATCGGCATGCCGAGGCCCTGCTTCTCGGGGATCCCCATCCCCTTGGGGCACTGCGGCCAGCTCACGTCGCCGCCGAGGACCTCGCCGTCCCGCGGGGCGATGTTGCTGGTGGGCTGGTTGCCCTCGCGAGCCAGGTTCTCCGCAGCCTCGGCCAGGTTGCTGGCGTCGGCGCCGGGATCACCGGCGTCACCTCCGGGACGACCGGTGTCGGTCGCCGACGTTGCTTCCGTCGTGGCGGTGCTGGCCGGCGGGCGCGGCGGCGCGCCCGCGGTCGGGTCGGTTCCGCCACACCCTGCGAGCAGGAGCAACAGGACCGACGAGGCCGCGACCGACGCCCGCCGCTTCACGATCAGACCTGCGAACGGGTGGCGACGGCCTCGAGGACCCGAGCGATGGCGTCGGCGATCGGCACGCCGTTGTCCTGTCGTCCGTCGCGATAGCGGAAGCTCACGGCGCCCGCCTCGACATCGTCCGCACCGGCGATCAGCATGAACGGCACCTTCTGCAGCTGCGCGTTGCGGATCTTCTTCTGCATCCGGTCGTCGGAGTCGTCGACCTCGACGCGCAGGCCGGCCGCCTTCATCTGCTTCGCCACGTCGTACAGGTAGTCCGCAAACGTGTCGGCGACCGGGATCGCCTGCACCTGGATCGGGGCGAGCCACGGGG
This sequence comes from Nocardioides sp. CPCC 206347, assembly GCF_048654605.1. Classification (NCBI taxonomy): domain Bacteria; kingdom Bacillati; phylum Actinomycetota; class Actinomycetes; order Propionibacteriales; family Nocardioidaceae; genus Nocardioides; species Nocardioides sp. CPCC 206347. Next base: position 136,198 of record NZ_JBMCYZ010000005.1, read on the forward strand.
GGAACGCTCCGGCGTAGTGCTCGACCAGGACACCGAAGAACCGCTCGAGCGAACCGAACTTCGCCGAGTGGATCATCACCGGCTGGTGCTTCTGGCCGTCAGCGCCGTTGTACTCGAGCTCGAACCGGGCCGGCTGGTTGAAGTCGTACTGGATCGTCGACATCTGCCAGGTGCGGCCGATCGCGTCGCGGCACTGGACCGAGACCTTGGGGCCGTAGAACGCGGCGCCGCCGGGGTCGGGGACCAGTTCGAGCCCCGACTCGACGCAGACGTCCTCGAGCACCTTGGTCGCGATCGCCCAGTCCTCGTCGGACCCGACGAACTTGTCCGGCTTGGAGTCGTCACGGGTCGACAGCTCGAGGTAGAAGTCGTCGAGGCCGAAGTCCTTGAGCAGGCCGAGCACGAAGTCCAGCAAGTGCTTGATCTCACCGGGGGCTTGTTCAGCGGTGACGTACGAGTGCGAGTCGTCCTGCGTCATGCCGCGAACGCGGGTCAGGCCGTGCACGACACCGGACTTCTCGTAGCGGTAGACCGAGCCGAACTCGAAGAGTCGCAACGGCAACTCGCGATAGGAGCGCCCGCGCGACTTGTAGATCAGGTTGTGCATGGGGCAGTTCATCGGCTTGACCATGTAGTTCGATCCCTCGAACTCCATGGGCGGGAACATCGTGTCCGCGTAGTACGGGAGGTGGCCCGAGGTGTAGAAGAGCTGGTCCTTGGTGATGTGCGGGGTGCCGACGTACTCGAACCCCTCCTCGATGTGGCGCTGGCGGACGTAGTCCTCCATCACGCGCTTGATCACGCCACCCTTGGGGTGGAAGACCGCGAGGCCGGAACCGATCTCGTCGGGGAAGCTGAACAGGTCGAGCTCGCGGCCGAGCTTGCGGTGGTCGCGGCGCTCAGCCTCCTCGATGCGGTGGAGGTGCTCGTCGAGCTCCTCCTTGCTCGGCCACGCGGTGCCGTAGATGCGCTGGAGCTGCTTGTTCTTCTCGTCGCCGCGCCAGTACGCCGCAGCGCTGCGCATCAGCTTGAAGGCCGGCACCCGCTTGGTGGTCGGCAGGTGCGGCCCGCGGCAGAGGTCCTTCCACGCGACCTCGTTGTTGCGGTTGAGGTTGTCGTAGATGGTCAGCTCGCCCGCGCCGACCTCGGCACCCGCGCCCTCCGCGGCTTCGCCGGCGTTGCCCTTCAGGCCGATCAGCTCGACCTTGTAGGGCTCGTCCTTCAGCTCCTCCAACGCGTCGGCATCGGTGGTCACGCGACGGGAGAACCGCTGGTTCTCCTTGATGATCTTGCGCATCGCGGTCTCGATCTTGACGAGATCCTCGGGAACGAACGGGGTCTCGACGTCGAAGTCGTAGTAGAAGCCGTTCGCGATCGGCGGGCCGATGCCGAGCTTGGCCTCCGGGAAGAGCTGCTGCACGGCCTGGGCGAGCACGTGCGCGGTGGAGTGGCGCAGGATGTCGAGGCCGTCCGGGCTGGTGATCGCCACGCCTTCGACCTCGTCGCCGTCCACGAGCTCGTAGGACAGGTCCTTGAGCTCGCCGGCAACCCGCGCCGCGATCACGTCAGGGTCCTCGCGGAACAGCTCCCAGGCCTTCGTGCCCGTGGCGACCGTCGAGTCCTGGCGCGCTTCGGCGGACAGTACGGCGACCTTGATGTCGGACACGAAATGACTCCTTGGTGGTGGTTCCCGAGACGTGCTGAGACGCGGCCGGATGGCCGGGTGTCGATCGTACCGACCGACGGCCGCGTGCCGCGCGGGAGTAAGGAACCCGGATGCAGGTGAGACGGTCCGCTCTCGCCGGCTCCGTCTCAGGCGCGCACGTCTCAGGCAGGCACCTCTCAGGCGCGCACGTCGCGGGCCCAGTGCCGCAGGGCACCGCACAGGGAGAAGAAGTCAGCCGCATCGCCTGCTGCCGCAAGCTCGGCGAAGCCGTCGTCCGGCACCACCCCGGCCGCCGCCAGCAGCTCCGCAGCATCGGGTCCGAGGCCCACGAACTTGTGGTGGGCGAAGGCGTCGCTGACGAAGTCCCGTGCGCTGGCCCGGCCGGCGAGGTCGGCGGCACCGTCCGCGGAGGGCAGCAGCGCGACTGCGTCGAACAGGACCGAGGGGCCGCCGTCGATCGCGTGGTCGGGGGTGAGGGAGCCGCCGCCCTTGAGCTTGACGGGTCCGATCGCCGGTGCGACGTACTCCACGACGGCGCCGGCGTCCTCGAAGGCCGATGTGACGGCGTTGACGAGGGCCTTGTCGCTGCCGGTGGTCACGAGCACGCCGAGCTTGCGGCCGGCGAACGACTCGGGGCCGTTGAGCAGGATGCTCAGGGCCGGTGACTCGGGCAGGTCGGTACGAGTGGGTACGGCGGCGGGCGAGGCTTCGGGCAACGGCATGGCCAGCTGGTCAGCGACTCGCTGGGCCAGGTCGTCAGCGACATTGCGGAGGTTGGCCAGCATCCGGGTGCGGATCTTCGTGTCCTCGACCTTGCCGAGCTCGAAGGCGAAGGCCGCGACGATGTGGTCGCGCTCCACGTCGGTCTGACTGATGAAGAACTGCCGCGCCTGGCTGTAGTGATCGGCGAACGACTCGGCCCGCAGCCGTCGCGTCGGCCCCTGCTCCTGCCGGAGCACGCTCTGATAGCCATGGGTGACGTCTGCGCGGGGTCCGCGGTCGTCGCCGGTCAGCGAGTTGGGCTCGTAGTTGCCCCGCCCCCGTTGCGGATCGGTCTGCATGTGCCCGTCGCGCTGGAAGTGCAGGACCGGGCAGCGAGGCGCATTGACCGGGAGCTGGGTGAAGTTCGTGCTGCCGAGGCGCTTGAGCTGGGTGTCGAGGTAGGAGAAGTTGCGGCCCTGCAACAGCGGGTCGTTGCTGAAGTCGACGCCGGGAATGACGTTGTGGGTGCCGAACGCCACCTGCTCGGTCTCGGCGAACACGTTGTCGACCACCCGGTCCAGGGTCAGCCGCGCGATGATGCGCACCGGCAACACCTCCTCGGGGATCACCTTGGTGGCGTCGAGGACGTCGAAGTCGAATCCGTCGGCGAACTTCTCGTCGAAGACCTGCACCCCGAGGTCCCACTGCGGGAAGTCGCCGGAGTCGATCGCGGCATAGAGGTCACGACGGTGGAAGTCCGGATCGGCGCCGTTGATCTTGAGCGCTTCGTTCCAGACCACCGACTGCAGGCCTTGCCGCGGCTTCCAGTGGAACTTGACGAAGGTGTCCCGACCGTCCGCGTCGACGAACCGGTACGTGTGGACGCCGAATCCCTCCATGAACCGGAAGGAACGCGGGATCGCACGGTCACTCATGGCCCACAACAGCATGTGCGTCGACTCCGGCATGAGCGACACGAAGTCCCAGAAGGTGTCATGGGCGGACGCGGCCTGCGGCCAACCGCGGTCCTGCTCCTCCTTGACCGCGTGGACGAGGTCGGGGAACTTCATCGCGTCCTGGATGAAGAAGACCGGAATGTTGTTGCCGACGATGTCCCAGTTGCCCTCGTCGGTGTAGAGCTTCACTGCGAAGCCACGAACATCGCGCGCGAGGTCCGGGGAGCCGAGGTTGCCGGCGACCGTGGAGAACCGGACGAACGCTTCGGTCTTCTTGCCCTTCGCCTGGAACGGGGCCGCCCTGGTCAGGTCCGTGATCGGGTCGAGGCACTCGAGGGTGCCGTGGGCGCCGTACCCGCGCGCATGGACGACACGCTCGGGGATGCGCTCGTGGTCGAAGTGGAACAGCTTGTCGCGAAACGCGAAGTCCTCCAGCAGGGTCGGTCCGCGATCGCCGACCTTGAGGGAGTTCTGGCCGTCGCCGAGCGGAGTGCCGGTCGCCGTCGTCATCCGTTCACCGCGCTTGACGCCCTGGTGCAGCTCGTCCCCCTCGCCGCGCTGCTCTGGCGTGCTGACGGGCGGTCGCTTCGTGGCCATGCGGACATTCCTTCGTCGAGGGTCCGGCGCTCTCCCACTTGCGACGCGCCAGGTACGTAGACGCGCGTTACCCGGTTGCCGGGAACCTACCCCGGTGAAACGAAGAGACCCCCGGCCGATTCACCCGGCTGGGGGTCTCTTGGTGTCGCTTGCTGCGGCTTATCGGTGGGCGATACTGGGTTCGAACCAGTGACCTCTTCGGTGTGAACGAAGCGCGCTACCACTGCGCCAATCGCCCGATCGTGATGCGGTCGCAGACTCTAACGCATCCCGATCATGCCACCGGAATCGGGCCGGGGTCGTCGTACTCCTGACAAGGCCGGGAGATCACCCGAGGTGGTGCACCTCCTGGAGCCGGTGGACCGGCGTCTCGAGGCCCGCGTGCCGGGCCTTGAGCTGCAACGCGAGGTACAACGAGTAGTGGCGGGACTGGTGGAGGTTGCCGCCGTGGAACCAGAGGTTCTCCTGCTGGGTCGGCTTCCACATGTTGCGCTGCTCCCCCTCCCACGGTCCGGGATCCTTCGTCGTGTCGGAGCCCAGGCCCCAGACCTTCCCGACGCGGTCCGCGACCTCCTGGCTGATCAGGTCGGCCGCCCACCCGTTCATCGAGCCGTAGCCCGTCGCGTAGACGACCAGGTCGGCCGGCAGCTCCGTTCCGTTCGCGAGTACGACGGCACGCTCGTCGAGGTGGTCGACCTCGCCCTTCGCCAGCTTCACGTCACCGCTGGCCACGAGCTCGGCGGCGCCGACGTCGATGTAGTAGCCCGAGCCTCGGCGCAGGTACTTCATGAACAGGCCCGAGCCGTCATCGCCCCAGTCGAGGTCGAAGCCGGCCGCGGTCATCCGGTCGTAGAAGTCCTTGTCGCGCTCCTTCATCTGGTCGTAGAGCGGGATCTGGAACTCATGCATGATCCGGTAGGGCAACGACGCGAAGATCAGGTCCGCCTTCTCGGTGGTGACGCCGGCCTCGAGCGCCCGCTCCGAGTAGAGGTCGCCGAGGCCGATGTCCATGAGCGTGTCGCTCTTCACGATGTGCGTGGAGGACCGCTGCACCATCGTGACGTCGGCACCGTGCTCCCACAGCGCCCCGCAGATGTCGAAGGCGGAGTTGTTGCTGCCGATCACGACGACCTTCTTGCCCGTGTAGGCGTCGGGGCCGGGGTGCTGCGACGAGTGGTGCTGCTCGCCCGCGAACACGTCCTGGCCGGGGATGGTCGGGATGTTGGCCTTGCCCGACATCCCGGTCGCCATCACCAGCTGCGAAGGCTTCAGGACGAGCGGCTTGCCCTCGCGCTCGAGATGCACCGTCCACTCCCCCGCGGCCTCGTCGTAGGAGGCCTTCGTGGCCATGGTGTTCGACCAGTACGGCACCTCCATGACCTGCGTGTAGAACTCCAGCCAGTCACCGACCTTGTCCTTGGGCGCGAAGACCGGCCAGTTGTCCGGGAACTTGAGGTACGGCAGGTGGTCGTACCAGACCGGGTCGTGCAGGCAGAGGGACTTGTAGCGGTTGCGCCACTGGTCGCCCGGTCGCGGGTGCTTGTCGATCACAAGGGCGGGTACGCCGAGCTGGCGCAGCCGGGCACCGAGGGCGATGCCGCCCTGACCGCCGCCCACGACGAGCACGTACGGCTGGGTGTCCACTCCGAGTGCCGCCTCCTCGGCACGGCGCTTCTCCGCCCAGGTCACGCGGTCGCGGGTCGCGCCATGCTCGGCGCCCATCGGACGTCGTACTCCACGGGGCTCCTCGTGGCCCTTGAGCTCGTAGAGCGTCGTGAGGAACGTCCAGGCCTTCGGGCCGTCCTCGTCGACCAGCCGGACAAGTCCGCGGCCGCGGCCGACGGCGGTCTCGAACTCGAACCACGCCGTGGTGACGCCGTCAGCGGTGGCGGCCGGCTCCGACAGGCGGAACCCACGGGGGTCCACACGGTCGAGGGTCTGGGTGAGGAGGTCGGCCACACCGACCGGGTCCTCCACGGTGGTGAGGTTCCACGAGAACGCGACCAGGTCCCGCCAGAAGCTGGTGGCGGCGAAGAGGCCGGCGGCCCGGTCGATGTCGCGGGCGGCGAAGGCCTCCTCAAGGGCGGCGAACCACGTGGTGGCGGGGTCGGACGCGCCGGCGGTTGGGGCGGCGTCCACGGGACGTTCGTCGAGTTGGGTCATGCCGACAGGACACTCCGCGGCGGTGACCCCCGGGAACCGTTGCACGTTGTTGCATGTGGTCCCCGTCACATCGCCGGACCTACAGTGAACGCATGACCGCACCGACCGATCTGGTGACGCGGGCTCGTGACCTGGTCCGGATCCACGACGCCGTGCTGTCCGGCGGTGCGCCCCCGGAACGGCCACGGCCGGTTGTCGCGCGTTCGTGGAACCGGGTGCTCGGACTCGGCATCGACCCTGACGGTCGCAACGGTCGCGATCCGCTTGCCCCGTTCGAGGTGGACGAACGTCGTCGTACGTCGCGGCTGGCCCTGGTCATCGACGAGATCCGGGAGCTGCTGCTGAGCGCCGCCGACGCGTCGAACTACCTCGTCGTGGTGGCCGATGCCGACGGAATCGTGCTGTGGCGCAGCGGCTCGCCCCGGGTCAAGCGCCAGGCGGACCACCTCGGGTTCGCCGAGGGCGCGGTCTGGACCGAGGGCGCCGTCGGCACCAACGCCATCGGCACGGCGCTGGCGGAGTCCGCGCCCGTGCAGCTGTTCTCCGCCGAGCACTTCGAGAACGCACAGGTGCCCTGGTACTGCACGGCCTCCCCGATCCACGACCCGATCGACGGCAGCCTCCTCGGCATCGTCGACGTGAGCGGGCCGGCACTCACGCTGCACCCGGCGATCGAGGCCCTCGTCACGGCATCCGTGCGGCTGGCGGAGGCCAGGTTGTGGCGCCATCACGAGGAGGGCCTGGAGCTGCTCCGGCGTACGGCGGAACCGCTGCTGTCCGGCGCCAACGGACCGTTGCTCGTGGTCGACGACCACGGCTGGGTGGCAGCCCACCAGGGCGTCGCGGTGCGCGACCGGGTGGAAGCACCACGCGCCGACCGGGCGCTGGCCGTGCCCGGCCTGGGCCTGTGCCTGCCCGAGCGGCTGCGCGGCGGGTGGCTGATCCGTCCGTCCGGAGGCGGGCACGTGCTGCGCGCCACCCTCGACCTGACCGCCTCCCCCGCGATGCTCGAGGTCACCGGCGGCGACGCTCCCTGGCGGGTGGCGCTGTCACCCCGGCACGCGGACATCGTGGCCATCCTCGGCGCGGCCGGCCGTGTCGGCGTCACCGCAGCCACCCTCAGCCATCGGTTGTACGGCGACGGCGAGCACCAGGTGACGGTCCGGGCCGAGGTGTCGCGGATGCGCCGCGCTCTCGGTGCGCTGCTCGCGACGAACCCCTACCGGCTCGGCGCAGGCGTCGAGCTCACGGTGATCGAGTCAGCGAGAGCCTAGGCTCAGAGAGCCCGGCGGATGTGCTCGGCAAGGCGCGCGATCTGTTCCTCGTTGCGCGCGTAGTGAGTCCACTTGCCGACGCGCGTAGCGGTCACGAGTCCAGCGGCCGCGAGGCTCGCCATGTACTGCGACGCCGTCGACTGCGAGACGTTCGCCCTTGCCTGGATGTGCTTCAGGCACACCCCGACCTCCTCGGCCGGTTCCAGTTGCGACGGGAACGAACCGACGTCCTTGAGCCAACCGAGGATCCGCACCCGCGCCGGATTGGCCAGCGCCTTGAGCGCGGCCTCCAGCTCGTCGGTCTGCAGCGTCGGCTCCACCCGTGCATCCTAGACGCATCGGCAATATGCGATGGATCTGTGGCATACTCAGATCGTCATTTCACGATTCATCGATGGGAAGAGTCAGCTGATGCCGCACGGAACCAAGGTCGCACTCGTCGTCGGAGCTCGAGGGGTGATCGGGGGCAACCTGGTCGAGCACCTGGCCTCACTGGGCGACTGGGAGATCGTCGGGCTCTCTCGATCGGGTGGCGTCGACACCGACCGCGTTCGCCACATCGCCGTCGACCTCCTGGACCAGGCCGACACGGCTGCGAAGCTCGCGCACCTCGCCGGCGTGACCCACGTCTTCTACGCCGCCTACCAGGACCGCCCCTCGTGGGCAGAGCTCGTCGCCCCGAACCTGACCATGCTCGTCAACACGATCACCACGATCGAGTCCGTGGCGACGAACCTCGAGCACGTCAGCCTGATGCAGGGCTACAAGGTGTACGGCGCCCACCTGGGGCCGTTCCGGACCCCTGCCCGCGAGGACGACGCCCGCCACATGCCGCCAGAGTTCAACGTCAGCCAGCAGGACTTCCTGGAGGAACGCCAGCACGGCAAGAACTGGACCTGGTCGGCGATCCGCCCGTCCGTGGTGTGTGGGTTCGCACTGGGGAACCCGATGAACCTCGCGGTGCTGCTGGCGACGTACGCGACCATCTCGAAGCACCTCGGCGTGCCGCTGCGCTTCCCGGGAAAGCCCGGCGCCTGGACGAGCCTCATCGAGATGACCGATGCCGGCCTCCTCGCCGAGGCGACCGTCTGGGCAGCAACGACACCGGAGTGCGCCAACCAGGCCTTCAACATCAACAACGGCGACCTGTTCCGCTGGCAGGACATGTGGCCGGTCATTGCCGAGAACTTCGGACTCGAGACGGCTGCTCCCCTGCCGTTGGCACTGGTGGACGTGATGGCGGAAAAGGAATCGATCTGGGATGAGATCGTGCGCGAGCACGACCTCGAGCCGATCCCCTACTCACAACTGTCGTCGTGGGCCTTCGGCGACTTCGTGCTCGGCTGGGACTACGACGTCATTGCCGACGGCTCCAAGGCCAGGCGCATGGGATTTCACCGCCATGTCGACACCCGCGCCATGTTCGTCGAGATCCTCGACGGCCTGCGCCAGCGTCGGATCATCCCCTGACCTCGCGGACGAACAACGGTCAACGGTCGAACCCCAGCAGCTCCGGCTCCCGCTCACGCCAGGCCGCGGCCGCCGCGAGGGTGATCGGACCGGGCGCCGGGAGCTCACGGTCGTCCCAGAGGTGCACGCCCTGGACGTCGCGCGTGGTCGAGACGAGGAAGATCTCGTCGGCCGCCGCCGCGACCGCCAGCGGTTCGTCGACCTCACGCCCGGCGAACCATTCGAGGACCAGGTCACGGGTGACGCCGGCCAGACAGCCACTGGCGAGGGTCGGGGTGCGCAGCTCGCCGTCCACCACGTAGAAGACGTTGGTACCCGTGCCCTCACAGAGGTTGCCCGCGAGGTTGGCGAAGATCGCCTCCGTCGCACCCTTCGCGCGGGCAGCCTCGAGCGCCACCACGTTCTCCGCGTAGGACGTCGTCTTCAGCCCGGCCAGCGCACCGCGTTCGTTGCGCGGCCAGGGCACCGTGATCACGGCCGTCGTCTCCGCCGCCGCCTCCATGGGCGACGCGACCACGATCAGCGTCGGCGGCTCGTCCCCCCGCCCGGATCCCAGCGGCGCGTTCCCGCCGGTGACGGTGATCCGCAGGCGACCCAACGGCATCGGGTCGCCGTCGAGCACGGCAGCCACTCCCCGTCGTACGGCGTCGGGCGAGAGCCCGACCAGGCCGAGGCCGGCCGCGGACCGCTCCAGCCGGTCGAGGTGGCGCTGGAAGGCGAACGGCTGGCCGTCGACCACCTTGACGGCTTCGAACACCGCGTCGCCGACGGTCAGGCCGTGGTCGGTGACAGGCACCGCCGGAGCGGTCGCATCGGGCAGCATCCGGCCGTTGATCCACACGCGCATGGGACCACCCTAGAAGCACCCTGTTCAGGCACCGGGTGCCGCCGCGACATCCCGAAGGAGGGGCCCGTTTTGGCACGGCCGACCCCATCGGCTAATGTTCTGACGCGCACCAGAACAGGGTCGAAAAACCCGAAGATGGCGTGCATGCGGACATAGCTCAGTTGGTAGAGCGCAACCTTGCCAAGGTTGAGGTCGCGAGTTCGAGTCTCGTTGTCCGCTCGGAGAGGTCAGACCCACTGGCTGACCAGGTCAGTCCAGATTTGTTGGTTTGGGTGGCCTTCGCGGTGGGTTGGCCGAGAGGCGAGGCAACGGACTGCAAATCCGTGTACACGGGTTCAAATCCCGTACCCACCTCCACAACACAACTTCACAAGCTTCACCACGGGCGATTGGCGCAGCGGTAGCGCGCTTCCCTGACACGGAAGAGGTCACTGGTTCAAACCCAGTATCGCCCACAGAGACGAAACCGCCTCTGACCTGCGGAAACGCAAGTCAGGGGCGGTTTCGCATTTGGCTCTCGTGTCCACCACGTGTCCATCTGATCCCGCTCCTCCACCACTGGTGAGAGGAACCTCGATGACCAACATCCACGAAGCGATCGCCCACGCAGTGGCGCAGTCGCTGACCGACCACGACGCCGACACCTGCCACCTGTCGGAGTGGTCCTGCTCGTTCTGCGAGGTCGCAGCATGAGCACGATCACCGCCTTGCTCCTGGCCGCCCTCTTCGCCGCGGTGGTGGGAGCGTTCTTTGCGCTCGCTCCGTCCGAGGACGAGATGACACCACTCCTCGATCAGGTGGCTCAGCGCGTTGAGGCCAGCCGATGAGCATGCAGATTGACGACTTTCAGGTTGAGGGCACTGGCGACCAGAGGACCGCGGTCTGGAGGGCCGACCGCGACGAACTGGAGCACTACGCCACCTGGACCGACCATGCTGGGCAGGTCCTGATCACCCTCGGCGTGGATGGCGACTACGACACTGTGCACGCGAACGTCCGGGGAACCGGCACCCTGCACCTGTTGCGCGAGACCATCGGAGCCCTGACGCGCCTGCATGACACGATCTCCGACCTCGACCTCGCGGTCGGGCGCTGCACGATCTACGGCGACACCGGTCGTTGCAAGGAGGACCACGGCGCTCCCTGCATATTCCCCACCGAGGAGGAGATGCGCCGGGACATCGAGCACGAGTGCAGGATGCGGCAGGTCCGCGCTGCTCGGGCATCGGCGGTGCAGCCCGCGATCCGGTGGGGTTCTTCGCGCGTCGTCAGCGAGGCGACGGCATGAGCACCGAGGCGTGGGCTGATGGACTTGACCTGTTTCGCGCGGCCGGCGTGATCGTGGTGCCGATCGAGGACTTCAGGTACCAGGTCGCCTGGGTAGACGACTGCCAAGTCTTGCTGGTCGCGGCTGACCTCACCGACGAGGAGCGACGCGAGGTCGTGTCCGACTACCTGCCCGCGGTGCTCATTGAGTCGCCGGAGGCGGACCAGTGAGCGCGACCGAGGAATGGTGCGACGAACTAGACCTGCTCCGTGCCGCGGGCGTTCGGGTAGTGCCAATGGAGGACCTCGAGGAAGCGGCGATCTGGATCTCCAGTCACCGCATCCTCTTGATCGCAGCCGACCTCACGTCGGAGGAGCGCCACGACCTCGCGTGCGCTTACCTGCCGACCGCACTGGAGACCGAGAGGACCGACCAGTGATGCTCTGGCTGATCGACACGCTCACCGAGATGCGTGAGGGCAGGGTCGTCGTTGGGCGACTGGTCATCATGACCCAGCGTCGGGCGTCGCGCTCGTGGCGGAACGCCTTCGAACTCGGCGTCGATGCGGGCACAGGCGGGCTCGTCAAGCCGAAGCCGCCAGCGGCACGAGTGCGCCGCCTGCACAGCGTCTAAACAGCCGCCGCCCATCCAAGCAACGGAGACCAACAAATGACCCGCTACCGCTTCCCCACCCGCGAGCCACCAAGACGCCCGTCCTCGAGGACGGGCACCGAACGAACCCGCTCGCCCGACTTCGAGTGCCGATCCGTTTCATCACCTCGGTGACAACAAGGTGATGGCCGAGGAGGTGTCGCCCTGACCAACTGCTCCTCGCGTTCTCGAAGATCACCAACCTACGTTTCGAGGACACTGATATGCCCGACCCCTCCCCCGCCGTCGAGATCGTCGACGTCACACCCGAGCTCGCCGAGACCTGGCTGAGCCGCAACCCGAACAACCGCAACATCCGCCGAGCCGTGGTCGACGGGTACGCCAGAGACATCGAGGCCGGCCGCTGGCGCCTCAACGGCGAGACGATCAAGTTCGGACCCCGCGGCCAACTCCTAGACGGCCAGCACCGCCTCTCCGCTGTCGCGCAGACTGGCGTGACGATCCCGATGGTCGTCGTGCGTGACCTTGCTGACGACGTGATGGCCACGGTCGACACTGGTGCCAAGCGGTCCTACGCCGACGCGCTCAAGCTTGCCGGCGAAGAGAACACCTCGACCCTGGCGGCAGTCGTCCGCCGAGCGGTCATGTGGGAACGCGGGATGCGAACGAACTCGGGCGCGATCCGGCCGACCGCCCTCGAGATGGATGACTTCCTTGAGCGGAATCCCGGCATCCGAGCCTCGGCCGATCTGGCATCCCGGCTGGCGTCGCGCGAGCGTCTACCGGCGTCGGTGATCGGCTTGTGTCACTTCTTGTTCTCGCAACTCGACTCCGACGCGGCGACGTGGTTCTTCCTTCGCGTCGCAGACGGCGACGGGATTCCGGCCACCGACCCGATCGCGGTCCTGCGCAACCGCGTCATCAAGCTCCGCGTCTCCGGCGGCCGGATCAACGAGACCGAGGGACTCGCGCTGACCATCCGCGCCTGGAACGCTCACCGGGCTGGCGAGAGCAGGACGAAGCTGCAGATGCCCAAGGGTGGGCTGACGAACGAGAACTTTCCCGAGCCGAGGTAACCACCGCGGCATGGGCCCATATCACGGGTCGACGTTGTCCAGTGGCGTCGAGTCATCGTTCGCAACATCCACGACGTCATCCAGATCTGCTGGGTCGACCAACGCGAGCGTGAAGGCGGGCGTTACCCGCGGTACGCGGATTCCCGACCCTCCGCCGAGCATCGTCCGCATGCCTTGAGCCGCGAAGTCATACAGGCCGTGGGTAACCCAGCCAGCGTGCGTCTCTAGCAGCTGATTGGCCAGCCCCCAGTCGTCATCTCCCAAGGCGGCTTGATCCCGGAGATACAACGTGGCGTAGACCCTCACCCCGGCCCACTCACTCGTGGTCCAGGCCGTCAGGTCCCCGATGATCGCAAGGGTCGGTTCAGCGGAGGCTCTGTCGCTGTTCTCGATGAGCCCCGGGGAGATCTGCCACTCAAGACCCCCCTCTTCGCGACGACGATCCGTGTCAAGAAGTGTGCGCAGAACTGTGTAACCAGCGACGAACGCGTCGGGCCAGCCCGGCTGAAACCGGGAATCAGCCACGTCGGCCAGAGACCTTGTGACTGGCAAGCGGCCAAGAATCTTCAGCGGCGCGGTGGTCACCGATCGGACTCTTAACGACCCGAGGCTCGTCGTCCATCACGTCGTGTGAGTACACGGCGCCAACGGCCATCGCGTATCGCCGCAGGGTCGAAAGGCGCGGGTCACGCTCGCCGGACTCGATGCGAGCAACGGCGCCCTGCGAGATCTCCATCCGGTCAGCGATGGCTTCCTGAGACAGGCCCTTCGCCTTTCTCATGGCAACCAACGCGTCGAGATAGGACTCGTCTTCCTCGACGAGTCGCTTCGCTCGGATCTGCAGAGGGTTGCGCGGATCGATACCGAGCAGTGCTTCGAGTTCCATCCCAACCTCCTTGCCTATATAACTTCTAGATCATAGTCGCGTCGTCAAGCGGCCGCAGGGCGGTTCTCACAATCCGTAGTCGGCTCGTTGCGAATACTCCTGAAGTCTCACGGCGGCCTGCTTGGCGAACTGCGTCTGCATAGGCAGATCGATCTCGCCTGGTCGCTTCCACAACAACCCGAGGCCCACGAGCAGACCGGGCAAATGCAGTGGTTCGGAGAAGAAGAAGCGCATGTGCAGCCGGTTGCCCCGATCGCCGGTGCGGTCCGACAGCCGAAGCTCGAGAACGTCCTGAGCCGCATGCATCTGCTGCACGTCGAACTCCCGGCCCTCGCCGTAAGCCAACTTGCCGGATTCTGCCCGCTTCATCTTGTAGAAGATCTCAGCGCGAACGATCTCCATCACGTACTTCCCGAGGCTGCGCTCGAGGGCCGCAAAGTCGTTCATGACGAAGTTGGTGCCGCTGGTCCCGCGAGCGAACTTCCACGTTCCGCCGTCCCGCGTCGCGCGCACGCCCGGCGGCTGCGCGATCAGAACCAAGGCTCACACCACCCGCGCGCATGACAGATCCTCATGCGTACTCCGATCCCCTCCGTCACCCCTGGCTGGACGGGGTGACCGAACGCTATCCCAACCACCGCGAGACCTCAGGCAGTTGAAGCAAGCGGGATCGCGATCATCCGACGGCAGAAGCAGACCGCCGACACGTTGGGGGTCGGGCAGGCCACGTCGAGGCGGTGCCCCCCTACGCCATGTCGCATGGGTCGAGATAGAGATCCTCGACCAGTCTCTGCACGATCACCGCGAGCCCCGCGACATCGCCCATCACCCGGCGCAGCGTGGGATCGAGGTCGAGATTGAACGGCCCGCTGGCCTGTTCCTCAAGCGTCAGCATGTGGGCGCGGTCGATCATTGCTTCGAGGCTCTCGATGACCACCTTGGCATCCATGCCGTCGTCCTCCACTTAGATGTGGCCCCTCGGCCTGGAGCGAGCGGCGGTACCGCTGCCGGCGCGCATCGACTTGCGGTCGGCGTGGTGCTCGCCGTGGATCGTCCCCTCGATCGCAGCGAGGCGCCGGTTCGCGATTTTGAGCTCGTTCTGCAGAGCACTGACGTCGGCTGCGCTGATGCCGCTATTCGCAGGTGCGGACCGCTCAAAGCTGACCGGACGCCATCTTGCCTCCACCGCCCCGATGGCAGCCATGTTGACCTGTGGCGCAGGGAGTTCGCGCATGTTGGGGAGGTCGCCATAGAGGAACGACAGCAGGTCGCTGTCGCGCCGCACCAGCTCCTGCGGGATGACGACCTCGCCGCGGTGCACGATGCCGGCGGGATCGAACTTGCCGCCGCGGCCGGTGAATCCGCCGACAGCGCGGGAGGTCGTGATGTCACCGTCGATGCCGCCGACCTGGTTGCGCTTGTCGTATGAATTGACCTGGTTGACGTAGAGATCGACACGACGGGACCGCGGAATCGACGCAAGCATCCCCTTGAACTCATTGATATCCGCGCGGGCCGTTCCGAACCGAACCTGCAGCGTCGGGTCGCGCAGACCGGCGACTGCGCGATTCAGATCGGTGAGTGCGCCCTGGAGAACCTCAGAGGCGTGGGTCGACCTGCCGAACGCCGCATTGAACCTGCGCGCCGCGCCCTCGCCACCGTTCGCCAGATCCTCGAATGCCGCACCGGCGGCAGGCCCCAGATCCTCATATGCCTGCATCAGCGCCTCGGGATTGACGCCGTTCGTCAGGGCAGCGCGGATGTTGTCGCCCATGTTCAGGGCAGCGCGGGCGTTGTCGCGCATGCGTTGGTTCAGCGCCTTCAGCGAGAGCTCGGGCTTCTCGATGTCGGCAGCAAGAGACGAGAACGACGCGGCCGTCTCCTTGGCCCAAGCAGTCACTGCCTTGTCCTTCTCGATCTGGGCTATCGCGTCGGCAAAGTCCTCAGCGTTTCCAGCGGCGCCCGCCAGGGCCTCCTCGAGGCGCGCGATCTCCGCGCGGGCGGCATCCTTGACGTCACCGCTTCCTCCGCCGCTGATCCCGCGTCCGATGTCGGAGAAGAAGTCACCGAAGCCGGTCACCTTGTCGGAGTCGAGCGCGCCAGACAGGATCTTCTTCTGCTCAGCGATCGACTTGATGAGTGATTCGATGTTGCCCGACTTGACGGCATCATTCGCTCGCGCCTGGGCGTCCGCGTAGTACTCGGTGGCGCCGGCAAGGTCGAGCATCGCCCCCGCGCCGGCACCGATCACAGTGCCCCACGGGCCGGCGATCGTGCCCATCAGGGCCAGTGAGGCCGTGTTCGACAGGCCGGTGGATTCGGCCGCGCCGGTCATCACTAGGGCGAGCCCGCCGACAGCCGAGGTTGCCTTGGCGGCGTTGATGGCCGTAGTGCGCAGGTCGCGATTCGTCCGCGTCAGGCCAGTCCCGCCTGCCTTGAGCCCGCCAAGGACGCCGCCGGACGCCATACCTGCACCGATCGCGCTCGTGCCCGTCATGCGGGTCTGCAGGGCCACGGTGACCTGCATGACGCGATTGAGGGCGGCATAGGCGGCCACCGCGGCGAAGATGGGTGTGCCGAGGTCGGAGTCGGCGATGGCGCCGACTGCAGTCGCGAAGGTCTCGATGATCTTGAGAGATGGGCCACCGAGGGGTGCGATCGCCTCGACGATGTCGACGACCGCCTCCCCGACTGCCGACATTGCGTCGGCGACACGGGGGCCGTTGGTGCGGATGTAGTCGACGAACTCGCGGAAGCCGTCGGTCTGCGAGAGGTTGTCGGACCACTCAACGAAACCTCGTGAAGCCTCGAGCAGCCAGGAGGAGAAGTCGTCACTGACGGGGTCGAAGGCCATCCAGAGCTCGGCCATCCCCCGCGTGAGGTTGCCGACCGTGCGGCCGAGGTCGTCGAGTGCCTGTGGTGCGTTGTTCTCGACGAAGGACAGGAACTCAGTCCACTCAGGGCCGGCCAAGGCATCAGCGCCGTCGGCAACCAACCTGCCACCGGTCCGGCCGATGGTCTCGAACATGGATGCCAGCCGCGGTGCGACCCTCTCGAGGGAGTCGAGTGACTCAGTCAGACCTGGGAACCAACCGGCGGCCGCGGAGTGCCTGATGTCGGCCAGCGCGGGACGGATGTCCTGGAAGTGGGACACGAACTCGCGAGCCTCTGGGCCGAGGTTGCGCATCGCTTCGGCGGCCTTGTCGAGGTTCTTTGCGGTCGGCTCAAGGGCGGCGTCGTTGACGGCCTTGAGCGCGTCACCGACACCCTGCGTGGCGGCGACGAGCGACGTCATGCCGAGAGCGGCGAAGCCGAGCTGGGACGCGAGGCCCGCGATTGTCGGAACTCCGATCGCAGCAACGGGTGCCAGCGATGGGCCGAGGATCGACATCGTGTCGGCCATCAGGCGGAGGCGGCCAGAGAAGCGGTCGATCTCTGGACCGTTTCTGCGCAGCGACCGGGAGAGTCCATCGATCTCGCTCTCGGTCCCCCGTGTGGTCTTGGTCGTGCGAAGCGCGGATCCTTCGAGTTCAGCCAGGCTCTTGTCCAGAAGTGCAGCCGCAGTCGCCGCCTTCGCCATGCCCGTCGAAAAGTGATCTTCCAACTCCAACACGACGCGTTCTCTGCGGACAGCCATGTCAGGCCACCTTTCCGTTGGTCTCAGGTGAGTTGCAGTCGTTGAGGGCGCCGAGCAGCTGGCCCACTGGGTTGAGCAGTTGCACGAGGGTCATCTGCTCCTGGAAGAGCGCGTGCCGGATGGCGCTCTCGGCGTAGTTGACGAGCAGGGTCAGCACGACTTCCTTCTCGTCCTGTGACATGCCGGCACCGAGACGCACGAGCTCCACCAGTTCGGCCTGTACGGGCTCGGGAAGGCTGTAGAGGTACTCGGCGTCGGCGATCATTTGGCGGCTCCGTGCTTCGGTCCGTGCATCCCAAACTGCATGGCAAGCCGGATGGCGTCGGCTCGAAGTTCCCTCACCTCACGAGCGGTGCCGGCAGGGTGTAGCCGTGGGCCGCCGGACGGGATAACGCTCCACCCATCCCGGACGCTGACGCCTGCGGCGGCCAGCCACGCGCGCCGAACGTCTTTCCAGCGATGCCAGGGGTCGAAGACTGAATGGCGGTCACTCGGATTGCTCCAGACGTCGACGTGCGGCCCGATCGCCAGGCAACGCGGCACGCCGTTGGACGCTGCGACTGTCGCGGTGGATTGCCCCGCACGAGCTTGGCGGCGGGCGCTCACTCGACGATCCGCCATCCGAGTTGTCCGAGCGCTCGAGGCGTGAGGCCCAACGACTCGGCCGCGTAGCGCGCCTCCTGGGCCTGCCACGCGGACGCAGTCCCGGTCATGATGGCGCTCTCGAAGATGAGCAGGGCAGCGACCGTCCCGCGGGCCGTCTCGTCCCACTGCGTTGCTTGGGGCGATGCCCACAACTCTGACCAGCGAGACCGCTCAGTCGTGGTCCAGTCGCGGCCGTCGGGCATGTCCGGCACGGGCAGGTCGCAGCCCGAAGCGGGCAGGTCGACCAGTGCCTGCCGGCTGCCCATGGAGCCGCGATGAGCGCGGCTTCGCGGCTTGCTGGCGTTGCGTGGGGCTGCCATTGCTACCTCCCGATCTCAAGCGTGGTTGAGGTTGATTGGGTCAAGAACTTCGGAGACACCTCCCCCGCGGTTCCCTATCGCACGCGTGTTCGGGGTCCCCCGCCACCCCCTATGCGGCATGTCAGACCGTCAGGGTGTCGAGCGCCTGTGCGTCGGCACTCATGTAGCGGAGCGAGATGGCAACGCCCAAGCCATCGGCGGTCTTGCCTTCGAGTAGGCGTCGGGCGTGTTCCATCTCCACTCCGACCATGGGTGCGTGGGTCTCCCACTGCAGACGCCCGCGCAGTGCTGCTCGCTCAATGCCCTCGGGCAGAGTGCGCGCCAATGCCAGGTCCACCAGACGCTTGGCCGAGGTGGCGGCAGAGACTCGCTCCTCGTGCGTTGCCCCGCCGTGCGTTGTCGCCACGATCCAGGTCGGCAGTTCAGTGCGAAGTGCCCGCAGGGTGGCAAGGTCTGTGGCCTGCTCTGCGTCCTTGACCACCTCGAGCGGCGAGGTACCTGCTCCCAGCAACCGTTCGGCGCGGCCCCACGCTTTTGCCTGCCGCTGCTCATCGAGCAGTTGGTCGACGCTGGGACGAGTATCGGCCGGTGCCGGCGAGGTGAGCGTCGTCTGGATTCTCTTGAGATCCATGTCGACCTGATCCGGCGTGGCGATCGTGACCTCGTGCAGCTCCTTTCGAAGCTGGCGGCGATAGGTGTCGGAGAGCTGCGGATTGTTGCGCAGTTCGACGTCTTGGGCTTCGTGCTCCTGGCGCACCGCACGAACGCGCGCTGGCGCCTCCTGCAGTCGACTGATTGCACTACGCACTGCGCTGATGCTGACCATCGTTGCTACCCCTCCCGTGCTTCATGAAGCGATCCAGTTCATCAAGCGAGACCAACCAGTCCCGCCCTTGCTTGACCCCACCGACCCTCCTTGCAACTTCGCGAGCCCACCGGGTGGTGCACCCGAGTCGCTCGGCGATCTGCGGAGTTGTGATCACCACGTTTGCAGGTTCCGAGACGGCACTTCCGCACGAGGAAGTGATCTGCTCGCTGTCGACGGCATCGCTGCTGAGCGCGTGGAGAAAGGTCCTCATCAGCGGATTGAGTGGCGCACCACCATCAACGAGCTGCCGACGACGGATGTCAGACACCAAGGCCCGCAACACCACCTCTCGAAGAGCCTGGGGAACGACGACAACTGCCGATCGAGGTGGTACGGGAGTCACCTCCATGTCCACCACCTCCCATGCCCTCGGCGTGGCTCAATCCGCGTCGATCAGTCGCTCGGGACGTCGAGCACTGGTCACCTGGGTTCCGCGCTCGAGCTGGACCCCGGCAGGCCCGATCACTGCCTCAACCCAACGCTTCGGTTCCTTCAGGTGTCCCCAATCCACATGTCCGTGCGATCCACGCTCATTGATGAAGTCGAATCGATCAGCACGCACGTTGTAGCCGATGCCGTGAGCCTGAATCGAGCTCGGGAGGTCGTACTTCGCAGCCTCCTCGTTCGCAATCCGGAGCCGGCGAGCAGCGAGGAATGCCGCAACGTATCGCTGATCGACAGCGGCCATCAGGGCTTCGAACGCCTTGGCGGCTTTCTGTTCAAGCGTCGCGACCTCCTTGGGAGTCACCACGACCACGGCCTTGAGGGCATCGGCAGCGGTGAGCTGGTTCGCAGCCGCGGCTTCGGCCGCCTGTGTCCACGCCTTGCGCTCGGCGGCCTCAATGCGCAGCTGCGCGAACTCGGCCAACTTGCGCGCGTTGTCGATCTCCTCCGGAGTGACGCCGTCATCGCCGTTCCGCACCCGCTCGAGGAGTGTGTCAACCAAGGACTGAGCTTCGTCGGCCTCGGTCTGAGGTTCGGTTCGTGTCATGTCGTTCTCCTAGATCGTTGAGTCCGGCCATCACGCCGCCCTATCGAGCACGGACCTGAGTGAGTCGGGATCAACCACCCATGCCTTGCCGTTGATCCGCCGGCTTCTGACTCGACCTGTGCGAGCTAGGCGCCGGATGTATTCAGGGCTTCGACCGACTTGATTGGCCGCTTCCTCGATCGACACCATCTGGAGCCAATCCGTCCCCTTCAGGGTCTCGATACTGGTTCCGGTATCGGAACCATCGATCGGGCTGTCGGCGATACCTGCGAGTTCAGGCAACACCCGGTGAGCCCAGGCAGGAACCGGGCGCCCGTTGCGGGTCTGCACGTTCAGGTCTCGCATGAGGGCGCGCAACATCGCCAGCGCATCGGCTGATTGCAGGGTCAGTTGTCGCGCCACGTCCACCACCCCCAAGACCTGCAGGGACGCGGGACGGGGACGCGGCAGTACTGCGAGTGCTTGTCAGTACCCCCGTCCCCGTCCCCCCTAAGGGAGGGGGACGGGGGACGGGGTTGATTGACCCCCGTCCGGGACGGGGCGGGACGGACTCGGGACGGGGGACGGAAGTCAGGCATCTTCGTCTCCCCCATCCCACGGCTTCAGCAATGCGAACGGGGTCTTGTCGGAGATGTAGCCCTCGATCTCGAGGTGCGATCGAGCGGTACGGATGGAGGTTGCCTTGCCCTTGACCAAGGTTTCGATCTGCGTGCTGGACAGCGGCTTGCCGGCCTTCTCGATTGCCTCGCAGATCGCACCCATCAGGTGAGTGGGGCGGAACTCGACCTGCGCCCGGTCGATCGGTGCAGCGATCTCGATCTCTGCGAAGTTCTCGCCATGCGACGTCAGGATCATGTCGCCGAACCAGTGCAGGCCACCGCTCGAGGACAGGGCGTGCCGGCGCAACTGACCGGGCCTGTCCTTCGCGATCCTGATCGTCGAGCGGCCCGTGATTCCGACACCGAACGAGTTCCGGTTCTCCAGTACGTAGGCCGCGCCGTCGAGGGCGTTGAGTTTGTGGACCGCGCCCAGGCTGTACCGGCCGCGACCCTCGGTCGACTTGGTGACGTGGTCCAGGCTGACGCTCGCGGCCCCAGCAGCCGCGAGCCGGCGCGGCAGCATCCGACCGAACTTCGCAGCATCGGAGTTGGAGTTGGTGTCGAGGCCATGCAGTGTCATCGCTTCGGTGACCCCATCGACGACACCGAGCGTCGGGCCAACGTCGCGCATCAACGCATCGAGATCATCGAGGTGGACACCGCCACCGAGCGGATCCATCGGCCTGACGTAGTGGAACCGCGAGGCGAGGTCGAGGCGATCGGCCTGCAGTGTCAGGAGCCGACCGACGATCCCGCCCTCGTCGTCCTCGAAGTCGACGTAGACCACCGAGTTACCGGCGCGGAGCTCCTCGAGCACAGCGGCCAGGATCAGCCACGTCTTGCCGCCCTCGGACTCGCTGGAGACCGTGTGGACCTTGCCGGGGTAGAAGAGCCCGACTCCGTCCGATCGGCGGCCCACGGTCGGCTCAGCGGCTCGCCATGAGCCTTCCAACACGGCGCTGAGGTCGACCGGCTTCCACGATCGCCGGAACACCGGCTCGATGACCGCCAGATGGTCGGGTGGTGGCACGTCGACGTCGGGATAGTCCTGCCCGAATCCGCCGGCGCTCACCAGAGACCACCGTCCTCGACAATCTCGGCGTCGACGACATCGGGAACGAAAGGCGCATCTGCGCCTTTCCGCGGCAGGTAGGTCGATTCGTCGTGACGGGACACGGTCGCCGCAATGTTGCGCTGCTCGAGGTATGCCAGCAGGTCGCTGACGCGGTGTCGGTCGACCATCCACCCGCCCGCCGAGCCGGCATAGATCGCCTTGCCGCCGGCCTCCTTGATGAGGTCAGCAGCTCGCCACCCACGGACGACAGCAACGCGGCCGTCAAGAGTGACCGTGACCCTGTTGCGCGTACTCATGCGACCACGCCCCAGGAGCCAGCACGGCCCGCACGAATCACCCGTGTAACAACCTCGCGGTCGACGCCGGTGATCTCGATGTGCAGCCGCTCGCCGTGGCGATGCAGAAGCGTTGGGACGCTCGATGTGAAGTACTCGCGACGATGAATGTCGACGACCACGCGGACGCCGTCGGGGCACTGGTCCAGAATCGCCAGGGCGGCGCCGTCAAAGTCCTGCACGAGTGTGTTGTCGTCAGGCATGCGGACGTAGATCGATCCGGTGATCATCGGTCACCGCCGACTACCGAGTGCTCAGGTGTTCCATCTTGGCCACCTGAACACGCAGTGCAGGGCTCCGACAGGTACGACGAGATCGACCCGGCAGACCGCTGGATGCGGTGGTTGTAGAGCAGGTGATCACGAATCTGGCGGATTGACAGGTGCTCAACGTGCTTGAGCCAGTGACAGCGCCCATGCATCCAGTCGCGATCCTTGCTCGGAAGCCAGCGAGGCGGATACGACTTCCCGTCGCGGCCGATGATCCGCAGTGGCTTCGTGGACGCCGTCATCAGGCCACCGCCCCGAGATCAGCGATCAAGCGCCGGCAGACCGGACCGAGCTCGAGCCGAATCGACTCGCCAGCGGACAGCGCAGCACCGCAGCGCGTACACCGGATATGACCGTCGACCGGGCTTACAATGGAGACGTTGGTGGCGATCAACATCTGCGAGGGCGTTCCGAGGGCGGGGCGCCCTCTGTGGTTGATTGAACTCATCGACGGTCACCCGGCCTTCGCGGACGGGATGGGACGGAGCAGTTCGTCGAGCTCGTTGAGGTCGACTCTCAGAAGCCGGCTGCCAAACCGGTAGCCCGTCAGGTCGCCCGCGGCGATTCGCCGCCGAATCGTTTTGGGATTGACCGCTGCGTAGTCAGCGGCTTGCTGGATACTCACCAACCGGCGAGCGAGTGTCGTGGCGTTCTTCGCCATGCGGGGACCCCTCCTTGGGGCGCGTGAAAGCGATCCCGCGTTGGAGGGGCTGAAGTCACATGGCCACACAAATCAGTGGCACAGATGGACTAACTAGGACTCTACTTCATTCGTCGGCCGGGATGTGGGATGCCACACTCCTGTAGGCGAGACCGATCGACTCGAGCGACACCTCCCTGAATCCCTGCTGCCAGAGCCAGGTCAGGACGTCTTGCACACGCTCGTTGCGGGCGTCTGTCTTCATCCTGCACCGCTTGCCGTGAGTGATGTGAGCGCGACAGAGAAGGTTCGGCATTGACCGCATGACCTCGTTCGCGTGATCCATACGAGCGCTCTGGTCCGCGTGTGCCTTGCCAAAGAGATCGTCACCTAGCGCCAGCAACTTCTTGCGCTCAGCGTCCGCATCCCAAACCTGGTCGTCAACCAAGTAGGTGGGCGCGTGAGCGCCAGCCTGTCGACGCAGGTAGATGACGTAGCCATCGCCCGTGACATAGCTGGCGTTCCAGCCCCAGTGCACCGTTCCATTCTGCTCCAACACTGCGCCGGATACCGAGAACGATCCGACCAGAAACAGGTCGTGCCGAGCCCCCTCGATTCCTTCGCAATAGACGCCGATCGTCGGGTGATCAAGATCGGTAACGACGTTGCTCTTGAAGCCCGATCCTGCGAGCCTTGGCACCTTGTAGTCCCAGTTGGATGAGTTCATTCCCCCACCTCCGCCGTCCAGCCGGCTGCCTCGGATCTCTTGCGCGCCAGATCCTCGAGCCGGCTCGAGGCCGCGGCCTGGTACCGCATCGCCGCCTGGCTCGTCGAGTGTCCGCCGAGGGCCATCAGTTCGGCCAGGGTCGCGCCATTCCGGGCTGCCTCGGTCAGCGCTCCATGGCGTAGGTCATGGAAGCGGAGGTCAGGTCTGCCAGCGACCTGACGCGCCTCGTACCAGCCCCATCCCTTCGTGGGGTCCTTGCCACGAAGCTCCTTGCTCGCACGCCCATAGAACGCCGAGGGCGCCAGGTGCTCGCCGGTGCGGCCCGGGAACAGGAGACCGTCGGCGCCGGGCGCGGTGTGCTTGAGCTGGTGCTCACGCAACGCCGGCAGGAGGTGGGGCGGCACGGGAACGTCTCGCCGCCCAGCCTCGGACTTCGGCGCCTTGGCGACGACGCCAGCGGACTTCGAGCGGACCACTCCCCTGCGCACCTTCAGGATCGCCGTCGTACCTGGCTTCGCGTTCTTAGCCGGCATCTTCACGTCCGACCTGCGCAACTCAGCGAGCTCGCCATATCGGAGCCCGCAGCCGTCGGCAAGCAGCACCATGAGCCGATGCCGCTCGGGCATCGCGCCAACGATCGTGGCAACTTCCTCGGCCGTCGCCGGATCCGTCCTGGTGGCACGACCGGCCGAACCTCCCCCAACGATCCCGCATGGGTTGAACGGCACGAGCGGGCGACCGTTGTTCTTCGTCGGGTCGGCCGCCGTCGCCATGATCGAGCGGAGAAGGCCGTAGGCGTGCGCCCTGTAGGTCGGCGTCTCGGGAGCGACAGTGTCGAACCAGACCGCGACAGCCTCGGGGGTGATCTTGGGCAGCGGAGTGTCTCCGAACCTCGGCAAGATGAACCGCTCGAGCAGATCGAGGTAGTGGTCCCGAGTCCGATCAGCCAGGGGCTTGCCGCGGACCTTACGGCCGGCCACCCACCTCGGCGCGTACTCGGACAGGGTCGCGACCGTGGCGCGCTGGGCAGCCATTCGCTCGGCGGGAGGCGTCCATTCGGCACGGTTCTCATGCCAGTCCCGAATCAGGTTCTCTTCGGCGCGCAGCCAGGCAGACGCATCCTCGGAGGTCTCGAAGGTGGTCGGCGCGTTGTGGCGCACCGGCTCGCCCTTGTCCGTGCGACGCCCGGCCGGGTCGGCGTACCGCGCCCGGTATCGCCCGCTCGGCAGGCGTGCGATCTGCCCGAACCTGCGCTTGTCGGCCCTGCTCGCCACCACTCACCTCAGCCCGTCGTGTCCCGAACGTGTCCAATGAGAGGCTACACGTGTCCACTTGTGTCCATCGGGAGGACGCGCTACTGTTCCACATATTCGCAGGTCAGCGAGGGTTTCGGCAGGTCAGAACCAGAGTCGTTGACGGCAGGTCGTACTGGTTCAAACCCAGTATCGCCCACGCACAGCAAACAGCCCCTGAGCTGCGGAGACGCAGATTCAGGGGCTGTTTCGTTCTTCCGTGTCGACGCCAGGCAGGCATCACGTTCGCCGCCGGGTCCCGGACCACCCCGACCCAACTCGAACACATGTTCTATTCTTGGGGGATGTCAGGCGTCCGGCACGTGTGGGTCCGGCCGGCCTTCGTGCCGGTCGAGATGCCCGGCCTGGTGCTGCTGTGGAGGCCGACGTCGAACGGCTGGCAGGCCCTCGTGACCTGGATCGACCCCGTGGGGCGCATCACCACCGACTGGTGCGATCCGAGCACGCTCCGACCGATCGAGGGGCGGCCGGCCACGGGGTCCCGGTACGGGTGACGTTCGAACAGCCGACAACGGCCGACGTCAGTCCGTCGCAGGCCGTGACGCCTCGTGCTTCGCCACCGCCTCAGCCGGCCGACCACACGTTCTTGGCCTGCAGGGCGCCCGGGAAGAAGTCCTTGCCCCAACGCTCCCCGATCCGCTCGAACGGCTTGAAGTCGTCGTGCAGCACCTTGCCGGCCTTGTCCTTGACGACCTGCACCTTCATGCCGCCGCCCATGACGTCGTCCCACTCCTGCTGGGTCTCGCCGTACTCGGTGCGCTTGCCGTGGGCGACGTGGTCGACGCCGATCGCGTGACCGAACTCGTGGGCGGCGGTGGCCTGCTCGGAGACCAACGGAGTGATCTTCCCCGTGACCGGGTCCCGCGGCTGACCCTGGTACTGCTCCCGCTTCTTCACCTCTCCCGCATCGGGAGCCATGCCACCGCGGCGCTCACCCGTCTTCAGGTCGGTGCTGATCTCCCCGGACTCGTAGGTGGTGTTCTTGAGGTCGATCGGCAGGTGCTCACCGCCGTCGACCCACAAGACGGTGACCTGGGTCTTGAAGGACGGCACCTTGAGCCCGGCCGAGTAGGCCGGCTTGACGGTGCCCTTGCCCGACCACGTCGATTCCACGATCGACTTGAACTGGGCCTTGAACGTCTCGATCTCCTTCGGCTTCGGCGGCGGATCACCGCCCGGCACGACCTTGGCCTTGAAGATCAACGAGATGAGTCCTGTCGTCGGTTCGACGAACGCGTCGAACCGACCGTCGAAGTCGCCGCGTTCGAAGGTCTTCGCGTCCTTCGGTGCTCCGACGTACTTCATGATGTCGGTGATCTGATCGATCGGCAGCGATCCGAGCTCAGCGGCCGTCGCTGACGCGTAGGCCTTCCAGTCGCCCTTCATCGTGACCGCGTTCATCGCCGCCACCAGCCGCGGGCCGCCGACGAATGCCCCGGCCACCTTGTCGGTCCGTGCGGCGGCTGGTTCGAGGGTCGCGAGGGCGGCGAGCAGCTGCGGCATGGCGAAGCCCTGGATGTCCGCCAGGGGTTTCTCGTTGTCCTTGTGACGCTGGACCGTGGCAGCACGCTGGACGGCGACCGACGTCGCATGATTGCCCGCCACCCGCTGGAGCGCGGCAAGCTGCCGTGGACCTCCGACACGACCGGCAGCGGCGAACAGTCCAAGCGACGGGCCGCCCACCGCCGGGGCGACCTCCGTCGACGAGGCGGGACGAGCGGAGGCGGGCGCGTCTGTCGTCGGCGCCCGCTCGTGGTCCCCCATCGGCAGAACCTACTGACGACTCATCGAACGGCAGAAGATGTCGGTGGACGCATCTCCGGGCAACGAAATCTGCCCCAACGGGAAGCGGCGGAACCTCAGCAGGTGGTCCCTCAGCCCAGTCCCAGGCGTCGGGTGGTCTCCTCGCGCATCTCGATCTTGCGGACCTTGCCGGTGACGGTCATGGGGAACTCCTCGACGACCAGGACGTAGCGCGGGACCTTGTAGTGCGCGAGCTTCCCGGTCGCGAACTCCTTCACGGCCACCGCATCCAGCGGCACCGCCCCGGGTCGCATCCGTACCCAGGCACAGAGCTCTTCGCCGTACTTCTCGTCCGGGACCCCGATCACCTGGACGTCCTCGACATCGGGGTGGGTGTAGAGGAACTCCTCGATCTCACGGGGATAGATGTTCTCCCCACCACGGATCACCATGTCCTTGATCCGGCCCACGATCGCGCAGTACCCGTCCTCGCGCATCACCGCCAGGTCACCGGTGTGCATCCACCCCTCGGCATCGATCGCCTCGGCCGTCTTGTCCTCGTCGTTCCAGTAGCCGAGCATCACCGAATACCCACGGGTGCAGAACTCACCCGGTTCGCCACGTTCCACGGTCTCGCCCGTGACCGGGTCGACGACCTTGATCTCCACATGCGGGTGCGCCCGCCCGATCGTGGCCGTACGACGATCCAGGTCGTCGTCCGCGCGGGTCTGCGTGGAGACGGGGCTGGTCTCGGTCATCCCGTACGCGATCGAGACCTCGCTCATGTGCATGTCCTCGATGCAACGCTTCATCACCTCGACCGGACACGGCGAACCGGCCATGATCCCGGTCCGCAAACTGGAGAGGTCGTAGTCGGCGAACCCGGGTGCGTTCTGCATCGCGATGAACATCGTCGGCACCCCGTACACACCCGTACAGGCCTCGTCCTGGATGGTCTGCAGCGTGACCGCGGGGTCGAACCCGGGTGCCGGGATCACCATCGCCGCGCCATGGGTGGTGCAACCGAGGTTGCCCATCACCATCCCGAAGCAGTGATAGAACGGCACCGGAATGCACAACCGGTCCTCGTGGGTGAAGTTGATCGTCTCGGTCACGAAGTACCCGTTGTTCAAGATGTTGCGGTGCGACAGCGTCGCGCCCTTCGGGAAGCCGGTCGTGCCTGAGGTGTACTGGATGTTGATCGGATCATTCGGGTCCAGGGACCACGTCACCAGCTCCGCCACCGTGACACCGGGGTCGTGGACGTTGGCCTCGTCCCACTCCGGGGTGCCGAGGAACAGCACCCTCTCGACCGGCGTCTCCTCGACCACCTCGGCCACCATCGCGCGGTAGTCACTGGTCTTGAACTCCGTCGCCGACACGAGGAGCTTCACACCCGCCTGCTTCAACACGTAGGCCAGCTCGTGGGTCCGGTACGCCGGGTTGATGTTGACCAGGACCGCACCGATCTTCGCGGTGGCGTACTGGGTGATCGTCCACTCCGCACAATTCGGCGCCCAGATCCCCACCCGGTCACCCTTCACGACCCCGGCACGCAACAACCCCACCGCAAAAGCATCGACGTCACGGTCCAGCTCCGCATACGTCCAACGCCGACCAGTCGACACCTCGACCAACGCCTCGCGGTCGCCGTACGACGCCACGGTGCGCTCGAAGCTCGCCCCGATCGTCTCCTCCAACAGGGCCGTGTCGGTCTCGCCGCCAGCAATCGACTTCACAGCGGCAAACCTACTCCCACGACTCGCTCCGGGACCGTGCTCGACGCGGCCCTGCCCGTGCGCCACGCTGTCCGGATGCGCCTCCCCCGCCTACCCGGCCGAACCCAGACCCCGCTGTTCCCGCCGGGTCTGGAAGATCCCGTCACGGGGGTGCCCGTGGCGCCGGACCCCGCGAAGGACCCGACGTTCGCGCTCCAGAAGTTCGACCAGGCGCTCGTGCGCGCCCACCTCGAGGCCCCGGACATGATGACCGATGTCGAGGTACGCCGCCTGCGCTACCTGATCAGCTTCGCCCGGCTGACCGTCTTCGAGCCGGGCGCCGCCGGCCCCCAGGGCACCCGCGGTCGTGGCGACGTGGACGTCAGCGCCGATCTCGCGGCCTGGCGCGACGTCGTCCTCGACCGGTTCACCGGCCCGCTGCGGCGCGAACAGACGGCCGCGAAGCGACTGGCCGCCGCCCGCGAGGCCTACTACGAGCTCGAGGAGCAACAGTCCGAACAACGGCGCCTGCTCATCGAGAACCGGGCCGGGGAATTCAGCGCCGCCGAGCTCGACGCAGAGGTCGGCTACAAGAGCCTGGCCCTGGTGCTCGGCGGAGGCGGCGGCGCCGGGTTCGTCTACATCGGCGCGATGAAGCGCCTCGTGGAGAGTGGCGTCGAACCCGACTACATCGTCGGCTCCTCGATCGGCGCGGTCCTGGGCGGACTCTTCGCCCGTCAGACGCCGATCCCGTTCGACGACTACCTCGAATTCGCCCGCTCGCTGACGTACCGGGCCCTCCTGGGACCCGAGCCCGCACGCCGCAGGCACGGCCTGACCAGCGTGCTGTCGTTGCGCATCGATGCGTTCGCCGCGCCGCTCTTCGAACGGCCCGACGGCGAGCAGATGCGGATGGAGGACCTGGCCATTCCGTTCGACGCCATCGTCGCGGGTGTGCACCAGCAGCTGTTCGCGCGCCTGCCCGCCCGGTTCCGTCGCCAGGAGATGGCGATGGTGCGGCTGCGTTCGTTGCCGGTCGTCCCGATCGGGCTCGGACCGTCCATCGTGAGCCGGCTGTACCAGGCCGCCTCCTTCATCGACTCGCGCGTGGTCAAGCCGCTGGTCCTCGGCGACGACGACCTGACCCGCCAGTTCAACGTCCTCGACGCCATGTCGTTCTCCGCGGCAATCCCCGGCGTCCTCCACCACGAGACGAGCGACCCGCGGATGGTCCCCCTGCTCGACCGGTTCCTCGCCGAGAAGGAGGTCGCCGCGCTGGTCGACGGCGGGGCAGCCAGCAACGTGCCCGTCGAGCAGGCGTGGATCAAGGTCCAGCGAGGCCGGATCGGAACGCGCAACGCGCTCTACGTCGCGCTCGACTGCTTCCATCCCCAGTGGGATCCGCGGCACCTGTGGCTGACGCCGATCACGCGAGCCGTACAACTCGGGATGGTCCGCAACGCGCCGTACGCCGACCAACTCCTCAGCATGAGTCCGACCCTGTCGCCCGTCACCCTCGCACCGACGCCGGCCGCACTGGACCAGGCCATCGAGTGGGGCCACGCGTCCATGGACACCGCGATGGAGTTCATCAACCAGATGCTGGAGCCGGTCTGGTGGGAGGGCGACGCGCCGGCGTACGCCGATCGATCGCGCCGCCGTGCCCGCGTGTCCCTGGCTCCGCCGATGCGTCCGATCATCGCTGCGGCGCAAGGGTCACGCGATGCCCTGCGTCGATTCCGCGACCGTCACTTCAGCTGAGTCACGGCCAGTCCCAAGAACTGGCTGAGAACAAAGACAAGACTCTGGCATTTGCCCACGGACGAGCCGCCGTTGCCACTAGCGTCCTCCGCGGGATCCCAAACCGCGCCCGACGGTCCCCACACACGCCGGGCGCGACCGTGTCCCGCCAGACATTCGTGTCCGGCGGGACACGTGTTCCGGGACCTTCTCGGTTCAGTCGCGCCGACCGTTGAACTGCGGTTCGACGAGCGGGTCGGACGGGTCCACGAGTCCGTCAGCGCCTGCCTGGGTGGCAGTGGACGGCGTGGCGCCGACCGGGCCGCCCGGGTCCTCGACGGGCGTGGGTCGTGGCGCTGCGGTGCGGTGCTCCCCCGCGCTGCTTCCTCGCGTCCGTCGCGCTGCGACGGCAGCGGCACCAGCGACAGCGGCGACGAGCCCCACCAGCAGCAATTTTCGTCCGCGGCGGGGTCGACTGATCGGAAGGTGGTCAACGACGCGTTCGGGCAGCCTGTCGACGACCGAGTCCGGGAGCCGGTCGGCGAGGGCCTCCGCCAGGTGAGAACCGTGCTCCACAGCAGCGGCCCGGCCGTGTTCGATGGCGGGCGGTGCCTTCTCGGCCACCGTGTGCAGTGCCGACTCGACCTTCGGCGCCACGGTGTCCAGGAGATCACGCAGGTCTTGCGTGGAACTCTTGCGGTGCATGTCGTTCCTCCTCGGATTGACTGTTGCCACCGCAGGTACCCGCATGCCCGGAAAGCAGTCGGGGCGACTTCGCCGGGTCAGCTCGCGGCGACGTCCACGTCGCTGGCGCACTCGTTGCACTTGATCCGGTGCTCACCGCGCTCGGCCGGCTCGCCGAAGAGCCGGCGATGCCAGCGCGTCTGCTCGGTGCGCCGGTAGCAGCTGGGGCACCAGTCGTGCCTGACCCAAGGTCCGTAGTTCTTCCCCACGACCCTCAGCCTGCCGTTTCGCGCACCCAAAGTCGCGCTCCGACAAGGCAATTCTCACGGGTCGGAGCAGGTCTGCACGATCGGCAGCCCACGGACTAGTCCCGATGAACCACTGGTCCCGACAACGGTCCCAGGATTCCGGCTCAGTCCTCGTCGTTGGCGAAGTCCTCGTTGTGGGTGCCGGGGCGCGGCGCCCACGGCAGCTCCTTGGCCGGACGTACGACGACCAGCCGGTCGCCCCGCGCCAGCAGGGTCACGACCGGGTCGAAGTAGCGGTACACCTTCTCGTCGCGGACGACCGCGATGACCTGGTCCGGCAGCGACTGGGGCGGCATGCCGACCTCGTTGACCAGCAACTCGCGTTCGGCGACCTCGAGGCCCTCGCCGTAGGTCAGCAGGTCCTCCATCACCGACCCGAGGGTCGGCGACAAGGTGGACAGGCCGAGCAGGCGGCCGACGGCGTCAGAGGACGTGATCACCGAGTCGGCGCCGGACTGGCGCATCAGCGGAGCGTTCTCCTGCTCGCTGACCGACGCGACGATCCAGGCGTCCGGGTTCAGCTGCCGCACGGTCAGCGCGGCGAGCACGTTGGAGTCGTCGCGGCCGGTGGTGATGATGACCTGGTCGGCCTCGGCGACACCGGCCCGGTGCAGCACTCCGCGACGGGTCGCGTCGCCCGTGACGACGGCGAGCTGGTCGGCGTGCGCGTCGGCCATCGCGACCGGGCTCGGGTCGACGACGACCACGTGCTCGCGTTGCAGCCCGTTGTTGACCAGCGTCTCGACGGCGCTGCGTCCCTTGGTGCCGTATCCGATCACCACGACGTGGTGTCCCATGTTCTTCCTCCATCGAGCGATGCGGAACATCTCGCGGCCGCGCTGCGCCAACACCTCGAGGGTGGTGCCGATCAAGAGCACGAGGAACGCGATACGGGCCGGGGTGATGATGAACGCGTTGACCAGGCGCGCCGGGTCGCTGACCGGGGCGATGTCGCCGTACCCGGTCGTGCTGAGCGTGACGGTCGTGTAGTAGATCGCGTCGACCAGGGAGATCGTGCCGTACGGGTCGGCCGCCGTGGCGTCGCCCGCGTCGCGGTAGCCCTCGCGGTCGAAGTAGACGAGCAGGACGGTGCCGGCCATGATCCCGAAGGCCAGCAGGAGACGGCGTCCGAGCTCCCACCACGGCGAGCGGGTGCGTTCGGGCAGGGCAATGCGCCCCACGTGCGCCGACACCGGTGCTTCTACGCCCACGGCCCCGAACCTAGTCCACCGGCTCGGGCGTACGGCGCAGGAGTCGCGTCATCAGCTCCCGGCGCGCCCGCTGGGTCGTCTCCTGCGGGAACACCTCGTCGAAGGCGGCATTCACTCCAGCACCGATCAGCACCGCCAGTGCGGCGATGTAGAGCCAGATCAGGATGGCGATCGGCGCCGCGAGGGGACCATAGATGGAGTGCGAGTCCTGCGCGGTCACGGTGAGCACCCAGCGCAGCAGGTACGACCCACCGATCCATGCGATCAGGGAGAAGGTCGCGCCCGGGAGGTTGAAGCTCCAGTTCGTCCGCACCGGCACCGACACGTGGTAGAGCGTCGCGAGGAAGCAGATGCAGACCACGACGACGAGGGGCCAGTAGAACTCGATCAGGAAGTCGGCGCGGTTCGGCAGCCACTCGCGCACCAGCCGTGGACCGGCCACGACCAGCGGGAGGGTGATCGCCCCGGTGACCACGGCCAGGATGTAGAGGACGAACGACAGCGCCCGCGTCTTCACGATCCCCCGGTGGCCGCCGAGGCCGTGCATGATCGTGATGGTGTCGACGAAGACGTTGAGCGCACGGGATCCGGACCACAGCGCGAGCACGAAACCGAGCGAGATGACGTCGAAGCGCCCGCCCTCGAGGACGTCGTCCATCGTCGGCGTGATCACCTTGCTGACGGCGGTGTCGGTGAGGAAGCGCGAGAAGAGGTCGGTGACCGCGCGTCGTACCTCCTCGACCTGGCCGGGAGTGAAGTGCTCGGTCACGTAGCCGACGCCGCCGGCCATGGCGAAGATCAGCGGCGGCACGGAGAGGACTGCGAAGAAGGCACCCTCGGCGGCCAGCCCGGTGACGCGGTACTTCAGGCACGAGGCCACGGTCGTGACGATCAGCCGCCAGACGACGTGGAAGAAGCTCCGCAGCGGGGCGGGAAACCGGGCGTAGGTCGTCCGGAGGTACGACGGCCGGGACTGGGGCCCCGGATCGTCATTCATGGGAGTCACGCTATCTGTCAGAAGGCACGGACCCGGGCATCCCGACCGGCCTAACATGCGGTGATCTGCGTCGCTCCCCTCCGGAGGTCCTCATGCACGACCGCGCCGCGCTCGGCTCCGCCGACGTCTCCGACGAGGCGCTCGCCACCATGGTGGCCGGCCTGCTGGACACCCCTGTTTCCTCAGTTGCACTGGTCGATTCGACCGCTGAGCTGGTGTCCTACGACATCCCCGCGATCACGACCGGCGGTCGCTGGTGGGTGCGCGGCACGGCCGACGTCTCCGGCGAGCACACCCCCTTCACGCTGTTCGTGAAGCAGGTCCACGAGTGGTCCCGGTCCCCCTTCTTCGCCGACGTGCCGGTCGAGGTCCAGCCCTGGGCAGCCCAGCAGGTGCCGTGGCGGACCGAGGGTGCCGTCTACCGTTCCGACCTCGTCGACCACCTGCCGACGGGCCTCGCCATGCCACGGCCCTTCGGCGTCCACGACATCGACGACCTGTCCTACGCCGTGTGGCTGGACGTGGTGCCGACGGTCGACGCGGAGTGGGACCTCGACCGTTACCGCCGCGCCGCGCACCTGCTCGGCCGCTTCGCCGGTAGCCCCGCCGTCCGCGACCGCGCCAACGTGGGCGGGCACGAGTGGGACGTCTCGAAGTACGTCGAGGGCCGGCTCAAGTTCCAGGTCCTCCCGATGCTCGGGAGCGACGACCTCTGGCACCACCCGCTCCTCGTGGAAGCCTTCGCCGACCTGCGCCCACGCCTGGACCGGGCGGCGGCCTCCGTCGATGCCGTGGCGGCCGAGCTGATGGCCCTCCCCGTGCTCGCGGGCCACGGCGACGCCTGCCCGAACAACCTGCTCGTGACGCCGGGCGACGACGACTTCACGATGATCGACTTCGGGTTCTTCACCGCGCTGCCCGTCGGGTTCGACCTAGGACAGCTCCTCGTCGGCGACGTGCAGATCGGCCTCAGGCCGTCCGACGACCTCTCCGAACGCGGCGCCGCCAGCCTGACGTCGTACGTCGACGGGCTGGCGGCGGAGGGCGTGGACATCGACGAGCAGGCGGTCCGCCGGGCGCATGCGTTGCAGTTGTTGCTGTTCACCGGGTTGTCCGCCCTGCCGTTCGAGCTGCTCGACGCGGAGCCGACGGAACAGGTGCGGGCGATGGCGGCCACCAGAGCCACCATCGCCCGCTACAGCCTGGACCTGTTCGATCAGACCGGCTGAGGTTCCCTGACCGGCTCCGCCGTCTCGGGCTCCGCTGCGTGGTCGTCGACCATCGTGGTCTCGTCGAACGGGTCGTCGCCGGCGAGGACGCGGTCCAGCTGGTCCCGGTCGATGCTGCCGGTCCAGTGGCCGATCAGGACGGTGCCGACCGCGTTGCCCGCGAAGTTCGTGAGCGCCCGGGCCTCGGACATGAACCGGTCGATGCCGACGATGAGGCCGACCCCGTCGACCATCTCCGGGCGGTGCGACTGGAGGCCACCGGCCAGGACGGCCATGCCGGATCCGGTGACGCCGGCGGCGCCCTTCGCGGCGATCATCATGAACAGCAGGAGGGAGATCTGCTCACCGATGGCGAGCGGGCTGCCGATCGCCTCGGCGATGAAGATGGACGCCATGGTCAGGTAGATCGCGGTGCCGTCGAGGTTGAACGAGTAGCCCGTGGGGACCACGACGCCGACGGTCGTCTTGTCGACGCCGGCGTGCTCGAGCTTGGCGATCACCCGCGGGAGCGCCGACTCCGAGGAGGAGGTGGCCAGGATCAGCAGGAACTCGCGGCCGAGGTAGCGCAGCAGCGAGAAGATGTTGACGCCGGCGGCGACCTTGAGCAGCGTGCCCAGGACCACGAACACGAAGAGCAGGCAGGTGACGTAGAACCCGATCATCAGCACGCCGAGGCTCTTGAGCGCGTCGACACCACCCTGGCCCGTGACGGCCGCCATGGCGCCGAAGGCACCGACGGGGGCGGCCCACATGATCATGCCGAGCAGTCGGAACACCAGGCGCTGCACGTGACCGACGACGGTCAGGACCGGCGCGCCGGCCGCACCCATCCGCTGGAGTGCGAAGCCGACCAGGAGCGCGACGAGCAGGGTCTGCAGGACGCTGCCGCTGGTGAGGGCGCTGAACAGCGAGGTCGGGATGATGCCCAGCAGGAACGCGGTCGTGTCGGCGTGCCCCTCGGCAGCCTTCTCCTGCGCGATCGCCGCAGCGTCGGCCGTCAGGTGCAGGCCGTCACCGGGGTGCAGCAGGTTGCCGACGACCATGCCGATCGTCAGCGCGGCGGTCGACATCACGAGGAAGTAGACCAGCGCCATGCCGCCGACCTTGCCGACCTTCGCGGCACTGGCCACCGAGCCGACGCCGAGGACGATCGTGCAGAAGATGATCGGCTGGATCATCATCTTGATCAGGTTGACGAAGCCCTCGCCGAGTGGCTTGAGCTCGACGGCGAAGCCGGGGAACACCAGGCCCGTCGCGATGCCGAGCAGGACCGCCACGATCACAGCTAGGTAGAGGTAGTGGGTGGCGCGGGAGCCGTGGCCCTTTGCCGCGCTGGTGCTCGTCGTACTCATCGATCCTCCTGGTCCGGGGACCCCGACCGGGGTCTTCAGCCACTCTCCGGCGTGATGTGACCTCCGTCACCGTTGTGTTCTTTGTGTTCGCGACGCGCGCCGCGATCCTGCGCGGTGGATGGGAGAGACTGCAGGCGTGCCCCGCCTGCCTCGCCTCCTGCGCGACCGGTCGGTCGCGCGCCAGGTGCTGTTGCTGCAGGTCGCGATCGTGCTGCTGCTGGTGGTCACCGCGATCGCGTTGGCGGCGTACGACGCCCGGCGCGACGCGCGCAGCCGGGCCACCGAGCGCGCGGTGGCTGTGGCCCAGACCGTGGCCGACTCCCCCACCGTCCGCGAGGCACTCGCCGGGAAGGACCCCACTGCCCTGCTCCAGCCGTGGACCGAGGAGGTGCGCCGCGACACCGACACCGACTTCGTCGTGGTCATGTCGTTGAACCGGCGCCGCTACACGCACCCCGACCCATCGCAGATCGGACACCGGTTCGCCGGCGACCTCGGCGATGCCCCGCGGGGCGACGTCTTCACGCAGGAGTACGCGGGAAGCCTCGGTCCGTCCGTGCGGTCCGTGGTGCCCGTCATGAACGGCGACCGCGTCGTCGCCTACGTCTCGGTCGGCATCACGGTCAGCGACATCAATCGTGGGCTGCGCCGCGACATCACGGCGATCGTGCTCTGGGCCGGCGCGGTGCTGCTCGCCGGAATCCTCGGCGCCGCCCTGCTCGGACGGCGGCTGCGCCGGATCACCCACGGCCTCGGCGAGAAGGAGCTGGCCCGGATGTACGAGTACTACTCGGCCGTCCTCCACTCCGTGCGCGAAGGCCTGCTGCTCCTCGACGGCGACGGCCGGGTCCAGCTGGTCAACGACGAAGCCCGTCGGCTGCTCGCCCTGCCCGACGACGTGATCGGCCGGGCCGTGGCCGACCTCGAGCTGGCTCCCGGTCTCGTCGCTGCCGCGCGCGGCGAGACCGCCGAGGCCGACGAGCTCTACCTCGCCGGCGAACGCATCCTCGTGGTCTCCTCGGCTCCCGCCCGATGGGACGGAAAGGACGTCGGCTCGGTGGTGACGCTGCGTGACCACACCGAGCTGCGCTCGGTCACCGGCGAGCTCGAGATCGTCCGCCGGTTGACCGAGTCGCTCCGCTCCCAGAACCACGAGTCCGCGAACCGGCTCCACACCGTCGTGTCGCTCATCGAGCTCGGACGCAGCGACGAGGCCGTGGAGTTCGCGACCGCAGAGCTCCAGGTGGCGCAGGTCCTCGCCGACCAGGTGGTCGCCGCCGTCGACGACCCGGTGGTCGCTGCGCTGCTGCTCGGCAAGTCGGCCGAGGCCGCCGAGCAGGGCATCGAGTTCGTCATCGCGGGCGAGGTCCCCGCCGGTTCGGGCATCCCGCCCCGCGACCTGGTGACCCTGCTCGGCAACCTGGTCGACAACGCCTTCGACGCCGTGGCCGACGCAGACCAGCGACGCGTCGAGGTGCGGCTGTCCGGCGAGCCGGCGCGCCTGGAGGTCCGGGTCGGCGACAGCGGACCGGGACTCGACGACGCCGCCGTGGCCCACGTGCTCGAACGAGGCTGGACCACCAAGGCGGCGCCGGGAACAGGGCGCGGCCTGGGCCTCGCCCTCGTCGTCCAGGTCGCCCGCCGGCACGGCGGAACGGTCGAGGTCGGACGGTCCACGCTCGGCGGCGCGGAGTTCACGGTCGTCCTGCACCCGGCGGACCCGGCATGAGCGTGCGCGTCCTCGTCGTGGAGGACGAGGCACTGGCCGCCGAGGCGCATGCGTCGTACGTCGCCCGGCTGGACGGCTTCGAGCTCGCCGGCGTCGCACGATCGGCCCGGGACGCCGTACGCACCCTCGATGCGGCGCGCACTGCCGGCACTCCCGTCGACCTGGTCCTGCTCGACATGAACCTCCCCGACGGACACGGCTTGTCCCTGCTCGCGGGCCTGCGCACGGCGGGCCACCAGTGCGACGTGATCGCCGTGACCGCCGCCCGCGACACCGCGATCGTGCGCCAGGCCGTCGGCCAGGGCGTCGTGCTCTACCTGCTCAAGCCGTTCACCTTCGCGACCTTCCGGTCCAAGCTGGAGCAGTACGCCGCCTACCGGGCCCAGCTGGCCGACGCACCCGACGAGGTGGTCCAGGACGAGGTCGACCGGCTGCTCGGGGCGTTGCGCCCGAACGCGAACTCGCCACTCCCCAAGGGCATGAGCACCGAGACGCTGCGTGGCGTGACCTCGGCGCTCCGCGACGCGACCGCAGGGCTCTCGGCCAGCGCTGCGGCCGCAGCCGTCGGCATCTCGCGAGTCACCGCGCGGCGGTACCTCGAGCACCTGGCCGACCAGGGACTCGCCCAGCGCAATGCCCGCTACGGCGGCGGCAGCGGACGGCCCGAGGTCGTCTACACCTGGCGCTAGCGCGACGGCAGCCCGCGGGCTTCGAGGTGCGCCCGCAGCTCGTGGCGACCCGCCATGGACTGGGGTCCGGCCAGGCGTGACAGCACCCGGTCGGTCCAGCGACCCGTCAGGCCGAAGCGATGGTTGTAGGCAGCGAGCCGGTCGTCGTAGGTATCGATCTGCTCGTCGGCCAGGTCGGCGTCGTACTGCTCGTGGTGCAGGACGGCCTGCTGGGGCAACCGCGGCTTGACCCCCGCCTGCTCTTCCGGATCCGGTCGGCCGAGGGCGAGCCCGAAGGCAGCGAAGGTGTGGTCCGGGAGGTTGAGCTCTGCGGCCACGTCGGCCGGCCGGTTCCGCAGCGCACCGACGAAGACGCCACCGAGTCCGAGGGACTCGGCGGCGAGCAGGGTGTTCTGCGCCGCCAGCGCTGCGTCGACGAAGCCGATCACCGTCGTCTCCAGGTAGTCCGCGGCGTCGATGCCGGTCGCGGCAGCCTCGGCAATCCGGCGGGCGCGACCGAGGTCCACCACCCAGGCGAGGAAGAGCGGTGCCTGCGCCACGAATGCCTGTTCGGCCGCCAGCTCGGCAAGACGCTGCCGTCGAGCGGGATCGCGCACAGCGACGACGCTCCACGGCTGCAGGTTCGAGGACGTCGGAGCCGACTGTCCCGCAGCCACGAGCGCCTCGAGGACCTCGTCGCCGATCGGCTCGGGCAGGAACGCGCGGACGGACCGATGAGCCAGCTGGAGGGCGAGCACGTCGCTGGTGACCCCGAGCACTGCATCGGGATCGCCATAGCGGAGGGCGAGGTCGGAAGTCATCCAGCCAGCATAGTCGAGTAATTCACTCGACTATGCTGGCTGGTCGGGACAGGCCCGTCAGACGAGGTTGAGGCCCGGGTACAGCGGGTGCTTGTCGAGCAGGTTCGCCGACTCGCTGCGCACCCGGTCAGCCACGCCGTCGGCCAGCTGGTAGGTCGCCTTCGACGGGGCCCCGGCCTTGTTGACGCCGGCCTCGGTGTTGCTGAGGACGTCGACGACCAGCTCGGCCACCTTGTCGAACTCGTCGTGGCCGAAGCCGCGGGTGGTCAGCGCGGGCGTGCCGAAGCGGATGCCGGTGGTGTACCAGGCGCCGTTCGGGTCGTTCGGCACGGAGTTGCGGTTCGTGACGACGCCGGCGTCGAGCAGGGCCGACTCGGCCTGGCGACCGGTCAGGCCGTACTTCGCGACGTCGAGCAGCACGATGTGGTTGTCCGTGCCGCCGGTGACGAGCTTGGCGTCGCGGCTCAGGAAGCCCTCGGCGAGCGACTTGGCGTTGTCGGCGACGTTCTGCGAGTAGGTCTGGAACTCGGGGGTGCGGGCCTCGGCGAACGCGACGGCCTTGGCTGCCATCACGTGCGACAGCGGGCCACCGAGGACCATCGGGCAACCGCGGTCGACGCTGGGGGCGTACTCCTCGGTCGCGAGGATGAAGCCACCGCGCGGGCCGCGCAGCGACTTGTGCGAGGTGCTGGTGACCACGTGGGCGTAGGGAACCGGGTCCTCCTCGCCCTGGAAGACCTTGCCTGCGACCAGACCGGCGAAGTGCGCCATGTCGACCATCAGGGTGGCGCCGACCTCGTCGGCGATCTCGCGCATCTTCGCGAAGTTCACGCGGCGCGGGTACGCGGAGTAGCCGGCGACCAGGATGAGCGGCTTGAACTCCTTCGCCTTGGCGCGCAGGGCGTCGTAGTCGATGAGCCCGGTCTCGGGGTTGGTGCCGTACTGCTGCTGGTGGAACATCTTGCCGCTGATGTTCGGGCGGAAGCCGTGGGTGAGGTGGCCGCCGGCGTCCAGGCTCATGCCGAGCAGGCGCTGGTTGCCGAACTCGTGGCGCAGCTTCTCCCAGTCGGCGTCGCTGAGGTCGTTCATGTTCTTGACGCCGGCGTTCTTGAGCCACGGACCCTCGACGCGGTGAGCGAGGATCGCCCAGTACGCCGTCAGGTTGGCGTCGATGCCGGAGTGCGGCTGGACGTAGGCGTACTCCGCACCGAACAGCTCGCGGGCGTGCTCGGCGGCGAGCGCCTCGACGGTGTCGACGTTCTGGCAGGCGGCGTAGAAGCGGTGGCCGACGGTTCCCTCGGCGTACTTGTCGCTGAACCAGGTGCCCATGGTGAGGAGCACGGCGGGCGAGGCGTAGTTCTCGCTCGCGATCAGCTTGAGCGACGACCGCTGGTCGGCGAGCTCCTGGCGGGTGGCCTCGGCCACGCGAGGCTCGACGGCCGCGATGACCTCCAGCGCCTGGCGGTAGGCGCTGCTGACGAGGTCGGCGTTGGGAGTCAGGGCGGAGTTGTCGCTCATGGCGCACAGCGTAGTGCCGGTCACGGACAGGCGGCGCAACGGTCGGTGCAGCACGGTTGCTGGCGACGTGGCAGGCACCGCCTCGTGTGACCTGCGTCGCAGCGCACGGGTAAACCAGCCGGTTCGGCCTCAAATCGTCCCGGATCTTGAGACATCGGTCCAAACTATGAGATTGACATTTGGTGGGAGCGCGTCCGAAGGATGAGACTCATTGACATGGTCTCTGCTGCAACTCACGCGCACCTCGTGGCTCGCCGCCACGTGGACTTCGGGCGCATGGGCAGCATGATGTGTCGGCCCCGCTGATCACGCCACCCGTCACCCTCGAGTCGCGCGCCGGAAACCACCCGGGCGCCCATCAGCGAAGGACCTCCTCCCCGCATGCCCGATCTGCGCTTCCAGTCCCAGCCTCCTCGTCACACTGACGTGCCCCGCCCCCGCCGCGCGGAGGGCCAGTGGGCATTCGGTTACACCGAGCCGCTGAACAAGAACGAACAGTCCAAGAAGGACGACGACCCGCTCAACGTGCGGGACCGCATCCTCTACACGTACTCCAAGCGTGGCTTCGACTCGATCGACCCGGCCGACCTGCGCGGTCGCTTCCGCTGGATGGGCCTCTACACGCAGCGTCGCCCCGGCATCGACGGGGGCCGCACGGGTTCGATGGAGGAGGAGGAGCTGGACGACCGCTTCTTCATGCTCCGGGTCCGGTCCGACGGCAAGCTGCTGTCGGCTGACGCCGTGCGCACGCTCGGCACCATCGGTGTCGACTTCGCCCGCGACACCGCCGACATCACCGACCGGCAGAACATCCAGTACCACTGGATCGAGATCGAGAGCATGCCCCAGATCTGGGAGCGGCTCGAGGCCGTCGGCCTGCACTCCACCGAGGCGTGCGGCGACTCGCCCCGACCCTTCCTCGGTTCGCCCGTTGCCGGCATCGCTGCCGACGAGATCATCGACGGCACCCCCGCCCTGGAGGAGATCGAGCGCCGCTACATCGGCAACAAGGACTTCTCGAACTTCCCGCGCAAGTTCAAGACGGCCGTGACCGGCCACCCGAGCCACGACGTCTCGCCCGAGACCAACGACGTCGCCTTCGTCGGCACCGTGCACCCCGAGCACGGCCCCGGCTTCGACGTCTGGGTCGGCGGTGGCCTCTCGACCAACCCGATGTTCGCGCAGAAGCTCGGCGTCTGGAT
Organism: Nocardioides sp. CPCC 206347; assembly: GCF_048654605.1. Lineage (NCBI taxonomy): Bacteria > Bacillati > Actinomycetota > Actinomycetes > Propionibacteriales > Nocardioidaceae > Nocardioides > Nocardioides sp. CPCC 206347. Next base: position 178,053 of record NZ_JBMCYZ010000005.1, read on the forward strand.
CCCGCTCGACGAGGTGCCCGACGTGTGGGCCGGCGTCGCCGGAATCTTCCGTGACTACGGCTACCGCCGGCTGCGCTCGCGTGCCCGCCTGAAGTACCTCGTTGCGGACTGGGGCGTCGAGAAGTTCCGCGAGGTGCTGCAGAACGAGTACCTCGGCAAGGCCCTGGTCACCAACGCCTCCCCCGAGACGCCGGTTGCCCACCGCGACCACGTGGGCGTACACGAGCAGAAGGACGGCCGCCGCTACGTCGGCCTGGCACCCGTCGTCGGACGCGTGTCCGGAACGATGCTGGTGCAGCTGGCCGACCTGATGGAGAAGCACGGTGTCGAAGGTGCCCGCCTGACGGCGTACCAGAAGCTGGTGCTGATCGGTGTGGAGACCGACGCGGTCGACGCGCTGCTCGACGACCTCGACGAGATCGGCCTCACTGCCCGCCCGTCGAACTGGCGCCAGAACACGATGGCCTGCACCGGAATCGAGTTCTGCAAGCTCGCGATCGTCGACACCAAGGAGCGCTCGCGCCTCCTGGTCGCCGAGCTGGAGAAGCGGTTCCCCGACCTCGACACCCCGATCACCGTCAACGTCAACGGCTGCCCCAATGCCTGCGCCCGGACACAGGTCGCCGACTTCGGCCTCAAGGGCCAGCTCGTGACTGATGCCGACGGCAACCAGGTCGAGGGCTTCCAGGTGCACCTCGGTGGCGCCACCGGCCTGCACGCCAACTTCGGTCGCAAGCTGCGCGCCCACAAGGTGACCAGCGCGGGGCTCGACGACTACATCACCAGCGTGGTCAAGAACTTCCTGGCCGACCGCAACGCCGGCGAGCCCTTCGTCGAGTGGGTGCACCGTGCCGACGAGGACCTGCTGCGCGGCGACAAGACCCTCGACGCCAGGACGCTGGAGTCGGTGTGACCCGCCAGGAGTCCGAGGGCGAAGGCGGTGCCCGCGCAGGGACGCCGTACCACTGCCCGTTCTGCAGCGAGACCGACCTGTGGCCCCACGAGCCCACCGGTTGGGAATGCCGCAGCTGCCTCCGCGCGTTCTCTGTTACCTCGCTCGGCATGATCAGCCGGGCCTCCACCACTGCTCCTCAAGGAGGTGCCTCATGACCGCTCCGGCCACTGCCAGCGCGCGGGCCTTCCGTGGCGCCTCCACCGAGGGCCGCTCCCCCGAAGAACTCCGTGAACTGGTGTCCCACTGGGGTGCCGAGCTCGAGCTCGCCCCTGCCGAGGTCATCATCGAATGGGCCGCGGCGACGTTCGGGGACCGGTTCTGCATCACCTCCTCGATGGGCGACGCGGTGCTCGCGCACCTCGCCCAGAAGGTGGTCGACAACGTCGACGTCGTCTTCCTCGACACGGGCTACCACTTCGTCGAGACCATCGGTACCCGCGATGCGGTCGCCGCGACGATGAACGTCAACCTGCTCTCGATCACCCCCGTGCAGTCGGTGGCCGAGCAGGATGCCGAGTACGGCCCCGAGCTCTACAAGCGCGACCCCGACCTGTGCTGCGCCCTGCGCAAGGTCAAGCCGCTCGCCGACTCCCTGGCCGGCTACGACGCCTGGGCGACCGGCCTGCGCCGCGCCGAGACCCACAACCGCGTGATCGCACCGGTCATCGGCTGGGACGCCAAGAAGGGGAAGGTCAAGGTCTCCCCCATGGCCCGCTGGAGCGACGAGCAGGTCGAGCGGTACATCGCCGAGAACGGCGTGCTCGTCAACCCCCTCGTGTACGACGGCTACCCGTCCATCGGCTGCGCGCCGTGCACCCGACGCGTCGCACCCGGCGAGGACCCGCGCAGCGGGCGCTGGGCCGGCACCAACAAGACCGAATGCGGCATTCACTCATGAAGGCAGCACTCACGACAGCCGAGAGGGGAAACAACTGATGGCCGCTCCCGCCCTCATTGCCCTGGCCCACGGCAGCCGCGACCCGCGCTCTGCCGCGACGGTCACCGCGCTTGTCGACGCCACGAAGTCGTTGCGTCCCGACCTGCGCATCGAACGCGCGTTCCTCGACCTGGCCAAGCCGAACTTCCACACCGTGGTCGACCGGCTGGTCAAGGCCGGGTTCGAGGAGATCGTCGTCGTGCCGCTGCTCCTCGTCGAGGCGTTCCACGCCCGGGTCGACGTGCCCTCGGTCATCGCCGAGGCCACGGCCCGTCACCCCGGCCTGCAGATCCGCGCGACCGAGGTGCTCGGCCTGGAAGCCCGCTTCCTCGAGGTTCTCGACGAGCGACTGCGGGAGGCCCTCAAGGGTGCCCGGGTCCGCGAGCTCGACGCCCTCGTCCTCGCGGCAGCCGGATCCACCGACCCGCTGGCCAACCAGGCCGTCGCCCGCCTCGCTCGCCTCTGGGGTGCGCACCACAAGCTCCCCGTGACTGCCGCGTACGCCGGGAGCGCGCCGCCCGCCACCGGCGAAGCGGTCCGCCAGTTCCGGGCCGAGGGTCGCCGCCACATCGCCGTCGCGTCGCTGTTCCTGGCGCCCGGTGGCCTGCAGGACCGGGCTGCCGAACTGGCGATCGAGGCCGGGGCCGTGGCGGTCTCCGAGCCGTTGGGTGCCCACCCGGAGATCGCCCGGACCATCCTGGCCCGGTACGCCGTGGGTGCGGTCGAGCTCGTTCCGGTCTGATCCCGAAATCAGGTGCGCCGGTCCCGCGAGTGCGGTGAACTGTCGCCATGGGTGGAGTCGACGAGCCGGGACTGCCGACGTTGTACGAATGGGCAGGCGGCCTGGCTCCGCTGCGCCTGATGATCGACAGCTTCTACGACCGGGTCGAGGCTGACGCCGCCCTGTCGGGCTTCTTCCCGGGCGGAGTCTCGGAGCACCACCGGGCTCATGTCGCCGACTGGTGGGCCGAGGTGCTCGGCGGACCGGCCACGTACACCGAGCAGCACGGCGGCTACGAGTCCATGCTCAGGCACCACCTCGGCCTGGCCATCACGCCGGCCCAGCGGCACCGGTTCGCGGCCACGATGAGCCTCGCCGCCGACGATGCGGAGCTGCCCGCCGACCCGGAGTTCCGGGCGGCCATCATCGGCTACCTCGAGTGGGGCACGCGCCTGGCGATGGAGAACTCCCAGCCCGGAGCCGACCCGGTCGAGCACGCCCCCACACCGCGCTGGGGCTGGGGTGTCGCGCCGCCGTACCAGGGGTGACGGCGGCAGCCCGTCGGGCGACCTTCGCGGTTTCTCCCCGAACGGGGCTGCGCAGGTGACAGGGTCAGCCTCGTGTCTTCGCGCCTCGTCGTCACCGGAGCCCTGTTCGTCGTACTCCTGACCGCCTGTGGCGGCGAGGACGCTCCCCCGTCCGCCTCGAGGCCGACAGGTGGCGCCGCGAGCAGCGCTGCGCCGACGACCACTCCCAGTCCCACCCGGACCCCCACTCCCAGCCCCACTCCCAGCCCCACTTCCAGCCCCACTCCGACCGCTCCCGAACCGGCATCCACCTGCAACTTCTCCCACGAGGTGTCCTCGAGCGGGTCGGGCTTCGTCATCGAGTGGAGCATCATGTCCGGGAACCCGAACCCGGCGTGGCGCCTCACGAAGGCCGAAGGGGCGAAGCTTCGGCTCCTGCTGGCGGGACATCGGGAGCTGCTCGACCTCGACGGCCCGGACGAGCCCGGCGGCTACGGGGTGACGGCCGACGGCGCGGCCACGGAGTTCCTCGAACGCCGCGACATCCCCTCCCGGTTCTGGGTCCAGGGCGACAACGAGATCACGGAGTTCATCGGCGGGACGCTCCCCTGCTAGCGGTCGGCGCGCGCGGCCGCCCCGATCCGGACACTGAGGTCCTCGAGCTCGTCGAGCATGTCGCCGACGCCCCACACCTGGTTCCGACGGCGGTCTGTCAGGGGCCGGAGCGCGCGCGCCTCGACCAGCGCATCGACCGCGCGGTACATCGCACTGGCGGCACCACCCACGCGCTGGGGTCGCTGCCTCCGACCCAGTTCTGCATGTCGCGGATCCGGCCGGCGTAATCGGATTCGCCGGGATCGTCGTGCATGAGCGCACGGTGCGAGCGCAACACTGCTTCCAGGGTCAGCGGGCCGCAGGCCAGGATCCCGGCGAAGACGGGAGGGAAGTGGCCACTACTCCACTTCAGCCGGTGCCGGCGGGCTACAGGACCAGCGACTCCAGCAGGTGCTCGAGCGTGCGGGCGGGGTCGGCCGTCACCCCGCCGTGCACCGGGCCGGGCTGGATCACCGTGCTGCGCGGTGCCTTGAGGAACCCGAACCGGGTGCTTGCGTCGTCGCGGGACTCCCGGACGCCGTACGCGGTGGCACGCACGCCCACGCCGAAGGCGGTGTGCGCCTCACCGCGACAGACCCGGTCGATCATGGCGAGTGCGGCGCGGACGGAGTCGAGGTCGATGCCCGCGTCGAGGGCACGGACGCGCGCGTCGTCGACGGCGGTCCGTACGCCGAGGAAGTCCTCTGCCGGGCAGTGGACGATGACTCCGACGTTGACGAACTCCTCGCGCTCGACGCGGGGGACGCACCGCAGCGTGACGTACTGGTACGGCTTCATGCCGACTCCCCCACACCGGGCAACCACGAACGGTCGCCGTCGCGACGGGCCCGGAGGAAGGCGGCGTAGTGCTTCCGCACGGCTGCGGGGTCGTCGGCACCCGGGGTCGGCTCGAGCCAGTCATCACTGATGTCCGCGAGCACGGCATCGATCGCGTCGTCGCTCAACCGCTCAGCGAGTACGGCGTCCTGGGCCTGCGCCTCGGGAGCGTACTCGCGCAGGATGTGCTCCGAGGCGTCGTACGCCTGGGCCGCGAAGCGGGCTGGATCACCCGGGCCGCCGGACCACGAGTGGTGGAAGTAGAGCGAGGCCCCGTGGTCGATCGCGTACAGGACGTCGCGCCAGACCAGCAGGTTCGGGTTGCGCCAGCTGCGGTCGACGTTGGCCGTGAACGCGTCCAGCCACAGCACCCGACCGGCGAGGTCGCGATCGGGCCCGGAGCCGGGGTCGTAGCCGAACGAGCCGGGCAGGAAGTCGATCCCGAGGTTCAGCCCGGGGCTCGCGTTGATCAGGTCCTGCACCTCCTCGTCGGCCTCGTAACGCGCGATGTCGGGATCGAGGTCCAGCACGACCTGGTCGGGCGTCGGGATCTCGAGGCTGCGAGCGAGTCCCGCCACGATCACCTCGGCGACGAGGACGCGCGGTCCCTGGCCGGCGCCGCGGAACTTGCACACGTAGGTGCCGAGGTCCTCGGCCTCGACGATCCCGGGCAGGCTGCCGCCCTCACGCAACGGCGTGACGTAGCGGGTGACCCGCACGGTCGGAAGGGTCACAGCGGCTTCTCGTCGGCCAGCCGCTTCTTCTGGGCCTCGATATCGAAGTCGGCCTCCGGCCAGTCGAGGTCGAGCGACGACAGGGCGTCGTGGAGGAGGGTGCCGATGGCCAGGTTGCGGTACCACTTCTTGTCGGCCGGGATCACGTGCCACGGCGCGACGTCGGTGTTCGTCCGCTCGATCGCGATCTCGTAGGCCTCCTGGTACGCCGGCCAGAGCTCACGCTCGTCGATGTCGCCGGGATTGAACTTCCAGTACTTGGTCGGGTCGTCGAGACGGGCCAGCAGGCGCTTCTTCTGCTCGTCGGCGGAGATGTGCAGCATGCACTTGATGATCAGCGTGCCCTTGGCGACGAGATCCGCCTCCCAGGCGTTGATGGCGTCGTAGCGGCGCTCGATCTCGTCGGGCTCGGCGAACGAACGCACGCGGGCGATCAGCACGTCCTCGTAGTGAGAACGGTCGAAGACCCCGATCACGCCCACGGACGGGAGTGCGTTGGTGATCCGCCACAGGAAGTCGTGGGCACGCTCCTCGTCGGTGGGCGCCTTGAAGGAGGTGATCCGTACCCCCTGCGGGTCGACCAGACCGACGGTCGAACGCAGCGTGCCGCCCTTGCCGGACGTGTCCATGCCCTGGAGCACCAGCAGGACGTTGCGGTGGCCGCCCGACTTCCCGTCGGCGAAGAGACGCTCCTGGAGGTCGGCGAGCTCCGGGCCCTTGTCCAGCAAGGCTTCGGTGCCCGCGTCCTTGTCACCGTCGAAGCCGGGCGCGGCATCGGTGTCGATGGCGGCGAGATCGATCGGGCCCGGGGCGACCCGGAGCGAGGAGGTCAGGTCCGAGACAGGGAACGCGGTCATGCGCCGACCCTAATGGGCCTTGCCGCCCTGACGATTGACGAGCGGCGGTGTCGACGACCAGGGGAAGTCGATCCAGGCATCCGTACGACGCCAGACGTACTCCGCGTTGATGACGGTCCAGGGCTTCTCGTAGATGACGGCAGTGCGCGCCTCGGCCACGTGGTCGGCGAAGAAGTCGCGGACCACCTCGAGCGTCTTGCCGGTGTCGGCGACGTCGTCGGCGATCAGGACCTTCATGCCGGTCAGGTCGATCGCCGCGGGGGTGGGCGGCAGCATCATCGGCACGTCGAGGCGTTGGTTGACGCCGGTGTAGAACTCGACGTTGACCGCCGACAGGTTCTTCACGTCCAGCGCGTAGCCGAGCCCCATGGCCAGGCCGAGGCCGCCGCGGGCGATCGCGAGCACGATGTCGGGCTCGAAGCCGTCGTCGACGACCTGTTGGGCGAGCTCGCGGACGGCGGTGCCGAACAGGTCGTAGGTCAGGACCTCGCGGGCGGGGGGCGGCGTCTCACTCGTCGTCACCCGACCATTCTGGGGCACCGAGCTCACGCTTGACCACGGCATAGGCCAGCCCGGGCGAGTACCCCTTGCGGGCGAGCATGCCGACGAGTCGGCGGGTGGCGACCTGCCGGTCGAGTCCGCGCATCGTCCGCAGCTTCTTGCGGACAAGGACGCCTGCCGCGTCCTCCTCGTCACCGGGGTCGACCTCCGCCAGCACGGTGCGGGCGGTCTCGTCCGCGATGCCCTTGCGACGCAGCTCGGCCGCCAGCGCGGTCCGTGCGAGCCCGCGGGTGCGTTGCCGGCTGTCGATCCACGCCCGGGCGAAGGCCTCGTCGTCGATCAGCCCGACCTCCTCGAACCGGTCGAGCAGCCGGCCCGCCACGTCCTCGGGGACGTTGCGGCGGGCCAGCCGCTCCTCCAGCTCATGACGGCTGCGTGCCGTGATGCTCAGCTGGTCGAGCAGGATCTTGCGCGCGACCGACTCGGGGTCGGCGTCCTCGGTCCACCCGAGATCGTCGGGTGGCTCGGCCCTGCGGTTGGGCCACTGCGCCATGACTGCCTCCGTGAGATGAGCCCGGAGGTTTCGAGGCTCGTCGCTGGCGCTCCTCGCACCTCAACCACCGGTGCCGCTGGTTGAGGTGCGAGCGCAGCGAGCCTCGAAACCAACGATCAGAAGGAATCCACGCCGATGGGCTCGTCGGAGAGCGCGTCGTTGTCGACCGTCGGCGTCACGCCCAGCGTCTCGAGGATCCGCTTCTCCAGCTCGTTGGCGAGGTCCGGGTTGTCCTTGAGGAAGGTCCGGGCGTTCTCCTTGCCCTGGCCGAGCTGGTCGCCCTCGTAGGTGTACCAGGCGCCGGCCTTGCGGACGAGGCCCGCTTCGACGCCGACGTCGATCAGACCGCCCTCGCGACTGATGCCCTTGCCGTACATGATGTCGAACTCGGCCTGCTTGAACGGCGGGGCGACCTTGTTCTTCACGACCTTGACGCGGGTCCGGTTGCCGACCATGTCGGTGCCGTCCTTGAGCGTCTCGATCCGGCGGACGTCGAGGCGCACCGAGGAGTAGAACTTCAGCGCCCGGCCACCCGTGGTGGTCTCCGGCGAGCCGAACATGACGCCGATCTTCTCGCGCAGCTGGTTGATGAAGATCATCGTGGTGTTGGAGTTGTTGAGCGCACCGGTCATCTTGCGCAGCGCCTGGCTCATCAGTCGCGCCTGGAGGCCGACGTGGCTGTCGCCCATCTCGCCCTCGATCTCCGCGCGCGGCACGAGCGCGGCCACCGAGTCGATGACGATCAGGTCGAGCGCACCGGAGCGGATCAGCATGTCGGCGATCTCGAGCGCCTGCTCACCGGAGTCGGGCTGGGAGACCAGCAGGGAGTCGGTGTCGACACCGAGCGCCTTGGCGTACTCCGGGTCGAGCGCGTGCTCGGCGTCGATGAACGCCACGATGCCGCCAGCGGCCTGGGCGTTGGCCACCGCGTGCAGGGCGACGGTGGTCTTGCCGCTGGACTCGGGACCGTAGATCTCCACGACCCGGCCGCGCGGCAGCCCGCCGATGCCCAGGGCCACGTCCAGCGCGATCGCGCCGGTCGGGATCACTTCGAGGGGCGCACGGGTGTCGTCACCGAGGCGCATCACCGAGCCCTTGCCGTAGTTCTTCTCGATGCTGAGCAGCGCTGCGTCGAGCGCCTTCATCCGGTCATCGCCAGCCATGTTGTTCGCTCCTGGTGTCGTGGTGAGGTCGGTACATCGGCGACGTTATGACGAGGTCCCGACACAGCCTGATCAGCCGGGTCGTGGGTGTGGACAAACACGCCTGTACGTCGTACCTGTGGACGGTTGGCGGTCAGCCAGCGTCCCGTGGGAACAAACCTAGACGAACAGGTGTTCGAAACCGTTCAGGTGGCCCCGGCGTGTCGTCCGAACGCCGGGGACAGCGACCACTCCGCGTTTCGGCTAGCCTTCACAAATCCTGACGTCGACAACGGAGTAGGCGCATGCAGGTCGTGCTGTCCTGGTTTGCCCGTGGTCCGCTGGGGACCGAGGCGACCTCGGCACGGACCGCCCGGGTCGCCCCCGCGCTCCGCGATCTCGTGCCCACCTCCTGGCAGCGCCACGACTTCGGCGGCGACGACTGGGGCGTCATCGTCCTGCATCCCGCCGACCAGCGCGCCTACCGGTGGCCGGTGGTCGCCACCGAGGGTCCCGTCAACGCGGTCTCGCACGGGATCCCCGTGGGCATCGACGTCGGGACCGGCCCGCCGGCACTCGCCCGGCGGCTGCTGGCCGGCGAGGACGTGCATCGCGAGGGGGTCCCCCCGTTCGCCCTGCTGGCCCTGGACACCGACCGGTTCGCCCTGCAGCAGGACTGGCTCGGCATGGCCCGGGTCTTCACCGGCACGGCCGACGGCATCACCGCGTTCTGCACCCAGCCCACGCTGCTCGCCACCTTCCTGCACGGGACGGCGCGGCCGGACCTGGCCGGCTGGACGTCGTACACCGTCTGCGGGCACTTCGGCGGGGACCTGTCACCGGTGGCCGGGACCCGCCAGCTGCGTCCCGGAGAGCGGGCCACGGGGCGGCGCCTGCCCGGCGGCGGCTGGGAGGTCGACAGCCAGCTGCGGTACGCCGTGGACGACGTGGTGGCCAGCGGGCTCGCCGACCAGGGGCGCCCGGTGGAGGAGCAGCTGGACCGCGCCGCCACCGCGTTGACCGGCGTCGCCGACAGCGTGCACCGGCTCTACGCCGACGAGATCACCCTCGGCCTGTCCGGCGGCAAGGACTCGCGCCTCATCGCCGCCACCCTGATCGCCGCCGACCGGACGCCGCGGTTCCTCACCACCGAGGACATCCCGGCCGAGGGCGAGACGGCCCGTCGCCTGGTGCAGCTGCTGCGGGACCGGCGCGGCCTCGAGCCCGAGCACGTGGTGCGGCTCGCCGGAGCACCTGCCAAGGTGCTGGACACCGGCCTGCTGGAGCGTGCGCGCGGGCTGCGCGACCACTACGACCACCAGTTCCCGTCGACCTACATGGCCCGCCCGGTGACCTCCGCGATGCTGTCGAGACAGGTCCGGCCCGCCACCTACACCGGCGCAGCGGGCGAGCTCGCCACCGGCTACTGGTATCCGGCGGCCGACGCCGACCCCGCCCTCACCCCGCACCAGGCGGGACTGGACCGCCTGATCCGTGGCGCACCGAAGGCCGCCATCGTTTCGGAGGTCGTGGAGGCTGAACGCGACCGCATCAACGGCATCGTCCAGCACGCCGGGGCCACCGGCGTCCACGGCCTGCACCTCCTCGACTACCTCTACCTGGTGGAACGAGTGCGGCGCTGGGCCACCTCCGCCTACGTCACCGGCATGGTCACCCCCTTCCTGGCACCCGGGTTCGTCGCCGCCACGTTCTCGTCGGCCCCGGCGCAGAAACGCGACCAACTGCTGCACACCGGCCTGATCGCCCGGCTGGTGCCGGAATGGGCCGACGTACCGTTCGTGAAGGTCCCGTCCATGCAGTCCACCTCCACCCGCGTGTGGGAGGGCGACGGTGTGGCGGTGATGTGCGAGCTGCTGGACACCTCGCACGGCTCGCTCGCCGGGCTGATGCACAGGCCTGCGGTCGAGAAGGCCCTCCGCAACGCAGTGCGGGGCGGTCGCCCGGACCCACGGGTCCTGCAGCAGTTCACCGCGCTTGCGGTCGCGGCGGAGCGGCTGGAGGCGGACACCGCCCGGCCCGCCACGGGCGCCACCTACCTCCGGGTCACCACGCCCCCGGAACTGCCCCGGCCCGACAGCGCTCCCCTGCGCCTGCTGCGCCGGATCCGGCGGACTCCGCTCGGCGACCGCGTCTGGACCGCCGTGCGCCGTCGGGTGCGCCCTCGCTGACGGGCCAGCACGACCCGGCGATCGGACCTGGTCAGGCGGTGCGGCGTGTCGTCTCGACCGCTGCGCGGGCCGATGCGCCGAGCACGCCGACGACGAGCACCAGGCTCGCGAGCGCCAGCGTCGGGTAGTCGCCGAGGTCGACGATCACGCCCGCCAACGCACCCGTCACGGCGGCGGTCAGGCCCATCACCAGGTCCGAGGTCCCCTGGACGTCGGTGCGTGCCTCGATCGGCGCATGCTCGGCCACGAGGGTGGAGGCCGACACCATCACCAGTGACCATCCGACTCCGAGAAGGAACAGCCCGGCGGTCACCTGCCACGACATGCCGGTGGGTGCCGAGGCGCACAGCAGCAGCGCCACCAGGAGCGTCGCTCCCCCGGCACCGAGCACGGGCGGCCGTCCGACGCGATCGGCCAGCATCCCGACCAGCGGCGAGAAGGCGAACATGCCGAGGACGTGGACGCTGATCACGATGCCGATCACCTCGAGGCCCGAACCACCGTGCTCCATGTGCAGCGGGGTCATCACCATGACACCGACCATGGTCGCGTGGGCCAGGGCGAGAGCAGCGATCGCGTAGCCGAGGACCGGGTTGTCGCCGATCGCCTTCATGGCACGTCCCCACGACGAGCGGCCGCCGGCGACGCGCGGGGCACGACCCGCGGCAGCGTCCGCCTCCCCCTCGAGCTGCTGGGCGAGCAGCAACGGGTCGGGCCGGAGCAGGACGCCGACGACCAGCGCAGCCAGCAGCATGCCCATCGCGCCGAGCGCGAACGGTCCGGTCAGCTCGGGGATGTCGACAGCGTCGGCGAACGACCCGGCAGGACCGGTGAGGTTCGGGCCGGCGACCGCGCCGACGGTGGTCGCCCACACCACGAGCGACAACGAACGGGCACGGGTCGCGTCGGTCGCGAGGTCGGTGGCGGCGTAGCGCGCGGCACTGTTGGCCGCCGTACCAGCGCCGAGGAGGACGGCTCCGACGAGCAGGACCAGCATCGACCCGACGACACCGGCGACGACGGCGAGCAGGCCACCGCACGCGCCGATGAGGTAGCCGCTCATCAGGCCCGTCCGTCGTCCGCGGCGTGCCATCAGCGGCGCGAGCAGGAACGAGATCACGGCGGCACCGAGCACCTGCGCGGTCTGCGCGAGGCCCGACTGCGCCTCCGACCCCGACAGGTCGCGGGCGAGCAGGGAGGCAGTGGCGATGCCGATGGTGATGCCGACGGCTCCTACTGCCTGGGTCAGGACCAGGACGCGGACCGTACGACGCTGCGCAGCGAGGACGTCCCGGGTGGGATCGAGAAGGGTCACCGCTCGCTCGCGGGCAGCTCGAGCTGTTCCCAGACCGCGCGCCACACCTGCTTGGGCTGTTCGCCGGCGTCGATGGCCTCACGGACCGTACGGCCGCCGAGGGTGGCCATCACGAACTGGTCCGCCCAGACGTGGGCATACCCGGACCCGAGGTGGTGCTCCATCCGCTCCCAGAACTCCGTGTGCCGCACCCGACCATCATCGCTGGTCGAGCCAGCGGACGTCCCATCGGTGATGGATGACGTCGTGCAGGTGGTACCTCCCGAGCGTGTCCACGGTGAAGACGCTGCCGTTGCTGCGGCGCCCCGGACGCTCCCATGCGTCGCTGGGGACGGAGTCGTACAGGACCGCGATCGCCTCGGCCCCCGCCACCAGGTCCGGTACGACGTCCGCCGGGTCCTGCAGGTCGTAGCGATCTGCGACAGCGGTCTCGTCCTGGTCCCAGTTCGCGAAGACCGGGTCGTCGTCCGTGAGCATCTGCTCGAGCCGCCCGGCGAAGACGCGGTGCACGTCACGGACATGGCAGGCGTACTCGGTCGGCGACCAGACGGTCGGCTCCGGGCGCTGCCGGGCACGCGGGTCGGCCAGCGCCTGGGCCCAGTGGGCGGCGTTCTCGCGGACCGTCGCGCCCATCGTCGACCGACCCACGTCCGCAGCGACGAAGCCGCACTCGGCGCAGGGCTGGTCGAGGACCCAGGTCCAGTCCTTGGTGTCCGGCGGGGGCAGCGGTGCAGTCGTCATGCGCCCATCCTCACGGCTGGGTCAGGACCGGCACGAGCGATATCCGGTCATCCTCCGTCGAGGGACTGCCATCCCCACGAAGTGTGGCAATTGGGGGTGCGAGGTGTGCCCTGTTGGGGGCACTTCGCACCCCCAATTGCCACACTTCGTGGCCCCAATTGCGACACTTCGTGGGTCAGGCGATCGCGGCAGTGCCGAACGCGACGTTGAACTTGTCGCACCAGATCACCACGGACTTCATGCCGGCGAGATCGGCGTCGGCGGGGATCTCGTAGCGTGAGCTGCCCTTGTTGCCCTTGAGCTCGCCGAGCTTCACGTAGTCGCCGTCGTCGTAGTTGCTCCACGAACCGACGCAGCCGTCGCAGCCGCCGCCGCTCTCCTGGTCGGTGATCCAGACGTGCAGGTCGGGGCCGTTGGAGGTGTCGAGGCCGTCGAGCAGGACGAACCGGCTGCCGTCGCTGCGGCGGAAGATCCTCGCGTCGCCCGATGTGCCGTGCTCGGCGTCGATGAAGCTGCCGGAGGCCAGCTCGACACGTGTCCTCGCCGTCCCGGACGCTTCGGGGACGGTCGTGTCGGAGATCCCGGCGGTCGCCGTACCGACGACCTCACTGGCGTCGTCGCCGTCATCGACCTCCTTGTCGATGAACAGCAGCCAGGGCTGGAAGACCAGCGCGCCCGCCACGGCGAGGACGAGGAACAACCCGCCCATCGTCAGCCAGATCCGGCGCTTGCGGCTCATGCGTCGACTCTAGAAGACCAGCGTTCGGCTGACGAGCGGGACGCCCGGCCGGTAGGCGAGGTGGACGTGGCTCGGGGCGTCGAGGACGACGAGGTCGCCGCGCGATCCCGGCACCAGGGACCCGATGTCGGAGCGCCCGAGCGCCGCGGCACCCCCGGCGGTCGCGGCCCAGACGGCCTCGCCGGGAGTCAGGCCCATGTCGCGGACGGCGACGGCGATGCAGAACGGCAACGAGCTCGTGTACGACGACCCGGGGTTGCAGTCACTGGCCAGGGCGACGGCCACGCCGGCATCGACGAGGGCGCGTGCGTCCGGATAGGGCTGGCGGGTGCTGAACTCGACGCCCGGCAGCAGCGTCGCGACCGTTCCCGAGTCGCGCAGCGCGTGCACGTCGTCGTCGGACAGGAACGTGCAGTGGTCGACGGCGGCGAGCCCCATCTCCGCAGCGAGCTGGACGCCGGGACCGTGGCCGAGCTGGTTGGCATGCAGCCGTCCGCGCAGGCCGAGCGCCGCGCCGGCCGACAGGATCGTCCGGGCCTGGTCGGCGTCGAAGGCGCCGCGTTCGCAGAACACGTCGATCCAGCGGGCGAAGGGTGCCGTGGCGGTGAGCATCAGACCGGTGACCAGGTCGACGTAGGCGGCCGGGTCGTCGGCGTACTCCGGCGGCACGACGTGGGCGCCGAGGAACGTCGTCTCGGGGGTGAAGGCCTGCGCGATGCGGAGCGAACGGGCCTCGTCGTCGACGGTGAGCCCGTAGCCGGACTTGATCTCCACGGTCGTGGTGCCCTGGCGGCGCATCTCGGCCACGTGCCGCGCGACGCCGGCCTCGAGCTCGGCATCGGAGGCGGCGCGGGTGGCCGCGACGGTCGTGCGGATCCCGCCGGCGGCGTACGACTCCCCCGCCATCCGGGCCTGGAACTCGAGTGCACGGTCGCCGGCGAAAACGAGGTGGCTGTGACTGTCGACGAAGCCGGGGATGACGGCGGCGCCGGCCACGTCGATGACCTCGTCGGCGGCAGGAGCGGCTGAGGTGTCGCCCACCCACGCGATGACGCCGTTGTCGACCACGACCGCGGCGTTCGCGCGCAGGCCGAGGAGGTCGGCGGCGGCCGGATCGTTGGTGACGAGCTCACCGATGTTCGTGACCAGGGTGCTGGTCCGGGGCGAGCTCATTGCCACACCTTGTCGATCACCGAGGCCAGGTCGCGGCCGACGCGCCCGTGGTCGCCGTCGAAGACGACCCGGCCGTCGATCTCGACCTCGGTGACGTCGGCAGGTGCGGCAGCGAACGCGACGGTGTGGACGTCGGCGCCGGTGCCCGCCGTACGCGGGCTGGCCGGGTCGAGCGTCACGACGCCGGCGTCGTCCAGGCCGAGGGATGCGTGGCCGTGGACGGTCGCGCAGTCGAGCAGTGCCTGGGCGGTCCAGTGGCCACGGACGCCGGTGCGCAGCCGGTCGTGCATCTCCACGCCGCGCATCTCCTCGAAGAGGTCGACGATCGCGTGGCTGTCGGAGCCGAGGCAGATCCGGGCGCCGGCAGCACGCAGGTCCGCGGCGCGACCGAGGCCGTCGGCGAGGTCGCGCTCGGTCGTCGGGCACATGCAGACGAAGGCCCCCGAGTCGCCGATGAGGCGGACGTCGGAGTCGGTCAGGTGGGTGGCGTGGACGAGGGTCGTGCGCGGTCCGAGAACGCCCGCCTCGGCGAGCACCTCCGTCGGGGTGCGCCCGTACGCCGCCCGGCAGGCGTCGTTCTCGGCCGGCTGCTCCGACAGGTGGACGTGCACGGGGCCGCCGGCCGCACCGGCCGCCACGGTCGCCATCTGGTCCTGCGGCACCGCTCGGACGCTGTGGATCGCGGCGCCGACGCGGTCGTCGCCGAACGCCGCGACCCGCTCGGCCCAGGCGTCCGCGGTCCCGTCACTGAACCGGCGCTGGACGCCCTCGGCGGGTTGGCCGATCCCAGCCGTCAGGTAGCAGGTGTCGAGCAGGCGGATCCGGATGCCGACGTCGTCGGCCGCCGCCAGCAGGGCGCGGCCCATCTCGTTGGGGTCGTCGTACGGCGTCCCGTCGGGCTGGTGGTGCAGGTAGTGGAACTCCCCCACCGCACCGATCCCGCCCGCGAGCATCTCGGCGTAGGTCGCCCGGGCCAGCTCGAAGTAGAGGTCCGGCGTGAGGCGACCCGCGAGGTCGTACATCTGCTCGCGCCACGTCCAGAAGCTCCCCGTGCCCTGCTGGGTGCGGCCGCGCAGGGCGCGGTGGAAGGCGTGCGAATGGGCGTTGGCCATGGCCGGGATCGTCAGCACGCTCACACCCCCAGGGCCGACAGCGCGTCGGCCAACGCCTCGACACCGGCCAGGCAGTCCTCGGTCTCCGCGAACTCGTCGGGCGAATGGGAGACGCCGGTCGGGTTGCGGACGAAGAGCATGGCCGTCGGGTGGCCGGCTGCGGCGAGGACACCGGCGTCGTGGCCTGCCTGGGTCGGCAGTACCGGCCAGTCGCGGCCCTCCCCGATCCGGGCGGCGAGATCGACGTTGAACGCCACCTCGCCCGAGACGGACTCGGCAGTCACGGCCACCGAGGTGCCGTCGCGTGCGGCGCGCTCGGAGGCCTGCTTCTCGATGGCGGCCACGAGTCCGGCGAGCGTCGTGTCGGAGTCGGCGCGCGCGTCGAGCCAGGCCGTGACGCGCGAGGGCACGGCGTTGGTGCCGTTGGGGTGTGCCTCGATCCGTCCGAAGGTCGCGCGCGATCCCCCGAGCCGGGCCTGCTTGTTGGCGGCGAGTGCAGTCATCGCGTAGGTGAGCATCGGGTCGGCCCGGTCCTCCATCCGGGTGGTGCCGGCGTGGTCGGCCCGACCGGTGAAGTCGAAGCGGTAGCGACCGTGCGGCCAGATCCCGCTCGCCAGGCCGACCGGCACGTCGTGGTCGACGAGCGCTCGCCCCTGCTCGACGTGCAGCTCCACGAAGCAGCCGACCTCGGCCAGCAGGCCGTCGGCGCCGGTCGCGGGTGCGGCGGTCACGTCGCCGAGGGCGACCCCGGTGCGGTCCCGCAGTCCCTCGACGTCGGACCACGCCACCGAACCGGTCGCGAGCCGCGAGCCCAGACAGGCCAGCCCGAAGCGGGATCCCTCCTCCTCGCGGAACACGCCGACACCGACCGCGCGGCCCGGTTCGGCGCCGCGCTCACGCAGCAGGTCGATCGCGGCCAGCGCGGAGACGACTCCGAGCGGCCCGTCGTACGCCCCGCCGTCGAGGACGCTGTCGAGGTGGCTGCCGGTGAGCACGCCGAGCGTCTCGACCCGACCAGCGACCGGAACCGGGCGCCACCAGGCGACCTGGTTGCCCATCGCATCGGTCTCGAGCGTGAGGCCGCGCGACGCCGCCTGCTCGGCGAACCACACCCGCATTTCCTCCTCCGCGCTCGCCCAGGGCTGGCGGAAGTAGCCGCCGGAGGTGGACGAGCGGCCGACCGCGGCGAGGTCGACCCACATCTGTTCGAAGTCAGCCACCTCAGCCGTCCTGCATCGGGATCCGGACGTCCCGCTCCGCAGCGACCTCGACCGCCCGGTCGTAGCCGGCGTCGACGTGGCGGATCACGCCCATCCCCGGGTCGTTGGTGAGCACGCGCTCGATCTTCTGCGCAGCGAGCTCGGTGCCGTCGGCGACGCAGACCTGACCCGCATGGATCGAGCGTCCCATGCCGACCCCGCCGCCATGGTGGATCGACACCCACGACGCACCCGATGCGGTGTTGACCAGCGCGTTGAGCAGCGCCCAGTCCGCGATCGCGTCCGACCCGTCGAGCATCGCCTCCGTCTCGCGGTACGGCGACGCGACCGACCCGCAGTCGAGGTGGTCGCGGCCGATCACCACGGGTGCCTTGAGCTCGCCCGAAGCGACCATCTCGTTGAACTTCAGGCCGGCCAGGTGGCGTTCGCCGTACCCGAGCCAGCAGATGCGCGCCGGCAGGCCCTGGAAGGCGACCCGCTCGGAGGCCATGGTGATCCACTTGTGCAGCCGGGCGTTGTCGGGGAACAGCTCGAGGATCGCCTTGTCCGTCGCGGCGATGTCGGCCGGGTCGCCGGAGAGCGCGGCCCAGCGGAACGGGCCCTTGCCCTCGCAGAACAACGGCCGGATGTACGCCGGCACGAACCCCGGGAACTCGAACGCCCGGTCGTAGCCGCCCTTGCGGGCCTCGTCACGGATCGAGTTGCCGTAGTCGAAGACCTCGGCACCGGCGTCCTGGAACTCCACCATCGCTCGCACGTGCGTGGCCATGGACTCCTGCGCCCGCTTGGTGAAGCCCACCGGGTCGGCGGTGCGCTCGGCCTCCCAGTCCTCGAACGCCGTGCCCGCCGGCAGGTAGAAGAGCGGGTCGTGGGCGGAGGTCTGGTCGGTGACGATGTCGATCGGCGCCTTCTGCTCCAGCAGCAGCGGCACCATCTCGGCCGCGTTGCCGAGAACCCCGATGGACAGGGGCTTGCGGGCATCGCGCGCCTCGACCGCGAGGGCGACGGCCTCCTCCAGCGAGGACGCCTGGACGTCGAGGTAGCGGTGCTCGATGCGCCGCTTGATGCGGGCGTCGTCGCACTCGATGCAGATCGCGACACCGTCGTTCATCGTCACGGCGAGCGGTTGCGCGCCGCCCATGCCGCCGAGGCCTGCGGTCAGCGTGATCGTGCCGGCCAGGGTCCCGCCGAAGCGCTTGTCGGCCACGGCCGCGAAGGTCTCGAACGTGCCCTGCAGGATGCCCTGCGTGCCGATGTAGATCCACGAACCGGCGGTCATCTGCCCGTACATGGTCAGGCCGAGGTCCTCCAGACGGCGGAACTCCTCCCAGTTCGCCCAGTCCCCCACGAGGTTGGAGTTCGCGATCAGCACGCGCGGCGCCCACGCGTGGGTGCGCATCACACCGACCGGCTTGCCGCTCTGGACGAGCATCGTCTCGTCGTCCTCGAGGTCGCGCAGGGTGCGGACGAGGGCGTTGTACGCCTCCCAGCTGCGGGCGGCCTTGCCCGTGCCGCCGTACACGACGAGGTCTTCGGGACGCTCGGCGTTCTCGGGGTCCAGGTTGTTCATCAGCATCCGCAGCGGCGCCTCGGTCTGCCACGACTTCGCGGTCAGCTCGGTGCCGGTGGCGGCGTGGATGGGGAGGCGGGGGTTGGTGTCGTTCACTGGAGTTCTCCGATCACGTCGGTGACGGCCGCGGTGACCCGGCGGCCCAGGACGAGCTGGTAGGCGGATTCGATCTCGGGGGCGAGGAAGCGGTCGGTGCCCGGGCCGCCGACGCCGTGGTCGCGGAGCAGGCCGACGACCGCACCCGTGGCGGGACTGGGCTCGAGCGGCGCCCTCAGGTTCAGGGCACGGGACGCCGTCATCAGCTCGACGGCAAGGACGCGGGTGAGACCGTCGACCGAGCGGCGCAGCTTGCGGGCCGACGACCAGCCCATCGAGACGTGGTCCTCCTGCATCGCACTCGACGGAATCGAGTCCACCGACGCGGGCGCCGCGAGCCGCTTGAGCTCGGAGACGATCGCGGCCTGGGTGTACTGCGCGATCATCAGGCCCGAGTCGACACCCGGGTCGTCGGCGAGGAACGGCGGCAGGCCATGGCTGCGGTTCTTGTCCAGGAACCGGTCGGTACGACGTTCCGCGATCGAGGCGACGTCAGCCGCGACGATCGCGAGGAAGTCGAGGACGTAGGCGACCGGCGCGCCGTGGAAGTTGCCGTTGCTCTCGACCCGGTCGCCGAGCACGACCGGGTTGTCGATCGCCGAGGCCAGCTCGCGGCCGGCGACGGTCGCGGCGTGCGCGACGGTGTCGCGGGCGGCACCGTGCACCTGCGGCGAGCAGCGCAGGGAGTAGGCATCCTGGACGCGGTTGCAGTCGGGGCCTCGGTGCGAGGCGACGACTCCGGAGTCCTTCAACAGCGCGGTGAGGTTGGCCGCCGACAGGGCCTGGCCCGGGTGCGGGCGGATCGCCTGCAGCTCGGGGGCGAACACGCGGTCGGTGCCGAGCTGGCCCTCGACGGACATGGCGGCGGAGATGTCCGCGACGCGGAGCAGGTCGGTGAGGTCGTCGATCGCGAGCACCAGCATGCCGAGCATGCCGTCGGTGCCGTTGATCAGCGCGAGGCCCTCCTTCTCCTGCAGGGCGACCGGAGTGA
This sequence comes from Nocardioides sp. CPCC 206347, assembly GCF_048654605.1. Taxonomy (NCBI): domain Bacteria; kingdom Bacillati; phylum Actinomycetota; class Actinomycetes; order Propionibacteriales; family Nocardioidaceae; genus Nocardioides; species Nocardioides sp. CPCC 206347. The sequence continues at coordinate 197,557 of NZ_JBMCYZ010000005.1, forward strand.
GGCCGGCGGCCGCCAGCGCGGTGGCTGCATCGGTGAGCTCGCCGTCGGCGTTGCGCACCGGTCCCTCACCCATCAGGGCCAGCGCACAGTGCGCGAGCGGCGCGAGGTCGCCGGAGCAACCGAGCGACCCGTACTCGTGGACGACCGGCGTGATGCCGTGCGTGAGGAGCCCGGCGAGCAGCTCGGCCGTCTCGCGTCGTACGCCGGTGCGACCGGTGGCGAGCGTCGAGAGCCGCAGCAGCATCAGGGCCCGCACGACCTCGCGCTCGACCTCGGGGCCACTTCCGGCTGCGTGCGAGCGGACCAGGGAGCGCTGGAGCTGGGCACGCAGCTCCGGAGCGATGTGGCGGGTGGCGAGGGCGCCGAAGCCGGTCGAGACGCCGTACGACGGCGTGGGTGACGCCGCCAGGTCCTCGATCACCGCACGGGCACGGTCGATCGCGGCCAGCGACTCCTCGCTGAGCGCCACCCCCGCACCATGGCGAGCCACCGCCACCACGTCCTCGAAGGAAACCGCACCCGTCCCGACCGTCACCATCTGCATGCCGCCATTCCACTCTTCCGGTGCACCGCTGACCAGAGCGGAGGGACACTCAGAGTCTCGGATACGAGACATTGCACCGCGGTCGTGGCACGCTCCGTCCATGAGCCAGGTCCCTGCCGCCACCCGTGCCCTGCGGGTGCTGCGGTTCCTCGCCGGCCAGCCGGAGCCGGTGGCCGTCGACCGGATCGCCCGCGAGCTCGCGATCCCCCGCTCCACGACGTACCACCTGCTCCAGGCGATGGCCGACGAAGGCTTCGTGGTGCACCTCGCCGACGACCGGCGGTACGGACTCGGGGTCGCTGCCTTCGAGGTCGGCAGCGGGTACGCCCGCCAGGCTCCCCTGCAGCGGATCGCGCGACGCCCGCTGGCCGCACTCGTCGACCGGACCGGCCACAGCGCGCACCTCGCGGTGCCGCACGGGCGCGACGTGCTCTACGTCCTCGAGGAGCGCGCGCCCGGCCGGCCGTCGCTGGTCACCGACGTCGGTGTCCGGCTGCCATCCCACCTGACCGCCAGCGGACGGGCGATCCTCGCGCACCTGCCGGCCAGCCAGGTGCGCGCGCTCTACCCGGACCGCGATGCGTTCGTCGATCGCACCGGCGTCGGCCCCGGCTCCCCCACCGCCTTGCGTGCGGTCCTCGCCGAGACCCGTCGTCGCGGCCACGCGATCGAGGACGGCGAGGTGACCGCCGGGCTCGCCAGCGTCGCTGCCGCGGTCCTGGACCACAACGGACTGCCGGTCGCCGGGGTGGCGATCACGTTTCCCCTGGACGGGGCTGATCCGGAGCGGCTGGCCGCGGCCGTCGTGTCGACCGCAGCGACCCTGACCCGCCGCCTGCACGGCCGCTGACGGTGGTAGTCCCGGGCCAAAAGCACCGAAATCCGGCGTGTCGCCGTGCTTTTGGCCCGGGACTACCGTTCTCGACGGCCTAGGAGGGGTTGCCGCCGAAGCCGATCTCGTTGCCGTCGGGGTCGGTGTAGATCACCTTGCGGGTGCCGCCGTCGTAGGTCTCCTCGCTGGCCGGCTCGATCCCGCGCGACGCCATCGCGGCCACCCGGGCGTCGAGGTCGTCGACGAACAACGTCTGGACGGAGAACCCGGCGCGCTCCGGTCGCTGCTCCACCACCAGCCAACGGTGCGGCGCCACTTCCCAGACACCTTCGGTCGGATGGGCGACGAAGGTGGGCGGCGTGCCGAGCAGCGCCTCGTACCAGGGCAGCGCCGCGTCGTAGTCCCGCACACAGATGCCGGCGAACAGCTCGAGCCCGTCGCCCAGGAATTCGGTCATGCCCGTTCCGACCTCGGGCGGGCCGGGGATTCATCGGTACGGCTGGCTACAGTCGCCCGCGTGCAGGCACCGCAGATCGACCCCATCAGGCTCGGCTCGCTCGCCGAAGGGGACCTGCTCGACCTGACCCGTGACGCGGACCTCGAATCGGTCCGGTACGCCGACCTGCGGGTCGCGCGTCTCGACCTGGCCGGTGCGCTCGTCTCCACGTCGCGGTTCGAGGACGTCAGCGCCGACGACACCGACCTCAAGGGCGCCCGCCTGCACGAGGTCGAGCTCGAACGGGTCAACCTCCCGGTCGTCCGCGCCGCCCGCGGCCAGTGGCGTGACGTGAAGGTCAACGGCCGGCTCGGCTCGCTCGAGGCGTACGAGGCGCAGTGGAAGTCCGTGCACTTCGTCGGCTGCAAGCTCAGCTTCATCAACCTGCGGGGAGCCGAGCTGATGGACGTCGCCTTCACCGACTGCGTGATCGACGAGCTGGACCTGATCAGTGCGTCCGCCCGCCGCGTCCGGTTCGAGAACACGCGGGTGGGCAGTCTCAACGTCCGCCAGGCGAAGCTGCAGGACGTCGACCTGCGCGGCGCCACGCTGGCAGCCATCGACGGACTGACGGACCTGCGCGGCGCGACGATCAGCCACGACCAGCTCGTCATGATCGCCCCGCTCCTGGCTGCCAGCATCGGCCTCACGGTCGAGTAGCGGTCCGCTCGACCCGCGCCAGCCACCACGCCAGCGTCTCGTCCGACCCGGCGTAGGCCGCGGTCATCGCCCGCGCCGCGTCGGCCAGGACCTCCGTACGGTTCCCCTCGGCGCGCTGGGCGCGCCGGGCGAGCGCCGCCCCTTCGTCCCACGCAGCCGTGTCAGCGGGCAACGGGAGCGCCGCCAGCTGCCGGGCGCTCACCTTCACCGATCCGGGCGACAGGCCGGTCCCGAGGTAGCGGGCGGCCGCGTGGGCGACGACCGGCGGCGCGAGGGTGACCGCCAGCAGCCGCCAGAGATCGGCCGGGTCATGGGGTGCCACCGTGACGACGGGCACCGACGGCAACCACGCGCCCTCGGCGTCCGCAACCGCCTCGATCACCCGGCCCTGCCCGGCCACCAGCAGCTTCGGCACCAGGCGTGCGTCGGCCCAGCCGGCCAGCTTCCCGTCGGCGCGGAGGGCAACGAGGTCGACCGACGGGGCGTCGTACTCCTGACGCGCGAAGCGGGTGGTCGTCGTACCCCAGCGCAGCTCGGCCGGGTCGATCAGTCCGCTGGTGACCAGCCGGGCGTCGCCCTCGCGCAGCCCGTCCGGGTTGTCGCGGACGAACGGCTTCAGTCCGTAGTACTGGTCACGGAAGTCGGCCGTGCAGGTGGCGAGGTCGCCGACGGTGCCGGGGGTGCCGGTGGTGCCATCCATGATCGGCAGGTCCACCTCCGGGATCCCGAAGTACGACGCCGCGAGGCTCCCCCAGCTGTCGGGACCGAGCGACGACGGGCGGCCCATCCGCACCACGGGCACGCAGGTGAGTACCGGCGTGCCGTCGAAGACCGGCCGGTCCGAGCACCAGAAGTCGGTGACGGCACCGCGGGCGGCGACGGCCGCCCGGACCGGTCCGGCGTCGCGGGTGGCGAGCACGGACAGCGGCTGCACCAGCGCGACCACCCCGCCCGGGGTTGCCAGGTCGAGCGAGCGGTGGAGGAAGACGGCGCTGGTGTCGGTGTAGGCGCCCAGGCCGCGTCGGTCGGACTGCCCGGCGGTGCTCGTCCTGAGCTGGCCGAGGAAGGGCGGGTTGCCGACGACGGCGTCGAAGGTGCGCCCCTCCCAGGCGGTGAGCCCGTCGGCGACCACGACCTGCCGCGCGATGTCGTCGACCGGCACCGTCGGGTCCTCGGCGTGGAGGCGCTCGCGCGCGATCCGGACCGCTTCGGCGTCGAGGTCGGAACCGTGGACCGCGCGCACACCGAGCCGCCGGGCCGCCTCGACGAGGAAGTGGCCGGTGCCGCAGGCCGGGTCGAGGACCGTTCCCTGCTGCGGAAGCGCGTGGTCGAGCACCCAAGCGACCAGGTGGGGCGGCGTGTAGAACGCGCCCTGCCGACGCCGGTCGTCCGGCCGGTCAGCCGCGAGCTCGCGCTCGTAGGCAGCAGACATCGCTGCAGCGTCCTGACGCCGGTCGGCCACGGCCGCAGCCTAGTGTCGACACCGAACCCCCACCCGTCACCGTGTTATAGTCAAAATGACTACAACATCGAGGAGTCGAGATGGACCGCACCGGACTGCTGACCGATCGCTACGAGCTCACCATGCTCGACTCCTTCGTGCGCGACGGGATGGTCGGCCGCCCCGCGGTGTTCGAGGCCTTCTCGCGGCGCCTGCCCGAGGGCCGTCGCTACGGGATGCTCGCCGGCCTCGGCCGACTCCTCACCCTGGTCGAGAACTTCACCTACGACGCCGACGACCTCGCCTGGTTGCAGGAGCAGGGTGTCATCGGCGACGCGACCGTGGACTACCTGCGGGACTTCCGGTTCGCCGGCGACATCGACGGCTACCGCGAGGGCGACCTCTACTTCCCCGGAAGCCCGATCTTCACCGCCACCGGCACCCTCGGCGAGTGCCTCGTGCTGGAGACGCTGGTGCTCAGCGTCCTCAACCACGACACCGCCATCGCCAGCGCAGCCGCCCGGATGGTCGACGCCGCCCAGGGCCGGCCGATCATCGAGATGGGCGGGCGTCGTACCCATGAGGAAGCGGCGGTCGCGACCGCGCGGGCGGCGTACGTCGCCGGGTTCGGCTCGACGAGCAACCTTGCCGCCGGCCGGCAGTTCGGAGTACCGACCGCGGGCACCGCCGCGCACGCCTTCACCCTCGCGCACGACACCGAGGCCGATGCGTTCCGCAGCCAGGTCGAGGCGCTCGGCGTCGGCACCACCCTGCTCGTCGACACCTACGACATCGCCGAGGGCATCCGGACGGCAGTCGAGGTCGCAGGCACCGGGCTCGGCGCCGTGCGGCTCGACTCGGGCGACCTCAGCGAGGAGGCCCACAAGGCACGCGCCCTGCTCGACTCGCTCGGCGCGACCGGGACCCGAATCGTGGTGACGAGCGACCTCGACGAGTTCGTGATCGCGGCCCTCGCGGACGCCCCGATCGACGGGTACGGCGTCGGCACCCGGGTCGCGACCGGCTCGGGCCACCCGACCGCGAGCATGGTCTACAAGCTGGTCGCCATCGCCGACGCACCCGGCGAACCGATGCGGCCCGTCGCCAAGAAGTCGCAGGACAAGGCCTCGGTCGGCGGCCGCAAGACCGCCTTCCGCGAGTACGACGACAACGGGCTCCTCGTCGCCGAGCTCGTCACCCGCGACGGCACTGCCCCCGGCGCCGCGCGCCCCGTCCAGGTACCGCTCATCCGGGCCGGCGCGGTCGTGCACGCACCGATCCTCGACGAGATCCGGGCGTTCGCGGCCGCGGCGCTGGCCACGTTGCCGGCCGATGTGCGCGGCGTGGCCGCCGGGCCGTCGTACCTGACCACCACCGAGAGAACGGAGACCGCCGTGCCCACCCACCGCGCACTCATCGTCGTCGACGTCCAGAACGACTTCGTGGAAGGAGGTTCGCTCGGCGTCACCGGCGGCCGCGAGGTCGCCGGCCGGATCAGCGAACACCTCGCCACGAAGTCGGGTGACTACGCCCTGATCGCGGCATCTCGCGACTGGCACCACGCCGGCGACACCAACGGCGGCCACTTCCACGCCCCCGGCGAGGACCCCGACTTCGTGAACACCTGGCCCGTGCACTGCGTCCAGGGCGAGGCGGGCTCGGACTACGCACCCGAGCTGGTGACGGACGCCGTCACCCACCACGTCGTGAAGGGCATGGGCGAGGCGGCCTACTCGGCCTTCGAGGGCGTCACCGAGGACGGCGCCCGGCTGGCCGACCTGTTGCGCGCGGCCGGGGTGACCGAGGTCGACGTCACCGGGATCGCGACCGACTACTGCGTGCGGGCCACGGCGCTGGATGCGGTCAAGGAAGGCTTCGCGGTGCGGCTGTTGCCCGGCCTGCACGCAGGGGTGGCACCCGACAGCTCGGCGGCGGCGCTCGAGGAGATGGCCGCGGCCGGCGTGGAGGTGACGGCATGAGCACGACGCACCCGCCCTTCGCCGTCGCCGTCGACCTCGCGATCTTCACCATCCGCGACGGCGCCCTCGCGGTCCTGCTGGTCGAGCGCGGCGAGGAACCGTTCGCGGGCTCCTGGGCCCTGCCCGGCGGATTCGTCGAACCCGACGAGGACGCCGAGCAGGCCGCCTGGCGAGAGTTGCGGGAGGAGACGGGCGTCGACCGCTTCCCCGGCCACCTCGAGCAGCTGCGCACCTACTCCGCCCCCGACCGCGACCCGCGGATGCGCGTCGTGTCGGTCGCCCACGTCGCCCTGGCACCCGATCTCCCCGAACCACAGGCCGGCACCGACGCCGCCGACGCCCGCTGGTGGGTCGTCGACGACCTGCTCTCCGGCGAGGACGCACCCGCCCTGGCCTTCGACCACCGCAACATCCTGGTCGACGCCCGAGAACGGGTGCGCGCGAAGCTGGAGTACACGACGCTCGCGACCGAGTTCGTCGCCGAGCCGTTCACGCTGCCCGAGCTGCGGCGCGTCTACGCCGCCGTGTGGGGCACTCCCCCGGACCTCGGCAACTTCCGGCGCAAGGTGCTGGGCACCGAGGGGTTCGTGGTCGCCACGGACACCACGGGCGGGGCTGCCGAGGGTGGCGGCCGCCCGGCCCTGCTCTACCGACGCGGCCCCGCGGTCGTCGTACAACCGCCGATGGTGCGGGGCTGACGCTGCTGCGGATTCATCAAGGTATGTCGGCGAGGTCGCACTCCCCACGGCGGGCACACACGGGGAAGTGACAGTTCGCCTACCTACCTTGATGAATCCGCCCTCGCCTTTCTCAACCCAACGGTTGACAAAGAGGGATCGACGGCGTTTACTCAACCCCATGGTTGAGTACGACGACAGGTTGTCGCGGGTCTTCTCGGCACTCGCCGACCCGACCCGTCGCGACATGGTCGCCCGCCTGGCAGCGGGCGACGCGACGGTGAGCGAGCTGGCGGCGCCGTACGACGTCTCGCTCCAGGCCGTCTCCAAGCACCTCAAGGTGCTCGAGGAGGCCGGGCTGGTGAGTCGCAGTCGCGACGCACAGCGGCGGCCGGTGCATCTGGACGCGGAGGTGTTCGACCTGATGACGAAGTGGATCGAGCGTTACCGGCAACAGGCCGAGGAGCGCTACCGACGACTGGACGCGGTCCTGGCCCGCCTCCAGGGCAAGGCCTCCCCCACCGACGAACAAGAGCGCATCGAAGGAGAAGCAGGATGAACACCAGCACGACCACCCCGGAGACGGTGATCGAAGCCGATCCCGACGTCCCCACCGTGAGGCTCGTCCGCGAGTTCGACGCTCCGCGTGAGCTCGTCTGGCGCGCGCACGTCGAGCCCGAGCTGATCAAGCAATGGCTCGGTCCGCACTCGATCGGCATGGACATCGAGGTCTGGGACATGCGCACGGGCGGCGAGTACCGCTACACCGCCACCCGCGAGGGTGAGGAGATCGCGCACTTCTACGGTTCGGTCCACCGGGTCACCGACAACGAGAGGATCGTGCAGACCTTCGGGTTCGAGGAGATGCCGGAGGCGGTCAGCCTCGACACGCTCACCCTGCACGACCTCCCCGACGGCCGCACCCGCCTGGAGATCCTGTCGGTCGTCTACGACTTCGAGTCCCGCGCCGGCATGCTCGCCAGCGGCATGGAGGTCGGCGTCAACGAGGGCTACGAAGCGCTCGACGCACTGCTGGCCCGACTGAAGGACCAGGCATGATCCCCGCCGGTCCCGCTGCCGAGCACGCGAGCATCGCCGGCACCTTCTCCGAGAAGGTGCGCGGCGTCGCTCCCGACGGGTGGGACGTCGCGACACCCGTGGCGGAATGGACGGCGCGCGACGTCGTACGCCACCTGGTGGAGTGGTTCCCCGGCTTCCTCGCCGGCGGCTCCGACATCAAGCTCCCGATCGGCCCGTCGGTCGATGAGGACCCGGTCGCTGCGTGGGAGCACCACGCCGCCGCCGTCCAGGCAGTGCTGGACGACCCGGCCGCGGCCGACACGACGTTCGCCCACCCGCACCTGCCCGCGATGCCCCTCCCCCAGGCGATCGCGCAGTTCTACACGAACGACGTCTTCATGCACACCTGGGACCTCGCCCGCGCCACCGGCCAGGACGACCGGCTCGACGCCGGGCGCTGCCAGTCGATGTTCGAGGGCATGGAGCCGATGGACGAGATGCTGCGCCAGAGCGGTCAGTACGGCGCCCGGGTCCCCGTGCCCGACGACGCCGATGCGCAGGCGAAGCTCATCGGCTTGATCGGCCGCGACCCGGAGTGGCGTCCCTGACGCTGGACCCACGGGCCGCCCGGCGATGGCACGATGACGCCATGCCCGAGAAGGTGCGGTTCCCGAGTGTCAGCGGCGAGCTCCTCGCCGGGCTGGTCGACCTCCCCGCAGGAGAGGTACGTGGCTGGGGCGTCTTCGCCCACGGCTTCACGCTCGGCAAGGACTCGCCCGCCGCGGCACGGATCTGCAAGCAGCTCGCCGCCGAGGGCGTCGGCATGCTCCGCTTCGACAACCTCGGTCTCGGAGATTCCGAGGGCGACTGGGGCGACGGTGGGTTCACCCACAAGGTGGCGGACACGGTCCGGGCGGTGGAGTTCATGAACGCGGCCGGGCGCACCGTCGAGATCCTGGTGGGGCACTCGTTCGGCGGTGCCGCGGTGCTCGCTGCGGCTCTCGAGACCCCGACGGTCCGGGCCGTGGCGACGGTCGGTGCGCCCTTCCAGCCGACGCACGTCGAGCACAACTTCGACGCCATCCTCGACCGGGTGATGGCCGACGGCGAGGCCGAGTGGCTGATCGGCGGCAAGGCGCTGACCCTGCGTCGTACCTTCATCGAGGACGTCCGCAACGCAGACCTCGCCTCCTGCATCCCGGCGTTGAAACGGCCCCTGCTCGTGATGCACTCCCCCACCGACAACACGGTCGGCATCGCCAACGCGAGCGACATCTTCCGCGCCGCCCGGCACCCCCGGAACTTCATCTCGCTCGAAGGCGCCGACCACTTCCTGACCGCGCCGGGCCAGGCGAAGCGGGCCGCGCGGATCATCAGCGCCTGGGCCGACCAGTACCTCGCCCTGGACTGATCCGGCGGGCCGGCCCGAAACCCGGTCGTCGATTGTCGGTGCCGCGCCCTAGCCTCGTTCCATGGCGTACGACGAAGGGCTGGCCGGGCGGCTCCGGGCACTGCTGGACGACGATCCTGCACTCGCGGGCCACGCCGTCACCGAGAAGAAGATGTTCGGCGGACTGGCCTTCCTGGTCGGCGGACACATGGCGGTCGCCGCCAGCGGCCAGGGCGGCCTCCTGGTGCGCGTCGAACCGGCCGCGACCGAGGATCTCCTCGCCACGACCGCCGCCTTCCCGATGGAGATGCGGGGCCGCGCCATGAACGGCTGGCTCCGCGTCGACGACGCCGACGTCGAGACCGACGACCAGCTCGCGACATGGGTCGGTCGCGGCACGTCGTACGCCGCGTCCCTGCCGGCGAAGTGAGGACCTTCTGGGCGGCGCTGCCCACCGAAGGACGCTGGCTCCTCTCGACCGTCGCGATCCAGACGCTCGGGCGCGGTCTCACGCTGCCCTTCACGCTGATCTATCTCCACGAGGTGCGCGGGTTCGACCTCGGCCTGTCCGGCACCCTGATGGCCCTCATCGCGATCGTCGGGCTCCTGGTGACCGGGCCCGGCGGTGCGCTGGTCGATCGCTACGGCGCCCGCGTCATCCTGCTGCTCGGCATCGTCGCGATGATCGCCGGCAACGTGCTGCTCGCCTTTGCGACGACGCCGGCCGCCGCGGCGGTGGCGCTGATCCTGATCGGCCTCAACTTCGGGGTCTCCTGGCCGGCTTTCAACGCCCTGATCGCCGCAGTCGTCGACGGCGACCTGCGCCAGCAGTACTTCGGCATCAACTTCGCGCTCGTCAACCTCGGTATCGGCGTGGGCGGGGTGATCGGCGGCCTGTTCGCCGACGTGGACCGGCCCGGCACCTTCACCGTGATCTTCCTCGGTGACGCCGCCTCGGGACTGATCCCGCTGGCCCTGCTGCTGGGGCCGCTCCGCCATGTCCACGGCCGGGCCGCCCAGCCGGAGGACGGGTCCGCCCATCCGACGGTCGGCTACCTCCAGATCCTGCGCGAGCCGGCCGTGCGCTGGCTGACCGCACTCACCTTCGTGGCCATGTTCATCGGCTACGGCCAGCTGGAGGCCGGCTTCCCCGGGTTCTCCCGCCAGGTCGCCGAGGTGTCCACCCGGACCATCGGACTGGCGTTCGCGGTCAACACCGCCGTGATCGTGCTGCTGCAATTCACCGTGCTGACGAAGATCAGCGGCCATCGTCGTACCCGCGTGATGATCGTGATGGCCGTGATCTGGGCCGGCGCGTGGGGGCTGCTCGGCTTCTCCGGCACGACCCCCGGCGGGGCGACAGCCGTGATCGGTGTCCTCGGTTTCATGGCGGTCTTCGCGCTGGGCGAGACGCTGCTGCAGCCCACCGTGCCGGCGATGAGCAACGACCTCGCGTCCGACCACACCCGCGGGCGCTACAACGCGCTGAGCGCCGGCGCCTTCCAGGGCGGCGCGATCGCAGGTCCGGTCGTGGCCGGTTTCCTGCTCGAACACGACCTCGGCGCGGTCTACGTCGGGCTGATGGTCCTCGGCTGCGCGGCGATCGGCGTCATGGCCCTGGCCCTGGAACGGCAGGTCTCCGAGACGGCCAACGGCCGGATCACGCCGACGCCCGCGCCGCTCGAGACCTAGGAGCTCCGGACTCGCGCCTGGTCGGCGGCCGCGACCCTGCCGAGCCGCTCGAGGTCGGCGCGGAGCTCGGCGCTGCGGTCCTTGTGCGCCGGGATGAGCAGGCTGATCGCGATCTCGGCCCAGCGTGGGCCCTCGAGGATGCGGAAGGACTGCCGCACCATGGTCCCGCCCTCCACGCCGACCAGGTCGAACTCCCAGGCGGTGGCGCCGGGATCGGTGCGAGCCGGAGCCGTGTGGTAGACGAAACGCCGCGGGGCGTCGTACTCCCGGACGGTGCAGATCTTGGTCCAGCGGGCCAGGCCCCGCTTGTTCGGCCCGCGGAAACGGGCCCCGACACCCCGGTGCTCGTCGAGCCACTCCCCTGCCCGGGCCTCGTTGCTCCACTCGCCCACGCGGCGGACGTCGGTGAGGACGCCCCAGACGACTTCGGGACTCGCCGGGACGACGACCTCGCACGTCCCGGACGGCTTCAGCCTCAACATGACGGCGCCAGGCTCAGGGACGGGACCGATTCTGCGGGCGTGCCCGCCCACAACGTGCGGCGCCGCTTCCTGTACGGACCGCCGAGCAGGTGCACCAGGACGAACCGGGGCACGGGCGGCACCAGTCCGGTGACCACGCCGATGCTCTCGGCGTCCAGGCCGTCGATCAGCCAGTGCCCCTCGAACGCGAGGTCCCGCTTCGACTTGGTGTCGAGGTTGTGCTTCCTGTCGAGCTCCTGCCACTCGGCGTCGGAGAGCGTGCGGTCCACGATCGGCATCAGCTCACGCTCCTCGTGCTCGAGGTGGGGCAACAGGACGTCCTCGAGCCCGATCACGGCAGCCAGCACAGCCGCTGCTTCGTCCCGCTGCTCCAGCACCCGCGCGGCAGCGGTCAGCCGGTCCATCGCCGGGTGCACCGCCGCGTGTTCGCCGTCCATCCGGTCGAGGAGCGGACCGATGGCGGCGTTCCGCTCGCGCACCGCCGGGTAGAGCCCCGTGTCCTCGGCCGTGTGATGGCGATGCAGGAAGTCCATCATCCAGACCAGGTGGGCGCCCAGTGTCCGGCGTCGTACGGGGTCCAGGCCACCGGCCTCCAGCACCATCCGGGCGCGACACAGGTCGCGCCGCAGCGCGCTGTGCACGATTCCCATGATCCGGGTGTCCGCCGGATCCTGCATGTCAGCCATCTGATTCCTCCTCCACGAGGTTGAGCACGTTCACGACAGTGGTGGCGACCAGGTCCACGACCTCGGCGGTACTCCAGCCGAACTCGTCAGTGAGGACGAGGTAGCTCTCCTCGCCGACGAGCCCGAGCAGGGTCTCCGCCTCGCGCTGGGTCACCGTCCGGCGCGCGACGAGTCCCAGGGCCTGGGCGAAGGACTCGATCTGCTGGGCGCGGAACTCAGCACTCAGCACGGCGAGCTCGGGCTCGCTCATGGCACCGCCCCGGAGCGCACGGATCACACGGGCGCCCCGGCCGTGGATGCCGACCAGCAGCTCCGACCCGGCTCGCAACCGTGCGTCGAGGTCTCCTTCGGCCACAGCCCGGAAGACCGCGCGATCGGCCAGGGGGACCTCGGCGTCGTCGCCCACCACCGCCACCTCGATCGCGGCACGGAGCAGGGCGACCTTGGACCCGACTGCGGAGTAGACGGTCTCGACCGCCACCCCGGCCTCACGGGCCACGTCCCGCACCGAGGTGCCGGCCCAGCCACGCTCGGCGAACAGGCGCGTGGCGACCTCGACGACCTGGCGACGGGTCCGGGCAGCGGCGGCGCGACGGCCGGTGCTGTCGTAGGCGCGGGGTGCGGTGCTCACCCGAGCAGCATGCGCCTCGACCTCAATTGAATGCAAGGATGTTCCAGTGAAATTTACCCACCCCGGCGGTTCCGCTACAGGGCGCCGGTGCCGCCGACCGCAGGGAATCCGTAGCCGTCGTCGTTGATGGCGACGGTGAACAGCTCCTCCGCGTCTCCCGTCGCCGGATCGATCAGCAACACCCGGGTCTCGGTGGCGCCGTAGGAGATCACGACGACCTTCCCGTCACTCCACCCCAGCGGCTGGGCGGTCCGTGATCCCGCGACCGGGACCTCCACGGGTTCGGTGCCGATCTGCGGCTGCGTCGCGTACAGGCGGCCATCACCGACGGCGACATAGGCCAGCTGACCGGACTCGCTCCAGGCGGCGGACGTGCTGACCGGGACCACGCTGGCCCCGGCCACCGTCCCGTCCGCGCGCATGGTCGCGACCTCGACCCGCTCTGCTGCACCGGTCATCAACAGCGGTCCAGTCGGTGCGATCCCGATCAGGGACCGGCCACCCGCCGCGAGGTTGACGACGGTGCCGTCCGGGTTGCGCATCTCAGGGGTCGTGCCGTCCTGCCAGTACAACCGGCCGCCTGCGTCGAACCCCAGCTGCCAGGGGTCATGGCCCACCGGTGGAGCGGCCAGCGGGATCGTGTCGAGCACCGTGCCGGAAGCTGCGTTCCAGATCCGGACCGCTTGCGTCCCGCCCTGGTCGACCCTGCCGGCGACCACCCCGCCGTCGTACGACACGGCGACCTGGGTGGCCTCGTCGAGGTACGGCGCCGCCACGAGTCGGTCGCCGTCGAGACGCCGCCACGTCACCGTGTCGGCTCCCTGGGCGACGAGCACGCCGTCGCCGAAGGCGACGATCCCCGACGCGGCAGTCGAGAGGGTGAGCGTCCCGACGTGGAGCTCGCCGTGCAGGAGGTACGGCACGTCGATCGCCGGCGCCCCGGTGACCTGCGGCGTGTTCGGCGCGGGTGCGGGCTGGACCTGGTCGCCGTCCCGCGCGGCCAGGCCGATCGGGATGGCGACCGCGGCGGCGACGGCTGCGGCAGCAGCGACGAGAGCAAGCGTCCGCCCACGACGCGGGCGGGCCGCCGGAGCGTCGAGGAGTACGACGGGAACCGGCGGGATCTCCACCTCGTCGGCATGGCGGGAGAACATCTGGGTCAGGTCACGTTCGAGCTGATCAGTCATCACGAGACCTCCTCGGTCGACGGGTGGGCAGGGTGGGCTCGTTCAGTGGAGCGGTCCTGGTGGTCGCGGAGCGTCCGCAGGGCCAGAGATGCCTGGGACTTCACCGTGCCGGTGGAGACGCCGAGGACGTCGGCGATCTGCGCTTCCGAGAGGTCTTCGTAGTAGCGCAGGACGAGGACCGCTCGCTGCCGTGGCGGCAGGACCTGCACCTGGGCCCAGAGGTCCAGCCGGGTCGAGCTGGCGACGGCCGGGTCGGCCGGAGGGTCAGGGACGGGAACCAGGTGGGCCTTCTGTGCCCGGCGGCCGCTCTTTCGCCGTTCGCCGAGCATCTCGTTGAGGAGCATCTTCCTGACGTACGCGTCGGGCGAGTCCGCTCGTCGTACCCTCGGCCACTGCGCCAGCACCTTGATCAAGGTCGTCTGCAGCAGGTCCTCGGCGGCGGTGCGGTCACCGGTGAGCAGGTGGGCGGTGCGGTAGAGAGCAGCCCAGCGGGCGGTCACGTACTCCTCGAAGGAGTGCCGCAGCGGGTCCGGGTGTCCAGTGGTCATCGTCCCCTCCTTTCACCCTTCCTGATGTCACGACACCGGCGTCGGGTTGGAGTCCGGTCCGATCGGCTCGGCGAACCACAGGGTCCGGTGGGTCCACTGTCCCGGCCCGGTCCGCTCACCTGAGCAGACGATGATCACGACCTCCGGCGGGCCGTCGGTCGCCTTGTAGCCGGGGAATCCGTCCGAGTCGCGCACCTCCACCCGCTCGGTGACCCGGTAGCAGGCGAACCGCCCGTCGCCGCGCAGCACGAGCTCGTCGCCCACCTCGAGGGCACCGAGCAGCGCGTTGCCCATCGCGCTGCCGTCCGGCCAGGTGTGGGTGTTCAGCAGCACGTGCCCTGCGTCCGACCCGGGTTCGACGCCACCGAGGTCCCACGCGAAGACGTTCTTCTCGTTGACCGGCGGCACCCCCGGCACGTCGTTCGGGGTCCGCGGTACGGCGAGCACGCGCGCCCGTCGTACGACGCCCTCGACGCTGATCTCCGTCGGCACGAAGCCTGCGCGGGCGGATCGGTCACACATCGTCCTCGGCACGGGAACAGGCGTGGTGGGCGTGACGGTGGTGCGCGGCTCGGCCGCCTTCTCGGGCGCCGGGTCGTCACGCAGGAGGAACCAGCCCAGGAGCGCGGCGACCAGGACGACGAGCGCCGCCCCCGTCGTCACCAGCGCCGTCCGCCGATTCCCCGACCGTGTCCCTGCCACCTGGCCATTGTGGCCCCGCTGTCGGCGCCGTGCGGGAGGATGGGCAGATGCCCGAGACCGACCCGCCGTCCGATGCGCTGGCGGGGTTCAGTGAGGCGACCCGGACCTGGTTCCAGGCGGCCTTCTCCGAACCCACCCCGGCGCAGGCCGGCGCGTGGGCAGCAATCGGCCAGGGTCGTCACACGCTGGTCGTCGCGCCCACCGGTTCGGGCAAGACCCTCAGCGCCTTCCTTGCCGCCATCGACCGGTTGCTGACCACGCCGACACCGGACGACAAGCTGCGCCGGACCCGGGTCCTCTACATCTCGCCCCTCAAGGCCCTGGCCGTCGACGTCGAGCGCAACCTGCGCGCACCACTCATCGGCATCCGGCAGACCGCCGAGCGGCTCCATCCGGGACGACCCTTCCCCGAGGTGACCGTCGGGCTCCGCTCCGGCGACACGGCAGCAGGCGACCGGCGCAAGCTCGCGACCCGACCACCCGATGTCCTGATCACCACGCCCGAGTCGCTGTTCCTGATCCTGACCAGCCAGGCGCGCGAGACGCTGCGCGGCATCGAGACGGTCATCATCGACGAGGTCCACGCAGTCGCGGGGACCAAGCGTGGCGCGCACCTCGCGGTCAGCCTCGAGCGCCTCGACGCCCTTCTCCCCCGTCCCGCACAGCGCGTCGGACTGTCCGC
The DNA here is from genome assembly GCF_048654605.1 of Nocardioides sp. CPCC 206347. NCBI lineage: Bacteria > Bacillati > Actinomycetota > Actinomycetes > Propionibacteriales > Nocardioidaceae > Nocardioides > Nocardioides sp. CPCC 206347. Next base: position 213,206 of record NZ_JBMCYZ010000005.1, read on the forward strand.
CACGGTGCGGCCGACGGAGGAGGTCGCCCGCTTCCTCGGGGGCGCCGCACCCGTGGAGATCGTCGCGCCACCGGCCAGCAAGCTGTGGGACCTGCGGGTCGAGGTCCCCGTCGAGGACATGACGGAGCTGGGCGCCCGGCAGGGCGCGAGCGACGAGTTCGAGGACCCGACCGCTCCCCCGGTGCGCGCCAGCATCTGGCCGCACGTCGAACAGCGGGTGGCCGAGCTGATCGGCGAGCATCGGTCGACAATCGTGTTCACCAACGGGCGCCGTACGGCGGAGCGGCTGACGGCTCGGCTCAACGAGATCGCGGCCGGTGTCACCGCCGACGGTGTCGAGCCACCGGCGCAGGTCATGGCGCAGTCCGGAGCGGCTGCAGGCGCCCCCTCACTGCTCGCCCGCACCCACCACGGCTCCGTCTCCAAGGAGCAGCGCGCGATGGTCGAGGACGACCTCAAGGCCGGCCGGCTGCCGGCCGTGGTCGCGACCAGCAGCCTCGAGCTGGGCATCGACATGGGCGCGGTCGACCTGGTCCTCCAGATCGCCTCGCCACCGAGCGTCGCGAGCGCCCTGCAACGCGTCGGCCGGGCCGGCCACCAGGTCGGCGAGACGTCCCACGGCGTCTTCTTCCCGCAGCACCGCGGCGACCTGGCGCCAGCCGCCGTCGCCGTCGACCGGATGCGCAGCGGGAGCATCGAGGCGCTGCGCGTCCCCGCCAACCCGCTCGACGTCCTCGCCCAGCACGTCGTCGCCGCGACCGCGATCGACGAGTGGGACGTCGACGAGCTGTTCGAGGTCGTCCGTCGCTGTGCTCCGTACTCCCATCTCCCCCGGTCGGCGTACGACGCCGTCCTCGACCTGCTCGCGGGGAGGTACCCCAGCGACGAGTTCGCCGAGCTGCGCCCCCGGATCACCTGGGACCGCGTGACCGGACGGATCTCCGGCCGGCCCGGCGCGCAGCGCCTCGCCGTCACCAGCGGCGGCACCATCCCCGATCGGGGCCTGTACGGCGTCTTCCTCGCCGGCGAGGGCACGAACCGCCGCGTCGGCGAGCTCGACGAGGAGATGGTCTACGAGAGCCGGGTCGGCGACGTGTTCGCGCTCGGTGCGACGAGCTGGCGAATCGAGGACATCACGCACGACCAGGTGATCGTCACCCCGGCGCCGGGTGTGCCCGGCCGCCTGCCGTTCTGGAAGGGCGACACCGCCGGGCGCCCGACCGAGCTGGGCGAGGCGATCGGTGCGTTCACTCGCGAGCTGACGGCGCTGCCGGACAAGGCAGCGCTGGCCCGTGCCCGTGCCGTCGGCCTCGACGAGAACGCCGCAGCCAACCTGATGACCTACCTCCGCGAGCAGGTCGAGGCCACCCGGGTGCTGCCGAGCGACGCCACGATCCTCGTCGAACGGTTCCGCGACGAGCTCGGTGACTGGCGACTGGCCGTCCACTCCCCCTACGGAACCGCCGTCCACGCGCCCTGGGCGCTGGCCATCAACGCCCGCCTGCGCGAGCGCTTCGGCGTCGACGGCCAGGCGATGGCGTCCGACGACGGCATCGTGATCCGGATCCCCGACACCGACGCGGAGGCGCCGGGCGCGGACCTGATCTCGTTCGAGCCCGACGAGATCGAGGAGATCGTCACCCGCGAGGTCGGTGGCTCGGCGCTGTTCGCGGCGCGCTTCCGCGAGTGCGCAGCCCGGGCCCTGTTGCTCCCGAGGCGCGATCCCGGGCGTCGTTCCCCGCTGTGGCAGCAGCGCCAGCGCGCCGCCGCCCTGCTCGAGGTCGCATCCCGCTACCCGTCGTTCCCGATCGTCCTCGAGACGGTCCGCGAGGTGCTCAACGACGTCTACGACCTGCCGGGCCTGACGACGCTGCTGCGCCGGGTGGACCAGCGTGACATCACGGTCGCCGAGGTCGAGACGACCCAGCCGTCGCCGTACGCCCGGACCCTGATGTTCGGGTACGTCGCCCAGTTCGTCTACGAGGGCGACTCCCCGCTGGCCGAGCGGCGTGCGGCCGCCCTGACCCTCGACCAGGGCCTGCTCGCCGAGCTCCTCGGTCGCGCCGAGCTGAGGGAGCTGCTCGACCCCGACGTCCTGGCCGAGGTCGAGGCCGAGCTGCAGCGCACGGTTCCGGACCGGAGGGCGCGCGATGCCGAGGGCGTCGCCGACCTCCTTCGCCTGCTCGGTCCGCTCACGCTCGACGAGGTCACGGCACGTGCCCGTGAGGATGCGCCCGTCGGCGAGTGGCTCGCCGACCTCACCGCCGCACGCCGTGTGGTCCCCGTCAGGATCCCTTCGAGGCTCGCTTCGCTCGCACCTCAGGACGGGGGCGTGGACGCGTGGGCCGCCGTCGAGGACATCGCTCGCCTCCGCGACGGACTGGGCATCCCCGCCCCTCCCGGCACGCCTGCCGCGTTCACCGAGCCGGTCGACGACCCGCTCGCCGACCTCGTGGGGCGGTTCGCACGCACCCACGGACCGTTCACCCCGGACCAGGTGGCCCTGCGCCTCGGGCTCGGCGTCGCGGTCGTCCGGCACACGCTGCAGCGGCTGGAGGCCCAGGGGCGGGTCCTCAGCGGCGAGTTCCGTCCCGTCGGCTCGGGCGAGGAATGGTGCGACCTCGAGGTCCTGCGCCGGTTGCGCCGGCGGTCGCTGGCGAAGCTGCGCCACGAGATCGAGCCGGTCGAGCCGACCACCCTCGCGCGCTTCTCCCTGGCCTGGCACGGCATCGCTTCCGCGTCATCAGGTGGCGGCAAGGGACTGCGCGGCACCGACGGCGTCCTGCGCGCCGTGGAGCAGCTGGCGGGTGCCGCGGTCCCGGCCAGCGCCGTCGAGCCGCTGGTCCTGGCGTCCCGGGTCCGTGACTTCGAGCCGTCCCTGCTCGACGAGCTGACCGCGGCCGGTGAGGTGCTGTGGGCGGGCCACAACGCACTGCCCGGCAGCGACGGCTGGGTGTCCCTGCACCTCGCCGACCAGGCCCACCTCACGCTCCCCGCTCCGGGACCGGTGGAGGATCCGCTGCAACAGCGGGTGCTCGACGTCCTCGCACCGGGCGGCGCCTGGTTCTTCCGCCAGGTCGCCGACCAGGTCGCCCGGGCCTGCCTGGCCGACGACGACGTCGCGCCCCTCGACGATGCCGTGAGCGCCGCGCTCTGGGCGCTGGTCTGGTCCGGCCACCTCACCAACGACACGCTCGCTCCCCTGCGAGCCCTCACCCGTTCGGGCAAGGCCGCCCACCGCACCCGTCGAGCGCCGGCTCGACCGGGACGGGTTGCCCGCTCCGGGCCTCCCGAGACCGCGGGCCGCTGGTCGGTCCTGCCGGCCATCGATCTCGACCCGACCCGGCGCGCGCACGCGCAGGCCGAGCAGCTCCTCGACCGCCACGGGGTCGTCACCCGTGGAGCGGTGGTCAACGAGCGGGTGGTCGGCGGGTTCGCCGCCGTCTACAAGGTGCTCAGCGCCTTCGAGGAGGCCGGCCGCTGTCGTCGGGGGTACTTCGTCGAGGGCCTCGGCGCGGCCCAGTTCGGCACCGCCGGTGCGATCGACCGTCTGCGGACCTTCGGCCCCGACGCCCAGGGCACCGACAAGCCGTCCGCCGTCATGGTCGCCGCCACCGATCCGGCCAACCCCTACGGAGCCGCCCTGCCCTGGCCGGCAGCGGGCACCGACGAGTCCGGCCACCGACCGGGCCGCAAGGCCGGTGCCATCGTCGTGCTCGTCGACGGCGCCCTGGTCCTCTACGTGGAGCGGGGCGGCCGCACGCTGCTCACGTGGACCGACGACCCCGACCTGCTCGCGCCGGCCGCCGAGGCACTCTCCACCACCGTGCGCCGGGGCAGCCTCGGCCAGCTGACGGTCGAGAAGGCAGACGGCACCGCCCTCCTCGGCAGCGGCAGTCCGCTGCGCGACGCACTCGCGGCCGCGGGGTTCATCGCCACGCCGAGGGGGCTCCGCATCCGTGCCTGAGGGCGACGCAGTCCGTCGTACGGCCGACCGCCTGGACCGGGCGCTTGCCGGCCAGACCCTCCAGCAGTCCGACTTCCGGGTGCCCCAGCTCGCGACCACCGACCTGGCGGGCGCGAGGGTCGGGCGCACCGCCACCCACGGCAAGCACCTGCTCACCCGGCTCGCCACGACCAGCGGCGCGCGGCTGACCCTGCACACCCACCTCAAGATGGAGGGCAGCTGGCAGGTCGCACGGATGGGTAGCCGCTGGCCCAAGCCCGCCGTGGACGCGCGCGTGGTGCTCCGTACGGCGCACCAGGTCGAGGCCGTCGGCTTCCTGCTCGGCGTCGTCGAGCTGGTCGCGACCGCCGACGAGGCCGAGATCATCGGCCACCTCGGCCCCGACCTGCTCGGAGCCTGGACCCCGGAGCACCAGGCGATCGCAGTCAAACGCCTCACCGCCGTACCGGAACGAACCCTCGGCGAGGCCCTGCTCGACCAGACCGTGGTCGCCGGACTCGGGACGATCTGGGTGTCCGAGTCCTGCTTCGTGCACGGGATCTCCCCCGTCGCCCCGACGGGCGACCTCCGCGACCCGGCGCGCTTCCTGGCCCGTGCCCGCCAGATGATGCAGGCCAGCCTGCAGCACGGCAAGCCGATCACGACCGGCGATCGACGCGAGCCGCTGTGGGTCTACGGGCACACCCGCCAGCCGTGCCGCCGGTGCAGCACGCCGCTGGTGGCCGGGACCGTCGGCCCGCCCGGGCGGGTGCGGACGACCTACTGGTGTCCGACCTGCCAGCCGTCGCCGGCCACGTGACCGTGATCTCTGCACGGCCGGGAACGCTCCCGCACCACCCGTCCGTTGAACGTGACATGCACAGCCATTTCAACGGGCTCAAGACCGCCGGACTCTTCGCAGGCATCTTCGCCCTGCTCCTCGTCATCGGCGGCCTGGTCGCCTCGGCCACCGGCAGTTCCCTGTTCATCTGGATCTTCGCGGCGATCGGCCTGGCCACCACGGCCTACGGCTACTGGAACTCCGACAAGCTCGCCATCCGCGCCATGCACGCCTACCCGGTCTCCGAGCAGCAGGCGCCCGCGATGTACCGGATCGTCCGGGAGCTCTCCACGGCTGCCAACCAGCCGATGCCGGCCCTCTACGTCTCCCCCACTCAGGCGCCGAACGCGTTCGCCACGGGCCGCAACCCGGAGCACGCCGCCGTGTGCTGCACCGACGGCATCCTGGCCCTGCTCGACGAGCGCGAGCTGCGCGGCGTTCTGGGCCACGAGCTGATGCACGTCTACAACCGCGACATCCTCACCGGCTCGGTCGCCGCGGCCCTCGCCGGCGTGATCAGCTCGGTCGGCCAGTTCCTGGCGTTCTCGTCCCTCTTCGGCGGTGGCGGCAACGGCGAGGACCGCCCGAACCCGCTGGTGATGATCGCGACCGCGCTGCTCGCACCCTTCGCGGCCGGCATCATCCAGATGGCGATCAGCCGGACCCGCGAGTACGACGCCGACGAGGACGGCGCCCGCCTCACCGGCGACCCGCTCGCCCTGGCGTCCGCGCTGCGCAAGCTCGAGCACGGCACCGCCCGCGCGCCACTGGCCCCGACGCCGCAGCTGCAGAACGCCAGTCACATGATGATCGCGAACCCGTTCCGCGCCGCCGACGTGTCACGGATGTTCGCCACCCACCCGCCGATGGCGGAGCGGATCGCACGCCTCGAAGCGATGGCGCGCTGAGCGACCTACGCCGCGGAGGCCACGACCTCGCCCGCACGACGCGGAGCGATCGGGGTGGGAGCCATCGCCAGCAGCGCGGCTTCCTCGACGGCGACGTGGTGGGCAACCTCGCGGAGCACGTCGGACAGCGGCATCTCGAGCGCGTCGCACAGCGACGAGAGCAGCTCGGACGAGGCTTCCTTCTGCCCGCGCTCGATCTCGGAGATGTAGCCCAGGCTGACCCGCGCGGAGCCCGAGACCTCCCGGAGGGTCAGACCGAGCTCGGTGCGGCGACTGCGCAGGATGTCACCGAGCGAGCGGCGGAAGAGCACCATCTCGATCTCCTCTCATGGGTGGTTGTGCGGGGGACTCTGGCTCAACGCTACCCGAGCCGAGAATCTTCCGGCGCTGGACCGGTCGATGAGATCATCGCAGCCAGTACCGACAGGGCGGCGCCGACGCTCGCATCCTGAATCGCCGACCGGTCCCCCTCGAGGGACAGCGCCTCGGCGTGCACGCCCTCCGGGCCGGCGACGCCGACGAAGACCGTGCCCACGGGCTTGCCCTCCTGGCGGTCGGGACCGGCCACGCCCGTGGTGCTGACGCCGTACGTCGTCCCGAGGAGACGTCGCACCCCGTCGGCCATCTCCCGCGCGCACTCGGCCGAGACGACACCGTGCTCGGCGACGGTCTCCTCGGGGACGCCGAGCACGTTGATCTTGACCGGGGTCTGGTAGCTGACCACGCCGCCGGCGTACACGACCGATGACCCGGGGACGTTCGTGATCCGTGCCGCGAGCTGGCCACCCGTCAGTGACTCGGCGGTTCCGACGGTGGCGTTCGCGTCACGCAGTGCGGCGACGAGCAGGTCAGCGGTTGATCCCATGCCCCGAATCGTGGCACGCCGCTCCGACGTCCCGGCACGAGCGTGCCGGGACGTCGGAACCAGCGACTATCGGCGGACGACCGAGAACGAGGTGTAGTCGGTCTGCGGGGCGAGCGACGCGTTGCCCAGGTAGCGCATCCGGACCGACTTCAGGCCCGTCGAACGCATCACGGGGAACCGGATGTCCACCCGACCGCCCACCAGCGTGCGGGTGATGGTCGTGCGCCCGATCCTGACCTCGACCGTGCCGGTGGCCGGAATGCGGTCGGCGTTGCGTGGCACCACGATCACCGTCACCCGGGTCTTGTTGACCACGACCCGCAACGGGGTGGTCCGGCTGAGGAGCTGGACCTTTCCCTTGACCACGACAGCGGTCTGCGCCGAGACAGCGAGCGCATCGGTGTAGGCGGGCCGTTGGGCGGTCACCCGCACCGAGATCCGCTTGCCTGCCTGCGGGCCCTTGAGGGTCAGCGTGGTGCCCGTCGCACCCGCGATCGGCGTGCCGTTCGCGAGCCACTGATAGGCCACCGATGCAGGCGTCGGCGACCAGGTGCCGGCGGTCGCGGTCAGCTTGCTGCCGACCCTTGCCGTGCCCGTCACCGTCGGCAGCGCCGTGTTGACGATGGTGCCCGCCGCCACCGCCGCCGTCGGCGCGGACGTCGCCACCCCGTCGAGCGAACCCTCGGCAGACGCCGTCACCTCGAGCGTGACCACCTTGCCCAGGTCGGCCACGACCGGCGTGTACGTCGACGTGGTCGCGCCGTTGACCTCGACTCCACCGACGATCCACTGGTAGGCCAGCTCCACGTCGGCCGGCGTCCAGGTGCCCGGCGTGCTGCCGAGCGGCGCGCCCACCTTCGCGGTCCCGGTGATGGTCGGCGGCGTGTTGTTGACGACCGCCACCGGGTCCGGCTCCATGACGGTGATCGACACGATGATCGACGTACCCGTCTCGGCACCGACGAGCGTGAGGTCGACGGCGCCCGCTTCCAGGTCGCCCGGGAGCGTGGCCGCGACGGTCGCCTTGCCGTAGGGGTCGTACCGGTCGGTCCCGATGCTGTTGTCCAGCGCGAAGGTCCCCAGGACGGTGTCGCCGAGCTTGACCTGGACCGCGGTGTCCTTCACGTCGTCGGGGTTGGACATGGTCCACGACCCGACGTCGAAGGTCACCGTGCCACCCGGCTCGTAGCCGGAGGGGGCACCGGCCGGGAACTCGACCTCGACCGCACGCTGGCTGTAGTCGACGGCCAGCGGCTCGGTGGCCGAGAACTCCGCCATGTAGTCGACCATCGCCTGCAGGTCGACCTTGCCGGTGTCGGCCTTCCCGGTGCCGTTCGCGAACTCGAAGAAGTTGTCACCGCCGGAGGACAGGAACTTGTTCACCGTGACCGAGTAGGTGGCCGCCGGGTCGATCGGCTCGCCGTCGAGCCACATCCCGGTCACCTCGCCCTGGAAGGTCGCGGTGCCGCTGACGGTCACCGGGGTCTCCACGTAGGTGTAGGTGAAGCCGTCGGAGGCGCCCAGCCGCAGGAACGGACGCGTCGGCACCGTTCCGCCGGTGGTGCGCTGCCACTGCTGCTCCAGCACCGTCTCGAGCTGCGCACCCGTCAGGTCCATGTTGACCAGCGTGTTGGCGAACGGCTGGACCACCGCAGCCTGCTTGTAGGTCAGGTCGCGCGCATCGCCGTTGACGGTGCCGACCATGTCCTGGCGCAGGCCGCCGGGGTTCATGAAGGCGATCTGCGCCGCCCCGGACTCCGGGTTCTCCGTCGCCCAGCGCTGCACCTCGGCCACCTTGTTGCCCAGCGTGGACTCGCCACCACGGTTCGGCTCGGTGCTGCCCGTGATCCGGGCCCGGTTGAACGGGGCCGCGATCTCGCCGATCTTGACGGCGCCCTGGACCTCAGCCACCGCCTTGGCCGCGTTGACGATCTCCTCGACGGCGGGGTCGCTCGGCGAGCTGGCGTTCAGCGCCACGATCGACTGGGCCTTCGCGACCACGTCGCCGGTGCTGGAGTCCACGGAGAACACCAGCTTGTTGAGGTTCTGGCCGTACTGACCGGCCGACACCACCGGTCGCTCGGTGACCGCACGGCCGCCGTCGACCCATTCCTGCACCGGGAAGGCGCAGTTGTAGGCGAGGTGGGTGTGCCCCGAGACGATCGCGTCCACGTCCGCCGAGACGTTCTGGGTGATGTTGCCCCAGACCGTGTTCTCGTCGGTGAACTGCGGCGACGTGCAGGTCGTGTCGGCGGAACCCTCGTGGACCAGGAGTACGACCAGATCCGCACCGCCCGCCTTGAGGTCCGCCGCGGCCGCATTGGTGGCGTCGACGATGTCCGTGACCGTCAGGCCCTGGATCCCGTCGGGGCTCACCAGGGACGGCAGTTCCTCGGTGACGGCGCCGACGAAACCGACGGTGACGTCACCGAACTCCTTGGTCCACGTCTCGGCGAGGTCGTCACGACCCTCCGGCTCCTCGACGTTGGCGGCGATGTAGTCCCAGTCCGCGTGGTCCTGGACCCGACCGACCAGGTCTTCGTAGCCCTGGTCGAACTCGTGGTTGCCCGCGGCCGAGACCTCGAGACCGGCCTCGTTGAGCGCGTCGATCGTGGGCTCGTCGTTCTGGATGAAGGACTCGAACGTCGAGGCGCCGATCAGGTCACCGGCCGCCACGAACACCGTGTTCGGGTTCTCGGTGCGCAACTGCTTGACGGTGCCCGAGAGGACGGCGGCCGGGCACAGGACGTCGTCGCAGTCCTTGTCCGACGCGGTCTCATCGACCAGCAGACGACCGTGGAAGTCGTTGGTCCCGAGGATCTGGATCCTCCACGTCGTCGACCTCGATGAAGACCGGGACCGACGTCTTGGTGGTCGGACCGTGGACGGTCAGCTCCTGGACACCGTTGCCGATCGACTCCGGCAACGTCACCGACACCGACGCGGTGCCGTACGAGTCGTACGCCGCGGCCCCGACGGTGTTGTTGACGGGGAAGGTACCGATCACCTCGTCACCGAGCTTGACCTGCAGGTCGGTGTCCTGTGCGTCGCCGGACGCGGTCATCGCCCACGACCCGACGTCGAAGGTGACCTGGTCGCCGGGCTCGTAGACGGCCGTGGCCTCGGAGCCGCGATCGATCTCGACGGCCCGCTGGCCGTAGTCGACCGGAAGCGGGTTCGCGGCGTCGTACTGGTCCATGTACTCGACCATCGCCTCGAGGTCGACCTTGCCGGTGTCCACCTTGTCGGTGCCGTTGGCGAGCTCCCAGAAGTTGTCGCCACCACCACCGAGGAACGAGTTCACGGTGACGGAGTAGACCTGTGCGGCGTCGACCGGCTCACCGTTGAGCCACATCCCCGTGACCTCGCCGCGGAACGTGTTGACCGGGGCCGCGTTCGGGACGCTGACCGTCTCGGGGGTCTCGACGTAGGTGTAGGTGAAGCCTTCGGAGACACCGAGGCGCAGGAACGGCCGCGAAGGCACGCCACCCAGGGCGTTGCGCTGCCACTGCTGCTCCAGCACGGTCTCGAGCTGGGCACCGGTGAGCTTCAGGTTCACCAGCGTGTTGGCGAACGGCTGGACGTCCGCCGCCTGGCGGAACGTGAGGTCGCGCAGGTCACCGTTGATCGTGCCGGCCATGTCCGCGCGGAGTCCGCCCGGGTTCATGAAGGCGATGTCGGTCTCGATGCCGGCTTCGTCGGTGGCCCAGCGCTGGACCTCGGCGACCTGGTTGCTCAGCGTCGACTCACCACCGCGGTTCTCGGTGGGGTTGCCCGAGGGGTTGTACGACGCCCGCTTGAACGGGCCGTCCATCTGCCCGAGCACGGCGCTGCCGGCGGTCTCGGCGAAGTCGACCGCGTCGTCGACGATCGCCTGCACGTCCGGGTCGGGCGCGTAGCCGACACCGGCGGTCGGCAGGATCTCCTGCGTGATGACCGCGAGGTTGTCGCCGTCGAACTTGAAGACCAGCTTGTTCAGGTTGGTGCCGTACTGGCCCGCCGAGACGACCGGGCGCTTCGTGACGGCCCGGCCCTCGCTCACCCACTCGTCGACGGTGTACTTGCAGTTGTAGGCGAGGTGGGTGTGGCCCGAGATGATCGCGTCGACGTCGGCCGACGTGTTCTGGGTGATGTTGCCCCAGACCGTGGCGGGATCGGTGAAGCTCGGCGAGCTGCACTCGGTCGTGGCCGAACCCTCGTGGACCAGCAGGACGACCAGGTCGACGCCCTCGGCCTTGAGTGCGGCGGCGGCGGCGTTGGTCGCGTCGACCACGTCCGTCACGGTCACTCCCTGGATGCCGGCGGGGTTGACCAGCGCGGGCAGGTCCTCGGTGACGGCACCGACGAAGCCGATCTCGACACCGTCGATGGTCTTCTTCCACGTCTCCGCGAGCTGGTCCGGCTCGGCGATCGTGTCGGCGTAGTCCAGGTTGGCGGCGATGTACTCCCAGTCCGCACGGTCCCGGATCCGGCCCTCGAAGTCGGCGTACCCACGATCGAACTCGTGGTTGCCGGCGGCCGAGACCTCCAGGCCCATGGCGTTCAGCGCGTCGATCGTCGGCTCGTCGTCCTGGATGAAGGACTCGAAGGTCGAGGCACCGACGAGGTCACCGGCGGCGACGAAGACCGTGTTCGGGTTCTCCTCGCGCAGCTCCTTGATCGCCGTGGCGTACGGCGCTGCTCCGGCAGCGTTGCCGCTGTCGGGCAGCAGGCGGCCGTGGAAGTCGTTGGTCCCGAGGACCTGGATCTCCTTGTAGTCCGGCTCGGTGGCGTCCGCCAGGTCGAGACCGACGACCTCGGGGTTGTGGTCGGACGTGGCGAACGGCAGGTTCGGCTGCCAGAAGTCGGTGACGTTGTAGTTGTAGCGGCTGTACTGGAAGGAGATCGCCTCGTTGGCGTTGATCTCCCAGATGTCCGCGCCGGTCACCAGGGCCTCGGCTGCCTCGTTGGCGAGCACGTGGTCGAGCGAGCCGGAGAACCCGGAGAACGAGTAGCTCTCGTCGCCCGCGTCGTCGGACTCGATCGGCGTGAAGCCACCCGTCTCGAGGACGTGGATCGGGTCTTCCTTGGTGTACGAGTTGAAGTCACCGGCCAGGAAGACCGCCTCGATGCCCCGGTCGGCGGCGAAGTCGTCGGCGAACTGCAGGAGACGCGTGGCCTGGCGGGTCCGGTCGCCGTTGAAGGCGCCGTAGTAGGGGCTGTTGGTGTTGTCGCCCGTGGCCGGCGGCGCCGGGCTGGCGTTGTCGCCCTTGGACTTGAAGTGGTTCACGATGACGGCGAACGCGTCGGAGTCGAGCCCCCCGGCCTTCTTGAACGCCTGCGCCAGCGGCTCGCGGGCGTTGGCGAACTCGGAGGTGCCGAACAGGATGTCGGACTGGCCGACCGTCGCCACGGCGGTGGACTTGTAGATGAAGGCCGGGCGGATCACGTCCTGCTCGCCGACCGCGGCCGCGGTGACGGCCTCACCGGGGCTCTTCACGAACTTCCAGCCGGCAGCGGGCTCCAGGGCGTCGATGAGCTCGACGATGCGCGCGAGGGCGTCGTCGCGGTTGGTCTCTCCGGGCAGCTTGATGGAGTTCTCGACCTCTTCGAGGCCGATCACGTCGGCGTCCATGGCGACGATCGCCTTGGCGAGCTTCTCCTCCTGGCGGGCGAGGCTCGCCGCGGTCGCTGCCCCACGCGGTCCGTTGCTGGACTTGATGCCGTCGGGTCCGATCACGCCGCAGTCGTTGTTGCCGATGCGGTCGCTGGCGTCCGTGCCGTTGTCACCGCCCGGGCCACGGTCGGTGAAGTAGGTGCAGTGGGTGTTCTGCGGCGGGTTCTGCAGCGGGCCGGCGGCGACGTACGCCTCACCGGTGGTGTTGAAGTAGTTCAGGACGTTGAACGTCGCGATCTTGATCTCGCCGCCGACGTCCGCGGGCGCCATGTTCTGGGCGCGGGTGTTCTCGAAGGTCGCCACGGCGGCGCCGTTCGTCGTCACCTGGCCCTGCGGCTGGAACTTCCACACGTTGTTGCGGAAGTCGAGGACGACCGGGGCGTGGAAGGTGATGCCGGCACCGACGCGCGGCGGGGACGGGTTGGCGCCCGCACCCTGGGTGAGCCACGGCACCGGGAGGGCCTTGGTGGCCTGGGTCCCCAGGTAGTTGGTGGTCGAACCGTCGTCGAGGGTCACCGCACGCGAGGCGTTCTCGGCGTCGATCGCCGTGAGGCCGGCCGCGTCGTCGTCGTCGACGAACTCGGTCGGCTGCTTGAGCGGGCCGGTGCCGGACGCGAGGCCGACCTCACCGAAGTTGTTGGTCTGGAAGGCGTTCGTGATCGTGAAGTCGCCGGTCGGTGCGAGCAGCTCGCCCTCGCGGACCTCACGGTCGGCGACCGCCGTCGGGTACGCGATCGCACGCGGGGTGATCGTGCCGAGCGAGGTCTCCAGCTCGGTCACTCCCCCAGCGCCGGGAACGATCTGGGTCAGGTCGAAGAACTCCGCGATCGGGCCGGTGACGCGCACGGAGTCGCCCACCTGGATGCCCGCGGGGATGTTGGCGTTCGTCGGGCCGCCGTAGACGAAGATGCCGTCCGAGGCGCCTTCGGTGTCGGCACCCGGGGTCTGGATGTAGAGGCCGTTGAAGCCGCCCACCGGGTAGGCGGCGGTGACGACGCCCTCGGTCGACTTCACCTCCGTGCCGTTGCCGTTGCCACTGGCGGGAGCGAACGGCGAGCGGGCGCCGGTGCCCTGGAGGGTGGCGATCGGGGTGATCTCGAGCGCCGCGTTGACGGTGATCGTGAAGGTGGCGGTCGCCGCCGCCGGCGTCGGAACGGCGGAGTCCGTGGCCGTCACGGTGATCTCGACGGGGCCTGCGGTGGCCGTCGTCGGCGTACCGGTGATCTGGTTGCCGCTCAGCGTCAGTCCGGCAGGCAGGGTGCCGTTGGTGACAGCCCAGGTGTACGGCGACGTGCCGCCCGTCGCGGCAAGGGTGATCGGCGTGATCGGGGAGTTCTGGTTGAAGGTCTTGTCGCCCGGGTCGGTGGCCGCCAGCGGCTGCGCCACCACGCCCATGCCCTCGGGGGACGGAGTGGCCGGCGCATTGAAGTCCGTGGAGTTGTTGTCGGCGTCGGTGGTGTTCTTGCGCTGCACCGAGGTCGTGTTGGCCGCCGCGGGACCGATCGGGGCGGTCTCCGAGGACGTTGCCGTGCCATAGCCGACGAAGTCGATGACATTGGTGACGGTGTGCATCGACGTGCCCGTCGTCGTGATGCCGGTCGTTCCCTGGACCAGCATCACCTGGCCACTGCCGGCCGCCATGTTGAGCGCAGTCCCGGAGTGGTCCGGCGACGGCACGTCAGCGCCGCCGCACGGCACGCCCGAGCACAGGTTGGTACTCACCTGGACGAGGTACTTGCTGCCGGCCGGCACCTCGACGTTCGGCAGTGGGAGCACGCTGGGGGCGCCAGTCGTGTAGCCGCCGCTCCGGTACTGGAGGCTCAGGCCGTTCAGTGGCTGAGCGACCCCCGAACGGTTCAACAGCTCGACGAAGTCGGCCTTGTAGGCAGCCGACACGGAGGTCGAGCCACCGCCGCCGTACACCTCGTTGATGATCAGGCCGGTGCTGGCTGCCTGCACCGGTGTGGGCGCCAGGGCGCTCAGGCCCGTCAGGGCCAGGGCGGTGCCGAGGGATCCGAAGAGGAACTGCTTCGCTGAACGCATCGCGCTACTTCCGAGGGTGGGGTCGACAAAGCGGCAACCGCAACGCGTGCCCGAGAAAGCTGGCGAAACGGGGGGAAGGAGCCTGACCTTATGTCGGCCGACCGCACCCGTGGCAAGGGGTTGAGGAAAACTCTCGCAACGATTTGATGAAGAAACGGTGCAAACCCTCAGGTCAGACCGGAGGGATCACCGCGCCGACACCTGCAGCACGGAGGACTTGCAGGCGCGCTAGACAGCCCTGCGGATGTCGTGGCGCTGCTTCCAGACGTCACGGAAGAACTCGTAGCCCGACCAGAGGGTCAGGACGAAGGCGGCCGCGAGGAACACGAGGGCAACGCCGTAGGTGATCTCGCCGGGCACGTCCAGCCAGCCCTTGACCTCGAGCAGGGGCAGGCTCAGGAAGCCGAGCGCGAACGCCTGGGCGACGGTCTTCCACTTGCCGCTCTGCGCGGCCGCGATGACCACGGCCTTGAGCACCGAGAGGCGCAGCAGGGTGACGGCCCACTCGCGGACCAGCACGACGATGGCGATCGTCCACATCCACCAGGTGTCCATGATGATCGCGAGGCCGATGAAGGCCATGCCCGTGATCGCCTTGTCGGCGATCGGGTCGGCGATCTTGCCGAAGTCGGTGATCAGGTTGTGCTTGCGGGCCAGGTCGCCGTCGACCTTGTCGGTCACCATGCCGACGAAGAAGATCCCGAAGGCGACGGTGCGCCACAGGACGGACTCGCCGCCGTCGTACAGGAGGGCCCAGCCGTAGAACGGCACCAGGATGATCCGCAGCGTGGTGAGCGCGTTGGGGACGTTCCAGTTGCTCGGCTTCACGTCACCCGACGCAACCGGCGCACTGGATCCAGTGGTCTCGCTCATGCCACTCCTTCAACCGGTTCGGCGATCAGGTCGACGCCATCGCTTGCAACGACGATCGCCCGGACGAAGTCACCCACACGTGCTCCCGGCGCCCCCAGGATGCGGGTGGTTCCGTCGACCTCGGGGCCCTGCTGGGCGGCCCGGCCCTCGACGGTGCCGTCACCTGTGCCGTCAGGGTCGACCTCCTCGACGAGGACCTCGACGACGGTGCCGATGCGTTCCTCGGCACGGTCGGTGGTGAGCTCGGTGACCAGGTCCGTGACGTGCTGCAGGCGCGCGCGGATCTCGTCGTCGTCGAGCTTGCCGTCGAACGTCTCGGCCTCGGTGCCGTCCTCGTCGGAGTACCCGAAGACGCCGGTGACGTCCATCCGGGCGGCGACGAGGAAGTCGCACAGGGTCTGCAGGTCCTCCTCGGTCTCACCGGGGAACCCGACGATCACATTGGACCGCACGCCGGCCTCCGGGGACAGGCCGCGCACCTGGTCGAGCAGGCCCAGGAAGCTCTCCGGGTCGCCGAAGCGGCGCATCCGGCGCAGCACCGATGCGCTCGCGTGCTGGAACGACAGGTCGAAGTACGGCGCCACGCCCGGTGTGGACGCGATCGCCTTGACCAGTCCGGGGCGGGTCTCGGCGGGCTGCAGGTACGAGACCCGCACCCGCTGGATCCCGTCGAGCGCCGCGAGCTCGGGAAGCATCGTCTCGAGCAGGGTCAGGTCGCCCAGGTCCTTGCCGTACGACGTCGAGTTCTCCGAGACGAGGAAGAGCTCCTTGACGCCCTGCTCGGCGAGCCAGGCGGCTTCCTGCAGCACGTCGGACGGCCGGCGACTCACGAACGAGCCGCGGAACATCGGGATCGCACAGAACGTGCAGCGCCGGTCGCAACCGCTGGCCAGCTTGAGCGGGGCCATCGGGCCACCGTCGAGCCGCTTGCGCAGTGCCGAACGACCCGGGATCGCGACCTCCTGGCCGGCATCGGCGGGACGCTCGACGACTGCCTGGCGATCGGCCGGGCTGATCGGGAGCAGCAGGCGCCGGTCACGCGGGGTGTGCGGGTGCTGCTTGTCGCCGGCGAGGATCGAGCGGAGCCGACCGCCGATGTCCTCGTAGTCGTCGAAGCCCAGCACCGCGTCGGCCTCGGGCAGCGAGTCGGCGAGCTCCTCGCCATACCGCTCGGCCAGGCAACCGACAGCGACGACGGCCTGCGGCCTTCCCGACTCCTTGAGGTCGGAGGCGGCGAGCAGCGTGTCGATCGAGTCCTTCTTGGCCGCGTCGACGAACCCGCAGGTGTTCACGACGACGGTGTCCGCGTCCTCCGGGTCGTCGACGAGGACGAAGCCGTCGGCCGCCAGGCGGCCGGCGAGCTCCTCGGAGTCGACGTCGTTGCGGGCGCACCCGAGGGTGAGCAGGGCAACCGAGACGGGGGCGGGAGTGCTGGTCATGTCCGCACGAGCCTACCGGCGGACGGCCCTCTGCCGGGATTCGTCGGGCCGCCGCACGTCGGCAGGCGTCAGCGGCTGACCAGGGTCTTCGCGACGTCGACGCCGGTCTCCCCCAGCGCCTTGGCCTTGTTCTTGCCGAGGGCGTAGGTCACCGAGCCGTCGGAGCTGGTGATCCGGATGGGCGGCACGACCCTGAGCTCGGTCGTCTGACCGAACGCAAGGGCACCGTCGAACACGATCTCGCCGGCGCCGTCGCGCACGTTGAGCGTCGCGCCGCCACCGGCAGCCGTCAGGGTGAGCTTCACCGGGTCGCCCTTGGCGGCCGCGGTGTCGGAGATGCCGCCGCTCTGGTTGAGCACCGGGGTGTCGCCGACCGGGGCCGGACCGTCCATGACGAGTCGGGCGATCGACCAGATCAGGATCGCGCCCATCACGGCAGCGATCAGGACCGACCAGTTGCGTCCGCCGCGGGTGCTCCGGATCGCGCCACCGGCACCGGTGGCGAGCTCGGACTCGAAGACCCGACGCGGGTCGACGGGAGCGTGGGCATAGGTCTCGTCGTACGTCGCCACCAACGGCGCCGCGTCGACGCCGAGCACGCGCGCCAGGGTGCGCAGGTGGCCGCGGGCATAGAAGTCGCCACCGCACGGGCCGAAGTCGTCGACCTCCATCGCCTCGATGACGTGGGGCCGGATCCGGGTGCGGTCCGAGAGCTGGTCGATCGTGAGCCGCAGGCGGTCCCGGGCAGCAGCGAGGTCCGGACCGATGATCGGCTGCGCGGACGGCCGCAGCGCGAGGTCGTCCAGCACGACCGTCATGGTGTCCCCGGGTGCAGCGTACGTCGCCACGGAGTCATCGAGCGGCATCCGGGCCGTGACGGGTCGGTCGACCTCGACACGTGCAGACAGCACGGTCGGGCGTCCCGGTGCGGGCGGCTCGCCGCCCTCGTCGTCGTGCCAGTCGTCGCGCAGGCCGTCGCGCGGGTCGCGGCGGAGCTCTTCGGGCGGCAGCACGATCTCGTCGGTGTTCTCGACGTCCGACGGGTCCTCGTCGAGCACGATCTCGTCGGTGTTCTCGACGTCGGCGTCCGCATCGTCGGACTGGGTCGACCAGCCGCGGATCTGGGCCAGTCGCGAGCGGAGCCGGCTCACGTCGGACTCGGCCGGGTGCACCTCCGCCACGGCGAGGGCGTCGTCGTCAACGTCGACGTCGTCGTCATCATCAACGTCGTCCTGGTCGAGGTCCTGGTCGAGGTCCTGGTCGAGGTCCTGGTCGAGGTCCTGGTCGAGGTCCAGGTCACGGTCCTGGTCGACACCGGCCAGTCCGGCAGCCACGCGGGCGGCGATCCCGTGGCGCTCCGCAGCCGCGGCGATCTCCTCGTCGTCCCGATAGAGGTCGCTGAGGTTCGGGATCACGTCGCGGCGGGTCTGCGGTTGGTCGTCCAGGCCGGGAACGACCTCCACCACGTCGGCGCGGCCGTCCGCCAGCTCGGCGAGGACGTCGCTGAGCGAGGCCAGCGATGCGCCGACGACGCGGGTGGCGAGCGTCAGCGGAACGACGAACTGCCGGTCGTCGTACCCGTCGACGAGGATGTGGCCGTCGCGCAGGCCGCGGCGCGGCAGGTGTTCGAGGCAGTCGATCTCCGGCCAGGCGATCCCGCGCCAGCGGGCGCCCTGACGGACCCGGACCCCGCGCGGGTCGGCGACGAGCAGCGGCGCGCGACTGTCGGCGAGGGAGGCGAGGTGGGCGATCGTGACGACGGCCAGGACACCGAACAGCAACCAGTCCAGACCAGTGCCGTCGGTGAAGGCGCGGACCGCGAAGGCCACGGTCAACAGGGCCGAGAGACCACCCACGAGCGCGGACAGGGTCGCGTTGCGCCGGACCTCGACCTGCTGCTCCAGGTCGGGTTCGGTCGATCCCAAACGGTCGTTGTCGTCGTTCTGGTCGTCGGTCTGGTCGAGGTTGTCGGTCATCTGGCTCACGCCTCCCCCTGGATGGTCATGATCACGGCGTCGATCTCGTCAGGCTTGACCAGGACGTCGCGTGCCTTGGAACCCTCGCTGGGTCCCACGACGCCCCGACTCTCGAGGATGTCCATCAACCGGCCGGCCTTGGCGAAGCCGACGCGGAGCTTGCGCTGCAGCATCGAGGTCGAACCGAACTGCGTGGACACCACGAGCTCGATCGCCTGGATGACCAGGTCCATGTCGTCGCCGATGTCGTCATCGAGGACCTTGCTGGCGGCCGCCGGGGCGGTGACGTCGTCGCGGTAGTTGGGTTCGAGCTGGCCCTTGCAGTGCTTGACGACCTGCGCGATCTCCTTCTCGGTGACCCACGAGCCCTGGACGCGTATCGGCTTCGACGCACCCATCGGCAGGAAGAGGCCGTCACCCTGGCCGACCAGCTTCTCGGCACCGGGGGTGTCGAGGATGACGCGCGAGTCGGCGAGGCTGGAGGTCGCGAACGCCAGTCGGGACGGGACGTTCGCCTTGATCAGACCGGTCACGACGTCGACCGAGGGCCGCTGCGTCGCGAGCACGAGGTGGATGCCGGCCGCGCGGGCCAGCTGGGTGATCCGGACGATCGAGCTCTCGACGTCGCGCGGGGCGACCATCATCAGGTCGGCGAGCTCGTCGACGATCACCAGCAGGTACGGGTATGGCGTCAACACGCGCTCGCTGGCGGCCGGAACCTCGACCTTGCCCTCACGGACGGCCTTGTTGAAGTCGTTGATGTGACGGAAGCCGAAGTTGGCCAGGTCGTCGTACCGCATGTCCATCTCGCGGCACACCCACTCGAGGGCCTCGGCGGCCTTCTTCGGGTTGGTGATGATCGGCGTGATCAGGTGCGGAACGCCTTCGTAGGCGTTCAGCTCGACCCGCTTGGGGTCGACCATGATCATCCGCACCTCGTCGGGCGTGGACCGCATCAGGACCGAGGTGATCATCGAGTTGATGAAGCTCGACTTGCCGGAACCGGTGGCGCCGGCGACCAGCAGGTGCGGCATCTTCGCGAGGTTGGCGACGACGAATCCACCCTCGACGTCCTTGCCGAGGCCGGCGATCAGCGGGTGGTGGTCGGTACGGGCAGTGTTGGACCGGAGCACGTCGCCGAGGGAGACGATCTCCTTGTCGGTGTTGGGGATCTCGACACCGACCGCGGACTTGCCGGGGATCGGGCTGAGGATCCGGACGTCCTCGGAGCCGACGGCGTAGGAGATGTTGCGCTGGACGCCGAGGATCTTCTCGACCTTGACGCCCGTGCCGAGCTCGATCTCGTAGCGGGTGACCGTCGGACCGCGGGTGTAGCCGGTGACCTGGGCGTCGACGCTGAACTCGTCGAGCACGGTCTGGAGGCGGGCGACGACGTCGTCGCTGGCCTTCGAGCGCGACCGGTGCGGGTCGCCGGGCTTGAGGGCCGCGGCGTCCGGCAGCGTGTAGACGATGTCCCCGGAGAGCGCGAGCTGCTCGACGCGCTGGGGCAGGTCGGCGTGCGGCGGCGGCTCGACGTCGCCGTCGTCCTCGACCGCGGCACGGGAACGTCCCAGCTTGCGGGCGATGAGGGCGTTCGATCCGGCCTCCGGGTCGATCGGGTCCTCGAGCGGGACGTCGATCGGCTCCATGAGCGCCATCGACTCCTCGACGGTGAGCTCGTCGGCCGACTTCTTGCCGCGACGCTTCTTCTTCCCGTCCTCCGCGAGCAGGGGCGTGTCGTAGGCAGGGTCGCCCGTCCGCTCGAAGGTGTCGCTGAGCCGGATCGGCTGGGTGGCGTCCGCGTCGTCGTAGTCGTGGTGGCGGCCGAAGAGCGTGTCGCCGAGCTCGCGCAGGCGGTCGGGCACGCGGTACAGCGGCGTGGCGGTGATGACCAGGACACCGAAGCACGCGAGCAGGGCCAGCAGGGGTACGACGAGCGCCGGTGAACGCAGCAGGTCGAGCAGGAGCGCCGAGACGACGTACCCGATGGCGCCGCCACCCTCGCGAAGGGCGGAGGTGTCGCCCTGCACGGGCTCGGGGCTGCCGTTGGCGATGTGGACGATCCCGAGCAGGCCGAAGGCAAGGGCCGCCCAGCCGATGATCTGGCGTCCGGCCGGACCGTTGCCGACCGGGTCACGCATGACCCGCCAGCCGCCGAGCAGGACGAGGAGCGGGACGAACCAGCCGATCTTGCCGACCGTGCCGGAGACCGCGGCGCGGGTGAAGTCCATGACACCGCCGGGGACCTCGAACCACACGGCCGAGGCGATGATCAGCGCCAGGCCGCACAGCAACAGGCCGAAGCCGTCGCGGCGCTGCTCGGGCTCGATCTCGCGGGCGCTGTGCCCGATGCCGCGGGCCACCGCTCCGATGGCGTGCGCGAAGGCCAGCCAGATCGCCGCGACACCGCGTCCGAGCGCGACGAACGCCCGGGCCACCGGTCCGGGTCCGTTGCGCACGGCGCGGGGCGCCGGTCGCCGGGCCGCGCTCTTCTTGGCCGGTGACTTCTTGCTGGTCGTACTACGTGATCGCGAGCTGGCTGTCTTCTTCGCGCCCGAGCGTGAGGAAGGGGTGGTCCGGCTGCGCGACGCCGTCGGGGAAGACGTACGGGTCGCCATGCTCACAACCTACCCACAAGTCACACCAGCCACAGGGACCACAGGCTGGTGTGTCGGGCTTGACCTTGCACCATGGTGCAGGGTCGACCGTTGGGCCATGACCTCCACCGGGAACTCCCCTGCCCTCCGCATCGTCCGCGCCTCCGCCCTCTACGACGCCGTCGTGACGACCGGATTCGCCCTCCCCTGGCTCGCCGCGGCGACCTTCGGGACCCTCGCCGACGTCCACGACAAGCTCGACCTGAGCGGTTCGCTCCCGGACGCCGACGATCCCTTCACCGTCCTGTTCGCCGGCCTGATGGGCGGGCTCGTCCTCGTCTGGTCGGTGGTACGGATCGTCCGGCCCACCCTGCTCGTCGGCGCAGCCGACACGGTGGCGCGGGCGCTGTTCTGCCTCGGCATGGTGGTCGCACTGGCCGAGGGCGCCAGCACGGTGATCGTCGGCTTCCTCGTGCCCGAGGCCGTGTGGGGCGTCGTGCAGGGCATTGCGGTCGCGGTGGCCCTGCAGCGCCGTACCCTCACGACGTGAACATCTCCGAACTGGCCGCCCGGGCCGGCGTGAAGGTCTCCACGGTGCGGTTCTACGAACGGCGCGGGTTGCTGCCCGCGCCCTCACGCACCTCGGGCGGCTACCGGGAGTTCCCCGACGACGAGGTCGCCCGCGTCCGGTTCCTGCGCCGCGGCCAGCAGCTCGGATTCAGCCTCGCCGAGCTCGGCGAGCTCACCGCCCTCTCCGGGCAGGAGGTCCTGCTCACCGGCGACATCGCCCGCGCGGGTCAGGCCAAGCTGGCCGAGATCGACGAACGGATCGCCGACCTCACGCGGGTCCGCGGCGCACTCGCCGGGCTGCTCGACCAGCAGTGCATCGACCCGAACGCCGCCTGCCCGCTCGTCGGTGCGCTCGGGGGCGAGCCGGTCACGCAGCCCGCCTGACGGGCGCTACGCTTCGACGACAACCGGAATGATCATCGGCCGACGCTTGTGCGTGCCGCTGACCCAGCGGCCGATCGTACGGCGGATGATCTGCTGCAGCTGGTACGTGTCGGTGCTGCCCTCACTGAGCGCACGGTTGACCGCATCGAGGATCGGCTGCTTGATGCTCTCGAAGTCCGAGTCCTCCCACGCGTGGCCGCGGGCGTGGATCTCGGGACCGGCGGAGACCTTGCCGCTGACGGAGTCGACGACCACGATGACCGAGACGAAGCCCTCCTCGCCGAGGATCCGGCGGTCCTTGAGCTCGGACTCGGTGACGTCACCGACCGACTGGCCGTCGACGAACACGTAGCCGCAGTCGACCTTGCCGACGACCGAGGCAACGCCGTCGACCAGGTCGACGACGACGCCGTCCTCGGCATAGACGACGTTCTCGACGCCGGTCTGCTTCGCGAGCTCGCCGTTGGCGAGCATGTGCCGGGACTCGCCGTGCACCGGCAGGACGTTGCGCGGCTTGACGATGTTGTAGCAATAGAGGAGCTCACCGGCGCTGGCGTGACCGCTGACGTGCACGAGGGCGTTGCCCTTGTGGACGACGCGGGCGCCGAGACGGGTCAGGCCGTTGATCACGCGGTAGATCGCGTTCTCGTTGCCGGGGATCATGCTCGAGGCGAGGATGACCGTGTCGCCCTCCTCGAGGTGGACGAAGTGGTGGTTGCGCTGCGCGATCCGGGCCAGGGCACTGAGCGGTTCGCCCTGCGATCCGGTCGAGATCAGCACCTGCTTCTCCGGCGCCAGGTCGGCGAGCTGCTTCGCGTCGACCATCACGCCCGGCGGGACGTGGAGGTAGCCGAGGTCGCGGGCGATGGCCATGTTGCGGACCATCGAGCGGCCGACGTAGGCGACCTTGCGGTCGTGCAGCACGGCGGCGTCGAGGATCTGCTGGACGCGGTGCACGTGGGAGGCGAAGCAGGCGACGATGATCCGCTGCTTCGACTCCTGGAAGGCCTGGTTGAGGACCGGGGTGATCCGCTTCTCGGGCGTGGTGAAGCCGGGGACCTCGGCGTTGGTGGAGTCGGTGAGGAACAGGTCCACACCCTCCTCCCCCAGTCGCGCGAACGCGCGGAGGTCGGTGATCCGGCCATCGAGCGGCAGCTGGTCCATCTTGAAGTCACCGGTGTGCAGGACGAGGCCGGCGCCCGTACGGATCGCCACGGCGAGCGCGTCGGGGATCGAGTGGTTGACGGCGACGAACTCGAGGTCGAAGGGACCGAAGGAGATCCTGTCGCCCGCCTTGACCGTGTAGAACGGCGTCTGGCGCAGGCGGTGCTCGCGGAGCTTGGAGTTGAGCAGGGCAAGGGTGAGCTCGGAGCCGACGAGCGGGATGTCCTGGCGCTCGCGCAGGAGGTACGGCGCCGCGCCGATGTGGTCCTCGTGTCCGTGGGTCAGCACCAGCGCCTCGACGGCGTCCAGGCGATCCCGGATGGCGGTGAAGTCGGGCAGGATCAGGTCGACGCCCGGGTGGTGCTCATCGGGGAACAGCACGCCACAGTCGACGATCAACAGCCGGCCGTCGTACTCGAAGACGGTCATGTTGCGACCGATCTCGCCGAGGCCGCCGAGCGGGATGACGCGCAGGCCGCCCTTGGGCAGCTCCGGCGGCGCCGACAGTTCCGGGTGTGCGTGCGACATCAGAGCAGGCCCGCCGCGACGAGCCCGGCCCGGAGGTCCGCGACTTCGTCGTCGTCGAGCGCCAGCAGTGGCGGTCGGACGCGCCGGTTGTCGAGCACGCCCTTCAGCTCCAGGGCGGCCTTGGCCGTCGTGGCGCCGTAGTTGGCCACGCCCATGATCGCTTCGAACGCCGGGATCAGCCCGGTGTGGATGCGCAGCGCCTCGGCGTGGTTGCCGGCGAGGAACGCGTCGATCATCGTCTTGAGCTGGACGCCCGCGACGTGGCCGACCACGGACACCAGGCCGGTGGCGCCGTAGGCGAGGTAGCCGAGGGTGTTGACGTCGTCACCGGAGTAGACGGTGTAGCCGAGGTCGACGAGCTGCGCGGTGCGGGCCAGGTCGCCCGTGGCTTCCTTGACGGTCGTGACCGTCTCCCACTGCCGCGCGGCGGTGTAGGTCTCGAGCGAGATCTTGGTGCCGGTACGGCCGGGGACGTCGTACAACATCACCGGGACGGCGGTGGCCTCGACGACCTGACGGAAGTGGTTGAGCACCCCGGCCTGGCTGGGCTTGTTGTAGTACGGCGTCACGAGCAGCAGGCCGTCGGCGCCGACCTTCTCGGCCTGGCGGGCCAGCTCGACGGAGTGGCGCGTGTCGTTCGTGCCGACACCGGCCACGACCTTCGCACGGTCACCGACGGCGTCCTTGACGGCCGCGAGCGTCTCGCCGTCCTCGGCGCCCGTGGTGGTCGGGGACTCACCGGTGGTGCCCGAGACGACGATGCCGTCGTTGCCGTTGTCGACGAGGTGCTTGGCAACCTTCTGCACCGCATCCAGGTCGACGGAGCCGTCCGCGTGGAACGGCGTGACCATGGCGGTCAGCACGGTGCCGAAGGGTGCAGAAGTCATGGTGTCCAGCCTATCGTCAAGCCGCCCGATGACCTCGCCGCCGTCCCTCACACCAGCGGCATGACCTCGGCAGCCACGAGGCGCAGGTGATCGAGATCGCCCAGATCGAGGACCTGGAGGTAGATCCGCTGGGCGCCGAGGGCCTCGAACCGCTTGATCTTGTCGACCACCTCAGCCGGTGTCCCGGCAAGGCCGTTGGCGCGGAGCTCGTCGACGTCACGGCCGATGTACGCCGCCCGGCGGGCGATCTCCGCTTCGTCCTCCCCGACGCAGAGGACGAGCGCGTTCGACCAGATGATGCTCGCAGGGTCGCGGTCGATGGCTTCGGCTGCCTGGCGGACCCGGCCGAACTGCAGGGCCGTGAACTCCTCGTCGACGAACGGCAGGTTGAACTCGTCGGCGTAGGCCGCGGCGAGCGCGGGCGTCTTCTTCGCGCCCTTGCCGCCGATCAGGACCGGCGGACCGCCGCGGTGCCCGGACGTCTGGGTCGGCTTCGGCAGCGCGGGGCTGTCAGTGAGCTGGTAGTGCTTGCCCGCGAACTCGTAGCGATCTCCCACGGGCGTCGCCCACATCCCGGTGACCAGCTCGAGCTGTTCGGCGTACCGCTCGAACCGCTCGCCGGTCTCGGGGAACGGGATGCCGTACGCCGTGTGCTCCTGGGTGAACCAGCCGGCGCCGATGCCGAGCTCGACGCGGCCACCGCTCATCTGGTCGACCTGCGCCACCTGGACCGCGAGCACGCCGGGGTGGCGGAAGGTCGCGCTGGTCATCAGCGTCCCGAGCCGGATGGTGCTCGTCTCGCGGGCGAGACCCGCGAGCGTCGTCCAGGCGTCCGTGGAACCGGGCAGGCCGTCCCCACTCATGTGGAGGTAGTGGTCACTGCGGAAGAACGCACCGAAGCCGAGCCGCTCGGCCTCGAGCGCGACGGTCAGCAGGTCGTCGTAAGTCGCACCCTGCTGGGGTTCGGTGAAGACACGGAGTTCGACAGTCATGGGCCAACCCTGTCAGCCGCGATCAAGGTCCGCCCGGCTGACCAGATCGGGCAGATGGCTGGTCGCGGCCTCGGTGGACAGCCACTTGCCCCGTCCCGGAGATCTCAGGAGGCCTGCCACCGCAGCCACCGGCTCCTCTGCCAGGGCGTCAGCGCGCGGCGCCGGTCGACCGTGTGGGTCTCCACCCAGCCGGGAGGTGGTGTGACGGTCCAGTTCCGCTGTAGGGCGGCAGCGCGTGCACGCGCATCCAGCGAACGCCTTTCGAAGTCGCTGGTGTCGGCCAGGTCCGCTGCCACCATCTCGACGTACTCGAGTCCCGCACGACGGAACACCCCCTCCCTGCGGATGTCCTTGGCCCGCTGGCGGCCGGCCAGATGGAGCGCGCCGTCGTACTCCCCGGCCGTTCCACTCTCCACGTCCAGCACGTCAGGTGTCCCCAGGAACGTTCCGTCGAGGGCGAACACTGGTCGGTTGCAGACGACGTGGGTCATCCCGATGCCCCTCCAGCACAGGCGGAGCGCAGTCTCCGTCGGCGACCAGCAGTTCTCCTCGGCGAGCTCGACAGCAGCGTCCAGTCGCGTCACCCACCGACAGCCCGCCAACCCCACCCGGTATGCCCTGAGCTCATCGCACGAGATCAGGTCGGCAGCGCAGGCCCGGTCGATCATGGCAACGGCATCGAGCAGGGACGGAGCGTGGCAGACCTCGTAGGCCGTCGCTGCCAGGTACGACGACAGCGTCAGCCCATCGACCTCGATCAACGGGGACCTCAAGTGCCGCTCGGCGCTGACGGTGATGCCCGGCCTGCCGTCGCAGACTGACGGCGGAACGGCCACCGGAACCGGCAGAACGGTCCGACCACGAGTGCCGTCAAGGTGCCGTGCGCCGCCCCAACGCAGAGCCGCCCAGCCGGTGATCGCGCCACCTGTCGGTGTCACGGCAGCCGCGGTCACGATGCGCTGGTCGACGGCCAGTGACGGATCCCGGCCGGCAGGAAGGTACAGACCATGGGCCTCCTTGAGCCAACTGCTGCCGCGGGCCTGGGCCCGGGTCGGTCCCGTGATGCCAGCAGGATCAATGGAGACCGGCCACATCAGCCCCGGCCGGCGCGGGTCGACCGCGGGCGGGGTCATGTGGTGGGTACGACGAGGCACCCCGACACCGTCTCCGATTTCCGCCAACGGCGGCGGACGTTCTCCACAGCCCGCTCGAGATCGGGCAGATGGCTGGTCGCGGCCTCCGTGGACAGCCACTTGCCCCGTCTCGGGGACAGGTCCCGCCAGCCGTCAGCCGCAGGCGAAGACCCGCTCCCACCACACCACGGTGAAGCCTTCGCGCGGGTCGCGGCGACCTTCGCGCCACCGGGTGCGGCTGAACTTCGGGTAGTGGGTGTCGCCCTCGGGCTTCAGCGGGATCTCGGACAGGATCTGCTCGTCGGCGTACGGCAGGGCGGCGGTGTAGACCGCTGCGCCGCCACCGATCATCACCTGGCCGCGCGGGCTGTCGACGAGCAGCTCGTCGGCGAGCGCCAGTGCGCCGGGGAGGTCGTGCGCGACCCGGACGCCCTCGGCGGACCAGTTCGGGTCGCGGGTGAGCACGATCGTCTGACGGCCGGGCAGCGGCTTGCCGATGCCCTCGTGGGTGGTGCGGCCGATGATGAGCACGTGGCCCGTGGTGGTCGCCTTGAAGTGCGCGAAGTCCGCCGGGATGTGCCAGGGGATGTTGGCGTCCGAACCGATCACACCGTTCTCGGCCACGGCCGCCACCATCGTGACGCGCCTGCCTCCTGGAGTACTCATACCGCGATCGGCGCCTTGATCCCGGGGTGCGGGTCGTAGCCGTCGATGCGGATGTGTTCGAGGTCGAACGCGTCGAGCTCGGTGACCTCGGGGTCGAGCCACAGCGTGGGCAGCCCACGCGTCTCCCGGCCGAGCTGGAGCCGGGCCTGGTCGAGGTGGTTGGAGTAGAGGTGCGCGTCGCCGAGGGTGTGCACGAAGTCCCCGACGCGCAGGCCGGTCACGTGGGCGACCATGTGGGTGAGCAGGGCGTACGACGCGATGTTGAACGGCACGCCGAGGAACACGTCGGCCGAGCGCTGGTACAGCTGGCAGCTGAGCCGCGCCGGACCACCGTCGTCCGCGGGAGCGACGTAGAACTGGAAGAGCGTGTGGCAGGGGGCGAGCGCCATCTGCGGGATGTCGGCGACGTTCCAGGCCGAGACGATGTGCCGGCGGCTGTCGGGGTCGCGGCGGATCTGCTCGACGATCTGCTTGATCTGGTCGACGTGTCCGCCGTCCGGCGTCGGCCAGGACCGCCATTGGTAGCCGTAGACCGGTCCGAGGTCACCGTTGTCGTCGGCCCACTCGTCCCAGATCGAGATGCCGCGGTCCTGCAGCCACTTCACGTTGGTGTCGCCGCGGAGGAACCACAGCAGCTCGCCGAACACCGAGCGGGTGTGGATCTTCTTCGTGGTGACCATCGGGAAGCCCTCGGCCAGGTTGAACCGCATCTGGTGCCCGAAGACGCTCAGCGTGCCAGTTCCGGTGCGGTCGCCCTTCTCCACACCTTCGTCGAGGATCCGCTGGACGAGGTCGAGGTAAGAGCGCACAGGTGCAGGTTAGTCGGGCAAGGCGCTCAGAGTGCGACAGTCCCGAGGATCGTGGTCAGGGTGTCGCCGCCGACCCAGATCGAACCTGCTTCGTCAGTCTCGATGTGCACCCGTCCGCGGCGCCCCAGGACCGTCCCCTGACTGGCCGTGTACGACGCCGGGAGCACGCCGCCCGCGAGCCACTGCGCGAGCGACGCATTGAGCGAACCGGTCACCGGGTCCTCGGTCGTGCCGGCGGCGTGTGGGCAGAACGCACGCACCTCGACCGCGCACTCGGAGCCCTGGGGGTAGGGACCGACCACGCCGACGTCGACCGGCATCGCCGCGAAGTCCGGGGTCAGTGCGAGCACCACGTCGGCCGACGCGAGCCGCACGCCGACCCATCCGGGTCCGTTGTCGGCCCAGGCGATGTCGAGGATCTCGTCACGATCGATCCCGAGCGCGCCGGCGATCTGCGCCGCAAGGTCCGGGTCGACGGGCCCGGAGCGCAGCAGGTCGGGCGCGGCGAAGGCCAGGCGGCCGTCGATTCGCCGCAGCTGCACCAGACCGACCCCGCATTCCTGCACGACGCCGTCACCAGCCGGCACTCCCCCGGCCTCGAGCCACGCATGGGCGGTGCCGAGAGTCGGGTGTCCGGCGAACGGCAGCTCGCTGGTGCCGGTGAAGATGCGCACCCGGTAGTCCGCCGCGGGGTCGGTGGGAGCGAGCAGGAACGTCGTCTCACTGAGGTTCGTCCAGCGGGCGAAGGCCTGCATCTGCTCGTCGGTGAGTCCTTCGGCGCCGTGCACCACCGCCACCGGGTTGCCGAGCAGCGGCTCGGCGCTGAACACGTCGACCTGACGGAACTCCCGCGGCGACGACACCGTCAGGCGCTGAGCGACATCGGGCCGTAGACCTCGCGGTCGACCTCGAACAACGTCACCTGGGCGACGCCGTACTCGGCCAGCTCGGCCCAGATCTCGCCGACCCACGACTCGGCGTCACCCTGGCTGGGGAACGTCTTGTCGGCGTACTCCTCGGCACCCTCGCCCTCGAGGGTGACCTCGGCGCCGGACGCGTCCTCGAGCCGCCAGTGCCACGGCTGCTCCGGCACGGCGGGCGGACGGAAGGTGGACGGCTGCTCCGGGAGGATCATTTCGGGGTCCCTGCGGTGTTGTCGGACGGAGGAGCGAAGCGGGGGAGATCGAGAACACCGTGGGGTGATTTCATGACTCACGCACCGAGGGGGTGACGAACGGCGGCTTGGTGATCTGGAAGACCTCGTTGCGGCCACGCACGTCGACCATCACCTCGGCCTCGTCGTTGACCGCACTGGCGACCAGGGCCAGGCCGATGCCCTTCTTCAGCGTCGGCGAGAAGGTGCCCGAGGTGACCTCGCCGAGGGGTACGTCGCGCAGCAACCGGACGCTCATGTGCGGGCGCGGGATGGCCCGGCCCGTAGACACGATGCCGACGAGCTTGCGCTGCGGACCGGCCTCGCGCTCGGCGAGCAGCCTGTCGCGCCCCCAGAACGCCGGCTTCTTCCAGCCGACGGCCCAGCCGAGGCGCGCCTCGTTGGGGGTGATCGAGGACGAGATGTCCTGGCCGTGCAGCGGGTAGCCCATCTCGGTGCGGAGGGTGTCGCGGGCGCCGAGGCCACACGGGGTCAGGCCCACGGCCTCGCCGGCGGCCAGCAACCGGTCCCACAGCGCCACGGCCACCTTGGACGAGGCGATCAGCTCGTAGCCGCGCTCCCCCGTGTAGCCGGTGCGGCAGACGATGACGAGCGCGTCGGGGTCCGGGTCGGCGTCGTCGGCCTCGAACGGAGCCTCGACGAACGTGAGGTAGTCATGGCCCACGGGAAGGCCCACGGCGGCGACGACCTCGTCGGACTTCGTGCCCTGGATCGCCAGCACGACGTAGTCCTGGTGGTGGTCGATGACCTCGACGCCCTCGGGCGCGGCGTCGGCCAGGCGGCGTCGTACCTCCTCGTTGTTGGAGGCGTTCGGGACGACGAGGACGTGCTCGTCGTCGCGGTAGTAGGTGAAGACGTCGTCGATGATGCCGCCGGTCTCGTCGTCGACGACGAGGCTGTACTGCGCCTTGCCGGGGCCGATCCGGTGCAGGTCGTTGGTCAGCGTCGAGTTGAGGAACTCCACCGCACCCGGGCCCCGCACGACGAGCTTGCCGAGGTGGCTGACGTCGAAGATGCCGACGCCCTCGCGCACCGCGGCGTGCTCCTTGACCACTCCCGTCGGGTACTCCAGCGGCATCGACCAGCCGCCGAACTCGGAGAACTTCGCGCCGAGCGCAACGTGCCGGTCATGGAGCGGGGACTGCAGGGGGGTCGCATCAGCCATGACCGGAATCTATTGCATTCCCCGAACACGTCGGCAGCACCCGCTCGATAGGCTCTGGCGGTGACGTCCTTTGCCCTGCGAACTGCCAGTCCTGCCAAGACCCGTGCGGAGGCTGTCGTCGTCGGGGTGCTGCCGGACGGCGTCCTGGCGCCAGGTGCGGAGGACGTCGCGGCGGCGTACGGGCGCAAGCTCTCCGGCCTGCTGGCCACCGTCGGCGCGAAGGGCAAGCCGGGCGAGGTCACCAAGGTCCCGACCGCCGGCGTCATCTCCTCGCCCCTGCTCGTGCTGGTCGGCCTCGGCGCCGACCCCGGTCCGGCAGAGGTACGACGAGCGGCCGGCAATGCCGCGCGCGCCGTCACCAACGCGGCGTCGGTCGCACTGGCACTGCCTGCGGACAGTCCCGAGCTCGTGCGCGCCGTGATCGAGGGCTACCGCCTGGGCGGCTACGCCTTCACCGCCTACAAGTCGAAGCCCGGTACGCCGACCACCCCGGCCGAGATCGTCGTCCTGACCCCTGCAGCCCGCCGGGCCGAGGTGGTCGCCGCGGTCGAGCCGGCCCAGATCGTGGTCGATGCCGTGCTCGCCACCCGCGACTGGGTGAACACTCCCCCGGCCGACCTGACCCCGCCGATGTTCGCCGACGCCATCACCGCAGCGGTGAAGGCAGGCAACAAGCAGGTCCCCAGCGGCGGCACCAAGGTGAAGGTCGACGTCCTCGACGAGGTGCGACTGGCCGAGCTCGGCTGCGGGGGGATCCTCGGCGTCGGCGCAGGTTCTGCTGCACCGCCGCGCCTGGTCGAGTTGTCCTACCGCCCCAAGGACGCGGTCCTGCACATCGCGCTGGTCGGCAAGGGCATCACGTTCGACTCCGGCGGCCTGTGGATCAAGCCCGCCGCCAGCATGGGCACGATGAAGGAGGACATGGCCGGGGCCGCCGCCGTCGTGCAGGCGATGATCGCCGCCGCCCGCCTCGACCTCCCGGTCCGGATCTCCGGGTTCGCCGCGCTCGCCGAGAACATGATCGGCGCCGCCTCGATGCGCCCCGGTGACGTGCAGACGATGTACGACGGCCAGACCGTGGAGATCGGCAACACCGACGCCGAGGGCCGGCTGGTGCTTGCCGACGCACTCGGTCGCGCGGTCGAGTGCGCGCCGGACCTGGTCATCGACATCGCCACCCTGACCGGCCACATGGTGATGGCGCTCGGCGACAAGATCGCCGGTGTGATGGGCGATGACGCCGTCGTTGAGCAGGTGCTCGCCGCCGCCGAGTCCGCGGGCGAGGACGCCTGGCCGATGCCGATCCCGGACTTCATGGACGAGCGGATCCGCAGCAGCAAGATCGCCGACCTGTCGCAGTACGACGGCATCCGCTGGGGCGGCGGGATCTTCGCCGCGGCGTTCCTGCGCGAGTTCACGGGCGGGCTGCCGTGGGGACACCTCGACATCGCCGGGCCGACGTACAACCGCGGCGGCCCGAACGGCCACTGGACCTCGGGCGCGACCGGCTACGGCGTCGCGACCCTCGTCGAGCTGCTCAGGGCGTCGGCGGCCGCTGCTGCTTCTGCTGCTGCCTGACCCGGGAGTTGTAGTCGCGCATCCGCTGCGGCACACCGACCACCGCGGCGTCGTACGACGGGATCTGGTGGCGGTTGCAGAAGTCGTGCGCCCACTTGACCGACGGGACCCGTCGGCGGGTCCACTCCCCGTCGTGCGCGACGAGGAGGAGCGTCACGTCGCTGACGGCGGTACGCGGCTCGACGAACCCCTCGACGCCGCGTCGCTCGCCCACCCAGGTCTGCAGGTGCAGCTCGTCGGTACGGTCCGATGCGCGCACACGGGTGGAACCCGTACGCGCCTCTGCCGTGGGGTTACTCATGCGTACCTTCGAGCCCCTGCGGAATCGATCGAACCAAGCCATGCAGACAGTTTGCCCGATCGATGGGTGGCTGGTTGCCAGATGCTTCAGTCGTGGTGCAAGGATGAGGTCCATGGCGACCGAAGTCACTCTTCCCGCGCTCGGTGAGTCCGTCACCGAGGGCACCGTTACTCGCTGGCTCAAGCAGGTCGGCGACCAGATTGCGATCGACGAGCCGCTGCTCGAGGTCTCGACCGACAAGGTCGACACCGAGATCCCTTCTCCGGTCGCGGGCACGCTTCTCGAGATCAAGGCGGCCGAGGACGACACGGTCGAGGTCGGTGCCGTTCTCGCCGTGATCGGTGAGGCCGGCGAGGCCCCCGCCGAGGCGCCTGCTGCGCCCGCCGAAGAGGCGCCGGCAGCTCCGGCTGCCGAGGAGCCGGCCGCCCCGGCACCGGTCGAGGAGGCACCTGCTGCGCCGGCACCCGCCGAGGCACCCGCCGCTGAAGCTCCCGCTGCCGAGGCACCCGCTGCCGGCGGCGCCGCCAGCGGTACGGCGGTCACGCTCCCCGCGCTGGGCGAGTCCGTCACCGAGGGCACGGTCACCCGCTGGCTCAAGCAGGTCGGTGACGCCGTCGCCGTCGACGAGCCGCTGCTCGAGGTGTCCACCGACAAGGTCGACACCGAGATCCCGTCTCCGGTCGCGGGCACGCTGCTCGAGATCAAGGCTGCCGAGGACGAGACCGTCGAGGTCGGCGCCGAGCTGGCCATCATCGGTTCCGGTACGCCGGCGGCCGCTCCGGCTGCGCCCGCTGCCCCTGCTGCGCCGGCTCCCGCCGAGGCACCTGCCCCGACGCCGCCGCCGGCTCCGGCCGCACCCGCCCCCGCACCCGCCGCGCCCGCCCCGGTCGACAACGCTCCGGCACCTGCTGCTCCGGCGCCCGCTGCTCCGGCACCCGCTGCTCCGGCACCCGCTGCTCCGGCTCCGTCTCCCGCCGCCTCCGAGGACGGCCCCGGCTACGTCACTCCCCTGGTCCGCAAGCTCGCCGCCCAGCACGGTGTCGACCTCGCCCAGGTGAGCGGCTCGGGCGTCGGCGGACGGATCCGCAAGCAGGACGTCCTGGACGCTGCGGCATCGCTCAAGGCTGCCGCTCCGGCGCCCGCCTCTACTGCACCGGCTGCGGCCGCTGCTGCTCCCGCCGCGTCGGCCAGCCCGTCGCCGCTGCGTGGCCAGACCGTCAAGGTCAGCCGCCTGCGCAAGATCATCGCCGAGCGCATGGTCGACTCGCTGCACGTCTCGGCACAGCTCACGCAGGTCGTCGAGGTCGACGTCACCAACATCGCCCGCCTGCGCGAGAGCGCGAAGGCCGACTTCCTGGCCCGCGAGGGCGTGAAGCTGACCTACCTGCCCTTCTTCACCAAGGCAGCGATCGACACTCTCAAGCACCACCCGTCGCTGAACGCCACGATCGACCTGCCGGCCGGCGAGATCACCTACTACGACCGCGAGAACGTCGCGTTCGCCGTCGACACCGAGAAGGGCCTGCTGACGCCGGTCGTCAAGGACGCCGGCGACCTCTCGATCTCGGGCCTGGCCAAGAAGATCTCCGACGTGGCCGAGCGGACCCGCACGAACAAGATCGGCCCGGACGAGCTGTCCGGCGGAACGTTCACGATCACCAACCTGGGCAGCTTCGGCGCCCTGTGGGACACCCCGATCATCAACCAGCCGCAGGTCGCGATCCTCGGCCCGGGTGCCGTGGTCAAGCGTGCGGTCGTCATCGATGACGACGACCTGGGCGAGACCATCGCGGTGCGCCACATGGTCTACCTCGCGCTGACCTACGACCACCGCGTGGTCGACGGGGCCGACGCCGGTCGCTTCCTGCGCGACCTGAAGAAGCGCCTCGAGTCCGGCCAGTTCGAGGTCTGAGCACCACGGAAGCCCCCGGCACCGCGCAAGCGGGCCGGGGGCTTTCGCGTTGCCGGTCGGACTACTGGGTCGTGGCCCGCAGGGTGACCTCGAAGGTCGTCCTCACCCGCTGACCGCCGACCTCGACGGTCGTGTCGCCCTCGGTGGAGGACCTCGCGACCGCCGGCCCCAGCAGGCCGGTCTGCCCGCGGACAGTGCCGGTCGACGTACTGCTTCCCTCGATGACCTTGCCGGCGAGGGTGTCGCCCGGCTCGGTGACCTGGGTGGCCCGGACGGAGACGGCGTAGCCGGCGTCGGTGAGCTCGGTCAGCCGGTACGTCGAGACGACCCCCACCTTGCTGCCGCCGACACTGATGGCGGACGCCACCTTCCAACGGGCACCGACACCGATCTCCTCGGTGGGGAACGCGACGGCGAGGGCGGAGCCCTGCGAGACGACGTCCTCGAGGATCCTGCCGACGACGTCGGGGGCGTCGTCGCCGACCTCGACGTCTCGCGACGTGACCGCGCCGGACCGGTCGTACCCGACCCGGGCGGTCACGCCGTCGAGGTACCCCAACGCCTTGCGGGCCTGGTCGAGCGCGTCCTTGCGCAACCCGCCGCCGGCAACGGTCGCCTTCCCGTAGACCACCTCGACGGTCACCCCGTCGTCGGTGACGTCCGCGACGGTGCTCGTGAACGGGATGGTCATCGGCACGGTGATCGGCGGCGAGGACATGAAGTCGACCGAGGTCGTCGACGTCAGCTCGAGGGTGCTCGTCTCCATGTGCCCCTCCTCGACGTCGAGCGCCACGACTCGGCGCGGTGCGGCGCCCGGCTCCACGAGGGTCACCACGGCCGGGGCGACCGGCGCGGGTGCGTCGCCGGTCGCCGTCGTCGGGGCCGACGGGTCAGCACTCGGGCTCTCGGCGTCGTTGCAGGCCGACAGGGCGAGCACGGCGACGACAGCAACGGCCAGCGAGAGGCGGCGGGGACGTGCGACAGGCATGGGTCTCCTCGGATGGGTGCGCCGCCACAGGGTGCCACGCCCGTGCACGCCTTGGGGCGCGGTGGGAGGGTTTGACCATGACCACGCCCGCAGGACTGTCCGTCGTCGTCGCAGGTTCGTCCGGGTTCCTCGGGAGCCACCTGTGCACCGAGCTCGAGGCTCGCGGCCACGAGGTGACCCGACTGGTTCGCCGTGAGGCGCGCGGGCCGGGTGAGTCGACGTGGGACCCGCAGGGCGGCGTGGTGGACGCAGACGTGATCGGCGCAGCCGACGTGGTCGTCAACCTCGCTGGCGCACCCCTGATCGGCAACCCGCACTCGAAGAGCTGGGCCGAGGCCGTGCGCACCAGCCGCGTCGCCACGACGAGCACGATCGCCACCACGATCGCTGCCGTCGCGGAGCCACCCGCGCTGGTCAACGCCTCCGGCGTCAGCTGGTACGGCGACCACGGCTCCGCGGTGCTGACCGAGTCCTCCGACAGTCGTGGTCACGCCCTGCTCACCCGGGTCTGCCGGGAGTGGGAGGCGGCGGCCCAGCCGGCGATCGGCGCCGGCGCCCGCGTCGTACTGCTCCGGACGGCGCCGGTCCAGGACCGCACCAATCCGCCGCTGCAGCAGCAGCGACTGCAGTTCAAGGCCGGACTCGGCGGCCGCCTCGGCAACGGGCACCAGCACACCCCGCTGATCTCCCGGCGCGACTGGGTGGGTGCGGTGGCCTTCCTGGTCGAGCACCCGACTGCGTCCGGCCCAGTGAACCTCTGCTCCCCCACGACGCCGACCAACGCTGACTTCACCAGGACCCTGGCCGGTCTCGTGCACCGACCGGCGTTCTTCGCGGTGCCGTCGCCGGTGCTGAAGGTGGCTGCCGGCGCCATGTCCGACGAGGTCCTCGGGTCGATGAACCTGCGCCCGCAGGCCCTGCTCGACCTCGGCTATCAGTTCGAGGACCCGGACGTCGCCGCCGTGCTCGCCACCGGGCTCTCCTGAGCCGAGGCCAGCAACCACCGGCCGCCGGTCCTGCGGAACACCAGCGTCCGCGTGGACGCCTGGTCACGAGGCAAGGCCTGCCGCCCGCCCGAAGTGACGGCCACTGCACCGACCAGACGATCCGTCACGACCAGCACCAGCCGCCGTTCGCTCCGCTCCCGCAGCTCCACGGCGAGCACCTGCATCGACATCCCCTCGACCCGCAACCCGCGTTCGCGCCAGGCCCGGAGCATGGCGACGTCGGTCGCGCCGGCACGGGAGCCGGCGACGTACAGCCCGGCCAGCACGTCCGGATCACCCGACGACCACGCCGCCGCCCGGGCCCGGTCCCAGTCGCGGAGGACCGCCAGCGAGCTGACCGCGCGCACCACGCTCACCGTCGCGGCCTCGGGAGCCACCACGGCTGCGGGCGCCCTCACCTGCGGCGCCGACGGCGCGGCGCCGCGCAACGCTGCTCCGACCACCAGCGCGCCGAGCACCAGCACGCCCACCAGCACGGCCGCGCTCGCGAGGAGCCGTCGCGATCCCGAGATCCGCATGCCCTGTTCCTACGCCAGATCGGGCGGACGTGCATCCGGTCATCCACAGGCACCGGAGTAACCTCGGGACCGTGGAGTTCCGTGAGGTCGGCCTCGGCGCCGAAGCACTCGAGTACATGGCCGCGTGGGAGCTCCAGCGGGAGGTCCACGAGAAGGTCGTCGCCGGCACCACGCCCGACACCGTCCTGCTGCTCGAGCACCCGCCCGTCTTCACCGCCGGCAAGCGCACGCTCCCGCAGGACCGGCCCCTGGACCCGGGCGGCGCGGCCGTCATCGACGTCGACCGCGGCGGCCAGATCACCTTCCACGGCCCGGGCCAGCTCGTCGGCTACCCGATCGTCCGGCTGCCCGACCACGTCAAGGTGGTCGACTACGTGCGCCGTGTCGAGGAGGCGCTGATCGCGGTCTGCACCGACTTCGGCGTCACGACCGCGCGCGTTCCCGGACGCAGTGGCGTCTGGCTCAAGGCCGACGACCGCGGCCCCGAGCGCAAGATCGCGGCCCTCGGCATCCGGGTCCGCCGCGGCGTCACCATGCACGGCTTCTCGCTGAACTGCGACGTCGACCTCGGCTGGTACGACCGCTTCGTCCCGTGCGGCATCAACGACGCCGGCGTCACCTCGCTCAGCCAGGAGCTCGGCCGCGACGTCCCCGTCACCGAGGTCCTCGACGTGGTACGACGACACTTCAGCGAATTGCTGGCGTGGGGCCCCTACGAGGCGACACCGGACTACGAGCCGCGCCCGGACCCGGCGAAGACCGGCGGCGTGGCGCTCCTGAGTTACCCCGCCCGCTGACCCTATACTCGGTATCTATTGGCCGCTCGGGCCACCGGATCCCAAGGGGCCAACGTGAGTGATCTCGTCATCGAGACCAGCGGACTGCGCAAGGAGTTCCGTACCCGCAAGGGCGGCCTGCGGGTCGCCGTACAGAACCTCGACCTGGCGGTTCCCGCCGGCGGCGGCGTGCACGGATTCCTCGGCCCGAACGGGTCGGGCAAGACCACGACCATCCGGATGCTGCTCGGCCTCGCACGCCCGACGCGCGGCACCATGCGGCTCTTCGGCGAGCCGGTGCCCGAGAAGCTGCCCCAGGTGATCGGCCGCGTCGGTGCGGTGGTCGAGTCCCCGAAGTTCTCCCCCAACTTCACCGGCCAGGTCAACCTGCGCCTGCTCGCGGACGCGATCGGCGCACCCCGCTCACGCGTCGAGGAAGCCCTCGCGACGGTGCAGCTCGACGGTCGCGAGAAGGACCGTTACAAGGGGTACTCGCTCGGCATGAAGCAGCGCCTCGCGATCGCCGCGACGCTGCTCAAGGACCCGCAGCTGCTGATCCTCGACGAGCCCACCAACGGCCTGGACCCGGCCGGCATCCGCGAGATCCGCGAGACCATCCGCAGCCTCGGCGAAGCCGGCGTCACCGTGCTGCTGAGCTCGCACATCCTCGCCGAGGTCCAGCAGGTCTGTACGTCGGCCACCATCATCGGCAACGGCAAGCTGCTCGCATCCGGACGCGTCGAGGACCTCCTCGGCAGCAGTACGGCGTTCCGGGTCGTCGTACCGGAAGCCGGCCGGGCGCTGGAGGTGCTCGGCGCGGCCGGGCTGGACGCGACCGCAGAGCAGGACGCGATCCGGGTCGAGACCGAGGACGCCGCGCGGATCACCCAGGTGCTCGGCGAGGCCGGCGTCTGGTTGACGGAGCTGACCCCGCTACGGCCCGACCTGGAGACCTTCTTCCTCGCCCTGACGGACGCCGAGCGACTCGGAGCCGACTCATGAACGCCTTCCTCCGCCTGGTCCGCGTCGAGCTGAGCCGGCTGCTGCACCGCCGGGCCGCACTGGTCCTCGTCGCCGCCTGCCTCATCGTCCCGACGATCATCGGCGTCATCCTCGTCATCGACACCCTCCCGCCGTCGGCAGCCGAGATCGCCCAGGCCGAGCAGCAGATGGAGGCCGAGCGCAACAACCCCGGTTTCGAGGAAGGTGTCGCGCAGTGCGTCGCCAACCCCCAGGAGTGGGGCGGCTACTCCCCTGACATCGCCCCGGGGTCGGAGGAGGCCGAGAAGGCCTGCCGGTCCGACATGGAGCCGCGGCTCGAGAACTACCTCTACTCCTCGCAGCTCGACCCCGCCCAGGAGCGCGACAGCGGCTCCGGCATCGCGATCACGCTGATCCTCGCGATGGCGATGATGCTCCTCGGCACCACCTTCACCGGCCACGACTGGGCCAGCGGCTCGGTGAGCAACCAGCTGCTGTTCGAGCCGCGACGACTCCGTGTCTGGTTCGCCAAGGCGCTCGTGGTCACCGGGACGGCAGTCGCGCTCGCGACGGTGGTCCTGACGTCGTACTGGCTGGCGATCGGGGCGGTGGCCCGATCACGTGACCGACTGCCCGACGGCGTACTCCTCGACTGCCTGCAGATGGGCTGGCGCGCGGCCGGCGTCGCCGGTGTCGCGGCGCTGCTCGGGTTCGCCCTGACGATGTTGTTCCGCAGCACCGTGGCCACGCTCGGCATCCTGTTCGGCATCGCCCTGGCCGGCGGGATCCTGCTCGGCGTGCTGGGCGTGGGTGACCGCTGGAACCCGGCGCTCAATGTCGGTGCGGTGATCACCGATGGCATCGAGTACTACGCCGAGGTGCCGTGCTCGCAGAAGGCCATCGAGGAGATGGGCGGCGACTACGGCTACTGCTCCGAGGAACGCACGCTGACCTTCGCGCAGGGCGCCGGCGTCCTCGGTACGGCGGTCGGCGCGTCCTGCCTCGCATCGCTGCTCTGGTTCCGTCGCCGCGACGTCCCGTAGGGCCCCGGCGCGATGCCGGTCCGGCATCGGGTGCGGAGTACCCTGACGAGGTGACTGCTGTTCCCGATGGCCGGAAGCTCCTGCGACTCGAAGTACGCAACGCGGAGACGCCGATCGAACGCAAACCGTCGTGGATCAAGACCACCGCCCGGATGGGTCCGGAGTACACCGCGCTGCAGAAGCTGGTGAAGTCCGAGGGCCTCCACACGGTCTGCCAGGAAGCCGCCTGCCCCAACATCTTCGAGTGCTGGGAGGACCGCGAGGCGACCTTCCTCATCGGTGGTGACCAGTGCACGCGACGCTGCGACTTCTGCCAGATCGACACCGGCAAGCCGGAACCCCTGGACCGCGACGAGCCGCGCCGGGTCGCCGAGTCGGTCCAGAAGATGGGCCTCAAGTACGCCACCATCACCGGCGTCGCGCGCGACGACCTGCCCGACGGCGGCGCCTGGCTGTACGCCGAGACGGTGCGCGTCATCCACGAGATGAACCCCGACACCGGCGTCGAGAACCTGATCCCCGACTTCAACGGCATCCCCGAGCTGCTGCAGGAAGTCTTCGAGTCCCGCCCCGAGGTGCTGGCCCACAACGTCGAGACGGTGCCGCGGATCTTCAAGCGGATCCGTCCCGCGTTCCGCTACGAGCGTTCCCTCGACGTGCTGACCCAGGCCCGTGCGTTCGGGCTGGTGACCAAGTCGAACCTGATCCTCGGCATGGGCGAGACCCGCGAGG
Source organism: Nocardioides sp. CPCC 206347 (assembly GCF_048654605.1). Lineage (NCBI taxonomy): Bacteria > Bacillati > Actinomycetota > Actinomycetes > Propionibacteriales > Nocardioidaceae > Nocardioides > Nocardioides sp. CPCC 206347. The sequence continues at coordinate 253,658 of NZ_JBMCYZ010000005.1, forward strand.
AGGTCTCCCAGGCCCTGCGCGACCTGCACGGCGCCGGGTGCGAGCTGATCACGATCACCCAGTACCTGCGTCCTTCGCTGCGCCACCACCCCGTGGAGCGGTGGGTCAAGCCGGAGGAGTTCGTCGAGCTCGCGGCCGAGGCCGAGGAGATCGGATTCGCCGGAGTCCTCTCAGGACCGCTGGTCCGTTCGTCGTACCGTGCGGGTCGGTTGTACGGTCAGGCGATGTCCGCGCGCAGCGCGACCGCAGAAGCCACTGCCTGAGGAGACAGCAGCACCTATGTCGAACACCCCTCTCGACCCGTCAACGATGAGCCGCCGCAAGCAGATCGTCGAGACGTACAAGATGGCCCGCAAGGTCGACAAGCCCATCCTGTGGTGGATGATCGGCGCCTTCGTGGTCGCCGGTGGCCTTGCCCTGGCGCTCTTCCGCTTCGTGCTGCCGCACAACGACTCGGTCTTCAGCTGGATCCTTGCCGGCCTCGCGACGTTCCTGGTCGGCCTGCTGGCCGTCACGATCGTGTTCGGCCGCCGTGCCCAGAAGGCAGCGTTCGCCCAGCTCGAGGGCCAGGTCGGCGCCGCCGCCCGCGCCCTGTCGATGCTGCGTCGCGGCTGGGTGCTCGAAGAGGTCGTCGGCTTCACCAAGCAGCAGGACATGGTCCACCGCGTGGTCGGCCCTCCCGGCATCGTCCTGGTCGGCGAGGGCAATGTCGGCCGCCTCAAGCCCCTGATGATCAGCGAGGCCAAGAAGCACGAGCGGGTCGCCGGCGGCTTCCCCGTGCACGAGATCATCGTCGGCAACGACGAGGGCCAGGTCCCGCTGAAGAAGCTGGTTCGCCACGTCCAGAAGCTCGGCCGCCAGGTCAAGCCCGCCGAGATCACCGAGCTCCGCCAGCGCCTGCGCGCCCTGGACGCCCAGCGCCCCAAGGTCCCGATCCCCCGCGGCCCGGTCCCGAACTCGATGAAGGGCCAGCGCGGCAACCTCCGCGGCCGCTGACCCTTCGCGCCGACCGCCACCGTTGGTCGAGGAGGTTGCGCAGCAACCGTCTCGAGACCCAGGGGTCTGTCCACAGCCTCACCCGTCCGAGTAGCGACGCTCCCCCACGTCGGGATACCGTCGCTCCGCGCCCTGGTCCGGGCGCAGCACTCTCGGGAGGACCCCTTGCGCCCACTCCGCGCTGCTGCCACCGCACTCGTGGCCGTGCTCGCCCTGTCCAGCTGTGACGGCGGCAGCGACCCCGCCGACCCGTCACCCACGGCCCAGCCGTCCGCCTCCTCGTCGGAGCCGAGTACGACGCCACCGACCGAGAAGCCGGTCGAGCCGGTGCTGCCCGCGGCTGCCACCAAGGCCACCGAGGCCGGGGCTCGGGCGTTCATCACCTACTACTTCGACGTCATCAACTACGCCCAAGCGACCGGCGAGGTAAGCACCCTCAATGCCCTCTCCGCATCGACGTGCGGCGCATGCGAGGACCTCGCCGAGCGACTCCGGAACCAGTACGAGGACGGCGGACGTATTGACGGAGGCGTCAACTCTCTGAAGTCGATCAGCGCGACAGAGGTCACGACAACGTCAAAGGCCGCGTACGGCTTCCAAATGAAACTCGACGTCTTCCACGACGAGCAAACTCTCACCGACAGCGACGGAGACACAGAGGAACGAGGCGCTGCAACCAATGCTTTCACCGCGCTGATCATGTGGGCTGATGGCCGGTGGCGCCTCGACGTCCTGCAGGTGGGCTGAAATGACCAAGGTCGCCTCGCTGCTGCTCCTGATCCTCGCCGTGGCGATCGCGGCACCAGCCAATGCAGACGAGAACGATCCGCCTCCCGCAACGTCGTCAGCGACGGGTGAGGTTTCGTCGGACAGTTTGCTGGTCGAGGTAGTCGAGCAAGCGGACGACAATGCGCAGACCGGCGGCGCTGACGCAAGCCACTCGTCCGACGGTCAGCCTGTGTTCACCGCAGGTGGTCAGGCTTGTTCCGGGGCTGAGCAAGTAGTCACGGTGAACGACGGGAGCGTGCTGCCCTTCGGCTTCTGCTTACCGCCCGACTCTGGGCCGGAGGTCCTCACCGTCAGCATCGTCCGCACCGCGTTCGCTGAGCTCAAGCTCCCCGCGGCCAAGCTCGTGATCCAGCCGCCGGACGGGCTGACCCTGGTCAACTTCGACACGAACTTCTACACGACCAGCACCCGGCCGATCAGCCGCACGGTCACGCTTCTCGGTCAGCAAGTCACCCTTGAGGCGACACCGGCCGAGTTCCACTGGATCTTCGGCGACGGCCAGTCGTTGGCGACGTCCGAGCCGGGGGCGCCGTACCCGGACCTCACGATCACCCACAACTACCTGCGGACGGGCACCTATCAACCGAGCCTGGACACCGTCTTCACCGGGCGCTTCCGCGTCGGCGGCGGGCCGTGGCGACAGATCCCGGGCACGGTCACCATCAACGGCGCTGGTCAGGCCTTGCGCGCCATCGAGGCCCAGCCCAAGCTCGTCGGGTACTGAGCGCTACTTGGTCAGCGACCGGAGCGTCGCGAAGGTGACCGTCGACGTACCCGCGAACAGGTCGTGCAGGCCGCGACCGTCGGAGCGGAAGACCAGTGGCGGGATCACCAGGGCCACGAGCACCTGACGCCCGAAGGCCTTGAGCGGGTTGAGCTTTCGCAGGTGCCCGTCCGCCGGTACGACGCACAGCCCGGTCAGCAGCTTGCCGATGGAACCGCCGGCCAGCCAGGTCGTCAGGGCGGTCTCGACGACGTACACGGCCAGGACCAGGACCGAGGCGATCGAGCCGGGTTCGGTGTACTCGTCGAGGCCGAAGATGGCGATCACGACCAGCGTGCACAGCATCCAGTCCACGAGCAGGGCGAGGATGCGGCGGCCCCAGGAGGCGGTCTCGAACATGGCTCAACGCTAGCGGTGCAGGTCACACACTCTGTAACACCCCCGTAACACAAGGGCGTTCTCGTGTAACGCGCGTTACCTACTGTGAGGACTTCGATGATCGGGCGGCATTGCGCCGCCAATGCGAAGGGACTGTGTGTCATGACTGCGAACCCGACCCGCCTGGGTGCGATCCGTGAGATCGAGGCCAACGAGACCCCGACGGCGTTCTTCGACGTCGCCGAGGAGACCGGTGCGGTCTTCGGGGAGAACGTCTTCGGCCTCTCGGTGATGCAGAAGCGCCTCCCGAAGTCGGTGTACCGCGCCGTGTCCGCGACCATCCAGAACGGTGACCGCCTGGACCCCGCCCTCGCCGACATCATCGCCAAGGCGATGAAGGACTGGGCGATGGAGAAGGGTGTGACGCACTACGCGCACGTCTTCTACCCGCTGACCGGCCTGACCGCCGAGAAGCACGACTCGTTCATGGAGCCGGTCGGCGACGGCACGGCCGTGTGGGAGTTCTCCGGCAAGACGCTGGTCCAGGGCGAGCCCGACGCGTCGTCGTTCCCCAACGGTGGCATCCGGGCCACGTTCGAGGCCCGTGGCTACACCGGCTGGGACGTCCAGTCCCCCGCGTACATCCTCGAGAACCCCAACGGCAACACCCTGTGCATCCCGACGATCTTCGTCTCGATGACCGGCGAGGCGCTCGACCACAAGACCCCGCTGCTGCGCGCCGAGGCGGCCATGTCCGCCCAGGCCCGACGCGTCCTGGGCCTGTTCGGCCACAAGGACATCGACAACGTCGTGTCCTTCTGTGGCCCCGAGCAGGAGTACTTCCTGGTCGACACGTCGTTCGTGAACTCGCGCCCCGACCTGCTCAACGCAGGCCGCACCCTGTTCGGCGCCAAGCCGCCGAAGGGCCAGGAGTTCGACGACCACTACTTCGGTGCCATCCCGGAGCGCGTCCTCGGCTTCATGCACGACACCGAGCGCGCGCTGTTCAAGCTCGGCGTCCCGGCCAAGACCCGTCACAACGAGGTCGCGCCCGGCCAGTTCGAGATCGCCCCGGTCTTCGAGCGCGCCAACCTGGCCTCCGACCACCAGCAGCTGCTGATGTCGACGTTCCGCTCGATCGCCAAGCAGCACGGCTTCGAGTGCCTGTTCCACGAGAAGCCGTTCGCCGGCGTCAACGGTTCGGGCAAGCACGTCAACTTCTCCTTCGGCAACGGCAACCAGGGCAACTTCCTCAGCCCCGGCGACAACCCGCACGACAACGCCCAGTTCCTGGTGTTCTGCGCCGCGATCATCCGCGCGGTCCACCTGTACGGCGGCCTGCTGCGCCTGTCGATCGCCTCGGCCGGCAACGACCACCGCCTGGGCGCCAACGAGGCCCCGCCGGCGATCATCTCGATCTTCCTCGGCGACCAGCTGGCCGACGTGTTCGACCAGATCGCCAAGGGTGGCGGCGCCACGTCCTCGAAGCAGAAGGGCGTCCTGTCCGTGGGCGTCGACGCGCTCCCCGACCTGACCAAGGACCCGGGCGACCGCAACCGGACCTCGCCGTTCGCCTTCACCGGCAACCGGTTCGAGTTCCGCGCGGCCGGCTCCAACCAGACGGTGGCCGCCCCGATGACCGTGATCAACACGATCATGGCCGAGGCGCTCGACTTCTGCGCGACCGAGCTCGAGACCGCGGTTGCCGCCGGCACCGAGTTCAACGACGCCGTCCAGGCGCTGCTGAAGAAGATCATCGAGGACCACGGCGCGGTCGTGTTCAACGGCAACGGCTACTCCGAGGAGTGGCACGCCGAGGCGGCCCAGCGTGGCCTGAAGAACCTGCGTACGACGGTCGACGCCCTGCCCGAGTACCTCACCGCCGAGGCCCGTGAGCTCTTCACGAAGTACGCAGTCCTCAACGAGGCCGAGCTCGAGTCGCGCTTCGAGGTCGGTGTCGAGCAGTACGTCATGGTCGTCAACGTCGAGGCCAACCTGACCGAGGAGATCGCCAAGACGACGATCCTCCCGGCCGCGGTTCGCTACCAGACCGAGCTCGCGGGCAACGTCGCCGCGCTCAAGGCTGCCGGCGTCGACGCCGACACGACCGACCTGCTCGCCGTCTCCGAGCTCATCGCCGCGCTCCGCGCTGGCATCGCCGAGCTCCAGGCTGCCCAGGCCGGCGCGCACGCCAGCGAGGGCATCGAGGAGGCGACGTACCACCGCGACGCGATCCTCCCGGCCATGCTGAAGGTCCGCGAGGCGGCCGACGCGCTCGAGGCCGTCGTCGCTGACGACCTGTGGTCGCTGCCGACGTACCAGGAGATGCTCTTCATCCGCTGATTCCCTGCGGTCAACGAACTGCCCTCGTCCCCTCCCGGGGACGGGGGCAGTTCGCGTTCCCGGTTTTGTTTACATGGACGAAACGTTGGGGGTGATGCGTGCGCAAGGAGCCATTCGGTAGGTTGCCGGGGAGATCGAACTGACTGACCGATGGCTGGGGGCTCCGCCACAGCCGAGGAGGAACGAATGTTCAACAACAGCGAAGACCTGCTCAAGTTCATCAAGGATGAATCCGTCGAGCAGGTCGACGTCCGCTTCTGCGACTTGCCGGGCATCATGCAGCACTTCACGGTGCCGGTCTCGTCGTTCGACCAGTCCGTCTTCGATGACGGCCTCGGCTTCGACGGCTCCTCGATCCGTGGCTTCCAGGCCATCAACGAGTCCGACATGGCACTGTTCCCGGACCCGACGACCGCCTACATCGACCCGTTCCGCAAGTCGAAGACGCTGGTCGTCAACTTCTTCATCCACGACCCGATCACGGGTGAGCCGTACTCCCGCGACCCGCGCAACATCGCGAAGAAGGCGCTTGCCTACCTGGCGAGCACCGGCATCGCCGACACTGCGTTCTTCGCCCCCGAGGCCGAGTTCTACATCTTCGACAACGTCCGTTACTCGACCGGTGTGAACGAGAGCTACTACCACATCGACTCGGTCGAGGGCTGGTGGAACTCGGGCAAGGAGGGCGACAACCTCGGGTACAAGACCCGCCTCAAGGGCGGCTACTTCCCCGTGGCGCCGTACGACCACTACACCGACCTGCGTGACGAGATGGTCCTCAACCTCGAGGCCTCCGGCCTGCAGGTCGAGCGCGCCCACCACGAGGTCGGCACGGCCGGTCAGGCGGAGATCAACTACCGCTTCGACACGCTGCTCAAGGCCGCGGACGATGTCATGAAGTTCAAGTACATCATCAAGAACACCGCGTGGGAGAACAACAAGTCCGTCACGTTCATGCCGAAGCCGATCTTCGGTGACAACGGCTCGGGCATGCACGTCCACCAGTCGCTGTGGAAAGACGGCTCGCCGTTGTTCTACGACGAGACCGGGTACGGCGGCCTTTCCGACATGGCGCGCTGGTACATCGGCGGCATCCTCAAGCACGCCCCGTCGCTGCTGGCGTTCACCAACCCGACGGTGAACTCCTACCACCGCCTGGTGCCGGGCTACGAGGCCCCGATCTCGCTGGTCTACTCCTCGCGCAACCGTTCGGCGTCGGTCCGGATCCCGATCACGGGCACCAACCCGAAGGCGAAGCGCATCGAGACCCGGTTCCCCGACCCGTCGGCGAACCCGTACCTCGCGTTCTCGGCGCTGATGCTCGCCGGCCTCGACGGCATCCAGAACAAGATCGAGCCGGCCGCACCGATCGACAAGGACATCTACGAGCTCCCGCCGGACGAGATGGCCGAGATCGCCCAGGTCCCGACCTCGCTCGGTGCCGTGCTCGACGCCCTCGAGGCCGACCACGACTACCTGACGGTCGGCGACGTGTTCACCCCCGACCTGATCGAGACGTGGGTGGACTACAAGCGGGTCCACGAGATCGCTCCCGTGCAGCTGCGGCCGCACCCGCACGAGTTCGAGCTGTATTACGACATCTAACCGGGCCTCCGGCTGCGGTTATTCAGCAACGCCGAACGACCGCAAAGAACAGCCGCTGACCTGCGCAAACGCCGCCGAGCGACCTTTTGGTCGTTCGGCGGCGTTTGCTGTTGGTAGCCGCTCGTCTGTTACAAATCCGGTACAAATTTGGGTAGCGCCATCCCCTGCCACACGGTCCTCAGAGGCCTCCCCGGGTAGGTCTCGGCCCGCGTCGGTTGCCCGAACCACCAGCCTGGCATCGCACAGTTCGGCGACCACCGCCGCGATGCCCGAGCCATCTTGGTGCCACATCATTTCCACCGACGTGATCGCTCCCATGCCGCCGTCGGACATAGGTGCCCGTAGACCAACTGTCCGTCAACGCCGCGAGGAGGGGCTTGATGATGGCAACGAACTCGAACGTGCCGGCTATGGAACCGGGAGTCTTTGGGCCGCGGCGGCGCGGAGGCCGCGGCAGCCGGCCACCCAGGCTGGTCGACGCCCAAGAGCTGTGGGACATCGACGATGTCGCGTCCTACCTTGGCGTGACCAAGCAAACCATCTACTCCTGGCGGACGACGAGCTACGGCCCCACCGGCTTCCGTGTCGGAAAGCACCTGCGCTGGCGGGCAGCAACCGTGATCAACTGGACGGTGCAACTCGAGGAGAATCAGTGATACCGAGAGGCCATCAGCCTCAGGCGGAATCGGTTCCAGCGCCATCAGGCCGCAGATGCTCGTCAGCAATGCTGGTCACCCCGTCGGACTCTGCCAAGGACAGCCATGGCCAGCATTAGTCCCGGTAGGCCAGCGGACGACGGGAGCCCTCGTTACGTTGTGAACTATCGAGATCCCGAGGGGCGGCAGCGCCGGAAGACCTTCAGACGCAAAGCCGAGGCGGTCGCGTTCCGCAACACCGTTGAGGCGGACAAGCTCCGTGGAACCTACCTTGATGTCGACGCCGGCAGGATCTCGTTTCGGGCCTATGCCGAGGAGTGGCTCGACAGCCGGACCTTCAGTCCACTGACCTATGAGGCGACTGAGTTGCGCCTCAGGCTCCACGTGTTCCCGACGCTGGGACACCTCGAACTGCGACAGATCAAGCCGTCGACGATTCAGAAGCTCCTGCGATCGATGGAGATGGCCGAGACCTACCGGCGCGTCATCTTCTCCAACGTGTCTGCCATCTTCTCGGCTGCGGTCGACGACGACATGATTGCCAAGAATCCGTGCAAGGCCAGTTCAGTGACAAGGCCCGCAACGTCGCGCCGCAAGGTGGTGCCTTGGCCGTCCGAATGGGTCTCCTCCATGCACGACGCACTCCCGCCCCAATACAGGATCGCAGTCACGTTAGGTTCGGGGCTGGGACTACGCCAAGGCGAGGTATTCGGGCTCGCGGTCGAGGACATCGACTTCCTCCGCGGGGTCGTCGAAGTCAGGCGACAAGTCAAGGTGTTCGGAGGAAACCGCCTCGTCTTTGGCCTGCCGAAGGGCGATAAGACCCGCACCGTCCCCCTGCCCGAGAGCGTCGCAACGGAACTCAGCAGCCACCTCGCCAACTACCCGCGACGTAGCGTCACGCTGCTGTGGGGAACACCCCAGGCGAACACGAAATCGAGCGCAGGACTCATACTCACCACACGCGAGCGTTCTGCACTCAACCGCAACTACTTCAACACACGGCTCTGGAAGCCCGGCCAAGCCCATGTGGGCATCGAGCAATCGCGTGACAACGGCATGCACGCCCTACGCCACTGGTACGCCTCCGTGCTCCTAGACGCCGGCGAATCGATTCGCGCTGTGTCCGAGTACCTCGGCCACAGCGACCCCGGCTTCACCCTGCGCACCTATACCCATCTCATGCCCAGCAGCACGGAGCGAACCCGGGCAGCAGTGGATGCGGCCTTTGCAGCCGGGCGCCACGTGGGAGAAAGGGTCGACAGAGAACTCGAGCAACCCTCTCGCGGCTAGCAGGCGCCAACCCGAACCAACGGCTTGTCTTGGAGCCGCCGGCCCACTGTCCGTCACCGTCGCTCCCGCCCTACGGTCCGACAACGTGACCAGCTCCCACGCCCGTCGCGATCGGCGCTGACGCCCCTTCGCACCTGGATGGCAGAATCCCGGTGATGACTACGCCAGACCCCTACTCCACTGCGGCCGGCTGATCGGGTGGCTGCACGATCCTGGCGCGACAAGCGCATCGACGACCTCCTGGTGGCCGTCTCCGACCTCGGCATGACGATGTCCCGCTCCGCTGCCGGCGAGTTGCTCGACGAACGGGTTCAGTTCGTCGCCGAGCAGATGCGCGTCACAGACACCACCGCCCGCCGGTACCTCACCGACGACGCCCTCGCCGGCATGGCCAGGGAGATCGTCTTCGGCTTCGTCGAAGAGACACCGGGTGCGGACCTGATGAGCGCACCGCGGACCGCCGCGGTTCCCGTGAGGTTCGCCGGGAGGGTCTTCGCGGGGTTGGGCGAGGTTGTCCGCATCCTCCTCGTCGAGCGCGACGATCTTGAGCACACCCGCGATCGGGTGGCTCAGATCGCACACGCGCAGAGCTATCTCGGCCTGCTGGTCCACGATCAGGTGGCCACCACCGGCTTCTATGACGAGCCGTCGGTCCAGATGCCCCCGGCACTACTCCTGCGCGTGGCGCGCATCCTGGAGACCGCCGCGGACCTGGTGGAGGATGGCCTGATCGGCTACCAGGTTGATCCGGAGGAGAGCGCTGGGATCCCATCAGCATTCCGCCGCGACGTTCGCCTGATGCGCACCATGGCTGGGCAGGAGTCGAACGCGTGACCGAGACCGAAGCACGAGTCCTCACCCTGTACGCCACGGTGCAGGAGATCCCGCCCGACCACCGCGGGCGGCTACACCCTCGGCCGAGACGAGTTTGACCGTCGAGGACTCCGACTACGAGCGGGCGCTCGCGGCCGCCCGACGCCGCGTTCGTGACGGGTGGCGAATCATCGCTCTGCGAGTCGAGCGCAACTAGCAGCGGATCCGATGCCGCCCGGGCCTCTCCGCCGGTGCGCTCCGCGTTCTGCGGCACGACGGCGGCGGACCGGTCGGCTCGCCTGCCGCGCCGCCGATCTGGCGAAAGCCCTCACACAGCTGATCGCTCCCAAGGTCCGGGATCACCTAGGTGACCAAACAGAGGAGGACCAATGAGCACTTCACCCGCGGAGCAGCCGGGCCCCGGCATTGTCACCTTCACCCAGCAGGGCGACCGCGCCCTCGATCGCCTCGCCGCAGATCTGGTCGACCACTGCGACGGCTCCACCGCCAGCATCGCCGACATCCTCGAACAGGTCCTGTCGGCCGATATCGCCGAGCTTGCGGACAAGCTCGGCGAATCCCTCGTCGCCGGCGAGGCCGGCGCAGCCCCCGAGAGTCCCGACCATGCAGCCCGTCGACGCCTCGGCGCCGACCGGTCCACTGCCGGCGGCGATCTTCCCCCGCCACCCCGGATCGGCCGTTGACACGCCGGTCACACACGCGGAGCTCCTCCCGCCGAGTGACCCGACTGCCACCTAGACTGACCTAGAAAACTCTCTAAATCTAGGTGAGTCTAGGAAGGGTGGCGCTGGTGGATCAGAGCCCGTACACGCCCGGTGCTGGCCACAACCCGCCCGTCCTGGCAGGACGCGACGGCCTTCTCCGTGACTGGCACTTGGTGCTCAACGACATTGTCACTGGCGGCCGCGTCCGTGCCCAGGACATGATCCTTGCTGGCCCGCGCGGCGTGGGGAAGACCGTCACGGTGAGCGCGTTCGCGGACCTGGCCAAGGAGCAAGGCTTCGAGGTGGTCAACCTCCAGGCTGTGTCGGGTCACGCTGGTCTGGTAGAGGCGCTGCTCCAGCGCGCTCGCACCCGCATGGCCGAGGAGGCCGGCCCATGGCAGCGCGCCCGCAAAGCCTTCGAGCGGATCGGTGGGGTCAACCTCAGCATCGCGGGCATCGGTGCCGGGATCTCCACTCGCCAATCCGACGCCGCAGCACCAGGCTTGGACGCAGGAACGCTCGCTGACGCCCTGGCCACGCTGGCGGCCGAAGTCCGCAAGGACGCCCACAGCGGCGGCCTGCTGATCACCGTTGATGAGCTCCAGGTCGCCTCTGGGCCCGACCTCGCCCTGCTCGCGGCGACGCTGCACCGACTCAACGTCGACCGCCCCTCCGCGCCGGTCCTCTTCGCCGGCACCGGACTGCCCTTCACTCCCGATGCGCTCCGCAAGGCTGGCGTGACCCATCCTGACCGCCTCTTCGTGCTGGAGCCCATCCCCCTCACCCTCGAACCCGATGACGCCCGCTACGCCGTGGTGGAGCCAGCACGCCAGGCCGGTGTCGCGTGGACCCCCGAGGCGGCGGCAGCCGTGGTCGAGGCCAGCAACGGCTACCCGGCCCACCTGCAGCTGTTCGCCCACGCCATCTGGACATCCGCGCCCGGGCCCGACCAGATCACCCTCGGCGACGTCGAAGCCGCACTCCCCCAGATCGCCGACATGCTCGAGCGCCGCACCCTTGGCCCCCGCTGGGACCGAATCAGCGATCGACAGATGGAGTTCCTTGCCGCCCTCGCTCTGCACGGCGGGCGCGCCACGACAGCCGCGATCGCCAAGACCCTCGGTCGCTCCCAGCAAGAGCTGTCCTGGCTCCGTGAGGAGCTCATCGAGGAAGGCGACGTCTACGCACCCAAGCGCGGCCAACTGGCGATGGCGGTCCCGCTCTTCAACCGCTACGTTCTGAGCCACTACGAACGCACGCGGCCCGAGGCAACGACCGAACTGCTGAGCCTGCAGAAGATGATCGCGAACGCCGGGCTGGATCCCTCAGCAGCACACGCGGGCCCGGACATGCTGCGCCGAAGCGAGCAGAACGAAACCCGCCAGTTGCCACCGCCCAGCGGCGGATCTGGACGGCCGCGTTCCTGAGTGGCGACGCGCACTCAGAAACAACCGTGGTGGCAACACAGCCTGGAGCGGGCCGAACACGGACCGCATGGGCCCTGTCACGTCGGGCAGCAGCGCGGAAAGGGGCTGCGGCGGCGCGACGTCGGCCAGCTCGCCGAGCAACTCGGAGTCGTCTGCCGTCAGTGTCTCCATCGTCGGGGCGCAGTAGGCGCTCCACTCGCTGACCGCCGCGGCGAGACGACGATAGGCCTCGACATCCTGGGGCGCTGAACCACGCCGCGGCGGACATCCCGACGCGCCGCGCGATCAAGGCCGCTTAGTCGTCCATGGCTGCTCAAGTCTCCCGCCCCGCAGGCAGCGCGCGCCCCTTCCCCGTTGTCCACAGGCTCGACGCCGGCGGCGATCGCCGGCCGGTGAGATCCGCGAGACTCAAGTCCTACCTCTCGGCAGGAAGGCACCTGGTGGACGACAACGACCAGCTCGAAGCAGGCGGACACGCGACGGCGGCCCGCGAGCACGTCTACGGCTTCAACCGCGCCACGATGTGGGAGCGCGACCAGATCCCGGCCGAGGCCTCGGACCAGCTGGCGGAGTTCGCCGACCTCGCGGCCGCACTCCCCCAGGCCTTCTCGCAGCTTTCCAGCACGCTTGAGCAGGCCCTGGCTCACCAGGCGCTCAGCATGGATGCGATGACCGACGAGTCGGACCCGGCGATGGCAGTCGACGTCGCCCGCCTCCACCTCGAGGAGGCCCGCGGTCTCGCGGTCGACCTCCACAAGCACCTCAACGCCGCGCGGAACGCCACCGCGCACGTCATCAGTCAGGGCGTCGACGACGGCCAGGAGTCGATGCCCTGGGACCAGCCCTGACGCGGCCGCGCTGAGCATCCGCGGGATTTCTTTGCGTCGGGTGATCGCCCCGGCGGGTCGACCTTCCTTTGGTGACTGAGAGATGACCCCGGTCCACCAAGGAGCTGTCCGTGAGCACGCCCACCGATTCCCCGTCCGCCGCGGCCGACCGTGACCCGGTTCACGAGGCCCGCGCCCACCTCGAGCAGGCCCTGGCTGCGCTCGATCGACTCCGCGAGGTTCTGCCGCCTCCCACCGCTCCCCCGCCCGAAATCGGAGGTGGTGAGTCGGCATGACCACCGACACGACCCTGAGCGCCGCCGACGCCGTGTTCGAGGCGGAGCAGGCCGTGAGCCGGGCCTGCTGGGTCGTGGAGGAGCTCCAGGAGACGATCGCCTCCGCGCTCCGCGTGCTCGACGACGCCGAGCTCGACTCGGCCAAGGCCAAGCTGTCCGAGCGCGGCTCCTTCTACCTCGAGGCCGCCGGCGAGCACTTGGGACGGTTGCGCACGCGGTGCAACGACATGCCTGAGCTCACTCACGACCTGTTGGTGCACCTCAACCGCGCCTCGCAGTCCGTCACCGATGCCCGCACCCTCCTCGACCTGGCTGACACCTCCGATCCGGTCATTGCCAGCGAGGTCGCGCAGCTCAAGCCGCGCATCGCGGTCGTCGGCGAGATGGTCGCCTTGGCCAAGCCGGTGGCCCAGCTGGCTGCCCAGCACGTTGAGACTGCGCAGCAGGCCAGCCGGGACGTGACTGCCATGGGCCTGCTGGAGCCGGTCAGCCTGGAGCGCAGCATTGCGACCGCCGGCAAGGAGCTCGGCCGCGCCGACGAGGACGTGCGCCTGCTCGGCAATGTCGTCGACCATGCAGCGGCCAGCGCCCGGGAGTCGGCCGGGATCGCCAGCGAGATCACCGACAACGCCCGCCGGCGGATGGCCGAGCAGAGCCGGGACCCGATCCCGAGCGCCTCGTCCCCGGCGCCCAGGTCCCCGGGTCGGTAGGGGGAGCGATGGACCTCGACCAGGGCGGCCGCCAGTTGGCGGGCCTCATCCTCGACGCGGCCGGCCGCGGGCAGCACGACCAAGTGGCCGACCTGGTCGCACCGCTCGATGCCGAGCAGCTGCGATCGCTGGTGGTGGTGCTGGCCGTCCAGGTCGACCAGAGCGTGCCGGCCTCCTCGGCAACCGGCCCCGCGGCGGTGTGCGAGCTGGCCATCAACGCCGCGGCGCCGATGTTCGGCACCACACCGGAGGCGATCCTCAGCGCCGAGCGCAGCCGACCGGTCAGCGATGCCCGCGCGGTGGCGATGACCGCCGCCCGCGAGACCGGCCTGTCCCTGCCGGCGATCGCCGAGCACTTCAACAAGGACCATTGCTCGGTGATCCATGCGGTCCGCCGCACCGCCGAGCGGCCCCGGCTGGCCGACGCAGCGGCCCGGGTGAGCGAGCACGTCAACAGCCGCTACACCGCCCGTCTCCACCGTGCCGAGGAGAACGTCGTCAACCTCCACCAGCAGCCGACGGCCTCGACGTTCGAGCCCGATGGCCCTGTCGAGCACCCCGTGGTGGCGGCCGCCGCGGCCTTCAACACCACACCCGAGGTCCTCCTGGGTGCCGACCGGAGCCGGGTGTCCGCGGACGCCCGAGCGGTGGCCATGACCGCCGCCCGACTGCACGGCCACAGCCTGCCCACGATCGCCCGGCACTTCGACCGCGACCACACCACGGTGCTGCAGGCGACCCGGCGCACCGAGAAGACCCCGCCGCTGCGGGACCTGGCCGCGAAGATCGCCGCGGATCTCCCCGAGCAGCCGGCAGGCGCCGGTCGGCTCGACGGCGACGAGCAGGTCCCCGAGAGCGGCTACCGCTCCCCCGGGCTGCGCGAGCAGCAGCGTGCGATCCCTGGTGCCGGCGAGCGTCCGCAGCTGAGGGTCGCCCGGTGAAGGCCCTGATCGGCCTGGCCGCGGCCGCGATCCTCGCGCTGACCGCCGGCGGGATCAAGGCCGCCCTGCCTGCAGCCCAGACCGGCCCCGAACCAGCCGAGGGCAAGACCAGCCAGGTGCGCGTGACCGCGGTCGTCGACGGCGACACCATCCGCGTCGAGACCTCCGGCGGCCGCCAGCACGGCCGAGTCCGGCTGCTCGGCATCGACGCCCCCGAAGTCGCCCACCCGCCGGAGCCGGCCGAGTGCTACGCCGCGGACGCCACCGGTTTGCTCGAGTAACTCGCGCCGGTCGGCAGCACCGTCGAGCTGGTCACCGACACCGCCTAGCCCAACCGCGACCGCTACGACCGGCTGCTCCGCTACGTCGACCACGACGACGTCGACGTAGCCCGCGAGCTCCTGGCCAGCGGCGCCGCACGCCGCTACGAAGCCCGACCGGACGCTCGCCCGCGAGAAGTCGTTGTCCGCGGCCGTCGACGATGCCCAGGGCGCTGACCGCGGCCTGTGGGGCATCTGCTGACAGGCCAGGGGCGAACGGATCATGGACGAGCAGCTGGCTGCGAACGCGAAGACACTGGCCCGCTGGTGCTACGCCCGCGGGATCGACGAACGCATCCTCGAGTGCGGTGAGAAGGTGCTCAGAGCCGCGGTCGACCAGGCACTGGGCCGAGCAGCGCCGCCGCACCTCGAGCGACTCCTGTGGCAACAGACCGCCGCGCTGCTGGGCCAGCGCCGCAACTGGGACCGCGACCACCAGGTGAGCCCACCGACGCCCGCGGCGTGCCTGCCCTGCGCCGTGGCGGTCGACCAGTGCCCCACCCACGCCGGCCGGCGATGTCGTGCCTGCGGTGGCCAGCTGCACCGCATCGTCGTCGACGAGGGCTTCGACACCCACCCGTGCTGCGACAGGCCGGGCGCGAACGGATCCTCGGCCTTCCTCGAGCACACCGCACAACTGCTCGGAGCCACGCTGCTGGCGCAGCCGGCCTGAGAGCACCTGAGGCCGAACACGGATCAGCCGAAGTGATCGCTCCCGCCCCTGGTCCGCACATAGGAGACCAAGGAGGACTGGCGCAGCCGGTGCCGGTCCACGGGATCCATGGGAGTTCACATGAGTGAAGCCGCTCGCGAGGAAGCCGCGCTTGAGGAAGAGGCCCGTCAGCGCGCTGAGGAGATCCGGGCCACCGAGGAGGCCGCCGCTCAGGCTGCGGCCGCCGACACCGGCCCCTCCCCCGACGCCGAGATCGCGCAGGTCCACCGATCCGGCCGCCAGCACGACCATACCGACACGGCCGCCTACCAGCGGCCCCAGCTCGGCCGCCGCCGCGGCCCGCGACGCTAGGAGGTCGCGATGGCTACCGCACTCGCATCATCGAACACCAGCCGCATCCCAGGCCGCACGACGGTCCGCTGGGTCGACTGCTCTCACAAGCTGGGGTCGCTGCCGTGCATGAACCACAAGCCGCACGAGGGCAACGGCCGCGGCTGCGTGCACCACTCCACGTCCGGCTTCCAGGAAGACGAGTAGCCCCACGCGCTCCGACTGCAGCGCCCAAGAAGCAGCCTCAGCCGTGCACCAGGTGCAGCCGCGGCCGCGGCTGCTGCTCGACGGCAGTCTCCAGGCGCTGCAGCCGCTCGAGCGTCATCGGATGCCCGTGACGCCGGAGCAGGCCGGCCAGCACGGAGCCCAGGCCGAGGGAGACGACCAGCTGGTCGGCCGCGGCCTCCGAGTGGGCCTCGATCCGCCGGCCGGCCGCCGGCACCAGGTAGGTCAGGGCGATCACCGCGCCGCCCAGGATGCCCGGAGCGGCCCGGCCCTCAGCAACCGACTGCACGATGCAGATCACTCCGACGACACCCCGCAGCGTCCACGCCAGCCGCACGAACGGAAGCCAGGCGAAGGACCGGCCCACGCCACGGAATGTCGCGACCACCAGCCGCCACGGCGCCGTCGCCGCCAGCACGGCGAGCTCCAGCCGCGGCCGGATCGCCCGCCGCCGGCCGACGGCATGAGCCATCGCGGCGGCCGCCTCCGCAGCGGTCACTCCTCCCCGGTACGTGGCGTCGACCAGTCCGGGGCTGACCACGACGGCGCGATCCGCGATCGCCACAGCCACCGGGGTGCTCGGACCCTGGTGCCGGCGTACGAACAGGGTGTCGACGTCGACGCCGCGGCCGCCCAGCTCGGTGAGCACGGGCGTCATCACCTGACGCTCAGCTGCGGTCGCCGGACGCGACCTGGTCAGTGCCGCGATCGCCGGCACCTCGAGCTGGCCGATCGCCAGCGCAACGAGCAGGCCGGCTGCCGCCAGGAACGCCACCAGGCCAAGGGCCGGCGGGAGCAGTGCGCACACCACCACGGTGAGGACGAAGCTCACCAGCAACGCCGGCGCCAGCGTCACCACCCTCAGCACGGTCATCGGGAACCTCATCATCACGACCCTCCTTCATCCGTCAGCACTAGTGCGAATCTCTTGACTTTGCTCGCGGTGATCGTCCGGCGACCGCCGTACGACATAGGCGAACGAGACCAGTTTGTGCCCAGCCGCCGACACGACCCCGAGTTATCCACAGCCCCCCGCTCCGCGGAGCGAGGACCAACCGGGACGTGGGTTCATGGGCCAGACCGACCTCCGACCGAAAGGAACACCCGTGGACACCCTCAACGCTGACGCCACTTGGGACCGCCTCGGCTCGATCGCCCGCCTGCTGCACCAAGCCGCCAACCAGGTGTGGAGCGACGCCGACAGGGCGGCCGCCGACTCGCCGCTGCACGACCTCGGCCTCGGTGTCTATCTCGCGCACTCCCAGGCCAGCGCCCTGCTGCCCGACGACTACGAACTGCCCGACGTCGACGAGGACTCGGAGCTCGAGGAGCGCACGCCGCTGCAGCTGCTCACCGAGGCCGAGGAGCTGACCCGTCCCCTGCCGCTGCACCGGCCCGACCTGGTGCACGGGTCCCAACTGGTCGTCGACCTGTGCGACCTCATCCGGGAAGCCCGCGGCCTTGGCTACTGACCTGCGGCTGGCCTACGCCGACATCGACGATGCGCTCTTCGACGTCGACCAGATCCCGATGACCTCGCGCGACGTGCGCAGCGTCGGCGAGATGCTCTTCGACGTCGACTACCTGGCGCGCCAACTGCTGATGGACGTCGACGGAGACGCCGCCGGCACGCTGCTGCGCAGCTGGCCGACGATGGTCGCAGCCGCCGAGGACCTGTGGGCATCCCTGCCCGGTCGACGACCTGGCCTCGACGAGCGCGACCGGCCCATCACCAGCCTCTCCGCCCAGGCCGCCACCATCGAGACCAGCCTCTCCGGCCGCACGGCCTGGCCAGGGCAAGGCCCGACCAGCCCCCGCATCGACCAGATGACCCAGACATTCCTCAACGCCGCCTCGCTGGTCCGCCGCTACGGCGCCGAGATCCGCCACGAGCAACCGGGCGCTCACCGCGACCTCGAGGCAGCACGCACCCGGATCATGCACGGGCTCTACCTCACCGCCCACGCCGTCAACGTCGCGCTCCACGAGCACGGCCGCGACCGCGTCAACGACGCCCGCAGCGCCGGCCGACGGATCCACCTGGCACAGCACCACTCCCCCTACGCGATCGCCCCCACCGGCGTCTGGATCGACCGGATCTCCGCCTGCGAGAACACCGCCCGCAGCTACCTGACCGACCGGTTCGCCCAAGCCCTCGCCGGCGAAGCAATGCGCCCCTTCGACGACCGCGGCCGGCTGGCGCAAGCACTGGCCAAATGGGACATCCAGACCCATCGCGCGCTGGCCCGGGATCTCGAACCGTCCAACATCCTGCTGATCACCCGCACCCAGGGGCTGATCGCCGGCGCGAGCATGGTCCTCGTCGACGCCGCCGCAACTGCCGGTGTGCTCGCGTGTTCCGACCGCCTGATCCCCGCCATCGCCGAGGCAGGGCGGTCCTGGAGCAATCTAGCGAGCCGCTGGGGCGACCTCGCTCCCCCAGGAGCCCGCCTCGAGGAGCCGCTAGCTCGCGCGGCCGCGGAGGTTCGCGCCGCGTATCGCCAGATCACCCACGACAAGACCGTCCTCGCTACCCCAGACGTCATCGCCATACGCCCAGCGCTCCCCCAAGCCTTGCCCGCAACGCTGCGCGCGATCGAGGGCGGCTCCGAGCTCGCGGTCGTCGTCGCCGAGAAGGCCAATGCACCCGACCTCATCGGGCCGGCCCGGGCCCTGTCCCGCCGTGCGCACAACGACGTCGAGGCCGGCCTGGCAACGGCGCAGGCCTCCGGCCGCGACGTCGTCTGGGTCTCCCCCGCCGATATCCTCGCGAAACGACTGGTCCCTGTCCCGGCGCCAGTCTCGGAGGCGATCCGTGCAGCCAGTAGTGCCACGAGTGCTGCCGCGATCGCCGCTTCCGCGGTCGCGGCGCTGCACGGTCTGGGGGGAGGAACGTCGCCTGTCGGTTCGGGTAGACGGGGCGGCTCCTTCCTGGGGTCCAGCGTAGGTGTGGGGTCTGTCGGTGCAGGGCGGCATGATGACCGCCACGAGCACCGGGAAGCTGTGACGGAAGTGGCAGGTGGGTCGTACGGCGGTTCGGCCCTGCGGCTCGAGCGGCTCCCGATACGCTCACCGAGATGAGAGGGTGATGACGTGGCCACGAACAGCGCGATCGAATGGACCGAGGTCACCTGGAACCCCGTCACCGGCTGCGACCGGGTCGCGGCCGGCTGCGACAACTGCTACGCGCTGGCGCTCGCGAAGCGCCTCAAGGCCATGGGCGCGGAGAAGTACCAGAACGACGGCGACCCCAGGACATCCGGGCCCGGCTTCGGGGTGACGGCCCACCCACGGGCCCTGACCCAGCCGTACCGGTGGCGCACACCGAAGGTCGTGTTCGTAAACTCGATGAGCGACCTGTTCCACGCCAAGGTGCCGCTCGACTTCATCCGCGACGTGTTCGACGTGATCCGCGAGACCCCGCAGCACACCTACCAGGTGCTGACCAAGCGCGCGCACCGCACGGCGAGGATCGCCGACAAGCTCGAATGGCCGGAGAACCTCTGGATGGGCGTCTCGGTGGAGTCGTACGACGTCGTCGACCGCATCGACCATCTGCGAGCCGTCCCTGCTGCGACGCGGTTCCTGTCGTGTGAGCCGCTGCTGACGGCGCTTCCCGGGCTGAAGCTCGACGGCATCGACTGGGTCATCGCCGGCGGCGAGTCCGGGCCCCGTGCGCGCCCGATGGACCCCGCGTGGGTAGAGGACATCCGCGACCAGTGCGTCGAGGCCGGCGTGGCGTTCTTCTTCAAGCAGTGGGGCGGCCGGACGCCGAAGGCGAACGGTCGCGAGCTCGACGGGCGGACCTGGGACGACATGCCGCAGCTGGCTGCAGCGTTGGGCTAGCCCGCGGCCTTGCGGATGACGTGCTGGTGGGGCTTCGTGCCCTTTGTCACGAACTCGACCTCGCCCGACTTCACCAGTGCGCGGAGCGCCGCTGTGAACGCGGTTTCCTTGGCCTCGCCGTAGAGGTCGCCGTAGACCCCCTGGACGTGCTGGACCACCGCCTTCGGCTGCCCGTCAGCGGTCAGGCGGCGTAGGTTGTCGGTGACGTGCTCGATCGCCTTGACGTGCTCACGTTTGAGCTGGTCGGCCACGGTGTCCCACAGCATGCCCTCGCGCTCGTCCGGGTCCGGGCCGAGGAAGTCGATCCACTTCTCGCGTGCCTTGGCGGCGGCGACGCCAAACACCCAGAAACCGTGGGGGTCCTGGGTGAGGAACGTCAGGTAGTAGACGGGCTGGTGGTGGACCTGCCGGCGTACCGGCGCGACGACGAACCCGTACTTGGTGCCGTCGGTGAGACGTCGGGCGTATTCGATGGCGACGGCTTCGGCCGCTGACTCCCAATCCTGTCCGCCAGAGGCCTTGTGTGCCTGGAGGGCGACGTCCCGCCACCACTCGCCGCCGCACACGGCGTCCGCCTTGGCGACGCCGCCGAGGTCGAGCTGGCCCTTCTTCAGCTGGCCTCCGGCACGCCGGATCAGGTCGGCGCTGAAGTTGAGCAGCACCTCGGTCCGCGGCCACGCGCCGCGCTTGCGGAGGACGCCCTCGATCGAGTCCATCGGCAGCACGGCACCGCATGGGTCGAGGAAGACGAACAGGCTCGCCCCGGCGGCGAGCTGCAGCGCGTCGTCGAGATGGTTGCCGCAGTCCCCGTTGTGGCTCGCGATGGTGATGCCGCGGGCGCGGTACTCATCGGCGACCTTGTCCAGGCTCGCGTAGTCCTCGCGGGCCTTCTCCACTAGGAGCAGATCGATCTGGGTCGTCGCCTTGACCTTCTGTGCGGCGATCATCATGTGCTCGGCGGAGCCCGCTTCACCGGTGTCGAAGCGCCCGCGCCCGGCGAATCCGTCGAAGAGCACCGCCCGCTTGGGGTTCAGCTTGCTGGCCGTCATCGTCGCGAACCGGATGACGTACTGCTCGAGGATGCCGTGCTTGTAGACCGACTGCGGCTTGGGGCTGTCGAGCAGCCCTCCGTCTGTCCCCGTGGGCATCGCTACCTCGGATTCCCTGCCACCGGATTACCGGTTGCCCTTGGCGCGGTTGTGGGTCACGCAGAGCATTGTCAGGTTGGCCAGGCTCGTCGAGCCGCCCTTGGACCAGGCGGTCACGTGGTCGGCGTCCATGTCGTTCTGCTTGTAGATGCGCGCCTTGTTGTTGTCCCCGCCGATTGCGCACAGCGGGCAGTTCGACTCGCCGGCGGCCTTGGCCTTCTTGGTCTGCTGCTCGTAGGCGACGCGCTTGTCCTTGTCGTCGAACAGCCGGATCGCCAGCAGCTGCGGCTGCTTCTCGCCGCCGAGCAGGAACTCGTAGATCCCCTTGCTGCTGGTGACCGCGGGGTCGCCGCGCAGCTCGTTCACGCGGTCTTCGATCTTGGCCGCGCTGTACGACGTCGAATGGTGCTCCTCGTAGAGCCGGCCCCACTCGAGGCCCCGCATCTCCTTGTCCGGCGGGCGGTTGAAGACGCTGCCGACCCAGTCGATCACGGATGTGAAGTAGGTCTTCAGCTGGGCGATGTCAGTGTCGTGGCGGTGCTGCGCGAGGTAGGCGTCGACGCTCTTGCCCTGGGACGATGCGACCCAGTCCAGCGCGACGGCGAGGACCTCCTGCCGCTTGGGGTCGCCCTTGACGTACGAGGACCACTTCTGCATGTTGGCGTTGTTCGAGTTGCTGTACTCGGCCTTCGTCTTGGTGATGAAGGGCCCGGAGTAGATCGCGTTGAGCAGCTCCTGCTTGTTCAGCGGGACGCCGGCGATGTTGATGGTCTGGAACCACTCCTTGATCTCGGACTCGGTGCCCTGGCACTCGTAGACCAGCAGCGGGCTCTTCCTCAGTAGCGCCTGGTCCTCGAGCGGCAGCGAGGAGAACGTCTGCTCCTTGCCCGCGACCTGGATCGCGAATTTGCCCGTGATGAACCGCCCGATGCTGGTGATTCGCTGCTGTCCGTCGAGGACCTCGAGCTGGTCGTTGTCGTCATCGACGTTGAAGTAGATCAGCCCGAGCGGGTAGCCCTTGAGCAGCGAGTCGATGACGGCGACGTCGCGCTTGCCGTCGTTGTAGATGTAGTTGCGCTGGAACTCCGGTTGGATGACGAGCTTGCCGTCGAGCCCGAACAGACCCTTGCCCTCGAGCTCGTTGTAGACGAAGCCCTTGAGGACCTCGTCGACGGTGTACTCCTTGAGCGTGGTCTCCACTACCCGTCCTTCCGCCGGATGAACAGCCGCTTGTAGATGCGCTTGACCGGGTAGCCCACGTCGAAGTACGTCCCCTCGCCGAACGAGTCGGTGCGGACGAAGCAGCCGAGCGTTCCGGTGTTCGACTTCATCCGGACCCCGTCGACGACGCGCTCCTTCGGTCCGTAGGTCCGTGTCGGGGCGAAGTCGCCCTCGCTGCTCCCGACGATCTCGAACTGGTCGGGGTTGTACTTGTCAAGGAAGGTGATCGGGACGCCCATCAGGCCGTCGTGATCGCTGGGGATCGCGTCGACGAACGGCACCTCGATCGCCGGGAAGTTGTCGTAGGTCGGGTAGCCCCGCCCGCGAACCTCCTTGTGCTTGCTGAACTTGACGTTGTCCGCCTTGGTCATCAGCTGCACAGGCTCGTGACGGCGGCCGTGGTCGATGTTGGTGAACCAGCAGGAGTTCCCGAGCCGCGTGTAGTCGCGCTCGTCGTCCGAGGGGTAGCCCAGCTTCTCGGCCTTGAGCCGGTCGGCGTCCGACACCTTCGCGCCCTTCGGCACGCCGAACACCATGTCGGTGCTGTTGGCCGTCGCGCCCTTCCAGAGCTCGTTCGCCATGATGTGTGGGAAGACCTCGTTGTAGGTGATCGCGTTGTTGTTGCCGATCACGGAGAACTTCCGTCCGCCGCCGACGACCCAGGTCATGAACGGGCGGAACAGGCTGAAAGGCGGATTCGTGATGACGAAGTCGGCCTCGTCGCGCAGCGCCGTCACCTCCTCGCTGCGGAAGTCCCCGTCGCCCTCCAGGTACTCCCACTGGAGGTCCTCGATGTTGACGACGCCGTCGTCGTTGATGTCCTTCGGCTCGAGCACGAACTTCTTGCCGTTTGCGTGCGTCTTCGTCTCGTCGAACTTCGGGTCGCCCATCTCGAAGAGCGTGGGCTCGTACGAGAACAGCGCCGGGTTGCTGTCGGGGGCGTACGACGTCGAGATCAGCTTCTTGAGGCCGTAGTCCATGAAGTGCAGCGCGAAGAACTTCGCGAAGTTCGACCACTCCGGGTCGTCGCACGGCAGCAGGACCACCTTGTCGCGGAAGACGTCGGGGTCGTACTCGAGGTAGGCGTTCATCTCCCGCTCGATGTCGCCCCACTGCGTGTAGAACTCGTCGTTCTTCGCGGCCTTCGCCGCGCCAAGATGACTGTTCGCCGACTGCGTGGTCGTCATCGTGCCCCTGTCCTCAGCCCGGTTGCACCGCCGAGAGTGGGGCGCCTTGCGGGGAATCCTATCGGCGCGCGGGGACAGTTGTACGCGGGACGAGGCGACACGGCCGCGTAGGCCGAGCCGCTGCGGCGGGCGAGCTCGATCAGTCCTTCCTCAGCCGCTCGAGCTCGGCTTCAGGGCGCTCGGGTGCTCATTCCTGGCCTCCCCACAGCAGCTCGAGGTCCGGTTCGTGGATGACGTCCAGGCGCTTGTCGAGGGCGTAGGCCGCGGGCTTGGGCACGACCAGGCGGCGCAGCTGCCGCTCGGTGGTGCTGTGCTGCACCGGGGTGTCGTCGTCGTGATTCATCGCGGTCCTCCTCAGCGGCCCGGGGCCATTCGGTCGGTGACTGGCTGCGTGCCCGGGATGTCGCGTTGCTGGCCGGGTGGCTTGGGGACGAAGGACTCGTCCAGCTCGGCGGCGATGTCGCGCATCTGGGTCTGGTATCGCTCCCACTCGCGTGGGTGGATGCCGTTCTGCAGGGCCGAGGCGACGATGGCGGCCATGGAGTAGGGCCGGTCGGCGGGCACCTGGTCGAGGGCGCACCAGGCCTTGGCTCCGTCGCCGTGCAGCCAGCTGGCGAAGCCGAGCATGGAGGCCGGCGCGGCGCGGACCTCGTCGGGGGCGCGGCGGGTGAGGTCGTTCCAGAGGGCCATGTGGGAGGTGTGGTTCTCCCGGCTCATGTCCTCCCACAGCGCGTCGCGGGTGCTGATCGTCTCCAGGGCCACCAGCATCCGTGCGCCGTCGACGTCTGAGAGCCGGTTGCCGTCCGTGTGGAACTGCTCGAGCCGGTCCAGTGCCCAGTCCCGCTCGAATGCGGGAGTGCTGTCCGCGGCCGCGGGCCGGCCCGCGGGGATCAGCTGGGCGATCGGCTGACGGTCCCCGACCATGGACGCGGCCAGCGAGGCCCGGCTGGCGGCCGGCTGGGCGGCGCCGGTCAGCACGGTCGCGGCTGCGATCCGCTCGGCGGTCGCCGGGTTCTGCAGCCCGGTCTGGCCGGTGTTGAACTCACGCCATCGCTCCCCGTCAGCCCACAGCCGGATGTGGGTCGTGATGCCCACGGTCTCGAGGCGGTTGGACAGATGCTGGCTGGCGAGCTCGGCGCTGCGGCGGTCCTCGGTGAAGCAGAGGATCGCCAGGCGCGCTCCGGGGCGGGCGTGGCGGCCGTAGGGGCCGCTGAGGGCGTCCCACACTTCCTCGCGGTCGGCGGCCGTCTTCGGCAGGTCGACGCGGGTGATGGGGAGCCCGGGCCGGAAGGGCACGAGGACGATCGACTCCTCGGGCTTGAAGCCGAGGACGTGCGGCACTGCGGCCAGCAGTTCGTCCGGGGACTGTACGACGAGATCCATCGGAACCTCCGCGCGGTCAGCTGGCCTGGGCCGGGCGGGCGGCGCGCTCGATGCGCGCGGAGACGTACTTGAGCGAGACACCGACCTCGCCGAAGCGGTTGTCGACGACCACGACGTCCTTGGTGCGCTTCTCGCCGGTCTCCTTGTCCGGCCAGCTCTCGGTGCGCTCGAGGCCGTGGACGAAGATCGGGTCGCCGGATCCGCAGCTGTCGTGCACGTGCGTGGCGGCCGAGCCGAAGATCTTGACGTTGTGGGCAGTGGGCTCGTCGTTGACCCACTCCCCCTCGTCGTTCTGCACGCGCCGGTTGACCAGGACCCGGCAGCTGACGAACGGCTTGTTCTCGCGGGTGTAGAGCAGCTCGGGAGCCTCGGCCAGGTTGCCGGCGAAGGTGACGGTGGTGGACATGACTTCCTCCTATGTGACTGCGAGACGTTCGGATCGGTCCCGCAGTCACCTAGGTCCCATCGGGGTCCGGCAGCGATCACATCGGCCGAACTTGTTTCGGATCCGCTCGTGCTCGCGTGGGGTTGCTCAGCAGGGCACGAGGTAGTCGAAGCGGTACTTGCAGACGACGACGCGGGTGCCCTTGTAGGTGGTCCGCCGGACGCCGGAGAGGTGGTAGTCGCCGACCCGGCACTCCGAGCTGGCCAGGTGGTTGTTCAGCCGCCACTGCCGGTTCTTGAGGGCGCGGTAGGACTTCGTCGACCAGCCGCGCTTGACCAGGCAGCCGCGGAAGGTGTGTCGCATGCCGTCGTGGGCGTAGGAGGTGTCGAAGACGCTGTCGGAGGCCAAGATGACCATCCGGCAGCCCATGTCCTCGACGGGCTCGGCTGCGGCCGCCGGCGAGGCGGCGGCCAGGCACAGTGCGGACGCCAGGACCGCGGCGAGGGTGGCCAGGACTGCTCGGTGGGTTGAGCCGCGTCGAGCGCGGTGGGGTGATCTGGACATGCGTTCCTCCTCGGTTCGGGCGGGACGCAGGCCGGCCCCGCGGTCACCTAGGTCCGCGACGGGGTCCGGGGCGATCATCAAGGGCACAAAGAAGCGCCCCGACCGGCTCTCGGGTACCGGATCGGGGCGCTTAGAAGCACGCAGGCGTAGGCACCGACACGACCCGTGCCAGGCGGCCAGCTGACCTACCGTGCCGGCCGGCGTCGCGGCGGCCGGTTGCTGAGCTTCTGCGGAGGCGGCGGCAGCTCGAGGCCCAGCCGGCGGCGGGCATCCTCGGCCGCGGCGATCACGGCCTCCTGGGCGAACGCGGAGCGGGCGAGCATCCGGCCGAGCTCCTGGCGGTCGGCCACGAGCGCGTCTTCGACCGCCTCGATGGTCGAGGCCGGCAGGTCGTGCTTCTTGTTGAAGCTCTTGCGGGTCACGCTGACCAGGGCGGGATGCTTCTCGCCCGCGGCCGCGAGCTCGGCCCGCTGCTGTGGTGAGCGCCGGGCGTGCAGCTCAAGCGCCTGGGCGAGCCAGCCGACGAACGAGCCGGGCGAGTCGGCGTCGGTGTCCAGGTCGGCGATGTAGGCCGATCGCGCGAGGTCCCACACGCCGGGCTTCCAGTAGATCCCGACCGGGATGGTGGTCTGGCTCGTCACCTGATCACTCCCCTGGTCTCATCCGCCGGCGACGAGCTGCAGCGGCTAACACCAACGCCGCTGCATTCCCGGTCGGGGCCCTGCGCAGCCGTTCCCACCCTCGCTCCATTCCTTTCGTTCCAGCCAGCTACGAGGTGCAGCTGCGCCGCGCCGCCGCTGCGGAGTCCGCGCCCGGGAGGCCGGGGTTATCCCCACCCTCACCGGGTGCCCACCTTTCCACAGGTCCGCCCTGTGCCCCGGTAGGCGTCGGCCGCCGCTGGGAGACTTAGTCCTGTCAGTTCTTTCTATTCTACTCACGGAGGACAGCAGCATGACCGACACCATCCAGACCCCCGCCGACACCGCCGCCGACGAGGCCACCGACGCGGTCCAGGTCGAGGAGTTCGCGTACCTCGACCCCGCCGACATCATCATCGGCACCAACGTACGCACCGACCTGCGACCCGACCACAAGGAGTTCCGCAAGTCGATCAAGGAGCGCGGCGTGCTGGAAGCCGTCACGGTCTACCGCAACGAGGACGGCCAGCACGTCCTGCTGCGCGGCCAGCGCCGCACCGTGACCGCCGCCGAGGTCGGCACCCCCACCGGCCTGATCCCGGCTCGCGTCGTGCCCCAGCCCGCCGATGCCGACCGGATCGGTGACCAGATGGTCGAGAACATCCACCGCGCCGGGATGCGCGAGGCCGAGATCGTCGCGGGCGTGGAGCAGCTGGCCCTGCTTGGCGTGAGCGCGGCGCAGATCGCCAAGCGCACGAGCATCGATCGCCCGACCGTGAACGCCGCCCTGGCGGTCACCAAGGCCGACCAGACCCGCGACCGGCTGGACTCCGGCGACCTGACGTTGGAGGAGGCCGCGATGTTCGCCGAGTTCGAGCACGACCCCGAGGCCGTCCAGCGGCTGGAGAACACCAAGAAGTGGCGGCGCTCGCTCGCCCACGAGGTCCAGCGGCTGCGCGACGAGGCGGCCGAGCGCGAGGCCGACGCCGCCGAGGTCGAGCGGTTGCGTGCCGAGGGCCTGCCGGTGCTCAGCGCCGACGAAGTCGCGGAGGCCGACGAGGTGCTGCGCATCGAGCGGCTGGTCACCGAGGACGGCGAGCCGCTGCCCGAGGAGGAGTGGCCCAACGTTCCCGGCGCTTGCGTCCAGGTCGTCAAGGAGTGGGTCTACCCCGAGGACGAGTACGACGAGGAGAGCGAGGACGGCACCGACGGGGAGGACGACGACTACGAGCCCGCCGAGCCCTACCAGCAGTACGCGCCGGTGTGGGTCGTCACCGACCTCGACGCCTCCGGCCTGCGTCGTCGCGGCGGCGGCTCCGGCAGCACCACCACCGACAGCGGGGACGAGGGCGAGAGCGAGGAGGACGCCGAGGCCCGCCGCGAGGAGCGCCGCCGCGTGATCGCCAACAACAAGGCGTGGGCGAGCGCGGAGACCGTGCGCCGGGAGTGGCTGGCGACGCTCGTTGCTCGCAGGACCGCCCCGAAGGGTGCCGAGGCCCTGATCTGCGAGGCCGTCGTCACCGGCCACCACTCGCTGAGCAAGGCCATGGACCACCGGCACCCGATGCTCTTCACCCTGCTCGGGATCGACGTCCCGACCGGCTACTACGGCGCTGACGAGTGCCGCAAGATTGCCACCAAGGCGAGCACGCCGAAGGCCGCGACCATGACCACGCTCGCCGCCGTCGTGGCCGCGTGGGAGGCCACGACCGGCAAGCACTCGTGGCGCAACCCGAACGCGTGGGATGCCCGCGTGCTCGGCGCACTCGTGGAGTGGGGCTACCAGCCCAGCGAGGTCGAGCGGATCCTGCTCGGCGAGGAGCCGCAGCCGAGCACCGAGGACGACGGCGGCAACAACTCCGCCGAGGCCAGCGATAGCGCCGCCTGACCGGCTCCCCTCCCCCACCTGAGGGCAGTTCTTCCTGTGGAGAACCGCCCTCTGTGGAATAGAAACCATAGAATGAAGTCAGTTCGTCTGATCCGCTACCCGGGAGGACCCCGCCATGTCACACGAGATCGAGACCCACGGCACGCAGGCCGCAGCCGTCTTCGCCCGCAAGGACGCCTGGCACCGCCTGGGCACCACCGTCCGCGACCGCGCGTTCACCGCCGAGGAGGCCATGAGGCTCGGCCACCTGGGCGGCTGGGACGTCCGCAAGTTGCCGCTCACCACCGCCGAGGTCAGCGAGGGCGGCGTCACCGCGATCGAGGTCCCCGGCTTCGCCACGGTGCGCACCAACCCGTTCATCGGAGCGCCCGAGGCGCTCGGCGTCGTCGGCGGCGGCTACACCCCGCTGCAGAACGAGGACCACGCCGAGTTCCTGAACCTGCTGGCCAACGAGTCGGGCGCAATCTTCGACACCGCCGGGTCGCTGCGCGGCGGGCGGCAGGTGTTCATCACGATGCAGCTGCCGGACTCGCTCACGGTCGGCGGCACCGACCGCGTCGACCTCAACATCGCCGCGCTCAACAGCCGCGACGGGTCCAGCGCGTTCCGCATCCTCGTCACCCCGGTTCGCGTCGTGTGCGCGAACACCCAGAGCGCGGCCCTGCGTAACCACGAGTCGTCGTTCTCGATCCGGCACACCCGCAACGCCAAGGCCGCCGTGCAGGCCGCCCGCGACGCGCTCGGGCTGACGTTCACCTACGTCGACGCGTTCCAGGTCGAGGCCGAGCGGCTGATCCAGCAGACCATGACCGACGCCGCGTTCGACGCCCTGATCGACGCCACGTTCGGCAAGGCCGAGGGCAACGCGACCAAGCGAGTCCGCGAGACCGAGCGCCGTCGCCGCTCCCGGCTGCACTGGCTGTTCGCCGACGCCGAGACGCAGGCCGGCATCCGCGACACCGCATGGGCCGGCTACCAGGCCGTGGCCGAGTACGTCGACCACTACGCCCCGGTCCGCACCAAGGGCGACGAGCACGCCGCCCGCGCCAAGCGAGTTCTCATCAGCGTTGACCCCGACCGGATCAAGCGCCGCGCCTGGACCGCTCTCGCCCCGGCCTGACCGTCACGCCAGTTCCTCCGGTGGCGGGCTGAGACCCCGAGTCCGGCCCGCCACCGGCCCAACCAAAGGAGGAGCCATGACCGACACGACCACCCACACCGACCTCGCCACCGAACAGGTCCGCGCATGGGATCTCCGGCCCACGGACACTCTGGTCGACCCCGACACCGGCGTCGCCTTCCTCATCACCACCGTGACCGTGGATGAGCCCGGCCGCGCGGGACGCAAGGTCCACATCGCAGCCCTGGTCCTCGGCGGCCGCATCCTGCCGCTCAACCAGTTCGTCACCATCGCGAAACGAGACAACACCCCGACTGGCACTGCCGCCGACGTCGAGGCCAGCGCCGCCAAGGACCGGCGGCACACCCTCAGCGAGACGGCCTGCGACCTGATCGTCATCGAGCACCGGCTGCGCGACGTACGCCGCTGGACCCCCGAGACCGCCCGCGCCCACCTGGACACGGCCCTTTCCAGCGTCGCTACGGCGCTGGACGCCCTGCACGCCGAGCACAGCCACCGCACCACCGAACAGGAGCAGTCATGACCAACCACGACGCAGCTTCAACCACGACGGTGATCAGCGAGCGCGACCAGCGCCGCATCCGAGCCGCCATGTCCGCGATGCCCTACGCCGCCACCGAGCGGGTGCCCAAGCCGTGGGTCGCCATGGGCGATGCCGTCGACGCCGACGCCGTCGTGGGCTTCTTGGAGGGCCTCGCGGAAGTCCTGGGCGAGGTCGCGGCCGAGAGCGACAAGCACCGGCGCCGCCTGTTCTCCCTCGAGGCCGACGTGGAGGCGTTCCGCCGCCTCATCGGCACCGCGCCCGCCGAGGTGACCCAGTGAGCGCGCACATCGAGTGGCTGGCCGCTCGGGAGACCAGCGTCCAGGTCTTCACGCCGGGCGAGGACTGGGTGGGAGCCGGCGAGCACCGTCAGCCGGTCCTGACGCTGGCCGGTGACGACGTGGTCGCGATCCAGGGCACGCCCGCCGAGTTGCGGGCGCTGGCCGCTCGGATCACCGCCGTGGCGACCGCCGCAGCCGGGCGGCTCGACCTCGCCGCCCGGGCGCACCAGCCCGCATGAGCGACGACGCCACGCTCCGCGCCCTGGAGGCCCGGCGCCACCCCCGGCCCGTGGACTCCGGACGGTGACAAGATCCGCGCCACCGCCGCCGACGCCCTGATTCCAGACAACATCCTCGTGGCCTACTACACCGGGCACGACCACCGGCTCGGCCTCAAGACCACTAGCCACGCCGTCGACGTCGAGTTCATCACCGCCGCCCGTGACGCACTCCCCGACCGGCTCGACCGACTCGACCGCATCCGCGACCTGCACGCCAAGTGGGGCGAGCGGTCACCCGAGGACGCCGACGGCTACCTCGACCTGTGGGAGACGCTCGGCCGACTCCTCGACGGGGAGCCCGCCTGACCCGCAGCAGCCAGAAGGCCACCCGTAGCGCTGTCCGCTCCGGGCGGCCTTCTGCGTCGGCACAGCCTCACCAGAGCGTCAGTTGCTCGCCTAGCAGTTCCTGGAGCCGCGCGAGGTCGTCGGCCACCAGCTGCGGGTCCTCACGCGCCAGGTCGCGCAGTTCCCGCGCCCGCCGACGCGGCCCGCGCGGGTCGGCCAGCGGGCTGTAGGGCAGTCGCCGTTGGACGGCCCACTCCTGCCGGTTCTTGCGCGCGGTCGAGACCACGACGTGTTCCGGTACGATCCGCTGGCACAGCGGGTTGTGACAGCGGTGCCCGAGCAGCCGCGCCTCTTCAAGCGCGTCCACGCCGTGCATGACCGCGAACGCGAACCGGTGCGCGATGATCACCCGCCCCGGCGCGTACCAGAACCGGCCATGGCCACCGCCGTCAGTGCGCTCTCGCTCGGACCGACCCGAGACCGCTCCGGTCCACCACAGGCACTCACTGCCCGGCACCGTGGCGACCTTCGCCCGATACCGCGCGAGCACCGCCGGATCAGCGAGGGCGGCCGCGACCGCCGCGAGGCCGGCGTCATCCAGCCGACGAACCGGCACCCGCTCCCCCAATCCCAGCGGTCGCCATCGTCGCGCCGTCGCCGCCCTGGTCGCCGTCGTCGGCCTGGGGCTGACTGGCGAGCCGCCGCAGCCGCGTCGCCTCGCGCACGGTCACGGTCTCGCCGCACCACTCGACGGCCTCGCCCAGCGACAGGCCCCCAGCCTCGGTCAACTCCCGCAGCGCCTCACCGGCGCGCTTCTCGGTCTCAGCCACCGCCGCGTCGCGCTCACCGATCGCGACCATGACCTGTTCTGCCAGGTCGATCACCCGGCGCTCGCGCTCCTCGCGCTCCTTGCGCCGTTTCTCGGCCATCTCCCGCGCCGTACGCCGCGCCTGCTGCTTGATCGTCTGCTGACTCATCCGGTCCTCACTTGTGTCGACATGGACTCTGACAGTCACCTACGACATTTCCCGGTCCCCGTGCGATCACCTCCGGCCAAGAACCTTCCGAACCCGCCAATCTCGGCCCCAGCCAGCCCCGCCCACTTCAGCCAGTCCGAACCCGACGCCCCAGCCGTCACCCACGCCGCTCAGCGTCCCCCCAGATTTCCGCGAACTCCCAAGTGCCACACACCTCTTGCATTCTCGGTCTACCGAATAGAAAGAACACAACAGAAATCCGGTCGGAAGTGATCGCACAGCACGCCCGCGCGCACGTAGGTGACCGTGACGATGAGCCTCCACAAGCTGACGGCGGGGTCGGGGTACGACTACCTGACCCGCCAGGTCGCAGCGATGGACGCCACGGACAAGGGCCACACCGGCCTCGCGAGCTACTACACCGAGAAGGGCGAGACTCCCGGCGTGTGGGTCGGCTCCGGCATGGAGGGACTCGAAGGGCTCGACGCCGGCGACGTCGTCACCGCTGACCACATGCAGAGCCTGTTCGGCTCCGGTCACCACCCGCTGGCCACCCAGCGGACCAAGAACCTGGACCTGCGCATCGGCCGCGACGGCGTCGACCGGCCGGCCGACGCGGACTACAAGACGGCCCGCCAGCTCGGCACGCCGTACAAGGTCTACGAGAACGACATCAGCCCGTTCCGGATCGAGGTCGCCAAGCGCATCGCGGCCATCAACGAGGCCGCCGGCCTGCCGGGTGACTGGCCGGTCCCCGCGGCCGACCGGGCCAAGGTCCGCACCGAGGTCGGCACCGAGTTCTTCCGTGCTGAGCACGGCCGCGAACCCGCCGACGCACGCGAGCTGGCCGCCGCGATCGCCAAGCACTCCCGACCGAAGACCAACGCCGTGGCCGGCTACGACCTGACCTTCTCCCCGTTCAAGAGCGTCTCGGTGCTGTGGGCGATCTCCGACCCGAAGACCGCCGCGGTGATCGAGCGGGCCCACCAGGCGGCGATCAAGGACGCGCTGGGCTTCATCGAGTCCAAGGCACTGTTCACCCGCCGGGGCACCAACGGCGTCCGCCAGGTTGACGTCCGCGGCCTGGTCGCCACGGCGTTCACCCACCGCGACTCCCGCGCGGGAGACCCTGACTTGCATACGCACGTCGCCGTGGCGAACAAGGTCCAGACGCTCGACGGCAAGTGGCTGGCCATCGATGGCCGGCCGCTGCACAAGGCGGTGGTCTCGGCCTCGGAGACCTACAACACCGCGCTCGAGCGGCACCTGGTCGACGCCCTCGGCGTGCGGTTCGAGGAGCGGCCGAACGAGGACCCTCGCAAGCGGCCGGTGCGCGAGATCGTCGGCGTCGACCCCGAGCTGAACCGCCGCCTCTCTAAGCGCCGCGCCAGCGTTGAGGACCGCCGCAAGGTCCTCGCGGCCGCGTTCCAGGCCACCCACGGCCGCCCGCCGACGCCGGTGGAGACCATCCAGCTGTCCCAGCAGGCGACGCTGGAGACCCGCGAGGCCAAGCACGAGCCGCGCTCGTTGGCCGAGCAGCGCGAGACCTGGAGCCGTGAGGCCATCGAGGTGCTGGGCACCCCTCAGCGGGTCAAGCAGATGGTCCACGGCGCACTGAACCCGAAGGGCGCAGCGCGGTCGCTGGCCGACTCGGCCTGGTTCGCCAAGACGACCGACCGGATCGTGGCGACGATGGAGGGAGCTCGGAGCACCTGGCAGTTCTGGCACGTCTACGCCGAGGCCCAGCGGCAGGTTCGGGGCGCCAACGTGCCCACCAACCAGGTCTCCCAGGTCGTCGACCTGCTCGTCAGCGAGGTCCTCGACGGCCGCTCGGTGAGCATGGCCCGCCCCTGGGACGCCATCAGCGAGCCGGTCGAGCTGCGTCGGGCGGACGGGGCCTCGGTCTACACCCAGAGCGGCGCCGAGCTGTTCACCTCGGGCAAGGTGCTCGCCGCCGAGCAGCGCCTGGTCGAGGTCGCCGGCCGGCACGACGGGTACGCCGTCACGACCGACTCGGTCGACCTGGCGCTGCTCGAGTCGACCGCCAACGGCATCACCCTCAACGCCGGACAGGCCACGCTGGTCCGTGAGATGGCCACCTCCGGCGCCCGGCTGCAGCTGGCGATCGCGCCCGCCGGATCGGGCAAGACCACCGCGATGCGAGCCCTGGCCAGCGCCTGGAGCGATGGCGGCGGCACCATCATCGGCCTGGCTCCCTCAGCGGCGGCCGCGGACGCGCTGCGCTCCCAAATCGACACCCAGACCGACACCCTGGCCAAGCTGACCCATTCGCTCGAGCAGGCCCGCGAGTCCGGCGCCGCGATGCCCGCCTGGGTCGCCGGCATCGACTCCTCCACCCTCGTGGTCATCGACGAGGCCGGGATGGCCGACACCCTCTCGCTGGACGCGGCGGTCTCCTACATCCTCGAGCGCGGCGGCAGCGTCCGACTGATCGGCGACGACCAGCAGCTCTCCGCGATCGGCGCCGGCGGCGTGCTGCGCGACATCCGCGCAACCCACGGGGCACTGCAGCTGACCGAGCTCGTCCGGTTCAAGGACCCCGCCGAGGGCGCGGCCTCGCTCGCGCTGCGCGAGGGCAAGCCCGAGTCGCTCGGCTTCTACCTCGACCGCGACCGCGTCCACGTAGGCGACCTGGCCACCATGACCGAGGACGTCTTCGCGGCCTGGCAGGCCGACCGTGCCGCCGGCCTGGACTCGATCATGCTCGCCCCCACCCGCGACCTGGTCAGCGAGCTGAACCAGCAGGCCCGCGCCCACCGGCTCGAAGGAATCGACCTGGCCGACGTCGCCGCCAGCGGGCCGGTCCGCCGGCTCGCCGACGGCAACGAGGCCTCGATCGGCGAACTGATCATCACCCGCGAGAACGACCGTCGCCTGCGTACTTCGGCCACCGACTGGGTGAAGAACGGCGACCGCTGGAACGTGCTGGAGATCCACGACGGCGGCGACCTGACCGTCCAGCACACCCAGCACGGCCGCACGGTGCGGCTGCCCGCTGACTACGTCGCCCGATCCTCCGAGCTCGGCTACGCGTGCACCGTGCACACCGCCCAGGGCGTCACCGCTGACACGATGCACGGCCTGGCCACCGGCAGCGAGTCGCGCCAGCAGCTCTACACGATGATGACCCGCGGCGCGCACGCGAACCACGTCTACGTCGAGGTCGTCGGCGACGGCGACCCGCACTCGGTGATCCACCCGACGCTGGTCCGGCCGCTCACGCCGACCGACATCCTCGAGTCGATGCTGGCGCGCGACAACACGCAGCGGTCGGCGACCAGCCTGCTGCGCGAGCAGGCCGATCCGGCCACCCGGCTCGGCGAGGCCGCACAACGCTACCTCGACAGCCTCTACGTCGCCGCCGAGGACCTCCTTCGCCATCACACGATCACCGCCGCCGACGGCACCCCGGTCAACGTGGTCGACGCCCTGGACAACGCCGTCGAAACGCTCGTCCCCGGGCTCTCTGACGAGGCCGCCTGGCCAACCTTGCGTGCCCACCTGCTGCTGCTCGGCGCGGCCGACGAGAACCCGGTCGACGCACTTCATGCCGCCGCTACAGGCCGGGAGCTGGAGACCGCGCACGACCGCGCCGCGGTCCTCGACTGGCGCCTCGACGCCTCCGGCCTGCGCAACGCCGGCGCAGGGCCCCTGCCGTGGATGCCCGCGGTCCCGGCCCGCCTGGCCGAGGACCCGCACTGGGGTCCCTACCTCTCCCAGCGCGCTCACCTGGTCGAGCAGCTCGCCGAGCACGTCCACGCCCGCGCGACCGACGACGGCGCACTGCCGGTGTGGGCCCAGAACGGTCTGCGGCCCGAGGCCGCCACGGTCGCCGACATCGAAGTCTGGCGAGCCGCCATGCAGGTCCCGGTCGACGACCGGCGACCGACCGGTGCACCGCAGCTGCAGAAGGCCCCCGCGACCTGGCAGCGACGCCTCAACCGCGCGGTCAGCGGCGACCACACGCCGGCCCTAAAGGAATGGCGCCAGCTGCTCTACTCGCTCGCCCCGCAGGTCCGCAACGACGAGTTCACCCCGCTGCTCGCCGAGCGCCTGGCCGCGATGTCCCGCGCCGGCGTCACCGCCCACCAGCTGCTGCGCACCACCACCGCACCCGACCACCCCGCCGGACCGCTGCCCGACGAGCACGCCGCGGCGGCCGTGTGGTGGCGCATGGCCCGTCAACTCACCCCGGCCGTCGCCGCCCAGATCGGCGACGGTTCCCACGGCGAGGGCGTCACCACCGAGTGGACTCCTCGGCTCGCCGACCTGTTCGGCCCCGAGCGCGCCGCGAGCATCCAGGCCAGCACCTGGTGGCCCGCGCTGGTGGCGAACGTCGACCACGGCGTGCAGCGCGGCTGGCAGGTCGAGGCCCTGCTGGGCGCAGGGCGGGCGATGCCGAGCGACGGCTGGGAGCGCGTCGACGAGTGCCAGGCGCTGGTCTGGCGGACCTCGATCGCGCTGGAGACGGCCCCGGACGAGCACGCGCACGCCTACGACTTCGACGAGCCGCCCGCAGACCTGTGGGACGGCGTCGAGCCGGACCCGGCCACGCTCGTCGACCACGTCACCGACCCCGACTGGGGCGACTGGCCGCTCGCCGAAGACCCCGGCCCGTACGACGAGCACCTGGTCGACGCCGGCGCCCTGGTCGACGTCGATGAAGACCAGTTCGTCGAACCCGACCTCACCCTGGCCGCCTACATCCGCGACCTCGGCGGCACCCGCCTGGAGCCCACTGACGCCGACCTCCGGCTCATGTACCAGCGGGCCGACGAGTGGCACTCCTCCCCCGTCTCGCGTGAACGCATGCTCGAGATCAACGACATGGCACAGGCCTTCTTCGAGGCCCGGTTCACCGACTCGTGGGGCCGCGACTACCTCACCGGACGGTTCGGCACCGACCTCGCCGGCGACGAGCGGTTCCGCCCCGGGCAGGCGCCGGCCGGGTGGACCAACCTGGTCGGCCACCTGCGCGGCCGCGGTGTCAGCGACACCGAGATGGTGGCCACCGGCGTCGCGACCGAGGCCAGCACCGGTCGCCTCATCGACCGGTTCCGCGACCGGGTGATGTTCCCGGTGATCCACCAGGGCGAAGTGCTCGGCTTCGTCGGCCGCCGCCGGCCCGACCTCACCGACGCCGACAAGGGCGGCCCGAAGTACCTCAACACAGCCGACACCCCGCTGTTCCACAAGGGCGCCCAGCTATTCGGTGTCGTCGACGAACTGCTCGCCGAGGGTGCGGTCCCGGTGATCGTCGAGGGCCCGACGGACGCCATAGCGGTCACGCTGGCCAGTGCCGGCCTCTACCTCGGCGTGGCGCCCCTCGGCACGTCGCTGACCGATGAGCAGGCCGCCCAGCTGGCTGCCGTCGGCCGCGACCCGATCGTGGCCACCGACGCCGACCTCGCTGGCCAGGTCGCGGCCGAGCGGGACTTCTGGATGCTCACCCCGCACGGCCTCGACCCCGGCTTCGCGCGGTTCCCCGACGGCCTCGACCCCGCCGACCTGCTCGCCCAGCGTGGGCCCGCCGCGCTCACTGCCGCGGTGGCCAGCGGCCAGCCCGCCTTCCGCCCGCTCGGTGACCAATTGCTCACCGAGCGGCTGGACAACCTCGCCCCGGAGCAGGCACATCTGGCCGCCATGCGGGTCATCTCGGCACGTCCCAGCCGCGCCTGGGAGCCGGGCGTCAACCAGGTCCGGGCCCGGCTGCAGCTCTCCCAGTTGCAGGCACGACGCGACCTGCGCGACGCGATCAAGACCTGGGATGCCGACCCGCGGAAGGCGGCACTGGCCGAGCTCCACAAGAGCAGCGAGGTTCGCGCACGGCTCTCGGCCGCGGCCGAGAAGACCCCGGCCGAGCGGTGGGCCACCTTGGCTCGCGAGCTCGACCCACGGCTGCTCGAGCAGGGCGACTGGCCGGCCACCGCCGCGATGCTGCAGCAGGCCCACGAGCAGGGTCACGACGTCGGCGCCGCCACGCGCGGCCTGGTCGCTGAGAAGCCCATGGGCGACAGCCCTGCGCGTGACCTGCGCTACCGGATCGTGTCCCGCCTCGAGATCCCGATCGACACCGGCGAAGGCACCCCGGCGCCGACCCAGTCGCCGGGCGTGGCACGAGATCGGCAGGACGTGAACAGTCCGCGGCCGCCCCGCCGCGGTACCCCACGCCGCTGAGCCGCTCCGGAAGCCCGCAGGCTGGCGTCACGGTATGACCAGCTGCACGATCCTGTGGTCGCGGTGACAGCGGCCTCCGCAGCCGGTCTCGTCGATCAACGTCTTGGCCTCCAACGCACTATCAGCCGTCTGGTGCAGGGACACGGCTCCGTGCCGGTACCTGACAGGCCCAGAAGGTCTGCACGCCACCAACGCGATAGCTCCTTCGCCGGAGACCCACGGAGCGTCGTTCCAGATGCACTTCGCCATCGTCAGATAGGTCCTGTGCTTACGTGAGCAATTGTGCTGCCGCCAAACTGGTCCCAGATCGGTTGGAATCACGATCGTCATCCTCACGCAGCGAAGAAGCCAGGGTCTACCCAGGCCGCGGCCGACCGGATGGACTACGTCGGCTGCCAGCCGCTGAACGGGCCAACGGTCGGCCCGGCTGCTACCAGAGGTGTTCGCCGCCGCGTTCGAGACGTCACCCAAGGCGACGGCGCATGGCTGCGAGCCGCGCCTGCGGCTCGGGGTGGGTTGCGAACCACCGCCGCTCCAGCCGCGACCATGCGGGGCCGCCGTCGGGCGTCGGCCGCGCCAGGCTATTCTCGTAGAACCGCATCAGCTCGGCGGCCGCGTCCAGGTCGCGAGTCAGGTCGATGGCGAAGAGATCGGCGGCGGCCTCCTCGCGTCGGTCGAATGTGAAGCGGAGACCGAGAAACGACACGGCCGCACTCATCGTGGCCAGCAACGAGGGGCCGGCCAGCTGGGGCGAGGCCGCAAGAGCAGCTGCAGTGAGACCAGCGCATGCCAACACGAGGAGTAAGTAACCGACCAGCCACGAGTACCGCGCCGCGGCCGAACTGCGTTCGCGGCGGATGACGTGGCCGAGCTCGTGGGCGGCCAGGCTCTGCACTGCGCCGGCGCTGAGGCCGGTGAGCGCGGCCCGCGCGAACACCACGGTGGGGGGACGACCAGCCCGGAAGCGGGTCACCGCGAGACCACCATCGCCCACGGTCCCATCGGCTTCCCCGGCGACCGGGGCGCCCAGGATCGCAACGACGTCGGTTGCCGGAGGCGGGACGTTCGCGACTGCGGCGACGGCGGCCATCGCCGCGGCGGCCCGCTGCTGCAGCACGACGTCGACCGGGCTTGTTTGCCCGCTGGCGCGCCAGCTGACCGACCAGGCGAGCAGGACCTTTGCAAGCGCCACGACCAACAGAACGGCTCCGCCGAGGTAGGCGATAGCCACCACGATGAGGAGCGCTGAGGTCAGCTGATCCGGCATCAGTTCTACGCCTGGGAGGTCGAAGCGGCGAGAACGCTCAGATTGGCTCTCCCACAACGAAGCGGTGTGTGACTACCCGCTGGCAGGGGTTTCCGTTCTCTCAGCGGCGTTCTAACGCCGTCTTGAGCCCGTCGTGCCCACTTCATCGCGATGCAGTGGGCGCGAGCTCCACGTCTGGGGTCGACCCCGGCGGCGGGACTGCGCGGTCCTCCGCCGCTCGGCCGCGGGCGGCTGTCGCAGGCTTCTCGAGGTCCTCGGTCGCCTCGACCAGCTGACGCTGCTCCTCTGTGCTCGATACGCCGTAGCGGCGTTCGGCCATCGCCTCGACCTGTGCAACGGCGTTCCACACGTACTCACCCGAGCCGTGGGAGTAGCAGGCGTTGACGTGTTCGCGGGCGTGGCCGAGCTCCTTTTTGCTTGAGCGCGGGTGCTCGCCGAGAGCCTTGAGGGCGCGCTGGGCTCGGCCGATGGCCTCGGAGCGTTCGTTCACCTGCATCATTCGCGGGGTCCCTTCTCGGTGCGGGTGCGCGGCTGAGCGCCGCCCCGCTCGTCGTCGTGGATTTCGCCGGTGTCGAGGTCGACGAGGCCGAGCCGCGGTGGACCGGCCGGGGGTTGTTCGTGTGCCCGCCGGTTGACGGGCAGAGCGTCGATGTCGTGGGCGAACGTGTTCTCGCGGCGCTGGCGGCTGGTGTCGGCCAGGTGCTCACTGTGGCGCGGCTTGGCCGGCCAGCTCTTGTGCTCGTCGTCGCAGTGGGTGCGCAGCCTGTTGCGCATCCGGTCCGTGAACGCCGGCAGGGAGTAGCGGTGCCACTCCTCGAGCGCGTCGCTGGTCATCGCCAGGCCGGCCCGCCGGCGCTGGTCGGCCAGGACGGCGATCTCGTGGACCAGGTGCGGGTGCAGAGGCCAGCAGCTGGGGATGAGCCCGGAGACGTCCCAGGTGTACTCGCGGTTGAGCCAGATCACGACGTCCTCGAGCCACTCCCACAGGTCGTGACGCAGCTCGGGGTCCAGGCAAGTCGCCGGCTCCCAGGGCCGCGACAGCAGAGCGTGGTGGCCGAGGGCCTTCTTCTCCTCCTCGGTGCCGTTGATGGCGATGTGGAGCTCGCGGTAGGCGAGCCGGACGTGGTCCCCGGCGACGGGGAACGGGAAGACCATCAGCGTGGGTGCAGCCCGGCCGGTCTGTTGCTCGGTGGTCAAAGTTCACTCCTTGCGTGGTCGGTCTCGTCATCGACGAAGCCGAGACGGCGTGCCTCGACGAGCGCGGCGGTGGCTCGGGCCTCGGGGGTGATGACCGTGCGCCGGTCGTTGGTGAGGCGCTCGCGCAGCGCCCGCTGGTCGGCCAGCAGTCGTTCGCCGGCCTTGCCTTCGACGCAGCGGTGCAACTTGGCGATGATCGGCTTGCCGTTCTCGGCGACGACCAGAGCTTGGCGTTCGGGCAGTTGCCGGACTTCCTCGGGCCGCATGATCGGGATGTCGTCGCCGGAGAAGCTCCGGCCGCCGCCGTTGAACCCGCCTGAGGAATGGGTGACCCGGCCGATGCGGACGGTTCCGAGGAGGTCGGAGATCTCCTGGTTGAAGGCGACGTCCTTGGAGCCGCCGAACATCACCAGGGCGTTGGTGAGGCCGAGCAGTGCTCGTGCCTCGTGCTCGCCGAAGATGCTGGTCAGCTGGGGCCGAGTCTGGGCGGCCCAGATGAACGACAGCCCCTGGGCGCGTTCGTTGGCCATCCGGGTGCGCAGCGTGGGCAGCGGTGCGGTCGAGGGCAGCTCATCGAGCACCGAGACCAGGGGCGGGCACAGGCGGCCTCCCCACGAGGAGCTGTTGGCCAGCAGCAGGCCGGTGTCCAAGACGTGCTCGGCGACGGCGGTCATCAGCGGGCTCGCCGAGGCGTAGGGGTCTTCGCGGCCGAGCAGGTAGATGGTGCCGCGGCGCCGGATGACGTCGGCCAGGTCGGTGGCTGGCCGTCCGGGGCTGGGAATGCAGCGTCGTCGGATGTCGGCCTGGAAGAACAGCGAGACCGACTGCTGGACCGTGGTGACGGTGTTTCCGGCGGTGCGGTCGTCACCGTTCAGCGCCCCGTGCAGGAGGCCGTGCCAAAACGGCTCGGCGTGCGGGTGCCGCCGCAGGATCTCCATCGGCTGGGTGGCTGCCGCGGGGTTGGCGACCCACTGCAGCACGTCCTCGAGCGTCCTACCGGTCAGCGCCGCGGCGTGGAAGTAGCCCTGCAGCACCTTCGCGGACTCGGCGGCGTAGAACCGCGCAGCATCGTCGCCGGTGCCGCCGTTGATCGCGCCCTTGACGGTGCCGGCGGTGAAAGCCTTGGCGCGCCGCTCGGCGACCTTCGGGTCCACGCAGCCGGCGATCGGGTCCCAGATCAGCTCGTCGATGACGCCCTCGGCCAGGCCGAAGGGGTCCAGCACCACGCAGGGCCGGTCGTCGCGGGAGCGCTCGGTGAGGCTGAGCAGGAGGTCCTCGACCTTCGTCAGTGTCACCAGGGCGGCACCCGGCGCGCCGAGCAGCGCAGGGGTGAGCAGGTCGAGGGTCTTTCCGGATCCCTGCGGGCCGATTACGCCGGCGGTGCGGTCCCACGGCACCCACAGCTCGCCGCCTCGCGGCTCGTGGGCATCACCGATGCGCCAGCCCACGTCCCAGGGGTCGAACCTCAGCTTCATCGCGCCACCTCGGGAACGGTGTCCCCGCACGGGGCGAGGCATCGACGGCAGATCACCGCACTGCCGCGGCGTTCTTCTGCCCGGCGACCGAGGAGCAGGAAAGAGGCGTCGGACAGCAGGTCGCGGGCCTCGCAGAGGAGTTCCACCTGGCCGGCAGCCACGTAGTGGCGCTCGACGAGGACCGGCCGGTGTCCGCGGCGGCGACAGCTGCTGCCGCCCAGGCGGCGGCCGCGAGTGCGAAGTGTCGGGTTGCCGTGCAGTGGGGTCTCGTTGCTCATCGGTCTTCCTTCGTTCGCCGGCCGTGCAGGAGCCACGGGCTGAGGCCGTGGCCCAGATGCGGGCCGGGTTGTTCGGTGAGGTCGCCGGCGGTGCGCTGGACCGGTGCTGGTGTCGCGGCGGCGTGCTTGCCGTAGAGGTCCGGGCGGACGATGCCGGCGACCTTGCGGAGCCGGGTGACGCCAAGCAGCTTCTCGGCCTCGGCTGCGGTCGCCATGCCGCGCATGCGGCCCGGGCCCCAGCGCTGGTAGGCCCACGCGCCGAGCCAGACGGTCGCGGTGAGCAGCGCGACCTCAGTCAGGGCGAGGCTGACCCAGACCAGGCCGCGACCGGCCAGACCGTCGGGAGTGGGGCTGGGCAGCCCGGCGTCGGCGTGTCCGCCGAGGACGGCGGGAAGGCTGGTCCAGAAGGCGGTGCCGATGGGTGAGGGGAACGCGCCGGCGTTGGCGTCGGGCCATGTCCATCCGGCGCCGGCGACCAGGTTCGCGACTGATCGTCCGAGTTGGATGCCGATGACGATGACGAACAGGGTCGCCAGGGCTACCGCGACTGGGATCTCCCAGGTCCACGGGTAGGGGTCTCGTCGTCGCTCACGCTGCATCGTATGGCCACCTCCAGGCGGTCGTGGGTCGTTGGGCCTCGCTGGTCACCTATGTGCTGTCAGGGCTCCGGTGCGATCACACGGCGTGACTCGGGCGTGATGCGTTCTCTGCGAGCCAGGTCGAGGGATCGACGTTGTCGGGGCCGTAGATGGAGCCGTTCTTGAGGTGGACCTCGAAGTGGAGGTGGCAGCCGGAGACGTTGCCCTCCTTGCCGACCTGGCCGATCGGCTCGCCGGCTGCGACGGTCTGGCCGCGGCTGACGCTGACGGTCGCCATGTGGGCGTACCACGTGGTCAGGGACCCGGCGCCGGTGGTGACCTTGACCAGCTGCGGCCCAGCCCAACGCTGGGTGGTGTCGATCTCGATGGTGCCGGCGTGGGCGGCGTAGACGGTGGTTCCGCAGGGTGCGGAGAAGTCGGTGCCGGTGTGCCACTTGGACCAGTACGCGCCGGTCTCGTGCCAGTTGTGGTTGTCGGTCCCGACGTACTGCGCGGGCACCGGATAGACGACCTCGTCGCAGGAGGCGCCCTCGAGGCCGACCGGCTGGACGGAGGCGCCGGGCTTGACGTTGATGTGAACATGGTCGAGGTGGTTCTCGGTAGCGCTCCCCCGGTCCTCCATCGGCCGCCAGCCCTCGCCTGCGCGGGCGACCGACCAGATCCGCTGGTACCAGATGATGTAGTCGATGCCGAGCTTCTGGGCATTGGCCTTGGCGTAGGCGGTGAGACGGTCGCCCTGCGCGCGGCCCGCCGCGGTGAGTGGCACCATGAAGTCGGCCGCTAGCCCGGCCGGGTGGCCGTTGGGGTCGGTGGCGCTCTCGCGGTAGCCGCCGACGGTCTTGATGTCGAACATGGGGCCGAGGATGTTGACCAGCTGGGTCAGCCGCGGCTTGACCGGGCCGAGGTTGTACTTGGCCTCCGCGGTGCCGGAGTCAACTGCGCACCCGGCGCTGCTGCCGGCGGTGGTGGCGGTCACCAGCGGGTGGTCAGTGATCTTGCTGGCTTGGGTGCTGTTGTGGACCTCGGCGCTGGCCCAGGTGAGGTTCGCGCCGTAGACGTGGTCGATCGGCGCGTCCTGCTTGGGCTTCTTGCAGGGCTCGGCAGAGCCGCCGAAGGCGTTGCTCAGCTCAGGGGTCAGTGCGCAGTGCGAGGAGTTGTTGCCGTCCTTGCCGTCGTTGAAGTCGCCCAGGATCACCGCAGGGGTGCCGGCGCCGGCGAGTTCGGTCATCGTGGCCAGCTGGCGGCGCAGCGCCTCTTGGCGGTGCCCGGCGGCGTTTCCTTGAGTGTTGGCTGGGTTGTGGATGCTCCAGACCCAGATCACCTGTCCGGTGGTCGTCGAGGTCAGCTGCACCAGGGGCATGCCGACGTCCTTGCCGCCGAAGTAGGGGATGTCGACGAGGCGCCCGTCGGTCTGTTCCCACTCGTTGCGGTCCCAGATCACCCGGTTCTGTGCCTTGCCGCTGGCCGGGTAGATCCCCCA
This sequence comes from Nocardioides sp. CPCC 206347, assembly GCF_048654605.1. Taxonomy (NCBI): domain Bacteria; kingdom Bacillati; phylum Actinomycetota; class Actinomycetes; order Propionibacteriales; family Nocardioidaceae; genus Nocardioides; species Nocardioides sp. CPCC 206347. Next base: position 297,989 of record NZ_JBMCYZ010000005.1, read on the forward strand.
TTTGGCCGCGTACTGGGTCTCCAGGGCCTTGGCCTGCGGGCCGTGCACCTCCTGGAGGCCGGCGATCGAGATGTCGGCGTTCTCGATCGTGCGCATGGCGCCGGGCAGTCGCTTGTCCCAGGTGTCGTACCCGGGCCGCTCTCCCGGCTTGTCGGTGTGGCCGGCGCCGAGCAGGTTGAGGGTGCCGACCGTGATCGGGTTGAAGGTCTCGCCCTGGCAGTTGGCCACGTTCGTGGTGGAGCCCTCGGAGTCAGAGTCGGGCAGGTCCGGCAGGTCGCCGCCGAGCAGATCGGTGATGTCGCCGGCGACGTCCTCCCACTGGGCGTAGGCGTCGGGGTAGCCCGAGCGCTGGACGGCCTGCGCGGCCTGGGTGAGCGGCATGTTCTGCCAGCCGGGGATGTCGAGGAGGCCGGGGTTGCCGGTGTGCTGGGCCTGGCCGAAGAACGCGCGGGCCGCGAGGACGGGGTTGGTGATCTCGGCCCGGCTTCCCCAGCCGGCCGAGGGGCGCTGCTGGAACAGGCCGCCGGAGTCGCGGTCACCTCCGGTGAGGTTGACCAGCTTGGACTCCTGGATCGCGGCGGCGATCGCGATCTGCAGCCCGTAGCGGGGAATCTCGAGGTCGCGGGCGACCTGGGCGATGGTGATCGCGTTGCGGGCCTGCTCGGCGGTCATGGTCGGGTAGTTGGACGCGAACCGCAGCCGCATCAGCTGGGCGAGCACGTCGCCGGCCGGCGGCTCGGCGGACGTCCGGGCGGTGGTCGCCGCGGGCACGATCCCGTCGGTCGTGGTGGTGGTCTCGGGCGCGCTCTCCGGGCCAGCGCCGTTCATCGCGATGCGAGCCGAGAGCCAGTGGTGATCCGACACCATCGTGCCGTCCCAGCCCTGCTCGAGGCGGGCGCCCTGGTGGTGCGGGAAGAAGATGAAGTCGACGCCGTGGTTGTGCCATCCGTAGCCGGCGGCCTTCATCTTCGCGGCCGCCGTCCAGGGGATGTCGGTGTAGGAGGCCTGGGTGTTCATGTCGCCGCCGATCAGCACCGGACCGTGGGCGGCGAGCGAGTTGCGCAGCTGCAGCAGGATGTCCATTCCGGCGCCGTACTGCTGAGGCCGGGTCAGTGGCGGGTTGCCGTGCTGCTTCGGCCAACGGTGCGGGTTGGTCATGTGGTGGGTGGAGACCACCGAGACCACGGAGCCGTCGGCGCGACGCAGCATCACCCAGGTCGCGAAGCGATCCCAGGTGACCGGGCGGCCGTCGTAGAAGGTCTTGTCGTCGTCGACGAGCTGGACCCGGCCGCCGTTGACCTTCGTCCAGGTCGAGCTCTTCCAGAGCACGACGTTGCCCATGGCCTGCTCGGCGCCGGTGCTGGTGCCGGCCGGGGCGGCCACCCGGAAGGCTGAGTAGCCCGGGGCGGCGGCTTCGATCTGCTCCAGGCTCCAGCCGCTGGCCTCGTTGAGGGTGACGAACTCGGGGTTCTGGGACAGGACCTTGGGCATGGAGGCCCGGAATCCGTCGAGGCCGGAGCGGCGCGGGATGTTGGCCTGGGCGAAGGTGATCTTGCCGTTGACCGGGCCGCCCACGGGGCCGTCGATGGCTCCGAGGTCACCGAGCTCGGTGGGCGCGGTGCCTTGGCTGCTCTGGGTGCGGCACTCGGCGGCCGCTGTGGTGGTCATCACCACCATCAGGGTCACCAGGAACGGCAGCCCCATGAAGATGATCAGGACGGGCAGTTCGGCGAGGAGCAGCTTCTTCATGGCAGGTCAGTCCCGAGGTCGCGGCGCTCAGGCGGCGGACTCGATGGCCCCGTTGGTGTAGTAGAGCTTCTTCTCCAGCGGGTGGAGCACCGTCTGGACCTTGTAGGTGGCGTCGCCGATGCACCACAGGGCGCGGCCCTTGTCCTGCATGGCCCACCCGGAGACGAGGTCCTGGGCGATCGGGCCGAGCCCGAGTATGGAGTCGAGCTCGCGGGCGACCCGGGGCTTCTGGGCGCCGAGGATCTTGATGTCGGCCAGCTCGAGGAGGTCCTTGGCGATCATCGCGGCCTGGGAGTCGGCGTCGCCGACCGAGAGCAGGTCGGAGGGCTTGTGGAGGTTGCAGAACTGGATGTCGCCGCCCTTGCCGGCCATGCCGCGTGAGAGCCGCAGGTCGGCGTCGAAGCTCGCCACCGCGGCGGTTCCGAGGCGCATCTGCTTCCAGACCTCGTCACGCACCACGATGCGCAGGTCGCCAGGCTCGGCGATCTCCCGCAGACCGCGCCCCCAGGAGTTCATGCACAGCAGCGCGATGCCCACGGCCTCATCGCCGAGGCCGTCGAGCCGGGAGAGGCTGAACGACTGGATCGGGGCCCGCCAGTCGACCTCGATGTTGGTGAAGTCGTCGAACAGGCCGGCGAGGGTGCCGGTGACTAGCTCGCCGAGCGCGTTGCGCAGCAGCCGGGTCTCGTCGAGGAACACGCGGCTGTTCGCGTACTCGCAGGCCCCGACGAGCTCCTCGGTGGGGTTGCGCAGCAGGTCCCACAGCCGCGGGATGGTGGTCTCGGCCAGGACGCTGTTGCCGGCGGCGTAGCCGGTGAGGATCGCCAGCGCGTTGCGCACGACGTCGGACTCGTCGGGGCCGAAAGGCACCCGGCGCTCGTCGTCGATCTTCATGCTGCCGACCAGGCCGCGGACCAGGACCAGCCACCGCTTGAAGATGATCGTGGCGCGGCGCTGCGCCTCCTCGGCCGAGAGCTTCTCCCACCCGTCGCCGAGCGGCCCCATGGACAGCGGGTTGACCCGGGCAGTGAAGCCGGGGGCGATGACGAACGGCTCGACACCGAGCGCACGGCACAACGACTCGTACTCGTCCTTGACGTCGCCAGTGACCAGGGTGCGGTAGCCGAACGGCATCATCCGGGTGCAGAACGCCTTGGTGGTGCCGGACTTGCCACTTCCCGGCTTGGCGAACTGGAAGATGTTCGGGTTGGTTGCCGGCACGTCGTCGCGCAGCACCCACCCGAACGGGTCGCAGTAGAAGCTGCCGCCGGAGAGCTGGTCGACGCCCATCTGGGCGCCCGTTGGGGGCAGGGCGGGAGCCGACACGAAGGGCCAGAACACTGGGGCCTGGTCGCTGGTCATCCGCCAGGCCATCGCCGGGGCGGTGGCGGCTGCCCATCCTCGGCCGCGGCGGGTGGCACCGCGGCGCGGCGCGTAGCGGAAGAGTCGGGGCTCCTTGGCCTGCGGGGCGAGCGTGGGGATCGTGGGCAGGTCGTGCCCGAAGTCGGAGAGCAAAGCCGCCATGTCCCGGCCTCGATCGGCGCCGCGGCGGTTCCGCCGGGGGTTGGTGGTCATCAGGCGTCTCCGCTTCGGGTCAGGCTCGTGCCGAGGGGGATGGTGGACGCGGCGAACCCGACGTCCTGGGCGAGATCGAGGCGCAGCGGTGCGAACCCGGCGCGGCGGACCGAGGCATCCAGGCGCCGCCCGAACTCGGTGATCCGCATCGACTTTGGGACGGTGACCGTGCACACGCCGTAGGGCCGGGTCAGCGAGTTGCCGCGGGCCAGCTTGGCGTCCAGGCCGCGGGCCTTGTGCGCCTCGTCGCGCTGCTTGGCTCGGGTCTTGCGGCCGAGCTTCTCGTTCATCCCCTCGGTCAGGTCGGCGGCCCACTCAGCGTTGCCGGACTGACGGTCGGCCTTGGACTGGGACACGATCGGGTACGCGACGACGAACGACCTCCGCTCGCCGAACTCGCTGGGGGTGAGCATCGGGGCGAGAGCACCCATGGCGACGCCGCGGGTCGGCAGCTTGATGGTGGCGCTGACCGAGTTCCAGGCGTCATGGCTGTAGTGCCGCACCGTGGCGTCGGCACCCGAGGGGCCGGCCATCGCCCACGGGACGTCGGCGTTGACGCTCGGGTCCTTCTCCCGCAGCGACAGCGCCTCGACGATGCCGGCCCGGTCACCAGGGGCGAATCCGGTCCGGCAGGCCAACGCGAGCTCGGGGCTGGTGAGCCAGCGGACCTGAGTCATCCCCATCGGGCCGCGCAGCTGGGCCTCGATCTCGCCCATGAGCAGGTAGAGCTCGCGGCAGCGGCCCTCGAAGCCACCCCCGGACTCCTTGGCCGACCGCGCGATCCGGGTCTCCGGGATCACGATCGTCACGAACTGCTCGGTGCGCACCGATGCCTGGGTGAGGCCGTGGGCCAGGTCGCTATTGACGACCTCCGACAGCTCCGGTGCGTTGGAGCGGCGGTGGCGGTTGACCCACAGGTCACGCTCGGCGCCGTCCTCGGGGACGGTGCGCACCATGAAGAGAATCTCGTCGACCTTCTCGGTGCGGCCGGCGACGTCGAGCAGCCCGGCCAGCGCCTCGCCGTAGCAGGCGCGCTCCTCGGTGTCCTTCATGCCGATGCCGGGGTGCACGATCGAGGCCGTAACCGCCCAGGTCTTCAAGGCGTGGTCCTCGATGATCGCTACGCGCTGCAGCTGCGATCCGTGCGGCGGGCCGTCGTGGATCTGCACGCCCTGGAGGACGCCGGGCAGGTCCGGGGTGTCGAGGTCCTCGGCGCGGCCCTGGGTGGCCTTGGCGCGGAACGAGGTCCAGCCGAAAAGGCCCCCGACGGCGTACATCGTCGAGGCGAACACCCAGCCGGTGGCCGAGCGGCCGCGCACCGGGATCACGGTGATGGCCAGCAGGAACAACCAGACCAGGGCGAACAGAAACGCGGAGAACCACGCTCCGCGGCTGATCGCCCAGAACGCCGGCAGGCTGGCCAGCGCCAGGAACATCAGCTGGCCTCCGGAGAGGCCGAAGAACCAGCCGATGCGGTCGCGCTGGTAGTCGGCGTAGGTGGTCATCGTCGGCTTCCCTTCTGGTCAGTGAGGTCGGTGCGTGCTGATCGGTGCTCGAGGTGGGGCGGTCGGCGCATCGGTTACACCGCCACCGGTGGGATGCCGCCAGCCGCCGCGCCGGCGCCGCCAGCACCTCCTGCTGCTCCCCCGCCTCCAGCGGCCGGGGTCTTGGGAGCGGCGCCCGCTCCCCCGCCGCCCTGGCCGCCAGAACCGCCACCCGAGCCACCACCGGGTCCGCCGCCAGTGGGCAGCGTCGGCGGGGTGGGCGGCACAGGAGGCGAGGGCGGGGTCGGCATCGACAAGTCGTCGTCCCCGCTGTTCTGCGACCCGGGGTGGGTCCCGCCCTGGCCGCCCGACTGGCCACCGGACTGCCGTCCACCCAGGCCGCTGAAGTCGGGGCCGTAGGTGCTCTGGCCGACACCGGCCTGGTTGGTCTCGTCCGACATCAGCGAGGTCGCCTTCGCGCCGGCGGAGTTGATCCAGCCCATGCCGGTCGACAGCGCCTGGCCGACCGGGCCGAAGCTGCCCAGGGCGCCCTGGGTCGACTTGCTGAACCGGTCGCCAGTCGATGCCTCGGCGCTCTGCTCGCCCGAGGAGCGACCGTTGGCGTCGGTGCTCGACGCAGCCGACGAGCCACCGCCGGCGCCACCGCCGCCGCCGAGCAGACCCTGGAAGCCGCCCTGGATGGCCATGCCCTGGCGGAACGACGCGCCGCTGGGGGTGCCGGGGTCGACGAAGGCCAGGAGCTTGAACAGGGACAGCGGGGCGACGACGCTGATCAGGATCGTCATCACGGCCGGCAGCGCGGTGCCGAACGCCTTGGCGGTGTCCTCGGCCAGGTGGGCGGCGACTCCGTTGGCGAACTGCACACCGATGCCCAGCACCATCACCATCAGCACCGGGGTGAACGCCGCGGCGTGGAACCAGCGCAGCGACTTCCAAAACCAGGAACGAGTGAAGTCCGAGACCAGGCCGGCGGCCGCGAGCGGCCCCGTGGCGGTGATCACCAGCAGGGACGCCGCGCGTGCCAGGTAGACCAGGACGTGCCCGATGGCGGCCAGCCACAAGAAGATCCCGAGGAAAGCCAGCGCGGTGGCCACGCCGGCGTCGGTGATGTCGTCGATACCGAGGCCGCCGAGCGGGTCCCAGTCGGGCCAAGTCTGCACCTTGAGCAGCGACTTCATCAGCGCCTTGGTCAGCGCCCCGCAGGCCGCGATGATCATGACGCAATACCCGAACCAGCAGGCGCACACCAAGACGAACTGACCGGACCCGATGAAGGCCCGGGCGAGGCTCTTACCCTCGCGCTTGAAGGCCGCGGCGCCGAGCTGGACCATCGCCAAGATGACCACCAGGGCCAGCGCCAGCCACAGGGTGAAGGCGTAGACGTCCTTGCCCGGGCCGTCAGCACTCAGGTCCGGAGTCAAGAACAGCTCACTGAACGTGAGCACGATGCGCAGCACGAACAGGCCGGAGTTCCAGATCGCGAGCATGGCCGCGGTCCAGGCGTCCGCCGCGGCCTTGGCGATGACGTCGCCGATCGCCTCGAACGGGTTGGGGATGTCGCCCAGACCAGGGATGCCGCCACCGAAGAGGTCACCGACGTTCGGCAGACCGGGGATCCCGGGCAGCCCAGGGACCCCCGGAAGCCCGGGCAGCCCGCCGATGTTGCCGCAGATCGCGTCAAGGATCCCGCAGCCGTCGGAGAGCAGGTCGCTAGCACCGTCGCTCACATCGCCAGCGACGTCTTTCCCACAGTCGATCGGGTCCTTGGCGCAGTCGAGCGCGTCACCGCCGAGATCGCACAGGGCGTCGGGCCCCGGGCAGCCCATCTTGACGTTGCGGGTCGGTAGCGTGCCGGTGCCGGCGCTGGCGACCGGGGCGAGGTGCGCCACGCGGACGGCCGGCTCGCTGGCCTCTGCGGCGGGAGGCTGGAGGGTCGTGGCAGCTCCGAGGAGCGTGGTGAATACCAGGAGCGCCAGGGCGGCGGTGCCGAGTCGGCTCGTCCGGCGCGCAGCGGTGACGACGGTGTTGATGACGGTGCTCACTGGGGAGCTCCGTTGATCCGGATCCAGCCGGCCTTGTCGAACTCGGGGGTGCCGGGCGCCACCGCCTGCGGCTGGCCCTCGGAGACCAGGTGCTCGATGTCCTCCTCGCTGCCCTGAACCAGTCGCCAGTCACCCTCGAACCACCGCATCAGCTGAGTTCCGGCGTAGAGACTGTCCTTGACCTGACCGTCGGCGGTGGTGAGGGTGACATAGCTGAGCAGGTTCACCGCGTAGTAGCCGGTGTCGAGCTCCTCGAGGGTGTAGGCGACCGGGGTGACGGCGTACGACGCGGGGGCGGGCACGTCGCCCTCCTTCGCGACGCCGGCCTGCTGGCGGCGCAGCGCGACCGCGGCACGGGAGCGCTCCTCGAAGACGGCCTTGTCCTCGGGGTTGGCGTAGAGGCGGGCGACGGTGACGGCCTGGTCGTAGTCGAACCCGAGCTGAGCCTTGGCCAGCTCGACCTGCAGCGCCACGGCGCCCAGGTCGGTGGCCGGGAATCCGGTCGGGTAGCCGTCGACCTGGTCGTCGCCGGTCGGGATCACGACGCCGTCGGCCGGGGCGGTGTCTGGTGCGACCTGCTCGACCGGCGCGGTTTGGACCGTTTGGGTCAAGTTGTCCCCGCCCGCGGGGTCGGGGCCGCGGGAGTCGTCGGCTCGGGTGCGGGCACCGATCCAGACGACGGTGGCCACCATGGCGGCGATCGCCACCAGGATGCCGATGCGCACCAGGGTGGCCCGCGGGTCGCCACTCAAGGCTGGGCCGGTCGTCAGGTTCTTCATCAGCGGTCCCCTTCGCTGTCGCCGGGGTGGTCAGGGTCAGTGGTGTCGTCGGTCGACCAGGTGCGCCAGCCGGCCTCGTGGGCAAGCTGCGTGTCGGGCCAGGTCGCGGGGGCGGGTGCGGGCGGGGCGCCGGGGGCGACCATCCAACGGCCACCGACCCACTGCATGCGCTCGCAGTGGGCGAAGGCGATCTGGCCCTCCTGCTTGTAGGAGGCGGTCACCTTCATCAGCACGCACACGACTGCCCAGCCGGGTCCGTCGGTTCCCTTCACGAGCGCGGCGGCCGGCTGGAGGGAGACCGAGGAACTGGGGTCCTTGACCTCACCCATCCCGGCGCTGGAGAGGAACGCCCGGACGCTGGCGGTAATCCACCACTCCTCGGCGCGCACCCCGCCGGGCAATGCCCAGGCGTTGTAGACCTCTGCGGCCGTGGTCAGGCTCATCGACTGCAGCACCGCGAGGTCGATCTGGGCGAGCTGCCCGATCGCGCCCTCGGGGGTGTGCGGGAACCCGGTCATCACGTACGCGGGTCCGATTACGCCAGTGCCTGCAGGGATCTTGATGACGGGCGCCTCCGAGTTGATGGTCCCTGGTGCTACTGGCGGGAAGGCAGCGCTCTCCTGCACGGCCAGCATCCGCTCGGCGGCGATCTCGTCGCGGTGCGCGGCACCCTGGGCCACCGTCGAGTGGTCGGTCTCGCCGGTGGCCACGCCGGCAATCGCGTTGGAGTCCTCGCCGATACCGGCGAAGGCCAGGTAGACCGCGTAGCCGAGGCCGCTGAGCAGGAGTGCAGCCACGACGACGACTGCGGCCAGGATTCCGAGCAGGCGGCGTCGGCCCCACTCCGTGGCGCCCCCTGATTCCTGGGCGGCCTTCTTCGTGGCTGCGCGCCGCATCAGATGCAGCCCTTGCCGAGGATCCCGTTGAGCATGCCGGGCAGGACCAGGTAGGCGATCGCGCAGGCGAACACGACCACCACCGAGATCACGCCGACCTTGGAGGCGTGCGGCAGGGAGAACACGCGGCCGGCGATGATCGCGCCGATGGCGATCACGATGCCGAGACCGAACAGGACGATGACGCCCCACAGGACGTAGCTGGTGATCTCGTTGGTGGGTCCGACGGCCCCCGGCGGCGCCTTCGGGCAGACCTGGGCGGCCATCGGGAGGAGAGTGGTCATGACGTCCACAGAGGGACTTCCTTTCCGGGTTGCTGACGCCGGTTCGGGTCAGTCGCTTTCGCTGGCGCCGTTGGGCAGGTGGGCAGATGGGCGGGCTCGAGCAGCTGACGTGCTGCCGAGATGAGGGGGGCCGGGACGGGCCGGGAGTCCAGGCCGTTGACCGCGAGCTCGCGGTCCTCGGGGATCTCCACGCACCGGTCCGCGACCAGGGCGCGACGTAAGGCGGGGCCGCCGGCGTGCTCGAGGCCCCGGGTCCACTTCTTGCGGCGCGGCCCACGCACGGCGAGGGCGATCTGCTCGGGCTGGCAGTGGTTGGCCAGCAGCTCGAGCGCGACCGAGGCGCGGCGCATCCCGGGGACGGTGGCTGTCGTGACCAGGACGACCTGGTCGGCGGTGCGGACGGCCTCGGCGAGCCAGCAGTCGGTGGCCAGCAGCTGACCGGCTTCCCAGCCGACGTCGAGGATCGTCAGCTGGGTCTCGTGCTCTGCGTCGATCGGCAGCGGGATCTCGTCGACGCCGGCGAGGACCTCGCTGGCCCGCTCGAGCAGGACGTGGTCGCGCTTGCCCTGACGCCAGTCGGTCGGGTGAAGGCCGAGCTCGGCGGTGCTTGCCGCGGCGAGACCAGAGGCGGTGACCGAGCAGCACTCGATCACCCGGACCGGGGCGGCGGCGGCCAGGCCGGCTGCCAGGGCGATGGTGCTGGCTCCCACCGACCCGGCGCATCCGATCACCGCGATGGTGTGCTCCCCCGCGGCTGGCGACCAGTCGTCCGCGGCTGCGGTGCCGCGGCCGCGGGGTCCCTTGCCGGCGCCGGCGCCGACGCGGAACTCGCCGGCGTTCACGGCGTCCCAGGCTCGCTTGAGCTCGTCGACGCCGACCGGGCGGCTCGAGGTCTGGGTGCTCACTTGGCCTCCCCGATACCGCCGCGGCGGAACTCGAGCGCGGCACGGACCTCAGCCGGGGTCAGGCTTGCCAGCTCTGCCTTGGCGGCCTGGACTTCGTGCAGTTGGGCGACGCAGCCGGTGAGCTGCTCGATCGCCTCGACCTCGCGGCCGGCGATCGCGAACAGGTCGGCGATCTTCTCCGGCGTCCGGCTCTCGCCGTCGTCCTGGGTGTATGTCATGGGCTTCACCACCTCCAGTCGCCTATGTGTCGTCGGGCGGTGGGAGCGATCACGGTCGCGCTCATTCGTCATGGCCGAACTTCCTCGTGGCGGCCGCGGCGAGGGCGCGCATGCTGCGCGAGCCGTGGCGACGGACGGTTGCCTCGGACACCCCGACCCGCGGTGCGACACGGCTGGACACCTCGTTGCTGAGCAGGCCGCCGTAGCCGCGGGCGAGGTTGCGGGTCTCGACGCGGTCGGCCTCGTCGACCAGGCAGAGCAGCAGGTAGCGGTCGGCCGCGCTGATTACCTGGTTCTCGCAGGCCCATGCCAGCAGCTCCAGCAGCTCCTCGGTGGCCGACGGCTCCTCCTGCCCCGGACCGGCGCCTGCGAGCATCTCGGGCCAGGGGAATGGGGCGCCGGCAACCCGTTCGATCGGCATCGCGGTGGCGCTCCACGCTCCTGCGTCGCCGTCGGCCAGGTCGCCGGAGGAGAAGGACTCCACGAGGGTGGTGTTCGCCCACGTGCGGTCGGCGCGGGAGACGTGGAAGAAGTCCCCGACCTCGCGGAGGACGCCGACGCGGGTGCTGATCAGGATGTTCGCGGCGACCTTGCGCAGCCGGCGCCACTTGAAGGTCCGGACTTCGATCCACAGCTGGGAGGCCACCAGCTCGTCGATCCGCTCGACGGCCGACCAGGAGCCGGCCGCGACGGGCTGGCTGTCGCGGAAGACCTCGCGGGGAGGGAGGGTGCTGAGCCAGCCGGCGAGCCGGCACGCGCCGGGCAGCAGGCACTTGGCGAGCGCGGCCGCGGCAGCGATGTCGTCACCGCCATCGGGAGCCGCCAGCATGGCCAGCGCCAGGAGGACCTCGTCAGAGGCTGCGCTGTCGACCGAGGGCAGCCAGGCCCGGAGGTCGTCGAACTCCTCGACGACTCCAAGCCGTGGATCAACGGCCACCCAAGTCGGCCACTTCTGGCGGGCCTTGTCGAGCAGTTCGCTGTTGTCGTCGAGGCCGAGCTGGTCGCCCACACTCATCGCACTCGCTCCTTTCGTCCGTGGCTGTGCACGGCAGAAAGGTCGCGAGCGGGCGTCCCCGCATCCGTCCCCCCAAACCCCCGATTCGGAGGGGGACGCAGAGGGGGGACGCGCGTTTCCGCAGGTCAGAGGGCGTCCCCCCGAAAGTTGCAGAAACTTCTTGGCCAGGGTGGCGCGGAGCCTATTGTTTCTATTCTCTGGCTTCTGGACGTCGTGCGCGCGAGGGGTCGCCTGAGGGTGCGCGCTACGTCAGCGCCCCGCCTCATAATCCGCGCCCGCCGCGACAGCCGCAGGCGTACGACTAATCGAGCGGCGCAAGTCGGACGGTTTTTCCGTACGGTTCGCGACCCTGCTGGCCTACCGTCGAGACCATGACCGAGAACGCCACCGATCACATGCCCGACGACCACCTCGAGGTCCGCGACCTGTCGTACGACTTCACGCGGACGCGCCAGATGTACGACCTGTTCAAGCAGTCTCTTTTCGATCCCGGCTTTGACTATCCCGGCGACCCGCCGCCGCCGGATCGCCTCGAGCTCTACATGAAGAGCCGCGCGCGAGGCGCCGGCTACGTGGCGGACTTCGTCTACACGTCGCGAGACCTCCCGGTCCGGGTCTACGGGATCCTGGTCAACCGCGGCCGCGGCCTGGAGGTTGCGGAACTCGAGCTCTTCAAACTGACCTGGCGATACGAGGATGGTGGCGACGAGGACCGCGCTGCAACCGACCACGATCCCGGCACTGAGCTGGGCCAGCTCATCACGAGCGATCTCCTTCGCCGCATCCCTCTCGGCAAGATCGTCGCTCGCGCGCAGGCGACTCTCGCCCAAGACGACTGGCGTAGTGAGGGCGTCACCCAGCTCGGCCTCGACGGCCGGCGAGACATCGCGGTAGAGGACCTCCTGCCCGAGGAACTCAGCACATTGGAGACTGCTACGAGCTCCGCGGCAGGCAAGCGCCGCGGCCGACCAGGCCTACCGGACACCCTCCTCGAGGACGTAGCGCGCACGTACCTCCAGGAAGCCGCCAACGGGCCTGGGCTAACGGGTCGGCTCGCCACGAAGTTCGGGCGCCCCGAGCCGACCGTGCGGGACTGGATCGGCACCGCACGACGGCGCGGCTTCCTGTCGCCGGGACAGCCAGGTCGGCGCGGCGCTGGCCCGGGTCCCCGCCTCGTTGACCGCCAGGAAGGCGGCACCCAGGTCACGTGACTGGGCCTGCTGTCACGCCAACCCGTGAGCCCTAAGGTCTAGGTTCGCGCGTTGTCTTATTCATCTGCGCAGGCGAGCCACCCCATGCTCTGCTTCTCGCGAGCCCCAGGAGACCCGAGACGCCTGGGGCTCTTTCACGTCCACCAGCGGCAGCACGAGCATCTCAGTTCGGGCGGGGCCCGGTGCCTCCGGGCCGCGCTCGGGCAGCGAACGACACAGGTCCCCGGTCCTGCTGTGAGGACGGGGACCTGTGTCGGTGATCGGTCGGCTAGTAGTACAGGGTCACTGGGTCAGCACCTGGGCCTCCCCGATGCGGATCGGGAGCGGCTCGGTGGCCAGGTCGAACTCGATGGTTCCGGACTGCCCGCCACCGGTCCACTCGACCACCCAGCGACTGGCCGCGGTGACCTGGTACGCACCCTCGGGCTGGTTGGTCGACATCTTCGCGTAGCGGTGCCCGCAGGTCGGGGAGTCCTGCTTGCCGTAGTGATCGGCGTACGGCGTTCCCTTGCCGGTGCACGTCACCTTGGTTCCGTCGCCCATGTTCCACACGATGCTGGAGACGCTGGCGGTGGCGCTGACCGAGACCGGCCCTTCGCTGGCGGACGCGGTGATCGGTCCGAACGTGTCATCGGTCGGGCTGTCGACCCACATCCACACCGGCAGACCAACGAGACCAACCCGGTTGGCGCCCGACTCGGGGACGATGCCGATCGTGATCGGGTCCAGGTCCATCGATGCAATGGCCCGTTGAGCCAGCACCTCTGGATCGATGGTCACTGTGCCGTTCTCGATCCACATCAGTTCCCACGAGGACCCGGGCGGGGGGAAGTAGCAGACGTGCCAGGCGCCGTCCTCCTCGGTCTGCCCGGGCGGCGGCTCGGTCTCGTCTGCGGGGAACGCCTCTCCGACGTAGCACCCGTGAGCGCTGCTCCAAGTCGATCCTTCTGGGCCCGTGCAGGGAATCTCGTTGCCTTGGTACGAGCACGTTGACGAGCCTCCATCACCAGGATCGTTGTCCTCGTCGCCATCATCGCCGGGGTCCTCGCAGACGAGCACTACCTCGCCGGTGTCCGGATTGGTCTCATAGTGGCAGTTTTGGTCGCCATCAGCGGCGGCCGGCGACGAGCCCCCAATCGTGACCAGCCATGCGGCGGCCACGATCGCGGCGAGCGCCCGGGCTAGCACGACTTGTCCCAAAGCACGTTTGAGCTGTTGACGAGCCAGCGGCCCTTCTGCTTGATCAACTCGTACTCGATCGGCACCGGGTTTCGCAGGGGGTTGCCCTCGGGGTCCTTAGGTTCGGGAACCGGCTTGCCGTCCTTCGTGCGCTCGACTCCGCTGCGGTCCTCGCAGTCGGTGATAAGCACTTGAGAGCCGCGGTCGCGCGGCTCATCGAGCAAGTGAACGTACTCCCCCGTGACCTTGCTGCCGGAGCGCTCGATTCCAGAGACGTTCTGCTGAAGGTTCAGGAACTCTTGTCCAGTTGCGACCTTGTTGAGGCGCTTGAAGTCGATGGTCGCGGCACGGAGCGCGTCGTCACGAACCTCGAGGTAGGTGGTCAGTTGCGCGGCAGCCTTCTCCTCAGGAGTCATCGGGGTCGGCGAAGCGCTGGTCGGCGTTTCGGTCGGGGTGGTGGTTGGGGTGTCCTCGGCCTCGGGGTCGGTGCCGTCGTCCGAGCAGCCCATGAGGGTCAGGGCAAGGGCGAGGGCCACTCCCCCGAGTGCGGAGTGGTGCTTCCTCATGCGGTGTCTCCTCCTGTGTTGGGCGGCGCCATGACTGATCGCTGGCTGACGTCGGTGGCAATGTGCTCGAGGTGTTCTTCGGCGGCGTCGACGAGCTCGGCCAGCGAGCCGTTGTCGGCGGGTTCGATCCCGAACCTCTTGTCGGCGTTGTAGAGCGTGCCGATGGTGTCGCGAACGAACACGGCCCGCGCGACGCGGCGGGCGTCGAGGTCGGGGCGGTCGCCGCCGGCCGCGACGTAGCGGCCGGTGAGCTCCTGGTCGAGCGTGGTCATGTGCTGGTGCTCCCTTCCCGAGTCAGCTCGCGAGCCAGCCGTGGTTACTGATGATGGTCTTCGTGCGCTCCGACAATTCCAGCGGGGCGTCGCCGTCGTCGGACCGGTTGCAGATCTCCTCGCGGATGATCCGGTCGGCCTCGAGCTGGTCGCCCTCGGCCTTCATGACGTGCGCCAGGCACAGGCGGGTGCTCTCGCCGTCAGGGTCTGCCCGGTTGGCGACGTAGGCGGCGGAGCGGGCCTTGACCAGGTCGCCGACGGCGAGAGCCTCGGTGACGACGATGAGGGCGACGTCGGCGATCCAGCCGGACGCCATGAGGTCAACGCGGTCGGGCTCGTTGACGAGCCAAGACCATCCCTCTTCACGCAGTTGGCTGAAGGGCTTCGACTCGCCGACCAGCTCGAGCGCGGTGCAGAGGTCGGCGACGCCTTCCGCTCCGCCCCGGGCCTGCCCGCGCTTGCGCAGCCGGAGGAAGAGGTGGAGATCGACCAGGAGACCGTCGTCGACCTGGTAGACGTTGACGCCGCGGAGCTTGGTGGCAGGGGCCTTGTCGGCGTGGGGCAGGTGGGGCTCTCCAGTGGTGGGGTTGGTGCCCAGCCACTCGCGGACGGTGTTGGTGTAGTCGCGCACCTTGCCGGGGGTGATCCCGAATGCCTCGCCAATCTCCTCGCGGGTGGCTCCGTGCTTGCCGTGCATGGCCAGGTACGCGAGCAGCTCGGTGAAGTAGGGCTTGCGCTTGGCCAGCGCCTTGCCGTGGGTGCGCGCGGTGACCGGGCCGAGCAGGATGAGCCTTGGACGGTCGCAGTTGGTCGAGAACCAGTCGGCGATGTCTTGGTCGAGAGTGGGGTCGCACTGTTCGACCTCGGCTCGGACGTGCTCTGGCACCTTCGGCGCCAGCGTCTCGAGGTCCTCCTGCACGATCGCGCTGTGCCGGATGTAGTCCTCGTCGTCGCCCTCCAGGAGGGAGGACAGCGGCTCGTCGACGGTGTCCGCGGGGGTGTTGCGCGGCAGGGTGTACTCGCGGCGCAGTGCCCCGGACTGGTCGGTGTAGGCCTCCCAGCCGTCGGTGGCGGTCTCGTCGACCGGGACAGGTACCTCCTCGGCGACCTCGCTCTGTGCGTAGACCAGGGCGCAGCCGCGGGCTTCGTCGCTGGTGAGGCCGACGGCGATGAGGTTGAGGCCGGCGTGCTCGAGGACGACGCGGCCGGTGTTCGTCATGTGCAGGACGGCGCCCGGTGTGTTGGGTCGCTCGCCGGCGACGACGATGGAGGTGGCGGACTGCCCGACGTGGTTAGTGACCAGCTGCAGCAGCTGCTCGAGGTCCTCGGGGTCTCCGGCAGCCGCGTCGAGCAACAGCATCCGGGCGGGCCAGGTGTCGTCGTCGACGCTGCCGGTGCGCGCTGTGGACGCGTCGGTGTCGTGTCGCTTCGCCCGGTCGACCGTGGTGACGGCGGCCGCGAGGGCTTCCGCGGTCGCGGGTGACCCGGCTGCTCCGGTCGGGTAGTAGCTGATCCGCTCGTCCATGGCGACGGCTTCCTCAGCCACGCCGATGCAGTCGACCTGGACGCGGCGCGACCACGGGTTGACGGCGAGCTGCGCGGCGAGGTGGCGGGCGAAGTCCCGGCCGTAGGTCTGGTCGCCGCTGATGGTGAGGGTGGACAGCTCCTCGCAGTTGAGCAGCCACGTCTCGCCGGTGTCGCTCATGCCGATGGTGGCCAGGAGCGGGTAGGGCGGCTCGACGTTCCCTGTGTCGGGGCCGAGGTCGTCGACGGCGGTGTCCGTGCTGACGTGCCAGTGGGTCTGGTCCGGGCTGCCCACCCAGGGCGCCGGGACGGCGGCCGGCGCGCTCAGGTGCAGGGTCAGCTTGCCGTGCGCGAGCTCCACGGCAGCGAGCGGCGGCATCGTGGTGCCCTGCGCGCCGACGGCGGCCGCGAGGCGGCGCAGCGCCTCGTCGGCGAACTCCACGGTGGCTGCGGCCGCGGCACCGGTGGCGTTCAGGGTCATCTCGACCGGCGCGAGCTCCGGAGGCGGCGCGGCGATCGCGCGGCCGGGCGTCCGGTTCCGGTAGCCGGCGCGGCGGCGGGACCGCAGGGCCATGAGCAGTGCCCCGGACAGCAGGACGCCCCCGCCGGTCAGACCGGCGAGGACCCACGGCGCGTCGAGGATCGAGTCGTCAGCGTCGTCGACCTGGTCGACGTCGGCGACCGGCGCCGCCGGCTCCTCGGCTTGGGGCGGCGCGTCGGGCACGGCCGTCTCGGGCACCTCGGGCACCTCGGGCACATGGGCGACCGGCGGCTCCTCCTCGGCCGGCGGGTCGACGGGCCGCTGGTCCTCGGGGCCGGCGGGCGTCTCGGGCTCGACGTCGCGCGACTGCTGGTGCTGGGTGTCGTCGTGACTGCCCCCCTGCTCGGCGTCGGGGATGTTGAGCTTCCAGCCGACGTCGATGACGTCGGGGTCGGTCAGCTGGGCCCCGCCGGGCTGGGTGATGCCGGTGGAGGCCCGGTAGATCTCGGGCCAGCGGTCGGCGTCGCCGAGCTGCTCTTGGGCGATCTCGCTGAGGGTGTCGGTGGGCTGCACCGTGTAGTCGTGCGCCGGTGCCCCGCCGTTGAGCGCGGGCAGCTTGAGTACCCAACCGGGCTCGAGGAAGCTCGGCTGCGCGCCGAGGAGGTCGCGGTTGAGTTCGACGAGCTCCTTGTAGCGGGCACCGTCGCCGAAGTGGTCCTCGGCGATCGACCACAGGCTCTCCCCCGGCTTCACAGCGTGGTCGACGGTCTTGCGCTGGCGCTCCTGCTTCGTCTCGACCTTGAGGTCCTGCTGGGCGGGTGCCTGGTCGGCGGCACCGGCGTTGACGTGTCCCACCGTCACCGGCGCCGCGGCGGCCGAGGTGATCGTGGCTGGCTGGGCGGCGATGGGCGCGGCGATGAACATCAGAGCGGCGAGGCCGATGAGGCCGCGTGCTGCGGCCTGCGGCCGGCCCAGGCCCGGCAGCTGGGGCGCCTGGACCTTGCGGAGCCGTGCGATGGCCTCCACGACCAGGCTCAGCGCCATGAAGGCCCACGCGACCCAGCCGATCACCTTGAACAGGCCGAGGACGAGGGTGCCGTCGTCGGGCGCCATGAGCGCGTTCTTGATGCCGTCCAGGGTCGGGACGTGGTCCGGGATTGGGCTGGCACCGATCGCGAGGAATAGTGCGGGCAGCCCGAGGACGATGCCGAGTACGGCGACCGAGGCTGCGAGGCCGGTGAGCCGCTGGCCCAGGGTGGGATGGGTGGGCGTGGTCATCTCTCGATGCCTCCTTCGGCGCGGATGAGCCGCGCGGACGCCTCCCCGGTGACCTGCATCGTGTCCAGGCCGATGATCCCGAGGAACTTGCTGGTGTATGTGTCGGTGGTGGTGACGATCAGGGTGTCGCCGTCGACGACGCGGACGGTTCCCTCCACGCCGGCGGCGCGGAGATAGTCCAAGGCGGCCGTCTTGGCGGCGGTGAGGTCGACGTGGAGGTCCTCGCCGCGGACTGCGGTCGAGCCCTGAACCTCCTGGGCGCCGGTGCGGGCGGCCTGGGCGGCAGCGCTGCGGGCTTGCTGCTGGGTGTGGACCTTGCCGCCGAGGTCGACGGCCATCCCGACGAGGATGATCATCGCCAGTGCTGCGGTGGCGAACCAGACGCTGATGGAGCCGCGCTCATCGCGCGAGCGCCGAATCGTGAGACTGCGGATGCGGGCGGTCATCATCGGCGCTCCCGGTAGGCGTCGACGGGGCTGCTGGCGGTCGCGGTGATCGTCCGGGTGCCGGGCAGGCCTGGGATGCTCAGGTCCGCCACGTCTACCTTGCAGGTCACGGTGGCGGTGACCTGGGCTGTGGTTCCCAGCGGGGCGTTGAAGGCCGCAGCGTTGATCGTGATGTTGGTGGTCGTGCACTGCAGGCCCTGGTCGTACAGGCTGCTGGTGGCCGCGGACTTGCCGGAGGTGATGGCCTCGCTCTGAGTTCGCTCGATGGAGGCCGCTCGTGCCGCCTCGTAGGCGGCTGCGTCCACGGACTGCTTGGCGATCTCCACGCGGCCGCCGAGGATGATCATCGCCACGAACAGGCCGAAGGCCGGGACGCCGATCGCGGCCTCGATGGCCACCGACCCGCGCTCGTCCCGGCGCCGGCGGCGTGCGCTGGCCCGCCTGGTCTGCCTGGTCATTCGGTGAGCCTCTCGACCGGGACGCTGGCGCTCTGGGTGACGGTCACGTGCCAGCCGGGGATCACGCTCATGGACTTGCCCGTAACGGTGATCGTGGCGGTGGTCGTGGTCCGTGATCCGGAGACGCTGGTGGAGGTCATCACGTCGGAGCCTCCGGCGTCGTGGAGGAACGTGTTCGCCGTGGCCACACCGGCGTCGCGGGTGCCGGTCTCGCTGCCTGCCTCACGGGCGCCCTCCTGCGCGGCCGCGAGCGCTACCTGCTTCGCGTGGTAGTAAAGGGCGCCCTGGAGGCCGAGGAACATCAGCAGGAACAGCGCGGGCATCAGGAAGACCATCTGGATGGTCACCGACCCGCGCTCGTCCCGGCTGCGGCGGTGGAGGCTGGCGAACATGGCGGCCTACTTGATCTTGGCGGACTCGCTGGTCACGAAGAACTTGATGGCCGCGACGACGATGCCGACGATGACGATCACCGCGCCGGCCCACAGGACCTGCTCGATCGTGACGGAGCCGCGCTCGTCGCGCTGCCTGGTGACGCGGTCCTCGAGGGAGGCGAGCGAGGTCAGCGCCGCCATCTGAAGAGTGATGAAGAGCTTCAACATCGGGGTTCTTCCTTCCTGGTTGTTCGGTTTGCGGTCTGGGTGACCCTGGTTCTTTGGGTTCGGTGTTAGGTCGGTCAGGTGGTGAAGCGGAGCATCGAAGGGGTGACGAGGATCGCCATGAAGACGATGCCGAGCAGGCTGGCTGGGATGTACATGCGCTCGGAGGTGGCGTTGGCCTTGCCGACCTCGGCGCTGAGCATCGCCGAGCGAAGTGCGGCGGCGCGGGCCCGGAGGTTGTTGTAGATCTGGGCTCCGTCCTGGCCGGACTGCTGCATGATGTCGGCGAGGTCATCGAGCTCGGGGACGGCGAGCTCGTCGGCGAGACCGTGCAGGGAGTCCCAGGGTGCGCGGGTCATGTAGCGGGCGCGGCGCAGCTCGCTCTCGATCCGCTTGAAGACCCACTTGTCGCCGACCTCGGCTGCCGAGCGCAGCGCCTGCTGGCCGCTGGATCCGTCGCGGACGCCGGTGGCCACCATGTCGATGTAGGCGCCCAAGGCTCGGCTGAACTCGATGCGGGCCTTCTTGGCGTCGTCGGCAGCGTTGCAGTTGGGCATGAACCAGAACAGGGCGGCCAGCGCCAGCGAGCCGAGCGTCGGGATGGCAAACGGCAGCGGCAGGCCGATCAGCATGAAGAAGGCGGCCAGCAGGGGCGGCATGACCAGGCCGAGCAGTGCCCAGACGACCTTCTCGCCGTAGAACCGGGTCTCACTGATCTGCAGGATGGCCAGGTCCTTGCGAGGTGTGTGGGCCCAGGCGCCGCCGGGCAGGTTCTTCATCGCCCACAAGCCGATCCGATCGACCGCCGAGCCGGTGCCGGCGTCGACGTCGAGGCTGGGAGTGTTGCGGCGGGGTACGACGTGGTCAGGTGAGAGACGGTCCAGCGCGTCGACCAGGTCGGGGTCGGAGGGCGCGAGGCGCCATACGAGCAGGGCGAGGGCCAGCCCGATGAGGGTGCCGCTGGCGAGCGCGATCTGCAGGCCGGTCATGCGAGTGCTCCTTCCTTCTCGCCCGGTGCCGCGCGTTGGGCGGCGCGGTGCGCGTTGCGGGCCTGGAGGTCGAGGAACCGCGGGAGTGGCTTGGCGACGGCCATCCGGCGCATCCACAGCAGCGTGGCCACGTAGGCCGAGAGCAGGACGGCGAGGATGACCTGGCCCAACGGGGACCCGTAGGGCTCGATGTAGTCGCCGGTGAAGGCGAGCATGCCGAGCACACCGAGGGTGATGACGGTGACGGTGCGGGCGGTGGTGCGGGGCTTGGCTTGGTCGGCGGCGGTTTGGCGGCGGGCGCGCACGTCGGAGGCGACGGTCTCGGCGAGGGCGTCCAACGCCTTCGACAGTCCGGCCTGGCCGCGGCCGCTGGCGGCAAGGATCAGCTGGCTGGCCACGACGTCGCCGGTGGAGTCGTTGAGGTCCTCGGCGAAGGCGCGTAGCACGTCCTCGGTGCTGGCGGTGTTGTTCCACAACCGGGAGACCATCAGGCCGACCTCGCGCTCGATCGGCGCCGGCGAGGACTGCAGGGACTTGATGAGCGCCGAGCGCAGGGACTGGCCGGCGGTCAGCTTGCCGGACAGGGACCGAGTCCACTCCTCGAGCGCCTCGAGCTTCTCGATGCTCGCGGCCGCCGGTGGGGGCGTCAGCAACAGCGGGATACCGATGATCCCGGCCGGGACGAGCACGATCGCGATCACCCAGCCGGTCACCAGCGCGACCAGGAGGCCGGCAACGCCACCGCCGACCATCAGCATCCGGGTGCGGCGGTCGAGCCGGACGAACCAGTTCCCCAGCCGCCCGAACGGGGTGACGGTCCGGGCGGGCCGCGGCGGCTTGGGCGGCGCGGGGATCAGCGCGTAGCCCATCCCGATCAGGCCGATGACGATGAGCCCACCGAAGACGGCGGGCAGGAAGGCGGTGCTCATGACGTGGCCACCCCCGGGTTGGCCTGGGACTCGGCCTTGTACGCCTCGAGGTCGAACCCGTGCCGCGCCAGCTCCTGGGCGAGGAAGTTGTCGAGCTTGCCGGTCGCGACGGCCTGGCCGAGCTGGTTGGGGGCGAAGATCGGGGTGGTGGCGTATCCCCTGGCGGCGTCGATGCTGGGCTGGACGACCAGGACCTCCTCGACCCAGCGCTGCTTGCGGAAGGTGCCGTCGGGATTGGGGACGACCTCCGAGCGCAGGTACATCACGATGTCGATCGCGGCGGCCAGCTTGCTGATCGCCAGCTCGCGGGTGACCTGGGGGCCCTTCTCCATGGCGCAGGAGACGAGCTTCTCGATGGTGTGCTCGGCGCTGCGGGCGTGGGTGGTGCTGATCGAGCCCGGCCCGGACTCCATGGCCTTGAGCATGTTCCAGACCTCGGGGCCGCGGACCTCGCCGACGATCTGGCGGGCGAGGTTGAACCGGAAGGAGTGGTGGATGGCCTCCTCGAGGCTGAACTCACCGGCCTGGCGGCCGTCGATGCCGACCTCTCCGGATCCGGGGCGGTGCTCCCAGGCGTGGACGATCTTGTGGCGGTCGACGAGCTCGTGCAGGTGCAGCTCGAACTCGGTCTCGAAGGTGCCGATCATCTCCCAGGGCGGGATGCACGAGCACAGGGCGCGGACCCAGGTGGTCTTGCCGCTGCCTTGGACGCCGGAGACGACGATGCTCTTGCCGGCACGCACGCAGGTTGCGACGAAGTCGGCCAGGACCGGGCTACATGCCTTGCGGTCGTAGACCATCTCGTCCATCGACACCTCGCGCATGCTGTGTCGGCGGATCACGACGGAGGTGTAGGCCATCACCCAGGAGCCGGCCGCGAGCCGCGCTCCCCCGGGCAGCCGGAGGTCCAGGTGCGGCCGGGCCTCGGTGAAGGGTCGGTTCTGCCGTGCGCCGAGGTCGGAGAGGAACTCGCGCAGCTCGTCCTCGGAGTCGGCGATCGGGGCGGCCTCGACCAGGGTGCCGTCGACCAGCTCCAGCCACACCGAGCAGAGCGGGCCGCGGGCGATGACGATGATGTTCTCGACGTCCTCGCGCTCGACCAGGGGCTGCAGGCGGCCGAGTCCGAACAGGGCGGCGTGGAGGGCGGACTTGAGTTCCTTCTCGTGGTCCTTCGTCCACGGCGGCCGACCGGTGGAGACCAGCGTCTCGGCCTCGGACTTGATGAGCTCCTCGATGACGTCGAGGCCCATCTGCTCGCGGTCCTCTTCGGTGACCCGGCCACCTTCCTTGTCGAGCCGGGCGGTCAGTCGCGACGAGATCTCGGCGCGGTACTGCGCGATCAGCTCCCAGTCCAGCTCGACTTCGCCATCCGCGCCGCGGGTGTCGTGGTGCTCCTCCGGCGCTGGCGTGACGAGCGGGCGCAGGCTGAACTCCGAGCGGGCGCGGCCAGGCAGTTGGCCCTCGCCTTCGCTGGTCCAGGCGCCGGCGAAGATCGGCAGCGAGGTCGGGTCGTGGTCCTCGACGACCGGCGGCGGGGGCGGCGGGGTGCCGTTGGTGCCGCGGGCGAAGGGCGAGGTCGGCTCGCGGTTCGCGGCATGGCGGGCCTCCAGCCACTCGTCGGCGCGCAGCGGGTCGCGGCCGTTGGTCTCCGGGTTGTGTCCGTTGGTGCTCATGCGTGGCCTCCGTTCGTGGGAGCGAGGGCGGCCTGGTTGGCGCCGAGGATGGACTGGATGGCGGCGGTGCTGCCCTGGTAGCCGCGCAGCAGCCCGGAGGACTCGAACTTGCGGGGCTTGCGCGCGCCGTGGGAGTAGACCTCGGCCACCTCGGGCTCCCAGTCCACGGAGGCGACCACGGGGATCTGGAGGGCCTTGGCGATGTGGCGTGCGGTGTAGGGCCGGACTCGGGCGCCGGTGGGAAGCGTGGGCCAGCGTCGCTCCTCGTCGACGAGGAGGACCCCGAGACGGGAGAGCCCACCGACCGCGGCGAACTGTGCCCGCAGGGTCTTGGCCCAGCTGGTGGCACCGGCCAGTGCCGGCAGCGAGCTGCGGGTGACGAGCAGGGTCAGGTCGGAGCCGGCGATCAGCGGCTGGGGCCAGCCGGCGAGGCCGAGTCGTCCGGCGTCGATGATGACGTCCTGGCCGTTGCGGTCGAGGGCGCGCAGTTGCTCGGTGAGCGGTTCCCACAGGGGCAACAGGCTGGGGGCCTGCTCGTGGGCGCGGATGCCGGGTAGGAACCAGGCCGAGCGCTCGGCCGGCGCCTCGGGGTCCAGCAGCAGCGTCTCGCGGGGCAGTGCGTCCGCCAGCGTTCCCTCGCGCAGGGACAGGGCGAGGTTGATCAGGCCGCCGGTCGGCTCCTGGGTGCCGTGGAAGTAGCCGGCGAAGACCGAGGAGGATCCGGTCGGGTCGGCGTCGACCAGGAGCACGGGTCGGTGCCAGTTGAGGGTGAGCCCGAGCGCCGTGGTGGACGCGCCGGGCGAACCGCTCGCGGAGGCCAGGACGATCACCGCCATGCCTCAGCGCTCCCGGGCGTCCAGGACGAGTGCGACCCGTCCGGTGGCAGCCCGGGCAGCCAGTTCGGCCGCCTCGGCTTCGGGCACCGAGACGTCGACGACGGTCTCGCCCGTCTCCTCGACCCGGTTAACACCAACGACGGTCGCCTCGATGGTGACCGGGTCTTCGTCGGTGATCTCGCCCTGGTCGCCGGGCGTGGTGACGATCCGGACGACGTCGCCGCCGTAGAGCGGCTCCGACGGCATCTGCGCGGGAGTAAGGCTGATGCCCACCAGGGACTCTCCCTCCCCCGGCACCAGGTTGTCGGTGACCGCCTGCGCGGTGAGCAGGGTGCCGGCCCACAGGTCGACGGCAGCGCGGCTGCCCTCGAGCTCGGCCTTCTGGCTGCCGGGGACCGGGGTCAACGCCGGGTCGACGCTGACCCGCACCACGGCGAGGTCGCCGGCCTCGATGGTCTCGCCACGCTTGATGTCGTTGCTGACGACCAGGACCTCTTGGGCGTCGTTAACCGAGGTGAACGCGAACGCGGTCCCCAGGCCGCCGGCAGCGACAAGAGCCGCGCAGAGTGCCACGACCCAACGCCTGCGGCGGCGCCTCAGCCGTGGAAAGTGGTTGTGGTCGGGAGGTGCCTTGATACTGGCGCCAACCTCGTCCCGTGCTTGTTGAGCAGTGTTCATCGACATGGATCCCCGAGTCCTCTCTTGTCTCGATCACCTACGTGTCAAGACGTGCCGGGAGCGGTCATCGCGAGCCCGACTCGATAGAACCACACTAGTGCATTTCTATCGCGAGGGTCGTTATCCACAGCTGACCGATTCCGAGATGTCATCGCCCGAGTCCTGACCGGAAGTGGTTGCGTGGCCCAATCCCCCCGATGGGACTGAGCGCTCGCACGCACCGAACATCCAGGTCAATGGGACCACAAATCATGCGGACTTTTCGGGAGGAATATCTCCCTGTGGATTACGGTCAAACTCGGCGCCAGGTGCGCCCGTCTACGGCGCTGGACCTACCCGCGCCGCAGACGCTGCTGCCGGGCTTCCTGGAAGGCCGCGGCGACGACGTCGACTGTGTCCCCCAACCCACGCGCGAGACTCTCAAGCTGCCTGGCTGCTGGGAGTCGGGTCCAACGGCCTTGCTCCCAGGCGTAGTAGGTCGGCACAGCCACGTTGACGGCCGCAGCCAACTCGGGCACCGTCAGCCCCGCCTTCAAACGCAGTGCTCTGAGATCAGGAACCTCACCCTCCATGTGAATTAGACGAAGGGTCGGGATGTCGAGCGCTCTAGCAAGCTTGACCAAGAAGTCCGGCCGAGGAACCGACGCGCCCAGCTCCCAACGAGATATGCGCTCCCCACCGGCGGCACCAACTAGACGCGCCAACTCATGCTGGGTCAGGCCCGCCTTCTCGCGAGCGGCGCGCAGCACTGAGGGGTCAATTCCGGAAACCATCGCTGACAGACACTAGTCGGAGCAAGCGGGAGCCCCCGCCGCGAATCTCCTCACAAGTTGAGCGACCTACGTGATACCCGCGCTGGGCAGAGGGCGCTGGGACACGCCGCTGACTCGAGGTGGAGCGTGACAACGGCGATGCCTACCGGTCCTCTCGAAAGGCGTGGGCCTCATCAAATCCGGACGCCCGCAGGTAGCACCGCCTCTGAACCGCGTCTGCCTCGTACTGTCGGAGGCGACTCGTACTCTCAGAGAGCCGAGGCCCTCCAGATTCCTCGGCAGAAGCGAGGTGACCGGGTGGGAAGCGGTAAGCAGGTCAGCCGCAGCGCGCACATCGGCGATGCTGGTATCGCCCTTATCCACCAGCGGGTCAGCGCCATGGATCACGTCTGGCACGAGCGCACAGTCGACGCCGGCATCGATGGCACGATCGAGCTGCGCGACCATGCGACGGGCGAAGTCAGCAACTGCCACCTCCAGGTGCAAAGCAAGGCCAGCGACAACGACTTCCCCGGTGAGACCGCCGACCGGTTCCACTACGACTGCGACGAGCGCGACCTGGACTACTGGATGAAGTCTTCAATGCCCGTCCTGCTGGTCTGCTCACACCCCAAGCGGGGCGAAGCCTGGTGGGCGCACATCCAGTCCTACTTCGCGGATCCCGCCCGTCGCGCCGGCGGACGTGTGGACTTCAACAAGATCACCATGTCCCTTGGAGGGGACGTCTCCGACCGGCTGTTCGCGGTTGCGGATCCTCACGGCCGCGCGCACACGCCCGTCGCTGATCTGCGTGATGAAACGCTGGAGTCGAACCTGCTGCCCGTGACGATGCCCGACGTGTTCTGGGCATACGACGCCGCGGTCACACTCCCCCGGAAGGTCTACGACCTACAGCGCGAGAGCAGCCTCGACATCCGAGACGACTTCACCCTCTTCGGCGGCCGGCTGCTGACGTGGAGCCCCGTCGAGGACACCGCGCTGGCGGGCGCGGTGAACGGTGACCCGACGATCGAGGCCACCGGCGAACTGCTCGACGGCAGCCCGGACAGCGAGCGAGTACTGGTGCGCTTACTCAACAACGCCTTCCGGCAAGACCTCCGCGATGACTGCGCCTTCCACGGCAAGCGCCACATGCTCTACTTCCGTGCCACCGACGACCTGTCGCCACGGAGCTGGAACACAAGCGGCACCCATTGGCGCTCCGTCTTCAAGCCGCACGCCAAGAAGACCAACCCATCGCAGGTCAGCTACTACAAGCACGCCGGCCTCAAGTGGCAGTTCCTCAACCTCGACGACGAGTGGTTCTGCGCCCTGACGCCCGACTACTACTACTCGATCGACGGCTACCGCGAGTCACGGTTCACAGCCCAGTACCTGAGCGGCATCAAGCGGCTCGAACGTAACCCCGCTGCGCTCGGCGAGACCCGCATGTGGGCCGCCATCCTCGCCGGTCGCGAGGGCGGCCATGACAGCTTGTTCAGCCAGAACGAGCGCATCCTCGACTTCGGCAAACTCGTCACCTTCGACACCGACCGAGGCATCGACGAGGCGAAGTGGAAGCGAGCGGCAGAGGCGTCGGACCCGACCGATCCTCTGGCTGACGGGGAGCTGGCGGAGACGGCATGAAACTCACGTTCATCGAAGAACCGGACCTGGAATTCGGCAACGGCAGCCGCCACATCGACCCACGTAGCGGCATCAACAACTACGGTCCGGCCGACCTGAGCAATACGGGAGTCCGGACGATCCAGATCGGCATCGTCGGCACCAAGGAGGCCATCGATGGGGTCAAGGCATGGCTCGACCGCTGCCGCGAACCAATTGCACCCAAAGAAAGCCCGCTATCGCACCTCTACTTGCCGTTTCCTGGGTTCCATACCAGCGTCGGCTTCCGCTCGACGATCATCTGGAACGGACGGCTGGAGCGCACACTCGACAAACGAGCCCTGGAGAACATCGCAACGCTGAGTCCGCTGCAGGCTGTGCAGAAGGGCGTCGAACTGTACGAGGCCGAGCTGAGAACGCTCGATGAGGAACCCAACTGCGACGTGATCATCGTCTGCCGTCCCGACGATCTGCCGGAACGCGAGGAGCCGAAGACCAACCCTGACCGACCGTGGGAGCAACCAAAAGCTGCGTCTATCGGCTTCGACTTCCACGAACTGCTGAAGGCACGCTCGCTGAGCGGTAGTCGTCCCATCCAAATTATCCGACGCGAGACCTGGGACCCGACCTACAAGCCAAAGGGCCGCGACAGGCGACGCCAGCAGGACGAGGCAACCAAGGCCTGGAACCTGCACACGGCGTTGTACTACAAGGCCGGCGGCGTGCCATGGCGGATGACCCGCCATGTCCGGGACCTCACGACCTGCTACGTCGGTGTCGCCTTCTACCGGAGCACCGACAACGAAACACTGCAGACGAGCGTGGCGCAGGTTTTCAACGAGCGCGGCGACGGCGTGATCGTCCGTGGCGCGCAGGCCACTCAGTCGAAGGACGACCGACAGCCACACCTCACCGGTGACGACGCCAAGGACCTCCTTGAGCAGTCGCTGGCCCGTTACCGCATCGAGCACAAGACGGCACCCGCACGCGTCATGCTGCACAAGACCTCTTCGTTCACGCCTGAAGAGCTGGAGGGCTTCCGGGCTGCCGCCGAGGCGGAGCGCCTGGCCATGCTCGAACTCGTCTGGATCCCACGCGATGACTCCCCCCGGCTGTTTCGGCAAGGCGAGCAGACGACCCTACGAGGCACGCTCCTGTCGCTCACCGACACCCGGCACCTGCTCTACACCCGTGGGAGCGTTCCGTTCTACCGGACTTACCCAGGGATGTACGTGCCGTCGGCACTCCCCTTCCGCCTTGTCGACGTGCAGTCGAGCGCGGCCGAGATCGCGACTGAGCTGCTCGCGCTCTCCAAGATGAACTGGAACGCCACCCAACTCGACGGACGGGTGCCCATCACGCTGCGCACAGCTGACTCGATCGGCCGGATCCTGAAGCACCTCGGCCCGAATGAACGCCCGGCGCCGCGATACGCCTACTACATGTGACTTGGCTCGGTGGGTGTAGCTGGGATTGAGCTCGTCGCTTCTTCGGATCGCATCGGCCAGCACAAGACGGCCAAGCATCGAGAGGTGCCCGCTCCGAGCCGCCAGCGAAGTGCGCGCCGCCCTCCGCGAGTTCACGCACAGCCTCAACACCCCAGACAGCGTTAACGTCATCGCAGCTCGTTCCCCCGCTGATCAAGAAGCACTTCCCTGACCACATCGGGGCGCTCAACACCATCCAGCTCGTAGCCCTCAATGGTGGGGCTCTGATCCCGCCGCTTCTCGCTATGCCTCTCGACATCGCATTTGGCTGGCGCGCCGCTGTCGGCATCTGGGCAGTCCCAGCCGTCCTCGCGACCACATTCGCCGTCCTGCTCTGGCTCCAACACCCCCGTTCGCAGCACATCCACCATCCAGTGGAGGCAAGCGCAGCAGCTGAGGGACCAGTGCTGCCGATGTGGCAGATCCCGCGCGCCTGGGCGCGGGCGGCGCTCTACGGCTTTACATCCTGGAACGTATTCATCCTCTTTACCTGGCTCCCGGCCCTCCTCGTCGACGCCGGCCAACCTCGATCCCTCGGCGGAACGATGGTGTCCCTGATCATCGGCGTCAGCCTTATTGCATCCTTCGCTGTTCCGCGGCTGACTGGCAGCCTGCGCAACACGTTCCTCCTGACCGGCACCTGCGCGGTCGCCTACGTCCTCGGATACACCGGCCTTGCCCTCGCGCCTGGTGCTGCCCCGGTGCTGTGGACATTCTTGGTCGGTATCGGATGCGTCCTCTTCCCCATCACCTTGACGATGATCAACACCCACGCCCGCACCCACGCCGGAACTACGGCGCTCTCTGGCTTCGTCCAAGGCATCGGATGCGCCATCGCCCTCCTCGGGCCACTCCTGTTCGGCGCAGCCCACGCCCTCACCGGAACCTGGGGATGCTCGTACCTCCTGGTCGCGGGCGCAGCGGTCCTCGCCATCGCAATCCTCGGCTGGCGCATACGCACCACCATCCACGTCGAGGACCATCGTCCTGCCAGGACACGTGAACGTGCAAACACTCCCCAGCTTCGATGACCTCCCCCCGCCATCGTCGCCCGAACACGGCACGGGGAAGGCCGTCGCCGGTGGGCAAGACACTGCGACGACCGTCGTCATACGGCGCCCGCATCCCAGCAACCAGGTGTGGTCTACGCGGGTATGAGGTCAAGAACCCTTGAAGGTGGGCTGGAGCCTCTCAACAAACGCCCGCACTCCGGCGACGCCGTCCGCGGTGGCGATCAACTCTGTCTGGGCGGCGCGCTCGCGAGCGAGGTGCGCTCTGAGATCACCTAGCGTGGCCGCATCGACGGCCTTCTTGGTCTGTGCGAACGCGGCCGTAGGTCCCTGCGCAAGCCGCTGCACGACCTCATCAGCGCGTGCGTCGAACTCGTCGTCGTCGAAGACCCGCGACGCGATCCCCCAATCGTGTGCCTGTGCAGCGCTCAGGGTGTCGCCGAGAACGGCTAGGCCCAAGGCACGTGCTCGGCCCACAGCAGCGGCAAGCGTTGCAGTGGCTCCCCCGTCGGGCATCAGGCCGATACTGCTGAAGCCGAGGGCCAACGCGGCGGTGCTGCCCATCATGACTACGTCGCATGCGAGAACGAGAGAAACCCCGGCACCAGCGGCGATGCCGTGGACCAACGCTACGACCGGATACGGTGCCTCTCGCAGCGCGACCACTACCTCGTTCACGAGTGCGACCGTCCCCTCCGATGGCTGCCCTGGGGCGGTGAGGTCGCCACCCGCACAGAACGCTCGGCCACTGCCCTCAAGTGTCATCACCCGTACTGTTAGGTCCCTGGAGGATGCCCGGATAGCTTCCAATAGCGCAACGAGCATTTCCGGGGTCACGGCGTTGAGCCGCTCAGGTCGATGCAGCCGGATTCGCCGAACGGGGCCGTCGACGTCGACGACGATCTGCATCTCGGGATCAGGCATCGCTCGCCCCAAGGAGGTGTCCCATGCGCGCGTGCTTGGTGCGCAGGTAACGCACATTCTCCAGCCCGGGCTCGATACGTAGCGCAACACGTTCTCGGATGTCGATGCCTGCGGCCGCCACGGCCGAGACCTTCTCCGGGTTGTTGGTCAGCAAGCGGACTGCCTCGATACCGAGATCTCGCAGGATTGCTGTGGCGGACCGGTAGTCGCGGGCGTCAACCGGTAGTCCGAGGACGAGGTTCGCGTCGACGGTGTCCAGCCCACGGTCCTGCCAGGCGTATGCCCTCAGCTTGTTGACCAGGCCGATCCCACGACCTTCGTGATCACGAAGGTAGATGACGGCGCCGGAGCCCTCCGCGACGATCGCGCGCATCGAGGCCTGCAGTTGGGGGCCGCAGTCGCAGCGACGTGAGCCGAATGCGTCACCGGTCAGGCATTCTGAGTGGATCCGCACCATCGCGATACCCGATCGCGGTTCGCCATGGACCAGGGCCAGGTGTTCGGTGCCGCGACGGTCCACGTAGCCGATTGCCGTGAAATGGCCCGCTTCGGTCGGGAGTGACGTCGTTGCTTCACGTCGCACACGGGACAGGATTGGACGTCTCATGTGCTGACCTCCGCGGCGTTCGTGGCCGGCGGTAGTCCGGTGATGGCCAGGCCAGACCGCGTCCGGTAGCGCTTGTTGATACTGATGAGGACGGCGGTGAGCGGCTCTAGTTGGCGGGCGAGTCGCAGGGCTCCGGCGTCGACACCCGGCGTACCCGTAACCGCGCGCGCCAACTCCACGACAGTCTGCTTGGCCTCGTGGTTGTAGCCACACACGAGCACGGACTCGTGGCCCATGGGTTCGGTGTCCTCCCAGAGCGTGGCGGCGGCGACATGGTGGAACGCACCCACGACCATGGCCGCCGGGACAAGGCGCTGAGCCTCTTCTGCGGCACTCTCGGCGACCTCGAGTCCGAACGGTCCGCGCTTGTCGAAACCGAGCGGGTTCACACAGCTGATGACGACTCGGCCAGCTAGCCGCTCTGCCAATGTTCGGACCAATTCGCCGTGCCCGTCCCAAGGAACCGCCAACAACACCATGTCGCAGTCGCTGAGGATGTCTCCGTTGGTTCCCGCGCTGACGACGGCGCCGTCAAGGCGGCTCGCAATCTCGTCGGCCGCCACCTGGGCACGTTCGAAATCGCGGGATCCGATCGCCACAGCGTGACCGGCCGCGGCGAAGCGGAAGGCAAGTCCCTTGCCTTGTGGGCCCGTGCCGCCGATCACGGCGATCCGGTGTTTCATCACGGGAGTTCCTCGGTTGAATTGGTTAGCGCGATGCGGTCGGGCCGCCATTGTTGGCGGAGTTCGTCGGCGTTCTTTGGGACGCATACCAGGTCGCCGAAGATGTTGACGCCGTTGTGGATCAGGAAGCTTTCGAGCGCCAGGAGTGGTCGGCGTCTGCTGTCCGGGCCGTCGCGCCGGACGGTGAGTTCTGGGAACTCCTGCCATCGGTCCAGCAGGGTCGCCGGATCGGTGTGGTGGGTATGGCAGAACTGGTGGAGGGCGGCGAGGTGCGCGTCTATCTCTACGTCGTCGAGTCCAACGGTCTTGCGGAGTGATTGCTCCCAGTGAGCCAGCGCGTCGAACATCAGTTGCCACCGACCAGTATGGCGTCGCGTGAACCGGCCAGAATGTCGCCGTAGAGCGTTGTGCGTTGGCGGATTGGGCGCCCGGCGGCCGCGGCGATGGCTGCGAAGTCAGATGGGGTCAGTGCTTGGCCGTGGGCGGCCCCGGCGGCGCGGCTGATGTTCTCGTCCATCAGGGTGCCGCCGAGATCGTTGACGCCCGAGGCAAGCAGCTGTTGGGCGCCGACGCTGCCGAGCTTGACCCAGGAGGCTTGGATGTTGTCGATGTCGCCGCGGTAGGCGATGCGCGCTACCGCGTGCATGAGCAGTGTTTCGCGCCAGGTGGGGCCGCGGCGGGCGCCGCGTTTGAGATAGATGGGGGCGGCCATGTGCACGAATGGGAGACCCACGAACTCGGTGAATCCGCCGGTCCGACGCTGCAGGTCGCGGGTGCGCAATATGTGCCGAACCCAGTGTTCGGGCGTCTCAATGGCACCGAACATGATGGTGACGTTGCTGCGCAGGCCGACGCTGTGGGCCGTCTCGTGGACCTGTAGCCATTCCTCGGTATTCAACTTGTCCGGGCACAGCACGGCGCGAATCTCGTCGTCGAGGATCTCGGCTGCCGTGCCCGGCAGCGACTTCAGTCCGGCCTGCTGCAGCCGCAGCAGATAGGACTCGAGGGACTCACCCAGCCGTTTCGCGCCCTCCATCACCTCGAGTGCCGTAAAGCCGTGGATATGGATGCCGGGGACCGCCTCATGGACCGCCTTGGCTACGTCGACGTAGAAGTTGCCGTCGAAGTTCGGATGTATGCCGCCTTGGAGGCATACCTCGGTCGCACCCAGGTCCCAAGCCTCGGCGGCTCGTTCGGCGACATCCTCGAGGGTGAGCAGGTACGGCTTGCCGCGCAGGTTGAGCGACAGCGGTCCTTTGGAGAATCCGCAAAATGTGCATCGGAAGGTGCAGACGTTGGTGTAGTTGATGTTGCGGTTCGCGACGAAGGTCACGTCTTCGCCGACGACATCGCGGCGGATCTGGTCGGCGAGCTCGGCGACGGCGGTGACCTCGGGACCACGCGCGGTGAACAAGGTCAGCAACTCTTCGGAGCCGACGTCCTGTCCGGCCCGGACCCCGCCGATCACCTCGCGGATGGCTCCGGCAGCGGCGGAGCGCCCGGGCACCAGGACGATGGGGTCACTTCCGGCACCCGAGTACCAACCGGTGGAGCGGCGGCCGATCTGGATGACCTCCGCGCCGGTTCCGACGTTGGCCGCGGCCTGATGACGTTCGGGCCACAGGGCGCCGGGGTCGTCGCGTCCCAAGAGGTCTGCGTCGGATCGGTCGAGCACGGGGAAGCGAAGCCGCTCGTCGAGCCATCGGTCCGGGTCCGCCGCCAACTCCGGGTACACCGGCAATCGAGGCGCCAAGGTCCGGCCGGTCAGTTCGGTCGCCGTCCTGAGGGTGGTCAGTGCGGGCCAGGGCCGTTCGGGGTTGACGTGGTCCGCCGTCACTGGTGACACCCCGCCCCAGTCATCGATGCCCGCGGACACCAAGGTGCCTAGCTGGTCTGGTTCGGACAGGTTGGGAGGCGCTTGGAGATGGATGTCGACCGGTAGGACGAGGCGGGCGATGGCGATCGCGCGGACGTGCTCCTCGTGCGTGCAGGCTGCCGCGGCGCGCATGGCGGTGCCGGGTTTGGGCAGGAAGTTCTGGACGATCACCTCCTGGACATGGCCGTGCCGGGCATGGGACTCAGCGATCGCCCGCAGGGCCGCGATCCGGTCGGCCTCGCCCTCGCCGATCCCGACCAGGATCCCGGTGGTGAACGGAATCTGGAGGTGTCCGGCCGCCTCTAGGGTCGCGAGTCGTCGAGGCGGAGTCTTGTCGGGTGCCCCGCGATGTGCCATGAGGTCGTCGCGGAGCGACTCGATCATCATTCCCTGGGAGGGTGACACCCGCCGCAGGGCGGCCAACGCGTCCGCACCGATTGCTCCGGCATTGGCGTGCGGCAGCAGACCGGTCTGCTCGACGACCAGTTCGCACATTGCCACCAGGTAGTCGGTGGTCGAGCTGTAGCCGTGTTCGTCGAGCCAGGCGCGGGCCTCGGGGTAGCGGGCCTCGGGATTCTCGCCCAGCGTGAAGAGCGCTTCGTGGCAGCCGGCATCTGCGCCCCTGCTGGCTATGGACAGGATCTCGTCAGGCGAGAGATACGGGGCAGGTAGCGAGCGGGGTGCTGTGGCAAACGTGCAGTAGCCGCACCGATCCCGACACAGCTGCGTGAGCGGGACGAAGACCTTCGGCGAGTACGTCAGGCGGGTGCCGAACGCAAGGTCGCGGAGACGCGTGGCCTCGGCGACCAGATCCTGGGTGCTCCATCTCGTCAGGTCGTCCATGACGGTCCTTTCGGCGGGTCGCGTGTGGGTCAGCTCATCCAGGCCGGCTGCTCGGTGAGCAGGCGTCGGCCGTTGGCGATGAAGAAGGCGCGGATGACATTGCTGCGCTGGAGTTGGGCGTTCGACGAGTCACCGAAGCTAGCGGCGAAGGCCTTGGCGCCTTCGGTGTAGAAGCCGCGCTTCTTGTACTTGCGGGTCTCCTCGTCGAAGATCTCGGCGATCATCGTGTCGGGGTCCCGGTCCACATGGGCCGCGAAGGCCTCAAGAAGGTTGAGCCGGTCGTCGCGTTCCCGCGCCGTCAGGTCATCGAGGGTTGCGGCGTACCGCTGGATGGACGTATGGGCGGCAAATTCGGGGCTGGGCATGGTGGGGTCTTTCCTCTGGTGGGCTGGAACCCGGGGGCGGCCGCACGGTCAGGCCGCCCCCGGGGCTCGGGATGGGATCAGTCGGGAAGGCCGAACATTGCCGCGAGCGCCCTGACCTCGCGGCGACGGTGCGGAAGCGGCGCAGGGGTCTGGATCATGCCGGCCTCGATGAGCTCTGCGACGACGGCGGGGTCGCGGTGCAGGGAGTTCCCCCATTTCCCGTCGAAGTAGAGGTCCTCGAAGTCGGGCCGCGGCCGCTGGCCACCTGCGTCGGTCCCTTCGGCGGCGTAGCCGAGCAGCTGGATCTGGGCGACGGTCGCGGTCTCGGGGAGGCCGAGCAGTTCCGCCATCCGCTGCCGGTTCCCGGTCAGCAGCTGCGTACCGAGACCCTCGTCCTGGGCAGCCAAGAGCGAGGCTCCGATGGCAAGCCCGGTCTCGATGGCCGAGAGCCATTCTGCGAACTGGCGCTCTCCAGCCATGACGTTGAAGTCCGCGGTGTTAAGCACGATCTCGTCGATGAACTGCTCGCTCCAGCCGTAGCTGGAGGTAAGTGCGCCTGCGTCCATGAGACCCGTCAGGTACTCGCGCAGGTTGTCCCAGCCTGCCAGGTCGATGGTCCAGTAGATGTGGACAGGCGCTTGGGAAGCCTGCGGCTGGTTGTAGAGCGCTTCGACCAGACCGGCGAAGACGTCGGGATCGGTTTCGTCGCGGTGGACGACGACGGCCTTGCGCACCAGCTGCGCGTTGCCATGGCAGGACTGGAGCCGGGCCGCCTCCAGTACCTTCTGAACCTTCTGGCGTTCGACCTGCTGCCAAGGCTTGTAGTAGCGGATGGAGCGTCGACGGCCGACCGCCTCCTTGAACGTCAGGCCGAGCGAAGACGTCGGTGCCGGGACCGTCGTCTCTGGCTGCACTGCAGTCATTGCGTACCTCATCTCATCGGGCCTGCGGCACCGGTCGGCGCAGCAGGTGCTTCTGGATCTTCCCCACGGATGTGCGCGGAAGTTCTTCAACGACGTGGACCTGGTCGGGGACCTTGAATTTGGCCAACTCGCGACGGCAGTGCGCGATCACGTCCTCGGCGTCGAGCCGGAGGCCGTCACGGGCCACGACGTAGACGTGGATCGCCTCGTCCAGCATCGAGTCCGGCACGCCAACGGCAGCCGACTCAAGGACTCCGTCTAGCTGATCGACCACCCTCTCGATCTCGCCACACGCGACGTTCTCTCCCGAGCGCTTGATCATGTCTTTCGCGCGGTCGACGAAGTACAGGTAGCCATCCACGTCGGCCCGCACCATGTCACCGGTCCGCAGCCAGTCGTCGGAGAGCGCGGCGGCCGTCGCCTCTGGATCGTCTAGGTATCTGAGCATCATGGTTTGGCCTGGTTCGCCGCCCACGAGCAGCTCTCCGGGGTCGCCCGCAGGCACGTCCTGGCCGTCGACGTCGACGACGCGGAGGCGGGAGCCTGGCAGCGGGCGCCCAATGCTCAGGGAGTGACGTGTCTCGTACAGCGGGTTCATCGTCGGCGGGATGACCGTCTCTGTCATGCCGTAGAGCTGCACGAGGGGGTTCGCGAAGCGCTGCTCGAACTCGAAAGCCTGTTCCTTCGACATGTTCTGGGCGAACAGAGTGACCCGGAGCTTGTGTGCCCGGTCCCAATCGGTCGGATCCTTCGCCAGAATCATCCTGATAGGTGCTGCGAACAGGCTTGCGACGGTTGCTTCGAGTGCCGCCGCCTGCTCGGACCAACGGCTGGCACTGAATCGGGGAGTCAACGCTATTGACGCACCGGAGACGAGTGCCGCCATCGTGCAGTAGTACTGGGCATTGGCGTGGAACAGCGGGAGCACCACTAGGAAGCGGTCGTCGGGGCGTAGGCGCACGTGGTTGGCGACCGCGTCGCCGACTGCCAGATACGCCGCGTGAGTGATCTCCACGCCCTTGGGTCGACTGGTCGTCCCCGACGTGTACAGCACCGCCAAGACATCGCCGGCCGCAGCAGCCGACGGTCCAACCCACGGCTCCACGCCGTCCGTCCAGCTGCCCGTCACATCGACCACGTGCTCGGCACCCGCAGCATGCACTGTTTCCTGGAGACCGGGTTCGGTCAAGACCACTCGGCAACCCGAATGCTCGAGCATGTACCGCAACTCAGAGCCCGTCGCGATCGGGTTGGTCGGCACCATCACGGCGCCAAGGTGAGCGGCGGCAAACCACACATCGTAGAAGGCGGGGCAGTTGGTCAGGTGCACACCAAAGCGGGTGCCAGCCGAGATCCCCAGCTCCTTCAGCGCCATGGCGGCCCGCCGCGACCTCGCCTCCTGGTCGGCCCACGTGATGGTCTCCACGACACCCGGCTCGCGTTCGAAGACCAAGAACGTGGCATCTGGACGCAAAGACGTCTGAGCTGATAGGACACTTGCGACGGTGTCGGGGCCTCGGGGAGCGATGAACGTCACACGCACACTCTGTGACCTGGATCTCACCACCCTGTCAACGCAATATCAACGCATCCTCAACGTTGGGAGCCGGCTTGGGCGTCAGTGCCGCCCACGGATCTTGTGGGGCCTGGCGCTAGGTGATAGCAGTCATCTATGACCATCCCGGCCGCAGCAGGCCCAGCACCCGACGGCGATCAGGTTCGCCCCCGGGTGCTGGTCGTTGACGACGACGCGAGCATCCGTACAGTCGTGCGCTGGCAACTTGACGACGCCGGCTACGAGGTACTGGAGGCCGCCGACGGTCCGACCGCCATCGTGGCGATCGCCGATCAGTCCCCGACGCTAGTGGTCCTCGACCTCTCGTTGCCGACCCTCGGCGGACTGGACGTCCTGCGGGCGGTCCGATCCGGGCGCGCCGGGGCCTCCCGGACCCTACCGATCGTCATTCTGTCCGGCCGGAGCGGTGAGACCGACCGCATCATGGGTCTCGACCTAGGTGCAGACGACTACCTGGTCAAGCCGTTCTCCACCGGCGAGTTGTTGGCGCGCGTCCGTTCGGTCCTGCGCCGCTCAGGCCCGGAGCCCACTGACTCGATCATCGCGGGTCCTTTGCGGATCGAGGTCACTACCCGAGAGGTCTGGCTGAAGGACACCCTCATCGACCTGACGCCCAAGGAGTTCGAGTTGCTGACCTTCCTTGCCAGACACCCGCGGCATGTATTCACCAGGCCGCAACTGCTCGAACGCGTGTGGAAGTCAGCCGACTGGCTGGGCGAGGCGACCGTGACTGAGCACATCCACCGGGTGCGGAACAAACTAGAGGCACCAGGCACCACCGGCTTGATTCGCACGGTGCACGGCGTCGGCTACCAGTTGGACGTGCCGGCATGAACAGGCGCGTCGAGGGACACGCAGCCCTGCGCGACACTGAAACCGGCTTCGACTTCGGGCCACAAGACGCTGCCGTCGTGCTCCGTCGGCACACCGAGATCCTCGAGTTGATCGCCGCCGCCGCTCCCCTGAAGACCATGCTCGAGCGCATCCTCCAGGCGATCGAAGAGCTGATACCAGACGCCTACTGCTCGATCCTGCTGCTAGACCGGTCCGGGCAACGACTTCACCATGGCGCCGCGCCTCGCCTACCCAGCGCCTACATAGTCGCCATCGACGGGCTCCGTCCCGGTCCCTCTGCGGGGTCCTGTGGCACCGCGGCGTACCTGAACGAGCGGGTCATCGTGCCCGACGTGCGGCTCGATCCGAGGTGGCAGGAGTACCGGCAGGCAGCGCAGGCTGCTGGCCTGGTCGCTTGTTGGTCCACGCCGATCCCCGGTAGGGAAGGCTTCCCCAGCGGTACGTTCGCCGTGTACCACCGCCGTCCGCAACAGCCGTCAGCCCGTGAACTGCGGTTGGTTGACCGCTTCACCTACCTGGCGTCGGTGGCCATTGAGCACAGCCATCTGGTCGGTGACCTGATCGAGAACGAGGAGCTGTTCCGGAGGTCGTTCGAGGACAACGCCGCTGGCATGGCGTTGCTGGCGCTGGACCAACGCATCGAACGTGTCAACCATGCCATGGTCGACATCACCGGCTACACCGCCAGCGAACTCACCGGACAGCCGCTAGGACTGGTGTTCACCGACGACGCCTGGGCCGAGTCCACCGTCGCCGAGATGCTGGCGGGTCGCCTCGATCACATCACCCAGCAGACCTATCTGCGAACCGGGACCGGTGACCAGGTCCCCGTCGAGGCAACCGCCGCTGTCGTACGGGGCGCTGACAACCGGCCCCGGCTGTTCGCCATCACCGTCTTGGATCTGACCGAACGGCAGGCGGTCGAGGCAGCCGAGAGTGCCCGACGGGAGGCCGAGGTGGCTCGACGCACGGCCGATGAACACAGCCGGGCCAAATCGGAGCTCCTGACCGCGGTAAGTCATGAGGTGCGCAGCCCGTTGCAGGCCATCAAGGGCTTCACCGAACTCCTCGGCACCCTCGACCTGGATGGTCCGCGTCGCCAGGAGGCGCTAAGGCGGATCAACACCGCCGCAGATCACCTGCTCGCCCTGGTCACCGAAGTCCTGGACATTAGCCGGGTGGAGGCGGACGTCCTTCCCCTGAACCTCGAGGATGTACAGGTTGTCGACGCGGTCCGCGATGCCATCGATCTGGTTGCGGCCGAGGCAGATGCACGAGCCGTCGAGATCCGTCTACGAGCCGGCACCCGCGTTGCGGCGTACATTGACCGCCGCAGGCTCGTCCAGATCGTGCTCAATCTGCTCGCCAACGCCGTGCGCCATGGCGCGCCCGCGGGGCTCATCGAGGTACTGATCGAGGAAGAGGAAGAGAATATCTCGGTCACCGTGTCTGACAACGGGCCAGGTATCCCGGCGGACCTTCTCCCCCACTTGTTTACGCCGTTCGTTCGGGGATCCGGCGTGGAGGTCGACGGCTACGGGCTGGGTCTGGTCCTTGCTAGCAGTTTGGCGACCGCGATGGGCGGTGACCTGACGGTCGAGAACCGAAAGGAGGGGGGCGCACGATTCCGGCTGCGTCTCCGGCCCGACATCAGGGGCGAGCAATCATGAGAGTTGTCGGACTCGGAGGCGGCATCGGCGCCTCCCGGCTGTGGACCATCATGATCGACCCTGCACGGCACCTCGACCTGACCGTGGCAGTCAATACTGGCGAGGATCTCTGGCTGCACGGCCTGCGCGTGTGTCCCGATCTCGATACCGTGCTGTATGCACTGAGCGGCCGCCAGGACACAAGCCGCGGATGGGGCGTCAAGGAGGAGACGTGGCAATGTATGACCACGCTGAGTGAGATCGCCGGCAACCAGTGGTTCAACTTGGGTGACCGAGACCTGGCCGTTCACCTTTTCCGCACCGGCCAACTCCGCGCCGGACACCGCTTGAGTGACATTACCTCCGAGATTGCCCGGGCCTTCCAGGTCGGATGCAAGATCCTCCCGGCCACCGAAGCCGAAGTGACCTCACGTGTGGTCACTTGCGACGGCCGAGATCTGCACTACCAGGAGTTCCTGGTGCGCGAGCACGCCGACGTTGACGTCCTTCGCTCGTATGTCGCCGGGATGGACGACGCACAACCCGTCGAAGGGTTGCTGGACGACATCTCAGCCGCCGACCTGGTGGTCATCGCGCCAAGCAACCCCATCGCGAGCCTGCAACCCATCCTGCAATTGCAGGGGATGCGAGCGGCACTTCAATCGGCGCGACAGCGGACGGTGGTGGTGTCACCGACCGTGGAGACGGTGCCGATTGATGACGAGGGTGAGGCCGGCAGAGCTCGAAGCCGTGCCCGCCTCCTGAAGGCCGCCGGCTACGAGCCGACGCCAGTGGGGGTGGCGCTGTTCTATGCCGACGTCGCCGGGGTGTTCGTACTCGATCGGGCGGACGCTGCATTCGCGAACGAGATCGAAGCAGTGGGTCTCCGAGTGGTCCTAGCCGACACCTTGGTCCACCGAGGAGCCGACCCGGGGCTCTTGGTCGACGCCGTGCTGTCCGGCGTAGAAAACGCTGAGCTGCGGTGACTCCGAACCGCCACTAGCGGTTGGGCGTGCCTCTCGCTCCGGGCAGCGGGCCGAAGGCGTCGACGAGCCCCTAATGCTTCAGGCATGCAGATGGCGTGGTCACTTACCTGCCGCGGTCTGAGCATCCGCCATTTCGGGGGCTGGCGATGCTTGGCTTGGCTGGCTGCTGATGAGTTCGTCGGCGTCGATGTAGTAAGGGTTGTCGATCACCATTCCCCCCAGTAGCGCCTTCGGATGAGTCTTCAACACATCCATCACCACCTCCCCCGAGCATCGGTTAAGGTCGTAGAGACATAGATTGATCTGCGGGAAGTCGCGCATGATCCGATTGATTTCGGCCTCGTAACTGATCAGCGACTCGAAGCAGACCGACTCTCGGTGCGCCCAGCTCATGTCTCCCAGGTTGCGAACTGGAGCTTCGGGGACGGTGTCGCCCCACAGAGCACGGCCCTTTGACTCCCAGAACTGCAGCATCTCCTCAACCAGGAACGTCCCGCGACTCAGGTAAGTATCGTCTGCCGTCAAAACCTCCAAGTGATGCGCGTCAAGGTGCGGGGCGAGGTCAATGTCCTGAGCCAGCCGGTCAAGCACCTGTGTCGGGGTACAACTGTCCACAACACAGGTGCACGACGCGCCCTCGGCCAGACCTTCTTCTATGAAGGGGATCACGATCGCGTCACGTTCGTGGTCATTGCGGTAGAAACCGCACAGGTGGTCCCCCGCAGCCATGCCTGCACCGGCAGGAAAGAAGTCGTCGGTGTTCGTCATCCCATCTCCATTCTGAGCCGGGTCGCCGCGGGGGCACCTGAATCCCGCTGCACGTTTCCCATTGGTCTGCGTGCGACTTACGGGCATCGCCTTAGAGTTCGCTCCGGACCATCTCGACCGCCGCTGCCATCGAGCGTAGCTTCGCGTAGGCCGTGGTGCGAGAGAAGTAACCAAGCCCGCAGTCGGGGGACACCAGGAGCCTGTCGGCCGGCACGATTTCAAGCCGCTTCCGGATCCGCTCGGCGATGACCTCAGGGGTCTCGACCATCGTGTTCTTGGCGTCGACTACTCCCAGACCCAGGACCTTGTCGGTTGGGAAGTCACGGAAGGCTTCCAGCTCGCCAAACTCGGAGCTGCAGCTCTCGAGTTGGATCACGTCCACGGGGGACGCCTTGAACAACGGCATCATGTCGCGGGTCTTCGCCTCGAAGACGTCCCGCTGACCATCCACGCTCCCGTAGCAGACATGCCAGAACTTCATGACCTCCACACCGTCGAACATCAGTTCTTGCACCTCGATCTGCCACGACTCCTGCGTGTACGGAGCAAGTACGTCGATCAGTTGCACAGCCTCCAGGCCCATCCCCGCCAGGTATTTCAGTTCGTGGTTCATCGCAATCGCCAGGTCGCGCGCGACATCAACCGGATCGGAATAGAACTGGTTGTCCACGATGATGCTCTGTTGCGCAGGGCCGAGGAACGCGACCTTGAACGGCCGGTCGGTAGCGAGCTTCATGGCGTTGACGACCGACTCGAAGATGGGGCGCTTCCATTCAATCTTCTCGGCAACCACTGCCTTGTAGAACGGCGCGTACTTCGCTCCGTCACCGGGAGGGCCGTAGGGCCGGAACCCGCCGAGGTTCTCGGGGATGAAATGGAAGATCGGCTCCAACTGGAAGCCTGGGGCCTCCCACTCGTAGTACTGCGCGCCGTCACAGAGGATGTCGAGGCGGGCCTGTTCCTGCTCGTGGGCGCAGATCTTCGTCGCGTCCTCGAAGGTAACTCGCGCGTTGTGGCTGCGGTAGACCGGCTCATTCAGCGAGCCGAGTACTCGACCCTGTAGCCAGTGCGGCCGCGGAAACGCGGAGACAGCCGACGTTGGCAGCAAGACTTCTTCTTCCCGAATTTTCATGCTCGTACTCCTCAGTTGGTTGCTGCAGGCTGCGGGACCG
This sequence comes from Nocardioides sp. CPCC 206347, assembly GCF_048654605.1. NCBI lineage: Bacteria > Bacillati > Actinomycetota > Actinomycetes > Propionibacteriales > Nocardioidaceae > Nocardioides > Nocardioides sp. CPCC 206347. Next base: position 340,178 of record NZ_JBMCYZ010000005.1, read on the forward strand.
CAACCGTGGTGGGTGCCGAGATGCCAAGTGCCTGTTGGACCGCTCGCACGACCCGCTCTGGGGTTACCGCGACCTCCGCCTCGAGCACGCTGGCCACCGGGTAGGGAATGTTTCCGCCGGAGACTCGGACCGGTGGTCCGGCGAGCTCACCGAACGCCTCTTCCACAACAATCGAGCTCAGTGAGGCACCCCACCCCAGTTGACCGGGGTTTTCCTCGGCGATCACGAGCCGGTGGGTGCGGGCGACGGACTCGAGGACCGCCTGTGCATCCAGCGGGACAAGGGAACGGAGGTCGATCACCTCAGCGGAGATGCCTTGGGCAGCGAGCTGCTCAGCGGCCGCCAGGCAAGTCACCACCGTGATGGAGAGCCCGACCAGCGTGACGTCCCGACCGGTGCGCACAGTCCGCGCACAGCCGAGCGGGATGACCAGATCGCCCTCAGGCACCTCCTCGACAGCCCCGTAGAGCGCCTTGTGCTCGAATACCAGCACCGGGTCTGGGTCCTGGATGGCAGCCGCCAAGAGGCCCTTCATCTCGGCCGGGGTGGCGGGGGAAACGATCTTGAGGCCAGGAACCGTCATCGCCCAGTTCTCGCATGCCTGACCGTGCTGGCTTCCAAATCCCAGGCTGCCAAAGCCGTTGGCTCCGCGCAGCACGAGCGGGATGGCGACCTGTCCGCCGGTCATGTATCGCGTCTTGGCGATCTCGTTGACCACTTGATCCCAGCACGTGGCGTAGAAGTCGGAGAACATGATCTCTGCGATGGGTCGCAGCCCGGCCATGGCGGCACCCATAGCCGCTCCGGCGATCGCTTGCTCGGAGATCGGCGTGTCCCAAATTCGCCGCGGGCCGAACTCATCAAGCAAACCGGCAGTTGTCTTGAAGACACCGCCGATGGCAACGTCCTCGCCCAGCACGATGACACGCTCATCTCTGCGCATCTCCTGCGCCAGTGCGTCGCGCACCGCGTTGCGGAAACTCAGTTGCGCCACGACGAACTCCCGTCGCTCCATAGGTCGGTCCAGACTCCCGACGCGTCCGGTGGAGGCGCCTCTAGGACCGCCTCGGTCAGCGCGTTCAACTCGTCTCGCGCGTCGGTCCAGATCTGTTCCGCCGCCGACTCATCGAGGAGTCCCGCAGCGATCAGCTGCTCCCGGTAGACCAGGAGCGGGTCACGGGAGCGCCACCGTTCGACCTCCTCGGCGGGACGGTACTTCCCGGCGTCGGCCGCCGAGTGTCCCTTCAGGCGGTAGGTGTCGGCCTCCACGAGGGCAGGCCCCCGGCCACAACGCGCGTCCTCGATCGCGGCCCCGATGACGCGACGCACCTCGGTGAGGTCGTTCCCGTCCACCACGATCGGGGTCATTCCGTAGGCGGCTGCCTTGTCCGCAGCGGGACGCGCGGTTGGGATCATCGCCGAGATCGGGGTGTACTCCATGTACTGATTGTTCTCGCAGACGAATACGATCGGGAGCTTCCATACCGCTGCCAAGTTCAGCGCCTCGTGGAAGGCCCCGATGTTGACCGTCCCGTCGCCGAAGAAGCAGACGGTAACCGCATCGTTCCCCTGGATCTGGTCCGCCCAGGCCAACCCGTTGGCGATAGTCAGGTGAGCACCGACGATGGCGTAGGAGCCGTAGTAGCCATGCTCGACGCTAGTGATGTGCATCGAGCCGCCCTTGCCGGCGCAGATCCCGCCCTCACGGCCGAGTAGTTCGCGCAGGATTGACTCTGGCGAGGCACCGCGGGCGAGGGCGTGGGCGTGACCCCGATAGGTCCCGATCGAACGGTCCCCGGAGCGCAGAAGTGAACCAACGCCGACTGCGATCGCCTCCTGGCCCAGGCCAAGGTGTGCCGGGCCATGCACCCGTCCCTGGCGGTACAGGGCATCGACCTTCTCCAGGAATCGGCGGATGTTTACGACCTTCTGGAAGAGTTCGACGTTGGGGACCTCCCCGTCCTCGAGTGTTCTCGTTGCCACGGTTTCCTGAGTCACTCGGCCCGTCCTAGTGTCGACTGTTGGTTCCACTTGTGTGACCGTAGTCACGCGTGGAGCCGTGTCGCACCGTCCTGCAGGGGCGAAAGTCAGCGGGACGTCCGCCCCACTGGGGGCAGTGCTCACTCAGTGGTGAACGGCCTGCAGCACCAGCGAGGCGCGCGTTGCGAGTTGCAGGTTGAAGTTGGTCTCGGGGTCGTTGAGGTCGAACCCGGTCAGTTCCCGAATCCGCTGCAACCTGTATTTGAGGGTGCTGCGATGCACCATCAACGCCTTCGCCGTCTCGGTGTAGTGACCGCCTTCGGCCAGATAGACGGTAAGCGTGTGCAGGAGTTCGGCGCCTTTGCCCGCGTCATAGTCAATGAGCGCCCCGAGCCAGGTGCGGACGAAGGCGTCCACGTGTCCTAGTTCGGGAATTGCGGCGAACATACGGAACACCCCCAGGTCGTCATACTCGGTTGAGCGTGGCGCTCCTCCCAAGACCTGAAGGAGGCGCAAGGCCAGTTGCGCCTCACGCAGAGACTCTGGTACCTCTGAGGGGCGCTGGCGGGCACTACCTGCGCTCAGGTTGCATTGGCGACCCCCTCGCTCTCGGACAATGACCTCACGCAAAGGCTCCCAGTCCCCCGAACCGCTGGTGACGATGACGACCGAGCCGGTGAGAGTGCCGAGCAAGCCAATGATCCCGACCTCGCGCATCGCCCGACGCACGGCGTGTAGCATGTCGTCCTCGCTTCCTGCCGAGCTGGGCGAGTCAACCAGCAGCACCCTGTGCTCGGACCCGAGGTCGTAGCCGAGCGCATCCGCACGGGCATAGGCGCTCTCGTCGTCGATGCCTGCAAGCAGATCGTGCAGCAGATCGCGGCGCAGCCGGATCTCTGCGTCCGCAAGACCCCGAACCCGCGCGAGTTCAACGGCGAGCGCAGTGGCGCTGTGCTCGAGCGCCATGATGTCTGCCGCGTCGCACGAGTCCTCTGGGTCGACGAGTGCAATGAGCCCCGCGACCCCTGGTCGAGGCGAGGCCATAGCAACGATTCGTCCACCGTGACGGAGGGATCCGGGCTGGGACCCCAACTTGCGCACCAAGACCTCGTGCTCTTGCGCTGACAACTTCGAGTACGGCGTTGGCTCGCCCGGCCCAGCCCACGCGCGCAGGTTTCCATGGCGGTCCTCGATCGCGACAGGACGTCCCGACAATTCGTGCAGAATCTGGGCGATGCCGTTCGACCCCTCGCCCGACGCGACAGCTGCCGTCAGTCGGGCGTGAATCTCAGTGCCGCGCCGCAAGTCCGCCACGGTCTGTTCCAACGCTGCGTTGGCGGACTCGAGTTCGACGGTCTGCTGACGTTCGATGGCCCGAAGTCGGGCGTTCGACGCAGCCACGGCGGTCTGTTGGGCGAGCACCTTGATCAGGAACCCCTCCTCCTGACTCGGCGGTTGGTCGGCGGATGCGATGAGGTGCCCAAGCATCCCGCCTGGAGTTCGCATTGGAGTGGCATAGGTCCAGGGCGCGACAGGCCACGACAACCGGCCCCCCATTTCTTCTAATCGCGTGAGTGCGACCGCGAGGTCCTCAGGGATCCGCTGCCGATGATGCGCAGTGCCTCGGGCAGTCCAGAGCACATCCTCATCGACAAAGGCGAACGCATGGACCCGCCATGATCCAAACGAGGATGCAGACGACGTCGCCAGATTGAGGATCTGGTCCTCGTCGGGGCTTTCGGTCATCAAGATCGACAACACCAACAGCCCTCGCATGTTGGTGAGTTGTTCTCGCAAAGCGACCGGAGACAAGTCAAATACGCCTCCGCCGCTGTCGGCTGCATGACCCCGCTCTGGGATCGCCTGTGTCGGGTCCATCTCAGGGTCAGGCTACCTCCGCCACGACGCGCGTGACCCGTCCTATCTGGACTAGAAAGCAGCCATTCTGTGTCCCGCTGGGACGAGGAGCCTACTGTCCGTTGCGTTCCCAGTGAGCTTCAAACAGGTCCTGCTCGTCGATCACGCGGGGCGGGATTGGCCGGGAGACCCAGGTCAGGTTCACGAAGTGACGCGCATTCACGTTCTCCGTGGTGACGTTCCCGCCCCAGGTTCCGCAGCTCAGGCTCAGCGTGAACGGCAGTCCGTTGCGCGGGCTGCCGGCGCCTTCGTTGAGGCTCTGATTCACCATCACGCGTGCCGTGCGGGTACCAGCTGCGAGCGCCTCGACGTGCGCGTCGCGGGACGTGTGGATGCCGCAGGTGTGTCCCAGGCCCTGGTAGGTCGTGATCGCGTTGACCAAGGCGACCGCCTGATCGATGCCGCCCGTGTAGCTGTAGGCCGCCAGGACGACGGAGAGCTTCTCCCCGGAGAACGGGTGCGCCGGGCCGGTGCCGTCTTCTTCGACCACGAGAAACGCGGTCTCCGGAGGCACCACGAAGCCGGCGAGCTCAGCGATCGTCGCGGCCGGCTTGGCGATCACCTCGATTGCCGGGATCTCTCCTCCATCAGGCCACATCACGTGCTGCAGAGCAGCTTTCTCGTCAGGGCTACACACGTGGCCGTGCCGAGCCCGGAGGCGGCCGATGAGTGCGTCGTACACCGTGCTCTCGATCACGAGCGAGTTGTCGGCCAGGCAGCTTGTCGCCAGGTCGAAGGTCTTCGCAGTCACGATCATCTCGGCGGCGTCGTCGAGATCCGCGGTCTGGTCGATGACGTGCACCGAGTTGCCCACGCCGACACCGTATGCCGGGGTGCCGGAGCTATAAGCAGCCTTGACCATGCCTGCACCCCCAGTGGCGACGATCAGGTCGGCCTGCTGCATGAGAGCAGTGGTCTTTCCCATCGAAGGAGAAGGAAGGCTCTGCACCAAATCCTCTGGCGCACCTACCTGGGCACAAGCGGCACGCATCAACTCGACTGCAAGTTCGCTGGTCTTCCGGGTCCGCGGATGTGGAGCAACAATGATCGCGTTGCGGCCCTTCAAAGCCATCATCGCTTTCATCGGGGGGGTCGCATCCGGACCTGTGGTGGGAATCAGAGCCGCCACCACACCCACAGGTTTCGCGATCTTGACCAAGCCCCGTTCCGGGAGTTCCTCGACCACGCCGACGGTTCGTACGTCGCGCATGTCGGCTAGCAGGCCGACCACCCGCCGCTGAATCTTCATCAGTTTGTCCTCATAGGTTCCGAAGCCACCCTCGTCCACGGCCAGGCGGGCCAGCGCCTGCGCGTGATCGGGGCGGACAACGGCCCACGCAAGCGCTGTCACGAGGCCGTCGACCCGATCCTGGTCCCAGTCCGCGATCCTCTCGGAGGCTGCACGAGCGGCGGCTACAACACGGGCGACCTCGTCCGCGTCGTCCTGTGCGGTTGGCTTAGTGGCGAGAGTGGTGGTCATGACTGCATCGTGCACTTTCCGAGCCGGACAACGAACCGGCCCGACGGGACGAAAGCCCCTCGATTCGCGGACCTCCGAGGACACGTCCGCAGCATGCTCGCACCAAGATGGCCACCTAGCTTTCGGTACCGGCGCGAACAACCGCCCGGGCCGCCGACACCAGGGCGGTCTCGGCTTCTCGATGGGCGGTCCGGCGTGCGTTTAGCCAATCTCGGTGCAGCTTCACCTCCGGGCGCAGCGCCCTCATCTCCTGTCGGACCTGAGCAGGACCACAGCCGCCCAACTCCTGGCGGGTACAGACCGCCTGGACCGGATCGAGGATCGCCGCGACATCGACAGCCCCATCACGCAACAAGTTGTCACTGCCAGTGACAGCCGCGGCCGCCTCGTTGACCGACTCAGTTGACAGCCCGTGTCCCGTCGCGAGGCTAACTGCCACAGCTCGGCCGACGATCCGGTAGCTCGTCCGGTAATCCACCCCGGTGCAGCGAGTAATCGCGTCAGCCAGGTCGGTAGCGGCAGTCTGCTCGTCATGAGCACTCTGCGCGAGCGCCTCATCGTCCAACTCCAGTCGCTCCACCACCGCTCGGGCCAGCGCCAACAGCCGGGTGGCCAGTGCCAGCGAGGAGGTCACCTCGCCGTAGGTGTGAAGCCAGTTGTCAGTCTGGCCAGACGGCGTACGGCACGTTGTCAGCAAGCCGGTCAGCCGACCGACCAATGTGCCCGCCCCAGCCCTGATCACGGCGAGGGCGTAGGGGTTGCGCTTCTGCGGCATCAGGACTGAGGCCCGACAGTGTGAGGCGTGGAGCTGCACCAATCCGAACCCTGGGCTCGCGAAGATTTGCAGATCCTCGGCCAAACGCGATGCGGTCAGCGTGGCCTGGACGGCCACTGTCACCGCATCCACGAGCCCGTCGAGATTCCACATCGTGTCCCTGGTGTTGCGCCCGACAGCTGAGAACCCGAGGAGATCTGCAAGGCCTGTTCGATCAAGGCTCATGCGGGTCCCGCCTACCCCACCCGAGCCTGCCGGCGAGATATCAGCCCATACGTACGCAGCCTTCAGACGTGGCAGGTGTCGCGCTGCCTCCTCAGCGAAGCTCGCCAGGTAGTGACCAAAGGTCGAAGGCTGCGCCGGCTGCAGGTAGGTGAGGTCGGACCAAACGACTTCGGCGGCTGACACTGCCCTATCCGCCACAACGTCAGTGAACGCCGCCACTGCATCGCCAAGGTCGAGAAGTTGGTCGCGCAGGGACAGCCGGAACGCGATCCGACCAGCCTCTCGGCGGGTGCGGCCAAGATGGACCCAACCTGCGAGATCGCCCGCACGCCTGACTAGTTCTTGCTCGCGACTGTTGTACGCGTCGCCGAGTCGGACATCGAACTGGAAATCAGCGAAGGTCACTTCGCCGAGTTCAAGCAGCTGGGTGAGCAAGGCAGGCGCCGCTGCCTCGGGCATCAGCCGCTGCCGGTCCAGCGAGATCACGTGTGCCAGGTCGGCGAGGTGAAGGCCATGGTGCAGCATTTCGGCATCGCCCAGCTCAAGCCGATATCCAGCTTCGATCAGTTCGGGTGCAGGTCCTTCGGATATACGTCCTGAGGTTCCGAGGTATCCCTCGGGGATCGCTGCGGTCACAGTGCCATCTCTTTTGCGAACAGAGTCGGCGCGCCTCCGGAGACCAGGAACACCACAGGTCCTTTCTCCTCGCCCGCCCTTGCACTCCCAATGAGCGCGGCCATGGCCTTGGCCCCGAAACACGGATCGAGGAGGACCCCTTCGGTCCTGGCCACGAGTGCCGCTGCGGCCTTCCCCTCCTCGGAGGGGACTCCGTATCCGGGACCGATCCACGCGTCGCGCACATCGACCGAAGCAGAGTCAGGAGCGGGTAGTTGGAGCAGGCCCGCGGCACCGATGGCGAGGTCCTGCACCCTCCTGACGCACTCGGCCACTGGCCGACTGACACTTACGCCTACCACCCGGTCCAGCTCACCGGTCGCGATTGCCAGGACAGTCCCGGCCTGAGTGCCGCACGAACCGGTCGCCAGCCAGACGACCGGAGTCTGCAACCCGATGCGATCCGCTTGCTCGCGGATCTCGCGGGCACCGAGGTAGAAACCCACGCTACCGAGCGCCACGGCACCGCCGCGGGGAAGGACAAGCGGTCGGCGTGAACGTCTCTCAAGGTCGGCGGCGACCTCTTCGATGAGCGCATCGACCGACGACCGCGCGGAGTCGCCAGAAAACATCACCGTCGCTCCGGTGAACTCTTGAGCCAGGCGCAGGTTCCCCGTCGCGTCCGGCGGAGGATCGCCGTAGAAGCACAGAACCGACGCCATCTCGCAGCGCTGGGCGCTGAGCGCCGCCAGCATCGACCAGTTGGAATGCGGCCCGGACCCTGTCACGAGGACGTCACACCCACGAGCCAGGCCGTCGCCCAGGATCAACTCGAGCGCGCGCACCTTTGCGCCGCCCAGACCGATCCCGGTGAGATCGTCGCGCTTGAACCAGATCGGGACACCCAACTCCTCCGACAGTCGGGGGGCCGCGTGCAGGGGAGTTGGCAGGCACGCGAGCCGCACCCGCGCTAGCCGCTGCACTATCCTTTCAAAGGCCGTCGCACTCATCGACCCCTCCTCCGCTTGGGTCACCGACGGTGAACATGTCCGTCTGACCCACCACGGCGTCAACGAACCGAGGAATTGAGCCCAAGGCCTGGTCCGGATCCAGCAGCCGATCTAGCTCGGCCGAGTCCAGCGCCAGCCCCGGAGCGGAGGCCAACGCGGATTCCAAAGCCGTCCGGAGGTCAACGCCGCGCTCGCGACCCTCACGCGCCGCCTGTTGCACGAGCCGCTGGGCCGTGTGCTTGCCGATGTTGTCCGACAGAGCCCGCATGACCGGCCCGGACATCGGGTAGCCGCCCAGCCGGTCGAGGTTCGCGCGCATCCTGTCGGCGTCCACCTCAAGCCCTTCCAGCAGCCGGATGGCAGCAGCGACGCTCGCACCTGCGTACATACAGGCCTCGGGAATGATCAGCCACTCGGTCTTCCACGCCCGGCCGTCCCGTTCGTGCCCGTGGACCATTCCCTCCAGAGCCAATGACGCAGCAGCACGCACGAGCCGTGCCAGCGTGTTGACCAGCTCGGAAAGCTCGGGGTTGCGCTTGTGCGGCATCGTGATGCTGCCCACCGTGCCGTCCGTGAGTGGCTCACGCAGTTCACCGATCTCGTCGCGCTGGAGTTCGTACACCTCGTCGCCGATCTTCGCGATCGTCCCGGTTACCAGCGCAAGCAAGGACAGGAACTCGGCTACGCCATCGCGGGCGGTCAACCACGGAACAGTCGGTATGGCGAGCCCCAGCCGGTTGGCAAAGGCGACGGACATCGACTCGGCTTCCCCACCCCAAAACTCCATCGTGCCCAGACCGCCGCCGATCTGCACCAGCTCGCGCCGGGACCTGCCTTCCTCGAGCCGGTCGAGGTGTCGGTCGAGCTCTGCCGCCCACACCGCCGCCTTGAAACCGAAGGTGATGGGAAGCCCTGGCTGACCGTGGGTGCGGCCGCACATGACGGTGTTGCGATGGCGGTTGGCCAACGCAGCAGCGGCTCCTCGGGCGCGATCGAGATCGCGCTGAAGCAGCGTCGTCATGGTCCGCATCACCAGGGCGAACCACGTGTCGGTCAGGTCCTGAACCGTTGCACCGTAGTAGACCCACTCGCCGGCCTCCTTGGGGAGCACCTCCTGGAGCATCTGGATGAGTCCCATGGTGGAGTGGCCGGTCTCCCGCGTTCGGACGCCGAGCTCGGCCATGTCGGGGCGCCATGTGGTCACGGTGCGACGGATCGCCTCCGCTGCGGCCTGCGGAACCAGGCCGGTATCCGCCTGCGCCTCGGCGAGTGTTGCCAGGATGTCCAGCCACGCGGATGTCCGGCCCTCGTCGGTGAACAGCGCGCGCACCTCGGGCGAGGCCCACAAGTGGCCATAGACCTCGGAGTCAGTCAGGTGCGCACTCACAGGCCCTCGATTCCCGCGACTGGCACGGTGCGGGCCGAGCCGAGGGGGCCGGTTTCGGCGACCGGGCCTAGGCCATTGAGCAGACGCAGGGCGAGGCGCACCTCATCGAGCGTCGAGCCCCAAGGTACGACCACCCGATCCCCATGACGCTCGACGCCACGCTCCAGCATGCAGCACTTAGTGAGAACTCGACCGGTGAGGTGATCAGCGGCGCGGATGCTCGGGCAGAAATCCACCTGCCGTGCGTCCGTACCGTAGAAGTGTCGGTGGAACTGTTGCGAGCGTCCACAGCCCACCAACAGCCAGCCCTCCCGTGCGGGCGGATGCGTGTCGAGAAAGGCGACGTCACCGGGCAAGTCGACGCCAGAGCCCCGACACGGGAGCAGGTAGACCGGAGCGCGGTGCTCACGAGCAAGCTCGCGGATGTCGACGGCGTCGAGCACCAGATCGATGGGAGGGAGATCTTCGTCGAAGGCGACGGCTGCGCGGGCCATCTCGTACAACTTCGCCGGCTCGGGCGGGATGACCTCGGTGACAGTCACCCGTACCGGCTCGGGCCGCCAGATGACGTTGACATGCTCATAGCGACCCTGCACGGCATAAGCGTCCACATCCGGGCTCAGCGCGAGCTCCACCGCCTTGGCCAGGGCCGTCGCACTGCCGACGTCGACCGTCGCGTCTTCAAGCCAGGTGGTACGGGCAGGGCCGGATAGGACCCGCAATTGCACCACCGGAGCGAGCAACGGCGCTTCGTTTGCGGTACGCACCTCGACCAGAGCCAGCCGTGCGTCGTTGCGCAACAGCAGCCACCGGGTGCGTCGATAGACCTCGCGGCCCATCAGAAAGGCAGTCACCGCGTCGGTGTCGTCTAGGTCTACTTCGACGTCTTGCAGCGACAGCCCCCGGTAAGGACGCGAGATCGTATTCGGGATGGGCAGCGGTATCACCGGCGTGACGAGCTTCCAAGCATCAACGACCCGACGAGTGCGGTGTCGGCGCGCAGGCCGAGCCGGAGCGTCTCTAGGGCTACGAGGTCGTCGGGGCCGATGTTGCCGAGATTGACCGAAGGTCCCAGCGACCGGATGAACCAGGTCTGCTGCGCCTTCTGGGGCGCCTCGAAGATCATACGATCAACGGGTACTCGCGAAGTCAGCTTCGCGATGAGGTCTTCGCGCACGTGGCCGTCAGCACCGTAGAGCCCAACCGTTCCGCTTTCACGTCCCTCCGCGATCACCCAGGCAGCGCCCGACTCCAGGTCACGCTCCATCTCTGCCGCCCAAGAAGCGGCGAGAACCGGTGGGCGGTCGTCCTTGCTTCCGACCTCTGCGAGAACCGTGAAGTCGGCACTAAGAGTGCGGATCAGCTGACTCTTTCGGTCCGCATCGAGCACACCGAGACCGTTGGAAACCTCAATCATGGAGACGCCGATTTCGAGGGCCCAGACGCGCAACTCATCGACCCGGTTCTGGGCCGCGGCGATCTCCAAAAGCGTGCCGCCCAAACAGACTGGGACCCCTGCACGAGCGTACGTTTGGATGCGACGCTGTGCCGAGGAGTCGACGTAGGCGATACCCCAGCCGATCTTCACGATGTCGACCAGGTCCACGTGACTTTCAAGCAGTTCGCGAGTCGCGATGACGCCCAGTCCCTTGTCGAGCATATGCGTTAGGCCCGCAACGCGCGGTTTCCCTGAACGTCCAGGAACTGCCAGGAATGAGGGTGGGTACATCCGATCGTCTCCTCCTGCGTCGCGCTCGTCACGTCGTGATTGACGCTGACTCAACGGGACGCTAGGCCTGATCGCCGGGGTCCACCCCGGCCCAAGAGGGCAAAGAACCAGCGGTTGTTCGCCCTTTTAGGCTATGGGTCGATCGGCATCACCCTCCCTAGGTTGGCCGGGTGTCCAACCATCTTCGGCGCAACCCAGCGGAGCGCCTCCTCGTGATCGGCGGAGGTGCGGCCGGGATGTCGGCCGCCTCCGCGGCACGCCGGACAGACCCGGACCTTCAGATAACCGTCCTCGAGTCAGGTCGCTACTCCGCCTACGGTGTCTGTGGCATTCCCTACTATCTGGCCGGCCTGGTCGCGGACGCCGCCTCCTTGATCGCGCATCCGCCGACCGAGTTCATCGAACATCGCCGCATCGACCTGCGCCATTCCGTCGAGGTCGTGGCACTCGACCTCAATGAACGCACGGCACAAACATCAGACAGCGAGACCCTGGAATTCTCGACGCTGGTTTACGCAGCAGGCGCTGAACCGATCGTCCCACCGACGCTCCGGACCGAAGACCCGAGAGTCGTAACGGTCCGCAGCCTCGATGACGCGATGGCTCTGCGTGCCCGGCTCCCCGAGGTGGCCCGAGCCGTCGTCGTCGGCGCGGGTTACGTGGGTCTTGAGGTCGCGGACTGCTTGGCCCACCGGGGTGTGAAAACGACTGTCGTGGACCGGTTACCGCGCGTGATGTCAACGCTCGACGAGGTCATCGCGGAGCGCGTCGAGGTCGAGGTGCGAAAGCACGTCCAACTGGACCTCGGTTCAAGCCTCCGAGGGCTCCAACTGCGCACCGACGCAGTGGTCGTCGAGCTAGACGACCACGAGTTGACTGCAGACCTTGTCGTACTCGCGCTCGGCGTACGTCCCCGCACCGGCCTACTCGCTGCTGCCAGCCTCGCAACATCGCAGGCAGGTGCACTGCTGGTCAACGAACGAATGCAGACGTCGCACGCCGGTGTCTTCGCCGCGGGCGACAGCGTCGCGCACCACCACCGAGTCCTGGCCGCACCGTCGTACGTGCCGCTCGGGCCCGCCGCGAACAAGACCGGCCGTGTCGCGGGCATCGTCGCAGCCGGTGGGGACGCAGCCTTCGCTGGTGTCGTGGGGACAGCCGTCGTCAAGGTCTTCGACCTCGAGGTCGCACACACAGGGCTTTCGCTCGAGCAGGCCAGGGCCGCAGGCCTAGATGCTGTCGCTGCTGATGTGTCCGCGAAGACGCGCGCAAAGTACTACCCGAGCTCGGCAGCCATGCATGTTCGGCTGGTCCACGAACGCGGTGGACGTATCCTCGGAGCCCAGATCGTCGGAGCCGACGGCGCGGCCAAGCGGATCGATGTGGTCGCAGCGGCGTTGCACTCCGGCTCGACCGTCGATGACCTGGCCGGCTTCGATCTCGCCTATGCGCCTCCCTTCTCCCCTGTCTACGACCCGATCACGCAGGTGGCCCAGGCCGCCCAGCGTGAGGCGAACCGTCCGTCAGCCGTCGCCGGGAGCCGCGGACTATGAACCGTGTGGTCGTCGCTCATGGCATCGGGAGCCCGACGCTCGAGACGCTGAAGATGGAGAGCCTTCTGGTAAGGGCACTCGGCTTGGAGTACAGGTCCATCGCATGTTGACCGGCAGGCTCAGCGGCAAGGTCGCCCTCATCACTGGTGGTGGGGCTGGGATCGGCCGTGCCGCAGCCCACCTCTTTGCGGCCGAAGGAGCGGCGGTTGGCGTTCTCGACGTCGACCGAGTTGCCGCGACCCGGGTCGCTGACGAGTTGACGGCAAAGGGCGCACGGGCCATCGCCGTTGCGGCGAATGTCTCGGTCGATGTTGAGGTCTGCGCAGCTGTTCGGACACTGGTGGAGTCGCTCGGTCCGGTGAACGTGCTCTACAACAACGCCGGCGTCGCCAGTACCGGTGCCGTGGATGTCGCCGACGAGGACGACTGGGACCGCTGTATGGCGATCAACGCCAAAGGAACCTTCCTTGCTTCTCGGGCCGTGTTGCCGAGCATGCTGGCGGCTGGAGGGGGCTCGATCATCAACCAGGCCTCGGTCGCCGCAATCGTGGGTGTGGCGAACTTCGCGGCGTACTGCGCCGCCAAGGGTGCGGTGCTGGCGCTAACCAGGTCCATGTCGGTGGACCTGGCACCACGAGGCGTCCGCGTCAACGTCATCGCGCCGGGCACGGTCTACACCCCGCTGATGGAACCGCTCCTAAGGGCGCGCGGCGACGGAGACCTGGAACGCGGACTTGCGATGACGCTCGTGAAGTACCCCATCGGCAGGCTTGCCCAGCCTGAGGACATCGCAGCCGCCGCCTTGTACCTCGCCGGGAGCGAGTCGGCCTTCGTCACCGGCTCAGTGCTGACGGTCGACGGCGGAATGACCAGCCAATGAAGGAAGAAGGAGCGCGATGTTCGTCGATCAGGACAAAGTAGGCGATCTGCCGTCGGCCGCTGCCCGAGTGCGCGACGGGGACATGGTGGCGCTGGGCGGCGGCCTGTCCTCCCGGCTTCCGATGGCCCTCGTCCGAGAGTTGGTAAGGCTCGGCCGGCGGAACCTGCACGTCGTGGGCTCTGCCCACGGCATGGACGTCGACCTTCTCGTCGCCGCGGGCGCAGTCTCGGTTTGCGAAGAGAGTTATGTGGGCTTCGAACAGGACCTTGGGCTCGCCCCTTCCTACCGGCGCGCGGCGGAGGCAGGCGAGCTGGAGATTCGCGAGACCTGCTGTGTAACGATGCTGACCCAACTGCGCGCGGCACAGATGGGCCTCCCCTTCCTCCCCGTTCGCGGAGTGAAGGGGACCGACATCCGTCGAATGCACCCTGAGTACGCCGAGACAGTGTGCCCGTTTACCGGGGAGACACTCGTCGCCGTACCGCCGCTTGAGCCAGACGTTGCCCTGATCCACGCCCCGATTGGCGATCGGGCTGGAAATCTGCACCTGGAGCAGCCTTACGTGCTCGACGAACACTTCGCCCGTGCTGCTCGACAGGTCGTGGCGACGGTCGACCGGTTGGTCACGACCGAGGAGGTCGTGGCGACCGGTGTCACCATTCCAGGACACCGCGTATCGGTCGTGGTCGAGGTTCCGTTCGGGGCACACCCGACCTCCTGCTACCCCGGGTACGCCTACGACCGGCAACACCTGGCGACGTACGTAGCGGCGGCCGGACAGACCCAAACGGCTCAGGAATACCTAACGAACTGGGTAACGCGACTCGGCGGCGAAGATGCCTACCGTGCGGCGCTGGGCCAGGACCGGCTGGACCGACTGATGTCATGGTCGCACTCGATCGAGGAGTGGAAGGAACTGTTCGCATGAACTGGACACTGCCTGAGTGGTTCGTGGTCACGCTGGCCCGGACGATCTCTGACCGTGAGGTCGTCTTCCACGGGTTCGGGAGTCCTTGCGCGCAAGTGGCTATGCACGTTGCCCGCCGTACGCACGCGCCGAACATGCTCCTGATCGAGGGGGCGATGTACGCCGTCAACCCGGACCCGCCCTTTGTGCCGCCGACCAGCAACGACCATGCCCTGAAATACGGGGCGGCCTACAGCATGCGCTTCGAAGAATTCTTCGACGCCGCCTGCCGAGGCGAAGTCGACCGGATGTTTCTCTCCGGTGGCCAGATCGACCCCTACGGCAACACCAATGTCACCGCCGTCGGGCCGCTGGATCGACTGAAGGTGAAGTTGGGTGGTGGTGGCGGCGGTTGCAACATCTCGGCGACCATCCAGAACCTGACGCTCTGGACGACCCGGCACCGCTCCGGCCGGACGCTCGTACGCGAGTGCGACTTCATCACCGACTTCGGCCATCGCTCCCCGGGTGGCAGCAGGGTCGAGCTCGGCTACACAGGTGGGGGGCCACAGCACCTCGTCACCGAACTCGGGGTGTTCCACTACGACGACGCTGGACGCTCCCGCCTGGTTCAGCTGTTCCCCGACGTGACACTCGAAGAGGTGGAGCGCTCGACCGGCTTCGAGCTGCAAATCTCCTCGGATCTGGGCACGGTGCCCGTACCGACGCCGGAGGAGCTTGAAATGGTGCGCGCCGTTGACCCGCTTGCTGTACATGCAAGTGAGTTCGACTCTGCCGAACTCGACCGCACCTTCACGTCCGAGCCTGCGATCGCCTGAGTATGGGATGACGGATAGTGACCAGCAGCCGTTCGGGCCAAGATCCCTGCGGGCGCTGTTCGAGCCC
Organism: Nocardioides sp. CPCC 206347; assembly: GCF_048654605.1. Classification (NCBI taxonomy): domain Bacteria; kingdom Bacillati; phylum Actinomycetota; class Actinomycetes; order Propionibacteriales; family Nocardioidaceae; genus Nocardioides; species Nocardioides sp. CPCC 206347. The sequence continues at coordinate 355,542 of NZ_JBMCYZ010000005.1, forward strand.
AGGCGCGTCGCCGTGGTCGGCGCTTCCGCACGGGAGGGGAGCGTCGGCAACTTGGTCTGGACGAACCTCTCGTCATTCGGGGGCGAGGTTGTGCCGGTCAACGTCCACGGTGGTGAGCTCGAGGGGCACCACGTTCACCGTTCGCTGCGTGAGGTGGCAGGGCCGGTCGACCTGGCGGTGGTGACCGTGCCCGCCGAAGCCACTCCACGTGTCGTGGCCGACGCCGCGGCAGCCGGAATTGGTGCCTGCATCGTGCTCAGTGGCGGCTTCGCCGAATCAGGCGAGCGTGGACGAATCCTGCAGGACGAGTTGGTAGCCATCGCCCGCGGGGCCGGAATGCTGCTGCTCGGACCGAACTGTCTGGGAGTGCAAGTTGTTGGTACTTCCCTCAATGCGTCATTGACCCGCGAATCGATCGCCGTTTCAGGGGGCGTCAGCCTGGTAACTCAGTCAGGCTCATATGCGATGGCGCTGCCCGTGCTGTCCGCGGACGACGGATACGGATTCGCCGTCGGCTGTTCGACCGGCAACAGGTCCGATGTCGACGAAGCTGAGGTTCTAGGTCACTTGGCAGCACACCCTCAGACACGGGTGGCGTGCCTTCTGCTGGAGTCAGTGGGCGCCGGGCAGGAGCTTCTGAAGCAGGTTCGAGCGCTCGTGCCGGACAAGCCTGTCGTTGTGACGCTTCTCGGCCAATCTCCCTCCGGAGCGCGGGCAGCGGCCTCGCACTCCGCGGCGCTCGCAACCAGCAGGCGGGTCTGGGAGGACGTGTTGGTCTCGGCAGGGGCCATCGTGACCCGAACCGGGCTTGAGATGCTCGACGTCGCGGCGCTGCTTGATGCAGAACCCATTCCAGGTGGGCCCCGCGTGGCCGTCGTGACCAACTCTGGTGGCATCGGCACGGAACTGACGGACTTGCTCCAGGCGGAAGGGCTGGAGGTACCCGAACTCTCGGACACGCTCCAGCAGCGATTGGCCCGCGACCTCCCCTCATATGCCAGTCCTCGCAACCCCGTAGACATCACACCGGTCTGGTCGCGCTTCGCCGATCTCTACCCCTCACTGGTCGAGGACCTAGCCCGGTCCGGCGAGGTCGACGTCGTGGTGGCCGTGTTGCTGCAGCGCGCGGCTGATCATGAGGTGGCAGAGCGGCTCGTCGATGCCGTTCAAACTCTGCGCCGTGACGGTGTTCCAGTCACCGTTTGTGTGTGCTGGGTCGCCAGGCAGTCGCAGCGGCCCGTCGCGGCCATGCTCCGGCGCTCGGGCGTGCCAGTTCTCGAATGGCCGGAGCGAACCGCCCGAGCTATCGGACATGCGGTCCGCTTTGGTCAACTCCGGTCCGCGCCCGCTGTGCTGCGATCGACCTGCGACGAGCGCGGCGCGGACACGCTTCCCATGGGACTCGGGTACGACCCGGCCGTCGACCTGGCGTTCGCCGCCGATCAGGGGATCCCGCTTGTGCCTGGCACCCTGTGTCGCGACGAGAAGTCGGCGGTCGAGGCCGCGAAGGATCTCGGCTACCCCGTTGTGGTCAAGTTGCAACATGGGTCGATCACCCACAAAACCGATGTCGGCGGGGTGGTCCTCGGTCTGCGTGACGCAAACGAGGTGGGGAGCGCGGCCCGGCGACTTCTCGGATCGTACGACGATGCGCAGGTACTGATCCAACCAATGGCCACCGGAGTCGAGCTCGTCGTTGGCGGGCTGCAAGACCCGACCTTCGGTCCGGTGGTGGTCGTTGGCCTGGGTGGCGTGCTGGTGGAACTCTCGGACGACGTACGTTTCGCGGGCGCGCCGTTCTCCGAGCAGGAAGCCCACGCGCTGCTACGAAGCTTGCGTGGCTCCGCGATCCTCGATGGAGTGCGTGGCTCACCCGGGGTCGACATATCCGCCGTCGCCCAGCTCGTGTGCCGCGTGGGCGACTTGATGGTCCGGCATCGTGATCTGGACGTCTTGGAACTAAACCCAGTGCTGGCGACGCCCGCGGGCTGTGTTTGCGTCGACGTCCGCGTGTCCACCGCTGCTCCCGGGCGGCCCAACGACCGTCGATTCTTTGGTCCTCCGAGGACGGAGCCTGACGCAGTTCGACGCCCATAAGGTCGCAGCGCGTCGGACCTCCGGCGCCACGGCCAACCCGGCCGTGCCCCGAAGAAGAGGTGCTGCATGACTACGTCCGACCTGGATCTCAACCACCCTGTAGCGGTCGAACCCGCACCAGTCTGGGCCGGGGACCCCTCGGTTCTGGGACTGCCGTCCTTCATCGTCGGTTCCACCGCGCTGGGGCTAGTACTGGTCGGATTCGTGCCCCCAGCGGCCGCCGGAGCTTCGTTGGCGATCCTGGTTGCTGCCACCGGGCTTGGGCTGACCATCGCAGCCATCTGGGCGGCCGCGATCGGCCAGAGCGTTGTCGGTGCCGTGTTCGGGGTCTTCGCCGGCTTCTGGCTTAGCTACTCACTGCTCGTCCTTGGCCTCACCCACAACTGGTTCGGTATCGCGGCCGACGATGCAATCAGGACCCAGGAACTGTTCCTCATCAGCTGGCTGGTGATGATCGTCATGCTGACCCTTGTGACACTCCGGCTCCCCCTGGCTTTTACCCTGCTGTTCGTGCTCGTGGACCTCGCGCTGCTGCTCGTTCTGCTCGCCACCGCAAACGGGTCTCTGGGACTACAGAAGACCGCCGGTTTCGTGGTGTTCGCGTTTGTCCTCGTAGGCGCTTACCTCTTTGTGAGTGCCGCCTCGGCCGCCACCGGCGGCAAGCCACTCGCGCTGGGGCGTCCAGTGCTCCGCTGAGCTTCTGCAGGACGCGCTCGAGGTTCGCGATCGTGCGTTCGTTGACGACCCAACCCGCGGCCTCCAGTGGCTGGCGACAGGAGGCACGGGCCGCCTCCAGACCTTCCGACAGGGGTCGCCTTCGCGGTCCGGTCACCCAGGACCAGCTGTGTCGGCCTCCTCGCGGTAGGTCTGTGCTGGCAGGTAGCCGCCCATCGACGCCCACCTGCACGTACGGTCGGGCGCTGCTGGGTGGCTATCAGCTGGCCCAGCTGAGGAGGTCGGGGGGCGTCCAGGACGCGCTCGACCTGGGTGTTCCACATCCAGTCGACTCGTACAGCGCTCGCGCTCGGCGGCTGCATTGCTCCTTCGATCATCGGTGGTGCCTCCTGAACGTCCGGCGGTGCTGGCTTGAGATCCGGTCTGGTGGCCACGGTATGCGGGGTCTCCGACGCAAAGCAGGCTATCCACAGGGCCGGATCATCCGGTGCAGCTGGGCGGGGCTTACCGGCCGGGCGCGGATCGCGACATCGTGGCGGCGGTCGGCGGGACGCGGTCGGGCGCCTGGCGACGCGTCGCGGGGACGTAGGATTGGTCGATCGGTGGCGCGCTCGCCACGGCGGTGGCCGTGGTGAGGTCGGTGAGGACCTCCTGGGCGTTCGTGACCATGGATGCCTGGCCGTGACGGATCAGCTGGTTGACTCCGGTGGAGGCGGCGCTGGTGACGGGGCCGGGCATGCCCGTGAGGGGCCGGTGGAGGTTGGTGGTCCAGTGGGCGGTGTTGAGCGCGCCGCTGCGGATGGCGCCCTCGACGACCACGGTCCCCTCGGCGAGGCCGGCCACGATCCTGTTTTTTGCCAGGAATCGAGTTCGGGTGTGGGCCGTGCTGGGTGGGGTCTCGGAGACGACCAGGCCGCGCTGCGCGATGGCCTCGAGCAGCTGAGCGTGCGCGGTCGGATAGGGGCGATCGACTCCGCAGGGCATCACGGCGATGGTGGGGCCGCCGGCGGCCAGAGCTCCGCGATGGGCGGCCTGGTCGACGCCGAACGCGAGGCCGCTGACGATGGTCTGACCCGTGGAGGTCAGCTCTCGGCTCAGGTCGCTCACCTGCTCCATGCCGTAGCTGGTCGCAGCTCGTGATCCGACCACCGCCACAGCGTTGGCCGCCACCTTGGCGGAGGTCGCCTTCGCCTCTGACCCACAGGCCGACAGGTTCGCCGCCACGGTCGTGCAGCGCGCCGGCCTCGCGCAGCGCTCCGAGTCGGTTGGGCCACTCGGCGTCGGCCGGGGTGAGAAACCGGATGCCGCGGCTCTCTGCCTGCTCGAGGACCCGGCTGGGGTCGACGTGGGCGAGATCGTGGCCGATCGAGAAGGCCCAGTGAGGCTGAACCTCGGCGGCGGCCTCGAGGTAGCCGAGGACCTTGCTTGCCCCGAGCTCGCTGACCAGCCCGGTGACGCGGAGGTCGCCGGGCTCGATGGTGCAGCTGAGCTTGACGCGTGCGAGGCGGTCGGCCTCGTCGACGTCGCTGGTTGTGGCGCCTATTCGGTGCCTCCCCACAGAAGGTCGAGGTCGGGTTCGTGGATGACGTCGATGCGCTTGCTGGGGTCGTATGCGGCAGGTGCCGGCACGACCAGTCGCTGCAGCTGGCGCCCGGTGACGCTCTGCTGCGGGGTGGTGTCGTCGCGGTCCATCACGGATCTCTCCTCAGCGGCCGGGGGCAGGTCGGTCGGTGGCGGGTTGAGCCCGTGGGGCGTCCCGCTGGTTGTGGTGGCCGGGTGGCTTCGGAACGAACGACTCGTCGAGCTCGGCGCCGACCTCGCGCATCTGCGTCTGGTGGCGCTCCCACTCCCGGGGATGGAGGCCGTTCTGCAGCGCCGAAGCGACGATGGCGGCCATGGAGTAGGGCCGGTCGGCCGGCACCTCGTCGAGTGCGCACCAGGCACGTGCCCCGTCGCCGCGCAGCCAGCTGGCGAAGCCGAGCATCGAGGCCGGCGCCGCGCGGACTTCGTCCCGCGCGCGCCGGGTGAGGTCGGTCCACAGGGAGATGTGGGATGCGGTGTTATGGGTGCTCATGTCCTCCCAGAGCGCGTCTCGGGTGCTGATGGTCTCCAGGGCCACGAGCATCCGAGCGCCGTCGACGTCGGTGACGCGGTTTCCGTCTGCGTGGAACTGCTCGAGTCGGTCCAGGGCCCACTCGCGCTCGCCGCTGGGGCTGCGCGTGACTGCCGCGGCGCGCGCCTCAGGGAGGACCTGGGCGAGCGGCTCACGGTCTCCGACCAGGGACGCTGCCAGGCGGCCCGATTGGCGGCGGGTTGGACAGCGCCGGTCAAAACGGTCTTCGCGGCGATCCGCTCGGCGGTCGCCTGGGTCTGCAGGCCGGTGGCCCCGGTGTTGAATTCCCGCCAGCGCTCGCCGTCGGCCGACAACCTCAGGTGCGTGGTGATGCCGACGGTGTCCAGCCGGGTGGACAGGTGCTGGCTGGCCAGCTCGGCGCTGCGGCGGTCCTCGGTGATGCACACGATGCCGACCCGCGCGCCCGGCCGGGCATGCCGTCCGTAGACGTCCGCGATCGCATCCCAGACCTCGTCCCGGGCCCGTGCCGTCTTGGGCAGGTCGACGCGGGTGATCGGGAGACCGGGCCCGAAGGGGATCAGGATGATCGACTCCTCGGGCCATGTTGAAGCCGAGGACGTGGGGCACTGCGGCGAGCAGTTCGTCCGGGGACTGTACGACGAGGTCCATCGGGCCCGTCCCCGCCCTCAGCCGGCCTGCGCCGCGGCGCGCTCGGCACGCTCGATCCGGGCGGAGACGTACCTAAGCGAAATGCCGACCTCGCCGAAGCGGTTGTCGACGACCACGACGTTCTTGGTGCGCTTCTCGCCGGTCTCCTTGGCCGGCCAGCTCTCGGTGCGCTCGAGGCCGTGCACGAAGACCGGGTCCCCGGAGCCGCAGGTGTCGTGGACGTGGGTGGCGGCGGACCCGTAGACCTTGACGTTGTGCGGCGAGGCCCAGCGCCGGCGGGAGCAGCGCGAACACCACCACGGGCGAGGACGAAGCTCACCAGCAGCGCAGGCCCGAGGGTCACGACCCTCAGCACCGTCATCGGGACCTTCATCTCGACCACCTCCGTCGGTTAGCACTAGTGCGAATCTCTCGACTTTGCCGCGGGGTGATCGTTCGACGACCTCCGCGCGACTTAGGAAAACGAGACCAGTTTGTGCCCAGCCGCCGACACCAACGGAGTTATCCACAGCCCCAATCCAGCCAGAGCAGGGACCGGGCCCGACCTGGGTTCATGGACCAGACCCGATCCCGGACCACTCCGATCGAAAGGAACCACCCGTGAACACCCTCACCGCCAATGACACCTGGGACCGCCTCGGCTCCATCGCCCAGCTGCTCCACCAGGCCGCCACCCGCGTCTGGGAAGGGGCAGAGCCCGACTCACCGCTGCAGTCCCTCGGTCTCGGCGTCTACCTGGCACAGGCGCAGGCCAGCTCACTCCTCCCCGAGGACTACCAGCTGCCCGACGTCGACCAGGAGGACCTCGATGGGCAGAGCGCGCTGCAGCTGCTCACGGCCGCGGAGGAGCTCACCCGGCCACTCCCGGCCCACCGGCCCGACCTGGTCAACAGCTCCCAACTGGTGGTCGACCTGTGCGACCTGATCCGGGAGGCACGCGACCTTGGATGCTGACAGCCGGCGCGGCTTCGCCGACGTCGACGACGCGCTCTTCGACATCACGCAGATCCCGCTCACCTCTCGGGACATCCGCACCGTCGGCGAGCTGCTGCACGACGTCGACCACACGGCGCGCCACCTGCTGATGGACGTCGCCGGCGACGACGCCGGCCGGCTCCTACATGGCTGGCCTGACCTGGTCACGGCCGCGGCGTCGCTGTGGAGCAGCCTGCCCGGGCAGGGATTCGGGGCAGGTGCGCACACCCGCGATGAACCCATCACCCGCCTGGTCTCGGTCGGGGACGCGATCGGCAGGAGTTTGCGCAGCAGTAGCTGGCCGCCGGCGAGCCGGCCCGATCGGCGCCTGACACAGATGACCAGGACCCTCGGTCACGCCGGCGACCTGGTGCACCGCTACGGCGCCGACATCCCGGTCCAGCGCACCGAGAGCTTCCGCGACCTCGAGGCCGCTCGCGCCCGGATCATGCACGCCCTGTACGTCAGCGCCCACGCCGTCGGTGTCTCGCTGCACCAGCACGGCCGCAGCCGGTACCAGGCCGCGCTCGGTACCAACCGCCCCATCGAGCTCAACCTTCGTCACTCCCCCTACGCAGTACCGCCGACCACCGAGTGGATCCGCCGCATGACCGTCTCCGAGGCGGCCGCGGGCAGATACATCGACGGACGGTTCACCCAGGCGCTCCGGGGCGAAGCCAGCCGACCGGTCGAGGACGACACCCGGATCTCCCGCGCTCTCGCCGGGTGGGACATCCAGGCCCACCGCACCCTCGCCTCCGACGCCTGGCCAACGAACATGGTCCTCATCACCCGCACCCAGGGACTCTTCGCCGGTGCCGCCATGGTGCTCGTCGACGCCGCACAAATCGGCGGCCGCGTCGAACCCAACGACCGGCTCTCTCCGGCGATCGCCGAGTCTGGCCGCGCCTGGAGCAACCTCGCCAGCCGCTGGGATGACCTCACCGCCCCAGATGCTCGTCTGGACCCAGACCTCACGCGTGCGGCCGCCGAGGTCCGCGCTGCCTGCCGTGAGCTGACCCACGGCTCCACCACGATGGACAGCCTCGACGTCATCGCCACCAGGCGCGGCCTCGATCGCAGCACTCGCGCGACCCTCCATGCCCTCGGGTCCAGTTCGGAGCTCGCCTACGTCGTCTCCGAGAAGGCCAACGTCCCGGGCCTCACCGGACCAGCCCGAGCGCTCTCTATCCGAGCCCACAACGACATCGAAGCAGGCCTGGCCGCCTCGCGCTCTGAAGGCGACGTCGTCTGGGTCTCCCCGGAAGAAATTCTCGCACGCAAGATCGTGCCTGTTCCTCGTCCCGTCGTAGAAGGCCTGCACATCGCCAGCCGTGCAACGGTCGAGTCCTGCAACCGCGCGAGCACTGTGTCCCTCGCTTGCGTTGGCGCCCGAGAGTTGGCCTCCCGGAACGATGCCCCTCGCAAGTACTCCCGAGAAGAGTCCATGAGGGGCGCCCCGGTTGGCGACCCAAACGTAGGGACCATCCACCTGCGCGCTAGCAGGTCACGCTGACGCGCCCGCGCCGGTTCGGATCGCGTCGACACGCCACCACACGCGACGGCGCGACGCCCGCGTAGTGGGAACCCAACCGCCCATCGCCAGCGACGGCGAACTCCATCCCCGTCGCGACTCCGGGCGTACTACGACCCGGGGTACCGTGGTCGGACAAACCAGCCCATCGAGGCGCTCACGCGGAACCCGCGCGGCCGAGAGTTACAAGGCTGGTACAAATGGCCACACGATTTCGACGTTTGCGCAGGTCAGCATGGGTCAGTCAGTCAGTACTACGACATCTGATCGATCGGAGGTTGAGGAGGGTCGCGCGGCGACCGTCTCGAAGCCGCACACAGTTCGCAACGGTGGCCCCAGGAGTTCCTGGGGCCACCGTCATTTCTGTTACGGACTCCGATCGCGCCTTCCCGGGGTCACCGCAATGCGTGCGTAGACATCTAGGCAAGGGTGATGGCTCGATCTAGTCTGGGATGTCTAGCACCCAGGTGCTGCAGCGGCGGCGCCGGATCGGAGATCCCGATGACACGAGGCAGCCTCACCCATCGCTTGCGACGACACTCGGCGTGGGGCAAGGCGGCGTTCGCGCTCGCCTTGGTCGGCGCCGCCATAGCCGCCGTACCTGCCCAGGTACCTGCTCAAGCGGCAGCCGGCCAGAAGGTCACGGCCGCGACGGCCGTCGCGCGCTCGTGCCACGCCAAGTACGTCGACGGGGCCGCCGGCACGCAGACGGTCACGGCGACCGCGCCCGTCACGGGCCTCGTCCGCGCGCGCCTGTCGGGCGGCGGCGACTGGGACCTCGGCGTCTTCGACTTCAGCTCCGGTCGCACGGTCGCCGGCTCGGCCGGCTTCACGTCCAACGAGCTGGCGGAGGGCTTCGTCAAGAAGGGCCAGAAGCTGCGCGTCCAGGCGTGCCGCTTCCGAGGCAGCGCGTCGAGCGCCGACCTGTCGATCGACTTCGTCGCGATCGCAGAGCACTCCATCGGCAAGGTGAAGATCGTTGATGTCAACACCCCCACCCGCAAGCTCAAGCAGCGGCTGCAGGGCCTCGACCTCGATCTCACCGAGCACGGCGACTCGAACTCCGTCGAGGTCGTCCTGCATGGCACCGCCGACGAGCGCAAGCTGCGCGAGGCCGGCTTCACCTTCAGCGTCCGGATCGCGGATCTCGAGTCACGCTCGAAGTCGAACGCGACCGCCGACTCGAAATTCGCGGCCGCGAACCCCAAGACGCAGCTGCCCAGCGGTAGCAACGCCTACCGCCACCTCGCGGACTACAACCTCGAGCTCAAGCAGCTGGCCATCCGCTACCCGGGGCTGGTCAAGGAGCTGACACTCAACCACCAGTCGGTCGAGGGCCGCGACATCCACGGCATCGAGATCACGCAGAACCCCAACGCGCGGGACGGCAAGCCGATCTTCCTGCAGATGGGCGTCCACCACGCGCGTGAGTGGCCGTCGTCCGAGCACGTGATCGAGTTCGCGTACGACCTCCTGACGAACTACGGCAGGAGCAGCCGGACCACGGACCTGGTCAACACGACGCGCACGATCGTCGTACCGATCGTCAACGTGGACGGCTTCAACCTTTCGCGGGAGGCTCGGCACGCCGGCTTCAGCGCCTCCTTCGGCCTGTTCGACTACGAGATGAAGCGCAAGAACTGCCGGATCTCGTCCTCGACGCCGGCGCAGTACGCGAGCGGCACCTGCGGTGACAACGCCGCCGGGCGCCTGCGTGGCACCGACCCCAACCGCAACTACGGCGGCCTGTGGGGCGGCAGCGGCGCGAGCGTGTCCTGGTCCAACGACACGTTCCGCGGCGATGCGCCGTTCTCCGAGCCGGAGATCCAGAACATCCGCGAACTGCAGAGCACCCGGTCGATCACGAACCTGATCACGAACCACACGTTCTCGAACCTCGTGCTGCGCCCGCCGGGTGTTGCCGACATGGGTGCCCCGCTCGAGGAATCGCTCGTGAAGGCGCTCGGGGCGCGGATGACCAGCCACAACGGCTACGCCAACATCCCGGGCTACGGGCTCTACGACACCACGGGCAGCACCGAGGACTGGACGTTCTGGACCGCTGGCTCGCTCGGATTCACCTACGAGATCGGACCCGACGAGTTCCACCCGCCGTACAACAACGGCGTCGTCGACGAGTACCTCGGCCGCGGCCAGGCAGCGGGAGCCGGCAGGGGCGGCAACCGCGAGGCCTACTACGAGATGCTCACGTCGACGAAGGAGGAGGCCCTGCACTCGGTCATCGAGGGTTCGGCACCGGCCGGCTCGACGCTGACGATCAGCAAGACGTTCCTCACCGAGACCTCGCCCATCTGGAACAACGACTACGGGACGGACATCGGCGCCGTCCAGACGTTCCAGGACACGCTCGAGTACTCCATGGTCACCGACGGCACGACGTTCGAGTGGAACGTCAACCCGTCGACGCGGCCGGTCGTCGCCGGACGCGACGGGCGCGACGCGCTGGGACCGCCGCAGGGGCCGATCGCGCTGGCCAACCCTGCCGGCCAGCCGGGAGAGAACACGGGCGACCCGCTCGCGGGAGCGCACGAGGAGATCGAGTTCGAGGTCGAGGGCCTGCCGACGTACGACAACGGCCGCATGGCGGTGCACATCGACTGGGGCGACGCGAACACCGACTGGGACCTCTACGTCTACGACGCGGCTGGCAACCTCGTGGCGCAGTCCGCGGCGTTCGGCGACACGACCGAGGACGCCGTCCTGTTCGACCCTCCGCCCGGAACGTACACGGCCGTGGTCGTCAACTTTGACCAGGTCGACGGCCAGGCGTTCGACGACTGGGGCAACGGCGGCGTGACGTTCCAGAGCCCGAGGCCACGCGTCGAGAACCCCGTCAAGGAGGCGTGGACACTCACCTGCAAGCGGCCGAACGGCACGCTGGCGTCCCCGATAGAGGTCATCGTCGATCGCGGAGGACGAGCCGACATCGGCGACGCTTGCGCGTGACTGGGAGGGACGGCTACCGGCCGCGGCGGCGAGGTGATCGCGATCCACCCGGCCCACGCGCGCTCGACCGCGACGTCGGCGAGCGACGGGAACCGCCGCGCAAAGGCACCTGCCAGCTCCTCGACCAGGCCGGGATCGGGCGTCTTCTCCGGGAGCGGGTAGGTGGTGCCGCGCTCCAGTCGTCGTACACCGAAGACGATGGTGTTGCGCGGGGTGAGGCGGTAGTTCTCCATGATCGCGTGCTGGGTCACGAGGCCCATGCCACTGGTTCAGCCGAGTGCCGCGATGCGCTCGGGAGCGATCGGCTCCGTCTCCACCTCGATCACGTAGATGGGCACCGACAGTTGCTTCGGGGTGATGTCCCACTCGCCGGCGTCGTGACTGCGATGGCCCCGGGTCTCCCCCGGGGCCATCGACATTTCGCGAACGAACTCACCGAAGCAAGACCTGAGCGAACTCATCCGCCGAGCACGAACGTGCCACCGTCGACGAACCTCAACTGCGGGAACTCCCCCGCGGCGCACAGTACGCCGACCGTCCCCGACGGGAGCACAGCCAGGGAGGTCGCATCACCGCGCCCGTCGGCGAAGGGGGCCTCGCCGCCCGGCTGCCGGATCCAGGCAGGGGGCACGTTGCCCGGGTCGGTGAAGTCCGCAGACTGCACGTGGGCCACTACGTCGTCCCAGGTGTGGCCGTCGCCCACGCCCGCGACGAAGAGTCCGGTCGGTCCCTCCCAGCTGTTGCGCAGGGTGAGACTGACGATGCCGGCGGTCGTCGGCAGCGGCGTGCCGAGCGAGCAGGTCGTGCCGTCGAACGAGACTTCCAGGGACCCGTTCGCGACCACACCTCCCGGCCGTGGCGCACCCCGGCGCAGCCCTGCGAGGGTCGCCTCGACCACGCCGTCACCGTCCGCCCGGGTCGCCACCCTCACCGGCCGACCCGACGGGTCACGCGAGATCCGACCCGCCGCGGGGCCGTCCAGGGTCACCGAGACCGTGAACTGCTCCCAGGTCAGCAGGTCCGGGTCGGTGAGCGCCACCGCCGCCACCGGGTCGAACCAGTAGTTGCCGGGCCCTGCGAGCGCTGGCGCTCGGAGGTACATCTCGTAGGCGATGTCAGCACCCGCGGCCTCGTGGTCGGCACCGAGGAGCGCGAGGACGTCCTCGGGAACCGGGACGTGGCGGGTCGCATCGAGCGGTACGAGCGTCACCGGCACGCCGGACCCGAGCACCGCGGCGAACGCGTCGGAGTCGGCCCCGGCATTCCACTCGACGTGGTCGCTCGACGTCGTCGGCGCGACCTCGAGGTTGCCGGGCGCCTCGATCGTGCCCGCCATGGAGAGGATGCCCGTCACCTGCTCGAGGGCCGCCGGGTCCGCGGCCAGGAGGTCGGCGAGGTTGGTCCACGGGCCCAGCGCCAGGACCGTGGCCGGTCCCGCGGAGACCGCCTGGGCGAGAACGGCGACAGCGTCCGGCCGAGCGACCAGGTCCTCGACCGGATCCTCGACCTCAGGCAGGTCCACGCCGTTCATCGCGTCGCTGGCCCTGCGCCACTCCACGGGGAACGACCGGCCGTGAGGCCCGGGCTTCTCACGGCCACACCCGAACGGCACGTCGGTCCGGTCGAGTACGGCGAGCAGGCGCGCCAGGTTCTGCTCGCCCTGCTCGCACTGCACCAGGCCCGTGCCGCTGATCGCGATGCCACGGACGTCGACGGCCGGGTCGCGAAGCAGCACGAGCAGGGCCAGCAGGTCGTCGGCGCCGAGGTCGGTGTCGACCACCACCGGCAGCAGATCCCTGGAGGTCGACGAGCCATCGGCAGCAGGCCGCTGCGCGGTCGGTGCGTCGGGCGCACACGCCACCAGCAGCAGCACGACCGACCACGCGACCAGCACCCATCGCATGTGCCAGCATCCCACGCCCACGGCGGCCGCGGTGGTTGAGGTTTTGAACGGCCTGCCTGCCCCGGGCTCGGACACTGTCAGGTCAGTCGTCGCGACCGAGGCCTGCCTCGCGGGCCTTGATCGCCGCACTGGTCCGGTCCTCGACCTGCAGCTTCACCAGCACCGAGGAGACGTTGTTGCGGACCGTCTTCTCGGAGATCCCGAGACGCTCTGCGATGGCCCGGTTGCGCAGACCGGCGGCGATCAGGTCCAGCACCTCGCGCTCGCGCGGGGTCAGCTCCGGGAAGGCTGGCGCGTGGGTGGCCGCCGCCCCGGAGAGCAGGGCGATGATCCGGTTCGCCACCGACTGCCCGTAGACCGCATCGCCGGCAGCAACGGACTCGATCGCCCGGACCAGCTCGGCCCGCTCCGCTCCCTTGAGCAGGTACCCGCGGGCACCAGCCCGTAGCGCGGCGAGCACGGACTCGTCGTCCTCGTGCATGGTCAGCACGAGCACGGCGACACCCGGATGGCTGACCCGGAGCCGCCCGATCGCGGTGATGCCGTCCATGACGGGCATGGCCAGGTCGGTGAGTACGACGTCGGGGCCGGCCGTGGCGACCAGGGCCTGGAGCTCCTGACCGTCCGCGGCCTCACCCACCACCTCGATCCCGGCGACGTCGGCGAGGACCGCGGTGATCCCGTAGCGCACCATCGGGTGGTCGTCGGCCACCACGACCCGAATCATGGCGCCACCTCCCACGGCAGGTGGACCCGGATCCGGGTACCGGGATCCGTCGCCACGATCTCGAACCGGCCGCCCAGTCGCTCGGCCCGGTCACGCATCGAGACGACGCCGACGCCGCCAGCGCGGCCGGCGCCCGGCCCCACGCCGTCGTCCTCGACCTCGAGCACGATCTGGTCGCCCTCGCAGGACACCGCGAGCCGGGCCCGACCCGCACCGGAGTGCCGGACGACGTTGGTCATCGCCTCCTCGGCAATGCGGAACACGGCGACTGCGACGGCGGCGGGCAGGACCGGGAGCTCTGCCGGGATGTCGACGTCGACCACGAGCCCACTTGCCCGGAGCTGCTCCGCGCGGCGCCGGAGCGCGGCCCCCAGGTCGCCGTCATCGAGCGCCGACGGTCGCAGGTCGTCGATGATCCGCCGGGTCTCCTCGAGCGACCCGGCGACCTCGGCGCGCAGTCGCGTGACGAGCTCGACGTCCATGGTCGGCACCCGGGGAGTCAGGGCCTCCAGACCGAGCCCGATCCCCGTCAGCGCAGGCCCGAGGCCGTCGTGGAGTTCCTGGCGCAGCCGCACCCGCTCCGCCTGGGTGGCAGCGACCACCCTCTCCTGCTGGACCCGGAGCTCCTCGGCGACCTGGACGGCGTGCAGGACAGCCGCGATCAGTGGAACGACCGCCTCCACCAACCGTTCTCCGGCGCGGCCGAGTCCCGCGCGGCCGGGCCGGCCACCGACCAGCAGGACGCCGAGGTCAGCGCCCGCGAACTCGAGCGGCCACTCTCGCGGCGACTCGCGCAGCGTGCCGGAGAGTGCCTGGACCGGTCCGTCGATCGCGATGCCGTCGACGTCGAGCGCCTCCCGGACCGCGTCCAGCACGTCTCCGAGCGAGCGCTCGTCCATGTCCTGCCCGATGGAGGAGCCCAGCCGGTTCAGGGCAGTGAAGGGGTCGTTGCGGTCGCCGGTCAGCACCGTCACATGGATGCCGAGCGCCCCGTACCGCAGGACCCCGGTTGCCACCGTGACCAGCACCCCGGCGTACGCAAGGTCACCCAGGGCTTCGTCCGGTCCGACCATGATGACCAGGACGGCGAACACGGTCGCTGCCATCAGCCAGACCAGCGCCCACCTCTCGGAGCCGGTCGACGTCCAGATCCGGCGTACGGCGTCGGCGATGATCGCCACACCGCAGACCAGGATCACGACCGCAGCAGCCCCTGCCATTGCGCCCGCAAGTAGCTCCGGCAGCCGGACCGGCGGGTGCTCGTCGCGCACGACGTCGGTGACCGACGGGTCGCTCGTCGCATAGCCGACGAACAGGAACGGGTACGCGACAAGGACGGCGCGGTCGAAGCGGCGCGGCCAGCGCCCGCTCACCGACCCGCTGGGATAGCGGACCAGGAGGTGGGTCACCAGGAAGTAGACCGGCGGGACCCAGAGGGGCGCGGAGAGGGAGAGCACCAGGGTGCCGAGCGGCAGTCCTTCCTCGGGCATCGCGAAGGCGCGGGCGCCGTACATCTGGCCGGCGTTGCTCAGCATCAGCGACAGCCCGGCGACCCCGATCAGCCACCCGATCGGGTTGCGCGGCCGCGCCCAGACCAGGAACAGCCCGACCAGGCCCGGAGCGAGACCGAGCACGATCTTGCTCGCGTCCGTCTGCGTCTCGTAGGTGAGCGCTGGCTGGTCGGAGACGCCCCGCGACAGGAAGTAGTAGGCGAGGTTGAGCGCCACCTGCGCACCGAACACGGCCAGCCCCAGGCGGCGGAGCGCGGCGTCGGACGGCACGGTCATGGAGCCAGTGTGGAGTCAGACGGGCTGTTGTGGGTGCCGCTTTGTCCCAACTGTCCCGGGAAATCGTCCCGGGCCCGCACGGTCACCGGTCACTGCCGAGAAGACGGGCGAACCGGTGCCATGGAGCTGTTCGTTCACCTTCCACCGAGGAGCAGCCATGACCACCACCGCATCTCTCACCACCGGCACCCGCACCTGGCCCGCCTGGGCCGCGGCGAGCGCCGGCATCTCCGCAGTCCTCACCGCGATCGGCACCTTCTGGTCGCCCCTCGCCAACTACGAGGCGACCCGGACCAGGAACGACTTCTACAGCTGGCTGGTCGTCGTCGGGGTGATCACCGTCGGCCTCGCGATCGCCTTCGGCCTGGCCGTGCGTACTGCCTCCCCGCAGCGTGCCGACCGCCGCGGCCTGGTCCTCGCGCTGGTGTCGGTGCCCCTGGTGGCCGTCTTCTGGACCGGCCTGCCCGTCGTCTTCGCCGGCGCCGGCGCCTGCCTGGCGCTGTCGAACGGCCGTCCGTCGACGGTCGGCAAGATCACGCTCCTGATCGGCGTCCTGGTCCTCGGGGTCGCCGTCACCGCGGCGCTCGCAGGCTGAGGATAGGGGCCTGGCTGGCGGCTGCGCCGATCCGTCAGCCGGCTCCTTCAGGCCGTGAACTCCATGACGCCGTCGTCGACCTTGCTCTTGCGCAGGAACTTCTTGTCGAAGTACCAGTTGTGCTTGAGCCGCCAGGGGTCGCGGTCACCGGCAATCGGAAGCCGCCCGGCCGCCCGTTTCAGGTAGCCCGAATCCAGGTCGAGAATCGGTGCCGGCACGAGACCCTCCTCGTGCGGAGGGACGGCGACCTTGAGGTTGTGCTGGTCCATGTACTCGAGCAACCGCACGACGTACTCACAGACGAGGTCGGCCTTCAGCGTCCACGACGCGTTGGAGTAGCCGACGATGAAGGCGAAGTTCGGGATGCCGCTGAGCATCATCGCCTTGTAGGTGAAGGTCTTGCCCAGGTCGATCTGCTCTCCGTCGACCTCGATCGTCGCGCCACCCATGGCGATCACGTCGAGACCCGTCGCCGTGACGACGATGTCGGCCTCGAGCTCCTTGCCGGACTTCACCACGATGCCGCTCTCGGTGAAGCGCTCGATGTGGTCGGTCACGACATCGACCTTGTGGCTGTGGATCGCCCGGAACAGGTCGGCACCCGGAATGACGCACAGGCGCTGGTCCCACGGGTCGTACGGCGGCGTGAGATGGGTGTCGTAGTCGAAGTCGTCCGGCAGGTGCAGCTTGGCCCAGCGCTTGAGGAGCACCTTCGCGACCTTCGGGTTGCGCCGGCAGAACTCGTAGAACCCGATCGTGACCGCGGCGTAGCGAGCGTGGATCAGCTTCGCTGCCTGCTTCTTCGGCATCGTGCGCTTGAGCGTCTCTGCGATCGGGTCGATCCGCGGCTGGCTGACGATGTACGTCGGCGTGCGCTGCAACATGGTGATGTGCCCCGCGTCGCGGGCCATCGACGGGATCAGGGTGACCGCCGTGGCACCGCTGCCGATCACCACCACCCGCTTGCCGGTGTAGTCCAGGTCCTCGGGCCAGTGCTGCGGATGCACCACCTGACCCCGGTAGTCTTCGAGGCCCGGCCAGTCCGGGGTGTAGCCGGCCTCGTAGTTGTAGTAGCCGCTGGTCGAGAAGACGAAGTCAGCCGTCATCGTCTCCGTGGTGCCGGACTCGGTGTTCTCGACCGTGACGGTCCAGAACTGGTCCGCCGAGGACCACGCGAAGTGGGTCGCCTTGCGGTGGTACCGGATCCGCTTGTCGACGCCGTACTCGACCGCGGTGTCCTGCAGGTACCGCAGGATGTCGGCCCCGTCGGCGATCGCGTTCTTGCCGTCCCACGGGCGAAAGCCGAAGCCCAGCGTGTACATGTCGGAGTCCGAACGGATGCCAGGGTACTTGAACAGGCTCCACGTCCCGCCGAGCTCGCCGCGCTGCTCGAGCACCGCATAGTTCCTCGCGGGGAAGGCACGGCTGATGTGCACCGCGGCGTCGATGCCGGACAAGCCGGCGCCCACGATGAGGACTTCCAGGTGCTTGGCTTCAGTCATGGTCACTCCCGGTCCGGCCGCGAACGAGTTGCTTCCAGGGTGCGGCCCCCCAAGCATGGCGCTTCAGCGCGTCGACGGGAACCGGAAGCTGCCGTGCCGACCGGCCCCGGCTGCGAAGACGCCGGCCCCACTCATCGCCTCGAGGAGCACCTGCGACCCGTGAGCCCACTCGTTGGCGATCGCGTCGGGGATCGCCCGGTCCTCCTGCTCGTACGCCGACAACCGGTCGGCCCTCAGGCACGCCTGTGGGAAGGCCGCCAGCTGCTCGGCCAGCGCGACCGCCTCCTCGAGCGCCTTGCCGGGCGCCGAGACCCGGTTGACCAGGCCCATCCGCAGCGCCTCGTCGGCGCCGACCGGGCGGCCGGTCAGGATCAGGTCGAGGGCGTGGGACTGCCCGACCAGGCGCGGCAGCCGGACCGTGCCGCCGTCGATCAACGGCACACCCCAGCGCCGGCAGAAGACGCCGAACACCGCGTCGGGGTCAGCCACGCGCAGGTCACACCAGGCCGCGAGCTCCAGCCCGCCCGCCACCGCATGTCCCTCGACGGCGGCGATCACGGGCTTGGAGAGCAGTAGCCGGGTCGGGCCCATCGGCCCGATCTCGGGCGCCACACCCGTCGGCGGGGCGACCTCCATCGTGCCCGCGCTGACGGCCTTGAGGTCGGCTCCCGCGCAGAACGCGCCATTCGCCCCGGTGAGGATCGCGACGCTGGCCGAGTCGTCGGCGTCGAACGCCAGGAAGGCGTCGTACAGCGCCCGGGCGTGCTCGGTGTCGACGGCGTTGCGCACCTCGGGCCGGTCCAGCACCACGAGAGTGACGGCCCCGCGACGTTCGATGTGGACGCTCATGCCGACACCACCGTTGGGCGCCCCAGCTCGTGGTTGGTCATCGCGACACTCCGTTCGTTCCTGTGTAGGTCATCGAGATCGCGGCAGCTGGCACGAGGACCTGGTCCTCAGTTGCAGGGAGCGCCTTCACAGCACGGCCGGATGTAACCGCATCCGTCGCAGCGCTCGTGGGAGGTCTCCCAGCGCATGAGGGTGTCGCAGTTCGGGCAGGGTTCGGTCAGGTCGGCCACGTTCCGAGGTTAATCCGGACAGGCCGCCACGACCGACAGACACGACGTGGCTCAACGAGTGTGGTCGTCAGGAGACATGCCAGTTCCCTCCTACTGCGCTCCCGGAAATCCCTGCTGGCGCCAGGCCTCGTAGGCCACCACGGCCGCGGAGTTCGACAGGTTGAGCGACCGGCGGCCCGCCAGCATGGGGATCCGGATCCGCTCGGTGACCCTCGGGTGGTCCAGTACGTCGTCGGGCAGTCCGGTCGGCTCAGGCCCGAAGAGGAGTACGTCGCCCGCCCGGAATTCGACATCGGTGTACCAACGGGTCGCATGGGCCGTGAACGCGAAGACCCTCGAGGACTGCAGTGCCTCGCCGGTCAGCGCGGCATCGAGGTCGGCGTGCACCTGCACGGACGCGAGGTCGTGGTAGTCCAGGCCCGCCCGCTTCAGCTTGGGCTCCGAGAGGTCGAACCCGAGCGGTTCGATGAGGTGGAGCGTGGCTCCTGTGCCGGACACCATCCGGATCGCGTTCCCGGTGTTGGGAGGGATCCGGGGCTCGAGGAACATCACATGGAACACGGCTCACGGTATCCCGGCGACCGTGCTCGATCGTCACCTCGTCTCCCGTGGGCGGCTTGTCGTCGGAGGTGAGCCTGCGGGCGGCAGCCCGTCTGCGTCCGGTGGGGACGGGTACTGCATCGAATGGACAGTCGATCGCCCCGCCCGCTCCAGCGGATGCCGGAGGCCGACGAAATCCCGACGGAAGGTAGTCAGATGACCCAGATCCAGCAGTCCATCGATGTCGACGTGCCGGTGAGCACGGCCTACAACCAGTGGACGCAGTTCGAGTCGTTCCCGCAGTTCATGTCCGGGGTCGAATCGATCACCCAGCTCGACGACAAGCGCCTGCACTGGGTGACCAGCGTCGCCGGCGTCGAGCGCGAGTTCGACGCGGAGATCACCGAGCAGCACCCCGATGAGCGCGTCGCCTGGACCAGCACCGGCGGAGACACCAAGCAGGCCGGGGCGGTGACCTTCCACCGCCTGGACGACGCGAAGACCCGCGTGATGGTGCAGATCGACTGGCAGCCCTCGGACCTCGTGGAGAAGGTCGGCTCGGCCATCAACGTGGACGAGCACCGCGTCAAGGGCGACCTCGAGCGCTTCAAGGACTTCATCGAGGCCCGGGGCACCGAGACCGGCGCATGGCGCGGCGACGTACAGAACGACAACTGACCCAGTAGCTCACTGTTCGGGCATCCCGGCGGGGGTGTTCACCACCCCCGCCGCCCGACCCGCTCTGCGAATCGGTCCAGCGCGTCGATGACTTCGGGGGCGACCCAGACCCGGTTGCGTCGGCCCGCGCCCGAGCGGACCAGGATCCCGGCCTGCTCCAGCTGCTCGACCGCGCGTTGCGCGGCCGACAGCGCGACGTCGCCGGCACGCTCGACGTACGCGACGTTCACTGCCGGCTGATTGAGCAGGGACGGCAGCAGGCGCCGGGCCGCGGAGCCGCGACGCGAGGACAGTCGCTCCGTCCACGACTGGTGGATCGCGTCGAGGTCCTGGACCAGCTGACGTCCGTTGCCGACGGCGTGGAACGACGCGTTGACGAACTGTCGGATGATCGGCCCGACATCTCCGGCACGGTAGGCCGTCAGCGCGCGGAAATAGGCACCGGTGTCGGTCAGCAGACCTGCCGAGACAGGGACAGTCATCCGCCGCGTCACGTCGGAGTGGCGCAACAGCGCATGAACCAGCGCTCGACCGACGCGGCCGTTGCCGTCGTTGAACGGGTGGATGGTCTCGAACTGAGCGTGCGCAAGGGCCACCTGGGCGAGCACCGGCAGGTCCCCGCGCTGCGCGAACGCGATCAGGTCGTCCATGCTCGCCACGACACGGGTGTGGTGCGGCGGCACGAACGACGCCGTGTGCGGGCTCAGCGCACGATTGCCGATCCACACCTGCTCGGTGCGGAATCGCCCGGGGGCGGCGTACTCGTGACCGGTCATCAGCGCCTCGTGGGCAGCCAGGATCGAGTCGCTGCTGATGTCGTCGGCAAGGTCCACGGCCCGCTGCATGGCGGTGACGTTCGCGGTGACGAGCTGGGCGTTGGGGCCGCTCTTCGCGTCGACGGCAGCGAGGGCCAGCGCCCGGGCACCGGCCGTGACGCCCTCGATCTCCGACGACGACGCCGACTCGGTGCGCAGCAGGACCGAGGCCAGCGGAGCCAGCTCGGTCGCGGCGGTCATTCCATCGACCTCTGCCCGACGGTCCGCCAGGGCAGCGACCTCGGCGTCGAACCGCGTGATCTCGCGAATCGCGTCCTCGGCCTCCGCTTGCAGACCGGCGTCCATCGACACCGGCAGCTCCGCGATCCGGGCCGGGACGGCGGCGCGGTAGGGACCCCGGGCCGCCAGCCGTTGCCGGCGCGACGCCTCACGCGTGGGCTCGCGCTCCCAGGGATGGAGCTCCCACCCGATCGCGAAGCCAGCTGCACCGTGGTTCATCCCGCCACGTTACACCACTTTATTGACCTAAAGTGGTGCAACTGTCGCCCAGCTCAGCCCGGCGGCACCAGGCCGAGCAGCATCTTCCTGCTGCCCTGCCACCGCTCCTCGATGAAGCCCATCCCCCACACCGGCACCGAGATCACGAGCCCACGAATCACCGAGAACACCGTGTCCATGAACGCGAAGAGAGCGGCCTCGTCCTCGAACCGGTCGGCAAGGGGGCGCAGCGCCTCGAGCCCGATGTCGACGATCTTGACCTCGAGCTCCCGCACCGTCTCGACGTAGGCCGGCTCGGAGCCGGCCGCCATCCACAGCTGTGCCACGGCGAGGGCCCGCGGGGTGGCGAGCATGCGCCAGGCGAGGTCGATCAGCTGCTCGGCGTCGACCACCCCGGTGTCGAGGACTTCCCGGACGGAATGGCGCGCATCGGCCTCGATGCCGTCGGCGAGGTGCCGGACCGCAGCGGAGTGCAGGTCCAGGCGCGTCGGGAAGTGGTACATCACAGCGCTTTGCGACACCCGCACCGCGTCGGCGATCCGGCGGGTGGTCACCGCCGCCAGCCCTTCGGAGGAGACCACGTCGACGGCGGACTCGAGCATGGCCTGTCGCGTCGCCTGCCGCTGGGCTGCTCGTGTGACCTTCATCAAGTCCCGTTTCCGTTGTCATCGTCGGGTCGTGGGACCCATAGTACGGTTACTGTTCACGTGAACTGTGAAAGCGAGATGTCATGGACGCCACTCGGCAGACCCACCACGAAACCCGCACCACCCACGTCGTCAGCGGCGACGCCCGCCTGGCCGTCTTCGAGCACGGCGACCCGGCCGCCGAGACCGTCCTGCTGGTGCACGGCTGGCCGGACACGCACACCGTCTGGGACGACGTCGTACCCCTGCTCGCCGAGAACTTCCACGTCGTCACCTACGACACCCGCGGCCACGGCGCCTCTCCCCTGCCCGGCACCAAGGACAAGTTCACGCTCGAGCTGCTGGCGGATGACGCGGTCGCCGTGGCCCAGGCCGTGAGCGATCGCCCCGTGCACCTGGTCGCCCACGACTGGGGATCGATCCAGCTGTGGGAGGCCGTCTGCCGGCCCGATGCCACCGAGTGGTTCGCGAGCTTCACCTCGATCTCGGGACCGAGCCTCGACCATGCCGTGACCTGGTTGCGTGGACTCGCGAAGCGGCCGACGCCGCGCAACCTCGCCACGCTCGCCCAACAGGCGGCCAAGTCGTCGTACATCTACTTCTTCCTGACCCCGCGCCTTCCGGAGGCACTGCTGCCTGTCGTCGGCCCCCGGGTCTGGCCACGTCTCTTCAAGGCCACGGAAGGGATCGCCGCGCCCGAGCCCGCCGCGACCTTCGCTGAGGACATGGTCGCCGGGGTCCGCCTCTACCGCGCCAACATGCTGGAGCGCCTGCTCCACCCGCAGCCCCGGCGCAGCCAGGTCCCCCTCCAGCTGGTGGTGAACTCCAAGGACATCGCGATGACGCCGTCGATGTTCGAAGGCGCTGCCGACTGGACCGTCGACCTCACGCGGGTCGACCTCGACCGCGGGCACTGGCTGCCCGTCAGCGATCCCCAGCTCGTCGCCGACCTGGTCACGAGCTACGTCCTCAACCGTGGAGGCAACGATGCCTAGGACCCTGACCGACCCCGGCGTGGTCGCCCTGCACGCACGCAACGTCGCCTTCGACGTCAGCCGTACCCCGTTGCAGTGGATCCGTGGCGACGCCTTCGCCTCCCACATCATCAGCGCGATCAACTTCGTGCTGCCCGAGGGCGAGCGCTGGTTCTGCGAGACGTTCAACGAGGCGCTCCCGCTGATCGAGGACGCGGACCTGCGTGAGGCCGTCCGCGGCTTCATCGGCCAGGAGGCCATGCATGCCCAGGCGCACGACGACGTCCTCGGCGACCTCTTCCGCGCGCAGGGCATCGACACCGCGCCGATGGTCGCCGTCGCCGAGCGGATCTTCCAGCAGATGCTCGGGCCGCGGAACCTGCCCACGGCGGCCGCCCGGCACAAGCACCTGGTCGCCCGGCTCGCCCTCATCGGCGGCATCGAGAACCTCACCGCACTGCTCGGTGACTGGGTGCTCACCGCCCCTCTCGAGGAGTACGACGCCGACCCCGCCGTCCTCGACCTGTTCCGCTGGCACGGCGCCGAGGAGGTCGAGCACCGGATGGTCGCGCACGAGGTGGCCGAGTACTTCGGTGTCGGCTACCTCCAGCGCGCCGGCGCCCTCGGCATCGCGTACGCCGGCTTCCTGCTGTTGCTCGGCCGGGTCGCGCACGACCTCGTGAAGCAGGACCCCGACCTGCCCGACCACAGCTATGCCCGTGTCTGGTTCGAGCTCGTCCGCAGCGGCCGGCGTGGCACCCTGCCGACGCTGCGCAGCATCGGATGGAGCGCCGCCCTCGGCCTGCACCCGCGCTTCACGCCCGAGTGGATCGGCAACACCGCACAGGCCGTCGCCTACCTGGCGAAGAGCCCTGCAGCCCGGGCCGCGAGCTGATGGAGAGCACCGCCTCCGACCCCCTCCTCAGCGCCGCCGACCTCATCCTCCGGGCGTGGACGCGCGTGGGGCCCTCCGAGGTCCCCGCGACCCGGCGGCTCCCCGATGCGGGCCTCGACCTGGTCGTCACCGAGCGCACCGTCGTCGCGACCGACCAGGACGTGGTCAGCTTCCAGCTGGCCCCACCCGACGGCGAGCGCCTGCCGTCGTGGCGACCCGGGGCACACCTCGACGTGCTCCTGGCGTCGGGACGCAAGCGGCAGTACTCGCTCTGCGGTGACCCCGCCGACCGGACGTCGTACCGGATCGCCGTACGACGGATCCCGGCTGAGGATGGTGGCCTCGGCGGGTCCGCCGAGATGCACGACCTGCCCCTCGGCGCCACGCTCCGGGTGAGCCGACCGCGCAATGCCTTCCCGCTGGCCGTGCCCGGGCACGGATCCCCCGCCGAACGGCTGCACTTCGTGGCCGGCGGCATCGGCATCACTCCGATCCTGCCGATGCTGCGGCTCGCCGACGCGCTCGACGTCGACTGGACGATGGTCTACGTCGGCCGCCGGCGCGACACCCTGCCGTTCCTCGACGAGCTGGCGGCGTACAGCGACCGGGTCGTCGTCCGCACCGACGACGCCGATGGTCTCCCGACCGCCGCCGACCTGCTCGCCGGCGTGGACGCCGGGACTGCCGTCTACTGCTGCGGGCCGATCCCGATGATCGACACGTTGCGGTCGGGCCTCCTGGACCGGGCCGACATCGAGTTCCACTTCGAGCGCTTCTCGGCACCGCCGGTCGTCGACGGCCGGGCGTTCACGCTCGAGCTCGAGAACACCGGCGAGGTCTTCGAGGTACCGGCGGACCGATCGCCGCTCGACGTGCTGGCCGAGGCGTACCCCGCGATCCCGTACTCCTGCCGCCAGGGCTTCTGCGGCACCTGCCGGCTCACCGTCGTCGACGGCGACGCGGACCACCGCGACGGCTCCCTCACCGACGACGAACGCGCCGCGGGCTGCCTGCTGCCCTGCGTCTCGCGCGCCCGGGGCGACCGGCTCGTCGTCCGCGCCGACCTCTACTGACACCCTCGATCGATCGGGAGGCATCATGCCCACCACCACGACCCATGACGTCGTCATCATCGGCGCCGGTTTCTCCGGCATCGGTGTGGCGATCCAGCTCGACAAGGC
The DNA here is from genome assembly GCF_048654605.1 of Nocardioides sp. CPCC 206347. Lineage (NCBI taxonomy): Bacteria > Bacillati > Actinomycetota > Actinomycetes > Propionibacteriales > Nocardioidaceae > Nocardioides > Nocardioides sp. CPCC 206347. The sequence goes on from NZ_JBMCYZ010000005.1 coordinate 380,315, forward strand.
CGGCTTCGACGACTTCCTCCTCCTCGAGGACGGTGACGGCGTCGGCGGTGCGTGGCACTGGAACACCTACCCGGGCGTGGGTGTCGACATCCCGTCGTTCAGCTACCAGTTCTCCTTCGAGCAGCGGAACACCTGGTCGCGCGTCTACGCGCCCGGTGCCGAGCTCAAGGCCTACGCCGAGCACTGCACGGACAAGTACGGGCTGCGCGAGCGGACCCGCTTCAACACCCGCGTCACCGGCGCCCGCTTCGACGACGACACGCACGAGTGGACGCTCGAGACCGCCGACGGTGACGAGATCGTGGCGCGCAACGTCGTGGTCGCGACCGGCGCACTGACCCAGCCGAAGCTGCCGGACATCGCCGGCGTCGAGTCGTTCACCGGAACCACCCTGCACACCGCACGCTGGGACCACGACGTCGACCTGAGCGGCAAGCGGGTCGCGATCATCGGCACCGGCGCCTCCGCAGTGCAGGTGATCCCCACCATCGCGCCCGAGGTCGAGCAGCTCACCGTGTTCCAGCGCACTCCCATCTGGTGCCTGCCGAAGCCCGATGCACGGCTCGCCTGGCCGTTGCGTACGGCGCTGCGGGTGCCCGGCGCGAAGACCCTGACCCGCACGATCAGTGAGGCGTTCGTCGAGGCGAACTTCCCCATCGCCGCGCACTTCTACGGCGTCGTACCGCTGGCCGACGGCGCCGAGCGGATCGGCCGAGCGTTCCTCCGCCAGCAGGTCAAGGACCCGGTGACCCGCGAGAAGCTGACGCCGAAGTACGGCCTGGGCTGCAAGCGCCCCAGCTTCTCCAACCGGTACCTGTCGGCCTTCAACCGCGACAACGTGGTGCTCGAGACCACCGGCATCGAGGCCATCACGCCCAGCGGCGTGCGCACCACCGACGGTGTCGAGCACGAGATCGACGTCCTCATCCTGGCGACCGGCTTCAAGGTCTTCGAGAAGGGCAACATGCCGCCGATCCCGGTCGTCGGTGCCGACGGCCTCGACCTCGAGGCGTGGTGGGACGAGAACCGTTTCCAGGCCTACCAGGGCGTCAGCATGCCGGGCTTCCCCAACCTCTTCATGATGCTCGGGCCCTACGGCTTCAACGGGTCGTCGTACTTCAACCTGATCGAGGCGCAGAGCCGCCACATCGTCCGCGCGCTGCGCGAGGCGCGCCGCCGCAGCTCGACCCGGGTCGAGGTGACCGCCGAGGCCAACGACGCCTACTTCCAGCGGATGCTGGGCCGCCGACCCCAGCAGGTGTTCTTCCGCGATGCCTGCGCGACGGCCAACAGCTACTACTTCGACGCGCACGGCGACGTGCCGTTGCGGCCGGCCCTCACGCTGGAGACCAAGTGGGAGGCTGCACGCTACGACCTGGACGACTACACCTACGCGTAGACCGTCGCGGCCCCGCACCAAGCACACGCACCGAACTCCGAGGAGAAGCCATGAAGGCCGTCGTCTGTCACGACACCAAGCTCGAGGTCACCGACGTCCCGGCACCCGAGCCGGGTCGCGGCCACCTGCTGCTCGACGTGCACCACTGCGGCATCTGCGGGTCCGACCTGCACGCCCGTGTGCACGCCGACGACATGGCCGACGCGGCCGCGGCGAGTGGCTATGACGGCTTCATGCGTGCCGGCGACTCCGTGGTCTTCGGCCACGAGTTCTGCGGCGAGGTCGTGGACCGCGGGCCGCGGACCAGCAAGGAGATCAAGACCGGCACCCGCGTCGTCGCGATGCCGATCCTGCGCACCGGCGGTGCCGTCCACACCACCGGACTCTCCGTCCACGCTCCCGGCGCGTACGCCGAGCAGGTCGTCGTCCAGGCGGCCCTCGCGATGCCCGTGCCCAACGGCCTGCCCTCCGACAAGGCCGCGCTGACCGAGCCCATGGCGGTGGGGCTGCACGCCGTACGCCGTGGGCAGGTGAAGAAGGGCCAGGTCGCGGTCGTGATCGGCTGCGGCCCGATCGGCCTCGCGGTGATCTCGCTGCTCAAGGCGTCGGGCGTCCGCACGGTCATCGCCAGCGACTTCTCCCCCGGCCGCCGTGCGCTCGCCGCCCAGTGCGGTGCCGACGTCGTCGTCAACCCGGCCACCGATTCGCCGTACGACGCCGCCGACGCCCGCGGGAAGTACGTCACCGCTGCGGGGCTGTTCGACCTCGCCGTGGACTCGATGACCAAGCTGCGCGCCGTACCCCTGCTGCCGTGGTGGACCGCGATGGAGACGGCCCAGAAGCTCGGCGCCCTGCCCGAGGGACCGGTGATCTTCGAGTGCGTGGGCGTGCCCGGCATCATCGACCAGGTCATCGCCAGCGCGCCGATCTCCTCACGCGTGGTCGTCGTCGGCGTCTGCATGGGCAGCGACGCGATCCGCCCGGCGATCGCGATCAACAAGGAGATCGACCTGCGGTTCGTGCTGGGCTACCTGCCCACCGAGTTCCGCGAGGCCCTGCACCTGATGGCCGACGGCAAGGTCGACCCCACACCGCTGATGACCGGCACCGTCGGGCTCGCCGGCGTGGAAGCGGCGTTCTCTGCACTCGGCGACCCCGAGAAGCACGCCAAGATCCTGGTCGATCCCCGTTCGGACACCACGGCGATCTGACCAGGATCCGCGGGACCTAGCGGAGGACCTTCCGCACCAGCCGCCAGATCAGCGGCTGCGTGACGATCTTGCGCACGATCGCGCGCAGCCACAGCGGCCGGATGATCGACTTGACGATGCGCGGCAGCAGGCTGTCCGTGCGCACCATCACCAGCTCGAGCTCTTCCTCGACCTTCCGGTTGCGCACCACCGCGGCGGGGTGCCGGATCGGGAGCTCGAGTGGGCGCGCCGGGATCGAGTCCTTCTTCGCGCGCACGTTGGTGGCGCCCTCGCCGTACCCGTCGTTCTCGATCAGGTTGTGGCGCGGCACGGCCGAGAGGCCGTTCTGGTTGATGATCGTGACCCACCAGTGGTGGTCCCAGAAGTACGACGACGGGTCGACGTCTTCGGCGACCTTGGTGAAGTGGCGGCGACCCGCCTCGGAGACCAGGGCGTCGGGGTGCGGCGGTGCGGGCACCGCGCGGTGCGGCGGAACCAGGCGGCCGGGTTCGTCGACGGGGACGTGCTGACGGTCGAACAGCGCCCGGTGGGCCTGCCAGCGATCGGCCCAGCTCGCCCAGCCCCAGATGCTGGCCCAGGTCGCGAAGTCGTAGCTGTTGTCACCGAAGTAGGACTCGGGCACCTCGTGGGTGTCGCCGGAGATCAGCCAGACGTCCTTGTTGTCCCGGTAGCGCTCGAGGAGGTCCTCGCAGTACACGAAGAAGGTGGGGTCGGCGATGCAGTCGTCCTCGAGGAAGATCGCCTCGGGCACCTGGGAGAACACCCAGTCGATGCCGGCCTCGATGTTGGGGTCGAGCCCACGGTTCGTCTCGGCGAACCGCGGCAGCACCTCACACGGCCAGTCGACCTCGTCGAACAGCGCGCGCACCTCGGCGCAGAGCCGCTCGTCGTTCTCGTTCCCTGCCCGCGGCCCGTCGGCGATCACGAACAATTTCTCGGGCTTCGCGCCCCTGATCGAGGCCAGCGTGCGCCGGGTCAGGTCCGGTCGGTTGAACACGAACATGACGACTGGGGTCTGCAACGACACTCCTTGTTGAGCGAGATCTGGCAGTCGCCACCATATCGATCCTGCCGCTGATAGAGTCGCGCCCGCTCGACCAATGGTCACCGAATTCGGCCGCCCCCACGCCGAATTTCGCAGTTTGCGTGGGTGTATTTGTCGCCGTACGTGCGGCAGGCGCCCAATGAGTCCGACAGGAAAAATCACCCACCATGAACGACTTCTGGTACGGCAAGCGTGTCCTCATCACGGGCGGCGACGGCTTCGTCGCCAGCAACCTGACCGAGGCCCTCATCCGCCGCGGCGCGCTCGTCACCATCACCGTGCGGCACAACCGCCCCGTGCCCACCGCCGCCCTGCTCGGCTTCGACGGCCGGCCGGACGTCGAGGTCTGCGAGATGGACGACTTCGCGCAGGTCCAGCGCCTGTGCAACCGCCACCAGATCGACACGATCTTCCACCTCGCGGCCTCGGCCATCGTGGGTGACGCAGCGAACGCTCCGATGAGCACGCTGCACAACAACATCCTGCCGACGATGAACGTGCTCGAGGCCGCGCGCATCAACAACATCCCGCGGGTGCTCATCGCCTCGACCGACAAGTCTTACGGCGACCACGCCGACCTCGACGACCCGGAGCCGCTGCCGTACCGCGAGGGCCACGCGCTGCGCGGAATGGACGTCTACAGCGCGTCGAAGGCCTGCGCCGACATGATCACGCAGACCTACGGGTTCCAGTTCAAGGTGCCCGCCCTGATCGTCCGCAGCTGCAACATCTACGGCTCGGGTGACCTCAACTTCTCGCGCCTGATCCCGCGGACCAGCCTGCGCATGCTCAACGGCAAGGCCCCGGTCATCAACCTGGGCAACGCCGACGTGCTGCGCGAGTACGTCTACATCGACGACCTGGTCGACTCCTACCTCTTCCTCGCCGAGAACGTCGAGCGCCACTACAACACCGACATCCCCAGCACCGGTCGTGCGACCTACGGCTGGGCGGCGTACAACGTCGGCAGCTTCACCACTGCTGACGGCAAGGAGCCGCAGGAGTTCAGCAACATCCGCAGCGTGCGCCAGGTCATCGAGCAGATCGGCGGGATGCTCGACAACAAGCTGGAGTCGGTCACCATCCCCAAGCCGGACAACTTCATCGAGATCCCGGACCAGTTCCTGGACTCGTCGAAGCTGCACGACTTCGGCTTCACCCCGAAGATCGACTTCGAAGAGGGCCTGAACCGCACGGTCGAGTGGTACGCCAAGAACCAGGACCTGTTCACCAAGGCCGGCGCGCGGCACGTCCTCGCCGACTGACACTGCCGACTGACGACCGGCACTGAGGACTGGCTCGTCACCGCCCGGACAGGGCGGCGGCGACCACGTCCTCCTCGGACAGCAGCACCGTCGCGGCCGCAGGGCCGAGCGGGATGAAGGTGTCGGCACTGGCGACCCTCGAGAGCCGGCCCCGGTAGCCGTGCTCGAGCAGGCCGGTGACGACCCCTTCGGACACTCCCCCGCTGGCGCGCGTCTCGTCCACCACGAGCACCGCCGGGAAGTCCTCGGCCAGCGTGCGCAACCCGTCGAGTGGCAGCGGCGACAGCCAGCGCATGTCGACGACCGTGGTCGCGATGCCGTGCTCGCGCAGTCGTTCGCTGGCACGCAGGCTCATCGGCACGCCGTTGCCGAAGCTCACGAGCAACAGGTCACCACCGTCGCCGTACACACCGACCTCGCCCAGCGGACGGTCTGAACCTTCGCTGGCGGCGTCCGCGAAGGGCGCCGTCCAGCCACCGTCGCCCGGCGCCAGGTCGCGGACGTGGTAGAGCGCGATGGGCTCGAGGTAGACGCACACCCGCCCGTCCTGGCGGGCCAGCTCCAGGCAGGTGCGCAGCAGGCCCGGTGCGTCGGCGGGATGGCTGGGGACCGCGAGGACCAGCCCGGGAATGTCGCGCAGGACGGCCACGGAGTTGTCGTTGTGGAAGTGGCCGCCGAAGCCACGCTGGTAGGCGAGTCCGGCGACCCGGACGACCATGCCGTTCTGGTACTGGCCGTTGGAGAAGAACCTGAGCGACGCCGCCTCGCCGCGCAGCTGGTCCTCGGCGTTGTGGAGGTACGCGAGGTACTGGATCTCCGGGACCGGGACGAACCCGGCCAGGGCCGAACCGAGCGCCACGCCGAGGCTGGTCTGCTCGTCGAGGAGGGTGTCGAAGACCCGCTGGGCGCCGTACCGCTTGCGCAGCCCGCGGGTGACGCCGTAGACGCCGCCCTTGACGGCGACGTCCTCACCGAACACCAGCATCTCGGGGTGGGTGGCCAGCAGCTCCGCCAGGGTCTGGTTGATCGCCTGGGCGAGGGTCAGCCGGGCGCCGTCGGGCTCGTTGGCGGCCGCCGAGGGGGTGGTGACGGGTGGCGGGACCGCCGGCAGGGCGAGGGGCGCCATCACCTGCGCCCGGTCCGGGAGGTGGGGCTCGTCGAGCGCACTCCGCGCCGCGTCCATCACCCTGGTCCGCATGTCGTCGTACGCCGCCAGGATCTCGTCCGGCGTGGCCAGTCCACCGCTCATCAGGCAACGGGCCGTGGCGAGCAGCGGATCCTGCTCGTAGTCGCCGACGATCTCGCCCTGGGTGCGGTAGGCGATCTCGGTGTCCGAGCCGGCATGGCCGAGGAAGCGGACGGTGTCGAGATGGAGGACAACGGGCCGCCGGGTCTCCCGCACGCGGGCGACGGCCGCCGCCGTGCGGTCGAGGAGCGTCGTGGGGTCCGCACCGTCGACGTGGACGTACGCGATGCCTGGAATGCCCTGCAGCATGGCGCCGGGCCAGCCGTCCGGGGACCGTGTGCTGACGCCGATCCGGTTGTCCTCGCAGACGAAGAGGATCGGGCACGGCACCTCCCGCTGGGTGAGGTACGACGCCGCGTTGATCGCACCCACCGCCGTCGAGTGGTTCGCGGACGCATCGCCGAAGCTGCTGACCACGATCGCGTCGTTCGGCCAGGGCGTACGTCGGCCGACCGCCCGCGCGAGGCCCAGCGCGTACGCCAGTCCCACCGCGCGCGGCAGGTGCGAGCTGATCGTCGAGGTCTGCGGAATGATGTGGAGGTCGGGATGACCCCAGACCTTGTGCCGCCCGCCCGACATCGGGTCGCGCGCCGAGGACGTCAGGCTCAGCAGCACGTCCCGGATGGGGTCGGTCGTCGCAGCCCGGGCCGCCCGGGCGGCGTAGAAGCCGCCGGAGCGGTAGTGCAGGAGCGCCGGGTCGTCCACGCGCGTGAGCAGTCCCAGCGCCGCGTTGCTCTCGTGGCCCGCGGACCCGATCGTGTAGTGGCCGCGTCCCTGTCCCTGCAGCCAGCGCGCCGCGTAGTCCAGGTGGCGGCTCTGCAGCTGGGCTGCGAAGAGCGAGTGCAGGAGCGCCGGATCGCCGGGAAGGGCGCCGTCCGCGGGATCCGCACTCCAGGAACGCACCGAGCGCGAGAAGAACTCCTCGACCGTCTCCACTGCCGCCTCACGTCCCGTGGAACAGGTTCACCGCGTGTGGCCCGAGTACGGCGACCAGGTCCGCCACCGGGTCCTGGTCCTGCGGCGCGGGCACCAGCAGGTAGCTGATGCAGAGCCGGGCGACCACGCGGGCCATCGGGACGGCCCGGTCGATCGCGAGGCCGGGAGCCAGGACGACGTACCGCTCGGCGAGGCGTTGCGTCGTTCGCTCGACGAGCGCGAGCTCGTCGAGCACCATCCCGCCGAACAGTCCTCCCGACGCGGAGCGGTCGAATGCACGGCCGAGGACAGGGTCGGTGACGACGGACGAGAACCAGGAGCCGAGCACCTGGGCAAGGGCGCCCATCACGTCGCCGTCGGCGATCAGCGCCTCGTCGTCGACGGGCACGTGCTGGTCGACGAGACGGTCCACGAGGAACTCGACGTACAGGTCAGCCAGGGTCGAGCGATCGCCGAACTCGTTGTAGATCGTCTGGCGCGACACCCCGGCTTCGTCGGCGACCTTCGTCAGCGAGATCGACGACCACGGGCCCTTCGCCAGAAGGGTGGTGACCGCGTCGAGGATCCGGACGCGGTTCGTCACGGGCGGCCACGTGGACCTGGCGCTGGAGTCCGTCACCTCCACATCATCGCGCACCCGGGGTCCCGATCACGGACTCATGCGCTCCGGAGCAAGCGTGCCGTCGAGGATCGATGCCGCGACATCACGCAGCGCGAGCTGGTTCTTCCGGCTGTGGTCCCGCATCCTGCGGAACGCCTCATCGACGTCCACCCCGGACTTGGCCATCATCACGCCCTTGGCCTGCTCGATCAGCACACGACTGTTCAAGGCCGTCTGCAGCTGTTCGGCGAGCAGGTCCGCCTCGCGCACGGCGCGCTCCTGCAACAGGCCGATGGTCGCCACGTCCGCCAGGGCCTGGGCCAGCGCGAGGTCGTCCCGGCTGAGCTCACGCTGGTCGGTGCAGAACAGGTTCATGGCGCCGATCACCTGGTCGCGCAGGCGAAGGGGGACGGCGTGGGTGGACTGGTAACCCAGCTCCAGCGACGCGGCGCTGAAACGGGGCCACCGCGCCTGCGCCTCGGCGAGGTCGACGTTGGCGACGACGTGACCGTTGTTGAAGCAGTCCAGGCACGGCCCCTCTTCACTCTGCAGCTCGAAGAGCTCCAGGTCCTGGGCCCGGTTGCTGGTCGATGCCACCACCTGCAGCCGACCGTGCTGGTCGCTGAGGATGACACCAGCAGCATCGGCGTGCAGGAGCTCGACGCTGCGCTCGGTGAGAGTGCCGAGGAAGTCCAGGGCATCGAACTCGGCGACGAGGGTGTCGGCCAGTTCGACGAAGATCTCGGCGAGCCGCTGTTCGGTCTTCACGATGGTTCCTGTCTGCCGTGCATGGGTGATGACGTAGCGAGCGGCTGTTCATTCATCATCGCTCCTCAGCGATCCGATGCGAAGGGTTCCCGCCAGCACGTCCCGTGCAACCAGGAGGATGGGGCGCTCCGCGGCGTACGCGTGCGCCCGCAACAGCTGCAGGGCCTCGGCCAGGGTCACGGCCGCAACCACCGACACGAAGCCGGTGGCCTGGTGCACCTCGGCACGGTTCTCCATGGGGTGCGCCAACTGAGGAGGCAGTCCGCCTCCGGGCGACACCTGCGACTGCAGGTGCAGGACGACCTGGACGGCTGCGTCGGCGTACGTGAGGGCATCCGCGACGGCCTCGGGTGCCAGGCTTCCCGGCTGGTCGCGGTAGAGATCGAGGATCCCGATCCTGATCGCGCCGACCTGCAGGGGAAAGGCGAAGATCGCCTCGATCCCGGCGTCGAGCGCTTCGGGGCCGAAGGCGGGCCAACGAGCCATCGCCGTACGCGCCAGCTCGGGTTGGAGGACAGGCCGACGATGCCGCGACGCATCGATGCAGGGACCCTCGCCCAGTGAGAACTGAAGGTCCTCCATGGCGGCAGCCAGCCCGTCGGTGGCCGCAACCACCCCCTGATGGCCGTCATCGTTGATCAGCGCGAGGCCGACTCCGGTGACGGGTATGTCGCGCGCGCAGTCGTCGCACAGACGGCTGAGGATCGTGGCCGGTTCCTGGTCCGATGACAGCAGCGACGCGAGGATGCCGCTCGCGGTCTTCCCCCTCGTGGCCATGTGTTTCGACAGTAGCCCGAATGCCCCGACCGCGGGGACTTTGTGGACGGGCACATCCCGGTGCTGGTAGAACGAACCAACGGGCGTCCGCGTTGGACGCCTTCACCCCCGGACCCCGGGTGACGCACCGTCCTTCCAGAGGAGCGTCATCATGACGGAGGTCCTTCTTCTCACGACGCGGCCCGACACCGGGTACGAAGTGACACTCGCCGACGGCGATCCTCGATGCGCCACCATCCGGGTGCGGGGCGACCTCGACCTCGCAGCCAGGGAGTGGCTCGCTGACGTCCTCCATCGCCAACGCGAGACGGGCCGGGTCGTCGTACGGCTGGACCTGTCGGCGGTCGTCTTCATGGATTCCGCCTGCCTCGGCCTGCTGGTCCGCGAACACCCGCGCTTCCTCGCCGTTGACGGCCTCCTGGCGCTGACCGACGTGGGGCCGCGGATCACCCGTCTGCTGACGGACGCCCACCCCGATCGTCCCGTGTTCGTCCTGCAGACCACCCCGGATCCCCCGTGTGATGACACCGGCACGCCGCTCGCCCGCGACCCGGTGATGAGGGCGATCCTCCGCGCACGCGACCTGTTCCACCGCGCATCGACGATCTCCCCGGGCTGATCCCGGGCGCGCGCAGCGACCAGCGGAACCGAGGTCTCCTCACGATCGGGTGCTGCGCGTACCGTCGACTGGGTCGGCCCACGGGTAATGGGGAGGGAACCTCTCCCGGGGTGAGCCTCGTCCATACCTGACGGGGAGAACCAAGATGCACTCACGGCGCGCTCTGCAAGCACTCATGACGGTCATCGCCATGGTGGCCTTGTCCTTCGGACCTCCACTGCCGAGTCAGGCAGCGAAGCCCGGACCCGGCGGCGGTGGTGGCTCCGGGGGTGGCATCGGCGTCAAGATCCAGGGCTACGACGCCCTGTCGAAGTCGTGGACGCCCGGCAACACGGGCGGGTACGCCGAAGGTGACAGCATCCCCTTCCGCCTGGTCCTGACCGGCCCGGGCACCTTGAGCACCCTCCAGATCCTCGCCGACCACAAGCGCAGTGGCGTGAAGGGCATCGAGGACCTCAACAGCTTCCAGGTCTGCACGGGCGCCCCGACGACCACGCCGGCCGGCGCGACCGGCTGCAATGCGCCGGACCAGACGACGCTGACGGTGACGCGTGACCTCCCGAACCCGGTGAGCTCCGGGGTCGAGCAGGTCTCCTACACGTTCCACAACGTCGTCATCCCGGCGAGCGGACTCGTGCTGAGGTGGGGCGCGGAGCTCGCGATCGGCTCCCACCTCTACAACGGTTCGGCCCTCCACATGGCGGTCGGGACCGCTACCGCGAATGGCGGCACGATCAGCTTCGGCAGCAAGGACGTGCCGATCCCGGTCAACGCGATCCTCGCGACCGAGACCGACAAGAAGATCGACGGCAAGGACGCGATCACGGCGGACAGCCCGTTGACCCTGGGCCAGCGCGTGCGCGTCACCATCGCCTCCAAGGTCGTCGGCCCGGCCAAGGGCACGCAGAATGTCACCATCACCGACCAGCTCCCCACCTGCCTGCGGTACGCCGGCAACGCCACCCCGGCACCGGCTTCCGCGCCGACCGCGGTCGACGGCGTCATCCCACCCGGTGGCGAGGTCGTCTGGACCTTCGCGAACGTCAAGAACGGCACGATCACGACCGTCGCGTTCGATGCGGTCGTCGTGAGCGTCGGTTCGTGCGCCAACGTTGCCATCACGTCCTCGGACAAGACCCGGGTGCCCTCCACGGACACGGTGCCGATCTCCACGGTCGGGTCTCCGGACATGTCGATCGTCAAGGACTGTGACGACGTCGTCGCGCCCGGCGGTCTGGCCACCTGCACCCTGACCTACCGCAACGACGGCGACGCCGTTGCGAAGAACGTGACGATCACCGACGTCCTCGACCCCGGCCTGACGTACGTCGCAGTCGCCGGGGAACCCCAGCCCTCGGGCAACCCGCTGGTCTGGAACATCGGTGACGTCGCTGCGGGCGACGGTGACACGATCACCTACCAGGAACGGGTCCCCGCGACCGGTCCTGGCGGCACCCAGGAGTACAAGAACACGGCGACGGTGCGCACCACAGGTGACCCCGATCCCGAGGACGACACCGACACCGAGATCGTCGAGGTGACCTTCGCGGTCGACCTGGGCATCACCAAGGCGTGCCCCGGCACCCTGCCCGCCAACACGCCCACGCAGGAATCGGTGACCTACCGCAACGGAGGCACCGCCACAGCGACGGGCGTCACCATCGTCGACACGCTCCCCGTCGGCATGAGCTACGTCGCCGGCAGCGCCTCGCTGGCGCCGACCTCGGTGAACGGACGCGTGATCACCTGGGTGATCGGCAGCGTCCCGGCCGGCTCGGCACCGGTGACGATCACCTACCAGGTCACTGTCGCCGCTCCCGGCCAGTACAAGAACGTCGCGGCGATCTCGGCCGACCAGCCGGATGCCGACGCGACGGACAACAGCGCCGAGTGCACGGCCGGGGCGGCGTACTCCGACGTCGCGGTCGACAAGGCCTGTCCCTCGAACGCCTCGCCCGGGGCGACCGTCACGCACACGGTGAGCTACGCCAATGTGGGCAACCAGCCCGCCGCCGGCGTCGTGGTCGTGGACACGCTCGGGGCAGGGCTGGCCTTCAAGGCCGGCTCCGCGAAGGTCAACGGCTCCGCGGTGACTCCCTCGGTCAACGGCCAGGTGCTCACCTTCAACCTCGGCACCGTCGCCGCAGGCGGCTCGGGCGTCATCACCTACGACGTGGTGCTCGACGCGACCGCGACGTCGGCCGGAGTGAAGACGTTCACCGACACGGCTGCGATCAGCACCACGAGCAGCAACAGCATCAACACGAGCAACGACTCGAAGGCATGCTCGACGGACGTCGACTACCAGCCACGGCTGACGCTGACGAAGATCGGCTGTCGGGACACCGTGGTGCCGGGCGGCTTCCAGACCTACACGCTCGGCTTCGCCAACGAGGGTACGGCGCCCGCCACCGGAGCCACGCTCACTGACACCCCGCCGACCGGACAGCGGATCTCGGCCGCGCCGGACGCCGACATCGACGTCGACGAGAACACCGCGGTGTGGGACCTCGGCACCCTGTCGCCCGGCGAGGAAGGCACCAGGTCACTCACGGTCGAGGTGAACGTCGAGAGCGGCACGCAGGTGTCCAACACCGCCACGCTGGACGCTGACAATGCGAGCGCCACCACGGCGACGGCGTACACCCAGGTCAACGGGACGGGCTCGTCGACGCACGGCAGCGCCTACGGCATCGACGTCCGGGCGCTCGGGCTCACCCTGATCGACAAGTTCGTCAGGGCGAGCTCCAACGACCCCGGTGGCCCGAACGACTCGGCGGCCGGCCCGCTGGCGACGCTCACCGTGGCCGGCGTGGTCAACGCCGGGGTGCTCTCGGCGGCATCGCACTCCAAGGTCGACATCGGTTCGGCGAGCTCGACGTCCACCTCGACGGTGGCCAACCTGAACCTGCTCAACGGCCTGATCACGGCGAAGGCCGTGCGCAGCGTGTCGACCTCGGTGGCCGGACCGCTGGGCGCGTCGTCGAACACGGACGGGTCGACGTTCACCGACCTGGTGATCGCCGGCCAGCCGATCCCGAACTCGGTCGCTCCGAACACGGTGATCAACCTGCCGCTGGGGATCGGGTCGGTGAAGCTGCGGGCCCCGAAGATCACGGCAGGCGTCGACGCCCAGGGCCGCTACACGACCACGGCCTCGGTGAACATGATCGACGTGACCCTGACCGGGTTGCTGGTCGTCCCGCTCAACACGCACGTGATCGTCGGTCACACCGAGTCCGACGCGACGTACCCGAGCGGGGCACCGTGTGGTGCGCGGCCGAACACGGTGTCGGGCAAGGCGTTCACCGCCTTCGTCGACAACGTGCTGCTCGACGACCTCTACGTCAACAAGGCGGAGATCGCGCCGCTGGGCGGGACGTCGACGGCGAACACCGCATCGGTGCCCGGCCTGCCGGGCGTGCTGACCGCGTCGGCCCTGACCAACTCGAGCACCGGATCCATCGGTACGCCGCCCACCGCGACCAGCACGAGCAAGGCCGCCGGCGCCAACATCCTGGCCGGCCTCATCACGGCTGACCTGATCGAGGTGGCGGCGACGAGCACGGCCAACGGCACCACCGCGAGCACCGCGCTGAGCGCGAACTTCGTCAACCTCAAGGTCGGCACCCTGACGATCAACGGCCAGGTGACGCCCAACTTCACCATCGACCTGTTGTACGGCGGCGGCATCGCCCACATCGTGCTCAACGAGCAGGTCACGAACACGCCTGCCGGTGGAAAGGACACGGCCGGCACGGTCAATGCCGTCCACGTCCGACTGTTCTCCGCGGTCGGACTGCTCACCACGGACGTGATCGTGGTGTCGGCACACAGCGACGCACATACGCAGTGACCAGCCGGGGGTCGCCCTGGCGGACTCACCCCGCCAGGGCGGCACCCACACAGCACCCGAACGCCGCGACCAGCGCGACCGTCCGGATCAGGTGCAGCCGGTTCCACGGGTCCTCGAACGCCTCGCGTGCGGCCTTCAGCGTGGTCGGCGCGTCGGTCTGGCCGACGGCCAGGAGGGCGTCGTTGAGCGGCACGTTGCCGGCCATGGTGATGCCGAAGCACACGACGTAGAGGGCGAGCGCAGCGATCACCCAGATCCGCGACGGACCGGTGAACGCCGCGACAGCGAGCGCGGGGATCGGCGCGACGAAGAGCAGCAGGAACACCGGGTTGAGGATCGCCTTGTTGATCTCCTGCATGGCGTGGACGAACGTCCGGTCATCGGTGCCGGCGAGGCCGGGCATGACCGCGGTCGAGAAGCAGAAGAAGATCCCGGCGATCAGCCCGGCGGCGACGGTGCCGGTGACCAGCGCGGTGTTGCCGATCGTCTCGCTCATGACGCCACCTCTTGGCTGCTCCACGCGCCGCTTGCCGCGGCCTTCCGGGCGTAGGCGGCGAAGTCCCTGGCCGGGCGGCCCAGCGCCTCGTGCACACCGTCGGCGAAGTGCTCGTTGTGGCCGTCGAGGAGGTGCGCGAACAGCGCGCCCAGTCCCCCGGCCTCCTCGGCAGGCAGTCCGGCGTGGACCAGGTCGTCGACGAGCCGCTCGTTGGTGATCTGTTCGTAGGCGATCTCTCGTCCGGTGGCGGCAGCGATCTCGGCGGTCGCCTCGGCGAAGGTCATCAGGCGAGGACCGGTGAGCTCGTAGGTCCGGTTCGCCGGAGCGTCACCGGTCATCATCGCGACGGCCACCTCGGCGACGTCATCAAGATCGACGAACGGCTCGCGGACATCGCCCGCGGAGAAGGCCAGGCGGCCGGCGGCGAGCGGCCCGGCGAACAGGCTCTCGTCGAAGTTCTGCATGAAGAACGCGCACCGTACGACGCCCCAGCTGGCGCCGTGCTTCGCGGCGGCTTCGGCGACCAGCTGCTCGGCCTGCTGCGCCTCGGCCTCGCCTCGACCCGAGAGGAGCACGATGCGTCGTACGCCGGAACGGGCCATGCGTCCGGCGACGTCGGCCACCGCTTCGGGGGCTCCGGGGAAGGTCAGGTCGGGGGCGAAGGTGAGGTACGCCGCGGTGGCCGGCTGCTCGACCGACGACCACGTGGTCGGGTCGGCCCAGTCGAACCCGGGACGGGAGAGGGAGGTGACCGGGAGGCCCCGGCCCTGGAGGAGGGACGCGACGCGGCGACCGGTCTTGCCGGTGCCGCCGATGATCAGGTTCGTTGTCATGACCCCAGTCCATCGCGGTCGGGTGAGACTTTCCATGGCCGAATGTCTTGATTCCATGCGTGATCGTCTTGCATGGTGGTGTCATGGACGGACTCGAACACCTCCTCTCCGGGCCCCGGGCGCGGCAGGCCTTCCTGCTGCGCATGGTGATGGAGCCCCCGTGGGCGGTGCGGATCGAGGACGACCCGGCGCTGACGCTGATGGCGGTGGCGCGCGGTTCGGCGTGGATCACCGGCGAGCTCGGCGAGGCCCTGGAGCTGCAGGCCGGCGACGTGGCCGTGATCCGCGGCGGTCCGGTCTACACCGTGGCCGACCACCCGGCGACCGCCCCGAAGGTGACCATCCTCAAGGGCAACATCTGCGTCGACCCGGACGGCGAGCTGCTGGCCCAGCGGATGGCGCTGGGCGTGCGCACCTGGGGCAACAGCCACGACGGATCGACGGTGATGCTGGTCGGCACGTGGGAGGCCGAGACGGAAGCCGGGCGTCCCCTTCTCGCGGCGCTCCCACCGGTCGTCGTACGACGTCGGGAGGAGGACGACTCACCCCTCGTCGACCTGCTCTCCGCCGAGATGTTGCGGGAGGAGCTCGGCCAGGAAGTGGTGCTCGACCGGTTGCTGGACCTGGTGCTGGTGACCGTCGTGCGCTCGTGGCTGGCGAACGAGGAGCAGGTGACCCGCGGCCTCGCCCATGCCGATCCGACCGTCGGCGAAGCGCTGCGCCTGATGCACCACCACCCCGAGCACGCGTGGACGATCGCGTCCCTGGCGCGGGAGGTCGGGGTCTCGCGGGCCGCACTGGCCCGACGCTTCGGAGAGCTCGTCGGCGAGCCACCGATGACCTACCTGACCCACTGGCGCCTCTCCCTCGCCGCCGACCTGCTCGTCGCCACCGACGACGCCATCGACCGGGTCGCCCGGCAGGTCGGGTACGGCAGCGGGTTCGCGCTGAGCGCGGCGTTCAAGCGGGTGCGCGGGGTCAGTCCGCAACAACACCGCAAGGCAGCCCGCGCCGGTGGTTGAGGTGCGAGAAGCGTCAGCGACCCAAGGTCGTCGAGTAGCCCGAGCCGCCAGGCGAGGACGTATCGAGACGCCCGTACCTCTGGCGCCAGACCGTCCGAAGGAGTAAGCAGGGAACAACCGGCAGTGCCGGTCGGGCACTGCCCCGTCTCCGAGAGGAGTGGGTCGTGTACGCACGTTCGAGCACGTTCCACGGCAAGCCCGACAACATCGATGCGGGCATCAGATTCGTCCAGGACGAAGTAGCTCCCAGGCTCGACGCGACCGAGGGCTGTCGCGGCCTCTCGCTCCTGGTCGACCGCGAGACCGGCTACTGCATCGCCACCAGCTCGTGGGACTCCGAGGAGGCGATGGCCGCCAGCGACGAGCTGTTGCGCTCGCTCCGCGACCGCGGCAAGGACATCCTCGGCGCCTCCCTGCAGGTCGACTCGTGGGAGATCACGGTCATGCACCGCAACCAGCACGGCGAGTGCTGCCGGGTCAGCTGGATCGAGGGCGACCTCGACACCATGGCCGAGACGTTCCGGGTCGGGATCATGCCCCAGCTTGAGGAGCTCGACGGCTTCTGCAGCGCCAGCCTCCTGGTGGATCGGTCGGCCCGTCTCGGATGCGCCACCACTGCCTGGGAGTCGCGTGCCGCCATGGAAGCAAGCCGTTCGATGGCCCACGACATGCGCGCCCGCGCGGCGAGCGATGCCGACGGCATGATCGTCGAGGTCCACGAGTTCGACCTCGCCTACGCACACCTGCACGTTCCCGAGATGGCGTGACGCCGTCCCGGCTGAGGATCAGGTGAGGCGGTTGCGCGCGACCGCCTCACGGATCAGCTCCACGAAGGCGTCCTGGTCGAACGTGTCCGCCTCGAAGATGTCGATCGCCCGGCGCGTGCCGGCGTCCAGGCTCGCGTTGAACAGGCCGGAGGGGTCGTCCAGGGACGCGCCCTTGGCGAACGTGACCTTCACCTTGTCCTTGTAGGTCTCGACGGTGCAGATCAGGCCGTCGGCCGAGAAGGTCGGGACGCCGTCCGGGTTGGACGCCTTCTTCCACTTGGCCTCTTCAACCACGTCGGGCTCGGCCTTCACGATCAGGGATCGCAGGGTGGTGACCGTGTCGGTCCGCCAGTCAGCGCTCATGCGCCGACCCTACCGATCCGGACCGTCGCGCTCGGCGTGCTCGGCGTGCTCGGCGCGCTCGGCGCGCTCGGCGACGAGGAGATGGAACGCCCCGGCGGACTCACCGACCCGGCGGCGCTCCGGCTCGGCGAAGCCTGCCGCCTGCAACAGCTCCACGACCTCGTCGACCGGCCGCAGGCGGAACCCGTGCGCAGTGAACGGGTACTTGCGCATCTCCTCCGGGTCGCCGATGCCGACCACGAAGCGTCCGCCGGGACGGACCACACGCGCGACCTCGGCGAACGCGCGGGGCAGGTCCTCGATGAAGTAGATGGTGTTCGTGGTGATGGCGGCGTCGAGCGAGGCGTCGGCGAGCGGCAACGCGGTCAGGTCACCGCTGTGGAGGTGAAGTCGGCCTCCGCCGACCTCGGCAGCGAAGCGTCGCCGTGCCCCGTCGAGCATCGTCTCGGCGATCTCGACGCCGTGGACGTGGCCGGTCGGACCGGCTCGATCGAGGCGCGGACGAAAGCCGACCCCGCCACCGAACCCGAAGTCCGCCACCGACTGGCCGGGTCGCGGGTCCGCCGCGTCGACGGCACCGTGAACCGCGCGACTGTTGCCCTTGTTGAGCATGCGCGCGACGAGCCGACCCGCGGGCCCGGACGGATGACCGAGCTGGCGGGCGAAACCGGCGGCGAACCTGGTGCGAAGTCCCATGCGCCGAGGCTGGCGCACGCACCGCTCCCCCGCAAGTGGAGCAGTGGCTGGCAGCCATCGGGGCAGCCATCGGGCACGATGGCGCCATGGACCTGACGTTGACCGACGACCAGCAATCGCTGCGGGACCTCGCCCGCGACTGGGTGGACCGCGAGGTGGTGCCGAATGCCGCCGCGTGGGACCGCGAGGAGCAGGTCGACCGGGCGATCGTCGGCAAGCTCGCCGAGGTCGGCTTCCTCGGGATGGGGATCGCTGAGGAGTACGGCGGCTCGGGCGGAGACTTCCTGTCCTACGTCCTGATGATGGAGGAGCTCGGCCGCGGCGACACCTCCATCCGGGGGATCGTGAGTGTCTCCCTCGGCCTGGTCAGCAAGAGCATCCAGGCGTGGGGCACCGAGGAGCAGAAGAACGCCTGGCTGCCCGACCTGTGCAGCGGTGCGGGCCTCGCCTGCTTCGGCCTCACCGAACCCGGCACCGGATCGGACGCCGGGTCGCTCGTCTCCCGGGCCGTACGCGATGGCGACGACTGGGTGATCAGCGGCAACAAGCTCTTCATCACCAACGGCACCTGGGCAACGGTCGCGCTGGTCTTCGCCCGCACGGGCGGGCCCGGCGCGAGGGGCATCACGGCCTTCCTCGTGCCCACCGACTCCCCCGGTTTCGAGCGCCGCGAGATCAAGGGCAAGCTCGGCCTGCGGGGCCAGGCCACCGCCGAGCTGATCCTGTCCGACGTACGGGTGCCGGACAGCAACCGGCTCGGCGACGAGGGCTCCGGCTTCAAGATCGCGATGACCGCGCTCGACAAGGGCCGCATCTCGGTCGCCGCCGGCTGTGTCGGCCTCGCCCGCGGGTGCCTCGAGGCGAGTGTTGCGTACGCCGGCGAGCGCACGCAGTTCGGCAAGCCCATCGCGTCGTACCAACTGGTCCAGGAGATGCTCTCCGACATGGCGGTCGACACCGAGGCTGCCCGGCTGATGGTGTGGCGCGCGGCCGACCTGGCCGAGCGCGGCCAGCCGTTCGGGACGGCCGCGTCGATGGCCAAGCTGTTCGCCTCCGAGGCCTCGGTCCGCGCGGCCAACCAGGCGGTCCAGGTCTTCGGCGGCTACGGATACGTCGACGAGTTCCCCGTCGGCAAGGCCTTGCGCGATGCCCGCGTGACGACCCTCTACGAAGGCACCAGCCAGATCCAGAAGCTGCTGATCGGACGGTCCCTCACAGGCATCAGCGCCTTCTGACGCCGAGTTGGGGTTTGTCACCGCCGAGTTGGGGTTTGTCACCGCCGAGTTGGGGTTTGTCACCGCCGAGTTGGGGTTTGTCACCGCCGAGTTGGGGTTTGTCACCGCCGTCGTACGTCGACAAACCCCAACTCGCGCGTGACAAACCCCAACTCGCGTAATTCGTTAGGCCGGTACGGCGGGCCGCCCCTAACCTTGGGCACGACCGAGCCACCCGGCCGGTCGATCGAGGACGAGCAGGAAGGGCAGGGCTGTGGGCATCCACCATCTCCCCGTCGCCACGAGTCGCAACGCGACCTGTGCGCTCGACGCTGCCCTCCTCCGGCGACCCCTCGAAGGCTATGAGCCCTCGACCATGGCCAAGCGCAATCAGCTGCTGGGCCAGCTGGAGCCGCCCCTCTAGGTGCCCTCACGCACCGGGAACACCGGGCCGCTCCAGCGAGGCGAACGTCCACAGGTCACCACCGACCTGGGACAGGCCTCATCGGGGCGGCCCTTCTGCATGTGCGGGCAGCTCGACAAACAACTCCAACACCAAGGTGGAAGGTCCCACGGGCACCGGACCCGCGACCTGGCCGAGAGGCCGGGAAGCAGGCGGCACCGGGCTAACGGTCATACGGCCGTGGGCGACCTCTCCCCACCCGGATCCGGCATTCGCCGGAAGCGGGACCAACTGAACAGTGGACAGCACATTCTGGAAGGTGATGCCGGGGCGGCCCGGCGCCCGGTTGCTACCTGGGTCGTGGTGCGAGCCATGAGGTTCGACTCCTCCGCCTTCCGCTTGCGCCCCCATGAGGTAGCGGCAGCCTGCCGGATTCTCAGTCCGTTCGTCCGGGTTCGACTCCCGGTGGGGGTACGAGAAGCACCACCTGCTCACCTGCCGGAACTGGTAGACGGTCGCGGTTGAGGGCCGCGTGTCCTTCGGGACGTGGGGGTTCGACTCCCCCGGTGAGCACCACGCCCGCCTGGCGGAACGGTAGACGCGCGGCGTTCAGGACGCCGTGTCCCCAGGGCGTCCGGGTTCGAATCCCGGGGCGGTACGACGAAACACGATGCTCGATAGCTCAGTTGGCAGAGCGCCCGGTTGTTACCCGGGAGGTCCCAGGTTCGAGCCCTGGTCGAGCAGCAACTCCCGCTCCGGCGGGACCAAGCGGGTGTCGGGAGACGCCATGGGTCTCATAAGCCCGTCGGCCCACGTTCGACTCGTGGCCCCGCTACGCACCGTTAGCTCAGTTGGTAGAGCGGCGTCCTCTTAAGTCGAAGGTCCTCGGTTCGAGTCCGAGACGGTGTACCGATCCAGCCCCATGACCAGCCCGACAACCAGCCAATGACCATGCCCCGACAAGCCCAAGGAGGTGACCGGCGTGGAGACGAAGAACGGGTGGCCGCACACGGCCACCACCCCGGCGTCGTACTCCGCGGACGAGCGGGGCGACCTCAACACCAAGGGCGTGACCATCGCCTTCGCCCACCCGACGCCGCGGTCGCCGGGCATCGCGTGGCGGTGCGAGGGGCACGAGGATCCGGAGATCTTCGATCCCTGCGACGACGAGACCCTTGCTGCCGCGCTCGAGATCTGCAACCCGTGCGGTGTCCGGACCCTCTGCCTCGCCCTCGGCACCAGCCGTGGCGAGTGGGGTGTCTGGGGTGGCGTCCTCCTCGAGGGCGGCAAGCAGATCGAGACCGTCCGGCGCCGCGGTCGGCCGAGGAAGGCCGCCGTCGCATGAACGCGAGCCCCGGCGTCACAGGGGCAACCAGCCTCCTTGGTCCAACGGAGACGACATCGCCCTACGAAGGCGAGGATCCAGGTTCGATTCCTGGAGGGGGCACTGTGACTGTGGTGTAGCGGTATCTGCACACCTGGATGTGGCCCAGGAGGTCGGGGTTCGACTCCCCGCAGTCACCCCAACCGAAGGGGTTTCGAGGCTCGCTTCGCTCGCACCTCAACCACCGGGACGGATCTGGCATGCTCGCGCCATGCCGAACTTCTCCGACTTCAACATGGGCATCTACCTCACCGGGCTGAGCGGCCAGAAGCCGCCGTACCCGGTGACCTTCGCCGCGCTCGAGGCACAGGCGAAGGAGCTGCTCGACCCGGTGCTCTACGACTACGTCGCCGGCGGGGCGGGCGACGAGGGCACACAGCGGGGCAACGTCACGGCCTTCGAGCGGTGGGGCGTCGTACCCCGGATGCTGTCCGGTGCCGCCGAGCGGGACCTGTCGGTCGAGCTGTTCGGACGGCAGTACCCGACTCCCCTGCTGATGGCGCCGATCGGCGTCGTGGGGATCATGCACGAGGACCAGCACGGTGACCTCGAGGTGGCGAAGGCGGCGGCCGCGACCGGCGTACCGATGATCGCCTCGACCCTGACCCAGGACCCGATGGAGGACGTCGCCGCTGCACTCGGCGAGACCCCCGGTTTCTACCAGCTCTACACGCCCAACGACCGCGAGCTCGCGGAGAGCTTCGTACGACGGGCAGAGGCGGCCGGCTACGCGGGGATCGTGGTCACCCTCGACACGTGGACCCTCGGGTGGCGTCCTCGCGACTTGCAGCACGCCGCCATGCCGCAGCTGCAGGGACTCTGCCTGGCCAACTACTTCTCCGACCCCGTCTTCCGCAGTCGTCTGGAGAAGTCGCCCGAGGAGGACCCGGCAGCCGCGACCTTCGCGTGGGCCCTGACATTCGGCAACCCGGCCCTGTCCTGGGACGACCTGGCGTGGCTGCGCGGGCTGACCGACCTGCCGCTGCTGCTCAAGGGCATCTGCCACCCCGACGACGTACGACGGGCGCGGGATGCCGGTGTCGACGGCATCTACTGCTCGAACCACGGCGGTCGCCAGGCCGCCAGCGCACCCGCGCTCGACTTCCTTCCGGCCGTCGTCGACGCCGCCGAGGGGATGCCGGTCATCTTCGACTCCGGCGTGCGCACCGGAGTCGACGTCGTCAAGGCGCTCGCCCTGGGTGCCACCGCGGTCGCAGTCGGCCGCCCCTACGGCTGGGGCATCACCGTCGGGGGCGCGGCGGGCGCCGAGCACGTGCTCAAGTGCCTGCTCGCCGAGGCCGACCTGACCATGGGCCTCAACGGCTACCGGTCGATCGCGGACCTGACGCCCGACGTGCTGGTGCGGGTGTCCTGACGACAGGTCCGGCACGGCGGGTCATCTGTTCAGCCGATGACTTGCGCCCAAAGGATTCGTTTGCCAGGTGACTGAGGTGTTCACGACCATGGTGGTGCGCCTCACACTTGGAGAAGAATCATGAACGATCAGACCGTCGTCGAAAAACACACCATCGGTTACGTACCGCCCGAGGACCGCCACGGGAAGGTGCGTGACCTGTTCACGCTGTGGTTCGGGACCAACATCGCCCCGTTGCCCGTCGTCACCGGCGCCGCCGGCGTCACCGTCTTCGGGCTCGACCTGCTGTGGTGCATCGTCGCCATCGTGGTCGGCCACCTGGTGGGCGGTGTCTTCATGGCACTGCACTCCGCCCAGGGCCCCCAGATGGGGATCCCGCAGATGATCCAGAGCCGCGGCCAGTTCGGTTCGTTCGGCGCCCTCATCGTAGTGGTGATCGCCGCCGTGATGTACCTGGCGTTCTTCGCCTCGAACATCGTGCTCGCCGGGCAGTCCCTGCACGGCATCGCCGAGCCCGTGCCCGTCTCGACAGGCATCGTCATCGGCGCCCTCGGTTCGGGCCTGATCTGCGTGATCGGCTACCGCTTCATCCACGCGCTCAACAAGGTCGCCACCTGGGTCCTCGGCATCGGCATCGTGCTCGGCACGGTCGCGATCTTCGCCTCCGGCGTCCCCGCCACCTTCTGGAGCCAGGGCAGCTACACCACGGCCGGCTTCCTGGCCACCGTGTCGCTCGCCGCGCTCTGGCAGATCGCCTTCGCGCCGTACGTCTCGGACTACTCGCGGTACCTGCCTGCTGACGTGGGCGTCCGCGCCACGTTCAACGCCACCTACCTCGGCTGCACGCTCGGCTCGATCCTGCCGTTCGTCTTCGGTGCGATCGTCGCCCTCGCGATGACGTCGGGCTCCGACGTGATGACCGGCGTCCGCGACACCACCGGACTGCTCGGGCCGCTCCTGCTGGTGCTGTTCCTGCTGTCGGTGATCAGCCACAACGCGCTCAACCTGTACGGCACCGTCCTCGCGGTCATCACCTGCGTCCAGACGTTCGTCGCCCAGTGGATCCCGACGGCCCGCTCCCGCGTGGTGCTCTCGGTGGCCGTGATCATCGCGTCGACGTACTTCGCGATCGGTGTCTCGGGCGACTTCATCTCGCACTTCGTCGACATCGTGCTGGCCCTGCTGGTCGTGCTGGTTCCGTGGACCGCGATCAACCTGATCGACTTCTACCTGATCCACCGCGGCAAGTACGACCTCGCCTCGATCTTCGCCGCCGACGGCGGGATCTACGGCCGGTTCAACGGCAAGGCACTCTTCGCCTACGCCATCGGCATCCTGGTCCAGATCCCGTTCATGAACACGCCTCTGTACGCCGGCCCGGTGGCCGGTGAGCTGAACGGCGCCGACCTCAGCTGGATCATCGGCCTCGTCATCACCGGTCCGGTGTACTACGCCCTGGCGCGTGGCCGGAAGCTCGCGGCGAGCGAGGTGGCAGCGCCGGTCGCTGTCTGAGCTTTGTTCGGCCCGACGGGCAGGTCGCGTTCAGCGACCTGCCCGTTGGCGCGCCGCCCGGGAGGACGACCGCACGAACGCCTGGGCGCGAGCGGTCAACCGCACGCCCTTCATCGACGTGAGCACGACTTCCAGCGGTTCGAGCGGGTCGGAGATCTCGAGGGTGACCACCTCGGCCCCGTCGTAGGTGATGTTGCTGGCCGGGCGCTGGTTGAGCACGGACCAGCCCTGCCCGTTGGCCACCATGGCGCGGACGGTCTCGAAGCCCGCCGTACGGTGCCGGATCTGGGGGTGGAAGCCGGCCGACTCGACCAGCCGCTCGAGGTACTGGCCGCTGTGCGGGAGGTCGAGCAGGACCATCGGCTCCTCGGCCAGGTCCTTGAGCGCGACCTTCTTGCGGCGCGCGAGGCGGTGCCCCTTGGCCACCAGGACGTACGGCGCTGCGACGCCGACCCGGACGTGGTCGATGTCCTCGTCGAGGTCGTAGCCGTACATCAGGGCCAGCTCGCAGGCACCGGAGCGCAGCGCCTGCTTCAGTGCAGCGTGCTCGTCCTCCACCACCGAGACGTGGATGCCGGGGTGCTCCTCGGCGCAGGCAGCGAGGAGCCGAGGCAGCTCGAAGGGCCCCAGGGTCGTGAAGCAGCCGACGGCGAGGTCGCCCACGAGCGCCTGCCCGGCGGAACGGGCGACCTCAGCCAGGTCGTTGGTGTGCACCAGGTAGCTACGCAGCTCGCGGGTGAACTCCTCGCCGGCCGCGGTCAGCGTGAGTCCGCGGGCGTGGTGGCGCAGCAACAGCTGGACGCCGAGCTCCTTCTCCAGCTGCGCGACCGCCGTGGAGATGGCCGACTGGGACACCATGAGCTGCCGCGACGCGGCCGTCATGCTGCCCAGCTCGGCGGCCGCGGCGAAGTACCGCAGCTGTGTCAGGGTGAAGCCGACCTCCGCCATGGCGCTCATCCTGCCGCAGGTCAGGCCCGTAGCGCTCCCGGCTCCAGGTTCGCGAGGGTCTCGGGGTGCAGCAGGGCGTCGAGGACGTCGGCGTCCACGCCGCCGCCGGCGAGGGCGAGGCCCCGCACGTCGCCGGCGCCGCTGAGCGCGGCCTTGGCGATCTCGGCCGACCGCGCGTAGCCCAGCAGGGGCGTCAGCGCGGTGACCAGGCCGGCGTTGCCGGCGACGACCGCGGCGAGCTTGGCGGCGTCGACGGTGATGCCGTCGACGCACAGCTCGCGCAGCGAGTCGAACGCGGCGGCCGTCCAGGTGAAGCCCTGGAGCAGGCTGTGGCAGATGATCGGCTCGAAGGCGTTGAGCTGCAGCTGTCCGCTCTCGGCGGCCATGGTGACGGTCAGGTCGTTCCCGATCACCCAGTAGGCGACCTGGTTGACCATCTCCGGGACGACGGGGTTGACCTTGCCCGGCATGATGCTCGAACCCGCCTGGCGTGCGGGGAGCTGGAGCTCGCCGAAGCCGGCCTGGGGTCCGGAGGACAGCAGTCGCAGGTCGTTGCAGATCTTGGATGCCTTGACGACGACCCGCTTCAGCACACCGGAGACCTGGACGAACGCGCCGGTGTCGCTGGTGGCCTCGACGAGGTCGCCGGCGCCGACGACCGGCTGCCCGGTGATCTCGGCCAGGTGTGCGACCGCGCGCCGCCGGTATTCCGGGTGCGCGGTGATGCCGGTGCCGATCGCGGTGGCGCCGAGGTTGATCTCGCACAGCAGCCCGCGGGAGTCGTCGAGGCGGGCCTGCTCCTCGAGCAGCGTGACCGCGAACGCGCCGAGCTCCTGTCCGACCGTCATCGGTACGGCGTCCTGGAGCTGGGTCCGGCCCATCTTGGGCACCGTCCGGAACTCCGCCGCCTTGGCGGCGAAGGAGGCGGCCAGGTCGGCCGTCGACACGGCCAGCCACTCGATGACGGTCAGCAGCGCAAGGCGTACGGCGGTCGGGTAGACGTCGTTGGTCGACTGGCAGCGGTTCACGTGGTCGAGCGGGTGGATCTCGTCGTACCGGCCCCGCGGCAGGCCGAGGATCTCCAGGGCCCGGTTGGCGATGACCTCGTTGGCGTTCATGTTCGTCGAGGTCCCGGCACCTCCCTGGATGACGTCGACGACGAACTGGTCGTCCAGCTTCCCCGTGCGTACGTCGTCCGCTGCCGCCGCGATCGCTTCGAAGCGGCGGTCGTCGAGCAGGCCGAGCTCGTGGTTCGCCCGCGCCGCGGCGAGCTTGACGGCACCGAGGGCCGCGACGAGCTCGCGGTGGACGCCGACGGGCGTGCCGCTGATCGGGAAGTTCGTCAGGGCGCGGGCGGTGTGGACGCCCCAGTACGCGTCGGCCGGCACCTCGTGCGGGCCGAGGGAGTCGTGCTCGGTGCGGGTCGCGATGGTCATCGTTGGTGCTCCTCGGCGATGTCGAGCGCTGTCCAGGCGAGGGCGGTCGCGGCGTCGAGCAACGCCTTCTCGGCGTCACCGCCGACGCAGTGGGCAGCGAACTCGGGTTGGTGGTTGAGGGCAGGGAGGGACCCGATGCCGATGTAGGGGTGGATGGCCGGCACGACCTGGGACACGTTGCCCATGTCCGTCGAGGCGCGGTTCATCCGCCGGGCGGGCGTGCCCGGGTCGAAGACGCGCCCCAGGCTCTCGGCGTTGCGCACGTAGGCGTCGACGGCCGGCTGGAAGGCGCGGAACTCGGCGTACGGCTTGCTCTCCGGGGTGATGTCGAGGCTCGCACCGGTGGCGAGGGCTCCTGCCTCGAAGCACCGCCAGACCTTCTCCTCGGTGGTGGCGAGCTGGTCGAGGGACTCGGCCCGGACGTACCAGCGGCCCTCGGTGCGGGCGGGGATGGCGTTCGGCGCCTCTCCCCCGTTGGTCATCACGCCGTGGACGCGCACGGTCGGCGGCAGCTGCTGGCGCAGCAGGCCGACGGCGACCTGCGCGATCGTGAACGCATCGGCGGCGTTGATGCCCTGCTCGGGATAGGCGGCCGCGTGGGCGCCCTTGCCCTGGTAGGTGATGTGGGAGTGCGACACCGCGAACGGCTCGGCCTCGGCGACGTCGACCGGCGCCGGGTGCGCCATCATCGCCAGGTCCAGCCCGGCGAACGCGCCGCGCTCCAGCAGCTCGATCTTGCCGCCGCCACCCTCCTCGGCCGGAGTGCCGTAGACCTCGATGGTCAGGCCCGCTGCGTCCGCCAGCGGCGCGAGGGCCCGCGCGGCGCCGACCGTGATGGCCGAGATCAGGTTGTGCCCGCAAGCGTGCCCGAGTCCGGGAAGGGCGTCGTACTCGGCACACAGGCCCAGGCGGAACGGGCCGCTGCCGTAGGTGGCCAGGAAGGCCGTCTCCAGGCCGAGGTACGACGGCGTCACCGAGAAGCCGGCCTCGTCGAGGGCATCGGCGACCCAGCGGGACGAGTTGTGCTCCTCCCAGGCCGTTTCCGGGTTCGCGTGCAGCAGCTCGGAGAGGTCGATGAGTCGGCCGGCATCGGCGGCGATGGCGCCGGCGGCCCGGTCGTGCGCGGTGCGGGGCATTGTCACTCGTCCCCGGGGACGCCGTACGACGGTGCGGCGGTCGGGTCGAGCCCGCGGGTCACGTAGTCGTCGCGCTGCGGGAGCCAGACGTCGAGGAGGGCAGCGAGGTCCGCGATCGGCTGCTCGCTCCAGTCCACGCGCAGGTCGGTCACGCGCCAGGCCACGTCGCGCACGACGGAGAGACCGGCCGAATGGACCGGTCCTGCCTCGCCGCCGGCGTCGAGGCCCGCGACGAGTGCGGCCAGCAGGCGCTCCTCGAGCTCGCCGTCGGCGGACTCGAAGCCCTTCGCCACGGCATCGATGACGTCGGTGCTGGCGAGCATGTTGCCCGCGGCGACCACGCCGGCGCCGACGACGTCGTGGTGGACGCCGAGCGACTCGGACCCGGAGAAGGCCGCGCCGTTGCCGTTGAGCTCGAGGACGGTGAGCTGGCGGTACTCGACCAGCTCACGGTCGTCGACGACCGCTGCCAGGGCGCTGCGTGCGTCCAGGCCGGACTCGAGCGCGTCGAGGAGCTCGGTCCCCAGGCGCGGGTCCGTGATGTTCTGCGAGGACGCCCCGCCGACGCCGGGGCGCAGGTGGATGCACCGGGCAGCGACGGCCGGGCTGGAGGAGGTGACGGCGATGCCGACGGCGCCACGGCCGTCGGTGGCGAGGACCGAGAAGGTCACCGTGCGTCCTCGGGGATGACGGCGATCGCGTCGACCTCGACGAGCCACTCGGGCCGGGCCAGGGCCGAGACGACGAGTCCGGTCGAGATGGGGTGCACGCCCTTGGTCCAGCGGCCGATGGTGCGGTAGACGGTCTCGCGGTAGCGCGGGTCGACGATGTAGATGGTCAGCTTGACCAGGTGCTCCATCCGGGCGCCGGACTCCTTGAGGAGCATGTCGATGTTCGCCATCGCGCGCTCGGTCTGCGCCTCGACGTCACCGATACCTACCGACTCGCTCGTGTCGAGGTCCTGGCCGATCTGGCCGCGGACGTACACGGTGTTACCGGCGACGACGGCCTGGCAGAGGTCGTTGTCGAGGTTCTGCTCGGGGTAGGTGACGCCCGTGTTGAACGGACGGATGCGGGTGTGCCCGCCGGCGACGATGCTCTTGTTGATCTCCACGGGAACAGTCCACTCCACCGGGGGCCATGTGTCCAACAGATGTTTCTGACTACCTTCATCGATGAAACAGATGCAGTCGCCATCCGCCCGCCGTACCACTGCATCAACAGAACCGAACTAGAAGGCCGACAACATCTGTTGGACAGGGGGTTCGGGGCGGCGGAGGATTCTCGGCATGTCGAACGAAGAGATCGAGGTCCTCGTCATCGGCGCCGGCCAGGCCGGCGTGGCGATGAGCGAGCACCTGAGCGAGAACGGCGTCCCGCACCTCGTGCTCGAGCGTGACCGGATCGCCGAGCGCTGGCGCACGGGACGCTGGGACTCCCTGGTCGCCAACGGCCCCGCCTGGCACGACCGCTTCCCCGGTCTCGAGTTCCAGGACGTCGGTGCCGACGAGTTCGCCACCAAGGACCAGGTTGCCGACTACTTCCAGGCGTACGCCGAGAAGATCGCCGCCCCCGTGCGGTGCGGCGTCGAGGTGACCTCGGTGACGCGCCACCAGGGCCGGCCCGGCTTCCGCGTCGAGACCTCGGACGGCACCATCGACGCGCGCTACGTCGTCGCGGCGACCGGCCCGTTCCAGCGGCCGGTCTTTCCGAAGATCGTCCCCGAGGGCGCCGTACCCGTGCAGATCCACTCCAGCAGCTACCGCAACCCGCAGCAGCTGCCCGAGGGCGCCGTCCTCGTCGTCGGCGCCGGCTCCTCCGGCGTCCAGATCGCCGACGAGCTCCGCCGCTCGGGCCGCGAGGTCTACCTCTCCGTCGGCGCACACGACCGTCCGCCGCGCAGCTACCGCGACCGCGACTTCTGCTGGTGGCTCGGCGTCCTCGGCCTGTGGGACCTCGAGACCCCCGCCGCCGGCGCCGAGCACGTCACCATCGCCGTCAGCGGCGCGCGGGGCGGCCACACCGTCGACTTCCGCGCGCTGGCCGCCCTCGGTGTGAACCTGGTCGGACTGACCGATGCGTACGACGACGGCGTGCTGCGGTTCCGCGACGACCTCGCCGACAACATCACCCGCGGCGACCTGAACTACCTGGCCCTGCTCGACGCCGCCGACGCGTACGTCGAGGCCAACGGGCTCGACCTGCCCGAGGAGCCGCAGGCCCGCATCCTCGGCCCGGACCCGGAGGCCGCGACCAACCCGCGCCTCGAGCTCGACCTCGCCGAAGCCGGCGTCACCTCGATCGTCTGGGCCACGGGCTTCGCCACCGACTACAGCTGGCTCCAGGTCGACGCCTTCGACGAGGCCGGCAAGCCGCAGCACAACCGCGGCGTCTCCACCGAGCCCGGCGTCTACTTCATCGGCCTGCCCTGGCTCTCGCGCCGCGGCTCCAGCTTCATCTGGGGCGTCTGGCACGACGCCAAGCACGTCGCCGGCCACATCGCGACCCAGCGCAGCTACCTCACCTACGGCAACTGACACCACCAAGCCGCTGGCCCGGACCCCGGAGGGGTTCGGGCCAGTGTGCATTTCACCCCCGGTGGGTGGGGTGCGAGCGAAGCGAGCCCTCCCGCTGGTTGAGGTGCGAGCGAAGCGAGCCTCGAAACCCCGGGCTCACCTCGCGTAGGTGGGCCCGGAGGTTTCGAGGCTCGTCGCTGGCGCTCCTCGCACCTCAACCACCGGGTCGAAAAGCACCGCACCCCCGGGACTCAGCGAGCCCCGGGGGTGCGGCGTGCAGCCAGCAGAGTTGCGCCTCACGCCAGCTGGGTCACCTCGCGCCGGAACGGCACGACGTCGTTGGACGGCAGTACGGCGTCGAACTCCTCTGCCGCACGGCGTCCGGACCAGACCGCGGCAGCAATGGTGCCGGGGGCCCAGGCGTCGCCGATGCCGCGCACGGACAGCAGCTCGCCGGCGTCACGTCGACCCACGAGGTCGAGGTAGAGCTCCTCGCGGGGCAGGCGTGCGGTCACCATGACGACGGCGTCGCACTCGATCTCCCGGGTCTGGCCGGCGTAGACGTCCTTCACCTCGACGCCGCCGACTCCGACCCGCACCACAGCGTGATCCGTGATCCGGGCAACGCCCTTCTCGATGAGGCGGCGCTGGATCCGGTTGACCTCGAAGGTGTTGTTGGTCCACGCCGAGACCTGCGAAGCGGTGGTGACGAGCGAGACGTCGTACCCCTTCCCGGCGAGGAGCTCGGCGACCAGGCCGCCCAGGTAGTAATGGTCGTCGTCGTAGACCACGACCTTCTTCCCGGTGGGCAGGCGTCCGGCGAACAGGTCGTCGGGGCCGAGCACCTGCGCTCCCTCAGCGATCGGCAGTGGAGTGGTGTGGAAGCGCGCGACGCCGTCGGTGCGCCACGTGGAGCCGGTGGCGACCAGCACGTGCTGGAAACCGAACTCGACGATGTCGTCGGCGGTCATCGGGCTCTCGCGGAAGATCTCCACGTTCGGGAGCTCGGCCAGGGCCGCTTCGCGGTACTCCTTGACGCGTCCCCAGGCCGAGAGACCCGGCAACAGGGACTCCTGGGTCACCCGCCCACCGAGCTCGCGACGCGCCTCGATCAGCGCGACGTCGTACCCCCGGACGCCCAGGGCTCGAGCGGCCTCCAGCCCGGACGGGCCGGCGCCGACGACGAGGACCTGCGCGTCGCTCTCCTTCGACCGGATGAGCTCGGGGTGCCAGCCACGCCGCCACTCCTCCCCCATGCTCGGGTTCTGGGTGCAGCGGATCGGCGACATGGTGAGGTCGCCCGACACGCAGATGTTGCAGCCGATGCACTCACGGATCAGGTTGAGGTGGCCGTCGCGGATCTTGTTCGGCAGGAACGGGTCGGCGATCGAGGGCCGCGCCGCACCGATCAGGTCGAGGATGCCGGCCTTGATCTGGCGGACCATCGCGTCGGGCGACGTGAACCGACCGACACCGACCACCGGCTTGGTGGTGAGCTTCTTCAGCCCGGCGACGAACTCCTCCTGCTGGCCCTCGGGGCCGAAGCGGGAAGTGACGGAGTCGCCCTCCCAGCTGCCCATCGCGAAGTCCCACAGGTCGGGGAGCTCGCCGAGCTCGCGGAGCACGCCCTCGATGTCCTCGCGGGTGATCCCGCCGTCGATCTCCTCCTCCACCGTGATCCGGCACGCAACCGCGACCCCGCGACCGGCGCACTCGTCGAGGGTGTCCTCGAGCAGCTCGCGCAGCAGGCGCATCCGGTTCTCGAGCGAGCCGCCGTACTCGTCGGTGCGCTGGTTGTAGCGCTTCGACAGGAAGTGGTGCACGCCGCTGTAGCCGTGCGCGCCGTAGACGTAGACGATGTCGTAGCCCGCCTCGATCGAACGGCGTACGGCGTTGCGGTGCCAGCGCCGCAGGTCGTCGATGTCCTGCTTGCTCATCGCGCGGGCCTGGATCGGCGCGATCGTGTCGGGGGCTACCGGCAGGTGGCCGGGCCCCAGTGGCGTCTCGCGGCTGAGCTGGTTCGGCGCGTTCATGCCGTTGTGGGCGAGCTCGATGCCGGCCAGGCCGCCGCCCTCGTGGATCGCGTCGGCGATCCGCTTGAGGGCGGGCAGGTCCTGGTCGTCCCAGATCCGCAGCTCGATGAACGGCGCGATGTCGGAGGTCGCGTGGATCTCGACCTGCTCGGTGCAGACCACCGACCAGCCGCCCTCGGCCTTGATCTTGCGCATCGCGGCCTGGGCGCTGGGGTCGCGGTAGCCCATGCCGTTGCAGTGGGGCACCTGGTAGAAGCGGTTCTTCGTCGTGAGCGGCCCGATCTTCACGGGCTCGAACAGGACGTCGTACGGCGCGGCGACGGCGGGCTGGTCACTCATCGGCCGACCTCCTCGGCAACGGGGACGGGCGTCGTACGACGGACGCGGGCACCGCGGACATAGCCGACGGCGCACAGGGCCATCAGGCAGCCGAGGGTGCCGAGCGTGAAGACCTCGAAGGTCGTCTGGCTGACGCCCCAGATGTCCTTGAACGGGTAGTCCTCGCCGAAGAGCCGCTCGAGGGTGCCGGGGAAGACCGCGACCCACGAACCGAGCAGGACCCAGGCGAACGCCGACCAGCCGAGCATCGCGAAGCCCTTGTCGGACACCGGCACCTTGAACGGGCGCACCCGGTCGGGGTAGCGGGTGCGGAGCCTGATGGCGGCCGGGATGACCAGCAGGTAGCTGAGCAGGAAGGTCGAGATCGAGATGGTGAGCACGACGCCGAAGACGGAGGCACCGGAGCCGGTCACCTGCATCGCGACGAGCATGAAGGTGGTGGACACGACGCCCGAGAGCAGGTTGACACGCACCGGGGTGCCGAGGCCGGGGTGGAAGTGGCCGAAGAACCCGCCGAAGAAGGAGCCGTCGGCGGCGGTCATCGCCTGCATCCGGTCGGAGATGATCATCCACGCGGCGCCCTGGCTCATCAGGATGTAGACGAAGACGAACGCGGTGAGCTTGAGCAACGCGTCCGCCGCGCCGCCGTACACGGAGTAGACGGTGCCGACCGCGTCGAGGAGGCCGCCGATGCCGGTGATGTCCTCGGTGGGTACGACGAGCAGGATCGCGAAGATCGGCAGCAGGTAGCAGGCCGCAGCGGTGGCGCAGGAGCGGAAGATCGAGATCGGTACGTCGCGGGCGGGGTTCTGCATCTCGCCGGCGGCGCTGTTGGAGGACTCGAAGCCGAGGTAGGCGAACAGCAGGATCGGCACGGAGCCGAAGAGTCCGAGCAACGAGGGGCTGAAGTCGCCGGGGCTGATGCCGACCACGCCGTTCTTCGCGGCGTAGATCGCGGTGGTGACGACGAAGAACACGAGCAGGCTGATCTTGAGCAGCGCACCGCTCGTCGGGAGCCACTTGCCCTTGCGCAGGCTGACGATCGCGGCCAGCACGGTGATCCAGATGAAGACGATCTTGAAGACGTAGTCGGCGAACGAACCGTGCTCGAGCGGCGTGATGTAGGAGCTGATCGTCTCGGCGGCGAGGAACGCCATCGAGCCGCCGACCCACACGGGCTGGGTGATCCAGGTCAGGATCGCCGCGACGGCCGCGGCCGGCCGGCCGAAGGCGTCCCGCACCCAGGTGTAGGCACCGCCCTCCTCACTGAAGGCCGCGCCGGTCTCGGCGAAGATCAGGCCGTAGGGCACGAGGAAGAAGACGGCGAGGACGAGCGCCCAGGTGAACGCCTCCGCGCCGTACAGCGAGACCTGGCCGAGGGTCTCGAGACCCACGACGGCCGCGATCATCAGGAAGACGATGTCGAAGCGCCCCAGGGTCTTGTGCAGCAGGGCATGCTGCTCGGCCGCCAGCTCGGTCGGTCGGTTGTTCTGCGTCATGGTGATTCCTTGAGCGTAGGTGGAGGTGGTGCCAGAGGTCAGTGGTTGATCCAGACGGTCTTCAGACCGACGTACTTGTCCAGCGCGTGGAGGGAGAGGTCGCGGCCGAATCCGGATCCCTTGAAGCCGCCGAACGGGGTCCAGGCGCTGAACGCGTCGACACCGTTGACGGTGACCGTGCCGGCGTGGATTTGCTCGACGAGGCGGTGGGCGCGACCGAGGCTTCCGGTCGCAACCGATGCGGCGAGTCCGTACGCCGAGTCGTTCGCCAGCCCCAGCGCCTCGGCCTCGGTGTCGAACGGCGTGATCGCGAGGACCGGTCCGAACACCTCTTCGCGGGCGAGGGCGGAGGCCGGGTCGACGTCGTCGAAGACGGTGGGCTGGACGTAGCAGTCGCTGCCGTCGCGGGTGATCCGCTCACCACCGGTCACCAGTCGTGCTCCGGAGGCGCGGGCCTCGTCGACGAACCCCATGATGCCGTCGGTCTGTTCCGGCGAGACGATCGCACCCATGCCGGCCGCGGGGTCCAGCGGGTCGCCCGGGGCATACGACGCCGCCTCGGCCGCGACGAGCGAGACGAACTCCTCGTGCACGGACCGCTCGACCAACACGCGGGAGTGGGCCGAGCACACGGCGCCCTGGTTGAACCAGATGCCGGCTGCGGTGTGCCGGGCGGTCTCGGCGAGGTCGACGGCGTCGGCGAAGACGAGGTGCGGGCTCTTGCCGCCGCACTCGAGCCACACCTGCTTGAGGTTCGACTGGCCGGCGTACTGCAGGAAGTAGCGGCCGACCTCGGTGGAGCCGGTGAAGGCGAGCACGTCGACGTCCGGGTGCAGGCCGAGCGCCTTGCCCGTGGTCTCGCCCAGTCCGGGGACGACGTTGAGGACGCCTTCGGGGATCCCCGCCTCGACGGCGAGCTCGGCGATCCGCAGGGCCGAGGACGGCGACTGCTCGGCCGGCTTGAGGACCACGCTGTTGCCGACGGCCATGGCGGGCGCGACCTTCCAGGCCAGCATGTCGACCGGGTAGTTCCACGGGATGACCGCGGCCACCACGCCCAGCGGCACGCGGCGGATCAGCCCGAGCGTCCCGGGCGGCGTCGGTGCGACCTCATCGTTGATCTTGTCGATCGCCTCGGCGTAGTAGCGGAACAGGTCGACCGAGAACGGCAGGTCGAGGTCGTGGGCGTCGGCCACGCGCTTGCCCATGTCGAGCGAGTCCAGCACCGCGAGCTCTGCTGCGTGGTCCGCGAGCAGGTCGGCGAAGCGCAGCATCCGCTCCCGGCGGAAGCGCACCCCGGCGCGGCTCCACACGCCGGAGTCGTACGTCGACCGGGCAGCCCGTACGGCGGCGTCGACTCCCGCGGCGCCGGTGTCGAAGACCTCGCTGAGCAGCTCGCCCGTGGCCGGGTTGCGGTTCTCGAAGGTGGCCTGCCCGGCCTCCACGAAACGGCCGCCGATGAACGGGCGGGTGTGGAGGGTGGCCTTGGCCGCCTCCTGGACCCAGTCCTGATGTGAACGCACGAGTGATCCTTTCTTTGCGCTTCAGCGCAAATATGACCCAGCCCACACTTGCTGTCAATGCCTGGCCCGAAATCGCAGGTCAGGGCGCTACCGTGAAGCCATGGCGCGACGCAAGGACCAGACAGCTCGGCGCGAGCACCTGATTTCGGCAACCCTGAAGACGATCGCCACGCACGGACTGGCGGAGGCATCGATGAAGAACATCGCCGAGGAAGCAGGGATCTCCCCGCGGCTGATCGCCTACTACTACCCCGAGCTGGACGACCTGATCGAGGCCACGCACCAGGCGGCGACCGATCGCTACTACTGGTCCCGGCAGCGCGACATCGAGGGCGAGCTCTCCCCGACCGCCAAGCTCGCACGCCTGATGCACTCCGGACTCCCCCGTGGGGACGACCTCCTGCTCAGCCAGGTGCTCGACGAGATGTCGGTGAGCGCGAGCCGCAGCCCGATGCACGCCACCTTGATGACCCTGCTCTTCGACCGCGAGGTCTCGCTCTACGCCGCCGTCCTCGACGTCGGCGCGGCGCTCGGCGAGTTCGAGCTCACCGACTCCTCCGACGTCATCGCCCGCAACTTCGTCGCCCTCGAGGACGCCCTCGGCCTGCACCTGCTGGCGAACAACTCATCGATGACCCTGGCTCGCGCCGAGCAGCAGCTGGCCAGCTACGCCCGCGCCACCACGGGCGTGACGATCGAGCCTGCCCCCGCAACGTCCGGGCGAGCGAAGAGCTGACCCTCAACTGCGGCGAGCCGCAAAGAAACCGGTAGTAGTCACTCGAACGGGTTGGTCACCCTGACGTCGGCAGCCTCGAAGGGAGCTACATCCCTCGTGGCGACGTCGCAACGATGAACACGAGCGATCGCGGCGATCATCGCGTCGACATTGGCGAGCGCGAGGCCGCGCTCTCGTGCCGAAGCGCGGATCTCGGCGTAAGCCAACGAAGCGGGCTCGTCGAAATCGAGGACCCGGGTGCCGAACAGGGGCCGGATGCCCTGCTCGAAAGTGGTGCTCAGAGCGGTACGTCGGCGTCCGCGTGGCAGGGCTGCGACGCCAAACCGGATCTCCGCAAGGCTGATCGCTGTGAGGAACAAACTGCTCTCAGTCTGGCGGTCGGCCCACCCGACGACGATCGGATCGGGCCGGGCGCGCATCAACTCGGACACCACGTTGGTGTCGAGGATGATCACCCGAACTCGATCGGCTCGGTGACTGTCCGGTCCCGTTCGACCTCCAGGTCGAACCCGCCCACTTCAGCGGCGATCTGCACCATCCGCTCCCCGAAGCCGATGTCGACACGAAGAGCGACAGCGTCGTCGAGGATCTGGCGCACTTCCGCCTCGGTGCTGCGACCGCGCGACGCCGCCCGAGCCTTCAACGCCCGATGCGTCTCGTCGGAAAGGTTACGGATCGTGATTGCTGCCATCAGCCCTCCTGATATCAGATCTCAATATGCTATCACCTTGGTGGCCGCAGGCCCTTCCTGACCTCTAGGTTCTGTTCATGGCTCCCACCAAGATCACCCACATCGGCGGTCCGACGGCCCTCATCGAGGTCGGTGGCTGGCGGATCCTGACCGATCCGACCTTCGACCCGCCCGGCAAGCGCTACTTCTTCGGCTGGGGTACGACGTCGCGCAAGCTGGTCGGTCCTTCGATCGCCGCAGCGGACCTGGGCCCGATCGATGCCGTCCTCGTCAGCCATCACCACCACGGCGACAACCTCGACCCGTCGGCGCAGGCGCTCCTCCCGACCTGGGGCACGACGGTCACGACGAAGAAGGCAGCAGCGAAGCTGGGCGGGAACTGCGTCGGCCTCGCGGCGTGGGAGACCACGCTGCTGGAGGCACCGGGCAAGGAGACCATCACGGTCACCGCTACTCCGTGCCGGCACGGACCGGTCGGCAGCGAGCCGATCACGGGGCCGGTGATCGGCTTCTCCCTCGCCTGGGCGGGTCAGGAGCACGGCGAGCTCTGGGTCACGGGCGACACCGTGCTCTACCCAGCGCTGCGCGAGGTCCCGTCCCGGTTGAAGATCGGCACGATCCTGCTCCACCTGGGGTCGGTCCGCTTCCGCTACCTCTCGGGCTGGTTCCGCTACACGATGGACGCCCGCGAGGGCGCCGAGCTGATCGAGCTCGTCGACCCGGCACACGTCGTACCCGTGCACTACGAGGGCTGGTCGCACTTCCAGCAGGGCCGTGCCGAAGCGGAGGCAGTGCTGGGCCAGTCACCACTGGCCGACCGGGTGACCTGGCTCGACCCCGGCGAGGACGTGACTCTGCCTGTGTAGGGGTAGATTTCGGCCAGTGTCCGACACTCGTCCCCGCCGTACCTTTGCCGTCATCAGCCACCCCGACGCCGGCAAGTCCACGCTGACCGAAGCGCTGGCGCTCCACGCGCGGGTGATCACCGAGGCGGGAGCGGTCCACGGCAAGGGTGACCGGCGCGCCACGGTGTCGGACTGGATGGCGATGGAGAAGGCCCGCGGCATCTCGATCACGTCGGCCGCGCTGCAGTTCGTCTACCGCGACCATGTCATCAACCTCGTCGACACCCCCGGCCACAGCGACTTCTCCGAGGACACCTACCGCGTGCTCTCGGCGGTCGACTCGGCCGTGATGCTCGTCGACGCCGGTAAGGGCCTGGAGCCGCAGACACTCAAGCTGTTCAAGGTGTGCGCGCTGCGCGGCATCCCGGTGATCACGGTCATCAACAAGTGGGACCGCCCCGGCCTCCACGCCCTCGAGCTGATGGACCTGATCCAGGAGAAGATCAAGCTCCGTCCCACTCCCCTGACCTGGCCGGTCGGCGAGGCCGGTGACTTCCGGGGTGTCCTGGACCGTCGTACGGGCGAGTTCATCAAGTACACCCGCACCGCCGGTGGTGCCACCCGCGCGCCCGAGAAGCGGATGGGCGCCGACGAGGTCGAGGAGAACGACGCCCAGGTGTGGGCGCACGCCGTCGAGGAGCACGAGCTGCTCTCGCTCGACGACGCCGACCACGACCAGGACCGCTTCCTCGCCGGCGAGACGACACCGGTCATGTTCGCCTCGGCGCTGCAGAACTTCGGCGTCGCGCAGCTGCTCGACCTGCTGCTGGACCTCGCCCCCTCGCCGGACGCCGCGCTCGGCGTGGACGGCTCGGTCCGCAAGGTCGACGACGACTTCAGCGCGTTCGTGTTCAAGGTGCAGTCCGGCATGAACAACGCCCACCGTGACCGCCTGGCCTACGCCCGCATCGTGTCCGGCTCCTTCGAGCGCGGCATGATCGTCACCCACGCCGCCAGCGGCCGCCCGTTCGCCACGAAGTTCGCGCAGGCCGTGTTCGGCCGCGACACCACCTCGGTCGAGACCGCCGAGCCCGGCGACATCATCGGCTTCGTCAACGCCCAGGCACTGCGTGTGGGCGACACCGTGTACGTCGGCGACGCGATCGAGTACCCGCCCGTACCGTCGTTCGCGCCCGAGCACTTCATGACCGCCACCGCGGGCGACATCAGCCGCTACAAGCAGTTCCGCAAGGGCATCGAGCAGCTGGACCAGGAGGGCGTGGTGCAGGTGCTGCGCTCCGACCTCCGCGGCGACCAGTCGCCCGTGCTCGCAGCCGTCGGCCCCATGCAGTTCGAGGTGGTCGAGGACCGGATGCTCAACGAGTTCAACTCGCCGATCCGGTTCTCGCGGCTCGACTACCAGGTCGCGCGCCTCACCGATGCTGCCGGAGCTTCGGCGCTGTCCGGCATCCGCGGCGTCGAGGTGCTGCAGCGCAGCGACGGCACCTACCTGGCGCTGTTCGTCGACCGCTGGCGGGCGCAGGTCACCGCGCGCGACAACCCGACGGTGATGCTCGAAGAGCTGCCGGCCGGCGGCAACTGACCGGTCTCAGTGGCCGTGGCCATGCCCGTGGCCGTGTTCGTCGTCGCGGTGGTCGTGCCCGTGGGGTCGGGCGAGCAGCTCGTCCGTGCGTTCGTCGACCTCGACGGGCAGCAGCGCTGACCTGGTGCTGAGGACCGCTTCCAGCGCGGCCGCCCAGCTCTCCCAGTAGGGCCGCTCCGGGTCGGCCGCGATCTGCGCGATCAGCTCCTGCCGGAACTCCTCCCACTCCCACTGCCCGTCCCGGCACAACGCCAGCACGAGGCCGAACGCCCGGCGTTCCCACGGGGCGTCGAACACGATCGCGCCGTTGTCGCGCGGCGGGGAAACCGTTCCTTCGAGGTCGGAGTCGATCGTCGCCTGCCCGGTCATCGGCTCGGGCTGCGCCGTCATGCGGCGGGCACCTTCGCGACCGCGACACCGATCATCGAGTCCCGGCTGACCAGCGCAGCCAGCTCCTCGACGCTCATCGCCTCGGTGCCCGACGGACGTTCCGGGATCACGAGGTACCGCGCCTCCGCCGAGCTGTCCCACACCCGCACCTTCTTGGTCGCGGGCACCTCGAGGCCCATCTCGCCGAGGAGCTTGCGCGGCTCGGCGACCATGCGCGAGCGGTACGCGTCGGATTTGTACCAGGTCGGCGGGAGGCCGAGGACCGGCCACGGGTAGCAGGAGCAGAGGGTGCACACGACGACGTTGTGGACCTCGGCGGTGTTCTCGATCGCGACGATCATCGCGCCCTCGGGACCACCGAAGCCGAGCTCGGCGACGGCCTTGGTGCCGTTGGCGAGGAGGCGTTCGCGGAAGGCCGGGTCGGTCCAGGCGCGGGCGACGATCTTCGCGCCGTTGAGCGGCCCGACGTTGGTCTCGTAGTGCTCGACGATCCTGTCGACGACAGCGGAGTCCACCAGACCCTTCTCCACGAGAAGCGACTCGACCGCCTCGACCCGGATCGCGCGGGCGTCGTCG
The DNA here is from genome assembly GCF_048654605.1 of Nocardioides sp. CPCC 206347. Taxonomy (NCBI): domain Bacteria; kingdom Bacillati; phylum Actinomycetota; class Actinomycetes; order Propionibacteriales; family Nocardioidaceae; genus Nocardioides; species Nocardioides sp. CPCC 206347. Next base: position 420,374 of record NZ_JBMCYZ010000005.1, read on the forward strand.
GTGGTCATCGTGCCTCCAGGTAGGACTCGAACAGCTCGATGCGGACCTCGGTGTCGGGCTCGGCGGCCTCGCCCCACAGGTCACGCCCGTCGAACGCGACGGTGTAGACGTACTGGGGCCGGCTCCGGCGACCCATCGCCCTGGCATCGGAGAACCGCACGGCACCGCTGTTGCCGACGATGGTCCCCGGCTTGCCCGACGTGTAGCCCGGCTGGCGCGTGTGGCCGGCGGCGCGTTCGGCGCGCACCCGGACGGCGTCCCCGACCTTGAAGCGGGGCCGGCGGATGGTCCTGCGGTTGCCGCCGATGATGCGGGGCATGACCTGTGCGGCCATGAAGCGCGGCATCGTCGGACGCGTGACCAGTCCGATGGCGGCACTGGCCATGGTCGTCTGGATCTTCCGTGCCCGGCGTCCACCTCCCGGGGCGGGTGAGCCGTCGATGCGGGCCTGCACCTCGCCCGGCTGGAGCCACTTCGCCTGCTCCAGCTGCAGCTCCATTCCACGCAGCCAGCGCCAGTAGTACGGCGCCAGGTAGTCCTCGCGGGCGATCTGCTCGATCGCCCAGCGGCCCGAGTCCAGGTCCGGGCCGGTGGGATTCAGGATCCCGCTGACGAAGACCGCGCAGCCGAAGGCGCGGCGCTCCCAGTCGGCGTGGAAGGCCGGCGCGTCGGGGTCGTGCGCGACCGTGCCGTAGAACTCGGCGCGGCCGCCCATGTCCGCCAGCGTGGTCATCTGCCGAAGATAGCGGCTGACGGCCGCTCCCGGGATCCCTTCGTTACGAGGGATCGCGGCGTTCGCGCATCACCAGCGTCTGGATCGCGACGCCGATGGGGCCGCCGGCGTCGTACAGGTGGGACAGCGTCGTACCGACGCCGCTGCCGTCGGGCTGCGTCGCCGACGACAGGCCGATCCATTCGCCCACGGGTGGGCGGTGCAGGTGCACGTTGAGGTCGGCGTTGGAGAAGAGGTACCGGTCGGCCGGGAGCACCCAGCTCAGGCCGTTGCCGAAGTCGGCGGCCGCGACGGCGCGCATGGCAGCCGAGGTGGACTGCCCCTCGATCAGGGGCACGGCCAGCCGGAACCACGCGGCTGCCGGTCCGGGCTCCGCGGTGTTGCCGCGAGCCATCCGGTGCTCCATCGCCGTTTGGTAGAACGAGACGCCCGTGGGCATGCCGGGGATGAGCAGCCGCTGGGTGCAGTCGTCGGGACCGGGCAGGAGCTGCGCCGGCTCCCAGCCGGGCAGCCCGGCCGGCAGCTCGAAGGGCTGGCCCCGGACCAGGAGGGCATGCGCCCGGGCCACGAGTACGTCGCCGGCGAGCAGCTTGAGCGTGACGCGGGTCGTGGAACGGGCGGGATGGACATCGGACCGTGTGGTCAGCGGCGCGACCGGTACGGGCTTGATCAGCTCGATGGACAGTCGCGAGAGCTGCCAACCGGGCTCGTCCACCGCGGACTCGGCGACGTGGGCCAGGAGCGCGCCCGGCGCGCCACCGTGCTGGGCGCGCTCGTCCCACGGGCCTCGGGACAGGACGCTCGGCAGCCAGGTCTCGCCGTCGCGGGTGAAGACGGCCGTTGCCTCACCCATCGACAGCCGCGTCGGTGATCGGCGTGATCCACGACTGGTGGGTCGCCGAGTTCTTGGTGATCGCGAGCAGGTCGTCCATGTGCGGCTCGAGGCCGGTGACCTTGTCGAGCGGGACGCCGATGATCAGCTGGAACCCGAGCCCCTTCCAGGCCTGCACCGCACGCCCGGCGAACTCGGAGTCGGCCTTCACGAAGCCCTCGTCGAGGAACACCGGCGCAAAGCGCGGCCGCGACCGCATCTCGTCGCCGAGCCGGAACCGCAGTGCCGAGCCGACGATGAACGCGACCAGCTCCTGGCTCTCGCCGCCGCTCTTCTCCCCCAGCGTCCGGTACGTCGCCCGGAGCTCGCCGGTCAGGTGGTCATAGCGTTCGGCGCTGATCTCCACGTGACGCCGCACGTCGAGGAGCCGGTCGCGGTCACTCGTGACCGGGCCGGCCTCGCCTGCCTGGGCGGGCTTGCGCAGCTGGTTCATGAACCCGCTGAGCAGCGTGAACCGCTTCTCCAGGTCGGCCTCGGCGAGCTCGGTCGTGACACCGGAGGACAGCGACCGCAGGTCCTTCATGAAGACCTGCACGTGCGCGGGGCTCAACCGCCGCAACCGGATCCGCAGCCGGTCGCTGGCCAGGCCACCGAACTCGAGGCGCCGCAGGATCGCGTTGATCGGCTCGAGCCGATCCTCGATCTCCTCGATCGAGGCGGCCATCGCGCCGACGAGCGGCACGAGGTCCTGACCGCTCCATTCGGTGAGCCGGCGCCGCCACTCGGAGCGCCGGTCGGCGAGGCCCTTGCCGCGGATCTCGTCGAGGATCCGCGCGTAGTCCGGGTAGGAGTCCGCGGTGCCACCGAGGTTCGGCGAGTCCCACTGGAACTTGTAGTGCTTGAAGATCAGCGCGAGGTCCTCCTCGCACCGGCGGATCTCGGCCTCCACCTCACCGACGGCGCCACGCAACCGCTCACCGAGGCGGTGGGCGTTGTCGCTGAACCGGTCGAGGTCCTCCGGATCCGCGGGCGCGGCCGCAGCGGCGAAGTCGGCGGCCAGCGCTGCCGCCTGTTCGTCGGTCAGCTCGACGGCACCGGTCGCCTCCATCGCCTGCAGCCGGTCGTTGACCATGTCCTCGGACTCGACGAGCTCGCCGTGCGCGGAGTTCAGGTCCTTCTGCGCCTGCTCCAGCCCGAACCGCTGCTGCCGGGTCGACTCGAGGCGGACGACCAGGTCGTCGATCTGCGCCTGCAGCACCTGCAGCTGGTCATCGGACGTGAGGATGTCGGCGCGACGCTGCTCCAGCTCGGCGATCCGCCGGTCACTGCCGGTCACGTCGACGTCGTCGAAGCGCACCATGGCGATGGCGTCGTACGCCTTGCGCTGGAGCTCCAGCAGGCTCGCCCGCCGGTCCAGCTCGGCGATCCGGACGTCGAGGTCCTCGAGCTTGCGCTCGCTCGCGGCCAGCTGGGCATCGATCTCGGCGATGGCGTCGCCGTTGGAGAAGCCGATGATGCTGCGCTGGTCGTTGCGCCCGTGCGTGCCGCGCAGACCGTTGCGGGTCTGCCCCGATGCGGTCACCCGGAAGCCGCCGCCGTCGAGGCCGTCCGCGGTCTCGACGCACAGCGCGTTGCGGGCGGGTTCCTCGACGTGCTGCTGCACCCAGCCGGCGAACGGCGAGTCCTTGAACAGCAGCTTGCCCGCGATCCGCTCAGGGTCGGACGGCCCGGTCTCCGGGAGGTCGAGCTCGACGCCCTGGAACGTCAGGCGACCCCTGAGGCGCACCCCGTCGATCGCGGACGAGAAGTCCTTGAGCCGGTCGAGCGGCACCAGCATCATCCGGGCCGTACCGCCGAGGACGGTCTCGATGGCCGTGCGCCACCGCGCCTCCTCGGGCGCGACGTCGATGAGCTCGGCGACGAACGGGAGCTCCTCGACGCTGAGCCCGCTGGCCGCTGCGACCTCGGCACGCAGCTCGTGCAGGTGCGCCGGCACCCGGCCGGCGCGGGACTCCAGCGAGTCCCGCTCACGGCGCAGGCTGCCCTGGTCGTTCTTCAGCGGCACCAGCCCGTCGCGCACCTTGTCGCGCTCGGCCCGGAGCGCGGCCTGCTGCTCGTCACCGTGGGCCAGCCGCTTGCGCGCCTGCACCTGGAGCTCGGCGAACGCCGAGGCGGAGTCGAGGGCGACCTCGAGGTCGGGCGCGTCGGCGTCGGTGAGCCCGACCAGCGGGTAGACGCGTTCCTCCAGCTCGGCCAGCCGGTTGCCGCGTTCCTCGCGGATCACGCGTTCGTGGTCGATCTGCGCGGCGAGCGCCTGCAGGTCTCCCCCGCCCGCCGCCCGGTGCGCTTCCTTGGCCGCCTCCAGGTCGCTGGCCAGCGTGGCCTCCAGGGCTCGCGCCGTGGTCAGGCTCCCGGTGGTCGCGCTCCGCTCGGCGCGGTTGCTGCCGACCTCGGCCTCGAGGAGCCGCCGGTGGGTGCGCAGCAGCCAGAGCCGCAGGGGCGTGTCACCGGCGAGCGTGACGCCGTACGAATCGAGCTCGGCGCGCCGTCGCGTCGCCACGACCCGGCGCTCGTGCAGGTCGGTGATCGGCTCGAGCAGCTCGAGCTTCTGCTCCTCGGTGCGCATGGCGACGTACGCCGCGTCGAGGTCGTCGAAGTGCTCGATGGCCCGGTCGGCAGCGGCATAGGTCGCCGGCCGCTCGAGCACCATGTCCTTGTAGAGCTCGTCGACGCTGCGCACCTGGTTGCCAGCCTGGATCCGCGCGAGCAGCCGCAGCGCCTTGGCACCATCACCGTTCGCACCGATGCCGAGCCGCGCGTGTAGGACAGCGGAGTACTCCGCATAGGTCCGGTGCACGCGGATGCCGGGGAAGAGCTTCTTGAGGGTGTTCGCGTGGAAGCGCTCGGGTACGGCGACCTCGAGCGTGTCGAGCGCGAGCGCCCCCTCGTGGGTGGTGAGCTGCATCTGCACCTCACCGGAGCGGGTGGCGCGACGCGGGACGTAGTAGGTCCGCAGCGCCGTGAACCGGCCGCCCTGGTCGTTGACGAACGTCATCGCGACGGCACCCCAGGTGTCGGTGCCCTTGCCGCGCAGCAGCTGCTCCTCGGGCCGCCCGGTCTTCGGGTTGTCGATCACGTCGACGGCACCCCGCAGGTACGACAGCAGGTTCCGCTGCCCGACACTGCGCGCCCGCCCGGCGACGGCGTCGTTGGAGGCACCGTTGAACTTGGTGTCCGACGGCATCATCAGCGCCGTGTAGGCGTCGAGGATCGTGCTCTTCCCGACCCCCGACGCCCCGGAGATCATGGTCGTGTCGCCCCGCAGCGGGACGGTCGTCAGTCCCCCGAACCCGCCCCAGTTGACCAACTGCAGCAACGACGCCCGCCACTGCACCGTGTCGTCCGCCGGCGTCGCCACGACGTCTTCCCGGAACAACCCGTCTTCGTCCCGCTGGTTGAGGAGGCCGGCCACGGCCGTCTCGAAACCCTCGTCGATACTCATTCGCCGTCCTCCCCGCTCGTCGAGGAGGTTGCGCTAGCAACCGTCTCGAGACGCCCGCCGCCTTCGTCGAAAAGGTCCGCGTCGTCCTCCACAACGACCTCGGTCCCATTCGCCTTCTGCAACGCCTCGAGCAACTCAGCCAACAGCTCCAGCGGCAGCAACGGCTCCACGGCCTCACTGATCTCGTACCGGTCATCCCCGACCGCACCGATCAGCAACCCGGACTTCACCACCGAAGCAACCGCATTCCGGGCCCGCTTCTCGTCCCCGGCCTCGTCGGTCGCGTGCGGCGGACGGAAGGTGGCGATGTAGTCGACGATGTCCTCGCGGTCGATGAACACCCGCACGTCCCCACTCGCGACCCCGGCCCGCAGCCGGTCACGCAGGTGCACGAGCACCAGCGTCTCCTCACGGGTCCACGCGGCGTCGTACAACAGGGTCGGGAACCGGCTGGCGGTCTCCGAGACCGCCTGGCGCTTCCACGCCACCTCACGCCCGCGGTCGATGGCGAGGTCGAGGAAGAGGTCGTTGAGCCGCGACCGCAGGACCCGTTCGTTCTCGACGAGCACCTGCCAATCACGCGGGTGGGTGCGGGCGCTGATGAAGCGCTGCTTGAGCAGCGTCACGAGCGCATGGCGCTGCCCGTACTCCAGCCCGCCCTCGTCCCCCTCGAACAACGACACCGAGTCCTCACCAAACTCGTCCTCGTCCAAGCTCGTCGAGTAGTCCGAGCCGCCAGGCGAGGGCGTATCGAGACGCCCGTCTTCCTCCCGGTGGTTGAGGTGCGAGGCCGCCCGCGGCCGAGCCTCGAAACCCCCGGGCTCAACATCCAACTCGGTCATCCGCGGCTCTCACTCTCAGTCAGGTCAGGGTCAGGAATCGCCATCCGCGGCACCGAGAACGTCCGCTTCGACCCATCCGGCCGTACGGCGGCGAACTCCTCCGCCACGTCCTCGGTCTCCCACGCGTGGTCGGCGGCCAGGTGCAGCAGGCCGAAGATCTCGACGGGCCGGCGCAGCGAAGGTTCGAGCCCGTCGAACAGTTCACCCAACGAGCCAGCAGGCAACAACGCACTGAGCGCATCCGACAACCGGTCCCGCAGCGTCGACAGCTGTGGCCCACCTTGCGCCATCAGCTCGGACAGCAGGACAGATGGAGCGTCGTCGGGGTCGGCAACACCGATCCGCTCCGGCAGTACGTCGTCCGCCGGGTCGTAGAACCGCTCACGGAGGTGGTCCAGGTTCGTCCGAAGCGGCAACAAGGAGACGTCGTGAGTGGCGCGCGGCCCGGTGGTCGCCATCCACCCCATCAGCTCGGACTCGACCTGCCGCAGCGTCTGCTCGAGCTCGCGGTCGCGCGCGGCGTCGTGGGACACGATGTACTCCCGCAGCGTCGCGGTCACCCGCGACCGCTGCGCGAGCACCCGGTCCAGCCCGTCCCGCACCAGGCGGACCGTGCCGCGCAGTTCGGCACGGTCGGCGTCGCCGAGGATCCCGTCGGACAGCGGGTGGTCGAGAAGCGCGGTGAGGTCTTCGCGCAGTTGGGTGACGAGGGCGTCGTCGCGCAGCAACGCGAACGCCCCCTCGAACGCCCGCCCTTCGTGGGTGGCGGTCATCAGCGCGTCGGCGCGGGCGAGGTAGTCGTCGATGACCTCACCGGCCGGCCGGTCCTCGGCCCGGAACGCGGCCAGGATCTCGCCGCGGATCGTCGCGAACCGCTCCTCGACCCGGGCGAAGTCACTGGGCAGCGCAGAGATGAGGGAGAGGAGCTCGGTGTACCCCTCGAGCATGTAGTCCTCGGTGGCACTGACCATCTCCGCCCCGTCGACCAACCGGTCCCGCTCGGCCTTGAGCCGCGCGATCTCTTCGTTGAGCAGGGTGACCCGGGCGCCTCGGTCGGGGTTGGCCTCGGCGTTGAACCGCCGCACGGTGCCGAGAATGGTCGCGATCCGGTGCTCACTGAGCGTCGCCCGGTCGCGGGTCATCGACTTCACCAGCTCGAGCGCCTGCTGGGCGTGCGAGGTCAACGTGTAGACCTCGTTGCCGATCTCGTCGAGGGACCGCACCAACCACTGCCCGCGCATCCACCGCTGACAGATGTCCCGCCCGCTCCCAGCCGGTACGTCGCTCTCCCCCGCCGCCCGGATCGCGGCGAGATGCTCCTCCACCTGGCTGTGCAGCCGGGCCGTCGGGATCGGCTTGTTGTTCCGCCCGAACGCCGCCCGGAAGATCGTGATCACCACCGGCGCCTGCCGCTGGTGGAGCAACGTCAGGGTCGGCTGCGCGAACGCACCCTTGACCCGAGCCAACTCCCCCGCGATGTCACTCACTGCTGTCGTGCCTCCCCTGGCGTTCTGGACAGAGGGTCAGCATTCCAGAGGGGTACGACGGCGGGTCGGAGAGGCCCACCGGCCGCCCGAAGTCGGGTCGCCAATGTGCGGTCTGACTCGGCGGGCGATCGCGATGGTCGGCCCCGCGGACAGACCAGACGCGACGGGCGCGACCGCAAACAGTCGTACTGGATGGCATCCTCATCGCATGCGACTGACCTACACAGATTTGGAAACTGGCTGGGAGATGGTGCGCCAGAATGGCGAACTTCGCGAGATCCGGGATGGCGAGGTCACAAACGTCTACCCGGTGGCACCCATCGAATCCATCACCCTATTCGGCCACGAGATCGACAAACAATCAGGGCAGACGTACTACGTCCTGACGATCAACGACGACTACCCGAACGACGTCGTCGAATGCGAGACGTTCTGCATAACGCCGTGACCCAGCAGGCCGCGCCCGACAGAGTTCCTGGGCAGAGACATCGGAGCGGCGCAGTATTGCGAGAAGCGTTCGCTGTGCATCCTGAGGTATCGACACAGTTGTGCGTTGCGGCTAAGCGAGTGCTTCAGTCGGTCGGGAGCCTACGGGCCCGGAACCCATCTAAGGGAGGCCACGGCGTCGTGGCTGTGAATGCTCTCGAAGTTGCGCACGCTCACCGCGTGGGCAATGCCGCGCTCTCGGCACATGTGAGAGAGATCCCGCACCATGTCTTCTACAAAGGCGGGGTTGTCGTGGGCGTCCATCGTGACGGCGCGCTCGTCAGGCCGCTTGATCAGCGGGAAAACCGGGCTTGAGCCGATCGAGCGAATCATGGCGAATGCGGACGCCACGTCCAACGGATAGACATCGTCATGCCGCCCGATGGTGGTGAGACGCACTCGACTGCGCTGGTTGTGGGCTCCGTAGTCACTGATCGCTTTGCTGCAGGGGCAGAGACTCGTGACATCAGTGCCGACTGTGACCGCGAGCTCTGCGCGATCGGCGGTCAGTCGCGCCTCAAGTTCCACGTCGCAGACCTGCCACGCTTCCTTCCCAGAGGTCGGCGCTTGGACCAGGAAAGCCATCGGCAACCCAACACCAACCTGGACCCTGTCGACGTCAAGGCGGTCAGCTGCCACCTTGAGGGCCTGAGGAAGCCGTTCGGGTTCCAGATCCTGGAGTTCGTCATGGATGATCTCCACCATCCGGCTCATGTGGGTTCCGCGGCGGTCGGCCGGCAGCGTCACAGTCACATCGAATGTCGCCATCCCGGCGTGCTGGGTCAAACCGTCATTGAAGCGGATCGGGTATTGAACCCCAGCGATGCCAACGCGATCGAGTTCCACTCCGCGCTCGTCCACCTGGTCCTGGATGTCTGGCAGCGACATGTTTACCCCCGGTAAATGCACCCGGAGGTGCAGGTCTCACGAACCTGGACTGCACTCAGGCCCGCCAACGTTCCAACCAACTTGTTCCAGATCCACTGAGCGAGCACCTCGCTGGTCGGGTTCTCGAGCCCTTCGATGTCGTTGAGGTAGTTGTGATCCAACTGCTCCTCAAGCGGCTTGTAGACACTCTTGATGTCCCCGAAGTCCTGCACCCACCCGGTGTCTTCGCCGATTGAACCCGTGACATGCACCTCCACACGATACGAATGCCCGTGGAGCCGACCGCACTTGTGCCCGTCTGGCACATGGGGCAGACGGTGCGCCGCCTCAAAGGTGAACTCGCGGTAGATCTCTGCAGTGCCGGTCACGGGATTCCTAGGTACTTGTGGGTTTGCAGGCTGAGTTGCCAGTTCGGGTGATCCAGACAGAACTTCACGGCGGCAGCGACGTTCATGTCGAGATCGGGTCCGTCCATGGGTTGTACCCGAAAGGACTCGAACGCGAGTCCCTCGAAACGCGTCGGGTCGGCGTCTTTCTGCGGATAGACGAACTTGAGTTCCTGACCACCTGACACCACCAACTCGGCTCCGATCTTGGGACTGACGCACAGCCAGTCGATCCCGGCCGGCGGCACCTGGGTGCCATTGGTCTCCACCGCGACGAAGAACCCCCGGGCCTTCAGCGCAGCGACCGCGTCGTCGTCCAACTGCAGGAGCGGCTCGCCACCGGTACAGACGACCATCCGGTCCTCCTGCCAGTCGGCCGGCCACTGCGCTTCCACAGCATCGGCCAGGTCTTCGGCGGTCTCGAAGCGACCGCCGTTCTCGCCATCGGTGCCGATGAAGTCTGTGTCGCAGAACTGGCAGATCGCGCGGTCGCGGTCGGCCTCGCGGCCGGTCCAGAGGTTGCAGAGGCTGAACCGGCAGAACACCGCCGGCGTCCCGGCGTGCGCCCCCTCCCCCTGGAGGGTGTAGAAGATCTCCTTGATCTTGTACGTCACTGGTACTCGATCGGGTCGGAGGTGCCGGCCTCGGCGAAGCCCTTCAGGCGCAGCAGGCAGGAGTCGCAGTGGCCGCACGAGCGGCCGGCGGCGTCGGGGTCATAGCAGGACGAGGTAAGCCCATAGTCAACGCCGAGCGCCAGACCCATCTCGACGATCTGCGCCTTGGTTTTGTCGATCAGCGGAGTATGGATCTTCAAACGCCCACCCTCGACGCCGGCCCGGGTGGCCAGGTTGGCCATGTTCTCGTACGCCTCTATGTATTCCGGGCGGCAGTCCGGGTAGCCGGAGTAGTCCAAGGCATTCACACCGATGAACACGTCCGTCGCGCCAATCACCTCCGCGTAGGCGAGGGCGAAGGAGAGGAACACGGTGTTGCGCGCCGGCACGTAGGTGACCGGGATGTCCTCGGCAACCTCGGCGGCGGTCTCATGCTTGGGGACGTCGATGTCGGCAGTCAGGGCCGACCCGCCGAACACGCTCAGGTCGATGTCGCAGATCACGTGGCCGGCCACCCCCTGAGCCTCGGCGACCTTGCGGGCAGCCTCCAGTTCGACGACATGGCGCTGGCCGTAGCGGAAACTCAGGGCGTAGGGCTCGAAGCCCAGGCTCTTCGCGTGCGCCAGCACGGTCGTGGAGTCAAGACCCCCACTGAGCAGGACAACTGCCTTCATTTGAACCACCTGAACTTTCCTCAACTGTCGCTGCGTGTACACAGTGACGCTACGACTAACTACCGCATAGAGTAACTTCGACACACCGACAGTTATTAACCGGAGACCGAACGAGTGACCCAAAAACTGACGATCGTCGTCACCTGCGCTGATCGCAAGTCAGCGCCCGTTCAGGACGGCCTCCGGATCCGCGACCTCCCTCCGGCGAGCATGGAGGACCGCGCGGCGTCCTGGTCGCGGAGGCTACGCCACGCCGACGACACTGTCCCCCTGCGGGATCTGTACCAAGGTGAGACCTGGTCGCAGGTCAGCGTTCTGGAACGGGCTGTCGAGAAGGCCGGGTACCAACCACGGACCCTAGTCGCATCAGCCGGCGTCGGGCTGCGACCGATCGACTACAGGGCGCCCGCGTACGGCGCCACCTTCACCCGGCCGCACCCGGATGCCGTCGGCAACACCACCGACCTGGCCAAGGACTGGTGGCGGGCTATGAACAGCGCCGACGCCACCACCGACCCGGACGACGGGCCGCTCCCGGCGTTGGACGGGCCGATGATCTGGGTCCTGTCGGAGAGTTACGCCAAGGTGATCGCCGCCGACCTGCTCACCCGGGCGGACACCGGCGGCCTGCTGGTGTTCGGCGGCTCGGAGGACATCCCGGCCGGCCTGCGGGTGCCATCGAACCGAGCGCTGCGCCACGCGCTCGGCGGCACCGCTACCAGCTTGAACCTGCGGATGGCGATCCGCTGGACCGAACTGGCCGGCGCCGACGGCGTGCACTCCCCCGTCGTCCGGGACCGGTGGCAGCAGTGGGCCGCCGGCGCGGAGCATCACGAGCGCTGGAACCGAGAGCCAATGACCGACGGCGCGGTGCTGGAGTTCATCACCGCACTGCGCCGCCTCGAACCGGCGTTGACCAAGTCCCGGGCGCTGCGTCATCTGCGCGACGCCGGTATGGCCTGCGAGCAGCGCCGCTTCGGCGCCCTCTTCACCCAGTCAGGAGCAAGGGTATGAGCGAGCAATGGCTTGAGCGTCGGGCCCTCAAGGTCCTACAGAACAGCGACGTACCGCTGTACCTGTTCACCCTGGCCGCCGAGGAGGTGGACCTGGTTGCCGACGTCTCCCGGATCGGCCGGGACGAGGCTGGCAAGTTGATCGGCTACCAACGACCGGAGAAGAAGAAGCACGTCAAGCAGATCCAGGACTACCTCGACTCCGGCGATGCACTCTTCCCGAACGGACTGATCTTGGCGCTACCGACCGAAGTCCGGTTCAAATCCAGTCGTGGCCCCGGCGCGAGTGACGGCCTTGCGATCTCTGGCACGCTGGAGATCCCGTTCTCACGCGACGGGAACGGCCCCCGTCCTGCATGGATCGTCGATGGCCAGCAACGCAGTCTGGCGCTGGCCAGGACCAAGAACACCCGCCTGCCCGTGCCAGTGGCAGGCTTCGTCGCCGACGACCTGGAACTGCAGCGCGAACAGTTCCTGCGGGTCAACACGGTGCAACCACTGCCGGTGGGCCTGGTCACCGAGTTGCTGCCGGAGATCGCCCGAGTGCCGTCGGCCCGGATGGCGACGCGGCAACTCCCCTCTGCCCTGGTCGACATGCTGAACAGCGACCCGGACTCGCCCTTCCACGGGATCATCCGCCGCTCCTCGACCCCGATCGACAGCAAGAAGGTCGCCGTCGTCACCGACACCGGCCTGGTGGAGGCTCTGCGCGAATCGATCGAGTCGCCGTCCGGAGTGCTGTTCCCGTACCGGAACATCGCTACCGGCACCACTGACACCGAGGGCATTCGCCGCCTGCTGATCGCCTACTGGGGCGCCGTCAAGGAGACCTTCCCGCGGGCTTGGGGGCAGTCGCCGACCGACTCGCGACTGATGGGCGGCGTCGGCATCCGGGCGATGGGCCGATTGATGGACCGGGTCATGGCGCACGTGGACCCGGACGCCCCGGACGCGACCAAGCGAGCCCGCACCGAACTGTCGCTGATTGCCGACCAGTGCCGGTGGACCGCCGGCACGTGGGACGACTTGGGAATCGTCTGGAACGACGTGCAGAACACCCCGCGGCACATCAGTGCACTGTCTAACTTCCTAGTTCGGGCATATCTGGCAGAACGGACCGGGCGCCGATGAGGTTCTTTTTCCCGGACAGTCAGGATCTCGTCAGTCCTTCGTACGACTTTTTGCGCGACGAGTACTCGGCCCACCGTGTCCGTCAACGCGACGACCTCTATGCCCACGAGGTTCTCGGCGGGGCACCGTACGACGGGATCCTGGTCAGCAAGTCCATCGTCGATGGCTCGATCAAGGGCGGCGGCAAGTACACGGCAGCGCAACGAGCGCGCCTGCATCGGATGGGTGTCCAGCGATTCTTTCGTCTACCCAAGGGGGTCGAAGCGCTCGGTGACAATGGTGCGTTCAACTACGTCGACGAGGCTGTGCCGCCAGTCACGCCGGCTGAGACTCTCGAGTTCTACGTCTCGTGTGGATTCGACTCCGGGATCAGCACCGACCACGTCATCTTCGGATATGCCGCTACCGCAAGCGAAAGCGAAGTCGACCCCGAGTGGTCGGCTCGGCGCCTCCTTACTCTTCGGTTCGCGGAGGAGTTCTTTGGCTTGGTGCAGGATCAGAGTGCGCCGATAGAGCCGGTCGGCGCTGCCCAAGGGTGGAGCCCTGCGAGTTACGCCGCCAGCGTTCGATCGCTAGAGGAGATGGGGTACCGCAGAATCGCGTTGGGCGGCATGGTGCCTTTGAAGACGACCCAGATTCTGGCTTGCCTGGAAGCCATCAACGCAGTTCGCCGGCCAGAGACAGGGCTCCACTTGCTCGGAATCACCCGAACCGAAGCGATGGCCGACTTCGGACGACTCGGTGTCACCAGTTTTGATAGCACCTCGTCATTCCGGCAGGCTTTCATGGACGACCGGAAGAACTACCACACACTCGATGACGCATACGTGGCATTGCGTGTGCCGCAGGTGGATGGAAATCCGACTCTCAAGCGAGCGATTCTTGCCGGAACCGTTTCACAGAAGTCTGCGTTGGACGCAGAGCGGGCGACCCTCAAGGCACTCCGCGCATTCGATGGTTCAGGTAGCCAAGTTCAGGGCTGTCTCGACGCTCTCGGCGAGTACGAACTGATTTGCGATTCAAAGAAGAGTTACCTCGACGGATACGCACGAACCCTCAGCGCCGCGCCTTGGCTCGCATGCCAGTGCGCGCTGTGTAGGCAGCACGGCATCGAAATCGGAATCTTCCGAGGAACCGAACGCAACAAGCGGCGAGGATTCCACAACGTGTCGGTACTGGCTGCGAAGATGGCCCGACTCCAACCAGAAGCCGAGAGGGCTGCACATGGCTGACAGGTACGAGATTCGACTTCCGGCTCTCCGGATCCGCCAAGGCGAACAGAACATCTACACCTTCGGAGTCGACGGCAAGCAGATCCAGGATTTCAGTGCAATCAGCCGCGTCCACCGGGACGACAAGAAGTTGGCTGGGTACCAGCGCCCAGAAGTCCTGACACACATCCGAGCGATCCGCAGGTACCTCGAGTCCGACGGGGCGATGCTGCCCAACGCTGTGGTGTTCGCGTTCGATGACCGAGTCGCCTTCGAACCGACTGACTCCGCCTCGTCGGTCGAGTACGTCACCATCGGCGAACTGATCATCCCCGTTGACGAGACACTGCCCGACGACGAGCGACCCGCCTGGTTGGTCGACGGCCAGCAACGCAGTGCCGCGATCCGGGATGCTGACCTGGCCGAGTTCCCGGTGGCCGCGGTGGGGTTCATCGCCAAGGGCGAGGAAGAGCAGCGCTCCCAGTTCATCTTGGTGAACAACACGAAACCACTACCCAAGGGCCTGATCCACGAACTGTTGCCCGACACCAAGGGACACCTACCGACCAACTACGCCCGGAAACAACTCCCGGCGCAGGTGTTGACCCAGTTGAACTTCGGGCTTGGCGGCGAGGGGGAACCGTTCGCCGGCCGAATCGCAACCCCGACCATGCCGCACGGCTACATCAAGGACAACAGCGTCCTACGGATGATCGAGAACAGCCTGTACGAGGGTGCGCTCTATCAGTACAGGGATCCGGTGGACGGCTCCGGCGACATAGACCGAATCCTGCTCCACCTGAACTTCTACTGGACCGCCGTCCGGGTCACCTTCCCGGAGGCCTGGGAACTGCCGCCGACGAAGTCGCGACTGACCCACGGCGCCGGCATCCAGTCGCTCGGGTACGTGATGGACGCGCTCACCGACGGCGTCCCAGCGGCCGACCTGCCGGCCCTCGACATCCCAGCACGACTGCAGAGACTGCGCGAGCACTGCGCATGGACTGGCGGCACGTGGGACTTCGGCGCCGACCAGGCCCGGCGCTGGAACGGGATCCAGAACACCCCGAACGACATCCGGATGCTCACGGGATACCTGCTGCGCGCGGTGCGGTAAATGTCGCGCGATTTGCCAAACCTTCATGCAATTTCCTTGACCTACCTCCATGAGTCGGACGGCGGCGATAGCCTCCTCGAAGTCCGAGCAGATGGGGGTCGCAGTGATCGACGACGTCACTTGTCCTAAGTGCAATGCGCCGATGCTGATGCAGTTCGTATCTCGAGGTCCCAACAGCGGAAAATCCTTCTGGGGTTGCTCGCGATTTCCGACCTGCCGCGGCAGTCGGAACGCCGACGGGGTGGCCCCGATCGCTAGAGAACCGCGAGAGAGGGCCGTCGCGGGCGTCGCCCACGCCAGTCGCGCGGCGCGCAGCAAGGGCCTCAGCAGGGGCGACCTCCTTGTTTCGTCGGCGAACACCTTCGGACCAGGCAAATTGGTCGGCCGCGATGGCGACAACCTGGTCCTGGCCTACTTCGACGCACCGAGCCAGACGCCGGAGGAGATGTACCAGGAGAATGTGCCGCGGGCCAGTTTGAAGAGGTTCGCACTGAGCCCAGAACTGCGGGTGTTCTGGCAAGACAAGACTGCCCAATGGCGGTCCGGTCGCATCATCGAGACGACCGAGCACGGTGACATCCTCGTCCGCGGGCACGAATGGGACGGCCACCTGCTCGAAGCGCAGATCTTCGTCCGCTGGGATCAACCCCTCAACGACCCTGTGGCCTTCGGTGCCGCGGGCCTCCTGGAGTCCCCTCTCCTGGCCGACATGCGGCGACCCTTTCTCCAAGGCATCCTCCGGCAGCGGTCTGCCTCGCACGGCATGCGCGGAGCCTTGTCGAGTTGCATCGAGTTGCACGAGCACCAGATTGAGACCGCCTGGCGGGTCCTACAAGACCCCGTCCAGCGGTACCTGCTCGCCGACGAGGTCGGTCTCGGAAAGACCATCGAAGCAGGCATCGTGATCCGGCAGATGCTGCTGGACAACCCGAAACTCAGCGTGCAGTTGATCCTACCGCCGTTCCTCGTCGACCAGTGGAAGCGCGAACTGCACAGCAAGTTCCGGGTCCAGGACTTCCGGCGGGCCGAGATCCGCTTCGGCCGCGATGACGAGCCGGCAACCTGGTCCCCCGCTGACCTGGTGGTCGTTGACGAGGCGCACAACCTGGCCCGACTCTCCACCAGTGACGACTCCAGTCTCGCCGCACGGTTCGAGAGCCTGGCCAAGACGGCAAACTCCAGTCCCCGGTTGCTGATGCTGTCCGCCACACCAGCACTGCACAACGAGCACGCGTTCCTGGCGATGCTCAAGTTGCTGGACCCCGCTGTTTACCAGAGAACTACGGTCGCGGAACTACGAGAGCGCCTCGAGGCGCGAGCCGGCCTCGGCCGCCTGTTCCTTGGCCTGCAACCCGGCCTGCCCGGGGTGCTGGTGAACGCCCGTTTGAAGGAGATCGCGGCGGCGTTCCCCGACGACCCGGAGGTGGCCGCACTCTCGAGGGCGGGCCTTGCGGCTGTCACGGCGAAGGACGACGCCGCACTCGTCCAGGCAATCACGACACTGCGCACCCACATCGCCGAGGTTTACCGAGTCCACCGCCGGATGCTGCGGACCCGCCGCACCGCGGCGTTGGAGGGATCGTTTCAGGTGACCGGGCGCGACCTGCCCTTGGAACTGTTGCTGGAAGGCGCACTATCGACCGACGTCAGCAACGTGCTCGACCAATGGCGGCAGCAGGTCCTCGCAGTCGTCGAGGGCGATCCCGCCAGCCTTCGTGAGGCGGGCCGGGCACTTGCCACTGCCACAGCGCTTACCTTCGATCCGGCCAGCCTGGTGCAGTGGGCCGAATCGCGGGTCCCGCTGAGCGACGGCGAGCGGACCGCACTGGACCAGATCAGCGCTGATCTTGGCTTCGCCGACCGGCGCAAGGTGGTCAGTCGGCCGTTGGCGGACGCGCTCACTTACCTGTTCGATGCCAAGCAGTGCGTCGTGGTCTTCTGCCCGACGACCGCGATGGCGGCGGAGGTCGCGTCGGAACTGCGCAGGATCCTGTCCCCCGAGAGCATCCTCCAGCATCTGGCCACCGACCCGAGCGAGTTCACGGAAAAGTCCGTGCGCACCTTCGAGGAGACCCGCAAGGCGGCCGTGCTGGTCGCTGATTCCTCGGCCGAGGAAGGCCGCAACCTGCAGTTCGCCGACCTTCTGATCCACGTCGGAGTGCCGGCCAGCGCGAACCGGTTGGAGCAGCGGATCGGCCGTTGCGACCGGTGGGACCCCAACCCGACGGGCGAGCACTGGCGCTCCTACGTCGTGCGCGAACCCGACGCTGACACCTTCGCCCATGCTTGGTACCGGATCCTGCTCGACGGGTTCGGCGTCTTCGGCACCTCTGTCGCCAGCCTGCAGCAGGCCGTGGACGACGCCACCGACGCGGCCTGGGTGACCCTAGTAGAGCAAGGCCCCGCAGGCGCTGAGGCCGCGATCGCTGCCGTCAAGGCCGCACTCGCAGCCGAGACTGAGAAAGTCCGCGAGCAGGATGCTCTCGACAGCCTCGAGTCGACCTCGGACGAGCGCTCGATCTTCAACCGCATGCAGGAGGTCGAAGCCGAGGCCAACGGGTTCGCAGCCTTGACCGACAGCCTGCTCTCAAAGGCAGGCGCACCCGGCAACCTCAGATTCGAACCGGTCGGCCACCCGGTCTCCGATGTCGGCAGTTACGAGGTATTCGGAAAGATGCCCGGCAAGCAAGCCCAGATGCCGTTGGTCCCTGCTTGGCGACTGGTCCGCGACTTCCTACCGTTCCGCGAACACCGTGGCACCTTCGTGCGGACCGTGGCGATCGATCGCAGTGACGTCCACCTGTACCGCTACGGCGACCCGTTCATCGACGCCGTCTCCGACTTCCTGACCAACGACGACCGCGGCCGCGCCTTCGGGATGTGGCGCTGGCTGCCGACCTGGTCGCGAGCGGAGACCGTGGTCTATCGGTTCGACTACGCGATCGAGGCGAACCCACTCGAGGTCCCGTCGGCTGATGACCCGCGCAGCCAATTGGCCACACTCCCGGACCGTGGCCTGGACCAACTGTCCTTGGCCCGGCGTGCCGACGGGATCTTCCCGCCACTCATCGTCACCGTATGGATGGACAGCAAGGGCAGGGAACTGACAAGCAAGGTGCATCTCGAGGCACTGGAGGCGCCCTATGCGAAACCCGGGGTCGAGCCTGGCGGCGACTACGCCCTGAACCGGATCCGGATCGAGCGTGCGTACGAGATCGTGTCGGCAGCCAACTGGGCCGCCGAATGGCGCAAGACCGAGAAAGCAGCACAGAAACTGGTCCGCAGCAGTGCCGAGACACTGGCCGCCATCGAGCGTGCGGCGGGGATCGCCGAACAGGACGCCGCGACCCGATTGGGTCAGTTGCGATTGCGCGCAGTTCGCAGCACTGGGGCCGAACTAAACACCCTCACCGAGGAAATCCACCGGGAGGAAGTCGTGGCCCGCGCCTTGTCAACTGCCATCAAGGCCCCGACTCTGCGACTGGACAGCACCGGTTTGGTGGTTCTCTCCGGCCAGGGTTTGGGAAACGACTGATGGCGACCCATGAGTTCGACCTGGTTCAGCGCCTGCTCACCAGTGACCACGAAGATTCCGTCGACCTGACCGGAGCGCACCGCCGAATAGTCGACGCATGGAGATCGGATGCGCCAGGCGACACGATCAGCGGCGACGTTGCCGTGCTGATTGCCCAGGTATTGCGCCACCGACGCGGGGTCACTGGGCTCACCAACCTTCGCCTCCGCCTCAACCTCAAGGACCGTGGCATCGATCTCGGCGTCTTAGAGAAGGCGCACCTGCTCGTATCCGCCTTCGGCGGGCGCGAGCACCACGTCTCCTTGGCCGAGGATTGGGCGCCGGATTGGCTGCGTGGGGACCTCAAATGGATGGACCTCGCCTGCGCCAGTCCCGGCCTTTTCGTGCTACCCGACGGCGAACGAGTGTCTACCTATGCCCGCCCCGACAACTCGGTTCAGGTAGACCCGGCCGTCGCGGCCATCGCGCCCGGGATCCGGGAATACCGGTCGCGCAGTCAGGCGAACGCGATGAGAGCGGCCGCTCTCGGTGATCCCGAAGCGACGCTGCACGTGGTCTTGCCCACCGGAACCGGGAAGTCGATCGTCGGACTTGCCCCCGGACTCCTGCTCGACAGTGGCACCACCGTAGTCGTCGTCCCGACCATCGCATTGGCCCTGGACCAAGAGCGGAACCTGCGGGCGCGCTTCCCCAGCGCGCACCTGCCGCGGGAACTCGCCTACTACGGAGACCGCTCCGAGGATGAGTGCGCCGCGATCAAAGAACGTCTGCGCAACGGCACCCAACGAGTGCTCTTCACCTCGCCCGAGGCGCTGGTGACCGGCTTGGCCCAATCACTACGGGTCCTCGCGGCACGCGGCGAACTCACCCACCTGATCATCGACGAAGCGCACCTGGTGCGGTCCTGGGGCCTGAGTTTCCGCCCTGAGTTCCAGATCGTCGCGTCGCTGCTCAGCGAACTCCGCGAACTCGCACGGGCCGCCGGACAGACTCCTCCCCGGGTCGCACTACTGACAGCGACCCTGTCCGAGCAGGGCCTCATCCTCAATGACGGCCTGTTTCGCGGTTCCGAGGAATCGTTGTTCGTCGGGTCAACGTTCTTACGCACCGAACTGCGGTACCTCCAAGCAGAGATCTGCGCACCGGAAACGCGACTCGAGCGCGTCATCGAGGCACTGCGTCACCTCCCTCGTCCTGCGATCGTCTACACCACGCGGAAGACTGCCGCCGAGGAGATCGCCACCCAACTCCGCGACAGTGGATTCGGACGTACGGCGATTTTCCACGGCGACATCGGCTCGCAGGAACGACTGGAGATCCTCCAGCGGTGGTCCGGCGACGGTAGGCCGACCTCCTACGACGTCGTGGTGGGCACCAGTGCCTTCGGCCTCGGGGTCGACCAGAGCGACGTCCGGACGGTCGTGCATGCCTGCATTCCGGCCACGGTCGACCGCTTCTATCAGGAGGTCGGGCGGGCCGGCCGAGACGGCCACGCCGCGCTCTCGGTGTGGATTCCAGCGACAGTCGACAAGAATCAGAGCAATATCGAGAAGTCGACAGTCCTGGGCGATGAGAAGGCCTGGAAGCGCTGGCAAGCAATGCGGTCTCAGCGCGTCGACCAGGAAAATGCCCATCGCCGCCTGGTCCTGGACACCTCCGTGATACCACCGAACCTCGACATCGACTCCGACAAGAACCGACTGTGGAACCGAAACACCCTGGTGCTGATGCAGCGAGCCGGACTGCTTGACCTGGAGAACATCGAACCGCCGAAACTCGAACAGGAACCCGGTGAGTCCGAGGAATCCTGGTCAGCCCGGGTGGCCGCAACCTGGGAGGTGTACGTCCGTCAGATGGCGGTGCGGGTCCGCCCGCACATCACCAATCTGGACGAGGAATCGGTCGTCTCCGCATTCAAGAAAGTGCGCAGCGAGATCAAGGGAACCGAGGCCGCATCCTCGGACCGTGTGGGCCGACTCCTAGCGTTAACCGAATGCTGGGGCAAGATCCTGCAGGAGGAGTACACCTACACGAACGTGGGTCCAATGCGTGCCACCCAGATCGTCGCCGCTGCCTGCTCCGGATGCCCTGCGTCCGAGCACGTCCACCAGTCGACCTACCGCGCTGCCCAACCAATCGTTGCCGAGGGTCTGCTGCCGAACCTCCGCCGGGAGTCGAGCCCGGCCCTGCGCGAACTGTCGCTCGGCCGGCGGACCATCGTCGTCACCTACCCGAAGGACCGTCTGCGCTCATTGCTGGGAAATCTCCTCCAGACGTGCGTTAACAACGGCATCCGGGGAGTCTTCGCATCCCCTTCGCTCGTCGGCTTGAAAGCCATCGGGTCCGCCTCGAAGTTCGCGTCCGAAGGCCTGGTAATGGTCGACCCTGTGCCTAGCGGCGGCCCCCCGGTGCGGATTTGCGTCCCGACCTTGATCCTCCTCGACCAGCACCAAGTACCCCAACTCAGTTGGCTCGCCGGTTCAGAAGGGCCTTTGCGGATCGTGGTCATGCCCGAGGGAACCCGCGACCCCGAATACCCCGATCACCTGGTCAAAAACATCCGTAGCCCGCATCTCGGGCTTGAAGACTTCCTCAGGAGATTCTGAATGGCCGTCCTGAACCCGCCCCGAAGCCTTCCCGGTCTGGGCCGATCACTCATCAACTTCCTTATCGATGCACGCGGTGACTGGACTGAAGACAAACTGCTGGACCTCTTCAAACCCGAAGGCTTGAACGACGGCCCGTCTGCTCGTGACGGGTTGACGAACACGTTGTCGTCGTTTCGCGCGATCGGGATGCTCCGTTCCGAAAACGGGGTCGTCACAGTCAGCGAGAGTGTGACCACGGTCGGTTCCAAGTTCTCGAACTCACAGTTCCGCCGACTGATGCAGACGCATGTGTTCGACCTCGAACGGGACGGCGACCCTTGGCACCGCGAAGAAGGAGATGCGCACACCAGTGGAGCGCGCGACCTCACCAGGGCACTGTCTTGGCTCCTGGCCCAGGATGCACTCGGCCGGCCCTTGTCGTGGACAGAGAAGGTTCAACCTCTGCAGACCAGTCAGTTCCAGACCGGCGCCAATGAGAAGTGGGCGATCACCAATGACACCCGTTGGACGGCGGCCAGTCGCTGGGCGCTTGCACTGGGCCTGGCATCACCACCGATGATGATCATGAAGAGCGCGGGGGTGGTCCCATTACCGGTGGTCGCAGTCAACGACGTCCTTGATGACCTCCCTCTCGGACGCATCCCGATCACCGATTTCCTAACCAAACTCAGCTCCAAGATCCCAGTACTCCACGGCGGTTCCGTACGCACTGCCCTGACGGCCCACCTCGGCGCCGACCCAGACCCGGCGGTCGCCGAGGACTGCGCCGATAGTTCGATCGGACAGGCACTGCGAATCCTTGAGGAGCGCGGCCGGTTGGCCTTTGAGACTCTCCCCGATGCCCGGGGAGTCCGACTGGCTCGATCCGACACCAGTCGGCAAACGCACGTTACGTTGAAACGCGGAGGCAAGAAGTGAGTTGGCGCGGAACCCTGCCGGCGGCCTGCTGGGACGCCGTGGAGGCGGAGGCGATCATCCCCGTCGAAGCCGAGAGCACGTCGGACGGGGTCTTCCTGGCGACACACAGCACCATCCCGATCCTGCAGCGGGACCAAGTGCAGAGCCTGAACGGCGGCACCGAGGTCACGGAGCAGGACCTGCTGCGAGCGGTTGAGGAGCAGCCAGCCGACCAACCGATCATTCCCATCCTCGGCAAGTCCGGTGCTGGCAAGTCCCACCTGGTTCGTTGGCTGCGCATCAAGCTAGACCAGAAGCCTTCGACTCGGATGATCTTCGTGCCGAAGCACAAGATGTCATTGCGATCCATCCTCAATCTGATCCTGGAACATGCTGACGGACCCCGGGCGGACGAACTGCGCGACAAGGTCGCAACCGCCGTCGATGCAGCGTCCGACGAACCGGTCGCCCGCCTCCGTTTGATGAGCGAGTTGGCGATCTTGCTTGAGACGCGTGGCGCGACGAAGGACGGGACGCCCGAGCAGGTCGAACTGCGTCGGTACCTGGCGATGGAAACCGGCCTACCTGCCCTTTTCGGGGACGTCGTGTTCAAGTCCCGCCTGCTCTCCGACGGAGGCCCCATAGCCCGCCTGGTCAAAGAGAAACTGGATGGCAAGGGGATCGTCGACAAAGACGGCGCCTTCGGTTTCGTCGCCGACGATCTGAACCTCTCGGTCGACGACATCAAGAACGCCGGTGAATCGGCAAAACAGGTGGCCGGTTCCCTGACCAGCGATTCGGCACTGCGCGAATTGGCCGCGACCATGCTTAATGAGCAACTGGGTCCGGCCGTCAGCGAGGTCTTTGGGATCGGCGGAGACGACCTGAAACAGATCCTGATAGATGTGCGCGTCGACCTGGCCGCACAGGGCTTGGAACTGCTCTTGCTGATCGAGGACTTCTCGATCTTCCAAGGAATCCAGGGCGGACTGATCGACGCCATCACCCTGATCTCGACCGAGGAACTCACGCTCTGCCCGATGCGGGTAGTGATGGCAGTGACGTCCGGTTACTTTACCGACCAGATGCCAGACACCGTGTTCACCCGAACATACAAGGTCTTTGACCTTGAACTCCCCCAGGACTCAAGGGTTGTGTTCGACCCGACTGGTTTCGTTGCGCGCTACATGAACGCGGTGCGGACTGGCACATCAGTTCTGGATGACCTGTACGAGAGTCGCGAACCGATCGTCAGTGCGTGCGAACAATGCCCCGTCAATCAGTCCTGTCACGCCGCATTCGGCCAGGTAGACAACTTCGGATTGTTCCCTTTCAATCCGAATGCCCTTAGCCGCGCCATCGACAGCCAGTCGAAGGACGGAGTCTTTGTCGCTCGCGATGTCCTTACGCGAGTCGTTCGTCCCGTCCTGCATCGGGATGGGACCGAACTGGAAGACGACCGATTTCCGACCGTCGCGTTCGCCGACGACTTCAAGACCGGTGCACTCGGACTTCTCGACGATATTGAGGAACTCCAACGTTTGCGCACCCCGGGCGACAAGGAGATCTCGGATCGTCGAGAGCGCCTCGTCCGGTTCTGGGGGTCCGGCGCCGGACCCGAGAATCTGAACCCGACGATTCATCAGGCATTTGGAGTTCCGCCGATTGCTGGCCTGGAGAATGCTCCTGATCTTCCGCCAGTCGTGGTCAGTACAGATGCGGTGGAACAACCACCACAGCCAGAAAAGGCGACGGCCTTGCCTGCGTTGGTCAAGGCTGTCGACAAGTGGCGCGCTACCGGTGAGTTGCTCATGGGCGACCGCAACAAGCTCCGGAACTTTGTTCACGCTGCAGTCGCGGCACGACTGGTACTCGAGGATGGCTACGGCGGCGAGGGTTCGTGGACCAACGGCACAAAGGAATTCGCACCCGCGTTCGTCGCTACTACGTCGGTCGAGTTCGACGACGAGAAGTTGGCAAACGCACTGCTCCCCGTCGATCGCGACAACGACGATGACGTCCGGGCGCTGAGGGCCCTCGCCTGGGTCAACCATGCGGGGTCGTGGGCGGGAGTACCTAGCGGGGACTCGCTCGAGCGGCTTTGCGATCAGAAACTCGAGCAGTGGGCGGCGCGAGTCTCAGAAAAGCTGCTCCCTCGCCGAGAGGAGGGTGACGACGCTGAACTCGTTCGGACGGCCCACACCCTGCTGGCAATGGCGAAAGCACTGGGCGTCGCTGACGCTTTCAAGTCCGAGGCGCAAAGCCGGGTGAAGGCCTTGTTCGCGTCGCCGCCTGGGCACACCGACCCAGAAGCCCGGCCGAATCTCCACAAGTGGCAGAAGAGGGTCATCGAGTCAGGCCTTGGACGTCAGGCACTCCAAGAACGACTGCTCAGACGGGCCTCTTTCACTCAGGGCGACGGCAAGCCACTGGCTGTTGATGTGACGCGCTTGCTGCGAGCCGTGCGCGACACCAATGCAGAGGTGGCCTGGCCCGCCGGTTCCCCCGATCTGCTGACCTCGACAGATGAGGCCGTCACGAGTTGGCTCGCCAACCTCGTCGACGCTCGCGCCGAAGCGTCGAACCGCGTACCCGACGTCAGTGACATCGGCGGCGAGGTGGCCGCCGTCGCCGCCGAGTTGAACACCCTGATCGGCGAACGGATCAACGTGGGCGGACTGCCCGGCTCGATCGATCCGGAGGGACTTCGTAGCGCAGCCAAGGCCGTCAAGCCTGGCGATCTGAAAACGGTAGAGGCGCTCCGAAGTGACCTGGACCGATGGGAGGAACTCACCTCCGACGAGCGTCTGCGTCTGCTCACCGCCGACTGGGAGAAGCCGGTAAGCCGGATCCGGAACTGGCTCGATCCAGCACTGGCCGCGGTCTCGGCTCTCGAATCGAGTCTTCAAGCAGGCCCGGCATCTAGCGCCCAGCGTGAATACAGCGAGATCCGACAGGACTTGATCCAGAACTTGGAGTCGCTGGCGGGTACGGTCTCAGAGATCAACGGACCGGAGGTCGTCGCATGACCTTGCTCACTCGGGTGACCAACCTGCGCACCGCCGCGGTCGCAGTCGATGACGTCGTCAAGATCAAGACTCGGACTGGTGATCTACGAACCCTCTCCGACCGTTTGGGCTCCCCCGCTCGGGAACTCCCGACGCTGATCACGGCCCTGACCGAACTGGCCTCGATCGATGCCTCTCTGGACAGCGATTCGGTGCAGGACGCCGCCGAGACCGTTGCCGCGTTGCGCTCGCTGGCGACTACGTTGCCCGGCCTGCCGATTGACGCCGCCCTCGAACTGCCCAAGTCGCAGGTGAAGTCCGTTGAGAACCTCACCAAGAAGCTGGCCCTGTTCGTGGACACGCACTGGGGGCCGTTTCGCGAACAAGAGTTGCCTGCGATTAACGAGGAACTCGTCGAGGCGCTCGCTGCCGGTGGCGTCGATGTCGAGGATGTGCGCAACAAGTTGATCGGCGCGCACAGCACCATCCTGGGCATCCGGTATCGATCTATCCCCCAGGAAGGCGATGTCGCCAGGTTCAGCGAGGCCCTAGCTACTTTGCGCGCGTGCGGGGAGGAGATCAGCACGCTGGTCGACCCCACGCTCGCCGAAGGGATCCTGAAGTCTCAGACCGAGGGAATCTCGTTGAGTTGGTTCACGCCCGAGCGGATCGCAGCAGTAACCGATCTCGGCATCCTCGACCGGTTCCGGGTGCGGCTGACATGACCTCATTCCTGTACGCACGACTGCTCGATCATTTGGAGGCACTCGAGGACCCGCTGCTGTGCTGGGGCGTGGTCGACGGTGGGTTCAGCGATGCCGAACTGCGTAAGTACATCTCCGAGGAGTTGATGCGCTCAGGATCCCTCGACGAGATCGACGACGTGATCGAGACGATGACCGAGCAGGCCTTGTTGGTCCAGGATCTGACCGTCTCACCGGCACGCTGGCGGACTCGGAACGGCGAGACAATGCGTCTGTTGGCCCGCTTGCGACAAATCATGCTCGGCGGGTCCTGGCAGACTGGCGTGAACCTGGTCTCCGACTTCCGCTATGCCCGTCGTCCGCGCGCCTACCCGGTCCGCGACCAGGCCTGGGACGCTGTGCTGGACGGGGTTGTCGGAGTTAGCGACACCCACCGATCAGTCATCGACGCAATGACCGCCATCGACACCGATCACTTCCGGCTCAGCGGGTTCCAGGTGCGGGCGACGCGGCAGACGCTGGCGGCGCTGAGCACGTCGGTGACCAGTGCCATCGTCGTGGGCGCGGGCACCGGCAGCGGCAAGACGCTGGCGTTCTACCTGCCAGCCTTCGCGTACCTGGCGGGTCTCAAGGACTCCACCCGCTGGACCCGGGCGCTAGCGGTGTACCCGCGCACCGAATTGCT
This sequence comes from Nocardioides sp. CPCC 206347, assembly GCF_048654605.1. Lineage (NCBI taxonomy): Bacteria > Bacillati > Actinomycetota > Actinomycetes > Propionibacteriales > Nocardioidaceae > Nocardioides > Nocardioides sp. CPCC 206347. The sequence continues at coordinate 446,728 of NZ_JBMCYZ010000005.1, forward strand.
CAAAGATCAACTGGATACCGCTTTCGCAAACGCGCGCCGCCTGGACCCACTTTGGATGGAGGCTAGCGGCCGGCCGATGACCATCGGCGCGCTGTACGCCAGCACGCCGCAAAGCCTCAGCTGGATGAACGGTCCCTACAACAGTTGGCCGAAGCGCGCGACGGGCTGGGCGTCGCCACAACTGCGCTGCCCTGGCGACGGGTACGTCCGCTGCGGCGGCGAGCTCGTCTGGCCGTTCGACGACGTGAAGCAAAAGAAGGAGCGCCTGGTCTGCGGCACCTGCAAGAGCGCCTTCGACGACTCGGTGGTCGTCCTCACTCGAGAACGGATGCGCACCCACCCGCCGGACGTCCTCTTCGTGACCACGGAGATGCTCAACCGCGGCCTCTCCGAACTGCAACTCCGACAGACCTTCGGGGTCGGCGTGGCCAAGAAACCGAGGCTGATGCTCCTCGACGAGATCCACACCTACGACGGCACGACCGGCGCCCAGGCGGCAATGGTACTGCGGCGCTGGCATCACAGCCTGCAAGGACCGGTGACCTTCGTCGGGCTGTCCGCAACGCTCTCGAACCCGATCCGGCACATGGCTGACCTCACCGGCGTCGAAGATGAACTGGTCGCCAGCATCACCCCGGAGCCAGCAGAGATGGAATACGAGGGCGCCGAGTACTTGATCGCCTTGCGCAGCGACCCGACCAGCGGCGCCTCGGTGCTTTCGACCACCATCCAGGCATCCATGCTGCTTCCGCGCACACAGGATGCCCCCAACAGTCGGATCTCAGGCGGCCTGCTCGGCACCAAGGCGTTCGTGTTCACCGATGACCTCGACGTCACCAACCGACTGTACGGGTATCTCCTCGACGCTGAGGGCCAGCGCTATTACAGCGGCAGGACCGAGCACACCAAAAAGCCACTTGCCTCGACTCGAGTGCCCTCCGATGACCCGCTCAACCAACGGCGCGCAGGACAGGTGTGGGACCTCCCGAATGCGATCGGCCACAAGTTCGCCGACAGAGGCTCCGGGCTGAACATCGGCCGGACGACATCTCAGGACTCGGGGGTCGACACGAATGCCCAACTGATCGTTGCCACCGCCTCCCTCGAGGTGGGCTATGACGACCCAGACGTCGGTGTGGTCATCCAGCACAAGGCACCACGCGGTGTGGCAGCGTTTCTGCAACGCAAGGGCCGCGCTGGCCGCCAGCGCGGGATGCGCCCGTACACAGCGGTGGTGCTGTCCGACTACGGCCGCGACCGGGCAACGTACGAGGCCTGGGACACGCTGTTCGACCCGGTGCTTCCGGACTTGGTGTTGCCGATCCGCAACCGAGCCGTGCTGCGCATGCAAGCGACGATCGCGATGATCGACTGGTTGGCCGGACAACTGAGCACCCAGAACGTGATGCCCACGACCAAAGCCTGGAGTGCGCTCGCGAAGCCACCAGCCCAAAGTTTCGCCAAGCCGGGTCGGGAGACCCAGACCAAGGCCGTCGCGATCCTGCGGTCTTTGATGCGCGACCCCGCGCGCCAACGCAGCCTGCGCGAATGGGTGCAAGGCGCCCTGCAACTGACGGACTCCGAGGCGAACGAGATTCTGTGGCATCCGCCTCGCCCACTCCTGCTGGCGGCTATTCCGACGCTCGCTCGGCGCCTCCACAACGAATGGTCGATCGCCACCCAGACGGAGATCGTCAAGTACCGGGACACGATGGGCGAGAATCCACTTCCGGACTTCTTCCCAATGAACCTGTTCAGCGAACTCGCGTTGCCCGAGACGTACGTGTCCATTCCTCCGCAGACGCGGCGAGATACCGAGGACAAACTCGAACCGATGCGGATGGGACAGATGCTGCGGGAGTACGCACCTGGACGCGTCTCCCGTCGGTTCGCCACGCGCAACCTGGACCATCGGCACTGGATCCCGGTGCCGTTGGGGAATCGGGACGCCGTCATCGACCTGGCGCCGACGTTGCTCGCGTTCCAACGCGAGGAGGCCTGCACGATCGAAGTCAACGGCACCGCGACCAAAGTCTCGGTGGTCCGCCCCGACCAGGTGAAGTTGGAGCTGCCGCCGGACGACGTCAAGGACTCGTCGAACGCGACGATGGTATGGCGATCGCAATTCCTCGAGAATGGCGACGGCCTGGTACTCCGGGTGCCGACGGCGGACCCGATCGGCCGCTACCTGAGCGAGGCGCGCTTCTTCCTGCATGCTCAGAACTCGCATCTCGCCGTCCACCGGGTCGCCACCCAGTCGGACGCCACTGTGATGGTCAAGGGTGGCCCAGGGCAGACCGACGTCGAGATGCAGGTCCGGTCCCGGTTCACCCTCGATGGCGAGCAGGTCTGCCTCGGCGCGACCTACGACGTCGACGGACTGCGGATGACCCTCCAACTGCCGAAGACGATCACCCCTCCAGACCACGTCATGCCCGGTCTGCGCAGCGCCTGGTTCCGACACGTCCTTACCACCGATCCGCTCCTGCTGGACCGGGTGAACAGCTTCCAGGTGGGCTGGTTCCACGAGGCGCTCGAATGCATGCTGTTGATGACCGCCGTGACCAACCAGTCCAGCGTGTCGGACGCCTACCAGGCTGTGAAGGGATCGTTGGACAAGCACCTCGACGATACCCTCGATGCACTGTTCCGCAGCCCGGGCGTAGGCGAATCCGACAGCGTCGCGGTGAGTCGGATGGGCAGGCGCCTGAAGAGCGAACTCAAGGACCCTGCCGTCGTCACACGCCTGGATGTCCTCACTGAGCAACTGTGGGCTCCTGACCCGGGGCGCTTCCAAGCGTGGCTGCGGGAGCGGACCTTGTCCACGATAGGGCTGGCCGCAATCGCCGCGGCCCGCCAGATCTGCCCCGAGCACGACCCCGACGGGGTCGTACTCGACGTCGAACCTGGCTTCGACGCCGACGACGGTCCGAGGACGGGCCAAGTCTGGCTGTCCGAGGCGTCGGTCGGCGGCGGCGGATTTATCGAGGCCCTCGCCGCCCGGGTACGTCCGGACCCCCGCCGGTTCCTCCGACTGATCATGCGGGCAGTGCAACCGTCGACCCATGAACTCGTCGACACCCACATGCAGCGGTTGGTGCACTTGATCACGACAGATGACGACTGGCGCGCATTGGTCAACGACTTCCGATCGGCGCCCACCCAGGCCGCTCGAGTCGCCGGACTGGCGAACATTCGGGACGCACTGCGCAAGTCAGGGATCTACGGGGCCGAGCAATCGGTGGTCTCCTGCCTAGCCAACCGGGTTCTGCGGCCGGGGTCGAGCGACGCGACCGACGATGCGCTCAAGGCTCTGATCGACACTTGGTCCGGCGAGGAAGCGCGCATCGGGGTGGAGATCCCGCCGCGTACTTGGGCCTATCTCATGCGCAAGCGGTCCGACCTGGACGCCGGCCTGGTGCTGGGGTCCGGTGCCACCGAACGGCAACGGATGGACGCTATCCAGTCAGTTCTATGGCCGCGCGGGTGGACACTGCGTGCCGAGGAACTGCAGGCATGGAATCCGTTCGCTGACAATCTGCCCGCTGCCCCCGACCTGCTCCGTGCGGTAGCCGCCGGGAAGGACTCGGCCCTCGACGTCAACCAAGAAGATGCGGCCTCAACCGTCCGCTCAGTCCTGGCCAAGAACGGCTCGGCTCAGGTGATCGCGGCGCCCGAGGCGGCGGGCGTGCTCGCCGACCTGCTGGTCGATCTCAGCACCGAACCAGTGACCACGGACTACCTTCACGTATACCCACGGGTGATCGAACTCGAGCACAACGCGGACGGCAGTGTCGTCGTCTCTCTCGAACTGGCGGAGGTCTCCGCATGAGGCGAATCACGACGTCAGGCCGGGGCCAAACCAGGATCCTCAACGACCTGCTGCAGAACCTCCTGGTCACCGAACTGTTGGTGCCGTCTCAGCAATTGTGGGTGCTGTCGCCGTGGATCTCGGACATCGTCGTCATCGACAACGCCGCCGGACAGTTCAAAACGGTGCTCCCGGGACTGCCGGCGCGCCCGATCCGCCTCACGGAGGTTCTGATTGAACTGGCGCGCCGCGGTTCGGATGTTCGGGTCCTGATGCGGGACGTGGAGTCGAACCAGGTAGCCCGCGACCGCCTCGCTGATCCCTACAGCATGGGCGTCCGCCCCACGGTGACAATCCGCAACAACCTTCACGACAAAGGTATCGTCGGCGACCGCTTCCACATCCAGGGGTCGATGAACTTCACCTACTTCGGCCAAGCGGTGAATGACGAGGGCGTGACCGTCACCTCGGACCCCCACGACATCGCCACGGCCCGGATCACCTACAACGGGAAGTACTCGGTCTCATGAGTGCACTCGAGGAGTTCTTCGGCGACGGGAACACGATCGACCCACTCCAGGTGCCGATCGAACTGCAGTCGGTGATCGAGACCTGGCTGACAGCGATCGCCCAAGGACGGGTTGGCTTCCTGCCCCGCGGGGTCGGAGGTTGCCTGTACTGGTACGGGTTCGCTCCATCGGCGCGCGGGCGACGGGAACTGCTGGAACTGCTCGACGGGTGGGTCGGTCCGACCTACAGCGACCTTGCCCGGAACCGCGGGGACCTGGATCCTAACGATCCGTTCGACGGTGCATTGAGCCAACTGCCGACGCCGCCGGTCCGCTTCGAGGTCCTACCGCGGAATAGGCCCGGTTCGACCTACTCCCGCAAAGAGGTCCGGGACGCCCTGCAGATGCTCAGTCGCATGATGGGTGGTCGGCCGCCCTCCGAGTTCGATGCTCCGCGCACTACCGTCGAGGTGCTGGACGACCTCGGCCACGCGATCTCCGCGCAGGACCGTCTGGTCGCCCTCGCCTGCCTCCGCGAACTGGAAGCTACCGCTGACCTGGACCAGACCAACCTTGCTTTCCTGCGTCTACGTCTGTACGCCGGTCTACAGGACTGGGAGTCGATCCTGGATGACCAAGACCTGCCGCATATCCTGGCGATGCGCCGGCCCCTCGGCGCGACCCGGGTAATCCAGCGGGCCGTCTACGCCCAGCATCTCAGTGCCGCCGACCTCGAGGGACGCGACCACGACCTGCTGGCGGCGATCGCCGATCTCCCTCAGGGCTTCATGGCTCTCGCGACCACTGCAGCGACCAAGCGCCGCTCCGACGTCGTCGTCGAGTTCTTGCTGGCGTTGAATGCAGTCGACGGCTCGGCGACCGTGGCGCGACTTCTGGCCGAGGCCGAGCAGATCGAGGAAGGCCTGGCGGATCGTCTGAGCCGCCTTCTCCCGGTCGCCGCCGAGAACGTCGTAGTGGCGGAAACCAAACCGACGCCCGTACCGGAAGTTGAACTGGACCCCGATCCCCAACCCGAACCCGAGCCGACTCCCCCAGATCCGCTTGACGAGGCGGCGCGACTCGCTGCCGACGGATCCCTCCAGGAAGCGGTCGATTTCACGGTCACCCTGCCGCCGAGTCGCGCTGCGGCCCGCCTGCTGCTCTTCTGCGCGCGGGGCTTGGAGGCTGCCAGTTCGACAGCAACGGTCACCGCCTACATAGACGAGCATCAACTGCGTCAGACCCTGTCCACCAGCGATGCGCGAACTCGTGAGGACCTGGTCTGGCTAGACAAGCAGAACATGCCCGAGAAGACCCTCGGCTGGCTGAGGTGGTTCGACGGCGTGACCGACGATGCTGGAGAGACGAGCAGGCTCGACGTCGACGCGGAGGCAGCCGCCGACTGGGACCCGCTCACCCGATCCGAGGTCACCAGCCTGCTGTTCGACTGCTCGGAGCCCGCCCTCGGACGTTTCGGTGAGCATGGCGGCCAGTTCATGGCTGCGCACCGCCATGTGTTCATCGAGCCTGGCGCAGCGGAATTGAGCGGACGCGTATTGGCCGGGCTGGCCATCGGTGCCAAGAACTCGCTCGGAGCGCGGGTCCAAACCCTGGCGCTGCTGGATTATCTCGCCGAGGCCAACCCAGCCGTGGCCGTCCTCACCGGAGCCTTGGAGTGGACCGGCGAGATCGTGTACGCCAATGTGTCCGCGCTGACTGTCACGTGGGTCGTCGATGTACTCCAGTCGGCGACGTGCAGTCCCGCGGCGATCGCGATGGAAGCCAAGCACGAACTCTTCTGGCACGTGATCGAGGCAGTGAGGCCCTACAAGTCGGCGTTGGACCTGACCGACCTAGAGGCGTTGCGTGTCGTCTCGACAGAATTGGGCTTGGAGGTCCCGGAGGACCTTAGAGCAGGCCGGGTAGACGGCGAGGATCCGGCTGTTGCCTATCGATACTTGGAGGGACAGAGTGTGGCCCTTTATTCGCTGACCGAGGCTGCAACCACGCGAGCAGCGCAGATCCTCCGTTCGCTGCTGCCGGGAATCGACGTGAAGACGAACGCTGAGCACGTTGGCAGTCCCAAGTTGGCTTCGTTGAGCGCCAACGCAGACATATTCGTGATGGTGGCCGCATCAGCGAAGCACGCGGCCACTGACTTCATCAAGGACTGTCGCGGATCGAAACCGCTAATCCACGTCAACTCTAGAGGTACGTCCGCGATCCTCCGAGCGCTCGCCGAGGGCTAAGGGGGGTGCCTCGGTGTGATGCCCAGGTGCATCCAGTACCGGGAGTCGCCCCTCAGCGTCTCCAGACCACCGGAAAGGCTCGAGCGAATCCACCCGTTGAGATTACTTGCCCGACTCGGCCCCCAGGTCCACGAGCAGTTCACGCAACGGCGCCCAAGTCTTCGAATCATATGGAATCGTGCGGAACAGTTGCCGCGCCAACGAGGCGCGCTTACGGCTGTTGTCCGAATTCAGCAGGTCTTCAAACCGCTGGTCGAGAAGCCACGACGAGTTGGAGCTCGCAGCAGCCGCTACAGCGTCGAGGAAGATCTCGAGCCCTCGCGCTCTCTCGACCACATCTCCGCCAGGCAGGGTGATCCAGTCGAGTTGGCCGCTCCAGAGCTCCTCGCGTAGAGGATCACCGTCGAGATCAAGCAGCGTGCCGAACCGTCCCTCGAGACCGTGGGTCTCGCGATACGCCTGCACCTCGTGGGCCAGCCGTACGACGTTGTCGTCGTTCAGGGAGGCCCCGACGACCAAGAGATGTCGGGTCATGAGCAACGACTGGAGCAGTGCACCGGCCGGTCGTACGTTCGCGTCAAACTGCACGAAATGACGGCGAGTGAGAACGATCTTGTCCGCGTGCATGATGTCGCCGTGCATCTTGAGGATCCACGGACGGTCTCGACGGCTCGTTTCCCACGGAAGGATCGCGATGGGCTCGTCATCGACAGCCATCACTGCGGTCTCGAAGAGCCGGTCGTAGTTCGTCGTGACGATCTCCTTGGTCTCCAGGCTCGCCAGGAGAGCATGTCCGAGGCTGGGCCGCTTGACTGCGGAAGTGATCTCGGCGACCCGCTGACCAAGCTCCCCTGGCTCCGAACGCAGTTCGATGAGCTGGGCCTGGTCGAGGGCTGACAACGAGGACTCCTTGAGCCCCAGCCTCCCATTCGAGAGCAGGCCAATCAGTTCGTCCCATGTCGGAAGACCAGCCGGCAGGCTCACGCCGGCCCCGAGGAAGAGCGCGAGCTCGCCGCTTCGGGCGAGTGCCCCGATCCGCCTGGCCTCATCCTGCAGGTGCGGCGAAAGGTCCCACCCCGCGGGCGTCCGCAGTTGCGTCCGCAGATATTGCGCGGCACCGTAGACGGCGCGATCAGGTGTGACGACCGCGATGTCGATGTCATGTTGCCGGGCAAGCTGCACGCAGACCTCAAGCTGCCCCTTCAACACCTCTCCCCGGCGCTCCCCCAGGCCGCCGCCCTCGATACCGATGACGGGAACCGCCACGAGCAACTTCTCGCGGTTCGCACCGGCCCGTACTCCCAGCGCGGCGATCTCCTCGATGGTCGCGGAGAGCCGGCTGTGGATCTCCTCGAGCCGGCTCCGCTTGGCTGCTCCAACACTGACGAACCAGAGCCGCTCGTCTACCGGACTGGGGCCGTAGCCCTTCTCGGCCAACTGGACGGGTCGATGCCGATCGACAGCGGCACCGCTGCTGCCGAGGAGGTCGAGCCAGTACTCACGGATCCTGAACGCACCGGACGTCGACACGACCGCCACGTCATGCACCACCGACTCGATCCGACCCAGCACCACGAAGACATGACCACCGCTCATCACTCAGTCCTCCAGTCCGAGCCAGCACGGCGAGCACCGCCGCGAGGTCCATCGTGGTGGACAGCGGACCCCGATTGCCATGTTGTCGTCGAAGCACGTGATTCGGTCGGACGTGGCTGACATGGTGTGGCCATGCGATCCACCTGCTCCGTGTACGTCGACGTCGGCTACCTGCTCGCGTCGGCTGCCACTCGCGTGACCGGTACCTCGCTACGTGCGAGCATCCACGTCGAGTTCTCGAAGCTCGTAGAATCACTCGTCGCCGAAGCCGAGAAGAAGTCCGGGCTGCCAGTGTTGCGGGTGCACTGGTACGACTCCGCCAAGAACGGCGTACCGGATGTCCAGCAAGAGCGCATCGGCGAACTCGCCAAGGTGAAGCTGCGACTCGGGCGCTTCGGCGTCGACGGGCAACAGAAGGGCGTGGATCTCAGGATCGGCCTGGACCTCGTCGCTCATGCGCGCAACGGCGCTGCGGATGTCTTCTTCCTCGTGACCGGCGACGACGACCTGACCGAAGCCGTCGAGGAAGCACAGGTTCACGGAGTCCAGGTGGTGGTCGTCGCGGTTCCCAACGCCGACGGCAAGCCGCATGGAGTCAGCCGTCACCTCGTGCGCGCGGCAGACGAGCTCGACGTGTTGTCGGGCGAACTGATCGACAATGCGGTGATGAAGGTCGAGGTGCCCCGCCCGGTCATTCCAGTTCCGGTGCCCGCTCCACCTGTGACCTCTGCAGCAGCGGCAGCACCCGCGGCAACGAAAGGCACCGCCGCAGCGCCCTCACCGCTCGACGTAGCGAGCATCGCGCGCCACCCAACGACAGCGCCGATCGCACCGTCCGCCGTACTCGCCTACAGCGCTCAGACCGGTGGACGTTCGCAACTCATGCCCGGCTACGACGACGACCTCGAGGACTACGACGAACAGATCGACGGGGTCGCCAGCCGCGTGCTGACCGCCTTCCGACGCAGTGCATCGACCGCTGACGTCCTCGACCTGCGGCGAGGCAAGCCGTCCATCCCGCGGGACATCGACCGTGCCCTACTTCTCGACGCGTCGGATGCGCTCGGGATGTACGACGTCAGTGAGCACATCCGGTACCGCCTTCGAGAGCGGTTCTGGCAGCAACTCGATCTTCAACCCTGAGGTTGTTTACGTCTGGAATCAGGGCACCGCCAGTCCGTCCGGGCAACTCGGCTCCGGCTGCCCGGGCTTCCAGCAACTAGAACTGCGTTTGGAGTCCACCGGCGTCCTCGTCGCGCCAGTGGAGTCCGACCTCCGACGCGACTTTCTTGACCCGGAGGCCGCGCGGTCCGAACAGATGCTCATGGATGATCGGAGGTAGTCCGTGACGCCGAGTCCGCCGTACGCGACGCGAGGATCGTCGCTTTCAACCCAGCGACCCACGCAACAGTGCAAACTGTCCTCAGTCACCCGACACAAGGAATCCCATGGCATTTCAGGTCTGCCCGCAGCACTCCTTCGAGGAGGTCCACGGGGTCTGGATCAGCGACGAGGTCGGCACCGAGTTCGTCTGTCATCGGATCGACCACGTGGTGCCCGGTCCCTTCTCGTGGATCAACTCCCCGCCGCCACCGCCAGGTACCGATCTCAGCGGGATCGCTGAGGAACTTGGCCTCGGCGTCGAGATACCGGCTGTCCTGCATCAGTTCGTCGGGACGTGGATCGAGTACGGCGTCTTCGAGCGCGCCTATGCGCTGGCGAACCCCAAGGACTGGGCATTCCTCATCGACCGTTACGGACACACCGCACTCGCCCCCAAGCGCTACACCGTGTCGGCGTTCCTCGCCGCAACACTCGGCAACCTCGATCGTGCGGGCGTGGTGAAGTACCACTCCGGTCCCGCGACAGGGCACTGGTCCTACAACGGCACGATCTCCTACTGGTCTCTTCTACCCACCCCCGATTGGGAGAACCGACTCTCCTGGGCGGACTCAGGGCAGCCGGTTGACTACGTGCCGGGCAAGGCCACGGACTAACGACCTTCCGCAAGTCCGCCAACCCGTCACCGACTGGTCGTGCCACGAACGAGTCCGATGCGCTGCCTGAAGTAGACAAGGGGATCTAACTCCTCGAGCAGGGGACCGAGAAATTGCAGTTAGGAGTCGTCTGATGCCGCCTCCCACATCTCGAGAACCTGATCCTCGAGGTCATTGACGTACTCCCAGAACGTTTCCTCGGTCATCGGGAACTCGAGCACGAAAGCCTGCATCCCGTGGGGGTGGCTCATGCCGAGGACAATCCCGTCGTCCTCGAACATGTATACGTCGAAGTCGATGTCGGCGCGGTCGGCGATGCAGCCTCCGAGATCGTCCAGACCAGACGACTCGAAGTACTTCAAGACTTCGGTGATGTCGGCGAACACCAACCCACTCGCGCCGTCGGCGCCTCCCGCCGGTCCAGCCGTTCCACCGAACCCGAACGCGTCCCTGGCATTGAGCAGAGCCTGGAAACCCTGGTTCGGGGCGGCAGCCGGCAGTGCACCGCACACCCGCTCCGTCGCCTCGGCCACCGGAACTCCGCGCAACATTGCGTAGGCGATTCCGACCGTGGGCGTGCGGCTCTGAGCGGCCACGCAGTGCAGGAGGACCACGTGGCCCTCGTCGCGCAACGTCGCGATCGTCCGAGCGGCATCCGCCAGCACGAAGGGCAGATTGATGTTCTCCGACCGGCCCGCCTTGTCGATGAGACGGAACACGACGTGCTCGACACCGGGCCGCACCTGTTCGCTCCCGACCAGGCAGAGGCTGACCACCGCGGTGACCTCCTTCGGCAGGTCGTCGAGGACGCCCGCGTCGCCGAGCCACACACCGTCGTCGTATGGGTGCTGCACGAACGTCCGGTTGATTCCGTACGACGAGTAGTCGATGCGCGACGCGACGGGCCAGTCGTAGATGCCGGGTCCCTTGTTGGCGGCCAGGTAGGCGAGCTCGACGAGTCGTTCGCCGCGCAATCCCGGGTAGCCGTGCACAACCCGGCGCCACTCGGCAGGGACCGCGGAGGCTCCCCACCGGGCACCGAGCAGCGCGCCGGCAATGGCCGCGACGGTGTCGGTGTCGTCGCCGATCGCGATCGCGGTGGCGAGCGCGTCGCCGAACTGCCGGCACTCGGAAGCGCCGGTTGGCACGGGCGTGTGGACGATGGCCGACCAGGCTGCCTGGAATGCCGCAACGACCCAGCCGTTCGGGTTGAAGTGCCCGGGCTGGCGCGTCTCAGCCTCGTCGATCCGCTTCGACCAGTACGCCGCGGCCTCGTCATCGAGCAGGTCGAGACCGGCCCGAACATCGAGCTCGCCGAACAGGACGGCGTGCCGGATTGCCAGCGACCAGAGTACGCACGCCTCTCCCGCCCGGGGGTCGTAGTGCGTCAGTGCACTCACCTTGCGCGCGGCGTCGGCCACCGCGTCGGGGTCGTCGAGGTGCGGTAGCGCGACGGCGGCGGTCCGCATCAGCGAGCCGTTGCCCGCAGTGTGACCGGTGCGCTGGTGCAGGTCGTATGACGTCGCGAGCATCGTTGCACTCGTTGGCTCTGCTCCGACCTCGCGTAGGACGCGGCTCGTCTGGATGCCGATGTCGGAGGGACCCGTGTCATACCAGTCACGGAACCGACGGGCGATCTGCGTGAGTGCCTCGTCGGTTCGCAGGTCGGCGCCGGACGCAGCGACGTCGGCGATGCACCACGCCATGGTCGTGTCGTCAGTCCACTCCCCCGGCGCGAAGTTGCCCAGGCCGCCGCCGATCATCGACGGTCCGTCGGGGCCCAGCCGAGCACTGCCGAACTCGTAGCCGGCGCCGAGTGCGTCGCCGACCGCCGATCCGAGGAGTGCGCCGCAAGCGCGGTCGAGCTGTGCTGAGGTGAGCTTGTCCATCAGGCAGTCCTTCCACCGACCCGGAGGGCCAGATCGTCGCGGGTCGTGGTCATCGCCGTCAGGAAGACATCGAGCATGGCATCGAGGTGGACAGGGACAAAGGGGAATCCTGGAACGAGAAGCCGCTGCCACACGGCTCGCTCGCGGAGTTCCCACTTCGCCCAGGCGTGGTCGCGGTTGAGGATGCCGATCTCCACGGCCGTGCCGCGGCGCGACCGCACCTCGTGCACGACCCTCGCCATGATCTCGATTGCAGGCTGGTCGGCCCGCACGCGCACCCAGACCCTCTGGTCCATGTGCCCGAGGACGTAGTCACCGTCTTCGTCGATGACCGGCTCACCGTCGTACTTGTCCCGGATCACGCTGCCGACCAGTTGGACCAACTTCTCCCGGGTCTTCGGCTTGTACGCCGTCTTCTGGCGCCGGCGGTAGTCCGAATTGGCTGGAGGAGGGATGACGTCGGCAGGCACCTCGTCACTCGGGGACAACCCGAGCCCGCCGACGCTCGCGGCGGCGGGCCCCCATGCCTGGCAGGTCAACAGGTGCGGGTGTGGGATCCCGAACACGTCGCGCAGCGCGAACACGACCTGGCTCGCGAGGGCGACGGCCTCGCCGACCGGCCGATCCGAGGCCCAGTTCAACGGGTCTCCGGCGTGGTCGTGCTGAAGCGTGAAGCCGGCGTCCTCGAGCAGCAGCCGACCGCGCTCGTCGAGCAGGAAGGAGCGGCCGAGGTAGGTGTTGCTGCTGATCTCGCCGCGGAGCATGGTTCCGCTGCCGAACCCGGCGAACTGGGCGTACGGCGCTGTTCCGCTCTCGTCGTCGCCGGGCAGTTCGAGGATCAGGTGGTCGCGGCCGTCCGGGTCGAGCATGTTGGCGACGTAGCCCGCCAGCAGGCTCTCGAACTCCGACCAGTCGTCGAAGCAAGTCTCGTCGGCGGGCGCTCCGCCGTGGCTGTCGTTCGTCATCGCAGCCTCCTTTAGCATGTCGTTGTCGCTATGCATTAGCACGCCAATCGCGCTAATCTGCGGGAATGGCTTCACCTCGTGGACTTGAGTCCTATCCCCGCCCCGGTGTCACCGTCGATCTCGCTGTGCTCACCGTAACGGGAGCCTCCGACACAACCCCCGAACTGAAAGTCCTCGTCCAGGACCGCGCCGAACCATCCGGCCGCGCCTTGCCCGGAGGCTTCATCCGTGAACGCTGGACCGTCGCTCAGACCGTCGAAGACGTGTTGCGCCGCAAGGTCGGCGTCGAGCCCACCGACGACGTACGACCCCGACTGCTGCGGCTCTTCGACGATCCCTCCCGCGATGACCGCACCTGGGTGATCTCAGCAGGGCACTCCCTGTCGGTCCACGAGAGCGTGCTCATCGACGCTCACGGTGACCTCGTCGACGTCAGGCCCGCAGGAGAACTAGCCGAACCCGGGCCCCTGCTCTTCGACCACGACGAGATCGTCTCCACCGCGGTGCGGGCGTTGCGGGAGCGCTACGAGATCCGCTTCCGGTACGTCGACATCCACCCTGACCCCGACGGGTTCCTCCCCGAGCCCTTCACGCTCCACCAACTCCGCAAGGTCCACGAGGCCGTGGTGGGCGACGAACTCCACAAGGACAACTTCAACCGGCGGATGAAGCCGATGCTCGAGCCAGTGCTTCGCAAGGGCGAGCCGGTTCTCGCGACCAACCTGCGGGGCCGGCCGGCCGCGCTCTACCGGCGGACTGGCTGAAGTGCGACCGATGTGATCTTGATCGGCTCACCTTCCAGAGCGGCAAGTGCCGGGTTATCGGCGCTGACAAGCACGTCGAAGCTCCACTGGTCGACGGTGCGCGTCGACCGATCGCTGTTGACCTCAATCGCCCCATACGTGCCGTCCTGCTTTCGAAAGACGCCATCGTAGAACCGTGGGCTTGCGGACCCATCAACTCGCGCCAGCACCCCAGCCCGGACAACGTCGACATCATTCTGCTCTTCGAAGTCGCGTATCCCCTGCTCCTCCTGGGTCTGGTCGACGAGATCGCAAAGGGTCGACACGCAGAACCAGCGTTGCTCCGCAAGAGTGTCCGACGAGTCCGGGAGGCCACGCTCGACTGTTTCCCGATCAGGCCCACTGAGAAGCGTGAGGTCCTTGTGGACGGATGAAACCTCGTACCTCGTCGAGCCGTATTTGTAGATCACACGCTCCACGGGTACCGCCAATGCCGCAAGGAAAGCGTGGCCGTCAACAAAGTCAAAGGTTCCGTCACCGGTGGGCGTACCCGCGGAAAGAAGCTTCCCACCGTCACTGCTGTCGCTGACGGCACGACCTTCTCGGTCAACCCTCTTGCGGCCAGCCTTGACTCCGGCCTTGGCGCCAGCCTTCGCACCGGCCTTGGCACCGGCCTTGGCGCCACCTTTGGTACCAACCTTGGCGATTTTGGCGGCCGTTACGGCATGCCCGACGAAGGGCGCCATGGCCGACAAGGAAAGACCAGCATTGCTCCAGTCGCCCTCAATGCCGAACCAGACCGCGTTGATCCCGTCGGCTGTGTCGCCGACGAGCGGAAGCAGACCAACGATGTCGAGCGCAGAGTGACCCCAGCTTGCGATCGCGTGGCCGACCTCCTCGTACCAATGGTCAGGGTCCTGCCTTGCCTCGTCAGACTCCGCAGCCTCTCGTGCGGCTTGAAGGATACGAAGGTCACCCGCCGGCCCGATTGCGCCCTCGGCGTAGGAACCTCCCGTGGCTTGAATCGCAGACATCAGGGCCGTGTAGCCAGCTGTGACTCCCGAGGTATCACCACCGCCGAGCGAGGTCGCGTAGACGTGTTCAAAGAAGACGTAGGCCGAGAATGTGCCAACGGAGCGGTCACCATCTTGACCCAAGCTCAATGTCTTGGTGCCGTCCTGGAATCCGGCAAAAGCCCACCCGGCGGCTTCGGGATTGGCGGTCAACGCGGCCAACAAGGCGACCATGCCATCCGTGAGATAGGTACCGTCGGGGCTCGGAGCGTACTTCCCGCCCTTCTCCGTTCGCCCGGGCCACGGACCGGCATCCGGCGCCGGGATGGCGCCCGGAAAGCTTGGGAGCTGATTGTCCGGCTCATGCTCCCAATCCCAATAGGCCTTCGTCATCACCATCAGGAACTCCGTCGACCACCAGCCACGGGAGAGCACCAGGAGCAGGTTCTGCTTGTTGGCCACATCCTGAGCCACACGCTCGGCATTGCCAGAGGTGTCGGGGTACAGGCGTTCAGGCGTTGTCGTGGCCAAAGCAAAGTTGTCGGTCCATGACTCAGGGAGGGCCAGGTCACCCGTTCCATGAGTGGCCAGCGACAGAACGGCTGCAAGGTCCGCCAGCGCGCGCTCGTAAGTGGTTGCGTCCGAGTTCGCAGCGTCGTCATCGGCCACCAGGTCCGAGTCGTCCGCTGACGCGAGAATGTCGCCGAGGTCCCGAGGCGTGGCTCGCTTCGCGAAGTAGTAGGCAAACTCTGGATCAGCTCGGCGATCGCGCAGGTGCCGATCCAACTCGCCCAAGTCCCCGTTACGCAAAGCAGTGATGGCAGCGTTCGCGTCATCCCGGGCTTGCCTGGTTTCCAGGTACGGCAGACCCCAGACCTTGAGTCCCAAGCCAGCGACGAGCGCCAGCACGAGAAGTACCCCGAGCGAGCCGAGCAGTCGCCTATGGCGGCGCACGAATCGATACGACTCAGACTCGTCCGACCCCAACGTGTCTCCGGCCTGCGCTGACATGGTTCCCCCACAGATGTTCAACCGAGATGACCGCTGCTGGCGTAGGCCGACCGCGAGCCGACAGGCTACCGGCGATCTCCGACCGAAACGCGCGATTCTGTCCGCACACTCGAACAGGCTCCCGTCACGCATCGATGGTCGAAACGAGCACCCCAACACCGTGGACGAGTGCGTCCAAGCGGTGCGCAACGACATCCCGCCGAATCTCCAGCATCACTGCCCGGACCGCGTCGTTCGTGCCGTACTGCTCCAGAGGCACGTAGCAACCCCAGAACGGCGAGTTGAGGCCGACGTCGCCGGTGGGCGCAGTCGCCCGCATGGCGTCGAGCACTTGGTCGCGAAGATCGTCCGGCGTGTGGATGGCATCGGTGCCAACACAGATCTCCGGGCGCGGTCCGTCGGCGTGCAGTTCGTAGCGGTTCGGCACTAGCGGATAGGAATGGACGTCGATGATTGTCACCCGCCCATGTGCGGCCAACCGGTCGCGGACGAGTTGCGAAATCCCGTCGGCGTACGGGATGTAGAACTCATCGATCAGAGCCTGCCGTTGCTCTGGAGTGGGCGTACGGAGCACAGCGCCGGTCGTCGTACGTTCGTAGACCGCGCCCATCCCGACCTCGTTGAACTCCTCGCGCTCGTCGGGGAACCGCTCCGGGTCGACCACCAGCCGCGAGGCGCGGTTGACGAAGATCCACGGCCGCACGACGGCAGCGGCCGCGGCTCCCTCGGCGATCAGGTGCGTGTCGGCGTCGGTGATCGCGGCCAGTTCGACCGCAAGAGAATCGTCGTCGAGGACGATGCCGGCACGAACGGGTGCGGGGATCGAAGTCGACGAGTGGGGCACATGCAGGATCACCGTGGAGTCGACATGACCCGGGACGACTTCGAACGGGCTCATGACGGGAACCTAGGGCGGGGGCCCGACGCAAACCGCTGGCGGACAACGTGCGTCAGACCGCCCAGTAGCGGCGCGGTCCGCAGCGCGCGCTCGGTGGCGAGACGCGCGTCGACCTTGGAAAGGTCAGACACCTCTCAACCGCCATGGCACCTTGGTAACCCAGACCACTTCACCAGGAACGAGCCGACCGTGCGCCTTAAGAGTCTTCACTTCGTGAAGTTCAAGAGATTTACTGACCTGAGCATCGAGGCTTTGCCAGCATCAGCCAAGCTAATTGTGCTTGCCGGACCGAACGGCTCCGGCAAGTCCTCGATGTTTGATGGGCTCAAGACTTGGCACTGGGCAAACGGCGGGGCTGGCCACGGGTGGGACGAGAGCTATGGTGCAAAGGCCGGGACTGAGTCAATAAGTTGGCCAGAGCACGTGACGCTAGAGTTTCACGAACCAGTTCCCGCTGGCCCAGAAGACCGCAAGAAACTCGTCTACGTTCGAAGCGCATTCCGCAACGAGGCGGACTTCAATATTCCCGGCATCAATCGGATGGCATCTCCGCTTGACCAGCCTCGAGTGACGCGCCTTATTGATACCGACGCAAGTGTCTCAGATAACTACCAGCGACTGATTTTACAGACTCTAGAGGGAGTGTACAGCGATACCCTCCCCGATCAGATGACCAGACTTGAACTCAGAGATCGCATCATCGGAAAAGTTCGAGGATCAATGTCGAAGGTTTTCCCCGATCTCCAACTTGACGGAGTCGGCGGAGTAGCGGGCACCGCCGACTCGGTCGGGACATTCTACTTTTCGAAGGGTTCGTCTCGCCGATTCTTATACAAGAACCTTTCCGCGGGCGAGAAGGCGACCTTCGACCTAATCCTCGACGCGGTGGTAAAGGGCGAGTATTTCGACAACTCAATCTGGTGCATTGACGAACCAGAGACCCATCTGAATACGCGGATCCAAGGCGCGCTTCTTGAAACGCTGGTGGAGTTATTGCCCGCCGATTCTCAGATGGTCGTCGCGAGCCACAGCATCGGGTTCATGCGCAAGGCGTGGGAGATGACCAAGACATCACCTGGGAGCGTGTGCTTCATCGACCTACAGGGTGTGGACTTTGATTCGGCAGCCACCATTCACCCGGTTGTTCCATCGCGGGAGTTCTGGGCGAGGACGCTTGACGTCGCGCTTGGAGACCTCGCACAGTTAATGGCGCCTGAACGGATCGTTCTCTGCGAGGGGCGGCCCGCCAAGAACAATAACGACAAGAGAGCGGAGTTTGACGCCAGTTGCTATCGACAGATCTTTTCCAAGGAGTTTCCCGACACTGATTTTCTGTCGGTCGGCAATAGCAACGATGTTCGCGATGGCACACTTGAGGCCGGCCGGGCGATACAAACCATCGCTTCCGGCACCACCATCTTGCGCGTCGTCGACCGAGATCTCTTGAATGCCGCCGAAGTCTCCGACCTTGCGGCCACGGGAATCAGAGTCCTCAGCCGGCGCAATATCGAAGCATTCCTCTTGGACGATGAAATCTTGACAGCGCTTTGCGAGCAGAATGAGCGGCCAGATGCGGTCGAACAGGTCAAGCAAATCAAGGCTGACGCATTGCAGGCGAGCATCGAGCAGGGCCACGATCCCGACGATCTCAAGAAAGCCGCAGGACAAATTTACAACGATATCCGCCGGTTGCTCACCCTATCAGGGGCAGGAAGCGACTGGACAGCGTTCGCAAAGGCGACCCTGGCCCCGCTGTTCTCGACCGACATGAACGTGTACGCGGACCTGCGCCAGGACATTTTCGGGGCACCGTAACTATCGCTACACCCGTGCATTCGGCAGGTATCGAGCGCGAAGGCAGCAAGCTCCTAATGCTTGCGTCCCATCGCCGCGTTGGCCGTCAGGTAAGTGAATCCTCACGATCATCGTGTCCTAGCCCGGGCCGTCGCACTCGTCGTCTTCGCGCTCCGGCAACCGCGGCTCTTCGTTGGAGTTGTTGCAGGTCTGCGTCCGGTGTCCCAATGTCCACCCAAGCCATGTCACCGCCGCCGTCAGGCGCCCCGGGCGCGTACGCTCGGCCGCCAAGCTGTGACTTGGGCTTAGGGCAGCGCGTCGCTTCGCCGAGGCTGATCCCGAGCATCGGAGGGGTGGGTCAGGTTTAGCCCTTAGCGACTTGGCAGCGAGTTAGTGTGACGCCCACAAGTGACGAATTCGGAGGATTCGATGTTCAAAGCTGTCTTGAAATTTGCCGATGGCGAGGAAGTGGAAGATGACGAACGCTTCGAGACCGAGGAGGAAGCCGAGGAGTACGGCCTCGTCATGCTCAGCAACTACGACACAGGTGCCGAGGTGTTACACATGTCCAACCCTGGGGACTACCCACTCGACGATGCCGACACGGATCCCGACATCGTGGTCGTCGAGGTCTGAGTTGGGTCGCAAGCCCGCAGCGACAGCACGTAGGCGGGTGTGCAGTCCTGTCCGCGTGCTCAATCAGCAGCCCAGATGAGATCGCGTGCCTCGCTGCGGGTCAAAGTGTCATCGCTCCAGTAGCCACATCGCAGGGATTGGTTTCACAGTCGTCGTCATCACCTTCGATGTAGCCCGTTCCTTTGCTCATGCCATCACCGCATCCAGCGCACCAGGACCATTCGGTCTCTCCGTCTTCTGAGACCTGTACGTCAGCCATACCCTCCCCATTGCAGTCATCGCAGAGGTAGTAGTGCTCGTCGTGTTCGATCGCCATCGTGCTCCTGGGAGTGTTGGGAGCGGCAGTTCACCGCGCGTGTGCCGAGACTACGCCGCGGAAATCCGTTGGATGGAGACTCCCGAATTCCCCATCCAGGGTGCGGAGCTCGCGCGTGCGTCATTCCGCCGCCTAAGGACTCGTTGGCGGTTGCGACGTCCAACCTCAACCATCTTCGCTGAGCACCTCGGCCAAGGAGTCGGGAGCCCAGATATCTGTCGGGCCCAATGGCTATTGTTCGTCAGGCGCCGGCAGAGCGGGACGTTGCCTCGTCACTCTAGGGCCCGACAGACAAAGGGAGACCGTCGTGACAGCAGAGGACCTCGGATCTACGCTGGTAAACAAGGTGTTGAAAGTTGGCATCGACGGATTCGGACCGATCAGCGGCGCTCGTTCAATCGCGGAGGATCACCTGGCTCAGCACGGGGACCGGGCCCTGGCTATCGAACGTCTGACACGCACCCATCAGCGCATCGTGGGCGCGTCGGGATTCGCGACTGGATTGGGAGGTCTGATCACCTTGCCCGTCGCCATTCCTGCTGACGTCTCGGTCCTCTACATCCAGCAAGGACGTCTCGCTGCATCGATTGCCCACCTTCGCGGCTACAACTTGGACAGCGAAGAAGTACGGAGCGTCGTTCTACTCAGCCTGCTGGGTTCGACGGGCACTGGCGTTGCAATGAAGTTCGGCGTGGACCTGAGCAACAAGTTTGCGATGCAGGCCGTCAAGAAAATTCCTGGCCAAGTGTTCATCGAGATCAACAAGGCAGTGGGATTCCGACTCATCACCAAGGCCGGCACCAAGGGGGTCGTCAACATGACCAAACTCGTCCCCATCGCCGGTGGGATCGCCGGCGCCGGCGTAAACGTTGCCTCGACCGCGGCAGTGGCGAAGTATGCGAAATCGAACTTCCCACACACAAGCGCGGACACCGATGACTGACATTGTTCGCATGAAGCACACCCCAAGGGGTTCGATCCGCGCTGTCGCCCTGATCTTTCACGGAGGCTCGCCAGAAGAAGGCACGAGGAAAGTTGGCGAGTGGTCGGCGTCGTACAAGCGGGCCGCCTATCTACATTGGTGCATCAAGAACCAATTGGCGGATCAAGGGATTGCACTGTGGTTGACACGGTTTCGCTTCGACAACTGGGCCCACATCGGGGGCGCTCCGGGAAGCACCCAGGTCGAAGATTCGGAAGCAGCCATCAAGCAAGCATCTGTCGACCATCCGGGCGTACCCGTCGTGCTCATCGGACACTCGATGGGAGCGCGGGTCGCTGTACGCGTTGCAGGAAAACCTCACGTCGCTGGAGTCATCGGTCTAACACCGTGGTTTCCGGCCGATGAAGCCGTAGACACCCTTGCCCATCGCCACCTCGCAGTTGCAATCAACCCTGGGGATCCCCACGCTACGGCGGCCGAAGCAACGGCCTACTGTGCTCGGGCGACAACCCAAGCGATCTCGGTCGACTATCAGGAGATCGGCTCTGAAGGTCTGGGGCGCCTCGCACGGGGGTACATAGGCCACGGGATGTTGATGAACCCGAGCCGATGGCACAGGTTCGTTACGAGCCAGGTGAACCGAATGATCGCCGACCGAGACTCGCACCCCCACCCATAGCGCGACAGCAGGCACGTTCTGAAGCCTCAGGTGCCGGCACCGTGTGACGCGACAACAGCATCGGCTGAGGCGGGCATTCCGCCGTGTACCGATCGGGTCGATGCAGGTCTGGCCTGCAGGTGGATCGCGGCCTGAAATGTTCGGGTCAGATGCCGCCGGCGCCTTTCACCCGGATCTGCGTTGTAGTCCCGCAATCACGTCTGCCAACGCCGAGTACTTCGAAAGGTGTGTCGTCAGAAGCGCCAGGTTCCCGTGGCCCTTCATATAGGCCCGCACGAACGTTTGATTGGATTGCATACCTGCCTGCAAGCGTTTCGGCGCATTCTGCCGGGCACGCGCGCTGGGCTTGTAGCCGTTGGTAAACGTGCGCACATGTGCAACGACACCGTGCAGCCGCGGAGGAGCTTTCGTCCCGCTGTTCATCGAGTTGGCATGACGCACAAACGACGGCAATGGCACATACCGGGCCCCAGTTGTGACCGTTCCGGCGGCAGATCTCTGAACGGCATGCGTGCCGGAGGCGGACATCCGCAGTGATACGGAAACGTCGAGATACCAGCCAATCGCAAGTGCGAGCGCCGCTCGAACGCCCGCGACGTCAGGTCCGTAGGGCACCCCATCTAGCAGGTCGAATGCGACTAGGAGCCCCATCCCGTTGACGCCGACCCAGGCGTACATGTAGCGATCTTCATCTTGGGTTAGCAGGACCTGCACCTGACCGGCACCGCCGTCGAACCACATCGGTCGGTCAAACCACTTCGTCAGTTGACCGGAGAACGTTTGGAGCCGGAGACGCGCCTCAGTTAGTTCCTGTTGGCTATCTAAAAAGTGGAACGGACTCGCTCCAGGTTGAACGAAGTTCAGTCCCCGAGAATGGACGGCATTTAGGAGATGAGCGACGGCAGCGCCGTTGGTCTCGTCGAGGATGGCGTACACCCATGGTGCCGCTGACTCACGCCAGGTGGGTGGCGCGTCGTTCCATGCGCGAGGCCCTAGAGCCAGCCCGCTGGGATCAAGCGAGGACATCGTGTACGCGGCGGTCAGAACATCGTTTGCTCGCTGAGCAAGCTTGGTGTTCCGGCCCGAAGCAAGGGGGTAGGTCTGTGACGCCGTCAGTCTCGATGCGAACCCTTGAGGGTCATGACGGCGCATGCTTGCACCGATCGCAGCCGACACACCCATAACAGCCGGGTCATTCGTGCGGGCCGCATCCAGTGCAAAGCGACGGAACTTTCGCGAGTCCCAGTTCGCCATTGCGGCCGCCACACTCAACTTGTCCCCAACGGCGTCGGCTGCCGGCTTCCCACCAAGACGACCACACACCCTGTTTCGCTGAGATGGTGACATCTTGACGTCGGCAACAAAGCCCAACGGGTCATTGGTGACAGTCGCAGAGCTGATCAAGCCGCCGACCGCGACTGCGCCCTTTGCGCGGGCCGCGTCGAAACCAAAGTCGCTTCTCAGGACGTACCGGGCGTCAGCGAGGCTGGACGTCGTCGAACATGCCGCAAGACCCAGCATCGCGCTTGGCCCAAGTCGTTCGCCGACACGTGCACGGTCCAGGAGGGCTGGAAGCGAATTGTCTGAGCGCGCTGACCGGAGCGCAAGCAAGTCCCACGTCTGGCCATCCAATTTGATCTCGTGGTCTGACACGGACTCGACTCTATGTGCGGGATGACCTGCCGTTCAGTACTTTCGCCCGACCGCGTCCGAGTTCGCGATGTTGCTGAAACGGACGCGTACCAAATGCTGCAACCGTTCCGTCGGACTCATACGTCGTCATTGCGCCGCATCTGATCACGGGTTCCAACGCGCCGACCGATGTCGGTGCGCCTCGCTAGGTTCGGCCCATGACCACCATCCCCGATGTCATCGACCGGTACTACAAGGCCTCGGCATCCGGCGACCTCGACACCCTGCTCGCCTGCTTCCAGCCCGACGCCCATGTCCGCGACGAGAGCCACGACTACGAAGGCATCGCTGAGATCCGAGGCTGGCGCGAGGGTGTGGCGTCCCGGTTCACCTATACGTCGGAGATCACCCGGGTGGAGCCGACGGGCGATCAGGAATACGTCGTCTCCACGCACCTCGAGGGCGACTTTCCGGGCGGAGTACTCGACCTGGACCAGCGGTTCACCCTGGCCGACGGGCTCATTGCAGACCTGTCCATCTGAACCTCCGGTGCGCGCCTCACACGTGAGCGACTGGAAACAGAACCGTTACTCGACAAGCGTCGCGGTGAAACCACGGCCGTCTGAACTGTTCCCGACCCGCTGACATCGGCGGGGCGCCCCTAGGGTTCCGTCTCCGGCAACGGAGGGCCTGGTCCGAGAGGGGAGGCGGTCGCACAGGGATGTACGACCGTTCCACGGCGGGACAAAAGCCCGGGAGGCCGACTGGCCCCGAGTTGCCGTGCGCGTTCTGGGCCTACCCATCGGAGGCACAGTTGTCCACATCTCCCGACTCAAGCGCCGTAGATCTCGGCACGTTCGGCTACACCCAACAGCTCTCCCGGCGCGTCGGCAGCTATGCGTCGTTCGCTGCCGGCTTCTCCTTCGTCTCGATCCTGACCACCGTCTTCCAGCTGTTCGGCCTCGGCTTCAGCTTCGGCGGTACGGCGTTCTTCTGGACCTGGCCCCTGGTCTTCGCCGGTCAGCTCATGGTCGCCCTCTGCTTCGCAGAGCTCGCGGCCCGCTATCCCCTGTCCGGCGCCATCTATCAGTGGTCACGGCGACTCGGCGGATCGATCGTCGGCTGGTTCGCCGGCTGGACGATGGTGATCGCACAGATCATCACGGTGGCTGCTGCAGCCATCGCGCTCCAGGTCGTGCTCCCCGCCGTGTGGGGCGGCTTCCAGCTCATCGGCAGCGACCCGACCCTCTCGTCGAAGTCGGGCGCCAGCAACGCCGTACTCCTCGGTGTGATCCTGCTCGTGGTCACGACAACCCTCAACGCGGTCAGCGTCCGGATCACCGCGATCGTCAACTCGATCGGTGTCACGTGTGAGCTGGTCGGCATCGTCCTGCTGGTGATCCTCCTGTTCGGCCACGCCGAGCGCGGGCCGTCGGTCGTCCTCCACACGACGAACCTCGACAACACCACCGGCTACGTCGTCCCGCTGTTGATCTCGGCGCTGATGGCGGCGTACGTGCTCGTCGGCTTCGACGCCGCAGGCGAGCTCTCCGAGGAGACCCACAAGCCGCGGGCCACCACGCCTCGCACGATCATTCGCGCGGTCGTTGCCTCCGGACTCGGTGGCGCGTTCCTGATCATCGCCGCGCTGATGGCCGCCCCCAGCGTCACCGACGGCAACCTCGGCCTGCAGGGACTCCCCTACGTCCTCACCAGCCAGCTCGGTACGACGACCGGCAAGCTCCTGCTGCTCGACGTCGCCTTCGCCGTCTGCGTGTGCACGCTCGCCATCCAGACGGCCGCCGCCCGGATGATCTACTCGATGGCCCGCGACAACGTGCTGCCGTACTCGAAGCAGCTCGCGAAGGTCTCCGACAAGACCGGCACGCCCGTGCTGGCCACGATCGTGCCGGGCGTCCTGGCCGGTCTCTGCCTCGTGGTGAACGTCGGCAACGCCGGTCTCTTCCTCGGCCTGGCGAGTGTCTGCATCATGCTCCTCTACATCGCCTACCTGCTCGTGACGGCGCCGCTGCTCTACCGCCGCCTGACCGGCACTCCCCTGCTCGACGGCCTCGACGAGAACGGCAAGAAGCTCTTCTCGCTCGGACGGTTCGGCATCCTCGTCAACGCCATCGCGGTCGTCTACGGGATCGCCATGGCGATCAACCTGGCCATGCCGCGAGCGGAGGTCTACGACCCCGCCGGCGAGGGCTGGTACCTCCACTACCTGCCGCTGATCACGCTCGCCGTGGTCGGTCTCGGCGGAGTCGCGGCGTACGCCGTACAGCGCAAGGACTACCACCGCAGCCTCGGTGAGGCCGTGCCGTCCTTCTCGTTCGCCCTCCCGGGCCTGCGCACCGCTGAGGAGGAGGCATGAGCAGCTTCACCCATGAGGTCCCGGGCGGCGCGGCCTGGTCGTTCGCGATCCGCGCCGGTCGCCAGGTGACGCTCACTGCCCTGGGCGACGAGGCGTGCGTGACCACACTGCTGTTCGGTCCGGACCGCCTCGACCGGCTGAACGTCCCCGACACCCTCAAGTCGCAGATGTCGGCGTGCATCAAGGCGCCGATGGTGTTGATGTCCGATCGCGGAGTCGCCCTCGCGTCGGTCACCTCCTCCAGCCTCGACTGTCACGACTGCCTGACCGGGTTCGGGGCCGATGCCCACCTGGAGAGGTTCGGACCGTCGTCGTACGCCGTGGACCGGAACGACTGGAAACGCTCCGCCCGCACCGGCCTGGTCAGCGAGCTGACCAAGCACGGGCTCGGCGAGGCCGACCTGCACGGCAGCGTCAACTTCTTCAGCAAGGTCGGCATCACCGACGACTCCCGCGGGACGCTCGGCCTGCTGACCGGTGTCTCCCACGAGGGCGACACGGTCACGCTGCGCACCGAGGTCGACGTGCTGCTCGTCCTGGCCACGACGCCGCACCCGCTCTCGACAGCGCCGTACGCGCCGGCCGGAGTCCGGATCGGCGTCGCCCTGACCGAGCCCTTCACCGACGACGACCCGAGCTGGAACTTCCGTGACGAGAGCGCCCGCGCCCTCGAGCAGGCCAGGAGGCTCGCGGCATGACCACCACACTCCAGGCGACCGTGCTCGACACGGTCGTCCAGCCCGGCGACGGCGCACTCATCCGGGTTCCCTCGGGCGGTCGGCTCCGCATCGTCGACACCCACGGCAACCAGGCGGTCGACACGTTGCTCTACGACGCCGACGACGTCGACAACCGCTACTCCGCGTTCGACACGATCCGTGAGCAGGGCGCGGTCTACCTGACCACCGGGTCGCGGCTGCTCTCCACGCGTCTCGACGAGCTGGCCGTGATCAGCGACGACACCTGTGGTCGCCACGACACCATCGGCGGCGCGTGCGCGCAGGAGTCCAACGTCATCAGGTACGGCGAACACGTGCGCCACCAGCACGCGTGCCGCCAGACCTTCCTGGCGTACGGCGCTGCTGCCGGCATCGGGCAGCGCCAGCTCGGGCACAACATCAACTTCTTCATGAACGTGCCAGTCGACTCCGCCGGGAACCTGAGCTTCGAGGACGGCGTCTCCGCGCCCGGCAAGTACGTCGAGATCGTCGCCAGCCGCGACATCCTGGTGCTGATCAGCAACTGCCCGCAGCTCAACAACCCCTGCAACGGCTGGAACCCGACCCCGGTGCAGCTGCTCGGGTGGTGGGACGCATGACGGGCCTCACCGTCATCAGCGCCGGCATCCAGACCACCATCCAGGACCTCGAGGGCCGCACCGGCCTGTGGGACGTCGGCGTCCCGCCGTCCGGCGCGTTCGACGAGTTCACCTTCGCCCTGGTGAACGCGGCGGTGGGCAATTCGTGGAGTGCCGCCGGCCTGGAATGTGTGGTGCGCGGGCCGGTCCTCACGGTCTCGACCGACCGACAGGTGTGCGTCGGCGGCGCCGCGACCCGGGCAACGATCGACGGCCGCCCGTTGCGTCCGGGCACGGTGGTCTGGCTGCGCGCCGGGTCCGTCCTCGACGTGGGCCCCCTCGATGGACCCGGCTTCCGCGGGTACGTCGCCGTGCAGGGTGGGCTCGACGTGCCCCGCGTGTTGGGCAGCCGTTCGACGTTCATCCTCGGTGGCTTCGGTGGCCTCGAGGGACGGCCGCTGGCGGACGGCGACGTCGTACCGCTGGGACGGCTGGGCAACCAGTCGGCACCGGCCGATGTCACCGCCCTGCTCCCCGAACTGGCGTCCGACTGGGCGCTCCGGGTGATCCCCGGGCCACACGGCGCGCCGACCCACCTCACCTTCGAGGGCGTGGAAGCCCTCTTCGGTGAGACCTGGACGGTCGACCACCGCGTCGACCGAACCGGTGTGCGGCTGGTCGGCGCAACGCCCGGTTGGGCTCGCGAGGACGGCGGCGAGGCCGGCCTGCATCCGTCGAACCTGCACGACTCGGCGTACCCGGTGGGCGGCATCATGCTCTCCGGCGACACCCCGGTGATCGTCGGCAAGGACGGCCCGTCGCTCGGTGGATTCGTCGTGCCGGCCGTGGTGATCGGTGCCGACCGGTGGATCCTCGGACAGCTGCGTCCCGGCGACTCCGTGCGCCTGGTCCCCACGACACCGGAGGCCGCTGCCGAGGCGATGCAGCACCGTCGAGCCGTGTTGGCCTCGCTCCACGAACAGCCACGGCTCGAGACCGTGTCGACGACGGCTGCACGCCCCCTCGAACTGGAGGCGTACGACGCCGACGGCACCTCGCCGGCGTACACGATCAGGAGGTCGGGCGACCGGCACCTACTCGTCGAGGCAGGACCCGCCGAGCTCGACCTGCGGATCCGGGTGTGGATCCACCTGCTGGCCCAGGCCCTGCGCAACGACCGTCCGGACGGCGTGACCGAGATCGTGGAAGGCGTCCGGTCGCTGCTGGTCCAGGTCGACGACGCCCGACTCGGGCTCGACACCCTGGCCAAGCACCTGGCCGTCCTTGCCGGCGGTCTGGCCGATCCGGCGACCGTGACGGTCCCCGCTCGCGAGGTCTCGCTCCCGATCGCGTTCGACCATCCAGAGGCCCATGAGGCGATGCGCCGCTACGCGGCGTCGGTGCGGCCGGACGCGCCGTGGTGTCCTGACAACGTCGAGTTCATCCGGCGGGTCAACGACCTGACGGATCGTGCGGACGTCTTCGACGTGGTCGCCGCCGCGACCTATCTCGTCGTGGGGTTGGGCGACGTCTATCTCGGAGCGCCCGTCGCCGTACCCATCGACCCACGGCACCGGCTGGTCACCACGAAGTACAACCCTGCTCGCACCTGGACCCCGCAGAACGCCGTGGGCATCGGCGGGATCTACCTCTGCATCTACGGCATGGAGGGACCCGGGGGCTACCAGCTGGTGGGCCGCACGCTGCCGGTCTGGCGGCTACCCGGACTTGCCGAGGAGCAACGCGACGAGCAGCCGTGGCTGCTCCGACAGTTCGACCGGATCCGCTTCCATCCCGTCAGCGCCGAGGAGCTGGCGCAGCAACGCGCCGACATCAAGGCCGGTCGCGCCGACCTCGTGACCCGGCCAGCCACCTTCTCCGTGGCCGAGGTCAACCAGCTGGAGGCCGAAGCCGCCGGAGAGATCGCCACGCTGCGCGCGCAACGACGCGCAGCCTTCGACGCAGAAAGGCAACGGTGGGTGTCGTGACGACGTTCATCTCACGCTTGTCCGACGACCAGGTCGCGGCGTTCGAGGGGAAGCCGGGGCCGCTGTCCGGCCTTCACTTCGCCATCAAGGACAACATCGACCTGGCGGGAAGCCCCACCACAGCTGGCGATCCGCGCAACTCGTCGCCTGCTCCGACGAGTGCGTTCGCCGTACAGAGGTTGATCGATGCGGGTGCGGTACCGGTCGGGAAGACCAACCTCGACCAGTACGCCACGGGCCTGGTCGGCACGCGTTCGCCGTACGGCGCCTGCCACTCGGTCTTCTCGGACGAGCACATCAGCGGGGGCTCCAGCTCGGGCAGTGCCGTGGCCGTCGCGTCCGGGGAGGTCGACTTCGCGCTCGGTACCGACACCGCCGGCAGCGGCCGGGTTCCGGCGGCGTTCAACGGGCTGATCGGCATCAAGCCCACGCGCGGCCTCGTCTCCACCACCGGCGTGATCCCCGCCTGCCGGTCCCTGGACTGTACGACGGTCCTGGCGCGCTCGGTGCCGCTGGCGAGGAGGGTCTTCGACCAGATCGCAGTCTTCGACCCAGCAGACGCGTACGCGCGACGGACCGCCCAGCGCGCGTTCGGGGACAGGCCGCGCATCGGCATCCCGACCAACCAGCTGGACCTCGATCCGTTGCACCGGGAGGCCTGGGAACAGGCCATCGCCGAGACGGACGGAGCGGTGGGTGTGGACATCTCACCGCTCCTCGAGGCGGCTGCGTTGCTCTACTCAGGTCCCTGGCTCGCCGAGCGATGGCTGGCCTTCGGGCAGGCGCTCACCGATGATCCGACGGTCGACACGACGGTCCGCACCATCGTGACGAAGGGCCGGGACCTCAGCGCAGCGGACGCCTTCGCGGGCTTCCACCGGCTCGCGGAGCTGGCCCGGGACGCCGAGCCGATCTGGGAGCAGGTCGACGCGCTGCTCCTCCCGGTCACGGCCACGCATCCGACTCTTGCCGAGGTCGCGGCCGATCCGATCGGCGTGAACACCCGGCTCGGCCAGTTCACCAACATGACGAACCTGCTCGACCTGTGTGCGGTCGCGTTCCCCGGTCCCGCTCGAAGTGACGGGCTGCCCTTCGGCGTACAACTGCTGGCGCCCGCCGGCTGCGACAACGCCCTGCTCGACCTCGTCGAGCACCGGGTCGAGCAACAGGTCGAGCAACGGGAAGGCACCTTGGTCGCCGTGGCCGGCGCCCACCTGACCGGACAACCGCTCAACGCCGATCTCGTGCGCCGCGGCGGCACCCTCGTCACGACGACCCGGACCGCAACGGACTACCGGATGTACGTCGTCGACGGCCCACTCCCCCGGCCCGGCCTCACCCGCACGGACGGCAAGCCGGTCGGCGAGGGGATCGAGGTCGAGGTGTGGCGACTGCCTGCGGCGGCCCTGGCCGGCTTCATGGGAACCATCGCGCCACCCCTGGCAATCGGGCCCGTCGAGCTCGTCGACGGCAGCCAGGTGCTCGGGTTCGTCTGCACGGCCGACGGTGTCGACCCCGACCGTGAGATCACGTCGTACGGCGGCTGGCGGGCGTGGCTCAACCCTTCTCGCAGTGGAGGTAGCTGAGCCGCCACCGGTCGGGCCGGTACTTCTCGCTGCACCGGATCACCGCACGAAAGGAAGTCATCCGCTCGACTTTCTGGCCAGGCTGCGAGGTCGGCACCAGGACCGCCACGAAGTCCCGGCCGTACATCATCTTGGGGGCGGAGGAGATGAGCGCCACCCGCATTCCGGTCTTGGTGGCGAGCGCACTGGTGAGCGTGGACCACGCACCGGTGATCACCTCCTGGGACTGCTTCGAGCTCTGGAGCGCCGCTACGACGACAGCAGACCCGCTCGCCTCGACGAAGGTGTCGAGGCCGATCACGTTGACCCCCTCGAGGTGAAAGGCCTGGGCCTTGGTCGCGAAGGCGGCGATGCCGTTCACCTGGACAGGAGGTAGCCCGCCTGCACCGGGGCGGACGATGCCGATGAACGTCCGGGTCGCACCGTCGGTGTACGACGTGAGGTCGGTGAGCACCTGACCCTGGCTGATGAGCTTGCTGATCTCGGCGTGGAAGGCGGTCCAGCCCTGCTGACAGACCAGTCGACCGCCGGATTCGCCGTAGCGGAACGTGGCCACCAGGTGGGTCTGGCCTGCGATCGGACTGGCCTCGACACCGACGATGTCGAATCGATCGGACGCGGTGAGCGCTACCGCCTTGGCCTTCAGCGCGGCCCAGGAGGGACTCGCCACCCAGAGGTCGATGTGCTTGCCCGGGTCCCAGATGGCTGTGTAGATCGCAGCGTCCTGGTTGCCACCGGGCCCGGCATGGAACACAGGAGGGGTCGGTCCGGCATACAGCAGGTCACGCTTCCGCGACGCCGTCTGGTTGCTCAAGGCTGTCCACGAGGTTGACGGGATCGCGCCCTGGACCGCCGCAGTGTGGGCCTCGGCGACCGTCAGCGCATACAGGTTCGAGAACCCCATGGGCCGCGGGAACCGGCCGTTGAAGCCGGTTCCCGAATAGTTTGCCGGCAGCCGATTGACGTCGATGTGCGTGTGCGGATGGCTGGTGTTGCCGCAGAAGCCGACCTTTCCGATGTACTGCCCACGGGTGACCTTCGCTCCGACCGTGAGCTGGGGCGGAATGGATCCCTTCTGGAGGTGAGCAGCGAGCCAGATCTCCTCGCCAGACCTCACGAAGAGCACATTGCCGCCGGCGTCGTACTTCCCCGTCGTCGGGCTCTTCGGAATCTTCGACCAGTCAATCGATCCGTCGGGCAGCTTGGCCGCCGCCCAGATGGCGTCCCTGGAAGTCCGGCTCTCCCACTCCGGGTGGTCGTTGACCACCAGGTCCACCACGCCATCGGTCAGCGCATGCAGCGGCCGACCGAAGACGCGGTAGTCGTACGGAAAGTCGGGCGCTGCAACCCAGCGGTCGGTCCAGGCGGTGCCGTCCCATCCATCGATCGCGGTGTCCAGGGCGAACACCTGGAAGCCGGCCCCGTGGTCGGCCGAGGCTCCCCAGGCCTCGTTCGGAAGGAGCTCGTCACCGAGGCCCGGCCACGAGAGAGGGCCGTTGACGTTCGTGTGCGGGACCAGGGTGACCGGGACCGACGCCGTTTCGGACGTCGTGTCACCGACCTGGACCGTGACCTCCAGCAGGTACGACGGCTTCAGCGGCTCGTCGAGCACGAGGGTGGCCGCGTCACAGTTCTGGAACTCGGCGGGGAGAGCCAGCCCGTCCGGCGAGCTGAAGATCTGGTCCGACCCGAGCCTCGCCGTGATCAGCTTGCCCTCGCCGGTGACGCGCACCTTCAGCGAGATCCGCGCCCGTGCCGGGCCGCCGATCTTGTCTGGCGCCAGCCGCTGATAGACGACCGCGCCGGCGACGACCGGCTCGAGGACCGAAACGGTGATCGCCATGCCGCACCTCTTGTCTTGACGGGATGTATGGATTCGTTCCTGGGAAACGTGTGCAGTGACGACCGTCAGAAGTCGGTGATGTCGGCGTAGATCGCCGCGTGGTCGGACGCCTCGTGTTCCTTCTTGTCCAGCGTCGGGAAGATCTCCCACGGGTCCTTCGTGCGGTTGCCGCGGTACACGCCCTTGCGGAACACCCCTCCCCCGGTCGCCAGCGCGAAGAGCGGGTCGGACAGCAGGATGTAGTCGATCTTCTCCTTCTCGTTGCCCGAGCCGAACGTGCCCTTGCGGTGGTTCCAGTCGAACGCCGGGTGCGCGCTGATGTCGGTGAGGCCGGCGAGGCTGAGGAGCGGCTTGAGCGAGTCGCTGGCTGGGTCGTCGTTCAGGTCACCGGTGATTGCGATGTGGTCGATGCCCTCCTGGCGCAGGGCCTTGTAGATCGCGGCGACCCGTCGGGCCTGGCGCTTGCGTCGCTTCGCGCCGATGGGATCGCCCTGCGAGGCGTACCCCTTGGACTTGAAGTGGTTCGCCATCACCACGAGGCGACTGCCAGCGGGCGTGTCGAAGTGGTACTCGCAACAGTCCCTCGAGAACACCGGCCCCGTCGCGTCCTCGTCGAAGATGTGGGTGCGCATCTGGACCAGCGGGTACCCCGCCGCCGCCAGGCACCCGACGTCGATGCCGCGGGTGTCGTTGCCCTCGACCACCATCGCCTGCGGGTACGGCGTCCCGCCCACCGCGGGCAACATGGTCCGGCAGAACATGTCCAGCCCCGGTCGGTTGTCCGCCTCGACGACAGTGAGTACGTCGGCCGCGAGCTCCTTGATGACCAGGGCCGTGTGCTCGGTGGCGCGCACGTTGACCGCGACCGTCTTGAGCTCGACCCAGCCGACCCAGTCGGCACGCCCCTTGGCCAGCAGTACGACGGCGCCGGTCATCGGCCGTCGTAGCAACGACCCGCGCAGCTTGCGCAGCCGGACGAAGGTGCCCTCGTCGTCGCTCAGGACGCCGAGCTGGTCGAGCAGGTCGAGGATCTCCGCCTCGACGCCCTGGTAGCTGGCCAGCTCGAAGAGGGTCGAGACCCTCGCATGGGCGGCCAGGATCATGCTGCGGGTGGCAGGGTCGGCCTCGTTGGCGTCCATGGCCTTCGGGCGCGCAAAGAGGTTCTCCACGTTGAACGATGCGATCCTCATGGATCCACGGTGATCACATCAGCCCACCGGAACAATGGCCCGTTCGGGTCTCCACCGGTCGCAGCTCCGCTCCTACAATGCGGGGCCGGGCGGCTGCCCGGACTACGGCAGCTTGACCTCGGCCAGCACCGTTTCCACACCCGACGGGTCGACGTCCTCACCGGCGCCGTACGCCCGCGGGACGAACCCGAAGTCGTTGTCGCTGATGACCACCAGCGTCGACCTGTTCTTCAACGCCGCACCCTCGACCTTGCCGGGCACGCCCGCGACACCGGCCAGGTTGACCAGGAGGGACTTGTCGGCCTCGGTCACCAACGGGTCGGTCGGGTCGAGCGTGATCGTGTGGAAGCGGGCCTCGGTGTCGGTGCGCTCCTGCACGATGACGTGCGTCTGGTCGACCGGGACGAGCGCAGAGATCTTCAGGTCGCGTCCCCGGGTGCCGGCCGCGAAGGTCGAGGCGGCGTCGAAGCGGTAGCCGTAGCGGTGCAGCGTCGTACCCGTCGTCGTGTCGAACGAGACCAGCTCGGTGATGATCCGGTCCCGGTCCCCCGACACCACGACCGAACTCTGCAGCGCCACCACGATGGTCTTGCCGTCGGGCAGCAGCGCGATGTCCTCGAAGCCGCGGTTCGCGCGGCGCTTCGAGAGGTCGGCGGGCAGCGAGCCATTGACCGGGTAGTCGACACCAGCAGCGGCGTAGTCGTCCTCGAGCCCGGCAGGGACGTGGCGCGCGATGACGTGACCGGTCGGGTCCACCTCGACGATCGACGGGCCGTACTCGTCGACGAGCCAGAAGTGACCGTCCGCGGTCCGCACCACACCCTCGGTGTCGACGCCGTTCGCGTTGTAGTCGAGCAGCGTCGTGCCGTCGGCGGCGTACGGCGCCGGGTCGCCCGGCACCGCGAAGTTCGGAAGCCCCGTGACCGGGTCACCGGCCGGCGTCATGAGCGGGATGGACTCGAGTACGTCGAGCCGGCTGCCGCGGGCGCGGACCTTGACCATGGACGGGGTGAACTCCGGGACGATGAAGGTGCGCGTGTCGCCGATCTCGCCGTTCGGGCCGCGGTCGGTGATCGTCCAGTACTCGTTGTTGCCCAGGGCGAACAACCCGCTGCCGATGCCGCCCAGCTCGACACCGCGATCGTCGACGACGGCCGACTGGAAGTCCTCGAGCGACAGCGCGTCGAGCGTGGTCCGCTTGTCGACGTACGGCGCGGTGGCGGCGAGGGCAGGAGCGGCGACGAGGCCGGTGGCAGTCAGCAGTGCAACTGCGGGAAGAAGGCGCATGGGCGGGACGCTAGAAGTCCCGCTCGACGGCCGGCCGACGCCCTGATGGCGTCGAGGTGAACGACGCGGGGCACGTCGGCGCGAACAACGACCAGCCCCGCCAGGTCCTCACCTGGCAGGGCTGGTCGCGGTAGCGGCGAAGGGGCCGTCAGTAATACAGGCGGCGGTTGCCGTTGATCGGTACCAGGTTGAGGACCAAGCCCGCGACGATCAGGATCGCGCCCACCGTGGTGAGGATCGGGATGCTCGCGACGAGGCCGATGATGAGAAGTATGACGCCGAGGGTGACCATTTTTCTGACTCCGTTCAGACAGCGGTTGTTGAATCCCGCAGTACCCGAAGTCCCGTTTCTCATCCCCTGACGGGAGCGTCCGGCATTCCCTCGAACGGCGCGCCGACGAGCGTCACCACGCCGACGAACCGCGCCGAGGCCCCGAGCCAGACCGAGCCACGATCCGTGCGGAGTACGCCGCGGCCGAGCTGCAGGTCGAAGACCCCGATCTTCAGGCGGCCGCCCTCAGTCACCAGGGCGACCTGGCCACGGCGGGGGCGCTGGTCGGGGTCGACGAGGAGCTCGGTGCCGGCCGGCCAGCCGTGCGAGGCGAGGGCGTCGTTGCGCAGCCGGAAACGGTTGCGGTCCGTTGCGGGGAGGGCCCGCGGGCGTCGTACTCGCTCTGGGTGGTCGTCGGACCCGGCCGTCGGGGAGACGTCGAACGGCAAATGGTCCTGCACCCCGTCCACCCGCCGGCCCGAACGCATGTTCGAAGCGTACCGGTAGGCGCGACTCCCCGGAGCGCAGCCGCGGTCAGAGCGGCGTGGGCTCGTCGAACCTGGCCTGCATCCGCTCGGTCCACGTGCTCAGGACCACGGAGTCCGGCGAGAGGCCGAGGGAGGCGAGCTCCTTGGCGATCGGGTGCGAACCGAGCGTCAATGACACCTCGCCACCGAAGAACATCCCGCTGCCGCTGCCGCCCTGGGTGAAGGCGGTGACGTGCGGACGGCCGTCGATGAGTGTGTAGGCGGACAGCGCCATCGGCGGCATCTCGTCGGTGCCACCTCGCGGCAGGGTGACGTCGACGACGAGCTCGCCGTCCATCGTGAGCACCCAGCGCGTGGTGGTCTCGGTGTTGGTCACCTCGATCTGCTCGACGGACTTGGGGAAGCCCCAGATCTGGTTGCCGGCAGCGCAGGTGAACTGCTCGGTGACCGGGAGGTGGGTGATGAACGTGCCGTCCTCGCCGCCGCCCTCGGGACGGACGAAGAGGATGGTGCCGACCTCCAGGTAGGCACCGAGGTCGTTGTCCTTGTAGTCGATCAGCGCGAGCGCGAACTGTGCGCGGCCCGGCGCGTTCTCGATGACCTCGAAGCCGGCCGGGGCCAGGGCCCGGGCTGCCTCGAGGTCGACGTCGAAGATGACGGTGGCGTTGGAGCCGTCCCGTACGTCGACGGGCATGGTCACGGTCTGGCCGAGGATGTCGTGCGTGATGGTCACGGACAGAAGTAGAACACGTTCTAGGGCGATCCGCGATCCCCTCTTACTGGCATGCTCTCCCCCATGAAGCTCCCGTCCCAGCGCGACCTCTTCCTCGCCACGCTCGACGCCCACCAGAAGATCTACGAGACGTCCCGCGGGCTCGTCGGACACCGCCTGCTCATGGGGATGCCGACGTTGCTGCTGCGGACCACCGGGCGCAAGAGCGGCCTTCAGCGTACGACGGCGTTGGTCTACGCGACCGACGGCGACAACCGCCTCGTCGTCGGCTCCAACGGCGGCGCCCGCCGCGACCCAGCGTGGATCCTCAACTTGGAAGCCAACAAGGACGTCGAGTTCCAGGTCGGCGTCCGGAAGGTTGTGGGGACTGCCCGGACGGTGCGCACCGATGACCCGGATTACGAGCGGATGTTCTCGCTCTGCAACAAGGCCAACCGGGGCACGTTCGCGAAGTACCGGCAGCGTACGACGCGGCCGTTGCCGATCGTGGTGCTGGCGCCGCGCTGAAACACGCCCCTTTCGCCCACTTTGGGGCGGTTACGCTGACACGTGTTCGCGCAGCACATCCTCGGCAATCCCAATCGGTCGTGGCCCCGGCGACGCCCAAGCCGCAATGCAAGGTGAAGCCGCCAACTACGATCCGTCAGACTTGCAAACCAAGGCTACGGCGCGCACGGATCTTCGCTGTCTCGCGGCCGAGACATGTAGATCGCGATCTCCCCGTAGAGGGGGCCACAGACGGCATTCGCGGTTGCGTGTCGGATATCTACGGCGCGCCCGAGCTTGCTGGTCCAGCCTCCGTCCAGCAACTGCCTCGCGGCGTGGGTCGGGACACCATCGGCGCCGACATAGAGGGCAATCCTCTGAACGCCATCCTCGTGCTCAGAACTGTCACACTCGACGAATCCCAACGATTCGAATGCCGCTCGGAACGCCTCGAGGGTTTCCGCCTGCTCGACGCCGTCTGGCCAATAGGACGGCGTACCTGGGCTCGGCCACCAAAATCGCTCGCTGTCGCACGCCGCCCACGCGATGCAGTTGTAACTGTCAGTGGGCGGGCTTGTTATTTGGTGATTGTCCGATGCAAGCAGCGGGAGATGGTGGCTGCGGATCACCAGTCACTGTCCGCCACGAGTCGGTCGTACCACGCAACCCAACTTGAAGCGGCTTCCGAGACGGTCTGGACGCCCTGAGCTTGGTCTTCGCCTACTATTGAGGTCAACGCCCAGAACCACAGTTCGGGTTGCACTCGCAACTCTGCGATAATGAGCGGAACGGCCTGCGGTCCCAATCCGATGATTTTCTGGTATGCCGGGTGCGCAACAATCTTTGACAGATTCGAGACGAATTGGGTCTCGTCCCTCCACTCGTCGGCGTGCACCTTGAAGAGGTTTCGGACCTCTTGCACCGAACGACTCAGCGGGTCGCGACGGCGCTCGCGGTCTTCGAAACTCGGGGCAAGTTCCATGTAGACCTGCTGAGCATCTGGACTCTCGTGGACGATCGCCCATCGATTCTCGCGAGATTTATTGCGATCTACGTGGGGGACCTTGATTTCGAAGTCGTGCACGTCAGGCGAGTGCGTCTTCGTGACCACCCATCTGAGCGCGGCGCGCCGAACCGAGGCTCGCTCAAGGCCGCGCAGTGCCTCAATCGGCTCAGTCATCTGGATCTCCAACCAAATCGAATTCTGCGATTCCGGCGGCCTCAAGCAGATCCCCAAGAGCAGCGGCTTTCGCCTCAGCCCGTTCGAGCGTCTCGATCATCTGCCTGATGTCGTCGGACTCTAAAGCGAACGATAGCGACCGCAACTTCCCCTCCGCATAGAAATCAAGCCGGAGTGTGTGCACTAGAACTGAGCCCAGGGGGCCGGCCGCGGGATCAGCACCGAAAACCGGTCGGATGTCGGTGATGACGCGACTCAGATGGATCAGGCGCTCAAAGGAGCGTGAAACGTCGAATGCCTTCGCGAGCGCAACGACTCCACGCGCAGACAGCACCTCGGCGAGTTGCGGTGGGAACCCCTTCGGAAGTGGATGCTCTAAGTCGTTCGAAACAAGTTCCGACACAACAACAGCAAGCTCAGCGAGTTCGAAGTCATGGCTGGTGCTTAGCGCCGACAGCGACAGCAGATTGGAGACAACGTCACTAGCATCGTCGTCTGACCATTCAGGTATTGCGGCGCGAACGTCCTCACGCATCGCCTTTGGGTTCGATGCGGTTTGTTGCAGAGCCGTCACTAGGGATTGGCGTTCTCCGTCGCTGAGTCTGCTGAGGCGCTCAAGGCTCGGCGCCGCGTCGCTGGGCATTCTGACCTGGCTGAGACTCGCCACTATTGAACTCCACTCGGGCCGACTCGATCGCTCGCGACCATGATTACAGGCCGCCTAGCCTGCCACACTAGACACACCGAGGTTTGAGCATCCGATCAAGGCGAGCGAGACGGGTCGGCTGCACTACAGGTGTCACCGGGCAGTGAGCGCTCGCCAAGGTTCCGAAGGGAGTGTGCGCAGGTAAGTGAGTTGACCGCGTCAGGTCACGGCCATCCGCCGCCTCATGCTGTCACTTGTTGGTGCAGCAGACCCGACGGCCCGAAACGCGATTCCGTTGTCGACAGCATGCCCAGCCTCGTGGATGTGCATGTGCCGCTCGGTCCCGTGACGGTCACAACTCTGGTCGATTAGGTCCTCCGTTATAGAGAGGCCCTCCCACCACGGAGACGACGAAAGCCCCGCGGACTCTCACTCCGAGGGGCCTTTTCTCTGTCTACTTGGCGATAGCTACGACGGCGACGATGGCCGGCACCAGCGCCTTGACCATGTCGGTGCCGCCAGGCTTCTTCAGGAAGTAGACACCGAATCCACAGACGGTGACCACGCCGCCAACTGCGCACACGGGCTTGACCCACTGCTGAGGAGCAGGCTTGAGCGTGGTCTTCGAACTCTCGGAACTCGTCATTACGAACCATCCAGACGGACTCTGATCGGGAGCCGGAGGACACCCTGAACACAGCCCTTGTTCTGGGTGATTGGGTAGTGCTTGAGCGAGTACCGGCCGCCTCCGGCTGACCACTCGTTCGCAAATCTGCTACACCGGTCACGCAAGGTGACCGAATAATGGCCGCTCAAGGCGGCATATAGGGAGCTCTGGCTGATGGCTCGCGCCGTCAGCGACGACGGTCAAGATGTCGCGCTCGATAAAGAACGATACCTGCCTCGGATCTGGACCGCCTAGCTCCAGGCGGGCCCGCGGATGCCCAGAGCGTCATTTCGCCGCGACCGATGCTCCTCGGCCGCACCCGCCGGAGCCATGGAAGGTGGAAGGGTTCCGGAGTCGTCGCGCTGCTCAGTGAGTCGACGCCGGCAGCACGCAGAACTCGTTGCCCGACGGATCCGCGAAGTGCCGCCACGGCAGCTCGCCCCAGTCGAAGTGCAGCTCACGACCGCCACGGTCGACGATGCCGCGGGCGATCTCGTCGGCGTCGTCGCCGGCCTCCAGTCGCAGGTCGAGGTGGGTCCGGTTCTTCGCCGTACCCTTCGGACCCGCCTCGGCGGACAGGTCGAGCAGCGGACCGCGCAGCGAGGGGTGCCGCAGGCTCACCAGCCCACTCCCCTCGACCGGCACCCAGCCGGTCAGCCACTCCCAGAAGGCGCCGTCCCGCTCGGCATCGGCCACCTGGAGCGGCAGGCCCGCGACCGGTCCCGTGCCGTCGTACGACGACCGCTCCTCGAGCACGCAGAAGGCATTGCCCGCGGGGTCGGTGAGCACGACCCACGGCACGTCGCCCTGCCCGATGTCCGCGTGGCTCGCGCCCAGCGAGACCAGTCGTTCGACGACGGCGGCCTGGTCCGCACCGCCGTACAGGTCGAGGTGGAGGCGCTGGGGCTCGGCGGGTTGATCGGGCACCCGCTGGAAGCACAGGTCGAGCACCGGTCCGTCCGGCACGGTCAGCCGGGTCTCGAACCCCTCCGGCACGTCGGTCAGCCGCTCGGTACCGAGCGCGGCCTCCCAGAACCGACCGAGGACCTGTGGGGCCGTGGCGTCGAAGACGACGTTCTCCAGGAACATGGCGACACCGTAGGCACCCCGATCAATCCGGCGTCTGCACCTCGGCCTCGCCGACCGGCGGCTCCCCCGCGGCGGCTTCCCGTGCCGCGCGCTCCGCCTCGCGCTGGAACAGGTAGACCTGACCACAGACGGGGAACTCCGGCGGGACCACCTCTGCTGCGCGCTTCGCCTTGCGTCGTCCGAACATGGCCGTTCCTCCTGCTAGCAGGGTGGTCTCGAGACGGTTGCTGCGCAACCTCCTCGACCAGCGGGAGGCGTTGCTGAGCAACCTCCTCGACCAGCGGGATGATGCTCGGGAGGGTGTCGTTTCCGCTCATTGCAGGCCCCGGAGCCCGAGCGTAGGTTCGAATTCGTTGCAGGCGAATCACTCGGATTTCGCCGTTTCGGAGGGCGGGATTGCGATGGTTCGATTCTTGACTCGGGTTCGAAGGAACAGGTCCTGGTGGGTGGGGCTGGCGGTCATGGCCGCTGTGGCGGTGATGGCGCCCGTGCCGGGCGGTCCGGCAGACGCTGCCCCTGCTCCCCCGACGTGTGAGCGCCGCCAGAACAACACCTACGCGAAGCTGCTGGAGTGCGTGCGCGTCGAGGGCGTGCGGAAGCACCAGGCAGCACTGCAGGCGATCGCCGACGCGAACGACGGGAACCGCTTCTCCGGATTCGCCGGGTACGACGAGTCGGTCGACTACGTCGTCGACACCCTGCGTGCCGCGGGCTACAACCCGGTGGTCCAGACGTTCAACTACCTCGCGTTCGAGGTCGTCGGCCCCTCCGGCCTCCAGCAGACCGCGCCGAACCAGGTCACCTACGTCGAGGGCACTGACTTCGGCGCCATCACCCAGTCCGATCCTGGCGACGTCACCGCGAGCGTCACCGCCGTCGACCTGCAGTTCGGCCTTGGCAACACCTCGAACAGCGGTTGCGAGGCGACCGACTTCAACGGCTTCCCCGCCGGCAACATCG
The DNA here is from genome assembly GCF_048654605.1 of Nocardioides sp. CPCC 206347. Classification (NCBI taxonomy): domain Bacteria; kingdom Bacillati; phylum Actinomycetota; class Actinomycetes; order Propionibacteriales; family Nocardioidaceae; genus Nocardioides; species Nocardioides sp. CPCC 206347. Next base: position 487,497 of record NZ_JBMCYZ010000005.1, read on the forward strand.
CGCTGCTGCAGCGCGGGACCTGCACGTTCGAGCTCAAGGCCGAGAACGCCGCGGCCGCGGGCGCCGTCGGGATCGTGATCTTCAACCAGGGCAACACGGCCGCCGCCGACCGCCAGGGCATCCCGGCCGTCACCCTCACCGCCAACAACACCAGCGGCATCCCGGTCATCGGTACGACGTACGCACTGGGCGCGACCCTCGCGGGTACGCCGGCGCTGGAGATGCGGGTCTTCGCCAACACCCTGCGCCAGGTCCTGCCCACGGCCAACGTGCTGGCCGAGAAGAAGGGCATCAACGATGCCAACGTCGTCATGGCAGGCGCGCACCTCGACTCGGTGCTCGCCGGACCCGGCATCAACGACAACGGTTCCGGCAGCTCCGCCGTACTCGAGACCGCGGTCCAGCTGGCGAAGCTGAAGCCCGTCAACACGCTCAGGTTCGCCTGGTGGGGCGCCGAGGAGAGCGGGCTCGTCGGATCGACGAACTACGTCAACGGCCTCAGTGCAGCAGAGAAGGACCGGATCGCGCTCTACCTGAACTTCGACATGATCGGCTCGCCGAACTACGTCCAGATGGTCTACGACAGCGACCAGTCCGGCTTCACCGCGCCGGTGCCCGTGCCGCCGGGGTCGGTCGCGATCGAGGACCTGCTCGAGTCGTTCTACACGCTGCGCAGCGAGCCCTATGACGACGCGGAGTTCAGCGGCCGCAGCGACTACCAGGCGTTCATCAACAACGGGATCCCGGCGGGTGGCCTGTTCACCGGTGCCGAGGTGCCGAAGACCGCGGAGCAGGCAGAGATCTGGGGCGGCACCGCCGGAGCCCAGTACGACCCCTGCTACCACCAGGCGTGCGACACCTTCGCCAACAACAGCACCCACGCCCTCGGGGTCAACGCCGACGCGGTCGCGTTCGCCGTACTGACGTACGCGTTCTCCACCGAATCGGTCAACGGCGTCCCCGGCGAGCCGGTTCCCGGCGACCTCGTGATCCCGCCGCCCGCCGGTCCCGAGGGGACGGTCGGCAGTGGCGGCGGAGGCGCCGAGGACGCACACCACCCGTCGTCGTAGCGCCGACGCCGGGCGATTCCGCGCTCACCCCGGGGCCCAGTCCCTAGGGTGAGCGCATGCCGACGTACACCGAACAGGGCAAGGCCTTCGACCGGGACATGAACTACATCCCGGACCGGATCACCAGCGAGCCCGGGCAGTCGCAGGACAAGTACGACGGCACCACGATCGAGGCACCGACCTGGCCTGCCGAGCCAGGTCGGTACCGCCTCGTCGCGGCGAAGGCCTGCCCGTGGGCGAACCGGTCGATCATCGTGCGCAAGCTGCTCGGGCTCGAGGACGTCATCTCGATGGGGCTGACAGGGCCGACGCACGACGAACGCAGCTGGACGTTCGACCTCGACGCCGGCGGCGTCGACCCGGTGCTCGGCTACGAGCGGCTGCAGCAGGCGTACTTCGCGCGCTACGCCGACTACCCCCGCGGCATCACCGTCCCGGCGATGGTCGACATCGCGACGAAGTCCGTCGTCACCAACGACTTCCCGTGGATCACCCACGACTTCTTCTTCGAGTGGCGCGAGTGGCACCGACCCGACGCGCCGGACCTGTGGCCCGACGACGTCCGCGAGGAGATGGAGGCCGTGATGAAGCGGGTCTTCACCGAGCTCAACAACGGCGTCTACCGGTGCGGCTTCGCCGGCTCACAGGAGGCGTACGACGCGGCGTACGACCGGCTCTTCGACACGCTCGACTGGCTCGAGGAACGACTCACCGACCGGCGCTACCTCATGGGCGACGCGATCACCGAGGCCGACGTACGACTGTTCACGACGCTGGCGCGGTTCGACCCCGTCTACCACGGCCACTTCAAGTGCAACCGCAACAAGCTGATCGAGATGCCGGCGCTGTGGGGCTACGCGCGCGACCTGTTCCAGACGCCCGGGTTCGGCGAGACGATCGACTTCGAACAGATCAAGCGGCACTACTACGTCGTCCACGAGGACATCAATCCGACGGGGATCGTCCCCAAGGGGCCGGACCTGGCGGGGTGGCTGACGCCGCACGGGCGCGAGCGCGTCTGACGCGCCCGCGCCCGGTGGCCGGTGGTTGAGGTGCGAGCGAAGCGAGCCTCGAAACCCGCCGGTCAGACGGCGACCGGTACCTCGTCCTCGCGCCACGCCTTGCCTGAGCGCGGCGCGTTGTAGGCGTCCTCGTCGAGGATGCCCTCCCGCTTCGCGACCAGGGTCGGCACCAGCGCCTGGCCGGCCACGTTGACCGCCGTACGCCCCATGTCGAGGATCGGGTCGATCGCGAGCAGCAGGCCGACGCCGGCGAGCGGCAGGCCCAGCGTGGACAGCGTCAGGGTCAGCATCACCGTGGCGCCGGTGACACCGGCGGTCGCGGCCGAGCCGATCACCGACACGAACGCGATCAGCAGGTAGTCGGTCAGGCCCAGGTCGACCCCGAAGAACTGGGCGACGAAGATCGCCGAGATCGCCGGGTAGATCGAGGCGCAACCGTCCATCTTGGTGGTCGCACCGAGCGGCACGGCGAACGACGCGTAGGCGCGCGGGACACCCAGGTTCCGTTCCGTGACGGACTGCGTGACCGGCATCGTCCCGACCGAGGAACGCGACACGAACGCCAGCGAGATCGCCGGCCAGGCACCCGAGAAGAACTGCTTGATCGACAGCCCGTTCGTCCGCAGCAGCACCGGGTAGACCACGAACACGACGAGCGCGAGGCCGACGTAGATCGCGGCCGAGAAGGTGGCCAGCGAGCCGAGGGCGTCCCAGCCGTACGACGCCACGGCGTTCCCGAGGAGGCCGACCGTGGCGATCGGCGCGAGCAGGATGATCCACCAGAGCACCTTCTGGACGATCGCGAGCGCAGACCGAACGAAGACGAGGAACGGCTCTGCTGCGTCGCCGACCTTGAGCGTCGCGATGCCGATGGCGATGGCCACGACGAGGATCTGCAGCACGTTGAAGGACAGTCCGACCGAGCCGTCGCCGCCGGCGCTGGCCTGCAGTCCGAGCACGTTGTCCGGGACCAGCCCGGTGAGGAAGTCGAGCCACGAGCCGGTGCGACTCGGGTCGGCGGCCGCGTCGGCTGACACGCTCGTGTGGTTGCCCGGTTGGAGCACCAGCCCCAGCACGATGCCGATCGTGACGGCGATCAACGCCGTGATGGCGAACCAGACCAGCGTCTTCCAGGCGAGGCGCGCCGCGCCGGTGACCTCGCGGAGGTTGGCGATGGAGGCCACGATCGCCAGGAAGACCAGCGGCGGCACGATGGTCCGCAGCAGCGTCACGAACGTGTCGCCGACCGTCGTCAACGTCTCGGTCAGCCAGTTGGGGTCGACCTCGCCGGTCGCGGCGTCGGTGCCGTCGGCTCCGATGGACCGGGCGACGAGGCCGAGGACCACGCCGAGCGCGAGACCGATCAGGACCTGGACGCCGAACGACGGGAGCCGGTCGCGCCAACTGGCGCGCTCAACAGTGCGGGTGGAACTCATGGGGACATGCCTTTCGATGCGGCCGCACGGCGCATCGAGGGCGCCGCGGACCGACTGGATCGGTGAAGACCGGTGGGGACGAGAGGGAGGTTGCCGCCGGGATCGGCGGGTCGGGACGCGCCAGAAGGGCGCAGGCCCTCAACGACAGCGCGTGCTCTTCGTCCGCTGGAGGTCCACCACGAGGCGGCGCGTCAGCAGGTCACCCGGGGTTCTCGGCTCTCTGCACACACTGGGGCGAACCTGTCTCCGGACGCGGATATTCCGTATCACACAGGTCTGGCCATACGCTTGCGCTTCGAACATCTGTTCGATAGAGTGGGGTCATGTCCTCGACCGACGCCCTCGACAAGGCCGCTGTTGCGGTCGAGAGCGCCGCGGAGCTGGCTCAGGCCCAGTGGGACGCCCTCGACGGGGCGGACGCACCTGAGGCCGCAGCGCGGATCGCGCAGGCCAGGGCGATGCTCGACGCCGCCATGCTCGGGGTCACCGCGCGGCTCGAAGAGACGCACGCGGCCGAGAAGCTCGGCTGGGCGTCGACGAAGGACTTCCTCACCCACGTCACCGGCGGCCACAAGGGCGCGGGCGGTGGGCTCGTGCGCGCCGTCGACCAGCTGCGCGACCTCCCGGCGGTGCGCGAAGCCCTCAAGGACGGCGCGATCTCCCTCCCGCAGGCGCGCGCCATCGGCGGCAAGGTGACCACGCTCCCCCGCGTTCCGAAGTTCCGCACCGCGGTTGCCGACCGGCTGCTCGAGCTGGTCCACACCAACGGGTACGACGCCAGCGACCTCCAGGTCGCGTTCGGCGACGTCGCGCGGGAGCTCGACGTCGACGGCACCCTGATCAAGGACGATCGGTCCAGGGAGCGGCAGGAGCGCGCGGCGCACCTCGCGCGATACCTCGGCTTCTCCGAGGACGGACTCGGCGGCGAACACCTCCGTGGCTACGGCTGCGAGGAGGAGGCCGAGCTGATCAAGTCGGTCCTGATGCCGCTCGCCGCACCGGTCACCACCGAGCCGGGCGCGTGTGGCGGCGTGGCCGAACGCCCCGGCGAACCGTTCCTCGACGAGAACGGCCACCGGTCCGGAACGCCCTGCCCCGACCCGAGCTGCGCCCACGACGGCAAGGATCCCCGCGACCACGGCCGCCGATTCTGGGACGCGCTCGTCGAGGCCTGCCGTCGGCTCCAGGCCACCGACCAGCTCCCCCACGACCACGGCACCACGGCACGGATCATCGTCACCATCGACCAGGAGAGCCTCCAGCAGAAGGTGATCGACGCAGGCCTTGCCCGTGACGGCAGCCTGCCCTCCGACCAGCGACTCTCGGCAACCGCCGTACGACGCCTCGCGTGCGACGCCGACATCATCCCCGCCGTCCTCGGCTCCGACGGCCAGATCCTCGACGTCGGCCGCGCCCACCGGCTCGTCACCGCCGCGATCTGGCTCGCCCTGATCCTGCGCGACCGCCATTGCACGTTCCCCGGCTGCACCCGGCCACCGATCGCCTGCGACGCCCACCACGTCGTCCACTGGGCCGACGGCGGTCCGACCAGCCTCGACAACCTGATCCTGCTCTGCCGGCGCCACCACACGATCGTCCACAACACCCCGTGGACCGTGCGCATCGATTCCGCCACCGGGAGACCGGTCTGGACGAGACCACCACCGGTCGACCTGCGCGGTCGCCTCTCCTACTCCCCCGCCCGCACCGCGGAGGAGATCGCCGCGGCGCTCGCGGCCGGGCGACAAGCCGGGCGGCCGCCGCCACAAGCCGCCTGAGTACGGGCGAGCCAGGACTCAGCGGGCCCAACAGGGCACGTGGCTCACGCGCGCGCCTCGCGCTCGGCCTCAACTCGTCCGAGGATCCACGCGGCCACGGTCGCCGTGACCGCGCCCACCAGGCCGATACCGACGAGCATGAGGCCAACGGCGACAACGCGTCCCGTCGTGGTGACAGGGAAGTAGTCGCCGTAGCCGACGGTCGTCACGGTGGTGCACGCCCACCACAGTGCATCGCCAAAGTTCAGGATGTTGGCTCCCCGGGCGTCCTGCTCCGCGTCCAAGGTGGCCAGCGCACCGAGCCCGACGGCGAGCGCGGCTGACCCGGTGACGTAGACGGCCACACGTCCGGCGAGCGAGTTGGCGGCCGAGCGGTCCAGAACGCGTACGAACGCCACCAACCGGAGAAGTCGAAGAGGGCGCAGTACCGGGAGAGCAATCAGGGCGACGTCGTACCAATGGCGGAACGCGTAACGACGCCGATCCTCGGCAAGGATCAGACGGATCGCGAAGTCCGCCGCGAACGCACCCCACACGGTCCACGACACGACATTCAGGAACCCCGCGAAGTCGGAGTCCATCCTGGGGTCCAGCACCTGCCACGCATAGGCCACCAGGAACGCGACGGCCAGGAGGATGAGCGGGATCTCGGTGCGCCTTTCCCAACGCTCAACAGTCATGGCCGGAAGTGTTCCAGCGATCCCCCGACTGCGCGTCCGGTACCGCTACCTCGTCGCCCCTAGGATCGCGGCATGGCTGACCAGCCCCCGAACTGGGACACCTACCAGCCGCGCCGCGACGACACCCGGAGCGTCGGCCCCACGCCGCCGCCCACCTCGCCGTACGCGAGCGGGGGCACCTTCGCAACGTACAACGCACCCGCCGAGCAGCGTCGGGTACGACGCCGGATCGGCCTGTTGCTGGCTGGCGCCGTGGTCGTGGTCGGTGGCGCGGGGGTTGGCGTCTGGGCGATCGTCGAGGCGGCGACCGACGACAGTCCGTCGACGTCGACGACCCGCACCGTGACCGACACGGAGGTCAAGGTGGAGGTCAACGGCTCGGGCAGCGTCAACCTGTTCACCACCGCGGGCACCGCCGACCTGGCGTCCGCGCTCCGCGAGGAACGCGGATCGACGCAGGTGCTCGAGGTCGTGCTGTTCCACCACAACGCCGTGGTGACCGTCGCGGACAAGGACGCACCCGACGGGGCGCGGATCTACCAGTGGGACGGGGACCTGACGGCGGTCTCGGAATCGGTGGCGGTCCGCAAGCCGTTCGACCTGCTCGACCTCGAGGGCGACGTGCTCGCCGACCTCTGCGGCGATGACCCCAACCAGTGCACGGTCGTCGCCGGCCGCCCGCTCCCCGGTGACGACGGGGCGTGGCTCACCGTGGTGGGCAGTGACGGCCCGCAGCGGACCGACCTGCGCGGCAACGCGGCCTGATCAGAGCCAGTCGCCGTCGACCTCGTTGAACAACTGGTCGCCACCCGCCAGCAGGTCCAGCATCGGGCCGACCTTCGGCAGCTCGTGGGTGAGGAAGTACCTCCCCGCAGCGCGCTTGCCGTCGTAGAACTCCCCCGCCTTGCCGTTCGCGGCCAGGAGCTGCTCGAGCCAGATCCACGCCACCACCACGTGGCCGGCGGCCTCCAGGCCGGTGGTCGCGTTGGCCAGGGCGACGCGCGGGTCACCGGACTCCCACGCCGACGCCACCGCGGTCACCAGGCCCTCCACCGCACCAGACAGCCGGAACGCGTACTCCTTCAACAACGGGCCGGCGTCACCAGCGCGGCCGACGGTCTCCATGATCGTCTCCTGCAGGAGCAGCAGCCCGCGGCCGCCGTCGAGCACGAACTTGCGGCCGAGCAGGTCCTGGGCCTGGATGCCGTGCGTGCCCTCGTGGATCGGGTTGAGCCGGTTGTCGCGATAGAGCTGCTCGACGCCGTACTCCCGCGTGTAGCCGTAGCCGCCGTGCACCTGGATCGCCAGGTCGTTGGCGGCCAGGCACCACTGCGACGGCCAGCTCTTCACGATCGGCGTGAGTACGTCGAGCAGGGCTCCTGCACGCAACCGGGCCTCCTCGTCCGGGTGGGTGCGCTGGTCATCCAGCAGCAACGCAGCCTTCAGCGCGAGCGCCAACCCGCCTTCGACGTACGACTTCGAGGCGAGGAGCATGCGTCGCACGTCGGCGTGCTCGATGATCGGAACCGGTACGGCGGCCGGGTCCTTGCCGCCCAGCGGCCGGCCCTGCTCCCGCTCACGGGCGTAGGCGAGGGCACGGCGGTAGCCGGTGTAGCCGAGCGCGACGGCGCCCGCCCCGACGCCGATCCGCGCCTCGTTCATCATGTGGAACATGGTGGCCAGCCCGCGGCCCTCCTCGCCGACCAGCTCGCCGACCGCCCCCGGCTGGCCGGACGGCAGGTGCTTTCCTTCACCGAAGTTGAGGATCGTGTTGACCGTGCCGCGGTAGCCCATCTTGTGGTTGACCCCGGCCAGCGTGACGTCGTTGCGCTCCCCGCGGCTCCCGTCCTCACCGACCACGAACTTCGGCGTCGCGAACAGCGACAGCCCCTTCACACCGGCCGGTGCACCCTCGGCGCGCGCCAGCACGAGGTGGACGATGTTGTCGCCCATCTCGTGGTCGCCGCCGGAGATCCACATCTTGTTGCCGAAGATCCGGAACGTCCCGTCGGGCTGGCGGACGGCGCGGGTCGTGATGTCGGCGAGCGACGAGCCGGCCTGCGGCTCGGACAGGCACATCGTCCCGAACCAGCGGCCCTCCAGCATCGGTGGCACGAACCGCTGCACCTGGTCGGGCGACGCGTGGGCGAGCAACAGGTTCGCGTTGGCCATCGTCAGCATCGCGTAGCCGGCGGTGGCGGTGTTGGCCGCCGCAAACCAGGCGAAGCACGCCTGCTGGATGACGTGCGGGACCTGCACCCCACCGACCTCGGCATCCATCGCGGCCGAGATCAGCCCCGCGTCGGCGTACGCCCGCAGCGCGGTCGCGACCTCCGGGATGATCGTGACCGTCTCGCCGTCGAACTGCGGTTCCTGCTGGTCGCTCGTCGCGTTGTGCGGTGCGAAGTACTCCGCCGCCAGCGACGTCGCCAGGTCCAGGACGGCGTCGAACGTGTCGCGACTGTGCTCGGCGAACCGCTCGCGCGAGGTGAGCCCGGCGACGTCCAGCCACTCGTGGAGCAGGAAGTCGAGGTCTCGTCGCGACAGCAGCAGGTCCGGGTTCACGTCCCCAGCCTGCCCGACCGTCTCCGTAAATCGTTAGGCCAGCAAGGCCCCGATGTACGACGGTTGGACACCTGATCGTGGTCCAGCAGGCCGGGATTCGACTCCATGTCGTCACCCAATTGATGAACGCTCGATACGAAAGAAGCGTAGAAACGAACCAGAGAGGAGGTGCCAGCGGTGTCCGCGACAACAGTGACCCTGCTGAACGCCTCCTACGAGCCCCTCGGCAAGGTGTCGTTCAACCACGCCGTCCGGATGCTCTTCCGCGAGGTCGCGACCGTCGAGGAGGGCCACGGCGACAAGACGATCGGCCCGCACCCGTGGCCGCGCGTCATCCGCCTGGTCCGGTACGTCGCCACGAAGTGGATGTACCGACCGGCACCCTGGACCCGCCGCGGCGTCCTCGTCCGCGACGGCCACCGGTGCGCGTACTGCTCCGGTCGCGCCACGACCGTCGACCACGTGTTGCCGGCATCGCGCGGCGGCAGGTGGGCGTGGACGAATTGCGTCGCGGCCTGCGGGCCGTGCAACAGCAAGAAGGGCAACAAGACGCCGCGCGAGGCAGGGATGCGACTCCTGTGGGAGCCGTACGTCCCGACCCGCGCGCAGCTCGTCACGCTCAGCTGAGCAGCGCGTCCACGTTCGGCAGGTCCCGGAACATCGAGACCGTACCGTCCTCGGCAAGCTCCCGGGCGGCGTGGAGGAAACCACTCCACGCCGTCTTGGCGAGCGTGCCACCGACGCTGATCCGGCGGATGCCCAGGTCCGCCGCCGCGGCGACGGTCGTGAACGGCGCGTTGATCAGCAGGTTCACCGGCTTCGGAGCGACCGCCGCGACGACGGCCTGGATGTCCTCGACCAGCTCGATCCGCGGGGCGTAGAGACAGTCGGCCCCCGCATCGGCGTACGCGACCAACCGGCGGACGGTCTCGTCGATGTCGGGGCGGCCGGCCACGAAGCCCTCGGAGCGAGCGGTGAGCAGGACGCCCGTCCCGGACTCGTCGATCGCCTGGCGGGCGGCGCGGATCCGCTCGACGGAGAGCTCGAACTCGAACAGCGGCTCGGCGTCGTCCTGCGAGGAGTCCTCGATCGAGAGGCCGGCGATCCCGGTCGCTGCGGCGAGCTTCACGTTCGCCGCGACGCCGTCGGGCTCCACCGCGAATCCGCCCTGGAAGTCCGCATTCACCGGGATCTGCACCGCGCCCGCGATCGCGCGGAGGTGGTCGAGCGCCTGCTCGAGGGAGAGCTCGTTGTCGGCGAGACCCAGGGTCCAGGCCGCGCCGGCACTGGTCGTCGCGAGCGCCGGGAAGCCCAGCTGCTCGAGGACCCGGGCGCTGCCGATGTCCCAGGGGTTCGGCATCACGAAGCAGCCGGCGGCGTGCAGGTCGTGGAAGGCGGCGATGCGGTCGTCGTACGTGGTCATCTGACACCCCAGGCATAGGTCTGCTTGCGCAGCTTCAGGTAGACGTGGGTCTCCGTCGAGAGCACGCCCTTGATGGTGCGGATCCGGCCGGACACGATCTCCAGCAGGTGGTCATCGCTCTCGCAGACGACCTCCACCAGCAGGTCGTAGGACCCGGCCGTGATCACGACGTAGTCGATCTCGTCGATCGCCGCGAGCGCGTCGGCGATCGGCTCGAGCTGGCCGGTGGCCTTGATGCCGATCATCGCCTGGCGGGCGAAGCCCATCTCGGTGGGGTCGGTGACCGCCACGACCTGGACCACGCCACCGTCGACGAGGCGCTGCACGCGCTGGCGCACCGCGGCCTCCGAGAGTCCGACGGCCTTGCCGATGGAGGCATACGAACGACGGCCGTCCTCCTGGAGCTCGGCGATGATCGCCTTCGAGACGTCGTCCAGCACGACCGAGCGGGATTTGTTCACGGACCCGATCCTCACAGGGTTCAGGCACCCTACGCAACACGCAGGTACGGATTCCGTTGCATTCATGTCAACTGACCACGGAATCCCTTGTCACCGGTAGTCCGCCGTGTCACGATGCGCACATCTTTGATTCGGAGGTGGCATCCGTTGGTCTCTTCCCGGCTGAGTCGCAGGACCATGCTGCGCGGCGGCTCCGGGCTGCTCCTCGGCGCGGGCGGCCTGGCGGCACTCCCCCTGTTCGGAACCCCCGATCGCAAGCAGGACCCCGCGAAGTGCACGACGCGCGACCTGTCGGAGTCCGACAAGCGCCTGATCGTGTCGAACTGGCCGGGCTACCTCGACGAGGACGACGGTGAGTACACCTCGACGCTGACCGACTTCCAGAAGGCGATGGGCATCGAGGTCAGCTACACCGCAGACGTCAACGACAACCTCGAGTTCTTCGCCAAGGTCGTCAACCAGCTCGGCTCCTGCCAGTCCTCCAAGCGCGACCTGTTCATGCTCACCGACTGGATGGCCGCCCGGATGATCCAGGTCGGGTGGATCCAGCCCCTCGACAAGGCGAAGGTCCCGAACCTGCACGCCAACCTGATCGACTCCCTCGCCGGCGTCGGCTGGGACCCCGATCGCACCTACTCCGCGCCGTGGCAGAGCGGTCTCACCGGCATCGCCTACAACAAGTCGAAGGTCAAGGAGGTCCGCTCCTTCTCCGAGCTGCTCAGCCGCCCGGATCTCAAGGGCCGCGTGTCCCTGCTCACCGAGATGCGCGACACCATGGGCCTGATCATGCTCAGCGAGGGCGCCGACCCGGCCAACTTCACCGACGGCGACTGGGACACGGCCCTCGAGCGGCTGCGCAAGGCGCGCGGGGACGGGCAGATCCGGGCCTTCACCGGCAACGAGTACATCCAGGACCTCGCCGCGGGCAATGTCGTGGCCTGCGAGGCGTGGTCCGGCGACGTCGCCGCGGCCGAGGACGAGAACCTCGTGTTCGTCACGCCCGAGGAAGGCCAGATGATCTGGGCCGACAACATGCTGGTGCCGAACCTCGCCACCCACAAGGGCAACGCCGAGAAGTGGATCAACTACTACTACGAGCCCGAAGTGGCGGCGAAGCTCGCGGCGTACGTCTGGTACATCTGCCCGGTCAAGGGCGCACAGGAGGCGATGGAGAAGGTCGACCCGAGCCTCGTCGACAACCCGTTGATCTTCCCGACCGCCGAGTCGCTGGCCACCACGCACTCGTTCATGGCCCTCGAGGAGTTCCAGATCCGCGCCTACGAAGGAGATTTCGCCGATGTCATTGGCGGCTGACAGCTCGCGGAGCCTCCGGCTCACCGCACTCACCAAGGAGTTCAGCACCTTCACCGCGGTGAAGGCCCTCGACCTGGAGATCCCCGCAGGGAAGTTCTTCGCCCTGCTCGGCCCGTCGGGCTGCGGGAAGACGACCACCCTGCGCATGGTGGCCGGCCTCGACGTACCGACCTCAGGCACGATCCACCTCGGCGACGACGAGATCACCTACGAGAAGCCCTACCGGCGCCCGGTCAACACCGTCTTCCAGAACTACGCCCTGTTCCCGCACCTCGACATCCACGAGAACGTCGCCTTCGGCCTGCGCCGGCGCAAGGCCAAGGACGTCGACGAGCAGGTCAGGGCCATGCTGGAGCTCGTCGAGCTCGAGGGGCAGGCCCGCAAGAAGCCGCCCATGCTCTCCGGCGGTCAGCAGCAGCGGGTGGCCCTCGCCCGGGCGCTGATCAACCGACCCGAGGTGCTGCTCCTCGATGAACCCCTCGGCGCCCTGGACCTCAAGCTGCGCCGAGGGATGCAGATCGAGATCAAGCGGATACAGACCGAGGTCGGCCTCACGTTCGTGCACGTCACGCACGACCAGGAAGAGGCGATGACCATGGCCGACACGATCGCGGTCATGAACGGCGGCGAGATCGAGCAGATGGGCTCGCCGGCCGAGCTCTACGAGAACCCCCGCACCACCTTCGTCGCCAACTTCCTCGGCCAGTCCAACCTGATCGCAGGCACGGTGAGCAACGCGGGCAGCGACGTGGTGAAGGTCGACATGCAGGGCACCCAGGTCTCGATCGCCGCCGACCGGGCGCACGTGCAGAGCGGTCCGGGTTGGGTGGGCATCCGGCCGGAGAAGGTCCTCATCGCGCCCGAGGGCGAACCGATCGACGCACCCGGCAACCACATGCAGGGCGGGGTGGTCACCGACGTCAGCTTCGTGGGGGTCAGCACCCAGTACCTCGTGCGGATGCCGTGGGGCCAGGAGCTGATGTCCTTCGAGCAGAACACCGGCGCCCGCGGCATCATCGCCCGGGGCACGAAGGTCGACGTGTCGTGGCGCCCGGAGTTCTCCTTCCTGCTGCCCGCAAGCCAGGACGTCAACGCCGGTGCGGTGGAGGAGTCCTGATGCGGAAGGGGCGGTTCACCGGCTACTGGCTGATGCTGCCGGCCGTCGTCTGGCTCGGGCTGTTCTTCGTCATCCCGTTCCTCTCGCTCCTCGCGACCAGCCTCTACGACCCCGAGGGCTCCGTCCTGACCGGGTACGACGTCACGTACCGCTTCGCCAACTTCACCGACGCGCTCGGGGAGTTCTGGCAACCCCTGTGGCGCTCGCTCTGGTACGCCGGCGTCGCGACCGCGATCTGCCTGGTGCTCGGCTACGTCCTCGCCTATGCGATCGCCTTCAAGGCCGGCCGGTGGCGCACCTTGTTGCTGGTCCTGGTGATCGCGCCGTTCTTCACGAGCTTCCTGGTCCGCACCCTGTCGTGGAAGCTGATCCTGGCCGACGACGGGTTCGTCGTGGATGCCCTGCAGACGGTGCACCTGATGGGTGAGGACGGCCGGCTGCTCGCGACGCCGGTCGCCGTGATCGCCGGACTGGTCTACAACTTCCTGCCCTTCATGGTGCTCCCCCTCTACGCCAGCCTGGAGAAGATCGACGGCCGGTTGATCGAGGCGGCCGGCGACCTCTACGCCTCCCCGACCCGCGGCTTCCTCAAGGTGACCCTGCCGCTGTCGATGCCGGGCGTGGTCGCCGGGACCCTGCTGACCTTCATCCCGGCAGCCGGCGACTACATCAACGCGAGTCTGCTCGGCAGTCCGAACCAGCGGATGGTCGGCAACGTCATCCAGGACCTGTTCACGAGCACCGGCGACTACGCGGCGGCCGGCGCGCTCTCGGTGATCCTGATGGCCATCATCGTGGCGATGGTCATGGTCTACATCCGCAAGGCCGGGACGGAGGAGCTCCTGTGAACGGACTGCAACGAGCCGGACGATGGATCCGCGACCACGTGGTGATGGCGGCCGGGGCGCTCGTCCTCGTCTACATGTTCGTCCCGATCGCCGTCGTGATGTTGATGAGCTTCAACGACAACAGCAAGTCCCGCAACGTCTACGCGTTCCAGGACTTCACGCTCGACAACTGGGCCAACCCCTGCAAGCCCGACGGCATGTGCGACGCGGTCCTGCGCAGCGTCGAGATCGGGCTGCTCGCGACCGTGGTCGCCACCATCCTCGGGACCCTCGCAGCGTTCGCGCTCGTCCGGCACAGCTTCGCCGGCCGCTCGGCCATCAACACGATCATCTTCCTGCCGATGGCCTCCCCCGAGATCGTCATGGGCTCCTCGCTGCTCGCCCTGTTCGTGTCCGCGGGCTTCGGCGGTCGACTCGGGTTCTGGACGATCTTCATCGCCCACGTGATGTTCTGCCTGTCGTTCGTCATCGTGACCGTCAAGGCACGCCTGGCCGGGCTGGACGAGAACCTCGAACAGGCGGCGATGGACCTCTACGCCAACGAGGTGACGACCTTCTGGCGGATCACCTTCCCGCTCGTGTTCCCCGGCATCGCGGCAGCGGCCCTGCTGAGCTTCTCGCTGTCCTTCGACGACTTCATCATCACCAACCTCAACGCCGGCCAGACCGTCACCTTCCCGATGTTCGTCTGGGGCGTCTCGCAGCGCGGCATCCCGATGCAGGTCAATGTCGTCGGCACCGCGATGTTCCTGATCTCGATGTTCCTGGTGCTCGGCAACATGCTCGCCACCCGCAGGTCGAAGCAGCCCGCCTAGCTGTGATGCCCAGGGAGGTTGTCCCGCCCTCCGGCGGTGAGTCGGGCTGACAGGTGAGGGCCCCCGGTTGTGAAGTGGAGCTGTCTAGTTCAC
>NZ_JBMCYZ010000006.1:0-292557 GCF_048654605.1 Nocardioides sp. CPCC 206347
CCATCGACACCAACCGCGACTACCAACCCAAAAACCAGAAAGATCCGAACCCCCAATGAGGGTTCGGATCTTTCCTATCTCTTGCGAGATCACATGGTCGGGCTGACAGGATTTGAACCTGCGGCCTCTTCGTCCCGAACGAAGCGCGCTACCAAGCTGCGCCACAGCCCGCCGATCACCAGCCCCTTGCGGGGACGGCTCACAAGCACGGGAGCATAGCGGAGGCGGGAGGCCGACCTGCAATCGGGAGCCGGGTCGTGGCTACGGCACGGGCAGCAGGTTGAGGACCACTGCTTCGGGCCGGCAGGCGATCCGGACCCGGGTGTAGGGGTTGGTGCCGATGCCTGCGGAGACGTGCAGGACCGACGACCCCGGGTCGCCCGGCCGGGAGTCGGCCGGGTGGCGGTGCAGGCCGCTGGCCCGCGCCGGCTCGATGTCGCAGTTCGTGGTCAGCGCACGGGAGCCGCCGGGCCAGGGCAGACGCACCTGGCCGCCGTGCGTGTGCCCGGCGATGATGGCGTCGTACCCGTCCCGGGCGAACTGGTCCAGCACCCTGAGGTACGGCGCATGGGCCACCGCGATGCGCAGGTCGGCGTCGGGTTCGGCCGGGCCGGCGACGGCAGCCAGGTCGTCGTACGCGAGGTGGGGGTCATCGACCCCCGCGAACGCGAAGGTCGTCTCGCCGACGGTCAACCGCGAGCGACGGTTGGTCAGGTCCAGCCAGCCCGCGCCTGCCATCCCCGCGGTCAGGTCGCCCCAGGGGAGCTGGGGGACGTCGGTGTGGCGCCTGCCGTCGTCCGGTGTCAGGTAGGCCAGCGGGTTGCGCACGCCCGGCTCGAAGTAGTCGTTGGAGCCGTGGACGAAGACGCCCGGCACGTCGAGGAGGTCGCCGAGGCTGTCGAGGACGACGGGGACGGCATCGCGGTGCGCGAGGTTGTCGCCCGTGTCGATGACGAGGTCGGGCTCGAGCGCGGCCAGCGACCGCAGCCACTCCTGCTTCCGGGTCTGCCCGGGCGTCATGTGGATGTCCGTCAGGTGCAGGACGCGGAGCGGCCGCATGCCGGCCGGCAGCACCCGGACGTCGTAGGTCCGCACCGTGTACTGACGGGCCTCCCAGGCCGCGTACGACGTCACAGCGGCCCCGAGCACGCCGCCGACGCCGACGCCGCGCAGCAGAGCTCGCCCGAATCCCATTCGGCAAGCACATCACACGGCAGGCACAATCAAGGCATGAGCACCCTCAAGGACCGTCTGCGCGCCGACCTCACCACCGCCATCAAGGCCCGTGACGAGGTCCGGTCGTCCACCCTCCGGATGGTCCTCACCGCCGTCACCAACGCCGAGGTGGCCGGGAAGGTCGCCAAGGAGCTCACCGACGACGAGGTGCTCACCGTCCTCTCCAGCGAGGCGAAGAAGCGTCGCGAGGCCGCCGTGGCGTTCGAGGAGGGCAACCGGCCCGAGCAGGCCGCCAAGGAGCGCGCCGAGACGGCAGTGCTCCAGGACTACCTGCCCCAGCAGCTCGGGGTCGAGGAGATCGCCGCCATCGTCACCGCTGCCGTCGAGCAGGTCGGCGCCGCGGGTGCCGGCCCCAAGGCCATGGGCCAGGTGATGGGCATCGTGACGCCGCAGGTCAAGGGCCGCGCCGACGGCGCTGCCGTGGCCGCGGAGGTACGACGCCAGCTCGGTTGAGCCGGCGCGACGTCAGTCGTCGTCCGGGGGCGGCGGTCCGCCGCCGCCGCGCTTCTTCTTTTTCTTCGCCGCCTTCGGGCTGCCGTCGGAGATGTAGAGGGTGACGGTGTCGCCCGCACCGAGGTCGGCGCCCGAGCCCGGTGAGGAGTAGGCGACGAGGCCGGCGCGGTAGCCCGAGTCGACGGTGCCGCCACGGACGACGCTGAAGCCCAGGTCCTCGAGGGTCGCGCGTGCGTCCTCGTAGGAACGACCGGCCACCGAGGGCACGGGGGTCAGGACGCCGGCGACGTCGGTGCCCGAGGGGCGTTCGAAGTCCTCGTCCTCGAGGTACTGCGCGATGGCCTTGAACGTGTCGCCCCAGAGCGGGCCTGCCGTCGTCGAGCCGGAGGACGTGTAGAGCGTCCGCCCGCCGACCGACTTGCCGTCCAGCGACTCGGGGTGGCCCTTGCGGTTGACGCCGGCGACCACCGCGGCACCGGCGAGGTTCGGCGTGTAGCCGGCGAACCAGACGGAGTTGTTGCCGTTCGTCGTACCGGTCTTGCCCGCTGCGGGCTGGCCGGGCGACAGCGCCTGGCCGAATCCGCCGGGGGCGATCACGCCACGCAGCACGTCGTTGACGGCGTTCGCGACCGGGCTGGCCAGCACCTGGGTGCAGCTCTTCTCGTACTTCTTGAGCACGTTGCCGTCGACGTCCTCGATCTGGGTGACCGGGCGGGCGTCGCAGTGCAGGCCGCGCGCGGCGAAGGTCGAGTAGGCCTCAGCCATCTCCAGCGGGCTGACGCTGGCCACGCCGAGCGTGAACGACGGGACGATGTTCGCCTTGGTCAGCGACCGGATGCCCATCCGCTTGGCGAGCTTCCACGGCTCGCAGATGCCGACCTCCTTCTCGAGGTTGACGAAGAACGTGTTGACCGACTTCTGGGTGCCTTCGTAGAGGTTCGGCGCGGCGGACGAGCGCGTGGAGTTGCCGGGCGTCCAGATGCCGCTGCTCTGGTACGGGCCGTCGCAGGTCTCGAACTCGCTCTCGACGAAGCGGCCGGGGTTGGGCGCGGGGAACCGCTTGCTGAGCGGGATCTTCTTCTGGACCGCCGCGGCGAGCACGAAGGCCTTGAACGTCGACCCGGGCTGGAAGCCGGCCGCGTCGCCGTACTTGGTCGGGACGGCGTAGTTGAGGAAGGTCTGGCCCTTCTTCTTGCCCATCGGCCGCGACTGGGCAAGGGCCCGGACGTTGCCGCTGCCGGGCTCGATCAGGGCGAGCGCGCCGACGGCCAGGTCGTCCTTGAAGACGTGGGACTTCACCGACGCCTGCGCGGCCTTCTGGAAGCGCATGTCGATGGTGGTCTTGATGGTCAGGCCACCGTTGAAGATCAGCGCCTCACGCTCCGCGGGGGTCTCGCCCAGGGCGGGGTCGGTCTTGAGCCAGCGCACGACGTAGTCGCAGAAGAACTGGGCGCCGGAGTTCACGCACCCGTTCGGCTGCTCCTGCACCTTGAGGCCGAGCTTGCGCTTCTTCGCCTCGTCCGCCTCGGCGTCGGTGACCACGCTGAGCTGGGCCATCCGGCCGAGCACGATGTTGCGCCGCACCATCGCCTGCGCGGCGTTCTTGGTGGGGTTGTAGGCCTCGGGGCTCTGCACCAGTCCGGCCAGCAGGGCTGCCTGGCGCAGGTCGAGGTCCTTGGCGTTCACGCTGAAGTAGTGCTGGGCGGCGGCCTGGACGCCGTACGCGCCGTCACCGAAGTAGGCCGTGTTGAGGTACCGCTCGAGGATCCAGTCCTTGGTGTGGCGCTTCTCGAGCGCGATCGCGTAGCGCAGCTCCTTGAGCTTGCGACCGTAGGTGTCGTCGGTCGCTGCGGCGCGTTCCTCGTCGGTCTTGGCCTGGTTGATCAGGGTCAGCTTGACCAGCTGCTGCGTGATCGACGAGCCGCCCTGGGCGACGCCGCCCGCGGCCTGGTTGGTGAACAGGGCGCGCACCGTGCCCTTCACGTCGAGAGCGCCGTGCTGGTAGAAGCGGTAGTCCTCGATGGCGACGATGGCCTCGACCATCGTGCGCGAGATCTGGCGCAGGGGTACGTCGACGCGGTTCTGGTCGTACAGGGTGGCGATGGTGCGCCCGCCCTTGTCCTTGATCTCGGTGCGCTGCGGCAGCTGCTCGGTCGCGAGCTGCTGCGGGAGGTCGTCGACGGACTCGGCCACGTTGCGGGCGGTGAAGCCCAGGACGCCGGCGAAGGGGATCGCCAGGCCGGACACGACGACGCCGAGGACGGCAGAAACCAGCAGCATCACGCCGAGATGGGAGGCGATCTTGCCGGGCGGCAGGCCGTCGAACCGGGTGCGGGACATGGCCTCAGGGTACGGGACGTACCTGTGCGGACCGGACTCGTCGCGTGCCCCTCCGGAGGCACCGCCACGCTCAGCCTGCCGTGCGACTAGTCAGATGTGACTAGACAGGTTGGGCAGAACGAGCGATGTTGGTGAGGGGTAGTTGTCCTTTACTTTGTTCAAGTCGAAGAGGCCATGCGCTGTGGGGGTGCTGGCTCTTCGGAGGTGGGAACCACAAGGGGACAACATGTGGGTAGATGACTGGGCGCCCAGGGCGGCCTGCAGGGAATCACAGCCGGACCAGCTCTTCGTCCGTGGGGCAGAGCAGAACAAGGCCAAGCAGGTGTGTGCGGGTTGTGCCGTGCGCACCGAGTGCCTCGCCGAGGCGCTCGACAACCAGATCGAGTGGGGCGTCTGGGGCGGCATGACGGAACGGGAGCGCCGTGCGCTCCTGCGCCGCCGCCCGAGTGCATCGTGGCGCAAGGTCCTTGAGGACGCGCGCGACGGCCAGGGCGTTCCGGCTGTCTGAGGCCTGATCCGGGAGGGTTGCGCGAGCGGCCTTCCCGGCTGCTTCACCCCTGTGCCAACAGGGTGCCGACCGTGCGCAGCCCGTCGAGGTCGTGCACGTCTCCGGCGAGCGCCGGCACGACGACCGTCGCCACCTGCGGGTGGGCGGTCGCGAACCGGTCGCGCAGCATGCCCTCGCGCTGCACCATCCGCACCCGGTCGCCGTGCAACCGGAGCAGCCCGGCCGTCAGCGACCCCGCATCCTGCTGGCGCAGCCGCTCGGCCGCCGTCATCGCCTCGTCCGCGGACAGTGCCCCGGCCGGCTCCGGGCTGGCCCGGTTGATCACGAGTCCGGCCAACGGCATGCCGTCCTCGCTGAGCCGTTCCACGAAGTACTCGGCCTCGCGCAGCGCATCCGGCTCCGGTGCGGCGACCACGAGGAACGCCGTACCGTCGGCCTTGAGCAGCGAGTAGGTCAGCTGGGCACGCTGGCGGAACCCGCCGAAGACGGTGTCGAGCGCGGACACGAAGGTCTGCAGGTCCTTGAGGAACTGGGCGCCCAGGATCCGGGTCAGCGCGTTCGTGATCAGGCTGAACCCGGCCGTCATCAACTTCGCCGGGCCCTTGGCGGGCGCCATCATCAGCCGGACGAACTTGCCGTCGAGGAAGCTGGAGAGCCGTTCGGGGGCGTCGAGGAAGTCCAGGGCGGAGCGCGACGGGGGCGTGTCCACGACGATCAGGTCGTAGGTGCCGGCCGCTCGGGAGTCGCGGTGCAGCTGGCCGAGCTTCTCCATCGCCATGTACTCCTGCGTGCCCGCGAACGAGCTCGACAGCGCGATGTAGAACGGGTTGGCCAGGATCTGCTTCGCCTTCTCCGGGCTGGCCTGGGCGATGACCACCTCGTCGAAGGTGCGCTTCATGTCGAGCATCATCGCGTCGAGGCTGCCCTCGCCATTGACGCCGCTGACGGGACGAGGGGTGTTGTCGAGCTCCGCGATGCCCATCGACTGGGCCAGGCGACGCGCCGGGTCGATGGTGAGTACGACGACCTTCCGCCCGCGTTCGGCGGCGCGGAGCGCGAGCGCGGCACTGGTCGTCGTCTTGCCGACGCCGCCGGAACCGCAGCACACGATGATCCCGGTCTTCGGGTCATCGAGGAGGGCGTCGACGTCGAGGGCGCCCGCGCGCCGGGCGGGCGGGGTGGCGGGGCCGACGCGGGTCTGTCGCTGCGTGCTGCTGCGGGCCATGGTTCAGGCCATCCCTTGGGCTCGGAGGTGCGCGGCCAGCTCGTAGAGGCCGCCGATGTCGATGCCGCCGGCGATCCGGGGGAGCTCGTAGGACGGCACGTCGAGCTGGGCGACCAGCGCCCGTTGCGAGTCCTCGAGTGCGCGGCGCTCGGCGTGGTCGGCAGCTTCGGCGACGAGGTCCTCGACGAGGGTCGGGGTCACCGCGAGGCCCCCGGCGGTGAGGTCCTTCTCGATCGCGGCCTGGTCGAGGCCGCCCGTGCGGGCGGCTGCGAGGTCGTCGGCCGTGAGGTCCTGCGGCCGGACGAGGTTGACGATGACGCCACCGACGGGGAGCCGGTTGGCGCGGAGCTCGGCGATGCCGTCGATGGTCTCCTGCACCGGCATCTCCTCGAGCACGGTGACCAGGTGGACCGCCGTACGCGGCGACCGGAAGAGGGTCATCATCGTGTCGGACTGGGCCTTGATCGGACCGACCTTCGCCAGCCCGGCCAGTTCGTTGCTGACGTTGAGGAACTGGCAGATCCGGCCGGTCGGGGGCGCGTCCAGCACGACGTGGTCGTAGGTGATGGCGCCCTTGTTGCGGCTGTTGCGCTCGACGGCCTCGTAGACCTTGCCGGTCAGCAGCACGTCGCGCACGCCCGGCGCGATGGTGGTGGCGAACTCGATGACGCCGAAGCGGTCCAGCGCCTTCCCGGCGCGGCCCAGGCGGTAGTACATGGAGAGGTACTCCAGCAGCGCGGACTCCGCGTCGATGTGCAGTGCGTGCACGACGCCGCGGCCGCCGTCCTCGTCGGGGAGGCCGGTGGTCAGGCGACGCTCGACGTACGGAAGGGGGTCGACGTCGAACATCCGCGCGATGCCCTGGCGGCCCTCGACCTCGCACAGCAGCACGTTCTTGCCCCGGCTGGCCAGCGCGAGCGCCAGTGCGGAGGCCACCGTCGACTTGCCCGTGCCGCCCTTGCCGGAGACGACATGCAGACGAACCTTCGCCCAATCACTCACCGGGGCAGCGTAGCGACAGGGGAGGCCCACGGGTGCTGATCCGTCCCGTGAACCTCCCCACGCCGCTGCGCCGACCCCGGGGTCGCTGCCGGTCGGCTCCCGGCTCACTCCATGGCGAGCCCCGCCGCGGGCGTCGTACGGCTGGCCCGGCGGGCCGGCACCACCGCGGCGAGCAGCCCGGCCACCGCCGATGCCGTCACGACCAGGGCCAGCTGGGTCCACGGCAGCACCAGGCCGGCGCCACTGACCACCGGCCCGACCAGTGCCTGCACGCCGGCCCAGGCGAACGTGACGCCCAGCGCGGTGCCGAGGACGGTGGCGACCACGGCCAGCAGGACGGCCTCGGTGGCGAGCATCCGCCGGAGCTGGCGGCGGGTCAGGCCCAGCGCCCGCAGCAGCGCGTGCTCGCGGCCTCGTTCCAGGACGGACAGGCCGAGGGTGTTGGCGATGCCGACCAGCGCGATGAGCACCGCGATCGCGAGCAGTCCCACGACACCCCCGGTCACGACGTCGAGCTGGAGGTCGACGTACGCCCGTCGGGCCAGTCCGTTCTCGACACCGGCGTCGATCGGTACGGCGATCGCCTCGAGGGAGCCGGCGAGGTCCTCGGGATCGGCGTCGTCCGCCGCACGGACCCAGAGGGCCTGCACGGACGGATCCGGGGCGAGGCGGTCCAGCGTCGTACGCCGGACCAGGGCGGCTTCTCCCCAGCCCTCGCCGCCGACCACCCGGAGGCGCTCGGTCCGGTCGCCGACGGTGACGTCGACGCGGTCGCCCGGTTCGACGCCGTCGCCGAGGAGGTCCCACGGCACCTGCAGCTGGCGGGGGCCCGGTTCGGCGAGGTCGCCGTGGAGGACTCCGTGTGTGGAGCCTGGTGGGGCGATGACGGGCAGGAGGCCGAGGCCTTCGACCCGGGCGGTCGTCCCGGGCACCGTCGCCACGGCGTCGATGCCGTCGACGGCCGTGACCCGCTCGACGACGTCCGGCGAAAACGGACCGGTGCCGGTGATCGCGACGTCGATCGGGTGCTGCTCGTCCATCTTGTCCGCCAGCGCCGATCGGGAGCTGGCCATGCCGGTCAGGACCGCGGTGGTCAGGGTGACGCCGATCAGGAGTGACGCCGCCGTGGCGGCCGTCCGGCGCGGGTTGCGGACGGCGTTCCCGGCGGCCAGCCGGCCGGCCGGCCCGAGGACGCGGCCGGTGACGTGACCGAAGGCGCGGATCAGCGCCGGTACGAGCACCGGGCCGATCAGGAGCACGCCGGCGAAGGTCGTGGTGCCGCCCGCGATGAGGGCCGGCGGGCTGGTCACCTGGACGGCGACGACCAGCGCGAGCGCGCCGACGGCGATGACGAGCAGGCCGACGGCAAGCCGGATGCGACCGGTGGAGGTGCCCACCTGCGTGCTGTCGTCGGGGCGGAGCGCGGCCAGGGGGCTCACCCTGACCACGCGGCGGGTCGGGAGCCAGGCCGCGACGAGCGTGACGCCGACGGCGACGACCGCTGCGACGAGCAGCCATGCCGCACCCACCGAGGCCTCACCCAGGTGCGCGTCCGGCCACTGCGCCCGCACGAAGGCGACCAGGCCATGGCCGAGGCCCAGCCCGGCGCCGATGCCGATGACCGCCGCCAGGACGCCGATCAGGAGTGACTCGAGGCGGACCGAGCGCACGAGCTGGCGTCGGGTCGCCCCCACGCAGCGCAGCAGGGCGAAGTCCCGCGCACGCTGCGCGAAGAGGATCGTGAACGTGTTGTTGATGACCAGCACCGCGACCAGGAGCGCGATGGAGGCGAAGAGCAGGACGATGATCGCGATGATGTCGACCTCGTTGTTGATCTCCTTCTGGACGAGCTGGGCGAAGGCCGGGACGCTCATCGGCTCCGCCGTCGGTACGACGTCCCGGATCGCCGCCCGTGCCTCGCTCAGCCCGCCGGGGCCCGCCCAGGCGACGCTGCTGACGTAGAGGCTGTCCTCCCACCGGGACAGGTCTTCCCACAGCACGTAGACGGACGCCACCGAGAAGGCCGAGGGCGAGTCGGCCAGGCCGACGACCTCGACGTCGAGGGCCTCGCTGCCGGACCCGATCCGGAGCCGGTCGCCGATGCCGACGTCGGCCACCTTGGCGGCGTTGGTGTCGACCACGGCCTCGCCGGCCCGGGCGGGGAACCGCCCGTCGACGAGCTCCTGCCAGCGCCGGTCCGGACGGTCGGGCACCTGCGCGATGTCGGCGCTGCTGTCCACCACCTTGCCGTCATGGGTGACCTGCTGGAGGGTCCAGCCGATCAGCCACGCGTCGGCGCCGGCCGCGGGTGCGGCCTCCAGCAGGCGGGTCGCGTCGGCGGTGGCCGGCTTGTCGAGCACGGCGTCCGCGCCGTTGTACGGCACGGAGACATCGGCGGTCAGTCCGTCCCGCACGGCAGAGGACAGGGCCCCGGTGACGACGATGAACACGACGCCGACGACGACGGCGAGCAGTGCGGCGCCGTACCGCCGGGTGTGGGTCCGCAGGGAGGCGAGGAGCACGGTGCGCATCAGGCACTCCGGCCGGCGAGCGCGGCGACGAGGTCGGCCCGGGACGGGTCGTGGAGGTGGTGCGTGACCTGGCCGTCGGCGAGGACGACGACGTCGTCGGCGTACCCGGCCGCGTCGACCTCGTGGGTGACCATCACGACGGTCTGGCCCAGCTCGCGCACCGAGCCGCGCAGGAACGACAGCACCTCGGCGGACGAGGTGCTGTCGAGGTTGCCGGTCGGTTCGTCGGCGAACACGATCGCCGGCGCGGTGAGCAGGGCACGGGCGATCGCCACCCGCTGCTGCTGGCCGCCGGACAGCTCGGCCGGCCGGTGCGTGAGGCGGTCGGTCAGGCCGAGGGTGGCGACGATGTGGTCGAAGCGCCCGCGGTGGTCCGCGCGCGGACGTCCCGCGAGCTCGGTGGGAAGCCAGATGTTCTGTTCGGCGGTCAGCATCGGCAGCAGGTTGAAGGCCTGGAACACGAAGCCCACGTGGTCGCGGCGGAACCGCGTGAGCGCGTCGTCGTCGAGGGACTCCAGGGGCTGCCCGGCGACGCTGACGGTGCCGCCGGTCGGCTGGTCGAGTCCGGCCAGGCAGTGCATCAGGGTCGACTTGCCGGAGCCCGACGGGCCCATGATCGCGGTGAACCGGCCGGTCGGCAGGTCGAGGTCGACGCCGCGCAGCGCCGACACCAGGGTGTCGCCGCGGCCGTAGGTCCGGGTGAGGCCGCGGGCGCTGGCGGCGAGGGCCGCGTCGGCGACGGGAGTCGGGGGGCTGGTCTGCAGGGAGGTCATGCCGACGAGCCTCGTCGTCAGCGGCGCCCGGATCGTCAGGCCGCGGGTTGATCCGGGCGTCCTACCGCGGGTGGACCAGCCCGGTCTCGAACGCGAGGACGACGAGCCGCACCCGGTCGCGGGAGCCGGTCTTCGACAACAGTCGGTTGATGTGGGTCTTGACCGTCGCCTCCGAGACCACGAACTGCGCCGCGATCTCGGCGTTGGACAAGCCCTGGCCGACGAGCACGAGCGTCTCGCGCTCGCGATCGGTGAGCGCGTCGAGGCGCTGGTCGGGAGTGGGCGCCGCCGGGCCCGGGAGCGTGGTGGCGAAGTGCTCGAGCAGGCGACGGGTCGTGCTGGGCGCCACCACCGACTCGCCGTCGTGGACGGTCCGTACGGCGCCGAGCAGGACCTCGGGCGTCGCGTCCTTGAGCAGGAACGCCGCAGCGCCGGCGCGAATCGCGGCGAACGCGTACTCGTCGAGGTCGAACGTGGTGAGCACGATGACCTGCGGCGCACCGGGCCGCTCCGTCAGGCGACGGGTCGCCTCGACGCCGTCCAGGCGCGGCATCCGTACGTCCATCAGGACGACGTCGCACCCCGTCACGGCCAGTCGCTCGAGCGCTTCGCCGCCGTCGCCCGCTTCGCCGACCACCGTGAGGTCGGGCTGGCTGTCGATGAGCATCCGGAACCCGGCCCGGACCAGTTCCTGGTCGTCGACGAGGAACACCCGGATCGGGTCGCTCACGGAGCTCACAGCGGGATCCTCGCGCAGACGCGGTAACCGCCGCCGGGCAGCGGGCCCGCCGTCAGGTCGCCCTGGTGGGCGCCGACCCGCTCCCGCATGCCGGTGAGCCCGAGTCCGCCGCCGTCGTCGCGGGCCGCGGCGCCCCGTCCGTCGTCGTCGACCTCGACCACCACGGTCCCGTCGTCGATCCGCAACCGGACGCCTGCCGACGCGCCCGGACCGGCGTGCTTGCGGACGTTGGTCAGCGACTCCTGGACCACGCGGTAGACGGTGAGCGCCACCCCGTCGGAGACGGTCGGCACGGGGTCGGGCAGGTCGGCCACGACCGGTGTCCCGGCGCCCTTCGCGTCGGCCACCAGGCCGGCCAGGTCGGCCAGCCGGGGCTGCGGTGCGGTCGCGGCACCGTCGGCGCGCAACAGGCCGAGCATCCGGCGCATCTCGGCCATCGCCTCGCGTCCGGTGTCCGCGATCGTCGCGAGGGTCGGTACGACGACCGAGGGATCCGTTGCGGCCACGGCCCGGGCCCCGTCCGCCTGCACCACGATCGTGGTCAGTCCGTGGGCGACGACGTCATGCATCTCGCGCGCGATCCGTTGCCGCTCCTCGATCGCGGCCAGCGCGGCCTGCTGCGCCGCCTCGTGCTCGAGTCGCTGTCCGCGCTCGACCAGCGCATCGACGTACGACTGCCGGACGCGGTTGAGCGTGCCGAGCGCCCATGCGACGACCACGACGAGGGCGATGGTGAGGAAGTAGGCGGAGACGTTCTGGAAGGTGAGCTGCGTGCCGTCGTACCCGCGCAGCCAGACGACCGAGGCAATGCCCGCGCCGAGCAGGCCGGTGGCCATCGCTGCCGCGCTCCACCAGGCCGAGCCGAAGCGGGCCACCGAGTAGGTCGCGATCGGGAAGGCGACCTGGCTCCACAGCGGGATGTCGACGAGAGGGGCCTGGACGGCGCTGCCGAGGGCCACGACCGCGAACACGGGCACCGGCCACCGCCGCCGTACGGCCAGGGGAGCGATCTGGACCAGCATCAGCAGTCCGTGGAGCGGGTTCCCGAAGAGGAGGAACGCCGGGACGGGCAGCAGGAGGAAGGCGGTGAGGCCGAGGTCGAACCACCGCACGCCCCGCGGGCCGAGGCGCCACGGTTGCCGGTCTGGTCGAGCCACCGGTCCACCGTAGAGGGCAGGCCGCGCTCGCGCGTCAGACCACGGGTGGACCTGGATCAGGGCAGCTCCGGGGGACCAGCGCTCAGGCAGCGAGCTTGTCGGCCAGCACGATCCACGTGAAGAAGCTGATGCCCAGCAGCATGCCGATGTGGCCCAGGATCGACAGGGCCGGTCCCTGCGCCCAGCTGTCGCCCGTCGCGTCGGCGGCGTGCTTGCTCGGGCGCGACATCCACCGGGTGAGGATCAGCAGGCCGATCAGCACCTCGATCCACCACACCGCCAGGGCGACGGCACCGACGGTCCCGTCGGGGGAGGAGAGGTAGTAGATCCACACGGCCAGTGCCACGACGCCCACCATGGTGTGGGCCCGGACGATCCCGAGAGGGACGAGCGCGTGGCCTGCCTGGGACTGCTCCGAGGAGAGGCGCATCCTGGTCAGGAGCACGACGACCGCGGCCAGCCCGGTCAACATCCATACGGCGTTGTCGAGACTCACGGCGGCATCGTCGCACAAGTTGTGACGGGCGCCACTCCGTGGCGTGCCCGGCCCGCCCGGGATCGGGCGGCGGTGCCGGCCTCGACCGGCCTGAGTATCGTGCGGAGCATGACCAAGTGGGAGTACCAGGTAGCGCCCGTCCTCAACCACGTTGCGGCGCAGATCCTCAACAACTTCGGCCAGGACGGGTGGGAGCTCGTCACGCTCATCCCCGGCCAGGGCGGCAACGACATCGCGTACTTCAAGCGTCCGGCCGAGTGACGTGACTGCGGAGGAGCGGCTCGCCGAGCTCGGACTGACCGTCCCGGAGGTCGTGCCGCCCGTCGCGGCCTACCTCCCCGCTGTCCGCAGCGGCGCGATGGTCTACACCGCCGGGCAGATCCCGATGCGCGACGGCGTGCTCGTCGCGACCGGCAAGGTCGGCGACGGTGTCACCCCCGAGGTGGCCTACGAGTGCGCCCGCCAGTGTGCGCTCAACGCGATGGCGGCGATCCGTTCGGTGACCGGAACGCTCGAGGGCATCCGCATCCTGAAGGTCGGCGTCTTCGTCGCCTCGGCCCCGGACTTCACGGCCCAGGCGGCCGTGGCCAACGGTGCCTCCGAGCTGTTCGGCGCGGTGTTCGGTGAGCTCGGCGTGCACGCGCGCTCGGCTGTCGGCGTCGCCGTGCTGCCGCTCGACTCGGCGGTCGAGGTCGAGGTCATCGCCGAGGTCGTCGGGTGAGGATTCCCCTCCCTCCGGTCCCGCTGCCCGAGGAGTTCGCCGCGCTCGCCCGGGAGTACGCCGACGGGCAGCGTGAGGCC
Organism: Nocardioides sp. CPCC 206347; assembly: GCF_048654605.1. NCBI lineage: Bacteria > Bacillati > Actinomycetota > Actinomycetes > Propionibacteriales > Nocardioidaceae > Nocardioides > Nocardioides sp. CPCC 206347. The sequence continues at coordinate 13,262 of NZ_JBMCYZ010000006.1, forward strand.
GCCGAGCCGCGCGACGCCGCGACCGTGATCCTGCTGCGCCCCGGCGCCGATGGAGCGCCCGAGGTCTACCTGCTGCGCCGCCAGACCACGATGGCCTTCGCCGGCGGCATGTGCGTGTTCCCCGGTGGTGGCGTCGACCCGCGCGACTACGACCACACCGTCGCCTGGGCGGGGCCCTCGCCGGCCGACTGGGCGGCCCGCCTCGGCACGACCGAGGACGTCGCCCGGGCGCTCGTGTGCGCGGCGGTGCGCGAGACCTTCGAGGAGTCGGGCGTGCTGCTCGCCGGCACCTCGGTCGACAACGTCATCGCGGACACCACCGGCGACGAGTGGGAGGCCGACCGGGTGGCGCTCGAGTCGCGCGCCGAGTCGATGACCGACTTCCTGACCCGCCGCGGGCTGGTGCTGCGAACCGACCTGCTCGGCGTCTGGACCGGCTGGCTCACGCCGATCTTCGAACCCAAGCGCTACCGGACCTACTTCTTCGCGGCCCGGCTGCCCGAGGGCCAGCGCACCCGCGACGTCTCCACCGAGTCGTCGGAGGTCGTGTGGCTGCCGGCCGCCGAGGCTGCCGACCAGGCCGATCGCGGCGAGCTCGCGATGCTCCCGCCGACGTACCTCACCTGCCTGGAGATCGGCACCCACGCCGATCTCGACGAGGTGATGGCGGCGAGCGTGGGCCGCACGGTCGAGATGTTCATGCCGGAGGTCGAGCCGCTGGGTGACGGCTTCACCCTGTCGATGCCCGACGACCTGCGGCCGCTGGTGGCGGCCCGGAGGTCCTGAGGTCGTGACCGAAGTGTTCGTGCCCTGGGAGGGCGGCGAGTACGGCGCCCGCGGGCGCTGCGTGCTCGCGCCCAACCCCGGGATCATGACGCTCGACGGGACCAACACCTGGATCCTGCGCGAACCCGGCGCCGACCGCTCGATCGTGGTCGACCCGGGGCCGTTGCACGACGACCACCTCGACGCGGTCGCTGCCGTCGCCGGGCAGGTGGAGGCCGTCGTGGTGACGCACCACCACCTCGACCACACCGAGGCGGCCCGCTCGTTCGCGGAGCGGATGGGCTGCGGCGTGCGTGGCCTGGACCCCGACCAGTGCTGGCGTTCGGAGCCGATCGTGGACGGTGAGGTGCTGTCGGTCGCCGGGTTGCAGGTCGAGGTGTTGACGACGCCCGGCCACACGAGCGACTCGGTGTCGTTGCTGGTCGAGGCCGATGGCGCGCTGCTGACCGGCGACATGGTGCTCGGCCGCGGCACCACCGTGATCGTCCACCCGGACGGCGACCTCGGCTCCTACTTCGACTCCATCGCGAAGATGCGTGCGCTCGTCACGGACGGCCGGGCGCAGTCGCTGTGGCCGGCCCACGGTCCGGTCCTGCCGGACGCGGCCGCCGTGCTCGACCACTACGTGGTGCACCGCCGCGAACGCCTCGCCCAGGTCGAGGCCGCCCTCGGGCGGTTGGGGCTGAGCCCGGCCCAACTGCCGCCCGACGTCGCCGAGGACCCCGACCTGCCGCGGAAGGTCGTCGAGGTCGTGTACGCCGACGTGGACGAGTCCTTGTGGGTGGCGGCCGAGTGGTCGGTGCGCGCGCAGCTGTCGTACCTCGCGGGCCGGTGAACGGCTCAGTCGTTCAGCTTCGCCGCACGCTCGAGTCGGTCGAGAGCCTCGGTGGCGTTCTCCACTGACATTGCGGAGTCGTCCTTTCGGCAGTAGGTGAGCATCTTTCGCAGTCGCGTGCGGTCCTTGTTCACCAACGCGGCTTCCCGGAAGTCACGGGCCGAGACAAGACTGGCCAGAACAACGAAGTCGGTGCAGTGCCGTGTGCTGGCACGGTCGGCGGCGATCTCGGTTCGCGCTGCGGCCTTGCCGACGAGGGCTCCCACGAGACTCGGGCGGAGGACGGTGCCGGTTCGGCCGTCGGCCGTTACGAGCACGGGCTCGCTCCGGTTGAGAGCCTGGGTGGTGCCGGGCGCGGAGATGGTCGGGGCTCCACCTGCGCCGAGTCGAGCCGCCGCGCGTTGGCCGATGCCTTCCGGGATGAGGACGTCGATCTGGGCCCGGTCGCGCCGCCAGCGGTGCTGGATGCCATCGCCCGAAGTGTCCGGTGTGAACCCCATGTCCTTCAGCGCACCGGTGAACGATTCCAGCATGGTGGTGGAGGCACGGACGTTGACGACGGTGTCGACGTCATTGGTCGGGCGGGTCGGTGTGGCGCCTCGTTCGGCGCAATGCAGGTGAACCAGTTGTCCGCCGATGAGGGTCCAGTCGGTGCTGATGCGGTTGTAGAGGTCCATGAGGGCGTGCCACGACTGCTTCTGTGGCTCGTTCATCGCAGGCAGTTCGACGGGCTCAGCCATGATCCGCTCCGCTGATGTGGGCTTCCCGTGCAACGATCGCGGCACGCAGGTCGGCGATCACACGGATGGCTTCGATCTTCTCGCGGACGCCGTCGTGCTCGGCCAGGTCCGCCGCGAGCGCGAGCGGAGAGCACGCCACCTCATCGAGGTCACCCAGCGCGACCGGGATTGCCTCGTCGGAGTCCACGACGTGGAGGATGACGTTGGCTCGAGAGTCACGAGCAGGGGACAGCAGGTAGTCCGCGACGAGGTCGTCGAGGTCGTCGGCAGCCACGTATCCTTCGGCGACGCCGGCGGCAGACATGTTCGCCGCTGCGAGCGAGACACCGGAAAGGTGGACGCGCTCGTCGTCACGGACGTCGGGCAGGTCGCGGGACGAGGCTTCGAACAGCGCCCGCACACCTCGATTGCGCAAGGCGTGGACGACCTGTGCTGCGGCATCGTCGATGTCCTCGGAGGACGCCTGCTCGAGCAGACGTCTCAGCCGCGACCGAGCACGCGATCGGGCGGGCGGGCTGAGCTCCGCCGCGGCCTGATCGCTGGCGGCAACGGCGAGCAGGTCCCACGCGGACTTGGTCGACAGCGGCCGCCCCGGCCCACGGTGATGCTTGATCCGACGTACGTCGTTGACCTCGACGACCCATTGATGGCCGACCTTCTCCGCGGGCAGGGACCCTTCCCGGATGCGCTGATGGACGCGTTGCGGATGGACGCCGAGCATCTCGGCGGCTTCGACCACGCTGACGCGGACACCGGACATGGCGACCTTCCTGACCGTCTCTGATTGCGATAATCCTATAAGAACTTATAGGTTTCCTGCAATCGACTCAGGCTCAGCCCAGAACGTTCGGAACCCGGCCGTACGCCTCGGGCTCCTCGGCCATGATCTTGGCCCGCGCCTTCACCCGGTAGCGCCAGATCTGCACGAGGCCGACGCCCCAGAGCAGGTACTGGCACGACATCGCCGCCCGGAACGCGTCGGGCGTGTAGTCGGTGCTCGACCCGGGCGTGCGCCAGTCGAGGACCACGCCGATGCCGACGACGAGCAGCAGGCTTGCGAGGAAGCCGGCCTGGTTGATGATCCCGGTCGCGCTGGCAAGGCGGTCGGCCGGATTCGACGTACGGCCGAGGTCGAAGCCGATCATCGACGCCGGTCCGCCGACGCCGGCCACGATCACCAGCAGCACGAGGAGTGCCAGCGGGGCCGGCCCGGGCCAGGACAGGACCGCGGTCCAGACGACGACGATCGACGCCACGATCGCGATCACGATCGTGGAGCGGTGCCACGGGTGGTGGGTGATCGCCCAGCCGAGGACCGGACCGGTCGCCATGACCGCGATGACCATCAGGGTGAGCAACAGTCCGGCCACGTGGTCGGAGCGGCCCTCGCCCTGGACGAGGAACGGGTAGCCCCACAACAGGCCGAGCGTGGTCGCGCTGAACTGGGTCGAGAAGTGCATCCAGAAGCCCAGACGGGTGCCGGGCTGCGCCCACGACGCCCCCAGGCTGGTGCGGATCTGGGTCCACGACAGCGCCGGACCGCGCATCGATCGCGAGGTCGGTGCGTCGTGGACGATGAAGAGCAACGCGATGACCAGGACGATGCCGAGCGACGCGGCGAGCAGGTACGAGCGCGTCCAGCCCAGGTTCCCCAGCGCCCACGTCATGGGTACGGCGGCGAGGATCGCGCCGAGCTGACCCAGGACGCCGGTCAGCTGGGTCATCAACGGGATCCGCCGCGGAGCGAACCACGTGGTGACCAGGCGCAGCACGCAGATGAAGGTCATCGCATCGCCGATGCCCACGAAGAGTCGGGCGAGCAACGCAAGTGCGTACGTGTCGGCGAAGGCGAAGCCGGCCTGCGCCACGATCAGCACCACAGCACCGGTCAGCAGCACCCGGCGCGGCCCGAAGCGGTCGACCAGCAGGCCGACAGGGATCTGCATGGCCGCGTAGACGAGCAGCTGCAGCATCGTGAAGGTCGCGAGCTGCGAGGCGCCGATGTCGAAGCGTTCGGTCGCGGCGAGGCCGGCGACGGCGAGCGAGGAGCGGTGGAACACCGCCAGCAGGTAGACGAGCAGCCCGACGGCCCAGATGGGGTACGCCCCCCGTGCGGTGGTCGCAGCGGGGAGGTTCACCCAGCAAGGCTAACGGCGCCGTGGCTGCGGTCAGGCGCCGGTGCCGCCCAGCAGAACACTGAGCTTGTCGACCGCGCGGTATCCGCTCGGAACGCCCTCGACCAGCGCCGCGATGGACTGCGAGTGCTCGGTTCGCAGCGGCAGGATCGCCTGGTAGTCGGCCGACAGGTACCAGTCCCTGGCCGCTGCCTGGTCGGGGAATTCGATGATCACGATGTCGCCGTCCCAGGTGCCCTCGGCCGGCGTCAGCTCGCCGCCGTGGACCAGGAAACGGCCGCCGGACGGCGCGAGGGTGGCGTCGATCTTCTCGATGTACTCGACGATCGCGTCCCCGAAGTCGACCTCGCGGAGGTAGGCGATGGCGTAGGCGCGGGGGTTCACGGAGCTGCTCATGGTGTTCTCCATTCACGACGGTGGGATGTCCGCATCCCATCGCGGCCACCGGTCCCCGGTCGATGACCTCCGACGTCATGTCCCTGCTGCGGCGCGCTGGCTAGGTTGGGCGACGTGAACGCACCTGCAGGAGAGCTGATCCGCGGCTGGCGGCAGCGACGGCACCTGTCCCAGCTCGAGCTCGCCAGCCGGGCCGACGTCTCGACCCGGCACCTCAGCTACATCGAGACCGGCCGGTCCCGGCCGACGAGCTCGATGGTGCTGCGCCTGTGCGACTACCTGGAGGTCCCGTTGCGGGAACAGAACGAGCTGCTGCTCGCGGCCGGCCACGCCCCCGCGCACCCGGAGCACCAGCTGACCGATCCGCCGATGGCCGAGGCCAACGCCGCGCTCGAGGCGATCCTCGCCGCGCACCACCCCTACCCGGCGCTCGTCGTGGACCGTCGTTGGGAGCTGGTCAGCGCCAACGACGCGGCCTACTCGCTGATGGACGGCATCGACCCGGACCTGCTGGAGCCGCCGATCAACGTCATCCGGCTCTCGCTCCACCCCCGCGGCCTTGGGCCCCGCGTCGTGAATTTCGAGGAGTGGCGCGCCCACCTCGCCGAGCGCCTCCGCCATGAGTACGACGCCACGGGCGACCCGTTCATCGGGGAGCTCGCTGCCGAGGTCACCGGCGACGGGGTCGAGCCGATCGACTCCTCCGCGCTCGTCGTACCCCTGCAGCTGCGGGTGTCCGAGGACACCGTGCTGTCGTTCATCTCCACCACGACCGTGTTCGGGACGCCGCGCGAGGTGACCCTGTCGGAGCTGGCGATCGAGGCGTTCTACCCGGCCGACGAGGCGACCCGGAAGATCCTCAACGGGTACTGAGGCGCCGCGCGATCAACGCGGCGCCACCACCGATGTTCAGCGGGCGCGGCGACCCATGCGCTCGACGTCGAGGATGACGACCGAGCGGGGCTCCAGGCGCAGCCAGCCGCGCGAGGCGAAGTCGGCGAGCGCCTTGTTGACCGTCTCGCGGGAGGCGCCGACCAGCTGGGCCAACTCTTCCTGGGTGAGGTCGTGGTGCACGTGGACGCCGTCGTCGGCGGTGCGGCCGAACCGGTCGGCGAGGTCGAGCAGCGCCTTGGCGACGCGGCCGGGGACGTCGGAGAACACGAGGTCGGCGACGACGTCGTTGGCCTTGCGGAGCCGGCCGGCGAGCTGGGTGAGGAGGCCGCGGGCGACGACCGGGCGGCCCTCGAGCCAGCGCAGCAGGTCGTCGTGGGACAGCGAGGCGAAGTCGGCGTCGGTGACCGCGGTGACGGTGGCGGAGCGCGGGCCCGGGTCGAACAGGGAGAGCTCGCCGAACATCTGGCCGGGGCCCATGATGGCGAGCAGGTTCTCGCGGCCGTCCGAGGACGTGCGACCGAGCTTCACCTTGCCCTCGAGGACGACGTACAGCTTGTCGCCAGTGTCGCCTTCGTGGAACAGCACCTCGCCGCGGCGCAGTCGCGTGGTCGCCAGCGACGTGCGCAGGGCGGCCATGGCCTCGTCGTCGAGTGCGCTGAACAGTGGCGCCTGACGGAGTACGTCGTTGTCCACGCTTTTCCTCCAAGGTGACTACGCATCGAAGGCCCGCCCCCCAGGGACGGATACGACCCATCAACACGCTCGCACGGCATCCTAGCCAGTGGTCGAACTCACACCTAGTCAGCGGGCGGCGGTTTCGACGCGTTGTCCCGGCCGGCGCTGTCGGCGGGCGCCCGTAGGCTGGTGCCGTGCGGGAGAACAAGCGGGCGATTGCGATCAAGGAAGAAACTCCCACCCAGCGGGTCCGGCGGGCCCGCAAGATCGATCGGGTGCTCGCCGAGACCTACCCCGACGCCAAGGCCGAGCTCGACTTCGACAACGCCTTCGAGTGCCTCGTGGTGACCGTGCTGTCCGCGCAGACCACGGACAAGCGGGTCAACCTGGTGCGGCCCATCCTGTTCGCTGCCTACCCCGATCCCGCGTCGATGGCGGCCGCCGACCGCGACCACCTCGAGCAGATCGTCGGACCGCTCGGCTTCTTCCGTGCCAAGACGGAGTCCCTGTTGAAGCTCAGCGCCGCCCTCATGGAGCGGTACGACGGCCAGGTGCCCGGGCGCCTCGAGGACCTCGTGACGCTGCCGGGTGTGGGCCGCAAGACCGCCAACGTCGTGCTCGGCAACGCGTTCGACGTCCCCGGCATCACCGTCGACACCCACTTCGGCCGGCTCTCGCGGCGCCTCGGCTTCACCGAGGAGACCGACCCCGTGAAGGTGGAGCACGCCGTCGGTGCCCTCTTCGAGAAGCGCGACTGGACGATGCTGTCGCACCACCTGATCTGGCACGGCCGGCGGTGCTGCCACGCGAAGAAGCCCGCGTGCGGAGCCTGTCCGGTGGCGCGCTGGTGCCCGTCGTACGGCGAAGGTCCGACGGACCCGGGCGAGGCCGACAAGCTGCTGCGCACCGAGGGCCCCAATTGAACGCCGTTGGTCGAGGAGGTCGCTCTGCGACCGTCACGAGACCCCTGGTCGCGCTCGTGGCCGCCGGCGTGCTGCTCACCGGCTGCGACAGTGTCGCCCCGTCGCTGGCCTGCAAGGTGGACGTCGACTCGCCCGACCTGGTCGAGGACCGGGAGGCGGCCGGCATCGCCGACTGTGGCTTCCCGGTCGACTCGACCGCACCCGCCGCCGCCCTGCCCGACCTCGCGCTGGACTGCCTCGGCGGCACGACCTCACGCTCGCTCGCCGAGGTGCGCGGGCCGGCACTCATCAACTTCTGGGCGTCCAACTGCGGCCCGTGCCGCAAGGAGCTCCCGGTGCTGCAGGAGTTCCACGAGAAGTACGGCGACCAGGTGATGGTCCTCGGCGTCGACTACCTCGAGACCTACCCCGGTGCGGCGATCGACCTCGCGCGCCAGAGCGGGGTCACCTACCCCTCGCTCGCCGACGCGTGCGGTGACCTCCAGGAGACGAACCTCGTCGTCCAGGGGCTTCCGCAGTTCGTGTTCGTGGACGCCGGCGGCGAGATCCAGCAGTCTGCTGGTGGCGTGGACTCGCTCGACGAGCTGATCGCACTGGTCGACCAGCACGTCGGGATCGACGTCACCGCGAAGGCACCAGCCGACACTGCACAGGAAGGGGCCCGATGAGCACGCCGATGCCCGACGACGTCCGGGCCCGGATGGTCGACCGCATCCCGGACGAGATCCCCGAGGACCTGCCCGACTGGTTGCGGCCGCTGGCCGAGGGGTCGCGCAACATCGAGGGCATCGAGCTCACCCAGTTCCTCCCGCCCGCTGGCGGCAACCCGCGCCGCGGCGCGGTGCTGATGCTGTTCGGCGAGAGCGATGCCGGCGGCGACGTGCTCCTCACCGAGCGTGCGCATCACATGCGCTCGCACCCCGGGCAGGTGTCCTTCCCGGGCGGCAAGATCGATCCCGGCGAGACCGCGGTCGAGGCGGCGCTGCGGGAGGCGTGGGAGGAGATCGGTGTCGACCCCGGAGGTGTCGAGATCTTCGGCGCCCTGCCGGAGCTGTGGCTCCCGCCGTCGAACTTCGCGGTCACCCCGGTGCTGGGCTGGTGGCGCGACCCCGGCCCGATCCGGGTCGCCTCGCCCGACGAGGTCCACCAGATCCACCGGGTGGGCCTGCGCGAGCTCGTCGATCCCGAGCACCGGATCTCGGTGCGCCACCCCGGCGGCTGGAATGGTCCCGGATTCCTGATCGGCGACGACAAGGACGTCATCCTGTGGGGCTTCACGGGCGGGATCCTGACCCGGTTCTTCTCGTTCCTTGGGTGGCTCCCCCCGGTGGACGACCCGCCAGTGCATGATCTCCCCGAGTACATGCTCGCCGAGTACGTCCGCCGGACGTCCGGGACGGGCGACGACGACCGGGTGGGTGACGACGGCATGGACCTCCTCGAACCGGACGAGTGATCGCGTGAACCTCCTCGACTGGCTCCTCGTCCTGCTCGTCCTCGCCTATGCCCTGTCCGGGTACTGGCAGGGCTTCGTCACCGGCGCCTTCGCCACGGTCGGCCTGCTGCTGGGCGGACTCGGCGGCATCCTGCTCGCGCCGGTCGTGCTGGAGAGCCTCGACCCGTCGCTGGCCGTCTCCCTCGGTGCGCTCTTCATCGTGATCCTGTGTGCGTCCCTCGGCCAGGCCCTGATGCAGTACGCCGGCGCGCGGGTCCGCGAACGCATCACCTGGCAGCCGGCCCGGGCGGTCGACGCCATCGGTGGCGCGCTGCTGTCGGCGCTGGCCGTGCTGCTGGTCGCCTGGGCGCTCGGCGTCGCGATCTCCGGCACCCGGATCGGCTCCGTGACCTCGATGGTGCGCAGCTCGACCGTCCTGTCGAAGGTCAACGAGGCGCTGCCGGACGCAGCTCCCAACGTGCTGCAGGCGTTCAACAACGTCGTCGGCACCGGGTTCTTCCCGCGCTACCTCGAACCTTTCGCCCCGGAGCAGATCATCGAGGTGGCTCCCGGCCCGTCGAACCTCCCCGGCAGCGCCAAGGTCAAGGCCACCCGCGAGAGCGTCGTGAAGATCAGGGGCGCCAACCAGTGCGGCCGTGGTGTCGAAGGCACCGGCTTCGTCTACGCCGAGGATCGCGTGATGACCAACGCCCACGTCGTGGCGGGCGTCGACGACCCCGAGGTGAACATCAACGGCGGCACCGAGCTGGCGCGGGTGGTGCTCTACGACAAGGAGCTCGACATCGCGGTGCTGGCCGTCGACACCGGTGGCGCGAAGGTGCTGGACTTCGACACGACCTCGGTGGCCGAGGACCCGGTGGCCATCGTCGGCTACCCGCAGGACGGGCCGTTCGATGTCCAGACCGGTCGGATCCGGTCCATGCAGAACCTCCGGTCCCCTGACATCTATGGCTCCGGCACCGTCGTACGCGAGGTCTTCTCGCTGCGCGGCCTGGTGCGTCCCGGCAACTCCGGCGGGCCGATCGTCACGCCCGAGGGGGATGTCGCCGGCGTGGTGTTCGCCGCGTCGGTCACCGACCCGGAGACCGGCTATGCCCTGACGGCTGAGCAGGTCTCGGCGAGTGCCCGGGCCGGCGAGGCCGAGGAGTCCGAGAAGGACACCGGGGACTGTGCCGCGTAGCGGTTCCGGCATCATGAACCCGTGACCGAGACGCCCGATTCGTACGTCAGCTACGCCCACGACGCCGGGGTTGCCCGGATCACCCTCGTCGACGGGGACCGGGGCAACCCGATCCACCCCGCGTCGGTGGCCCAGCTGTTCGACGCGGTCCGCAGTGCGGGTCGCGACGGCGCCCGGGTCATCGTGCTGGCCGCCGAGGGCCGCTTCTTCTCGGTCGGTGGCGACCTGGCGGCCTTCGAGTCCGCCGAGAGCCCTGCCGACTTCATCGACGACCTCGCCGAGGCCCTGCACCGCACGATCGGCGAGCTGGTCCGTTCCGAGGCGATCGTGGTGACGGTGGTGCAGGGCACTGCCGCCGGTGCCGGCTTCCCGCTCGCGGCCGTCGGTGACGTCGTGATCGCCGCCGACAACGTGAAGTTCAGCCTCGCCTACACGAAGGTCGGCCTCTCGCCCGACGGCGGCAGCTCGCTGCTCGTCAACACCCTCGGCCTGCACCGCACCCTGCGCCTGGCGATCCTCGGTGACCTGCTCACCGCTCAGGAGGCGTACGACGCCGGGCTGGTCGCGCGACTGGTCCCCGCCGCCGAGCTGGCCGACACCGTCGAACAGGTCGTCGGTGTCCTTGCCGCGAGCTCGGCCTCGGCCAACGGCGCCGCCAAGCGGCTGCTGCGCGACGTCGCCGTCCCCGCTCCCGAGCTGGCCCTGCGCAAGGAGACGCTCTCGATCCGCAACCAGGCCGGTTCGCCCGACGGCATCGAGGGTGTCGCGGCGTTCGTGGGCAAGCGGGCGGCGCAGTTCAACCAGGGCTGACCTGCCTGACGGAAAAACTAGAACGTGTTCCACTGACGGGGTTAGGCTTCGGGGGTGTCAGCTCCCGACGTGTTCAGCCCTGTCGACCTCGGTCCTGTGCGCCTGCGCAACCGCACCGTCAAGGCCGCCACCTTCGAGGGGCGCACGCCGGACGGTGAGGTCACCGACGCGCTGATCGCCTATCACCGGGCGCCGGCCGAGGGCGGCGTCGGCCTGACGACGGTCGCCTACCTCGCCGTCGCGCCCGACGGCCGGACCCACCGCGAGCAGATCGTCGTGGGGGAGCGGACGTTGTCCGGCCTGAACCGGTTGACCGACGCCATCCATGCGACCGGGGCGAAGATCTCCGCGCAGGTCGGCCACGCAGGACCGGTCGCGAACGGCCGCTCCAACGGCGTGCCCGCGATCGCGGCGAGCCGGATGCCCAGCCCGCTGTCGATGCAGATGATCCGCTCGGCGAGCGAGAAGGACCTGACCCGGGTGACCCGTGCGTACGTCGATGCGGCGCGCACCCTCGTCACGGCCGGGTTCGACGTGCTCGAGCTGCACATGGCGCACTCCTACCTGATCTCGTCGTTCCTGGCGCCCGCGCTCAACCGCCGCCGGGACCGGTGGGGCGGGCCACTTGAGCGGCGAGCCCGCCTCGCCCGGCAGGTCGCTCGCGTCGTACGCGAGGAAGTGGGGGACGCGGTCGCGGTGACCGCGAAGATCTCGGTCTCCGACGGCTTCCCCGGCGGTGTGACGACCGAGGCCGGCATCGAGTTCGCGCAGCTGCTGGAGGCCGACGGCCACCTGGACGCGCTCCAGCTGTCGGGCGGGTCGTCGCTGATGAACCCGATGTACCTGTTCCGAGGCGGGGCTCCGGTGAACGAGTTCGCCGCCACGATGCCGCCGCTCGTGAAGTGGGGGATGCGCACCCCTGCGGGCCGCAGCTTCCTCAAGGAGTACGAGTTCGAGGAGGCGTACTTCCGCGCCAAGGCGCTGGAGTTCCGGGCCGCCGTGTCGACGCCGCTGATGCTGCTCGGTGGCATCAACCGCCTCGAGACGATGCAGCAGGCCATGGCCGACGGCTTCGAGTTCGTCGTGATGGGGCGCGCGCTGCTGCGCGAACCCGACCTGGTGAACCGGCTCGCGTCCGGGGCCGTGGGCGGCGGGATCTGCATCCACTGCAACCGGTGCATGCCCACGATCTACTCCGGGACGCGTTGTCCCGAGTGGGGTCCGGGTGAGGTGATTCCCGTCGCCGCCCTGCGGTAGCGGGCTCGAGACCCACAAACCCTTCCGCAAGACTAGAACCTGTTCTACATTGGCTCGCATGTCGCAAGCCATCCCCGAGAAGCCACTGCGTGTCGTCGTCTGGTCCACCGGCACGATCGGTCGCCACGCCATCGCCGGCGTCGACGCCCATCCCGACCTCGAGCTCGTCGGCGTCTGGACGTCCACGGCCGACAAGCACGGCAAGGACGCCGGGGAGCTGGCCGGCCTCGATCGCGAGCTGGGCATCAAGGCGACCACCGATCGCGACGAGCTGATCGCACTCCGTCCCGACTGCATCGTGCACGGCGCGATGACCGACGACCGGCTCTTCGAGTCGATCGAGGACCTGACCGGGTTCATCCGCGACGGGGTCAACGTCGTGTCCTCCGGGCCGGTCATCCTGCTGCACCGCGACGGCACGCTGCCCGCGGAGATGATTGACGGGATCGACGAGGCCGGTCGTCAGGGCAACGCCAGCCTGCACGTCAACGGGATCGACCCCGGCTTCGCCAACGACGTCCTGCCGCTGGTGATGACCAGCCTCAGCCAGCGGATCGACCACATCAAGGTCAGCGAGATCGCGGACTACTCCACCTACTACCAGCCCGTCGTCATGAAGGACATCTTCGGCTTCGGCCAACCGATGGACACCCGCCCGATGCTCTGGGAGTCCGGCATCCTGAGTACGGCGTGGGGCCCGGTCGTGCGCGTCATCGCCGCCGGCCTCGGGGTCACCCTCGACGAGCCGCTCGTCGAGGAGGTCACGCGCCGACCCGCCCCGCGCACGGTCAAGACCCACTCGGTCGATGTCGAGGAGGGCGCCATGGGCTCGGTGCTGTTCCGGGTGATCGGCACCGTCGACGGCGTCCCGCGGATCACCCTCGAGCACGTCACGCGCACCGACGCCGAGGCCGAGCCGGACTGGCCGACGCCGAACGAGGGCGACGGCTGCTACCGGATCGAGATCACGGGCGAGCCGTGCATGAAGGTCGAGTTCACCCACCACGGCGAGCACGGTGACCACAACGTCTCGGGGATGATCGTCACCGCCCAGCGCCTGATCAACGCCGTCCCGGCCGTCGTCGCGGCCCGGCCCGGTCTGCTCACCGCGCTCGACCTCCCGCTGGTCACCGGCCGCGGCCTGGTCACGACGACCCCGACCAACGGAGCATCATGAGCATCCTCGACAGGTTCACCATCACTGACCACGTCGCTGTCGTCACCGGCGCCGGTCGCGGTATCGGTGCCGCCACGGCCGTCGCGCTCGCCGAGGCCGGTGCCGACGTCCTGATCTCGTCGCGCACCGAGGGTCAGCTCAAGGACGTCGCGGCACGGATCGAGTCCGTCGGGCGCCGGGCGGTCGTCGTACCCGCGAACCTGGCGCACACCGACGAGGTCGCCGGTCTCGCCCAGGCGGCGTACGACGCCTTCGGTCGCCTCGACATCGTCGTCAACAACGTCGGTGGCACGATCCCGAACGCCTTCCTCGACACCGACGTGGCCTACCTGGAGGAGTCCTTCCACTTCAACGTCGCCACGGCGCACGCGCTGAGCCGCGCTGCCGTCCCGCTGATGCTGGCCTCGGCCGGCGACGGACGGCAGAAGTCGATCACCTCGATCAGCTCGATGATGGGCCGTACGGCGGCCCGCGGCTACCTCGCGTACGGCGTCGCCAAGGCGGCGCTCGCGCACTGGACCCGGCTCGCGGCAACCGACCTGTCCCCGAACATCCGCGTCAACGGTGTGTACGTCGGCTCGGTGATGACCAGCGCCCTGGAGTTCGTTGCGGGCGTCCCCGCGATGAAGCAGCAGATGGAGGAGGCCACTCCCCTCGGCCGGATCGGCGAGGCGGAGGACATCGCCGCTGCGGTGCTCTATCTCTCCTCGCGTGCGGGCCAGTTCGTCACCGGCAAGCTGCTCGAGGTGGACGGCGGAATCCAGGAGCCCAACCTCGACCTGAACCTCCCCGATCTGGTCCCCACCGGACGACCTTCAGAGACCCCTTCCTAAGGTGGTCCCATGACCACGGGAGGCATTGCAACCGGCCACGCGTTCTCGCCGGACTCCGGCCGCTACTGGGCGGACGAGGGTGCCTGGCAGGTCGCCGACGGGATCTACCGGATCCCGCTGCCCCTCCCGATGGACGGTCTCAAGGCGATCAACGTGTACGTCGTCCAGTCCGACGACGGGCTGACCCTGATCGACGGCGGCTGGTCGATCCCGGTGGCGCGCGAGCTGCTCGACAAGAGCCTGCGCTCGATCGGCTCGGGCTTCGGGGACATCAAGCGCTTCCTGGTGACCCACGTGCACCGTGACCACTTCACGATGGCCACGGTCCTGGGCCAGGAGTTCGGCGCCGAGGTGGTGCTCGGCATCGACGAGAAGCCGGCGCTCGAGCTGTTGCACCGTGCCGCAGAGGACGAGCTCGGCGAGAGCCCGTTCCTCGGCGTGCTCCGCACCGCGGGTGCCACCGAGATCGCCGAGCTGTGGGCGGCCGGCCACGATGGCGTCCTGCCGGACGCCGTCGACTGGGCCTTCCCCGACCTGTGGCTGGAGGGGGACCGTTCCTTCGAGGTGGGTCGCCGGACCATCGACGCGGTGCACACGCCCGGCCACACGCCCGGCCACTACGTCTATGCCGACAAGGTCGAGGGCGTCCTGTTCGCCGGCGACCACGTGCTTCCCACGATCACGCCGTCGATCGGTTTCACGGTGCCCGCGGTCGAGCAGCCGCTGGGACAGTTCATGTCCTCGCTGGCCCGTGTGCGCACCCTCCCTGACCTGCGCATCCTCCCGGCACACGGCCCGGTCGCGCCGTCGTCGTACGCCCGCGTCGACGAGCTGCTTGCCCACCATGAGACCCGGCTCGACCAGAGCCTGACCTCGCTGCGCGCCCGCGGCGACGTCACCTCGATCGTGGTCGCCCGCGACCTGGGCTGGACGCGTCACGAGCACGCCTTCGACGACCTCGACATCTTCAGCCAGGGGATGGCGGCGATGGAGACCAAGGCGCACCTCGACCTGCTCGTCGCGCGGGGACAGGCCACCGCGACCGACCAGGCCGACGGGGTCGTCTACACCGCGACCTGAGGTCAGCGCAGCACTGCGAGGAGCGACGCGTGGTCGTCGCTCCACGCCTGTTCGGCCGTGCCGGTCAGCGTCGTCCAGCTCGACTTCGCGACGAGGGTGTCCGCCAGGCCGCCTGCGGGGCTCAGGGCGATCCAGGCCGATCGGACGCCGAGGGGCTTGCTGCCACCCTTGCCGATGGCTGCGTGCCAGCCCAACCGCTCCGCGGCGCCCGCGATCACCGGGGCGAGGTCGAAGTACAGGTTGCTGATGTGGACGGCGATGGAGCCGCCCGGCCGGATCCGGGTCGCGTACTCGGCGAAGGCCTCGGCTGTCAGCAGGTGCACGGGAATGGCGTCCGAACTGAAGGCGTCGAGGACCAGCAGGTCGGTCGTGGCGGGCGCGAGTTCGGCGACGCGGAGGCGTCCGTCGCCGGTCGTGGTCTCCACGGCCGCAGCGGAGTCGGCCAGGAACGTGAAGTAGCGCCGGTCGTTCGCGATCCGGACCACCTCGGGGTCGATCTCGATGAACCGGATGGTCTGTCCCGGGAGGCCGTAGGCGGCGACGGTGCCCGTCCCGAGGCCGACGGCCGTGATGTCGACGAGGTTCGTGCCCACTGTGTCGAAGACGTCGCCGAGCGGACCGTTGCGGGCGTAGTAGCTGGTTGGTTCCGTGCGTTCCCCGGGATTGCGGGACTGGAAGCCGTGCACGGTGGTTCCGTGGCGCATCTCCACGAGGTCGGGCGTCTGCACCACGACGTAGGAGCCGTAGAACGTCCGCGAGCGAGCGAGCACCTCGCCCTGCGGGAGCGAGACGAAGGCGCCGACCGCGAGCACGGCCGTCATCGTCAACGCGATCCAGCGGGTGGCCCCCAGGGCGAGCCACAGGAGCGGTACGCCGGCAAGGACCAGCGCGTACTCGATGACCCGGTCGAAGACCAGCGGAGCCAGGAGTCCGTTGAACAGGCCGCCGAGCGCGCCGCCCACCGACACCACGACGAAGAACAGGGTGAGGTGGTCGGCCGCGGGCCGGTCGGCCGCGAGCAGCGCGTGCGCCACGTAGGCGACCACCCCGAGCATCGCGAGATGCGTCAGCACGGTGAGGGGCAGCGGAAGCACGCGTTCGCCGGCGGTCAGGGCCCGGGTGGCGATCACCAGCACGACGGCGACGGCAGCCGCGGTCCCGGGCCGCCTGCGCCCCGCCCCCGCGAAGGCGATGACGAAGGTGGCGAGGTAGATCGCCAGCGGGACGACCCACAACAGCGGCACCGGAGCCACGTCCGTGGTCAGGTGGGTGGTCACCCCCAGCATCAGCGACGACGGCAGGAAGGCGAGCGCCAGCCACGTCAGCATGCGGCGGACCGCCGGTCGTTCGGAGTGCTCGACGGGCGCGTCGGTGCGATGCCCCTGGAACGCGACCACGCCGCACGTCGCCACCAGGACGAGGAACCCCAGGAACGCCCACGACCACAACGTCCGCTGGTCGCCGAGGCTGAGGTGCGGCTCGACCGCGAACGGATAGGCCAGCAGGCCCACGAAGCTGCCGACGTTGCTGGCGGCGTAGAGGAAGTACGGGTCCCGGGCACGCGGCACGTCGAGCCACGAGTACCACCGCTGGAGGACCGGACCGGTCGTCGTGAGCACGGCGAACGGCAGGCCGATCATCACCAGCAACGTGCGGAGCAGCCAGAAGACCGGCGACGACTCCGGGGTCGCGTCGGACGGCAGCGCGAGCGGCAGGACGAGCAGGGGAAGCAGCAGCAGCGGTGCGAGCGTGAGCGGCTGCCCGCGCGGGCCCAGCCGCGACGTCAGGTGGACGAACACATAGCCGAGCAGCAGCACGACCTGGAAGAACAGGGTGCACGTCGCCCACACGCTGGCTGCGCCGCCGTACGACGGGAGCAGCATGCGGGCAGCCATTGGCTCGACGAGGAACAGCAGGGCAGCTCCGGCGAACGCCGTGACGGTGTACAGCACGGCGATCGGATGGGTGCGGAGCGCAGGGGCACCGTCGCGCGCGATCACCGATGTCACCGCGTCACCCTAGGCGGACCGGCGCGGATCGGGACCAGTCGATCGGTTACCTTTTGTGGGTACGACAGGGGAGCACCGAAGGGTGCTGAGAGTGCGGATCCGCCGCAGACCCTCTGAACCTGCTCCGGTTAAGACCGGCGAAGGGAGTCATCTTCATCATGCGTGCACGCATCCACTCCAACGGCCACCTCATCGGCATCGCGGCGGTGGCCCTGCTGGCCTCCGGTTGCTCCCTCGTCAGCAGTGAGAACGACGGCGAGCCCGAAGCCACGGACAAGACCGTCACCCTGGTTGCCCACGAGTCCTTCGCCCTGCCCGACGAGCTCGTCGCTGCGTTCGAGAAGGAGTCCGGCTACACCCTCGAGATCAGCAAGCTCGAGGACGCCGGTGCGCTCACCAACCAGCTCGTCCTCACCAAGGACGACCCGGTCGGCGACGTCGTGTTCGGTGTCGACAACTCCTTCGCCACGCGCGCGGTCGACGAGGGCGTCTTCGCGTCGTACGCGCCAAAGCTGCCTGCGGGCGCCGGGAAGTTCGAGCTCGAGGGCGACGACGACGATGCGCTGACGCCGATCGACAACGGCAACGTCTGCGTCAACGTCGACGACGCGTGGTTCAGGAAGCAGGGCATCCCTGCCCCGACCAGCCTCGCGGACCTGACCGAGCCGGCCTACAAGGACCTGTTCGTGATCCCCGGCGCCAGCACCAGCTCGCCCGGCCTGGCCTTCCTGCTCGCCACCATCGAGGAGTACGGCGACGAGTGGCCCACCTACTGGGAGGACCTGGTCGCCAACGGCGCCAAGGTCGTCAAGGGTTGGTCGGACGCGTACTTCACGGACTTCACCTTCTCCGGCGGCGACCGCCCGATCGTCGTGTCCTACGACTCCTCGCCTGCCTTCACGCTGAACAAGGCCGGCACGAAGTCGACGACCAGTGCGCTCCTCGACAACTGCTTCGAGCAGGTCGAGTACGCCGGCGTCCTCCGGGGCGACGAGGACCACGAGACCAACGTGGCCGGTGCCGAGGCGGTCATCGATTGGCTCCTGAGCCCGGAGGTGCAGGCCGCACTCGCGCCCTCGATGTATGTCTTCCCGGTCGCCGACGGCGTCGAGCTGCCCGCCGAGTGGGCGACGTTCGCGAAGCGCCCCCAGGGCACCGAGCAGGTCGCTCCGGCCGACATCGCCAGCGAGCGCAAGGCCTGGCTGGAGGAGTGGACCGAGATCATCTCGCGATGAGCGGTGCCGCCGGGGTGGGCAGGAAGGTCGCGTTCGCGGCCCTTGCTGCCGTCCCGGTGGCGGTCTTCGCGGTCTTCTTCGTGCTGCCCGTCGGCGCGATGCTCGAGCGTGGCCTGTGGCCCGAGGACCGCTTCGATCCCGGAGCCGTGGTCGACGTGCTCACGCGGCCCCGGACGGGGCGGGTGCTCTGGTTCACGGTCTGGACGAGCACCGTCGCGACGGCGACCGCGGTGCTGCTCGGCGTCCCTTGCGCGTACGTCCTGCACCGGTTGCGGTTCCGCGGTCGCGGGCTGGTGCGCGCGGCCCTGCTGGTGCCGTTCGTGCTCCCGACGGTGGTCGTCGGTCTCGCCGTCCGTGAGCTCATCTCGTCGTCCGGTCCGCTCGGCTTCCTCGGCCTCGACGGCAGCCCGGTGGCGATCCTGATCGGCCTGGTGTTCTTCAACGTCGCGGTCGTGATCCGCACGGTCGGCGTGGCCTGGGAGGGCCTCGACCGGCGCCCGGGGGAGGCCGCGGCCGCACTGGGCGCTGCGCCGTGGCAGGTCTTCCGCACCGTCACCTTCCCGGCGCTGCGCCCGGCGATCGTGTCCGCCGCCAGCGTCGTGTTCCTGTTCTGCGCGACCGCGTTCGGTGTGGTCCTGGTGCTCGGCGGGGTGCGGTACTCCTCGGTCGAGACCGAGATCTACCTGCTCACCGCCGACCTGCTCGACCTGCCCGCAGCGGCGGCCCTGTCGCTGGTGCAGATGGTCGCGGTCGTCGTGCTCCTGGTCGTGGTGGAACGCCTGCGTGCCGTCCCCGACCCGACGGTACGACGATCCGTGGCTGCCCCTGCGCGACCGCAGGGTCGTGACATTCCAGCGGTCGTGGTCACCGTGCTGACCTTGCTGGCGGTGTCGCTGCCGATCCTGACGCTCGTCGTCGCGTCCTTCCGGAGCGACGGTGCCTGGACCCTCGACTCCTACCGCGCCCTCGAGGGATCGGGCGACGGACTGCTCCAGGTGTCGGTCACCGACGCCCTGGTCGCGTCGTTGCGGATCGCGGTCGACGCGACCTGGATGTCCCTGTCCCTGGGCCTGATCGTTGCGTTCGTGGTGACCCGGCGGACCCGCACGCGCGCCGGACGCCGGGCGCGCACGGTCCTGGACGGGTTCTTCATGCTGCCGCTCGGGGTGTCCGCGGTGACCCTGGGCTTCGGATTCCTGATCGCCCTCGACGAGCCGCCGCTGGACCTGCGGTCCAGTCCGCTGCTGGTGCCGATCGCCCAGGCGCTGGTCGCCCTGCCGCTCGTGGTGCGCACCCTCGTCCCTGTCCTGGCCGGCATCGACGACCGCCAGCGCCAGGCAGCGGCGTCGCTCGGGGCGTCGCCGTTGCGGGCGATCCGCACCGTCGACCTGGCCGTGGTGTGGCGTCCCCTGCTCGCCGCCGCGGGCTTCGCGTTCGCGGTGTCGCTGGGGGAGTTCGGCGCGACCTCGTTCATCGTGCGTCCGGCCGAGCCCACGCTGCCGGTGGCGATCTACCGGCTGCTCAGTCATCCCGGTGCCCTCAACTACGGCACCGCCATGGCAGCCTCGGTCGTCCTGGCCGCGGTGACCGCGGCCGTCATCCTTGTCGTCGAGCGGCTGCGTGTGCCGGGAACGGGGGCGTGGTGATGCTCGACCTCAAGGGCGTGACCGTCATCTTCGACGGCACCCGTGCCGTCGACGCCGTCGACCTCTCCGTCGCCGATGGCGACGTGCTGGCGGTGCTCGGCCCGTCGGGCTGCGGCAAGTCGACGTTGCTGCGCGCGGTCGCCGGCCTCGAACCTCTCGCAGGCGGGTCCATCGCGTGGGAGGGCCAGGACCTCGCCGACACCCCGACCCACCGCCGTGGCTTCGCCCTGATGTTCCAGGACGGCCAGCTCTTCGACCACCTCACCGTGGCCCGCAACGTCGGCTACGCCCAGCGCCTGCGCGGTCTCCCGCGCCACGAGGTGCGGGCCGAGGTCGACGAGCTCCTCACCCTCGTCGGCCTGGAGGGGTACGGCGACCGGTTGCCCCGCACGCTGTCGGGAGGCGAGCGGCAGCGTGTCGCCCTGGCCCGTTCGCTGGCGGCCCGACCGCGCCTGCTGCTGCTCGACGAGCCGCTCAGTGCCCTCGACGCCGGCCTGCGCGGCCGGCTGGCCACCGACCTGCGCCGGATCCTCACCGCGTCCGGAACCACCGCACTGATGGTCACCCATGACCAGGCCGAGGCCTTCGCAGTGGCCGACCGGCTGGCCGTGATGCGCGACGGCCGGATCGTGCAGGAGGGCGCCACGACCGAAGTGTGGGGCGCACCGGTGGACGGCGACACCGCCCTGTTCCTCGGGTACTCCCGGGTGCTGGAGGGCGACGCCGCAGCAGCCCTGTTGCGCCTGGCGGGTGCACCTGCGGCACCCGGTGCCGCCGTGGCGGTCCGGAGCTCCGCCGTCCGGATCGGGCCCGACGACGGTCCCCCGGCCGTCGTACAGGAGTTCCGGCTGACGCCGGACGGCAGTCGGCTGGTCGTCACGGTCGACGGGGTCGGCGATCTGGCGGGACTGGGGGCTCCGGGGTGGACGCCGGCCGCGGGGGACCTGGCCGCCGTACGGGTGGATCGGCGGGGCCTGGCCGTCATCGGCGATCTGCTGCCACCCCCGTCAGGAGCGGTCTCCTAGACTGCCCCGGTGTACCGCCGCGCCTACACCCTCCTCATCGGCACGGCGGCGCTCATGCTGGGCCTGGCGGTCTTCACCGCGGTCAAGCTCGACCGCCGCCTGCTCGACCCGGAGGGCAGCTTCCTCGGACCGTCCTACATCCGCCTGCCGTTGCTCCTCATCGGGGCGCTGCTGCTGGACCTGTTGCCGCTGACCCTCTGGAAGGCCCGCGGCCGTCCGAACCGGGTCATGCCGATCGTGCGGCACCGCCTGAAGACCCACTGGACCAAGGAACGCGCGACCCTGGTGGCGATCGGTGTCATCAGCTTCTACCTGACCTACGTCAGCTACCGGAACCTCAAGTCGTTCCTGCCGTTCGTGCGGTCCGACCCGGCCGCTGCGCCGGGTGAGGTGAGGGCGCTGTCCTACGACCGCGAGCTGCACATCATGGACCGGGTCATCTTCTTCGGCAACGACCCGAGCGACGTCCTGCACGCGATCCTCGGCAAGACGGTCACCGCCGAGGTGCTGTCCCCGATCTACCTGATGTTCCTGCCGCTGGTGCCGCTCGGCGTGACGGCCTGGCTGGTGTGGTCGCGGAACATGTCCTTCGGGTACTGGTTCGTGACGTCCCAGTGCCTGGCCTGGTCGCTCGGCACCCTGTCGTACTACCTGCTCCCCACGCTGGGCCCGGGCATCGCCTACGCCGCGGAGTACTACGGGACCGGAGGCCTGGCGCACACCGGCACCACCGACCTGATGAACGGGATCGTGAGAGCCAGGGGCAATGTCCTGTACGGCGGCGCGACCGGGTCGGTGAACTCCATCGCCGGCTTCGCGAGCCTGCACTGCGCGATCACCCTGTTGTTCGCACTCATGGTCCAGTACACGCTGCGCTCGAAGATCCTGAAGTGGGTCTTCTGGGTGAACTTCGGCCTGACGGTCGTCGCCACGCTCTACTTCGGCTGGCACTACGTCGCCGACGACATCGCGGGCATCGCGATCGCCGTCGTGTCCTTCTACCTGGGCGGGATCGCGAGCGGGCAGAAGTTCGATAGGGGCCTGCATTCGCATCCGACGACGACCACCTCCAAGGTGCCCGTCGACGTCGACTGACGGTCCGCCCGAGAGTTACACCGTCGTAGTTCGTCAAGCCGACACGCCGGTGAGTCCTGAGAATGTTGGGATTTTTGTTTCGGATGTGACGAAATCGCACTACGGTGACGCGAGTGCGCACTCCAACTCTCGGGTCAGGTCTTCTTGCGCTGGTGCTGACGGCGGCCGTCTTCGTCCCCGGGGCGCAGGCTGATCCCTCGGGTCCAGCCGACCCGGACACCCCCTCGGTGAGCGACATCCGCGCCGCACGGGACCAGGCCACCACGGCGAAGACGAAGGTGCAGCTCGTCCAGGACGAGCTCGCCGCGGCCGCCGCGGACCTGGAGACGGCGTCCATCCGCGCTGCCAAGGCGGCTGAGGCGTGGAACGGCGCCCGGTGGGCCGCTGACCAGGCGCGGACCGCGAAGCAGGTCGCGCTGGCCGAGTCGGTGAAGGCCAACCGGACCATGGCCGTCCAGAAGGCCGACTACCGCGACGCCGTGATCACCGCCGAGGCGATGGGCCTGGAGCTCACCGCGGTCGGCGCCCTGGTCTCCGCCGACGGGATGGAGTCGCTGGTGGAGCGATCGGCGGCGATCGACCACGTCCAGGCAATGTTCGACCAGCAGCGCAACGAGTTCGTCTCCGCTGCCGACGCCGCGAAGAAGGCGTCCGCCACGGCGACAGCCGCATCGGACAAGGCCGACCAGACGGCGGCCGACGCCCTCGTCGCCCGGGACGAGGCCCAGGCCGCTGCCCGTACGGCGGCTGCGACCACGGCCCGCATCGAACGCCGCAAGACCCGGCTGGTCCGCACCCTCGCCCGGCTCGAGGGCGTGAGCGTCGCCCTGGCTGCCCGTCGCCAGGCTGCGCTGGAGGAGGAACGCCGGGCCGCGCGGGTTGCCCGGCGGGCCCCGGTCCGCAACACCCCCACGCCGCAGCCGACCGACCCCGGCCCGGCCGACCCGAAGCCGGCCGACCCCGGTCCGGCCCCGGAGCCCGGCAACGGCGCGCAGGCCGCCATCGCGTTCGCCCGCGCCCAGCTCGGCGAGCCGTACCGGTGGGGCGCCTCCGGCCCGAACGCGTGGGACTGCTCCGGCCTGACCGCCGAGGCCTGGGCAGCCGGGGGCAAGAGCCTCCCGCACTACTCCGTCGCCCAATACGACGTCTCCACGCCGATCTCCGAGGGCCAGCTCCGACCCGGCGACCTGGTGTTCTGGGGTGAGGGCAACGACCCCGGCTCGATCTACCACGTCGCCCTGTACGTCGGGAACGGCCAGATCATCCACGCCCCGCGCACCGGACGTCCCGTCACCCAGGAATCCCTCTACTACTGGCGCACGCCCGACTTCTTCGCGCGCCCCTGAGCCCGGTCCGTTAGGTTCAGCCCATGGCTGAGGAGACCACCGCGACCAAGCCCCCGGCACTCACCATCGATGTTCCCGGGCTGACCCGGGTGCTCGATGGAAAGTACGTCGACATGCGCACCCAGGTGCGGGCGTTGCTGCCGTCGTACGCCTCGGTCCTGGAGGACGCCGAGACGATGACCCGCGACGAGTTCCGCGAGCGGGTGCGCGAGGTCGTCCTCGAGATCGCCGCGACCGGCGCCCCCGGGGTGGGCTTCCCGAAGGAGTACGGCGGCGGGGAGGACATCGGCGCCTCGATCGCCGCGTTCGACACCCTCGCGTACGGCGACCTGTCGGTGCTCGTGAAGTTCGGCGTCCAGTTCGGCTTGTTCGGTGGCGCGATCCTCCAGCTCGGCACGAAGCGGCACCACGACGCGTACATCTCCGACCTCATCACCGGCAAGCTGTTCGGCTGCTTCGCCATGACCGAGACCGCCCACGGCAGCAACGTGCAGGCGCTCGGCACCCTGGCGACGTACGACGCCGCTGCGGGCGAGTTCGTGATCACGACCAGCACCCCCGAGGCCGGCAAGGACTACATCGGCAACGCCGCGAAGCATGCGCGGATGGCCGCGGTGTTCGCTCAGCTCGAGGTCAACGGTGAGGGCCACGGCGTGCACGCGTTCGTGGTGCCGATCCGCGACGAGTCGGGCAACACCCTGCCCGGCATCCGGATCGAGGACGACGGCCACAAGATGGGCCTCAACGGCGTCGACAACGGCCGGATCTGGTTCGACGGCGTGCGCGTCCCGCGGGAGGCGCTGCTCAACAGGTTCGCCGACGTGACCGAGGACGGCACGTACGTCAGCGAGATCGAGAGCGCGGGCCGCCGCTTCTTCACGATGCTCGGGACCCTCGTCCAGGGCCGGGTCTCGGTCGGCTCGGCCGCCGTCAGCACGGCGAAGGTGGCGCTGACGATCGCGGTGAGGTACGGCTTGCAGCGCCGACAGTTCGAGACCGGGAACGCCAAGGACGGCGAGCAGGCCGAGCAGCTGCTGCTCGACTACGGACTGCACCAGCGCCGGCTCTTCCCGCGCCTGGCCCGGACCTACGCCCTGCACTTCGCGCAGGAGGTGCTCGCGAGCCGGCTGCACGACGTCTTCTCGGGGATCACGCCGGACGAGGAGTCCCGTCGGCTGCTGGAGTCGCGGGCTGCCGGCACCAAGGCGCTGTCGACCTGGCTGGCCACCGACGTCATCCAGGAGTGCCGCGAGGCGTGTGGCGGCGCCGGCTACCTGTCCGTCAACCGGTTCGCGGCCCTCAAGGCCGACACGGACGTCTTCATGACCTTCGAGGGCGACAACCACGTCCTGCTGCAGCTGGTCGGCAAGGGCCTGCTCACCGACTACGCCAGCGACTTCTCCGACCTCGACCAGCTCGGGATGGTGAAGTTCGTGGCCAACCTCGCCGTCGAGACGGTGCTGGAGAAGACGCGCGTCCACAAGCTGCTCCAGCAGATCCGCGATGCCCTCCCGGACCGGGACGACACCTGGTACACCGACAGCGGCCTGCTCGACCCGAGCTACCACCTCGCCATGTTCCGGTTCCGCGAGGAGCACCGGATCGGCGGAGTTGCCAAGCGGCTCAAGCGGGGCGTGGAGTCCGGGATGAACCCGGGCGAGGTCTTCTCGCGGGTCCAGGACCACGTGATCTCCACGGCCAGGGCGCACGTCGAGCGGCTGGTCCTCGAAGCGTTCGCCGACAAGATCGATTCGCTTCCGGACGGCGACAACAAGCTCGCCCTCAACATGCTCTGCGACCTGTACGCACTGTCCAGCATCGAGGAGGACGCCGCCTGGTTCATGGAGCACGGTCGCCTCACCACGCAGCGCTCCAAGCAGATCACCCGCGAGATCGGGGACCTGTGCCGTCGGGTGCGTCCGGTCGCCGGCGACCTGGTCGACGCGTTCGCGGTGCCGACCGAGCTGCTGCGGGCACCGGCGCTCATCGGAGGCGAAGCGTGATCCGCAAGGCCGTCTCCCGGATCCCCGGCGTCGGGCAATGGGACGAGGACCCGCTCTGGGCGACGTTCTACGACTGGACCGTCGAGCACCCGCGCGCCGGTGGCGCCCTGTGGTGGGCCGGGATCAACAGCGACCTGACCCGCCTCTACAGGGCCGCCGCCGAGATCGGCGCACAACCCGCAGGCAAGCGGATCCTCGACATCCCCTGCGGCGGTGGCGTGGCCTTGCGTGGCCTCAAGCCCGGCCAGGGCGTCGAGTACGTCGCCGGCGACATCGCGCAGGCCATGCTGGACCGAACGATGCGGGCGGCCGAGGCGCGCGGGGTCGCCGACCAGGTCGTGCCCAGGATCGCCGACGTGGGCGACCTGCCGTTCGACACCGCCTCGTTCGACCTGGTCGTCACGTTCACCGGCCTGCACTGCTTCCCGGACCCGGCCCGCGCCGTGGTCGAGATGGCGCGCGTGCTCAAGCCGGGCGGCGTGCTCACCGGCAGCGCCCTGCTCAACGACACCGGGTGGCGCTTCGAGCCGATGCGACGGATCGGGCGGATCGCCAGCGTGCTCGGGCCGGGCTGCACGAGCAACGACCTCCGGGGCTGGCTCGCCGGACAGGGGATCGCGGACGTCGTACTCGAGAAGAGCGGAGCGATCGCCTACTTCCGGGGAGTCAAGCGCTCGTGAGGCGGTCCAGTGCCGCCCGGCGGGAGGCGATCTTCACGGCGTTGCGGGACCTGCTCCTGGCCAAGCCGTGGGGAGACGTCACCCTCGAGGCCGTCGCGACCGACGCCGGGGTGAGCCGCCAGACCCTCTACAACTCGTTCGGATCGCGCTACGGCCTGGCGCAGGCCTACACGATCGCCCTGGCCGATGCCCTGTGCGACCTGATCGCCGACACCCTCGAGGAGCACCGCGACGACCCCCGCGCCGGCCTCGAGGCCGCGCTGCAGATCTACCTCGAGGTGTCCGCGACCGACCCGCTCATCCAGCGCGTACGCGCCGGCGACGCCCACCCGGACCTCGTCCAGCTGGTGACCGCCGACGCCCACACGCTGCTGACCCACGTCGCCTCCCGGATCGAGGCCGCCGTACGGGCCTCCTGGCCCGCCGTCGACGCCGACCGGCGCCGCACACTGGCGCGCACCGTCGCCCGGATCGCGGTCAGCTTCGTCTCGATGCCCCCGGAGTACGACGACAGCCCGGCCGCCATCGCAACCGGGCTGTCCTCACTGCTTGCTCCCCACTAGCGCGACTTGGGGTTTGTCACCCGCGAGTTGGGGTTTGTCACCGTCGACTTGGGGTTTGTCACCGGCCGGCAGCGTGTCGAGAGGCGTCGTCCAGCGAGCTTGCTCGCCCGGATCATCGCCGAAGACACGTTCGGCCCATGGAACTCAGTGCGGGTCGAGCTTGAAGCGCTCGAAGGAGGCGGCGATCTCGGCCTCGGCCTCGACGCGGCCGACCCAGTCGGCGCCTTCGACGGACTTGCCGGGCTCGAGGTCCTTGTAGACCTCGAAGAAGTGCTGGATCTCGAGGCGGTCGAAGTTCGCCACGTGGTTGATGTCGCGCAGGTGCTCCATGCGCGGGTCACCCGCGGGGACGCACAGGACCTTGTCGTCGCCGCCGGCCTCGTCGGTCATCCGGAACATGCCGATCGCGCGACACTTGATCAGGATGCCCGGGAACGTCGGCTCCTGCAGCAGCACGAGGGCGTCGAGGGGGTCGCCGTCCTGGCCGAGGGTGTCCTCGATGTAGCCGTAGTCGGCGGGGTACATGGTCGAGGTGAAGAGGAACCGGTCGAGACGCATGCGTCCCGACTCGTGGTCGACCTCGTACTTGTTGCGGCTCCCCTTGGGGATTTCCACGAGGACGTCGAATTCCAGCACTGGTTTCCTCCACAAATTTCTGGCCCGGTTGTCGGGTCCGGCGGGGGCGGCCGCTGGTTCTTCAGGCCTGCCCCGCGTCGTTGTCGGCGCCATTGTCCCGCACAATGTCTCCGAACGTGCAGTCGGGGAGAGGGAAAAGTGGCGAGCAGCGACGAGGAGCGGGGTTCCGGACGCCTGAAGAGGGCGTTCGGTGGGTTCGTCGTGGTCGCACTCGTTGCCGCCGGCGGGGTCGCCTGGCAGACCGGATGGGCCGAGCAGCAGTGGGATGACTTCCGCAACGGGCAGTCGGGCGTGCCCGCCGACCCGGCCGCGGTGGCACCCCCTCCCGAGGTCGATGTACCGGACGTCGTACTCCCGGGAGCGGTGGCCGACCCCGCCAACGGCCTGGGCCGACTGGATCCTGCGGCGCTGAAGCGGGCGCTGGGGGACCTCAACGACAAGGACCTGGGCGGCCACGTGCTCGCCGCGGTCGGCCCCCTCGATGGCACGACCATCGCGTACGGCAAGTCCGAGGGCGCCACCTCGGCGATCCCGGCCTCGACGACCAAGATCGTCACGTCGGCGGTTGCCCTGTTCCTCCTCGGCGGGGATCACGTCTTCACGACCAGGACCGTTCTCGACCCGAGCGGTACGACGCCCACGCTGACCCTGGTCGGCGGTGGTGACCCGTTCCTCGCGTCGAGCGCGCCCAAGTCGGCCACGGGCGGTTCGGCGACC
Organism: Nocardioides sp. CPCC 206347; assembly: GCF_048654605.1. Lineage (NCBI taxonomy): Bacteria > Bacillati > Actinomycetota > Actinomycetes > Propionibacteriales > Nocardioidaceae > Nocardioides > Nocardioides sp. CPCC 206347. The sequence goes on from NZ_JBMCYZ010000006.1 coordinate 41,394, forward strand.
TTCGAGCCCAGGCGGGCCAGCATCCGGGCCCTCGCCCGCTCGACTGCCCAGGCGTTGCGGGCGGACGGCATCCGCTCGGTCCGGTTCGCCTACGACGACTCGCTGTTCTCCGGTCCGGCGATCAGCCCGACCTGGGAGCCGGGCTACGTGCCCGACGACATTGCGCCGATCACGGCGCTGTGGGTGGACCAGGGCCGCGACCCGAACGGCTCGGGACGGGTGATGAACCCGTCGGCCACCGCCGCGGAGGTGTTCCGCAAGGCGCTCGTCCGGTTCGGCGTCAAGGCAGCAGGCCCCACCGGCCACGCGGTCGCACCGGCGGCGGCGACCCCGGTCAGCTCGGTGAGCAGCCCGACCGTCGCGCAGATCGTCCAGCGCCTCATCGAGGTCAGTGACAACGCAGCTGCCGAGGTTCTGTTGCGCCAGATCGGCATCGCCGACCAGGGCGCCGGATCGTTCGCGGCCGGGCAGGCCGGCGTGGAGCGGGTGCTTGCCGCGAACGGCGTCCCCTTCGGTGACTCCGTCCTGTACGACGGCAGCGGGCTCTCGCGCGACAACCGGCTCGAACCCGCCGTACTCCTCGGTGTCCTGCGGTTGGCAGCCGCGGACGCCCACCCCCAGCTGCGGCCGTTGCTGGCGGCCCTGCCCGTCGCCGGCTTCACCGGCTCGCTCGCCCACCGGATGGACAAGGGCCCGGCGGCCGGGCGCGGGCGCGTGCGCGCCAAGACCGGCACCCTGTCCAACGTGTCGTCGCTTGCCGGCATCGCGGTCGACCGCGACGGCAACCTGATGGCGTTCGCGTTCCTGGCCGACCGGATCAAGGGCCCCAAGGCGACGCTGGCGCAGACCGCGCTGGACAACGCGGCTGCCAGCCTGGGCGCCTGCGCCTGCGGCCAGTAGCGCACGAAGTGTGGCTCGTGGGGTCACGAAGTGTGGCTCGTGGGGCCGCGAAGTGTCATTGATCGGGCGCCCCGTCCGCAACGCCCACACTTCGCACCCCCAATTGCCACACTTCGTGGGCGGCCTACGCTTCCTTCCATGCCCGAGCCGACCGCTGAACTCCCCCCGATGATCGATTGGGACCTCGCGGTGTCCCTCGGCTCGCGCCTGGCGGGGGAGGGACCGGTGGTGTCGCGGACCGAGGCCGACGACGCCGTCGCGGAGCTGCGGGCGGGCGCGAACCGCTCGACCGGGCTGGTGCGGGAGTTCACCGGCCTCGACGCCCCCGACGGGACGGCCCCGATCCTGGTGGTCGACCGCCGCGGCTGGGTGCAGGCCAACGCGGAGGGTTTTGCGATCGCGACCCGCCCGATGGTCGAGAAGATGGTGGAGTCCAAGCCCCCCGGCAAGCTGGCGGTCAAGGTGGGTTCCAAGATCACCGGTGCCGAGGTCGGTGGCCTGCTCGGCTTCCTGGCCGGCAAGGTGCTCGGCCAGTTCGACCCGTTCCACGAACCGCACGGCCGGCTGCTCCTCGTCGCGCCGAACATCGTGCACGTGGAGCGCGAGCTCGAGGTCGACCCGCACGACTTCCGCCTCTGGGTCTGCCTCCACGAGGAGACCCACCGCGTGCAGTTCACGGCGGTGCCGTGGATGCGTGAGCACCTGTTCTCCGAGATCGCCGCGATCAGCGACGCGGTCGACCCCAGCAGCTTCATCGACGGCGGCCTCGAACGCATCACCGAGGCGATCAAGTCCGCGCGCAACGGCGGCAGCATCGTGGACATGTTCAGCACCCCCGAGCAGCGCGAGATCCTGGACCGGGTCACCGGCATGATGTCGTTGCTCGAGGGCCACGCGGACGTCGTCATGGACGACGTCGGGCCGAGCGTGATCCCCAGCGTCGAGAAGATCCGCGCGAAGTTCACCCAGCGCCGCAAGGGCGTCGGCACCCTGGACCGGCTGCTGCGCCGCCTGCTCGGCCTCGAGGCGAAGATGGCGCAGTACCGCGACGGCGCCCAGTTCGTCCGCGCCGTCGTCGACAAGGTCGGCATGGAGGAGTTCAACGCCGTGTGGGCCGGTCCGGAGAACCTCCCGAGCAAGGCCGAGCTGAGCGACCCCGAGGGCTGGGTCCGCCGCGTCCTCAGCTGATGACGCTCCACCCCGCCGTCGCTGCTGTACGACGGGCGATCCGCGACGACGTCCGTCGCGCGCCCGGTGGGGCGGTGCTGGTCGCCTGCTCGGGCGGCGCGGATTCGCTCGCGCTCCTGGCGGGCACCGTGTTCGAGGCGCGCAAGCGCGAATGGCACGTCGTCGGTGTGACCGTCGACCACGGACTGCAGGACGACTCGGCTGACCATGCTGCACATGTCGTCGAGCAGATGGTCCGCCTCGGGGTGCACGAGACCGTGAGCGTCCGGGTCAACGTCGTGGCCACGGACACCGGACCCGAGGCAGCGGCGCGTGAAGCGAGGTATGCCGTCCTGGCAGAGGTCGCCGACCGGTTCGGGTCGAGCCCGGTCCTGCTCGGCCACACGCGCGACGACCAGGCCGAGACGGTCCTGATGGGGCTTGCGCGCGGCAGCGGCGCCCGGTCGCTGTCCGGGATGCGCCGGTCCTTCGACCGGTACCGACGACCGCTGCTCGACATCACACGCGCGGAGACCGAGGCAGCGTGCGTCGCCGAGGGCATCGAGTTCTGGACCGATCCCCACAACAGCGACCCCCGCTTCCTGCGTTCGCGGGTGCGGCACACCGTCCTGCCGATGCTGGAGGCCGAGCTCGGGCCGGGCATCGCTGCGACGCTGGCCCGTACGGCCGACCAGCTGCGTCACGACACCTACGCGCTCGACGAGATGGCTGCCCGCGTCCTGCGAGAGGTGGACGAGGCGGACGAGGACGCGGAGCACCACCTCGTCAGGACGGGCTGGCTGGAGACCTATCCCGCCGCGATCATCAGTCGGGTGCTCCGCACGGTCGCCCTCGAGGCGGGCTGTCCGCCGTCGGAGCTCTTCGCCGTCCACATCGACGCGATGTTCGATCTCGTGTACGGACATGGCCACCACGACAGGCAGGTCCAACTGCCCGGCAAGGTCACCGCGTATCGCGACGGCTCCCACCTCCGGTTCCGCCCCACCGCTGTGGCAGGCTGACGCCCATGGACGCAGCAGACGTCGGCAACGACCTGGTCGAGGTGCTCTTCACCGAGGCCCAGATCCAGGCCCGGATCGCCGAGATGGCCGCCGTGATCGACCGCGACTACGACGGCAAGGACCTCGTCCTGGTCGGCGTGCTGCGCGGTGCGGTGATGGTCATGGCCGACCTGTCCCGCGCCCTCACGAAGCATGTCGAGATGGACTGGATGGCCGTGTCGTCGTACGGCTCGGGGACGAAGTCCTCCGGTGTGGTGCGGATCCTCAAGGACCTCGACGCCGACATCACCGGCCGCCACGTCCTGATCGTCGACGAGATCATCGACACCGGCCTGACCCTGTCGTGGCTGACCTCCAACCTGGGCTCCCGCGGCCCGGCGAGCGTCGAGATCGCCACCCTGCTGCGCAAGCCCGAGGCGCTGACCATGCCCATCGAGGCCAAGTACGTCGGCTGGGACATCCCCAACGAGTTCGTCGTCGGCTACGGCCTCGACTACCGCGAGAAGTACCGGAACCTGCGCGACATCGGCACCCTCTCCCCTTCCGTCTACTCCTGAGCGACCCGCAGAAGCGGGAACCAGCGACCCCTCCCCGTACGTTGGCTGCACGGGACCTCGACGGGCCCCGTGTTCCGGTCACCATGGACCGGACAGAATGGTCGGACTGTCGACGTGTACCGTCGACTGATCCTGATGGTGGAGATGGGGAGCGAGTAAGTCTGTGAAGCGCGTTTTCAGGGGGCCTTGGCTCTGGATCGTGGTGGCGGTGTTCGCCGTGGTCCTCGCCCTGCAGTTGCTCGCGCCCGGTGGAGGGTACGACGAGGTCCAGACCTCCCAGCTGTCGAAGTACATCGACAAGGGCCAGGTCAAGGACATCACCTTCATCGACGGTGACCAGTCCATCGAGGCCACCCTCGACAAGGGCACCCGCGAGTCCGGCGACAAGGTGCTGGCCTACTACATCCAGGGCCAGCAGGAGACGCTGCTCGCCGCTGTCGACGAGCAGGTCGCCAAGGGCACCATCGAGAAGGCCAACTCGAAGAACCCCAAGCCCAGCCTGCTCGGCTCGATCCTCGCGACGCTGCTGCCGTTCGCCCTGATCATCTTGCTGTTCATCTTCTTGATGAACAACGTGCAGGGTGGCGGCAAGGGCGTCATGCAGTTCGGCAAGTCCAAGGCCAAGATGATCAGCAAGGACATGCCCAAGACCACGTTCGCCGACGTCGCTGGTTGCGACGAGGCGATCGAGGAGCTCGGCGAGATCAAGGAGTTCCTCCAGGAACCCGCCAAGTTCCAGGCCGTGGGCGCCAAGATCCCCAAGGGCGTGCTGCTCTACGGCTCGCCCGGTACGGGCAAGACGCTGCTCGCCCGCGCCGTCGCCGGTGAGGCCGGCGTGCCGTTCTACTCGATCTCCGGCTCGGACTTCGTCGAGATGTTCGTCGGTGTCGGTGCCTCGCGTGTTCGTGACCTGTTCGAGCAGGCCAAGGAGAACGCCCCCGCCATCGTCTTCATCGACGAGATCGATGCCGTCGGTCGCCACCGCGGCGCCGGCATGGGTGGCGGTCACGACGAGCGCGAGCAGACCCTCAACCAGCTCCTCGTGGAGATGGACGGCTTCGACGTCCGCGGTGGCGTCATCCTGATCGCCGCGACGAACCGTCCCGACGTGCTCGACCCGGCGCTGCTGCGCCCGGGTCGCTTCGACCGCCAGATCCCCGTCGACGCGCCCGACCTGGCCGGCCGCAAGCAGATCCTCGACGTGCACTCGCGGGGCAAGCCGCTCTACACCGACGTGGACCTGATGGCTGTTGCCCGTCGTACGCCCGGCTTCTCGGGTGCCGACCTGGCCAACGTGCTCAACGAGGCCGCGCTGCTCACCGCGCGCAACAACAAGAAGGTCATCGACGCGGCCACGCTCGACGAGGCGATCGACCGCGTCATCGCGGGCCCGCAGCGTCGTACCCGCCTGATGACCGAGAAGGAAAAGCTCATCACCGCCTACCACGAGGGCGGCCACGCCCTCGTCGCAGCGGCGCTCCCGGGCGGCGACCCGGTCCACAAGATCACGATCCTGCCGCGCGGCCGCGCCCTCGGGTACACGATGGTGCTGCCGGACGAGGACAAGTACTCCCAGACCCGCTCGGAGATGCTCGACAAGCTCGCCTACATGCTGGGCGGCCGGGCGGCGGAGGAGATGGTCTTCCACGACCCGACCACCGGCGCCGGCAACGACATCGAGAAGGCGACCAGCGTCGCCCGCGCGATGGTCACCCAGTACGGCATGACCGAGCGCCTCGGCGCGATCAAGCTCGGCGAGGCCGCCGGCGAGCCGTTCATGGGTCGCGACATGGGCCATGGCCGGGGCTACTCCGAGGACGTCGCCGCGATCATCGACGAGGAGACCAAGCTGCTCCTCACCGGCGCCCACCAGGAAGCCTTCGACATCCTGGTCGAGAACCGCGACGTGCTCGACCAGCTCGTCCTCGCGCTGCTCGACAAGGAGACGCTCGACAAGGCCGAGGTCGCGGAGATCTTCACCGCACTGCGGCTGCGTCCGCGTCGTCCGGCCTGGACCGGCTCGCCGACCCGCATCCCCTCGGACATCCCCCCGGTGGAGATCCCCGAGGAGATCCGCCGCCGGGCCGAGCAGAACGGCCTCGCGGTCAACGGAGCACCCGAGCCGGAGGGTGGGCAGATCCTGACGCCGCCCGGTCCCGACGGTGACGTCCACGGCGGACCTCCGATCGTTCCGCCGAACGAACCGCAGCCGCCGACCCCCTCTGCTGGCACCTGACAAGGGACCCTCATGGCCGATCCGATCACCGTCCCCGAGCGGGACCGCGACGACGTGCCCGCGTTCGACCACGACCGGGCCGAGGCCGCCGTCCGGGAGCTGCTCGCAGCGATCGGGGAGGACCCCGACCGCGAGGGCCTGCGGGAGACGCCGGCCCGCGTGGCCAGGGCGTACGCCGAACTGACCTCCGGACTGCGGATGACTGCTTCCGACGTCCTCACGACGACGTTCGACATCGGTCATGACGAGATGGTGCTGGTCCGTGACATCGAGCTGTGGTCGATGTGCGAGCACCACCTGGTGCCGTTCACCGGCGTCGCCCATGTCGGCTACATCCCTGCCGAGAGTGGCAAGATCACCGGCCTGTCCAAGCTGGCGCGGCTCGTCGACGTCTATGCCAAGCGACCCCAGGTCCAGGAGCGGCTCACCACCCAGGTGGCGGACTCGCTGATGGAGCTGCTCGACGCCCGCGGCGTGATCGTGGTCATCGAGGCCGAGCACCTCTGCATGACGATGCGCGGCGTCCGCAAGGCCGGAGCCCGCACGATCACCTCGGCGATCCGCGGTTCCATGCACAACCCGGCGACCCGAGCCGAGGCGATGAGCCTCATCATGCACGGGACCCGGTAGGCCAGCACGCCCCGATGAAGATCTTCCACATCGGTTCGGACTCGCACTTCGTCGACTACCTCGTCGCCCGGTTCGAGCGCCTGGCCCCGGGAGCCAACGTCCTCGTGCAGGCCACCAGCAGGGACCCGCGCCCGGTCGAGTTCACCGGCCCGAGCTCCTGGGTGCTGCCGACGTCGGAGAACGTCGACCTCGTCGTCGAGCAGCTCCAGGCCGCCGACGTCGTCGTCGTGCACGCGATGTCGGACTTCGCCGCCCTCGTGTGTGCGCAGCTGCCGCCCGAGGTGATCGTGGTGTGGAGCGGCTTCGGGTTCGACTACTACCGGGGCGAGGCGGCCGACGACCTGTACGGCGTGCGGACCCTCAACCTGCTGAAGCGCGTGCATCGCGGCAAGGTGCCGGACCGGTTGGGGCGCCTCGTGGTGGAAGGGCAGCCCGGCTCCCTGGAGGGAGCCGCACTCGACATGGTGCGGCAGACGGTCGCGCGTCGTACCGACTTCTTCTCGGCCCCGGCCCCACCGGACCTCGATGTCTTCACCCGCGCCTTCCCCGGCTTCCGCGGGGAGTATCGCCAGCTCAACTACGGCGACATCGTGTCGATGTGCCGCGCCGGCGATGCCGTGGCCCGGGGCAACGACATCCTCGTGGGGAACTCGGCGGCGTGGACGAACAACCACCTGGAGACCTTCCGGCGGCTCGCCGACACCGATCTGGGCTCACGCCGCGTGGTCGTCCCGCTGACCTACGGCGACAACGCCTACCGCGACGGAGTGGTCCGGGGCGGTGAGCGGCTCCTCGGAGAGCACTTCTTCCCGATCGTCGACCACCTGCCGATCGAGGAGTACCTCGACATCGTTGCGGGGTGCGGAGTCGCCGTGTTCCTGCACCGGCGCCAACAGGGCCTCGGCAACATCGTCGCCGCGGTCCAGCAGGGCACGCACGTCTACCTCGACCGCCGCAACCCGCTCTACGCCTGGTTGCGTGAGCTCGGGCTCGACATCCACCGAGCGGCCGAGCTCCAGGAGGCCCTCCCCGAGGGGCCGGTCGATGCGGCGTCACTGGCGCGGCACCGCGAGGTCCTCGCCGGCTTCTGGGGGACCGACCGGGTGGAGGCCAACCTGGCCCGGTTCGTGGCAGAGCTGGAGAAGCGGGTCAGCGCTTCCGCACGGCGGGCACGCCGGCAACGAGTGCTCCCGGGGCGACGGAACCGGTGACGACGGCCCCGGCTGCCACCACGGCGCCGGCGCCGATGACCAGCCGCTCCGTCGTGGTTCCGTTGATGACCGTGGCCCCGGTCCCGAGGAACGCGCCACGTTCGATGGTGACGTGCCCGGCGACGTGCACCCCGGGCGAGAGGGTCACGTAGTCCTCGAGGACGGCGTCGTGGCTGACGGTGCAGCCGACGTTGACGTGGACGTGCCGGCCGAGGGTGATGTCGGTGGTCAGGACGCTGCCCGCGGCCACCACGCTCCCGGGTCCGAACTGCACCCGATCGGGTGCGTGCTCGACGCGTGGATGGACCAGCGTGGTCGCCACCAGGCCGGCCCGATCGCACGCCTGCGCAGCCCGCTCGCGTGCCGCAGGATCGCCGATCGCGGCGACGTAGAGCCCGCCGGCGGTGGCATCGGCCAGGAGCCGGACGGGATGGCCGTGCACCGGCCCGTCCAGGTGGCTCTCGTCGTCGACCAGGTAGACGAGGGACAGGTCGTCACCGTGCACCTCGCGGGCCAGCCAGGCCAGCTCGCGGCCGTGTCCCCCCGCGCCGAAGAGGTGGAGGAGGCGGGTCATCGGCCGACCTGCGCCCGGATCAGGCCGGTGATCACTTCGATGTCGGCGACGCTCACCGCGCTGCCGGTCGGCAGGACGACGACCTCGCCGGCCACCTGTTCGGTGACGGGCAACGTTGCGCCGGCGTCGGGATCGAGGTCGCGATACGGCGCCATGTTGTGGCACCCGGGCCAGAAGTAGCGCCGGGCAAGGACGTTCTCGGCCTGCAGGGCCTCGACCAGGGCGTCGCGCGAGGTCCCGGCGCCCTCACGCACCTGGAGCACGACGTACTGGAAGTTGTTCGCCTCGGCGGGGTCGAACGACATCAGGTCCAGGCCGGGTACGCCGGCCAGCCCGGCGGCGTACGCCTCGTGGTTGCGCCGGTTGACGGCGATCGTCGCGTCCAGCATCTCGAGGTTGGTCAGGCCCATCGCTGCGCAGACCTCGATCATCTTCCCGTTGGTGCCGGGATGGATGACGTTGTCGTACCCGGCGAACCCGAAGTTGCGCATCAGGCGGGCCTTCTCGGCGATCTCGTCGTCATCCGTCATCACCGCCCCGCCCTCGAAGCTGTTGAAGAACTTCGTGGCGTGGAAGCTGAAGACCTCGGCGCGGCCGAACCCGCCGATCATCCGGCCCTGGTGGGTGCACGCGAAGGCGTGGGCCGCGTCGAACATCAAGGAGAGGCCGTGCTCGTCGGCGATGGCCTGGAGCTCGTCGACCGCTGCGGGCTGGCCCCACAGGTGCACGCCGATGATCCCGGTGGTGCGCGGGGTGATCGCGCGTCGTACTGCCTCGGGGTCCAGGGTGTGGGTCCGTGGGTCGATGTCGGCGAAGACGGGGGTGACGCCCTGCCAGTGCAGGGCGTGGGCAGTGGCGACGAAGGTGTACGACGGCACGATGACCTCACCCTCCAGCCCGAGCGCGCGGATGGCGATCTCGAGGGCGATGGTGCCGTTGCAGGTCGCGACGCAGTGCCTGACGCCGGCCATCTCGGCCAGTCGCGCCTCGAGCTCTCGGACCACGGGGCCGTCGTTGGAGAACCAGCCGCGGTCGAAGATCTCCCCGACCCGGGTCAAGAACGCCTCGCGATCGCCCATGTTGGGCCGGCCGACATGGCGGGGTTCCTCAAACACAGGCACGCGGCGACTCTACTGAACTACTCTGTCCGCTCATGCGCGTGCTCCAGGCGCCGGTGAACATCGCCAATCAGCCATGGCTGATGGCCCAGGGACTTCGTCAGGCCGGACACGAGGTCGAGGTGTGGCAATTCAGGGAGCATCCCTTCGGCTACCCGGTCGACCGGACCGTCGACGTGACGCCGGGCCCGGCGTCGATCATCCGGGCCTTCCTGGAGGCGGTCGAGCAGGACTTCGACGTCGTGCACTTCCACTACGCGAGCTCGCTGGTGCCCCAACGTGAGTTCCTGCCCTGGTTCTGGGACCTGCCGGTGTGGCGGTCGCTCGGTGTGACGGTCGTCTTCACCTTCCACGGGTCGGACGCGCGCCTGCGCAGCCATCACGTCGATGATGACCCGTGGAGCTACTACCGGTTCGCCGACGTGCCGTGCGACGAGGAGCTGATCGCCACCCGGCTGTCGGTCATCCGCCGGTACGCCTCGCACATGACCGTGGGCAGTGTGCTCGACCTTCCGTACGTCGACGAGGGCGTGTACGTCCCCAAGATCGTCGACACCGACAGCATCCGGGTCGGTCCGGTCGCCGACCGCCCGCGAGCGGTCATCGCCCACGCACCGAGCCGCCGGTCGACCAAGGGCACCGACATCGTGCTGGCGGCCCTCGACACCCTGCGCGAGGAGGGCTTGCCGTTCGACGTCGACCTGATCGAGGGCGTCAGCAACGCCGAGGCCCTCGAGCGCATGGGCCGCGCCGACATCGTGGTCGAGAAGCTCCTGGGAGGCGATGCGGGGGTGACCTCCCTCGAGGCGATGGCGCTCGGCCGGGTGGCCGTCGCGCGGATCCGCGACCAGGTGCGCGAGCAGCACCCTGCCATGCCCGTCGTCTCGGCCACTCCGGAGACGTTCCTGGAGGTCATGCGCGGCCTGCTCACCGACCCGGAGCGGCGGGCACGCCTGGGCCGGGAGGGTCGCGAGTACGTCGAGCGCGAGCATGCACCGGCCGTTGTCGGTCGCATCCTGGAAGAGCTCTACCGGTCGCCGGGTCGCCCGGGCCTCCCGGCTTACCCGGGCTGGACCGTTCCGCCCAGCGAGGCTGCCCTGGAGAACCTGCGCATCAGCCTCGAGAAGGAGCGAGCCGAGCGGCTCCGACTGCGCCGTCGTACCCGCACCCTGCGGGAGCAGGTCGCCGTCGCCCGCCGCGAGCTGGACGAGGCGCAGCGAGAGATCGCGACGATCAGGTCGACACCACCCAGCCCCGGACAGTGGTTGCGATGGGTCGGGAGACGCCTGAAGGCAAGGCTCCTGCGGTTGCGGCAGAGGCCGGCTGCATAAGATCCCTCCGGTGACCTTGAGCGAGACGGATGTTCGCCCGCCCCCGGCCCATCGGTGGGACTACGACGTCCTGCGCATCGTGGCGATCCTCGGCGTCGTCGCCATCCACGTCTTCGGCCTGATCCTGGGCCGACCCGACCTGCGTGGCACGGACACCTGGAACTTCGCGGTGATCCTCGCCATCGGCAGCAACTGGTGCGTCCCGATCTTCGTGATGGTGAGCGGCGCCCTGCTGCTCGCGCCGAAGGCCCATGCCGCCGGCCCCGGAACCTTCCTGAGGAAGCGGGCGGTGCGCCTGCTGCCCGCCGTGGTCGTGTGGCACCTGGTCTATCTCGTGGTCGTCCGCGACTGGATCCTGCGCGCGGATCTGGTCCCGGGGACCGTCGCGGTGAACTTCATCGACGGCAAGGTCTACACGGCGCTGTACTTCCTGTGGCTGATCCTGGGCCTGTACGTCGTCGCCCCCGTGATCGCGGCCTTCCTGCGCGAGGGGGACGCGCGTCGCGCGCAGGTCACCGCCGTCGTGGCCTGCCTGTGGGGTGCGGCGCTGCTGGTGCTGCCGCTGGTCGCGACCCAGCTGGGCTTCCCGCGCACCCGCACCGACACGGCGATCACGATGTGGATCCCGTACGTCGGACTCTTCGTCGCCGGGTACGCCTGGCGGGAGCCGCGGGCCGAGGGCCGCCGCTGGCTCTGGGCCGGCGGGACCGCGGTCGCCCTGGTCGCGCTCGACATCTGGTTGTTCAACGTCGCTCCCGACTTCGTCTGGCTGCGCACGCTGCTGCCGGTGCACTACGTCTCGCTTCCGACGGTGGGGGCCGCGATCGCCATCTACCTGTGCGTGATCGACCTCTGCGCGCGGCTGCGGCCGAAGGAGCGGGTGCTGAAGGTCATCGGAGCGCTCGGCAGCGCAACCTTCGGGGTGTTCCTGGTGCACCTGCTGCTCGTCGCGGTGGTCCGCCGCTGGTGGCCGGACCTGTACGCCGACCCGGCCCCGGTCGCCAAGCTCGCGCTCTACGCCCTGGTGGTCGCCGCGTCGTTCGCGATCAGCGTGGCCGCGGCACGCGTGCCCTGGCTGCGCCGGATCTTCTGAGTACGGCGGTCAGGGCTTCCCCGCGGACGCGAGGTGCTCGCTGACCAGCGGCACCAGCTCGTTGGCGAGGTCCGGTGCCAGCACCTTCACCCACGTCGCGGTGATGTGCGATCCCTGGCGGTAGGTGAGCACGTTGCGGATCACTGCCCTGCAGACGCCGTCGGGGCACACCAACGGGTTCATGTCGATGAACGCGGCACCCTTGACCTGCCCGGCCGCTTCCTTCATGGCGAGGTTGCTGCTCGACTCCGCATACGGCCAGGAGCAGTCGTCCCCTGCGGTGGCCGCGTCGTGCTCGGCCACGCATTCGTACGCGTTCGCGCCGATCTCCGGTGACGGACTCGGGGTGTCGGACAGGGCGATCACCCGGGTGCCCTGGTCGGTGAGCTGCTGCCAGTAGCTGACGTACCCGGCGACCAGGCCCTCGAGGGTCTCCTCGCCGTCGGCATCGGCCGCAGCCTTGCGCAGGCCGGTCGTGATCATCACCTGCGGCCGGTCCTTGCCCTTCGCCTCGACCAGGCGCCGGAACACCTCCTGGCCCCACTCGCGGCACTCGGGGAAGGGTTCACCGGCGACGAACGTCATCGTGTCGGTGAACGTGCAGCCGCCCTTGGTGTAGATCCGCACCCGCCAGTGGTTCGCCTCGGCGATGGCATCGATCGCCGGCATCCACTGGGCGACCTTGGAGTCGCCGACGACGACCACCAGGGGACCGCCGGCAGGGTCGCCGCTGTCGCACGCCTTCACGCCGGTGTCGTAGACCTCGACGGCGCAGCCCTTCTCGTACAGGGCGGGGGAGTCGAGGACCGCGTCCACCGGGTCCGGGGTGATCACGTCGAACAGTGGTGTGGTGTCGGCGGACGGCGGGCTGGTCTCCTGGCCGCGCAGCTGCTCGGGGACCAGCTGGATGCCGGCGCCGCCGATCCCGCTGGCGGTGCCTCGTGACTGCAACACGGCGCCCTGGAGCACCAGGCCGGCCACCGCGGCGACCAGGGTGCAGTTCAGGCCGATGGACAGGGCCAGGCGGGGCGAGGCCGCGATCGCCTTCGAGTGCCGCACGGGGCTCTCGACGAAGCGGTACGACAGCCACGCCGGCACGACGGACAGCAGGACGACCATGAGGCCCTGGGCCGCGGAGAGCTCACCCCACTGCCACGTGGCCATCCGCAGGGCCGGCCAGTGCCACAGGTAGAGCGAGTACGACAGCCCGCCCACCCAGACGAACAGCGGGTTGCCGAGCAGGCGACCCACGCCGGTGTGCCCGGCGGAGAAGCCGCCGATAATGACGGCCGCGGTGCCCAGCGTTGGCACCAGGGCGCCGGGGGCGGGCCATGCGGTCTGCGTGGACTGCAGCATCAGGCCGGTTCCGAGGACGGCGAGTCCGGCCAGCACGAGTGCCTGCCCGGCTCGGTGTGACAACCGGTTCCACTGGGTCGCGCCGAGCGCCACGAGTGCGCCGATGCCGAGCTCCCACAGGCGCGTCGGCGTGACGAAGAAGGCCTGGGAGGGACGCTCGGCGGTGAGCCAGAAGGCGCAGAGGAGCGAGGGGATGACGATGACGAGCGTCAGCCCGATCGCCAGGATCGCCCGTCGTGGCGGGGTCGTGTCGTCGTGGCGTCGTCGCTTTCCGCCCACCCACAGCAGGCCCAGCAGCACGAGCGGCCAGATGAAGTAGAACTGCTCCTCCACCGCCAGGGACCAGAAGTGCAGGACCGGGGAGGGCGCGACGTCCTCGGCCATGTAGTCGACGGACCGGGCCGAGAACACCCAGTTCACGACGTAGGTCGCGGCGCCGATGATGTCGGTGGAGATGGCCTGCCACTGGACGCGCGAGACGCTGAGCCACGACATCAGCGTGGTGACGACGAGGACCACCGCCGCGGCGGGCAGCAGGCGTCGTGCGCGGCGCGCGTAGAAGCCGGGGAGGCTGATCCGGCCGGTGCGCTCCAGCTCCCGCAGCAGCTGGGCGGTGATCACGAAACCGGACACGACGAAGAAGATGTCGACCCCGGCGAAGCCTCCGCCGGGGATGGCCAGCCCGGCGTGGTGCAACAGGACGACCGACACGGCGACCGCGCGCAGTCCCTCGATGTCGGGACGGAACTGCGAGGCTCCGGGACGTTCGTCCGGGGTCCGGTGGGAATTCACGGTCAGGACGGTCCATTCAGCGACCGCACGCCTGTGCGGTACACCTCGTCGAGGATCTCGGCCTGCCGTTCCCACGTCCAGTCCGAGAGCGGAACCCGGTCGTCGTACGCGCTGCGGTAGCGAGCCGGATCGGCCAGGACGGCCTGGGTGGCGCGGGTGAAGTCCGCGACGTCGTCGGCCACGAAGACCTCGCCCTGCCCCGTCGCCTTCACCTGCGACGACATGGCGCGCACGTCGCTGACCACGATCGGCAGCCGGGCGTGGCTGTACTCGAAGAACTTGGTGATCAGCGCGATCTCGTGGTTCGGGAAGTGCTGGATCGGGATCAGGCCGATGTCGGCGGACGAAAGGTACTCCACGACGTGCTCGGGGGCGACGTACGGCAGCAGATGCAGCCGGTCCGCGACGCCCAGCTCCTGCGCACGTTCGACGACCTCCACCACGGGAGCCGACTCGGGTACGGCGACGACGAGGGCAACGTGCACGCCGGGCAGGGCCGGCAGCGCCTCGATCACCGTGCCGAGTCCGCGCTGCCGCGACGGCGACCCGCTGTAGACGAGGATCGGGGTCTCGGGTCCGACGCCGCAGAGCTCGCGCACACCCGGACGAGCCGAGCCGTCATCGGTGGCGATGGTCGGGCAGTTCAGCACGACCGAGGGCGTCCGCGACAGGCCGTGCCGTTCCACCAGCAGCTCGGCGAGCTCGCCGGAGACGGTGACCACCTCGTCGGCGTACGCCGCGAACTCGCGCTCGTGGGCCATCTGCGCGACGTGCCACCGCGGGTGGTCGTTCCACGGCTTGGCGCCGGGGAGGAACTCGTGGGCGTCCCAGACCAGGGCGATCTTCCGGCCCTGCATCACCCCACGCATCTTCGCGCGGGCTCCGGCGCCGAGCATCCGGAAGTCGTTGGCATGGATGACGTCCGGACGGAGCTTGTCGATCGCCGGGCCGTACGCCGCTTCGAAGTCCCACAGGTGGCTGTCGAGCTGCCGCCAGGCCTTCGGCCCGCGGACCTTGACGTGGAACCAGGTGGCGGCGCGGTCCAGCGGTGCGGTCTGGGTACGGCGCTTGCGGCGTACCGACTCGGTGGCCCGCGACCGCAGGCCGACCAGGTCCCCGAGGGCCTTGGCCAGCGCGCGGCGCGGGAGCTGGCTGACCGGCTGCGCGCGATGCAGGGTGCGGTCCTTGGCGAGCGCCGCGTTCCGGGCCCGAGCCAGGCGCAGGGTCACGTCCGCCCGGCGCCGGTCCGCCGCGAGCTGCTGCTGGCGCTCGCGCTCCTGCGAGCCGAAGGCCAGCGGATTGCGCCAGCGCGGGCTGCGTGCTTCGTACGGGCGTCGGTGGGTGGTGACCTTCAGCAGCCGCACCTGGGCGCCGCCGATCTCCCATCGTGCGGTCTCGCCGCGCGGGGCCAGCCCGAGGACGCGGACGTCCCAGCCGTGCTCGGCCATGGACCGCGCCTGCTTCTGCACCCGCGAGTCCCGACGGACGTCGTTGTCGACCAGGATCACCACGCGCGGGCGCCGGGCGGACGCGTCGTCGTCAGCCGGGACGTCGTCGGTTCGAGCATCGCCGGGCGGCAACATCGCGTTGGGCTCCCCACTGTGGATCGTGCGGTCCCGGGTTCGGGACGGCACCGCCGTACGATACCGAGGCGCGTCGCTTCTCCCGATTTCGCCTGCGAAAGGATTTTCTTGAACACCGACAGGCCCCGACGGCTCCTGTTCCTCGCCTTCGGGTTCCCGCCCGCGTTGAAGAGCTCCTCGTACCGGCTTCGGGAGATCGCGAACACCTTCGCTGCTGCCGGCTGGCAGGCGACCGTCCTCAACGCGGCACGGGAGATGTGGGAGAACGAGTTCGGCCTGGACGAGTCCTTGCTGGACAACGTGGACCCGTCGATCCGGGTGATCGAGCTCCCGCTCGCCCGGGCCGACCTGGAGACGGACATCCGCACCTTCGACGAGGCGCGGGCGCTGACCCCGGGACGCTGGTTGAAGGAGTGGCGGGAGAAGAACGAGGAGTCGTTCCCGGAACCGACCTTCGGTGGCTGGCGCGACGACCTGGAGCGCGTGGTGGTGGACCTGCATCGCGAGGACCCGTTCGACCTGGTCCTGGTGAGCTGTGTCCCGTACGTCTCCCTGGCTGCTGCGTTGCGCCTGCACGAGGAGCACCAGGTGCCGATGGCCGTCGACTTCCGCGACGGCTGGTCGGTCGACGTGATCCATGGGGGCGAGGCCTTCGAGAGGGACTCGATCAGCGGCCAGTGGGAACAGCGGGCGCTCGAGGCCACGACGTCGTTGTGGCTGGTCAACGAACCGATCGCCGATCACTATCGCCACCGGTATCCGGAGCTGACGGACAAGGTCCGCGTCGTCCGCAACGGATTCGACCGGGACAGCATCCCCACCGCGATCCCGCAGCCTCCGGTCGGGCCGCTGCGCTTCGGCTACCTCGGCACGATCAACTTCCGGCCCGAGTTCGTCAGCACCGTCCTGGGCGCATGGCGTGAGGCGCGCGCGACCAACCCGCTGCTCGAGGGCGCGACGTGGGACTGGCGGGGCAACCTCGGCGCCGGCGCGGTGCGCGGTTCCTCGGTCGTGCTGGAGCAGCTGATCGCAGCGGAAGCCGACGGAGTCACGTACGGCGGCCCGGTGCCCAAGCGCGATGTCGGGGAGTTCTACGGCAGCCTGGACGCCGTGACCTTCATGGTCATCGGCGGTGCGTTCATGACGTCCGGCAAGGTCTACGAGTGCATGGCGACGGCCCTGCCGATCGTCTCGGCCCACGAGGTACGGCACGACGCATCGACCCTGCTCGAGGGCTATCCCTTGTGGACCGGGGTGGCCGGGCTCGACCACGACTTCCTGGTCTCCGCGTTCGGCCGCGCTGCCGAGCTCGCGCTCGGTGCTGACGACGCGTTGCGTCGCTCCGCCCGCGACTACGCCGAGCAGTTCGAGCGGAGCCGGATCATGATCGATGCGGTGTCCGCACTCACCGACAAGGTGGCCCCCCGATGAGCGCGGTCGTGCTGTTCGTCGGAACCCGCCACGAGCCTCGCTTCCTGGCCGACGTGGTCCGCCAGTTCGAGGACCGCGGGGCGCAGGTCACCCTGGTGTCGGTCCCGTCCGTCGACGTACCGGTCGGTCCCGGGACCGAGGTGCGGCTCATCAACGAGGTCTCGGAGGGTCACCCGCCCGCCTTCTGGCGACGCAGCATCGTGGTCATCCCGCCGCGCCGGATGTGGTTCGAGATCGAGCGCGACGCATGGACCGTCCAGCGTGCGTTGGCCGCTGACCTCCTCGTTGCGGTCGACAACCGCGCCGTCTTCGCGGTCTGGCGCCTGGCCCAGCGCAATCCCCGGGCCGCGGCCCGGGCGGGCGTCTACGCCGGGCTCCAGTCACTCGACCGCCTCGGCGCCACGCCGGCCGTCGACCAGCCGGCGACGGACGCCGCGGCGGCGCCGAGGTCCACGCCCGACGTGCCCCAGCCGGAACAGCCGTCCTGGGTGGTCCGGGGCCGGCGCAAGGCCCGGCGCGTCGCCGGGCGGGTGCGTCGCTCGGCCACGAGGGTCCGGAGGCCCGAGGCTCCGCCGCCCGCCGTCGAGGAGACGCGGGTGCGGGCCGACGAGCTCGGCACCGTCGCCTTCGCGGAGCTCGCGGCAGCACGGGTTCCGGCGAACCTCACCGACGCGGTCGCCGCCGAGCTCGCGCACGCCGACCAGCTGCTGGCCGCAGGGGAGACCCGCAACGCGCTGGGGTCCTTCCTCACCGCGACGCGGCTCGCCTTCTACCCGGGCATCCACTTCGACTCGCTGGAGTCCCCCCTCGCGGCCGACCCGTCCGGGTTCACCGCGGCGCTGAAGGACAGCGAGGTGCTGCGCCGGCTGGCGACCCCTGCCGGACGCCGGCACCCGGCGGAGCCGGTCGATGCGGGCCGCCCACCCCGGGTGGTGATCGTGTCGAGCGGGAACACCAACTTCGTCGGGGCGATCACCGCGCGCCTCGAGCGCGACCGGGGTGCCGAGGTCAGGATCCTCGGCCCGGCCGAGCTCGGGATCCAGGGTGGCATGAACCCGATCCTCCAGTCCCTCATCAACGGCGACGGCCGTGCCGTGGAGATGGCCGAGGAGCGGCTCCGCGAGCACTACGACTGGGCCGACGTCGTCCTCATCGAGTGGTGCACGCCGACGGCGGCCTTCGCGACGTTGGCCGACCCGGGCACCGCACGGGTGGTGCTGCGGCTGCACAGCTTCGAGGCGTGGACCCTGTGGCCCCACCTGGTCGACTTCTCCCGCGTCGACGAGGTCGTCTTCGTCAGCGAGCACCTGCGCGAGCTGAGCCAGGCCGCCGTGCCCGCCCTGGCCGCCCATCCGGCGGTCGCCGTGGTCCCGAACGTGATCGACCTGGGCGGCTACGACCGGGCCAAGGACGAGGACGCCCGCTTCACGCTCGCGCTGATCGGCATTTCCGCGGTCGCCAAGGACGTGCGGTGGGCCATCGACGTCGTACGCCGGTTGCACGCGCACGACGAGCGCTACCGGCTGCTCCTGTTCGGGGACGACCTGGCGAACACCGGCTCCGCCATCGGCCGTGCGTACGACGCCGGGTACTTCGCCGACCTGAACGAGCTGGAGCCACGCGGCGTCGTCGAGCGTCGCGGCTACACCAACGACGTGCCCGGGGCGCTCCGCGAGGTCGGCGTCATCCTCAGCTCATCGGTGCGCGAGAGCGCGCACCTCGTCGTCGTGGAGGGTGCCGCCAGCGGCGCCGTACCGGTGGTGCGGGACTGGCCGTTCTTCGCCCACAGCGAGCACGGGGCACGCACCTTCTACCCCACACCGTGGGTGGTGGGCTCCGTCGAGGAGGCCGTCGCCCGCGTCCTGGCGACCACGGGGACCGCCGAACAGTGGCAGGCCGAGTCGGCGGCGGCTCGCCACGCGGCCGACCAGTGGGACGTGGCCGCGACGGGACCGGCCTTCGACGCGGCCCTGTTCGGGAAGTGAACAGCGCCGCGTCGTTTCCCTGACACGCGCCCGGCATGATTAGGTCGGGTGCGTTGGCGCGAGCCTGCAAGCAGTACGACGAGAGGACAAGAATGACCGACTCCGCGATTCAGAACATCCCGGCCGCCCGGCCGGTGATCGACGAGTCCGACATCCAGGCCGTTGTCGACGTCATGCGCTCCGGCATGGTGGTCCAGGGCCCGCAGGTGAAGGCGTTCGAGGAGGAGTTTTCTGCCGTCGTCGACGGGCGCCACTGCGTCGCCGTCAACAGCGGTACGTCGGCACTGCACCTCACGCTGCTCGCCCTCGGCTTCGGCCCGGGCGACGAGGTGATCTGCCCGTCGTTCACGTTCGCCGCGACGGCCAACGCGATCCGGCTCGTCGGTGCGACCCCGGTCTTCGCGGACATCCAGCCCGACACGTTCAACATCGACCCGGCCGCCGTCGAGGCGCTCGTGGGCCCGAGGACCGTCGCGATCATGCCGGTCCACCTCTACGGCCTGCCTGCTGACATGACGGCCCTCAACGCGATCGCGGAGCGCCACAACCTGGCCGTCGTCGAGGACGCCGCGCAGGCCCACCTCGCGGCGATCGACGGTCGCCCGGTCGGCTCGCTCGGCGTCGCCGGCTGCTTCAGCTTCTACCCGACCAAGAACATGCACTCCCTCGAGGGCGGCATGATCACCACGGCCGACGCCGAGCTCGCCCGCCAGCTGCGCCTGCTGCGCAACCAGGGCATGGAGCAGCGCTACGCCAACGAGGTCGTCGGCACCAACACCCGGATGACCGACGTCGCCGCAGCCGTGGGCCGCAACCAGCTCCGCCGCCTCGCGGGCTGGACGGACCAGCGTCGGGCCAACGCCGCGACCCTGACCGCCGGGATCACCGCGGCGGCCACGCCCGTCGTGCCCGAGGGCTACCTCCACTCGTACCACCAGTACACCGTCCGTTCGGCCGAGCGCGACGCGCTGCAGGCACGGCTCACCGAGCAGGGCATCGGCAGCGCGACGTACTACCCGACGCCGGTGCACCGCCTGAAGCCGTTCCTCACCGAGGCCGGCGTGCCCGACCCGCGCTGGGAGCTCCCGGAGACCGAGAAGGCCGCGCTGGAAGCGCTGTCGCTGCCGGTGTTCCCGACCCTCACCGCCGAAGAGCTCGACCGCATCGTCGTGGCGGTCAACGCATGACGCTGAAGGCCGGTCTGGTGGGCCTGGGCGCCATGGGGCGCAACCACGCACGCATCCTGTCGATCCTCGACGACGTCGAGTTCGTCGGTGCCGCCGACGCGGTCGTCACCGACCAGCGCGTCTCGCACGGAGCGCCGATCGTCCCCGACGTCGACGCCCTGATCGCGCTGAAGCCCGACTACGTCGTGGTGGCGGCTCCGACCGGCACCCACGAGGAGATCGGGCTCAAGCTCGCGGCGGCCGGCATCCACGCCCTGATCGAGAAGCCGCTCGCGCCGTCGGTCGACGGGGCCAAGCGCCTCGTCGACGCCTTCGCGGAGAAGGGCCTGGTCGGCGGTGTCGGCCACATCGAGCGCTACAACCCCGCCCTGCAGAGCCTGCGTACCCGCCTCGCAGCCGGGGACCTCGGCGAGATCTACCAGGTCGTCACCCGCCGACAGGGCCCGTTCCCCGGCCGGATCGCCGATGTCGGTGTGGTCAAGGACCTCGCGACCCATGACATCGACCTCACCGCGTGGGTCACCGGACAGAACTACGTCTCGGTGTCCGCGCGGGCTGCCCGCCGCAGCGGTCGCGAGCACGAGGACCTGATCGTGGTCGTCGGCGAGCTCGACGGTGGCGCCGTGGTCAACCACCTCGTCAACTGGCTGAGCCCGCTCAAGGAGCGGTCCACGGTGGTCACCGGTGAGCGCGGCGCGTTCGTCGCCGACACCCTGACCGCCGACCTGACGTTCTACGCCAACGGTGCCGTCCCGACCGAGTGGGAAGCCGTCAGCGCCTTCCGGGGCGTCGTCGAGGGTGACGTCACCCGGTTCGCGATCCCGAAGCGGGAACCGCTGCTGCGCGAGCACGAGCAGTTCCGTGACGCCGTGCTCGGCAAGGACGCCGACATCGTGACGCTCGCCCAGGGCATGCGGACCGTCGAGGTCGCCGCCGGCATCCTCGCGTCGTCGACGGACGGCGGAGTCGTCCGGCTCTAGGCCGGACACAGGCAGATGCACACGCCCGTCGTCGATGTCACCGTCATCATCCCGGTCTACAACACCGTCGACTACCTGAGCGCCTGCCTGGACTCCCTGATCGGCCAGACCATCGGCCACGAGCGGCTCGAGGTCGTGGCAGTCGACGACGGGTCGACGGACGGCAGCGGAGAATTGCTCGAGAAGTACGCGGCGTCGTACCCCGAGGTCGTCCGGGTGTTCCACCAGGACAACTCGGGCGGCCCGGCCGGACCGTGCAACGTCGGTCTCGAGCACGCGACGGGCCGGTACCTGTTCTTCCTCGGCTCCGACGACTACCTCGCGCTCGATGCGCTGGAGCGCCTGGTCCAGCGTGCCGATGAGTGGCAGGCAGATGTCGTGGTGCCGGTCTCCGAGGGAGTCAACGGCCGCAACGTCGACCAGCGGCTGTTCCGGAGCGAGCACCCGGACCTCGCCTACCCCGGCACGTTGCTCCCGTACTCACTGTCGAACACGAAGCTGTATCGGCGCGACCTCGTCGTCGAGCACGGGCTGCGCTATCCCCTGGACCTGCGCGTCGGCAGCGACCAGCCCTTCACCCTCGCGGCGATGCGCGCTGCGCGGCGGATCGGCGTGCTGGGCCGGCCGACGGCGTACTTCGCCGTCAAGCGCAGCGATGACAGCAACATCAGCTACAAGATCGACTGGCCGACCCGGCTGGCCGACCTGACGGCCGTCGTCGAGCACCTCTGCGAGATCGAGCCGCCGGGTGACGACCGGGATGCGCTGCTCGTGCGGCACTTCTCGTGGGAGTTCGACAAGCTCCTCACCCGCGACCTGCCCCTGCTCTCCGACGAGGACGGGGCCGGCCTCGTCGCCGCCCTGGCGGTGCTCGCGGAGCGCTACCTGACCGAGGGAGTCCGGCGCCGCCTCATCGTGCCGCGGCGGATTCGCTGGCACCACGTGATGGCGGGCGACCTGGCCGCGGTGCGCGCGGCCTCGGACGAGGCGCCGCCCACCGGGACGCTGCTGGTCGATGCCGCGGGAGCGTTCCGGATGCTGCCCGGTTTCCGCGACGGGCTCCCCGACGACCTGTTCGCGATCCCGCAGGGCGCGATCACGCCGTGGACCCAGAGCATCGAGACGGACGCAACGGTTCGCCTCGACGGCCACACGATCGTCGTGACCGGCTCGACGACCACGCTCGACCCGACGTCGGCGAAGCACGCGCACGTGACGCTCGGCCCCCTGGACGGCGCCGGCGAACCGCACCCGGCCCTCGACCTCCCGCCGGCCGAGGCGCCGCGGGTGCTGGCCAGCGGCCCGGTGACCATCGACGCCGACGGAGCCGTCCGGGCGGAGCTCGACCTGATGCCGTTCATCGAACAGGGCGGCAGCCGTGCCGGACTCCGGCTCCGGATCGAGACCGACGACCGGATCATCGACCGGCCCATCCGGGTGCCCGTGAGCGCTGTCTCCGAGGTGGCCACCCGATCGCGAAAGGTCGCCGTCAGGGTGACATCATCGACCGGGGATCGGGTCCTGGTCGACGTGGCCGTTCCACGGACACTCGCCCGCCGGGCAGCCGGACGGCTGCGCCGCGAACTCGGTCGGCTCGGAAGCAAATGAGGAGAGCAGGAAACGTGGACATCTGTGTGGTCGCGCTCGGCAAGATCGGGCTCCCCCTGGCAGTGCAGTTCGCCAGCAAGGGGCACCGCGTCGTCGGTGCCGACGTCGACCAGAATGCAGTCGACCTGGTGAATCGCGGCGAGGAGCCGTTCCCCGGCGAGGCCCACCTCGCCGAGAAGCTCCGCGAGGCCGTCGACGCCGGACTGCTGTCGGCCACCACCGACACCACCGCCGCGGTCGCCGCAGCGCAGGCAGTCGTCATCGTCGTACCCCTGTTCGTGGCGGCGGACGGCACGCCGAGTTGGGCGTGGATGGACGCGGCGACCGAGGCCGTGGGCCGTGGCCTGAAGCCGGGCACCCTGGTCAGCTACGAGACGACGCTGCCCATCGGCACCACCCGCAACCGCTTCGGCCCCAAGCTCGAGGAGCTCTCCGGGCTCAAGGCCGGCGAGGACTTCCACCTGGTGTTCAGCCCCGAGCGCGTGCTCACCGGCCGGGTGTTCGAGGACCTCCGCAAGTACCCCAAGCTCATCGGCGGCATCAACCAGGCCTCGGCCGACGCGGCCATGGACTTCTACCGCGCCGTCCTCGACTTCGACGACCGTCCCGACCTGCCCGAGCCCAACGGCGTGTGGGACCTCGGATCGTCGGAGGCCTCGGAGTTCGCGAAGCTCGCCGAGACGACCTACCGCGACGTGAACATCGGACTGGCCAACCAGTTCGCCCGGTACGCCGACCAGATCGACGTCGACGTGCTCAAGGTGATCGACGCGTCCAACTCGCAGCCCTACAGCCACATCCACCGCCCCGGCATCGCCGTGGGTGGGCACTGCATCCCGATCTACCCGCGGCTCTACCTGTGGAACGACCCCGCGGCCACGGTCGTGACGGCCGCTCGCGAGGCGAACGCCGGCATGCCGTCGTACGCCCTCGACCTGCTGGCGGCTGCGCACGGCGACCTCACCGGCCTGCCGGTGCTGGTGCTCGGTGCGGCCTACCGCGGCGCGGTGAAGGAGACGGCGTTCTCCGGCGTCTTCCCGCTCGTCGAGGGCCTGAAGGCCCGCGGTGCGGTGCCGTTCGTGTCCGACCCGATGTACACCGACGCCGAGCTCGAGGCGCTCGGCCTGCCCGCCCACCGGGGCGAGCCGGTCAGCGCCGCGATCGTGCAGGCCGACCACCCGGAGTACAAGGCGCTCACCCCGGCCGACCTGCCCGGCGTCACCGTCCTCGTGGACGGTCGCCGTGCGACGGACGCCGCCGCGTGGAACGTCGAGGGCGTCCGCCGGGTCGTCATCGGCGGCTGAGGACGCCGTCCTTCTCGTCGTAGACGTCACTGGTCTCGGGGCAGGTCCACTCGCCCGGCGCTGACTCGGTCAGGCGAACGCCCGCCCGGCCGACCCAGCCGATACGGCGGGCGGGGACGCCGGCCACCAGGGCGAAGTCGGGGACGTCGCGCGTGACGACGGCACCGGCGGCGACCAGTGCCCAGGCGCCGACCTTGAGGGGTGCGACGCACACGGCGCGCGCGCCGATGGAGGCGCCGTCGCCGATCTCGACACCGACCGCTTCCCAGTCGTGGGCGCGCTTCAGGTCGCCGTCCGGGGAGACCGAGCGGGGGTACTGGTCGTTGGTCAGTACGGCGGCCGGACCGATGAAGACCCCGTCGCCGAGCGTTGCGGGCTCGTAGACGAGTGCGTAGTTCTGCAGCTTGCAGCGATCGCCCATGGTGACGCCGGTGCCGACGTAGGCGCCGCGTCCGATCACGCAGCTCTCGCCGAGCGTCGCGTCCTCGCGAATCTGGGCCAGCTCCCAGACGGTGGTGCCATCGCCCAGCCGGGCCGAGTCCGCGACCTGCGCGGTGTCCTTGACGGTTGCATTCACGCTCCCACCGTACTGATGCACGCGGTCTGCCGACCGTTAGCCTCCTCCCCATGAGCGCGGCTGCGGCACCGTTGGTGATGGGCGTCGTCAACGTCACGCCCGACTCCTTCTCCGACGGTGGTCGGTACGACGACCCGCAGCGTGCGATCGCGCACGGGCTGCAGCTGCTGGCCGATGGCGCGGACATCCTCGACGTGGGAGGCGAGTCGACCCGGCCGGGTGCCACCCGACCCCTGCTCGCCGACGAGCTCGACCGCGTCGTACCCGTCATCGAGGCACTCGCCGCGCAGGGGGCCGTGGTGTCGGTCGACACGATGCGGTCCGAGGTCGCGGCGCGGGCCGTCGAGGCGGGTGCCGGGATCGTCAACGACGTCTCCGGCGGCCTGGCCGACCCCGCGATCCTCGACGTGGTCGCCCGCACGGGCGTCACCTACGTCGCGATGCACTGGCGTGCCCACAGCGACCGCATGCAGCAGCTCGCCGACTACGAGGGTGGCGTCGTCGAAGCGGTGCGTGCCGAGCTGGCTGACCGGGTGGCGGCCCTGCGCGCCGCGGGCATCGCCGACGACCGGATCGTGCTCGACCCCGGCCTGGGGTTCGCGAAGCTGGGCCACCACAACTGGGAGCTGTTGCGCCGACTGGACGTGCTGGCCGGTCTCGGGTTCCCGCTGCTGGTCGGCGCGAGCCGCAAGACGTTCCTGGGACGGCTCCTCGAGGACCCCGACGGCGAGCCGCGGCCGGTGGCCGAGCGCGAGGCGGCAGGGGTCGCGCTGTCCGCCCTGCTCGCCGCCGGCGTGGCCGGGACCCCGGTCTGGTGCCTGCGGGTCCACGATGTGCGCGCCCACCGCGACGCCCTTGCCGTTGCGGCACAGTGGGGCACTCAGAACGCTGATCGGGCAGCGACCGGGAAGGAACGCGCGTGACGGATGGTCCTCTGGATGAACTGAGCATCCTCGGCATCGAGTGCTTCGCACATCACGGCGTCTTCGACCACGAGCGGCGAGACGGGCAGGTCTTCAAGTTCGACCTCGTTCTCGGCGTCGACACCCGACCAGCGGCCGCATCGGACGACTTGCGCGACACCGTGGACTACGGAAGCCTCGTGGACCAGGTAGTAGCGGAAGTGACGAGGGACCCGGTCGACCTGATCGAGACCCTCGTGCAGCGGATTGCCGATGTGTGTCTGTTGGACCGTCGTGTTGAATGGGCGCGTGTGACCGTGCACAAGCCGGATGCGCCGATCCAGGCGACGTTCGCCGACGTACAGCTCACCGTCACCCGTCGTCGCGAGACGCCTGCAGCGGGAGACCGAACCGGAAAGGCAGAGGGCCCAGCATGACCGAGACCCCCAACCCGAACATCATCGATGCAGACACCCTGACGGGGGAGATGCGACCCATTCGTCGGGTGGTGATCGGCCTCGGCTCGAATCTCGGTGAACGGTTCGCGAACCTGCAAGGTGCAGTCGACGCGCTCGCCGACACCCCCAACGTCTGGGTCACCGGCGTCTCGCCGGTCTACGAGAGCGAACCGGTCGACTGCCCGCCGGACTCGGCGACCTTCCTCAACGCCGTGGTCCTGATCGACACCACGCTGTCGGCACACCGCCTGCTGGACCGCGCGCTCGCCATCGAGGACGCCTACGACCGGATGCGCAGCGACGTCAAGAACGCCCCGCGGACCCTCGACGTCGACCTGATCGCCGTCGGCGACCGCCGCAGCGAGACCGATGCCCTCCGCCTGCCGCACCCGCAGGCACACGAGCGCGCCTTCGTGCTGCAGCCGTGGAGCGACCTCGAGTCCGACGCCGAGTTCCCGGGCCTGGGCCCGGTCTCGGAGCTGCTCGCCAAGGTGGACACGAGCGGCCTGAAGCAGCGTGCTGACCTGGTCCTCGAGTTCGAGTGACCTAGGGCGTGGACCAGGACCCCGACAGCGGCAACCTGCGGCCCACCGCGCTGATCAGCCTGCTGGGCTGGGCGCTGGTGGGCCTGGTCGGCGGCTGGGCGGTCCATCCGCTCTGTGAGCGCCTGGGCGTCGTACCGCCTCTCGTGACGGCACCGCAGCCACTGGCCCTGCTCCTGCTGGCGGCGATCCTCGGCTACGTCGCCTGGGCGACCCACCGGGCCGTCCAGGTACGACGCGAGCGGCTCGAGGCACACAAGGCGGTCAACCGGCTGGTGCTGGCCAGGGCCAGCGCCCTGGTGGGCGCGCTGGTGGGCGGCGGCTACCTCGGTTACGCGATCAGCTGGATCGGCGATCCGGCCGAGCTCGCTGACGACCGACTGGTGAGGTCGCTGATCGCGACCGGTTGCGCGGTGGCTGCAATGGTGGCGGCCCTCCTGCTCGAGCGGGCCTGCCGGGTCCGCGAGGACGACCCCGAACCACGCTGACCGCACCTGCCAGCGGTCGACTCCGTTGCAACCCGTGTGACTGTTGTGACAGTTGTGTCAAGCGTGTCGTCCGTCTCATCCGGTCCCGGAGGCTTACCGTTCGGACATGACTTCCCCCGCCGGCAACCGTCGTCGTCAGCGGTCCACTCGTCTCCTGGTGGCCGTCGCTCTCCTCACGCTCGCGGCGCTGGCCGTTGCGGGTACCGCCGTGACCGGTTCGTGGTTGCTGGTCACCGTCGCTGCTGCGGGCTCCGTGGTCCTCGGCGCGGCCGCTCTCAAGATCGCCCACACCGAACTGATCGCCACCCGTCACGATGCTGCGCGCGACCGCGCCGGCCAGGCCCGCGCCTACGCCGACCTGACCGAGGTCCGTACGGCCGAGAACGTCGAGTTCGCGGCCGACATGACCGGCAAGCTCGCCAAGCGTGACGCCACCATCTCGCGGCTCGAGAAGCGCCTCGGCGACGCGGCCTCGGAGCTGGCCGACGCCCGCCAGGAGCTGGCCGACGCCCACGACCAGGCCGCGGAGGCCCAGCGGGTCGCCGAGCGCCTCGGCGAGCGGCTCACCGACGCCGAGGAGCGCGCCGGCCAGGCCATCGTGCGCGTTGCCGAGCTCGAGGCCGAACTCGACGTCCTGCAGGCCGAGTGGCAGCTGATGGAGTCGCGGACCCGCGGGAGCGCTCGCAA
Source organism: Nocardioides sp. CPCC 206347 (assembly GCF_048654605.1). NCBI lineage: Bacteria > Bacillati > Actinomycetota > Actinomycetes > Propionibacteriales > Nocardioidaceae > Nocardioides > Nocardioides sp. CPCC 206347. The sequence continues at coordinate 69,113 of NZ_JBMCYZ010000006.1, forward strand.
GGCGGTCTGACGCCACGGCTCACGGGGCCGGGGCGCAGCCGACCCGCGGGTGGGTCGATCGGATCGTTAGGATTCACGACAACCCGTAAGTCGACCGTCCGCCGTACCTGAAGGATCCACTCTTGGCCTACGACCGCGCGCGAGCCCGGCAGTCCCTGATCCGGCTCGCGAAGTCGGGGCCCGGACGGATGCGCGGCCCCGTCGGTCGGGCGACGCGTCGTTTCCGGATGGGTTTCTCCGGTCCACTGGTCTCCGTGGTCCTCCCGCTCAGCGACGACGAGACCACCCGGATCGGCCCCTGCCTGGACACCCTGCGGTCCCAGACCCACCGCAACCTCGACATCGTCGTGGTGCCCTATGGCCGCCATGACAAGGTGCTGGACCTCGCCCGGGGCCATGCCGTCGCCGACTGGCGGATCCGGATCCGCGGCAAGGCCCAGCGGAGCCTCGCGGCTGCGCGCAACGCCGGCATCGCGTCGGCCCGGGGCGGGCTCGTGGTCGTCGCCAGTGGCGGCGACGACTTCCTGCTGACCGCCATCGCCCGGCTGGTGACGGCGCACGAGGCGTCCGGTTCGCCGCTCGTGGTCGGCCAGATGAAGGAGCCGGACACCGTCGGCTGGGTCCTGGACGCGCCGTACGCCGCCGCACACCACGTGGACGTCTCCCGCACCACCCTGGCTGCGTCGCCCGTGGCGGTCACGGACCTCGGGGTCGGCAACAAGCTGTTCACCGCGGACCTCTGGCGCACGGCCGGTCTCCGGTTCGCCGATGCCCAGCCCAGCGGCGCCGATGTCGCCCTCGGCCTGCTGCGCCACGCGTCGACCTTCGACCTGCTCAAGCAGGCGACCTACGTCCCGACCGGCCGCAAGGACGGCGTCGGGGTGGGCTCGGTTCCCGACGTCCTCTCGGGTCTCGACGCGTGGATCCACGAGCACACGCGGACCTGGCAGGCGGTGACCGCGCTGGAGCTGCCCGATGCCCGCGACTGGTGGTTGTGGGGCCTCCTGGACGCGGCCGTGCAGCCGCTCCTGGCCGACGTCGAACGTGCCGACGACCGGCAGTGGCAGACCCTGCGGGACCACGTCAGCATGCTGCTGGAGTCGGCCGACGAGACGGTCTGGGCGCGTCTGTCGGCGGAGTCGCGCATCAAGATCTGGCTGTTGCAGCACGACCATCGCGAACAGCTGGCGTCGTACGCCGCGGCGCGCTTGTTCACCGGTGGCAGCCGAACGACCGTGGTCCGCGACGGCAAGGTCTTCGCCGAGCTGCCGTTCCACGACGACGAGGACCTCGCCATCCCGGCCGAGCTGTTCGAGATGTCGCCTGACGAGACGCGACTCTCGGCGGTGCTGCGCGACGTGCGCTGGGTCGGGGCCGAGGCCGTCGAGCTGAGCGTCTTCGCCGCCATCGACTTCGTCTCGATGTCCGCTCTCCCCGACGTGACGTGCGCCCTGGTCGACCAGGACTCGGGTGAGCGGATCGAGCTCGCGCTGCGCCAGGTCCGCGACCTGCGGGCCAACGAGGGGTGGGAACTGATGTCCCGCCGGTGCCAGGACGGTTCTTGGGGCGCCTTCCTCGCCACCGTCGCGGTGCCCGATCTGGTCGCCGCCTCCCGAACGGCAGGACTGCCGTCGGCAGGGCGCACCTGGCGACTCGACGTCACCCTCACCGTCGACGGCGTGACCCGGTCCGGGCCGGTCGCCCGCGTCGATGCGCAGGGCTCGGCCGGATTCGTCGGCGAGGACCACCTGGCGCCCCGGCCCGCCGCAGGCGCCCTGATCGGCTTCAGTCCGCGCGCCTCCCTCGCCGGCCTCCGGGTCCTCCCGGACACCGGCCCACGGTTGCGGTCGGTCGAGGTCACCGGCCGCACCGTCAGCGGCTCCCTGGACGACGCCGGTCTCTCCCTCGTCGCGGTCCGCGCGGCCGCGGGTGCGCTGCAGGCCCGCGCCGTGACCGTCGTGGCCGACGACGGGTCCACCACCTTCCGGCTCGACCTGCCTCCCGCCTGGACCGGCCAGAAGCACTGGTCGCTGGCCGCCCTGGGCGCCGACGGCACGGAGCACCCCATCGGGTGGCCCGCCGTCCACGAGCAGTGGCTGGGCGTCGGAGGTGGCGGGGTCGTCTTCAGCCGCAACGCCCACGGCCACGCCGAGCTCCTCGAGGCTGCCGGCGTGCTGGTCGTCGACGACGTGGTGGTCGACGACCTCGACGTCACCGTGACCGGCCGCTGGCTCGCAGCCGTTCCGCCCGCCGACGTACGCATCGAACTGGTGGGGCAGAAGGCCACCGTCCGCGGAACGATCGACCCCGAGGCCCCCTCCGGTGAGGTGCGCGTGGGCTTCCGCCTCGTCGGCGATCCCTGGGGCCTGCGCGAGGCACCGGTGCCGCTGGGCATCTATCCCGTCACCGTCGTCACCGGCGGCCAGTCGTCGATCGCCCCGCTCGGTGAGTCGGCCATCGACAAGCTGCACCAGTACACCGTCGGTCCGTCCTACACGTCGCGCCTGATGCGCTTCGGCCGCGACTGCAACATCGAGCTGCACCGTTCGATGGCGGACGACGAGCGCGGGCCGTACGCCCAGCAGGTGCTCCAGGACTGGTACGCCACCACGGACTTCCCGCTCGAGCGGGACGCCGTCTATCTCCAGTCGTACGTCGGTGCGTCGGCCACCGACAGCCAGTTGGCCATCCACGAGGAGCTGCGTCGTACGCACCCCGGGCTGACGATCTACTGGGGCGTTGCCGATGCTGCGTCGTGGGTCCCCGAGGGCGGCATCCCGGTCACCCTGAACACGCGTGAGTGGTACCGCGTCCTCGGCAGCGTCGAGTACCTCTGCCTCAACATCGACCCGGAGCGGTGGTTCGCCCGCAAGCCGGGACAGAAGATGCTGCAGACCTTCCACGGCTACCCGTCCAAGTCGATGGGCCTGCGGATGTGGCGGGGCAAGAACTTCACCCAGAAGCGGATCGACCTCGAGCTCGCGCGCACGTCGGGGGAGTGGGACCTGATCCTCACGCCCGAGCCGTCGATGGACGAGCACTACCGCCGCGAGTACGCCTACGACGGGCCGATCTTCAGCCACGGCTACCCGCGCGACGACGTCCTCGTGTCGGCAGACGCCACGGCGCTGCGGGAGGCGACCCGGCTCCGGCTCGGGATCCGTCCCGAGCAGAAGGCCGTCCTCTACGCACCGACCTGGCGCGACGACCTGGCCACCAACTGGCGCAGCGCCGAGATGGTGCACCACCTCGACCTGGAAGCAGCCAGCCGTGCGCTCGGGCCGGACTACGTCCTGCTGATGCGCGGTCACCGGTTCCACTCGACGGCCACCACCACGGGCGACGGCGCCGCACGCTTCCTCGACGTGACCGACTATCCCGAGATCAACCACCTGATCCTGGCGTCGGACGCTGCGGTGCTCGACTACTCCTCGCTGCGCTTCGACTTCGCCCTGACCCAGCGCCCGATGATCTTCCTGGTCCCCGACCTCGACTCGTACGTCGGCGGCGTCCGGGGCTTCCTCTACGACTACCGCGACTCCGCGCCCGGCCCCCTGGTCGACACCGCCGACGAGGCCGTGAAGCTGCTGCGGGACTTCGCAGGCCTCGAGCGCAGGTGTGCGCCCGAGCTGGCCCGGTTCCACGAGAAGTACAACCACCTCCAGGACGGCCAGTCCGCCCGCCGGGTGGTCGAGGCGTTCTTCGGCTGACGACCCCTCGGGCGACGACTTCGGGGGTTGAGCGGAGGGCCACTAACCTGTTCTCCATGTCGAACCCCGCGAAGAACGTGGCCGTCCTCCTCGCCGGTGGCGTGGGAAGCCGGGTGGGCCTCGACATCCCGAAGCAGCTGATCAAGGTCGCGGGCAAGACGCTGCTCGAGCACACCCTGGTCGCGCTGCACGACCACCCCGACGTCGACGAGCTGGTCGTGATGATGGCCCCCGGCCACACCGACGCGGTCCGCGAGATCACCCGCGCCGGCGCGTACCCGAAGGTCACCGCGATCCTCGAGGGCGGCGACACCCGCAACGCCACGACGCAGCTCGCGATCAACCACCTGCAGGCGAGCGCCGCGGGTGCCGACGTGCGGATCCTGTTGCACGACGCGGTGCGCCCGCTGGTCACGCCGCGGATCATCGGCGAGTGCTTCGCCGCCCTCGAGACGTACCCCGCCGTCGATGTCGCGATCCCGTCGGCGGACACGATCATCGAGGTTGCCGAGGACGACACGATCCGGAGCATCCCGCCGCGTGCGTCATTGCGCCGGGGGCAGACGCCGCAGGCCTTCCGCCTCTACGTCCTCGCGAAGGCCTACGAGATCGCCGCTGCCGACCCGGAGTTCACGGCCACCGACGACTGCAGCGTGGTGCTGCGCTACCTCCCGGACGAGCCGATCATCGTGGTGCACGGCGACGACCGGAACATGAAGGTCACCGAGCCGATCGACGTGTTCATCGCCGACAAGCTCTTCCAGCTGACCGGCATCGACCTGCCCCGCGCCCGGACGGACGAGGGCTACCGGACGGCGCTTGCCGGCAAGACGATGGTGGTCTTCGGCGGCAGCTACGGCATCGGCGCGGACATCGCAGCCCTCGCGTCGTCGTACGGCGCCACGGTGCTGACGTTCAGCCGGTCCACCACCAACACCGATGTGGGCCGACGCGCCGACGTGGCCGCTGCTGCGAAGCAGGCGATCGCCGCGACGGGCTCGATCGACTTCGTCGTCAACACCGCAGGCGTCCTGCCGCGCGGTGAGCTCCTGGAGACCAGCGAGGAGACGGTCTACGCCGCGACCGAGATCAACTACCTCGGCCCGATCTTCATCGCCCAGGAGTTCTTCCCGCACCTGGCCGCCTCGCGCGGCGCGCTGCTGCTCTTCACGTCGAGCTCCTACACCCGCGGTCGCAGCGGCTACAGCCTCTACTCCTCGGCGAAGGCGGCGACGGTCAACCTCACCCAGGCGCTCGCCGACGAGTGGGCCGACGCGGGAGTGCGGGTCAACTGCATCAACCCGGAGCGCACCGGCACCCCGATGCGGACCAAGGCGTTCGGTGACGAGGCGCCCGGGACGCTGCTCGATTCCCAGGTCGTGGCGCACACGTCGGTCGACGTACTGATCTCCGACCAGTCGGGCCACGTGTACGACGTCCGCAAGGACGACCCGTTCAGCCTCGGCGACTGAGCCACCCACGCATGCCCGCTAGCGTTCACGGTGTGAAGCGAATTCTCCTGCGGTCGGGGAAGGACCCGTTCGACGTGGTCAGCGTCGAGGAGTCGATCGAACGCGACGTCCTCGGGACCAACGCAGGCAACCTGATCTTCAGCAACGCCGCCCACAAGATCCTCTCGACGCCGGACACCCAGGTGGTCTCCAACGGCCTCGTCGTCTACCGCGGGCTCGTCGAGAAGATCAACAGCGAGTACGACGCCTTCGTCGTACCCCTCGCCAACGCCTTCCGGCCCAGCTTCGCGCCGGCGCTGCAGCGGCTGACGCGCGTCATCCGTCAGGTGAAGGTTCCCGTCGTCGTCCTCGGCGTCGGTGCACAGGCCAATGCCGAAGGGGATCTGGCCGCCCTCGGTCCGCTGGAGGACTCGGTGCGCGACTTCGTCTCGGCCGTCCTCGACCACGGCCCCACGATCGGCGTGCGCGGCGAGTTCACCGCCGACTACCTGGCGGGCCTGGGATTCCGCGACGTCGAGGTGATCGGCTGCCCGTCGATGTTCTTCGAGGGTCCCGTCCTGCCGACCATGAGGCCCGTCGGGGAGCTGACGGAGGCCTCGCGGATCGCCGTCAACGGCGCCCACTCCGCCGTACGGAGCCTGGGCCTGGACCGCATCATCGCGCGGATCCACGAGCAGTTCCCCCAGGCGACGTTCATCGGGCAGAACACCGCGGAGGCCGCGCAGCTGCGCTGGCGCGACATCGCGAGCCCGTCGGGGGCAGTGAAGCTGATGCCGACCCATCCGGAGCATCCGATGTTCCAGGAGGGCAAGGCACGGGTGTACGTCGACCCGGCGACGTGGATCGACGACCTGCGGGGCTTCGACGTCTCCATCGGTGCCCGGATCCACGGGAGCATCGCCGCCCTGCTCGCCGGCACCCCCGCAGTGGTGCTCTGTGGCGACGCCCGCACCCTCGAGCTGTGCCGCTACTTCGAGATCCCGCACCGGTTGCTGCGCTCGCTGCCCGAGGACGTCGACCCGGTCACCCTCGTGGAGGAGGCGGACTGGGCGCCGATGGTGCGGGGTCACCGCGAGCGCTACGACCGGTTCGCCGCGTACCTCGACAAGCACGGACTGGCGAACACGTTCGCCCACGGTGACGGGGGCGTTGCCTTCAACGAGCAGATGGCGGGCATCGACTTCCCGGACGGGATCGAGCCCTCGCAGCTCTCGGACCTGGAGGCCACCCGCGAGCACGTCGCGTGGCTGCGTGAACAGGCCCGGGAGGCACGGCGCCAGGACCAGGGTCGCCTCAGCCAGGAGCTGCTCGACCGCCTGTCGCCGGCCGGGGGCGCATCGCCCACGCGCCGCGCGGCCAGGCTGATCGCCCGTGCCGGGCAGCGCAGGGCCCGCGGCTGATGTGACAGGGGCCACGGGGGCACCCCGTTCCGCGGGTGGCGCAACCGGCGTACCGTTGTCTCGTCCCGGAACCCCGGGGCGCAGGAAAACGTGAGCACAACGTCCGGTACCCACCCCGGCTCCCCCCACCAGGGAGGAGTGGTCGGAGGGACGGGAACGAAAGGTTCTCAGATGTCCCACAAGTTCCGCGTGGGCGTGATCGGTGCTGGCCGCGTCGGCGCCGTCCTCGCTGCGGGTCTGCACGCCGCCGGTCACCATGTCGTGTCCGCTGCCGGCGAGTCCGACGCTTCTCGCCGCCGCGCCGCCGAGCTGTTGCCCGGTGTCCCGCTGCGCAAGCCGAGCGATGTCGCGCGCGACGCCGACCTGCTGCTGCTCACCGTCCCCGACGACATGCTCCCCAACGTGGTGCAGGTCCTCGCCGCGAGCGGTGCCCTCCGGGCCGGGCAGTACGTCGCCCACACCTCCGGTCGCCACGGCCTGGCCGTGCTCGACCCGGCCGCCGAGGTCGGCGCGCACGTGATCGCGCTCCACCCGGCGATGACCTTCACCGGCACCGTCGTCGACATCGAGCGCCTCCACGGCTGCGTCTTCGGCCTCACCGCCGGACCGGCGGAGCGCGAGGTCGCCGAGGGCCTCGTCGCCGACCTCGGCGGACGCCCCACCTGGGTGCCCGAGGAGATGCGCACGCTCTACCACGCGGGCCTCGCCCACGGCGCCAACCACCTCGTCACCCTCGTGAGCGAGGCGATGAGCATGCTCGCCGCCGCCGGGGTGGACGACCCGTCCGGCACCCTGCGCCCGCTGCTCGACGCCGCCCTCGACAACGCCCTCGCCCACGGAGACGCCGCCCTCACGGGGCCGATCGTCCGCGGCGACGTGCAGACCGTCGCGGCCCACTTGGCCGACATCTCGCGCAACGCACCCGACACCCTGCCGTCGTACGTCGCGATGGCCTGGGCCACGCTCGACCGCGCTGTCACCGACGGTCGCCTGATCCCGATCCGTGCGCAGAAGATGGCCGACGTGCTCGGTGCGTACGGCGACCGCGGCTTCAGTGGCGGCTTCACCCGTACCTCCGGCGACGCGGGAGCCGACCAGGCATGACCGCAACCACCACGCCGGCTGTCGCACGCAGCCGGGCAGACCTTGCCGGCCTGCTCTGGTCTCGAGACGGTCGCAGCGCGACCTCCTCGACCAACGGCACCGGGCCGGTCGTGCTGGTGCCCACCATGGGCGCGCTGCACGAGGGCCACGCGACGCTGATGCGCGCGGCCCGCGAGCGCGCTGGCAGCGATGGCGTCGTCGTGGTCTCGATCTTCGTCAACCCGCTGCAATTCGGAGCCGGCGAGGATCTCGACCGCTATCCGCGCACCTTCGACACCGACCTCGAGATGGCGGCGGCCGAAGGCGTCGACGTCGTCTTCGCGCCGGTCATCGCCGAGATGTACCCCGACGGCGTCCCGCACGACGGCGTGCCGTCGCAGGCGGTCACCGTCCAGCCCGGCCCGCTCGCCGACATCCTCGAAGGCGCCAGCCGCCCCGGACACTTCCGCGGTGTCCTCACCGTGGTTGCCAAGCTCTTCGGCCTGGTCCGTCCCGACGTCGCCGTCTTCGGCGAGAAGGACTACCAGCAGCTGACCCTGATCCGGCGGATGGTCTCCGACCTCTGCCTCGGCATCGAGATCGTCGGTGCCCCCACGGATCGGGAGCCCGACGGGCTCGCCCGGTCCAGCCGCAACCGGTACCTCGACGACGGACAGCGCCAGCACGCTGCCACGTTGAGCCGTGCCCTGCGTGCGGCCCAGGAACGGGCGCCGTACGGCGTCCCGGCGGCCCGTTGGGCAGCCATGAGCGTCATCAAGGAGGAGCCGGGCGTGGAGCTCGACTACCTCGCGCTCACCGACACCGGTCTGGGCGAGCTGCCCGACTTCCCGGAAGCCGGCACCGAAGGCCGGATCCTCGTTGCAGCCAGGGTCGGCACGACCCGGCTCATCGACAACATGACCCTGCAGTTCTGAGCAGTTCAAACTCCTGAGGGGGAACCCCATGCTGCGCACCATGATGAAGAGCAAGATCCACCGCGCGACCGTGACGCAGGCCGACCTGCACTACGTCGGCTCGGTCACCGTCGACGAGGACCTGCTCGACGCGGCCGACCTGCTGGCGGGCGAGCTCGTGCACATCGTCGACATCGACAACGGCGCCCGCCTCGAGACCTACACGATCGCCGGCGAGCGGGGCACCGGCGTCATCGGCATCAACGGTGCCGCCGCCCGCCTCGTGCACCCTGGCGACCTGGTCATCCTCATCGGCTACGGCCAGATGTCGACCGAGGAGGCCAAGGAGTTCAAGCCGAGCGTGGTCTTCGTCGACGCCGACAACAAGATCATGGCCACCGGTTTCGACCCGGCCGAGACCTTCGGCGACCCGAGCCTCGAGCGCGGCGACGTCACCGCGGCGCGCTGACCCGGCTCCGGATCAGTAGCCTGCAGGAATGTCTGACCACGTGGCCCCCAGTCCGACGGCCGTACGACGCCTTCCGGGACGACTGGACGCGCCCGGGCCCGGCTGGACCACCCGCGCCGACGTCGTCATCGTCGGCTCCGGCATCGCCGGGCTCACGGCTGCGCTGCGCCTGCGTGGGCAGGTCGACAAGATCCTCGTCGTCACCAAGGACGTCCTGGCGGCCGGCTCGACCCAGTGGGCCCAGGGCGGCATCGCCGCGGCGCTCGGTCCGGGCGACACCCCCGAGGAGCACGAGGTCGACACCCTCGTCGCCGGCGCGGGCGCCTGCGACCTGGACGCCGTCCGGGTGCTGGTCAACGAGGGCCCCGAGGCGGTCCGCGAGCTGATCGCGCTCGGCACCAACTTCGACCAAACCGACGACGGCGAGCTCTCGCTCACCCGCGAGGGCGGGCACCACCGCGACCGGATCGCGCACGCCGGCGGAGACGCCACGGGTGCTGAGATCCAGCGCGCGCTGATCGCGGCCATCGAGGCAGCCCCCGACATCGAGGTCATCCAGCACGCGCTGGCCGTCGACCTGCTGCTCGGCGAGGACGAGCGCGGCGTCACCGGCGTCGCGGGCCTGACCCTGCACGTCATCGGTGAGGGTGAGCGCGACGGCGTCGGTGCCGTCGACTGCCGCGCGGTCGTGCTGGCCAGCGGCGGTCTCGGCCAGGTGTTCTCGCAGACCACGAACCCGTCGGTCGCGACCGGCGACGGCATGGCGCTGGCACTGCGCGCCGGCGCGACGCTGCGCGACCTGGAGTTCGTCCAGTTCCACCCGACCGTGATGTACCTCGGACCCGACTCGCGCGGCCAGCAGCCGCTCATCTCCGAGGCGGTTCGCGGCGAGGGCGCGTTCCTCGTCGACGGCCCGCCGGAAGAGGGTGGCACCCGCTTCATGCAGGGCGTGCACGAGCTCGCCGACCTCGCTCCGCGCGACGTGGTCGCCAAGGCGATCATGAAGCGGATGATCGAGACGGGCCGGCCCCACATGTGGCTCGACGCCCGGCACCTCGGCGCGGAGTTCTGGGAGAAGCGCTTCCCGACCATCCTCGCCACGGCCCGCTCGCACGGGGTCGACCCGGTCACCGCGCTGATTCCCGTTGCGCCTGCCTGCCACTACGCCTCCGGCGGCGTCCGCACCGACCTCCACGGCCGTACCGACCTGCCCGGGCTCTACGCCACCGGCGAGGTCGCCTGCTCGGGCGTGCACGGCGCCAACCGGCTCGCGTCGAACTCGCTGCTCGAGGGACTCGTCTTCTCGCGGCGCATCGCCGACGTGCTGCCCGGCGAGATCGCCCCGTGGCGCGAGCCGTCCGAGGACGGCCGTACGGCGGGCCTCGTTGCCGGCGACGTGCGCCGGGAGCTGCAGGAGGCGATGTCCTCCAGGGTCGGCGTCCTGCGGACCGCGCCCGGCCTGGCCGAGGCCGGTGCGGTGCTCGACAAGCTCGCCGGCCACACCGCCGACGTCGTGGGGCAGGACGCGTGGGAGGCGACCAACCTGGTCACCATCAGCGCCGCCCTCACCGATGCCGCCGCGCTGCGCGAGGAGACCCGCGGTTCGCACTGGCGTGAGGACTTCCCCGATCGCGACGACGCCCACTGGGCCGGCCACTTCGACGTACGGATGAGCGACGGCGTGACCACGGTTGCGTTCGTGGCCTCGCCTGCGACCGACGGCACCGTGAATGGCGCCGTCGTCGGTGGAGGTGCGGCGTGATCGCCCGGACGCCGTACGACGCCCTGCCGGCGTCGCTCGTCGAGGAGATCGCCGCGGCCGGGCTCGACCCGAAGGCGGTCTACGACCACATCGCGCTGGCGTTCGAGGAGGACCTGCCCGGTGGCGCCGACGACGTCACCAGCGCCGCGATGCCCGACATGGGCCGCGCCGTGGCTGACTTCGTGGCGCGCGAGCCGGGTGTCGTCGCCGGCCTCGCGATCGCCGAGCTCTCGTTCCTCTACGCCCTCGGCGACACGGTGGAGCTGAGCGGGCGCGTGGCCGACGGCACGCGCGTCCAGCCCGGCGACGTCGTCCTCACGGTGGCGGGTCCCGTCCAGGGCGTCCTGACCGCCGAGCGCACCGCCCTCAACTTCGCGTCGCACCTGTCCGGCGTCGCCACGGCGACGGCCGCGTGGGTCGACGCCCTGGCCGGCACCAGCGCGCGGGTGCTCGACACCCGCAAGACACTGCCCGGCTGGCGCGCCCTGCAGAAGTACGCCGTCGCGTGTGGCGGCGGCGTCAACCACCGGTTCAGCCTCGTCGACCGGGCGATGGTCAAGGACAACCACGCCGTCGCTGCGGGTGGTGTCGTGGCCGCCTACCGGGCCGTCGTCGCCGCGAACCCCGGCCTCCGCGTCGAGGTCGAGGTGATGGACCTCGACGAGCTGCGCGACGTGCTCGCCGCCGGTTGCACCGAGGTGCTGCTCGACAACATGAGCACCGCGGACATGGCCGAGGCCGTCCGGATCAACCAGGCGGCCGGGGGCAACGCAACCCTCGAGGCGTCGGGTGGACTCACGCTCGAGCGCGCCCGCGAGGTCGCCGAGACCGGAGTCGACTTCATCTCGGTCGGTGCGCTGACCCACTCGGTCAACGTCTTCGACCTCGGCCTGGACTTCCGGACGACGTAGTCCCATGCCGCTGCTCGCCGCCGACATCGGCAACGCCCACACCGTCCTCGGGTTGCTCGAGGACGGCGACGTCGTTGCCGACTGGCGGGTGTCGACCGACGAGCGGCGTACTGCTGACGAGTGGTCGGTGCTGCTGCGCGGCCTCCTCGGTGACCTCGAGCAGGACGTCACCGGGATTGTCGTGTGCTCGACCGTTCCCGCCGGGCTCAATGCGTGGCGCGAGATGCTCGCGGTCCATTTCGCCGATGTCGCGCAGGTGATTGTCGAACCCGGTATTCGCACCGGAGTTCCGATCATGGTCGACAATCCCCGTGAAGTCGGCACCGACCGGATCATCAATGCCCTTTCCGCAGCGGCCGATTATTCGGGGCCCGCGATCGTCGTCGACTTCGGTGGGACGGCCACGACTTTCGATGTCGTCGATGCGCAGGGCCGGTACGTCGGCGGTGCGATCACGCCCGGAATCGAGATCTCCCTCGACGCCTTGAGCCGCGGTGGCGCGCAATTGCGGATGGTCGAACTCGTGCGACCGCGCGGCGTCATCGGCAAGAACACCGTCGAGGCACTCCAGTCAGGGATGGTCTTCGGCGTCGCCAGCCAGGTGGAGGGCATGGTCGAACGCCTGATTGCCGCGCTGGGATGCGTGACCGAGGACGTCGCGGTGATTGCCACCGGACACCTGGCTCCACTTGTTCTCGAGGAATGCCGCTGTTTCACCGACCATTCCCCGTGGTTGACCCTGCGCGGACTGGAAAAGGTGTTTCTGCGCAATCAACGCTGATTCAGATATTCGCGGCCGTGTGCTTTGATCGTGGCAATGCGACTCGTACGTCGAGTTGATTCCGATATTGCGACGAAAAGGAGATTATCCGATGGCCCAGAAGGTCAGCATCACACTGGTGGACGACATCGACGGCACCGAGGCGAGCCAGACAGTGGTCTTCGGCCTCGACGGCACCAGCTACGAGATCGATCTCAACGACAAGAACGCCGATGCGCTGCGCGAGTCGCTGGCGACCTACGTCGGCCACGGACGCAAGGTCGGCCGCGCCGCCCGCCGCGGTGCCCGTGCCGCGACCTCCGCCGACGGCGGTGCTTCCGCCAAGGAGATCCGCGAATGGGCCCGTTCCAACGGCTTCGCCGTCCCCGAGCGCGGCCGGATCCCCGCCGACGTACGTGAGGCGTTCGACTCCGCGAGCTGAGCATGTGGTGCAGGAGTACCCGCTTATGCGGGTATTCCTGCGCTCCTTGACTGTTGCAACGGCCAAGGAGCGCCAGTTTCCCCGCTTCAGCGGGGATTCCTGCACGTCCCTGTTCGCTGTCAGCGGACTGGAAATGAACCCGTACATGGAACGCGTAGGCTGTTCGAAGGGTTGTATCTCCAGAACTTCCCTGTGACGTGAGGAGCGTGCTGATGTTCGAGCGGTTTACTGACCGAGCCCGCCGTGTGGTCGTGTTGGCCCAGGAAGAGGCTCGCATGCTCTCCCACAACTACATCGGGACCGAGCACATCCTGCTCGGCCTGATCCACGAGGGTGAGGGAGTCGCCGCGAAGGCGCTGGAGTCCCTCGACATCTCGCTGGAGGCGGTCCGCGCCCAGGTTGAGGAGATCATCGGCCAGGGCCAGCAGGCGCCGTCGGGACACATTCCCTTCACGCCTCGTGCCAAGAAGGTGCTCGAGCTGTCCCTGCGCGAGGCGCTGCAGCTCGGCCACTCCTACATCGGGACCGAGCACATCCTGCTCGGCCTGATCCGCGAGGGCGAGGGCGTGGCCGCCCAGGTCCTCCAGAAGCTCGGCGCCGACCTCAACCGGGTGCGCCAGCAGGTCATCCAGCTGCTGTCCGGCTTCCAGGGCAAGGAGAGCGGTGCGTCCGCTTCCGCGTCCGGCAGCACGAGCGGTGGCGAGACCCCGTCGTCGTCGCTGGTCCTCGACCAGTTCGGCCGCAACCTGACGCAGGACGCCCGCGAGGGCAAGCTCGACCCGATCATCGGCCGCGCGCCGCAGATCGAGCGGGTCATGCAGGTGCTGTCGCGTCGTACCAAGAACAACCCGGTCCTCATCGGTGAGCCCGGTGTCGGCAAGACCTCGATCGTGGAGGGTCTCGCCCAGGACATCGTCAAGGGCAATGTGCCGGAGACGCTGAAGGACAAGCAGATCTACACGCTCGACCTCGGCGCCCTGGTTGCCGGTTCCCGCTACCGCGGTGACTTCGAGGAGCGGTTGAAGAAGGTCCTCAAGGAGATCCGCACGCGCGGCGACATCGTGCTGTTCATCGACGAGATCCACACCCTCGTCGGTGCCGGTGCGGCCGAGGGCGCGATCGACGCGGCGAGCATCCTCAAGCCGATGCTGGCCCGCGGCGAGCTGCAGACCATCGGTGCGACCACCCTCGACGAGTACCGCAAGTACCTCGAGAAGGACGCCGCGCTGGAGCGCCGTTTCCAGCCGATCCAGGTTCCCGAGCCCTCCGTCGCGGACACGATCGAGATGCTCAAGGGCATCCGGGACCGCTACGAAGCGCACCACCGGGTGACCATCACCGACCTGGCGCTCGTCTCGGCCGCGACCCTGGCCGACCGCTACATCTCCGACCGGTTCCTGCCGGACAAGGCGATCGACCTGATCGACGAGGCCGGCTCGCGCCTGCGGATCCGCCGGATGACGGCGCCCGCCGACCTGCGTGAGTACGACGACAAGATCAACGACGTTCGTCAGCGCAAGGAAGCGGCCATCGATGGTCAGGACTTCGAAGCCGCCGCGCGCCTGCGCGACGAGGAGAAGCAGCTGATCCTTGCCAAGTCGGACCGCGAGAAGCAGTGGCGCTCCGGTGACATGGACGAGGTCGCGGAGGTCGACGAGGAGCTGATCGCCGAGGTGCTGGCGGTCGCGACCGGCATTCCGATCATCAAGCTCTCCGAGGAGGAGTCCTCGCGACTGCTCAAGATGGAGGAGGAGCTCCACAAGCGGGTCATCGGCCAGGAAGAGGCCGTGCGCGCACTGAGCCGCGCCATCCGTCGTACGCGCGCCGGGTTGAAGGACCCCAAGCGCCCTGGTGGTTCGTTCATCTTCGCCGGCCCGTCCGGTGTCGGTAAGACCTGGTTGTCCAAGACGCTCGCCGAGTTCCTCTTCGGCGACGAGGACGCGCTGATCCAGCTCGACATGTCGGAGTTCAGCGAGAAGCACACCGTCTCGCGCCTCTTCGGCTCGCCTCCGGGCTACGTCGGCTACGAAGAGGGCGGTCAGCTCACCGAGAAGGTGCGCCGCAAGCCGTTCTCCGTGGTCCTCTTCGACGAGGTCGAGAAGGCCCACCCCGACATCTTCAACTCGCTGTTGCAGATCCTGGAGGAAGGTCGCCTGACCGACTCCCAGGGCCGGGTCGTGGACTTCAAGAACACCGTCATCATCATGACCACGAACCTGGGCACGAAGGACATCAACAAGTCCGTCAACCTCGGCTTCCAGCAGGGCAACGACGCCGCGGGCTCCTACGAGCGGATGAAGAACAAGGTGCAGGACGAGCTCAAGCAGCACTTCCGGCCCGAGTTCCTCAACCGTGTCGACGAGATCATCGTGTTCCCGCCGCTGTCGCAGGAGCAGATCGTCGCGATGGTCGACAACATGATCGCGTCGGTCGAGCTCCGGCTCAAGGACCGCGACATGCAGCTCGAGCTGACCCAGGCAGCGAAGAACCTGCTCGCCTCGCGGGGCTTCGACCCGGTGCTGGGTGCGCGGCCATTGCGTCGCACGATCCAGCGCGAGATCGAGGACACCCTCGCCGAGAAGATGCTCTTCGGCGAGGTCGGCCCCGGCCAGATCGTGCTCGTGGGCGTCGACGGCGAAGGGCCGGACGCGTCGTTCACCTTCGAGGGCCAGAAGGTCAACAGCGTCCCGGACATGCCGCCGCTGGAGACGGTCTCCGAGCCCTCAGGTGATGTCGCTGAGCTGTCCGGCGACTCGGACCCGCTCGCCAGCAACGAATAAGCAGGCACCGTCCGACCCGGTCCGTCATCGACGGGCCGGGTCGGACCTGCTTTGATCGGGTCATGGCGAGCATTCCTGACTACCGCTGGGGCACGGAGAACGCGTTCGTGCAGGGCCTGGCCGTCCGGATCGCGTCCAGCAAGCCGGGCTCGTTGGTGATCCGCAAGCTGATGCCCCTTGACCGCAAGGTCCTGCTGCGTACCCGGGGGCGTCGTACGGTGCTCGGGCCCATCGGGTTGCCCACGCTGTTGTTGGAGACGGTCGGCCGCAAGTCGGGCCAGAAGCGGCTGAGCCCGCTGCTGTATGCCCGCGATGCCGGTGAGTCGGTGATCGTGGTGGGCTCCAACTTCGGTCAGGCGCACCACCCCGCCTGGACCGGCAACCTGCTGGCCCAGCCCCAGGCGCGCGTCATCAGCGGTGGCACCGAGATCACGGTTCACGCCGAACTCCTCTCCGGTGACGAAGCGGACGCCGGATGGCAGAAGATGGTCGACCTCGCCGGCAACTACGCCGTCTACAAGACCCGTACCGATCGGGAGATCCGGGTCTTCCGCCTGACACCCTCCTGATGCCCGTGGGGTAGTCCCGGGCCAAAAGCACCGGATACCCGCGTGTCTCGGTGCTTTTGACCCGGGACTATCGCGGTCAGGGGAGGGCGTAGTGGCCGTCAGTGGTGCGGACGAGCAGGCCGTCGGCCAGCAGTGAGGCGAGGGCGCGTTCGCGCTGCACGGGTTCGTCCCAGGCTGCGTCCAGGCGTTGCTTCGGTACGGCGCCCGGGGCATCGCGCAGGACCGCGAGCAGCCGTCCGCGGCACTGCCGGTCGGTGCCCGCGTAGCCCTGCACCGGTCGCGGTGGTCCGTCGTACGACGGCGCGCCGGCCTGTTGCCAGGCGCAGGTGTCCCGCACCGGGCAGTCACCGCAGCGCGGCCGATCGGCGGTGCAGACCAGGGCCCCCAGCTCCATCACGGCGACCGACCACGTCGCGGCGGTCGGCGCATCGGGCGGCAGCAGGGCGGCGGCGAGGTCGCGCTCTGCGCGGTTGACCGAGCGCGCGGGGAACTCCACACCCGTCACCGTGCGCGCCAGCACCCGGCGCACGTTGGTGTCGAGCACGACCTGGCGTTGCCCGTAGGCGAACGCTGCAATGGCGGCCGCCGTGTAGTCGCCGATGCCGGGCAGGGCCAACAGCTCGTCGTAGGAGTCGGGCACCACGCCGTCGTGCTGCTCGGTGATCGCGACGGCCGCCGCGTGCAGGCGCAGGGCCCGTCGGGGATAGCCGAGACGGCCCCAGGCACGGACCGCTTCGCCGGAGGTGTCGGCGGCGAGGGCCGCCGGGGTGGGCCAGCGATCCAGCCAGGCCTCGTGGACGGGCAGCACCCGGACCACGGGGGTCTGCTGCAGCATGAACTCGCTGACCAGGACCGACCACGCGGATGCCTCGGGCCGACGCCACGGAAGGTCGCGAGCGTGCTCGTCGTACCACCGGAGAATCGGGTCGACCAGGCGTTCGTCGGGGTTCGCTGGGGTCGTCGTCATGGCAGACCCATTGTGACTTCGGCCCTGTCCGGCGGGTCAGCCGGGATCGTGGTGCGTGGCTGACTACCGTCGGTGGCATGTCGTCGCAGCGCCGTCCCTCCAGCGCCCGCGGCCGGACCACCCGCGGCCCGCTGCCGCCTGATGTCTACTGGCGGCGGCGCCTGTTCGTCGGCACCGTTGCCTTCTCGCTCGTGTTCGTGATCGCGCAATGGCTGACTGGTGGCAGCGACGGATCCTCGGACGAGACGCCCACGGCCGAGCAGGCCGGCGCGCAGGTGTCGGCGACGCAGACGGTGACCGCCGGCGACGCGACCTCGACCGCACCGGTGACCCCGGGTGCGAAGGCGACCCCGACCCTGGCTGCGCCGGAGGGCGTCTGCAAGCCCGCGGACGTCGCGGTCACTCCGTCCGTCGCAGGGGGTCAGGCCGCCGGAGCGAACGTCACCCTCAGCCTGTCGCTGCAGACCATCACGTCCGAGGCGTGCACGTGGCAGGTCGCCAGCAACAGCCTCACGGTGCGGATCGCCCAGGGCAAGGAAGAGATCTGGTCGACCCGTCAGTGCCGGAAGGCGGTGCCTTCCCAGTCCGTCGTCGTACGACGAGCGGTGGCCACCGTCGTCACGATGACCTGGAATGCCCGCGAGTCGAACCAGGGCTGCACCTCGCGCACCGCGTGGGTGCTGCCCGGTGACTTCACCATTGCAGCGGCTGCGCTCGGCGGGGAGCCGGCGGAGGCTGCGTTCAGCCTCGTGCGACCGGCCACGCGGACGATCGAAGTGACGCCGACGGACACGGCGACCAAGCCGACGACCTGAAGTCAGACGTAACGCTCGAGGATCGTCGACTCGGCGAGGCGGCTGAGCCCCTCGCGCACGCTGCGGGCGCGCAGCTCGCCGACGCCCTCGACGGCCTGGAGGTCGTCGATGCCGGCGGAGAGCAGCTTCTGCAGGGTGCCGAAGTGGTCGACCAGGCCCTCCACGACGTTCGTGGGGAGGCGGGGGACCTTCGTGAGCAGGCGGTAGCCCCGGGGCGCGACGGCGCCGTCGAGGTGTTCGCCGGTGCCGATGCCGAGCACCTTGGAGACGGCCGACGGGTCGACCAGGTCGGTTGCCGAGAGGGCTTCGAGCTTCGACAGCAGCTCGTTCGGGTCGCGGCTGCGGCGACGCGAGGGGACGTAGTCGCGGATCACGAGCTCGCGCTCGGTGTCGACGCCGGTGATCAGCTCCTCGAGCTGGAGCGCGAGGAGGCGGCCGTCGGTGCCGAGCTCCAGGACGTAGTCCTCGATCTCGCGCGCGATCCGGGTGACCATCTCCAGGCGCTGGGCGACGACGGCAACGTCGCGCACGGTGACGAGGTCCTCGATCTCCAGCGCGGACAGGGTGCTCGACACCTCGTCGAGGCGCAGCTTGTAGCGCTCCAGCGTCGCGAGTGCCTGGTTGGCGCGGGAGAGGATCTGGCCGGAGTCCTCGAGCACGTGGCGCACGTCGCCGACGTACGCGGCGATGATCTGCATCGACTGGGACACCGAGATGACGGGGTGTCCGGTCTGCTTGGCGACGCGGTCGGCGGTGCGGTGCCGGGTGCCGGTCTCCTCCGACGGAATGCTGTGGTCGGGCATCAGGTGGACGGCGGCCCGGATGATCCGCGTGAGGTCGCTGTCGACGATGATCGCGCCGTCCATCTTGGCCAGCTCACGCAGGCCCGTGGCGGTGAAGGGGACGTCGAGCTCGAAGCCGCCGGTGCACAGCGTCTCGACGAGCTTGTCCTGGCCGAGCACGATCAGCGCGCCGGTGCGGCCACGCAGGATCCGCTCGAGCCCGTCGCGCAGCGGAGTGCCGGGCGCGATCAGGGCGAGCGTCTCGCGGAGTCGGGGATCGGCCGACGTGATCACGAGGGCTCCTCCCTTGCTTGATGACTTGCCTGACGGACGGTGTTGATGAAACCTGCTGGTGAAACTGGAACGCTCGTACCCTATCCACCGCCGCGCACCATGGCGCGGGGTTATCGGTTCTGGCGTGTGTTCCGCTCCGTTCGGAACCGCTGCAGGAGCACGGTCAGTCGGCCGCTTCGAGGACCTCCAGTGCGTGCTTGGTACGACGGTCGAGGTGCAGCAGACGCAGGGCGGTCGCGACGTCGGGAGCCTCCACGACCCGCATTCCTTCGACCATGCGGTCCGTGCTGGCGCGCCGCACTCCTTGCGCGGCGCCCGGATCGGCCGGCACCACGGCCATCTCGAACCCGAGCCGCGCGGCTTCGGCGAGGCGCAGTGGCAGGTCGCGCACACGACGGAGCTCGCCGGACAGGCCGATCTCGCCCATCGCCACGACGCCGGCCGGTGGCGCGCTGACGAAGGTCGCCGACGCGACCGCGACGGCGACGGCGAGGTCGCTGCCGGGATCGGTGAGTCGCGCGCCGCCGACGGTGGACGCGAACACGTCGTGCTGGTGGAGCTTGATGCCGCAGTGCTGCTGGAGCACCGCGAGCACCATGGCCAGTCGCGAGCCGTCGAGCCCGGACGTCGTCCGCCGCGGGCGCTCGGCGGGGGAGACCGTCACCAGCGACTGGACCTCCGCCAGCAGGGGGCGACGGCCCTCCATCGTGACCGCGACGCAGGTGCCGGCGACCCGGCCGTGGTGGCGCTCGGTGAAGATCCCGGTGGGGTCGTCGACGGCGCGGATGCCGTCGGGACCGAGGTCGAAGCAGCCGACCTCGTCGACCGGGCCGAAGCGGTTCTTGACCGCGCGCAGCATCCGGAAGCGCGAGTCGCGGTCGCCCTCGAAGTGCAGGACGACGTCGACGAGGTGCTCCAGCACGCGGGGTCCGGCGATCCCGCCGTCCTTGGTGACGTGGCCGATCATCACGACCGTGATGTCGCGGCTCTTAGCCATCCGCACCAGTGCCTGGGCGACCTCCTTGACCTGGGTGACGCCTCCGGAGACGCCGTCGACCTCCGACGCGCTGATGGTCTGCACGGAGTCGACCACCACCATCTTCGGGCGGACCTGCTCGATGTGGGTGAGGACGGCTCCGAGGTCGGTCTCGGCGGCGAGGTAGAGCTCGTCGTGGATCGCTCCCGTGCGGTCGGCGCGCAGCCGCACCTGGGCAGGTGACTCCTCGCCCGTGATGTAGAGCGTGCGCTGCGAGCGCTGGGCGGTGCGGGCGGCGACCTCGAGCAGCAGGGTCGACTTGCCGACGCCGGGCTCGCCCGCCAGCAGCACGGCGGCGCCGGGGACGAGTCCGCCACCGAGCACCCGGTCGAGCTCGGGCACGCCGGAGAGGTGGTGCACCGCCGTGTCGGCGGAGATCTGCCCGATCGGCACCGCTGCCGAGGTCACGGCGGTGGCCGTCGTACGACTGGTGGAGGCACTGGACGTGGCCGCCTCGGCGACCGAGCCCCACGCCTGGCACTCGCCGCACCGGCCCACCCACTTGGCCGTGGACCAGCCGCACTCGCCGCATCGGTAAGTCGAACGTACTTTCGAACCAGCCATGCCCCAGACGTTAGGACATGCCTCCGACACGACCCGGAAGCCACGCCCGGTGGTGCGTGGGATCATGGGCCGGTGGACACCCCCCGGCCTCCGGCGACCCTCGCCGACGTCGCCGAGCGCGCGGGTGTGTCCCGCCAGACGGTCTCCAACGCGATCAACAGCCCCGACCTGCTGCGCGCCGACACCCTCGAGCGCGTGCGGGCGGTCATCGACGACCTCGGCTACACCCCCAACCAGGCCGCCCGACAGCTCCGCACCCGCTCCTCGCGCCTGATCGGCCTGCGCCTGACGCCGCCGCAGGAGTTCACCGCGAACATGGCGATGGACCGGTTCGTGCGGAGCCTGGTCGAGGCGTCGCGGGTGGTCGGGTACCACGTCCTGCTCCTGTCGACCGGCCCCGTCGCCGAGGGTGCCCGGCCCGAGCCGATGAGCGGGTACGACGACCTGCTCCGCTCCACGGCCGTCGACGCCTTCGTCGTCACCGACACGTATCTCGGCAACCAGCAGACGGTCGGACTGGCGCAGCGGCGGGCACCGTTCGTCGCGTTCGGCCGGCCGTGGGACGACCCGGGTGCCACGCACCCGTGGGTCGATGTCGACGGTGCTGCGGGCGTGCAGGCGGCGACCGACCACGTCCGCGAGCTCGGCCACGAGCGGATCGCGTGGGTGGGCTGGCAGCCGGGCTCACGCCTCGGCGAGGACCGCCGGTCGGGCTGGCACCGCGCGATGGCGGCCCACGGACTCTCGACGTCCGGCCTCGAAGCCGCTGTCGAGGACACCGTCGAATCGGGCCGCCAGGCCGCATCGGAGCTCCTCGACGCGGTCGGGCCGTCGGCCTTCGTCTGTGCCTCCGACACCCTCGCCGTGGGTGTCCTCCAGGCGCTCACCGACCGCGGGATGTCCGCAGGTCGCGACGTCGCCGTCGTCGGGTTCGACGACTCGCAGGTGGCGCAGGTGCTGGGCCTGACGTCGGTCCGGCAGCCGCTCGAGCAGGTTGCCGTCGAGCTGGTCGACGCCCTCACCGGACTGCTCGGGCCCACCGGGTACGACGGCGGCGGAGTCCTGCTCGCGCCGACACTCGCCGTTCGGCGTACGACCTCGGGCTGAGCAGAATCTCCTGCCCCGGAGGGGGCGACAAGGACACTGTCCGGGTGTGAGGATGACGTCGCAGCAATCCTGCATCTCTCTCGGAAGGAACATTCATGTCCTTTGGTGTCCATCGGCGACTCCGCGTCGCCGCCCTCACGGTCGCAACCGGCCTCACCCTGGCCAGTCTTGCCGTGACCGGATCCGGTGCCAGCGCGGCACCGACCGGCGCCCTCGACGGGCCGCCGTCCACCCCGGTCCCGATCTCCACGCCCGACGGCGTGGTGTCGGCGTACCTGCTGAACACGAAGATCGTGAACCCCGGCCAGGTTCGCCTGGTCGAGCGGGCGGTGCGCGCCGCGGACGGCGTGGTCGTCCAGACCTGGCCGCAGATCGGCGTCATCGTCGCGCACAGCGACCAGGCCGACTTCCGCGACCAGGTCCGCGCCCTCGCGGGCCGCGCGCTCGAGTCCGTCGGTGCCACCCGCACCGTGCCGGTGCTCGAGGGCACGCCCGACGGCGTCCCGGCCCCGTGGGGTCCCGGCAACGGCCAGATCGCCAGGAGTGCCACCGCTGACCGCAGCACCGACACGACCGGCGCCGAGGAGACAGTGGCCGTCGCGCCCGATCCGCGTGAGTCCGAGCAGTGGGACCTCGCCATGATCAAGGCCGACCAGGCGCACGAGATCACCGATGGTTCGAGCGATGTCGTCGTCGGCGTCCTCGACAGCGGCATCGACCCCGACCACCCCGACCTCGCGGCCAACATCGACGTCGCCGACTCGGTGAACTGCACCGACGCCGGCCGGCCGGACACCTCGGCCACCGGCTGGTACCCCACGACGAGCGACCACGGCACCCACGTGGCCGGCACCATCGGCGCCGCTCGCAACGGCACCGGCATCGTCGGCGTCGCCCCGGGCGTGAAGATGGCGTCGGTGAAGGTCGTCAGTGACGAGGGCTTCATCTACCCGGAGTTCGCGGTCTGTGGCTTCGTCTGGGCCGGCCAGCACGGCATGGACGTCACCAACAACAGCTACTACGTCGACCCGTTCATGTTCTACTGCGAGGACCAGGCCGACCAGTACGCCGCCAAGGAAGCCGTACGACGTGCGGTGACCTGGTCCACCGAGCAGGGCGTCGTGCACGCCGCTGCGGCCGGCAACGCGTCGTACGACCTGTCGAACAAGACGACCGACGACACCAGCCCGGACGACAGCACGCCGATCGTGCGGACGATCAACAGCGAGTGCGACGACATCCCGACCGAGCTGGACGGCGTCGTCACCGTCTCGTCGCTGGAGCGCTTCCCGACCACGGGCCTCGAGAACCGGCTGTCCGGATTCAGCAACCGCGGTCTCGGCGTCATCGACGTCGCCGCGCCCGGGTCGCGCATCCTGTCGACCATCGTCACCAACAACGGCTACGGCCTGAAGTCGGGTACGTCGATGGCGTCGCCGCACGTCGCCGGGGTCCTCGCACTGATGAAGTCGGTGCACCCGGACTGGACGCCCGCGCAGATGGTCGAGAAGCTGCGGTCCCAGGCCGACGACCACGCGTGCGTGGTCGCGACCGCCGGGGCGCCGTGCGTGGGCACCGACCAGGAGAACAGCTACTACGGCGAGGGCGTCGTCGACGCCCTCGACGCGGTCAGCTGACGGTCTGCTGACCGCCTGCTGGGCAGCGTCGTCAACCTCTGGTCAATACCTGCGTGACCAGAGGTTGACGGCGTAGTCCACCTCGACGCCGTCGTGGTGGCGCAGGATCTCCTCGGCGATCTCCGGCTTGAACTCGATGCGCACCACGGCCTCGAGGTCGGCTCGGTTCCCGAACCGCCAGCCCATGTCGACGCGATCGATCGTCCAGCCACGGATGGCCCAGAACCGTTCGGTGTCCTCGGGGGAGTCCAGGTGCGGATAGCCGCGCCGGAACCACCCGCCGAACGTGGAGCGCGAGCCGTCGTTGTCGATGACCAGCGCGGTGCCACCGGGCCGCAGCACCCGGTCGAGCTCGACCAGGCCGGGTTCGCAACCGCGTCCGAAGAAGTACGCCCACCGCGCCTGGACGACGTCCACGGACGAGTCGGGCAACGGGATCGCCTGCGCCGTGCCGGCCAGCACCTCGGCGTTGGTGGTGCCGCGCGCGCGGAGTCGGCGCTCGGCCAGCCGGATCAGCCCGGGGTGTGGCTCGACGCCGATGACCTTCGCCGCGGTCGTGGCGAAGCGCGGCAGGTGGAAGCCCGAGCCGCAGCCCAGGTCGAGCACGACCTGCCCGGACCAGTCGACCCGCGACTCCATGGCCGACCAGAGTCGACCGTCGGGGTCGGCGGCCTCGTTCTCGAGCTCGTAGGTGGCGGTGTGGTGCCAGATGTTCGGGCTCGGGATCGCGCCCTGCACCGGAGACACGCTCGGCCGATCAAGCTCAGATACGGACGATGCCGTTCGGCGTGAGGACCTGCGCGGCAAGGATGCCGGGGGTGCCGTGCGGAGCGACCCACTCGACCTTGACGTCCTCGAGCGGGGCTTCGACGGTCTCGCCGAGCCACTCGCTGACCCGCTGCGGGTCACCGGCGATCTCGATGCCCGCGAGGGACACGGTGCCGTCGGCGCCGGCGGACGGGTGCAGCTCGGCCGGGACGTCCCAGTTGATGAAGAAGGGGAGCTGCGGGTCGGCGATCAGGCCGTTGATGCCGATCTGCTGCCACTTCAGCGAGGTGCCGTCGGGGCGGTGCCGTGAGCCGGGTGCGGCCGCGCGGCCGAGGCGCTGCTCGACGACCGAGATGTCCGGGACGGCGACGGCCCAGCCGAGCCACCCGCCACCGAGGGCGGAGCGGGCCTTGACGGCCTGGCCGAACGGCGCCTTGTCGGATGCCGGGTGGTCGAGTGCCTGGACGATCTCGAGGTAGATGCCGTCGGCCAGCGGAAGGATCATGTTGACCGTGCCGAAGCGGGGGTGGACACCCCCGTCGACGAACTCGCGACCGAGTGCTGCGCCGAGGCGCGCAGCGGTGCTCTCGAGTCCGTCGGGTCCTGCCGCGTAGGAGAGATGGTCGAGGCGCATGTCAGACATTCTGAACATGGGCTGAGAGAACGAAACCGGCGGGGTACCGGTTTCTTGATGTCGAGAGGTGGTCGCCACTCCCGGTGCGGGTTCATCAAGGGATGCAGATGAGTCCTCACTTCCCTGCCTCTGCTCACCGGGGGAAGTGCAGGTTCACCAACATCCCTTGATGAACCAGCCTCAGCGCGGGTCGGCCGGATGCAGGGCCAGGGCCGACCGCGAACGCAGGTGCGCCTCGCAGTGGCGGACCAGTTCGTCGTACCCCTTGCGGCCGATCAGGGCGACCAGCTCGGCCTCGTTGGAGACGTAGACCGGCTCCATGGCGACATGGGCCTCGGTGTTGCCGGAGCAGTACCAGTCGAGGTCGTGGCCGCCGGCGCCCCAGCCGCGGCGGTCGTACTCGGTGATGCAGACCTCCGTGTACGACGACCCGTCCATCCGCTCGACCTCGCGGAAGGTGCGCCGGATCGGCAACTGCCAGCACACGTCCGGCTTGGTCTCGAGCGGGTTGCGGCCCTGGTCGAGGGCGAGCCCGTGGAGCGCGCATCCCGCTCCTGCGTGGAAATTGTCGCGATTCGCGAACACGCAGGAGCTCTGGCCGTCGACCTTGTGGGCGCGTGTCTTGCGTTCGCCGTCATCGTCCTTCTCCACCCAGTCCTTGCGCTTCACGGGACGTCCCGGGTGGTGCTGCCACTGCTCGGGAGTGAGCTGCTCGACGAAGCCGGCGACCCGCTCCTCGTCCTCCTTGTCGGCGAAGTGCGCGCCGAGGGTGCAGCAGCCGACGTCGGGGGAGTCGGCGTAGATGCCGGCACAGCCGTTGCCGAAGATGCAGGTGAAGGACGACGTCAGCCAGGTCAGGTCACAACGCAGGACCTCGGTCTCGTCGGCGGGGTTGGTGAATTCCACCCACGCGCGGGGAAAGTCGAGCGGGACCTCAGGCATCCGCCCAATCTAGAGGACTTCTCGTGGCTGGAGGCGCCACGACTAGTACCTTGGACGCATGCGGCTGGGCGTCCTCGACATCGGTTCCAACACCGGTCACCTCCTCGTGGTCGACGCCCACGACGGTGCCGCCCCGCTCCCGGCGTACTCCTACAAGGAGCCGCTCCGTCTCGCCGAACACCTCGACGCGGCCGGTGACGTGTCGCAGACCGGCATCGACGCCCTGGCTGCGTTCACGGCGCAGGCCGTCCGTGTGGCCGAGGAGAAGGGGTGCGAGGAGATGCTGTCCTTCGCGACCTCCGCGGTGCGCGACGCCGGCAACTCCGAGGCGGTCCTCGCGCACGTCGAGCAGCAGACCGGCGTGCGGATCGCCGTGCTCCCGGGGGAGGACGAGGCCCGCCTCACCTTCCTGGCCGTACGACGATGGTTCGGCTGGTCGGCCGGTCGACTCGCCGTCTTCGACATCGGCGGGGGTTCCCTCGAGATCGCGGCGGGCTCCGACGAACGCCCGACCGTGGCGTGGTCGCTGCCGCTGGGCGCTGCGCGCCTGGCCCGTGCGGACTTCGCGGAGGCCCCGTCCGAGGAGCACCTGCGCCAGATCCGCCGACGGATCCGTTCCGAGATCGCCCGCGATGCCGGCCACCTGTTGCGCGCCGGCACCACGCACCGGGCGGCCGCGACGTCGAAGACCTTCCGATCGCTCGCGCGCATCTGTGGCTCGGCGCCGTCCGGCGACGGTCCGCTGGTGCCGCGCAGCCTGCCCCTCGCCGAGCTGCGGCAGTGGATCCCCAAGCTGGTCGCGATGACGCCCGAGGAGCTGGCCGAGCTGCCCGGTGTGTCGCCGAGCCGCACCCACCAGATCGTTCCGGGCGCCCTGGTCGCCGAGGCGTGCATGGACATCTTCGATCTCGCCGAGCTCGAGATCTGCCCGTGGGCGTTGCGCGAAGGCGTGATCCTGGAGCGCATCGACAAGCTCGGCGTGGCCGACGGACCGTGACGGTCCCCGCGAACCGCCCTCGGATCGGACTGTCCACCAGTTCGGTCTATCCCGAGTCGACCGCGCACGGCTTCGCGTATGCGGCCAGCGTCGGCTACGAGGCGGTCGAGGTGATGGTCGGCATCGACGCGCTGTCGCAGCAGGTCAGTGCGGTCAAGCACCTCTCCGAGCACCACGAGATGCCGGTCAGTGCGATCCATGCGCCGTGCCTGCTGTTCACGCAGGCGGTCTGGGGAGTCGAGCCGTGGGGCAAGCTCGAGCGCTCCGCGGCGATGGCGCACGAGGTCGGTGCCGAGGTCGTCGTCGTCCACCCGCCGTTCCGGTGGCAGAAGGAGTACGCCCGCGACTTCGTCAACGGCATCGCTGCGCTCGAGGAGTCGTCGGGCATCGCGTTCGCCGTGGAGAACATGTATCCGTGGCGGGCCTCTCGCCGGCAGATGGAGATGTACCTGCCGGGCTGGGACCCGTCCGCGGAGCCCTACGCCAACACCACCATCGACCTCTCCCACGCGTCGATCGCGCGGTCCGACCCGATCGCGATGGCCGAGCGGCTCGGTTCCCGGTTGCGCCACATCCACCTGACCGACGGCACCGACTCCGCCAAGGACGAACACCTGGTGCCGGGTCGTGGCGACATCGGTGCGGCGGCCTTCCTCGAGCACCTGGCCGCCACCGGCTTCGCGGGCGAGGTGGTGCTCGAGATCAACACCCGGCGCTGCACGACCCGCGAGGAGCGCGAGGCGGACCTGCGCGAGTCGCTGGAGTTCGCCAAGCAGCACCTGACCGTCGTACCGGTGGAGGATCATTCGACGCATGGCGAGTGATGCGGTGGTGACGATCGAGGCGCTGCGGGTGGTCCGCGGCGGCAACGTCGTCCTCGAGGGCCTGGACCTCGTGATCGGCCCCGGCGTCACCGGCCTCCTGGGCCCTTCCGGGTGCGGGAAGTCGACCCTGTTGCGCAGCATCGTCGGCGTGCAGCGGATCGCCGCCGGCACCGTCACCGTTCTCGGGGTGGAGGCCGGAAGCCCCGCCGTGCGCGACCGCGTCGGCTACCAGACCCAGTCCTCCAGCGTGTACGACGACCTGACGGTCACCGAGAACCTCCGCTTCTTCGCGCGGGTGCTCGGCAGGTCGGCCGGCACCGTGGACGAGGCCGTGGCCGCGGTCGACCTCGGCAGCCACCGCGACAGCGTGGTGTCCCGGCTCAGTGGCGGGCAGCGATCGCGCGTCGGACTGGCCGTGGCGCTCCTCGGGAAGCCGGACCTGCTGGTCCTCGACGAGCCCACGGTCGGGCTCGACCCCGTGCTGAGGCGCGACCTGTGGGCGCTGTTCCACCGGATCGCGGACGCCGGCACGGCGGTGCTGGTGTCGAGCCACGTCATGGACGAGGCCGAGCGCTGTGACCACCTGCTGCTGATGCGCGAGGGGCGGATCCTCGCCCAGGGCACGCCTGCCGCCATCAAGGAGCGCGCGGGAGCCACCGACATCGAGAGCGCGTTCCTCGCCCTCGTCGAAGGGGACGCCGCATGAACCCGCGCGTCACGCTCGCCATCGCCACCCGCGTGCTGACCCAGCTGCGCCGCGACCACCGCACCCTCGCGATGCTGCTCGTCCTGCCCTGCCTGCTGCAGGCCTTGCTGTGGTGGGTCTTCCAGGACACGCCACTGGTCTTCGACCGGATCGGCCCGGCGCTGCTCGCGATCTTCCCGTTCTTCGTGATGTTCCTCGTGACCAGCGTGACGACGCTGCGCGAGCGGTCGAGCGGGACCCTCGAGCGGCTGTTCACCATGCCCATGGGTCGCCTGGACTTCCTGCTGGGCTACGCCCTCGCGTTCGGTGCCGTCGCAGCTGTCCAGGCCTCCTTCGCCGCAGGCGTTGCGATCGGCCTGCTCGACCTCGACATCCGAGGGGCCGCCGGACTGCTCGTCGTCGTCGGCGTGGCCGACGCGGTCCTCGGCACGGCGCTCGGCCTGTTCGTGTCCGCGTTCGCGCGCACCGAGTTCCAGGCCGTCCAGTTCCTGCCGGCGATCGTGGTGCCGCAGATCCTGCTGTGTGGCCTCCTCGTGCCGCGCGACCGGCTCCCGCGGGCACTCGAGGTCGTGGCCGACCTGTTGCCGTTGTCCTATGCGGTCGACGCCATGGAGCAGCTGGCGACGAGCACGCGCTCGGGCGAGGTGTGGCGCGACGTGGCGATCGTGGCCGGGTTCGCGGTCGCGGCACTGGCCCTCGGAGCGGCGACCCTCCGGCGTCGTACGGACTGATGAAGGCGGGCGGCGTGGGGTTGGTCTCATCCCTCGCTCGGCCACGAAACCCCCATTCCTTGGGCACTTTGCGTAGGTTGGAACCATGCGACCGGTTCGGGATTCACTCCTCGTGCTGGCGCGTAGCGGCACCGTCAAGAAGGTCGTGACGACGCTGCCGATCACTTCGGGAATCGTGCGCAGCTACGTGCCCGGCGAGACGGTCCGCGACGCCCTGACCGCCGTCGAGAGGCTTGCCGCGCACGGCATCCACACGACGATCGACCGCCTTGGCGAGGACGTCTTCGACGAGGCACAGGCAACGGCCACCGTCCAGGCCTACCGGATCCTGCTCGACAAGATCGCCGACCAGCGTCTTGGCAGCCGCGCCGAGGTGTCCCTGAAGCTCACCGCCGTCGGCCTGCTCCTCGATGACGGTGAGCGGATCGCGCTCGCGAACGCCCGCAAGATCTGTCGCGCGGCCAGCGGCGCGGGCACCACGGTCACCATCGACATGGAGGACCACACCGTCACCGACGCCACGCTCGGCATCGTGCTGGCCTTGCGGGAGGAGTTCCCGACGGTCGGCGCGGTCGTGCAGGCGTACCTCCACCGGACCGAGGCCGACTGCCGGACCCTGGCGTACGCCGGGAGCCGCGTCCGCCTCTGCAAGGGCGCGTACGACGAACCGGCCGACGTCGCGTTCACGGACCCCGGCGACATCGACCGGTCCTACGTCCGCTGCCTCAAGGCGCTCTTCTCCGGCGACGCCTATCCGATGATCGCCACCCATGATCCGCGGCTGATCGAGATCGCCGCGTCGCTCGCGAGCCGCTACGGCAAGGCGCCCGGCACCTACGAGTTCCAGATGCTCTACGGCATCCGCCCGGCCGAGCAGCGACGGCTGGCCGACAGCGGCGAGAAGGTGCGGGTCTACCTGCCCTACGGCGAGCAGTGGTACGGCTACCTGATGCGGCGACTGGCGGAGCGTCCGCAGAACCTGTCACTGTTTCTCACGTCCTTGATCTCCAGGAAGTGAGTGACGCATGACTGAGTCCCGACGGACTGCCGTGATCGGTGCCGGTGTGATGGGGGAGACCCTGTTGTCAGGCCTGATCCGGTCCGGCCGCGCCGTCGACCGGCTCGTCGTCGTCGAGAAGCGCGTCGAGCGCGCCGCCGAGCTCAGTGAGAAGTACGGCGTCTCCGTGGTCGCCGACGCCTCCGCTGCCGCAGAGGCCGACACCGTGCTGCTGGTCGTCAAGCCACAGGACATGTCCGACGTGCTCGCCGAGATCGGCCCGGCCCTGCGCCCCGGCCAGCTGCTCGTCTCGCTCGCGGCGGGCATCACCACCGGCTTCATCGAGTCGAAGGTCCCCGAGGGCGTCGCTGTCGTCCGGGTCATGCCGAACACGCCTGCCCTGATCGATCAGGGCATGGCTGCGATCTCGCCCGGTACCCACTGCGACGAGGGGCACCTCGCCGAGGCCGAGGGGTTGATGAGCTCGGTCGGGAAGGTCGTGCGCGTGCCCGAGAAGCAGCAGGACGCGGTCACCGCGATCAGCGGCTCCGGTCCGGCATACGTCTTCTTCGTCGTCGAGG
The DNA here is from genome assembly GCF_048654605.1 of Nocardioides sp. CPCC 206347. NCBI lineage: Bacteria > Bacillati > Actinomycetota > Actinomycetes > Propionibacteriales > Nocardioidaceae > Nocardioides > Nocardioides sp. CPCC 206347. The sequence continues at coordinate 99,767 of NZ_JBMCYZ010000006.1, forward strand.
CCATGATCGAGGCGGGCGTCCACCTCGGCCTGCCCCGCACCGTCGCCCACGAACTGGCCGTGCAGACCCTGGTCGGGTCGGCCCTGATGTTGCGCGAGACGGGCGAACACCCCGCCGTCCTGCGCGAACAGGTCACCTCGCCCGGCGGTACGACGGCCGCGGCACTGCGCGAGCTCGAGGTGCACGGCGTCCGTGCGGCCTTCCTCGCCGCCCTGGAAGCTGCCCGGGACCGGTCGCAGGAGCTCGGTTCGTAGGACGGTTCCTAGCTGGCGATCTGGCCGACCAGGTCGTTGAGCTCGGTCAGCCCGCGCACGGACTGGACGCGATCGCGGTCGCTGCGGGCGTCGTAGCGACCGTGGCGGTCGAGCAGGCGCGCCTGCAGGCCCGCCCGCTGGGCGCCGACGACGTCGTGGCGCAACGAGTCGCCCACCATCAGCGTCGAGGCAGGTGCGACGCCGAGCCGCGCGCACGCGGTGAGGTAGGACCGCGGGTCCGGCTTGGCGGCCGGGAGCGCTGAGGAAGCGAAGACGGGGACGTCCGGGCGGAGCAGGCCGGTGCGGCGCAGCTTGTTGGTCTGGATCGTCTCGTCGCCGTTGGTGAGGATGCCGAGCGGGATGCCGGCCCGGCGGACACGGGCGATCAGCGCTGCTGCGTCGTCGAACGCGCGCCAGGCTGCCTGGTAGCAGCCGAGGAAGCCGGCGAACACGTCGTCGGCCAGCTCGTCGTCGGCAAGGTCCCAGCTGGGCAGGAACGCACGGATCCGCACGCGCCGCTGCTCGGTGTAGGTCAGCTCCCGCCGCTGGGCGCGCTCGTAGTGGCGCGCCTCCAGCACGAACCAGCGCTCCACGTGGCTCTCGAGCTCGGCCGGCGACTCGGCCAGGCCCAGGCCCGTCAGCCATGCGCGCAGGCCCCGGTCGGCCGCGCCACGGTGGTCCACGAGCGTGTCGTCCAGGTCGAGGAGCAGCGCCTGGATCGTCATGTTGCGAAGTCTGCCAGCGACCGCCGACAGCACCGAGCGGCGGGCCGTGAACGAACCACACGGCTGTGACTTAACCGGCCCGGTCAAGACGACACGCCGCCACCTCAAAAGTTTCACTGGTGAATCTCTTCCCCACGCGTCACATCTGGCCCTATTGTCACGCTCAGGCGTCCGCAGAGTTCACTGCTGGGGAAGGCAGTGACGGGCGCGCAGAAAGCGGTGGTTGTCATGGCTCCTACGTCGCGCGAGCGCGCCGAGTCCCTTCCGGACCCGAAATTCCTCACCATCGCCGAGGTCGCCTCGGTCATGCGAGTTTCCAAGATGACCGTCTATCGACTGGTCCACAACGGCGAGCTGCCCGCGGTGCGGGTCGGGCGGTCGTTCCGGGTCACCGAGGACAACGTCAACGAGTACCTCCGCAAGTCCTTCTACGACGCTGGGTAGGTTGATCCCGGCCGGACACCACAGCCAGACCCCCGCCGTTGGCCGGGCTCGGGCTCACTCGCGTAAAGCGATCTTCATCCCATCTTCTTACGCTGATTCACCGGGGTCACTCGGTCACCGTTAGGCTGACCGGGTGCTCCGGGACTACCCGGAGCGTCGAACGTTCCGCTGGGCGACGTTGCCCGGCGACCTGGAGAGGTTCCACGTGGGTTCTGTCATCAAGAAGCGCCGTAAGCGGATGGCGAAGAAGAAGCACCGCAAGCTGCTGAAGAAGACGCGCGTTCAGCGTCGCAAGCTCGGCAAGTAATTCTTCTGCAGCAAGTGGTCATGCCGCGCGCACTGAGCGCGTCGGCCTGAGCTGAGGAGTCGGGGTATGGGCGCCGGTCGCACGGTCCTGGTCACGGGGGTCTCCCGTGACCTCGGGCGCACGTTCGCACGCACCCTTGCCACCGATCCCGGAGTCGACCGCGTCATCGGCGTCGACGTGATCCCGCCTCGCGGTGATCTCGGCGACGTCACCTTCGTGCGCGCCGACATCCGCACCCCGGTGATCGCCAAGGTGATCGCCAAGGAGGACGTCGACACAGTCGTCCACATGAGCGTCATCGCCACGCCCGGCTCGGCCGGGGCCCGCGGCACGATGAAGGAGCTCAACGTCATGGGGACGATGCAGCTCCTCGCGGCGTGCCAGAAGGCCGAGCAGGTCCGCCAGCTCGTCGTGAAGTCCTCGACCATCGCGTACGGCGCCAGCAGCCGTGATCCCGCGATGTTCACCGAGGACATGGAGCCCCGCCGCCCTGCGCGCACCGGCTACGCCAAGGACGTCACCGAGGTCGAGGGCTACGTCCGCGGCTTCGCACGCCGGCGTCCCGACGTCCAGGTCACCCTGCTGCGGTGCGCCAACGTGCTCGGTCCCCGGGTGATGAGCCCGCTGGCCTCGTACCTGCGGATGCCGGTGATCCCGACCGTGCTGGGCTTCGACCCGCGCCTGCAGTTCCTGCACGAGACCGACCTCAATCGCGTGCTGCGCCACGCGGTGCTCTCCGACACGGGCGGCACCTTCAACGTCGCCGGCGACGGCCTGGTCATGCTCTCCCAGGTGCTGCGCCGGATGGGCCGCACCAGCGTGCCGCTGCCCGGTGTTGCCTTCGGTGGCCTCGGTTCGGTCCTCAAGTCGGCCCGCGTGGCGGACCTGTCGCCCGAGCTGATGGCGTTCCTCACCTACGGCCGTGGCGTCGACACCACCCGGATGCGCACCGACCTCGGGTTCGAGCCGCAGTACTCGACCGCGGAGTCGCTGGCCGAGTTCGTCGCCACCCTGCCGCCCGCCGGCGGACGCGCGGACCGCGTCCTCGCTGCGCTGGCCGACCACCTGCCCCCGGTCGACGAGGACCGTCCCGCCCAGCTCACGCTTGCCGGAGACCACGATGGCCGACGCTGACATCATCCCGATCGGTACCCGCGGCCAGCCCGGCCGCGGCACCGGCACCCGACCGTCCTCGGCCGCGCGTGGCCTCGCGCCGAAGAGCGGTACGACGAAGAAGGCTGCGCCCGCGAAGCCGGAAGCGCCGACCGCCCCGACCGCCCCGACCGCCCCGACTGCCGAGCCCGACACCTCCGCGAAGGACGTCCGGACGTCGAAGCCGGCTGCTGAGGAGCCCGTCATCCGGACCGCGTCCGTGCTCGACGAGCCGGCCGCCGTACCCGCGGGGCTGACGGCTGCACGCACCGAGGAGCGCTCGAGCAACCCGTTGGCCGGTATCCCGGTCGGCGACTGGCTCGCCGCGTTCCAGCACGCCAGCCGCGAGCTGTTCGGCGACCAGTGGGAGCCCCAGCTGGCTCGCTTCCTGGCGTTCCTGCGTCGCCGCCTCACGGGCGACTACACCGTCGACGAGTACGGCTTCGACGAAGAGGTCACCACGCGCTTCTTCATGGCCGCGCTGCGCCCGATCGCGGAGAAGTGGTTCCGGATCGAGGTGCGCGGTGCGGAGAACATCCCCGCCACGGGCGGCGCCCTGGTGGTCTCCAACCACTCCGGCACGATCCCGGTCGACGGCCTGATGACCATGGTCTCGATCCACGACCAGACCGGGCGCCACCTGCGCCCGCTCGGTGCGGACCTCGTGTTCCGCCTGCCGATGGTCGGCGCCCTCGCCCGCAAGGGTGGTGCGACGCTGGCCTGCACCGAGGACGCCGAGCGGATGCTGCGCGGTGGCGAGCTCGTCGGTGTGTGGCCCGAAGGCTTCAAGGGCATCGGCAAGCCGTTCTCGGACCGTTACAAGCTGCAGCGCTTCGGTCGCGGGGGATTCGTCTCCGCCGCCCTGCGCACCGGCGTCCCGATCGTGCCGCTGTCGGTCGTCGGCGCCGAGGAGATCTACCCGCTCGTCGGCAACATCCCCTCGCTGGCGCGCCTCGTCGGGGTGCCCTACATCCCGATCACGCCGTTCTTCCCGCTGCTCGGTCCGCTCGGCCTGGTTCCGCTGCCCTCGAAGTGGCTGCTGGAGTTCGGCGAGCCCATCCGCACCGACGAGTACGACGCCGGCGCTGCCGAGGACCCGATGCTGGTCTTCAACGTGACCGACCAGGTGCGCGAGACGATCCAGCAGACGCTCTACAGCCTCTTGATGCAGCGCCAATCCGTCTTCAAGTAGTTTCGCCGAGCGCGTCTCCGGCGTAGATCCGGGGCAGCAAGCTGCCCGTCGACGCCTCCCGCCGCGCTGCCGGCGGCGCGGTTGCCTTGAGCACGACTTCAGTTGGCATGGCGGCAGGCCGGCTGTGCCGGTCGGGGACTGCAACAGTTGCCGGTGGGGCAACTACTGCAACAGGCCGCCGAGGAGTCCGCCGAGTCCGTCGACCAGGGTGCCGGTGAGCGTCTGCTCGCCGGGGGTCGGCGTGGAGCCGCCGCCGGGCAGACCGCCCGTGACGCCGTCGGTGACCTTGTCGATCACTTCGCCGACACCGTCGGTGACCTTGGTCGGCACCTCGGTGGGGTCGACGGGCGATGCGGGGCCGGTCGGCACCTCGGTCGGGAGCACCGGAGCCTTGCTCGGCTCGTCGTTCGGCTCGACCGTCCCGGTGCCGGGCGCGGTGACCGAGGCAGTGTCGGGGATCGTGCCGCTGAGCACGCTGCTGAGGGACTGCAGCGCGAAGTCGGGGATCTGGGCGAGGTCGCCCTCCGCACAGGCGGCACAGGCTTCCCAGGCAGCGACGTCGACCTGGCGAACGGTCTGCGTGGCGGTGATCAGGATCGAACGGCTCTCGCTCGGAACAACCGGTCCCAGCGCGCTCAGCACGTCCATGCTGTCAGCGGCGAAGGCCCGCAGTTCGGCGATCCGATCGCCCTCGCCCGTGGTGGCGTAGTCGTCGAGGGTGGCCTCGGACGCCTGCTCGGTCTGGTCGGTGAAGTCCTGCAGCGTCGAGGAGATCACGTCGGCGTCGGCGTCGTCGCGGGCAGCCAGCTCGCGCACCTCGCTGAGGCGCGACTCGGCGTGGGCCAGGAGCGTCTCGGCTCGCGAGGCCTCGTCGGCCTGCAGGTTGGTCTGGGCGTTCTCGATCGCACGCTTGACGGGGTACAGGACGTCACCCGGGAGGGCACTCTGCGAGGCCATGGCCATCGAGCCGGTGGCCGAGACGACGGCGAATCCGCCGACGACGGCCGCAAGGCGACGCTCGCGGGAGCCGCGGCGCTGGCGCGGGGTGAGCCGCGCGGCGAGCGCCTCGTCGACACGAGCGGGCTCGCGCTCGGCAGCGGCGATCAGCTGGGTGCGCAGGGAGGAGACGAAGTCGGGACGGGCGGTGACCGGTTCCACGGAGCGCAGCGCAGCAACCACGTCGAGCAGTTCGCGATGTCCCTCGATGTTGCCGGCCTTGCCGGTCACCAGGGCATCGAACTCCTCGGCGCGTCGCGACCAGGCGTTCCCGCGCATCACCATGTCCACCCTCGCTTGAGCAGGGTCAAGCAGACCCGTCCATCCGTACAGCAATCAAACGAGTGAACAACGGTGGAAGTTACGCGGGACAGGCCACGGCGGCGCGGCGCGGGGGCGGTCATCGCAGGCCCTCCGGCATCAGCTTCGCGAGATTGCGGACGCCGCGGAGCTGCAGCTGCTTGATGGCCCCGTCGCTGCGGCCCAGGGCCGTGGCGGTCTCGGCGATGCTCATGCCCTGCAGGAAGCGCATGATCAGGCAGTCGCGCTGCTCATTGGGCAGCTTGGTGAGGGACTCGAGCAGGATCTCGTTGGTGAGCCCGGCGAGAACAGCGTTCTCGGGTCCCTCTGTCGAGTCGTCGTGCTGGCCCATGTCCTCGGTGGTGAGCTCGAGGCGGGTGCGGCCGGCCTTGAAGTGGTCGGTGGCGAGGTTGCGGGCAATGGTCATCAGCCAGGCGCCGAAGTCCTTGCCCTGCCAGCGGAACGACGACATGTTGCGCAGGGCGCGGAAGAAGGTCTCCGAGCACAGGTCCTCGGCCACCACGACCGACCGGGTGCGGTAGTAGAGGAAGCGGTAGACCGAGGGCTGGTAGTGGTCGTACAGCATGCCGAAGGCCTCGGAGTCGCCGCCGCGGGCGAGCTCGACGAGGCCGATCAGGCGTTCGCGGGCTTCGGGGGAGTCCTCGGAGGAGGTGGCCAGGGTGGCGTCGCCGTACCCGGCCGGTCCGGAAGCGCCGCTGAACTCGTCGTTGGGGAGCTCGGCGTGGGCCTCGCTGAGCAGCCAGTGGTCCTCGCGACGGGCGCGCGAAGCGCCCGGAAGGCCACCCGTGCCAGCGATCGCGAGAGCCGGTTCGAGGGACAGTGCAGCGAGCACGGCGGCGCGCAGGGCGTCGAGCCCACGCGCGGTGCTGCTGCTTTCCCAGGTCATCCCCGGTCCCCTCCCTGTACCCCCACGGCGCATCCTACGGTGAAACCAATCAGAGTGTTACCCAAACCTGCGAACCGATCAGAGGGCCGATCGGACCAATTCAGGTGGTCACCCTGAGCGTCGCTGAGCCCCGTTCGCGGCCGGTCAGGACAGGAAGCGGCGGACCTGGCGTCGTACGACGGTGCCCGCGATCGCCGCCCCTGTAGCGGCGGTTCCGGCGATGAGCCCGGCGCGGGCCGCCTTGCGGCCGGTCCGGTAGTCGCGGATGCGCCACCCCTCGGCGCGGGCGTGGGCGCGGAGCTTCGCGTCGGGATTGATCGCACACGGGTCGCCGACGAGGCTCAGCATGGGCAGGTCGTTGTAGGAGTCGCTGTACGCCGAGCAGGCCGACAGGTCCAGGCCCTCGCGGTCCGCGATCGCCTGGACGGCGACCGCCTTCGCAGGTCCGTGCAGCATGTCGCCCACGAGGGCACCGGTGTAGACGCCGTCGACGTGTTCGGCGACGGTGCCGAGCGCCCCGGTGAGCCCCAGGCGTCGCGCGATCAGGCTGGCGATCTCGATCGGTGCCGCGGTGACCAGCCAGACCCGCTGGCCCTGGTCGAGGTGGATCTGGGCGAGGGCGCGCGTGCCCGGCCAGATCCGGTGCGCCATGCCCTCGTCGAAGATCTCCTCGCTGACCTCTTCGAGCTCGGCGACCGTGTGGCCGGCGATGAAGGCCAGCGCCGAGTTGCGGGCTTCGGCGACGTGCTCGGGGTCCTCGTTTCCGGAGATCCGGAAGTACGCCTGCTTCCAGGCGGCGCCGAGGATGTCGCGGGTGGTGAAGAACTTGCGGCGGTGCAGCCCGCGGGCCAGGTGGAAGATGCTGGCGCCCTGCATGACCGTGTTGTCGACGTCGAAGAACGCGGCCGCCCGCGTGTCGTTCGCCGGCGTCAGCGCACTCTCGACCTCCGCCGCGGCAGCAGCGGCCTCGCCTGCGAGCGTCGAACGCTGCTGCAGGTTCAGCCGGCGGGGGCGGTCGGCGGGGGTCATGCACCAATCCTAGGGATCGGCCGGTCCGTACGACCACCGGTCGTAGGATCGCCCCTATGTCATCTGCCGAGGCCACCGCTGCGCCGGACGTGGCAGCACTGGTGACGGCCGCTGCGACAGACTTTCCCGACCGGCTCGCGCTGGTCGAAGCCGGAGGTCGTGGCCTGACCTGGGGCGAGCTGGACGACGAGGTCGGACGCATCGCGACCGGGCTCGGCGCCGCCGGCATCCTGGCCGGCCACCGGGTCATGGTCGCCATGGGCAACCGCCTCGAGTTCGTGGTCAGCTACCTCGGCATCCTGCGCGCCCAGGCCGTCGCTGTCCCGGTCAATCCGGGCTCCACGGCCGAGGAGTTCGCGCGGATGATCACCGACGCCGGGGCGCGGCTGGTGCTCGCCGACGGCGGTGCAGTCGACGCGGTGCGCGCGGGCGTCGTACGACTTGAGGACGGCAGGTCGCCCCAGGTGATCGCGGTCGGTGCGGCCGCCGCCGATGGCGAGAGCACGTACGACGACCTGCGGGCCGAGCTCGGACAGGCGGTGCCGCCGCTCCTGGATCCCGAGAAGCTGGCGGTGCTGCTGTTCACGAGTGGCACGTCCGGGCTCCCGCGCGCCGCGATGCTCACCCATCGCGCGCTGCTCGCGAACGTCGCGCAGGTCGCCGATGTCGATCCGCCGATGATCCACACCGACGACGTGGTCCTCGGCGTGCTGCCGCTCTTCCATGTCTACGGCCTGGGTGCCGTGCTCGGCGGCGTGATCCGGCACCGGGCGAAGCTGGTGCTCGCCGAACGGTTCGACCCCGAGGGCACGCTCGACCTGATCGAGGACGAGGCCTGCAGCGTGATCCCGGTGGCGCCACCCGTGTTCGCTGCCTGGCGCCACGTCGACGCCCTGGCCGAGCGGCTCGGCCCGGTCCGGATGATCCTGTCCGGCTCGGCGCCCCTGGCGGCCGAGGTGATCGAGGAGTTCACCGCCCTGGCCGGAGTGCCCGTGCACCAGGGCTACGGCCTGACCGAGGCCTCGCCCGTGGTGACCAGCACCCTGTTGTCGGCGGGCTCCAAGCCGGGCTCGGTCGGTGCGGCCCTCACCGGCATCGACCTGCGGCTGGTCGACGAGGACGGACACGTGCTCGCCGGGTCCGAGGCCGACGACCCCGGCGAGATCCAGATCCGCGGCGCGAACCTCTTCAGCGGGTACTGGCCCGACGGTGCTGACGGCCCCGGCGCCGACGGCTGGTGGTCCACCGGCGACGTCGGTTTCCTCGACGCCGACGGCGACCTGTACCTCGTCGACCGGGTCAAGGAGCTGGTGATCGTCTCCGGCTTCAACGTCTACCCGAGCGAGGTGGAGGCGGTGATCAACGAGGTCCCCGGCGTCCGCCAGGCCGCGGTGGTCGGCACCCCCGACGAGAGCACCGGCGAGGCCGTCGTCGCGTACGTCGTCCCGGACGACGCCGGTGCGGACGCCGAGTCCCTGGTGGCAGCGGTCCGCGCATCGTGCGCCGAGCGGCTGGCGCCGTACAAGCGACCGGAGCGGGTGGAAGTGGTCGAGGCGTTGCCCCGCACGATCACCGGCAAGATCCGCAAGGGTGTGCTCCGCGGCGAGCAGCGCCGCCTCGCGATGGGCCTCCTCGAACCATGAGCGCTCCCCGGATCACGCTCTACGGCCGACCCGGCTGCCACCTCTGCGACGACGCGCGCCTGGTCATCGAGGCGATCTGTGCGGAGACCGGGGAGTCCTACGAGGAGATCTCGATCGACGACGACCCGGCGCTCGGCGACCGGTTCGCCAACGAGATCCCGGTGACCTTCGTCGACGGCAAGCAGCACGACTTCTGGCGCGTCGACCCCGAGCGGCTGCGGCGGGCACTCGCGGGTTGAGCCGGGTGCCTCCCCGGGAAGCACCACGGCCGCGACTATCCTCGGGCCACCATGCTCCTTCTCGTTTCGCCGCACCGCCGTCGGGTCGGCGTCGCGGTCGGCGTCGTCGCCGTCCTCGTCGTGCTGCTCCTCAGCCACTCGTTCGGCCGGGCCGTCCCGACCAACAACTACCGGCCGCTGATCACCACCGACGCCATCGAGAGCGGCTGCTACCCCCTGCCCGGTGACGCGAGGTTCGACGGCCTTGCCTACCAGGTGCGGTGGGACGAGGACGTCGCGACGCCCGAGGGCGAGCGGCGGCACCTCTACGGGCAGTACGACCTGGTGGACCGGGCCGAGGCGCAGCGGCTGCTGATCGCGGCCTTCACCAAGGTCGGATTCACCGTGGCAAGCACCAGCGCCGATCCTGATGCAGGCATCGACATCGGGCAGACCGTGTTGCGACGAGGGTCCACCGAGGTCAACCTGACCGTCACCGAGCTCCCCGACACCAGCGCCGAGACCCTCGTCCGGGGTGAGTTCGAGCTCGACCTGCCCGTCGTGGCGAAGGCCAAGGACGACCCGGTCTGCGACTTCCCCTCCTCCACCAAGCGATGGGCCGATGCCGGCAAGAAGCGTCGGGAGTCGATCAAGTGACCCGCCTCCTGCTGGCCCGACCCGCGTGGCTGCCGCGCCCCGAGATCCTGCTCGGCTGGCTCGTCGTCGCCCACGTCGTCCTCAAGCTGCTGATCTTCCCGCTGGTGATGCACGCAGCGCCCGTCGGTGACGAGTCGGCGTACCTCAACGGCGGGCGCGCGCTGTCCAACCTGCTGCGCGACAGCTTCGCCTTCACCTCACCCGACTCGGCCGAGCTCGAGCGCAACGTGGTGGCGTCGGGGTGGTTCATGCCCGGCATGCCGGTGGTGATCGCCCCGGTCTACCTGCTGTTCCCGGACGCGCCGATGTGGCTGGTCCGTGCCTACCTCGGGCTGTTCACGCTGGTCCTGTTCCTGATCGTGGTGCGCTCGGTGGCCCGTCGGCTCAGCCCCGGCTGGGCGTGCGTCCTGGTCGTCGTACCCGGTCTGATCCCGAGCTACGTCGTGTTCTCGTACGGCGCCTGGGGCGACCTGTGCGCCGGCCTGGTCCTGGTGCTGCTGATCGTCCACCTCGTGGAGATGTACCGGGGCCTGCGCGAGGGCAAGGCGCCGACCCTCAAGGAAGGGCTGGTGCTCGGCCTGCTCGCGACCGCCGAGCTCTACCTGCGCTCGAGCACGTCGCTGCTGCTCGCCGCCCTCGGTGTGGCGACCCTGGCGACGGCGGTCGTGATGCTGCGCGGGCGGGTCCGGCTGCGCGCCATCGGTTCGGCCGTGCTGGCCGGCGTGGTCTTCGTGCTGTTCCTCGCGCCCTGGTCGTACTTCGCGTCCGAGGCGCTCGGTGGCCGGGTGATGACGACCACCACCGTCCCGACCGTCATGGCCAACACGTTCGGCAACCGCAGCGAGGTCTGCTTCGGCCACTGCGATCCCGACAGCACGCAGTGGTTCCGGCCGCTGCGCTACGCCCGCGAGGTGGGCCGCTCGACCGACACCAGCGAGGTCGAGGTCCTCAAGCACATGTCGAGCTACGCACTGCGCGACCTGACGCCCTCGCACTACCTCGACCAGGTGGTGCACAACCTCGGTGCGTACTCGTTGCAACCGAACAACTTCACCGGCTACCTCCAGCCCGAGGAGGGTCGGGGGACCTTCGGCAACGCGGGCGCGCAGGTCGCCAACGCCGTCACCTGGGCGCTCTACGTCCCGCTGGTCCTGATCGGTGCGGTGTCGCTGTTGTTCCACGCACGTCGCAGCCTCGAGGCCCGGTTGCTCGACGTGCTGACCAAGCTGGCCCTCGGTGCCCTGCTGGTGCAGCCGTTCGTCCACATCGCCGGCGGGCGCTACTGGACGACGGCCGGTCCGATCCTCGCCATTGCGGCCTTCTCGTTCCTGCGCGAGCGCCAGCTCGCACGGCCCGGGGCCGTGCCGCCGCCGGAGGGGATCGTCACCGCGATGGACGGCACCGCCGTCACCTGGCTCGGGCGGGTGCAGGTGCTGCTGAGCGTGCTGACCGGCCTCGTGGCGGTCGTCCTGCTCGGCGCCGTGATCCTGTGAGCAACCCTGTTCCGGGCGCTCCTCTAGAGTCAGCCCCCATGGAAGGCACACGCGGCGACTCGGACGCCCCCGCGACGCACGACGGTCCCCGCCGGATCGCCTACGTCCTCCCCGTCTACAACGAGGAGGAGGGCATCGCCGTCTTCCACGCTGCTCTCGTCGAGGCGACCGCGGAGCGGCCCGACCTGGCCTTCGAGTTCGTGTACGTCGACGACGGCAGCCGCGACGCGTCCCTGGAACGCCTCATCGACCTGCGCGCCCAGGACCCCCGCGTCACCGTCGTCCAGTTCTCCCGCAACTTCGGGCACCAGCTCGCCGTGACCGCCGGGCTCGACCTCGTCGCCGAGGCGCAGTCGGCCGACGCCGTGATCGTGATGGACACCGACCTGCAGGACCCGCCGCGGGTCAGCGTCGAGATGATCGAGCGCTGGGAGGACGGCGTCGACGTCGTCTACGCACAGCGCCGGACCCGCAAGGACACCCCCTTCAAGCGGTTCACCGCGTTCGGCTTCTACTGGGTGCTCGACCGGCTCGCGTCGATCGAGATCCCGCGCAACGTCGGCGACTTCCGGTTGATGGACGCCCGCGTCGTCGCCGAGATCTCCCGCTACCGCGAGCACGACCGGTTCCTGCGCGGCATCGTGGCGCACGTCGGCTTCCGCCAGGAAGCGCACCTCTTCGACCGCGACGAGCGGTTCGCGGGCGAGACGGGTTACCCGTTCCGCAAGATGCTCAACTTCGCGGCGAGCGGCATCCTCGGCTTCTCGACCACGCCGTTGAAGCTGATCTCCCGCTTCGGCTTCGCGATCTCGGCCTTCAGCGTCCTGCTCGGCCTCTACGTGCTGGCCGTCCGCATCTTCAACCCCGACGAGTCCGTCCCCGGTTGGGCGTTCCTCGGCGTCGGCATGTTCATGCTCAGCGGCATCCAGCTCGTGATGATGGGTGTGATCGGCAGCTACCTCGGACGGATCTACGTCGAGGCGCAGGACCGGCCGCTGTACACCGTGGCCATGGTCGCGCGCGATGCCGTCGAGGCTCGCGAAGGGTCGGCCGTCGGTGTCGCTCCGCGCCGCCACCGTGACAGGGACCCGGGGGCGGAGTCCTGAGCCACCGGGCAACAGCGCTCCGGTTCGGCGCGGTCGGACTCTGCAACACCGCCATCGATGCGGTGCTGTTCGTGCTGCTGCACGACCAGCTCGGCATCACGGTCGCCAACTTCGTCTCCAGCAGCGCCGGCATGGTGTTCAGCTTCGTGGTCAACGGGCTGTTCACCTTCAAGGCCGACAAGCTCACGCTGCGGCACGCCGCGCTCTTCGTCGCCACCACCGGCCTGGTCATGTGGGTCGCGCAGCCGCTGTTGATCCATGGCTGGCTGTGGGTGCTCGAGCAGGGCCCGGACGTCACCCTGGCGGGCATGGCCGCGGACGACGTACGCATCTGGGGAGCGAAGCTCGCCTCGATCGCGTGCTGCCTGGTGCTGAACTTCGCTGCCTACCGCTTCGTGGTGTGGCCGGTCGAGCACCCGGGGGAACCGGCACCCAAGCTGGGCGAGTAGTCGCGGGGTGCGGGCGTCTTGTCGAGACGCTCCGAACCCCTCCGGGCACCCCGTGCAAGGGGGCTCACCAATTTTGTTCTCACGTTCACAAACTCCTACAGTGATCGAGCCGCGACCCACCTAGTTCTGCTGGTCGTGACTGGAAAGTGGAGCTGTGAGCACACGGAGTTCGACAGACGCCAACCGGGTCATCCCGGAGGCCACGGTCGCCCGCCTGCCGGTGTACCTGCGGGCGCTGACGGCTCTGGCCGACAGCGGTATCCGCACCTGTTCCAGCGAGGACCTCGCGATCGCAGCAGGCGTCAACAGCGCCAAGCTCCGCAAGGACCTGTCCCACCTCGGCAGCTACGGCACCCGCGGCGTCGGGTACGACGTCGACTACCTGCGCTACCAGATCGCCCGCGAGATCGGGGTCACCCAGGACTGGCCGGTCGTCATCGTCGGCATCGGAAACCTGGGCCACGCGCTCGCCAACTACTCCGGCTTCCGCAGCCGCGGCTTCCGGGTCGTCGCACTGCTCGACGCCGACCCCGACCTGATCGGCCAGACGGTCGCGGGCGTCGCCGTACGCGCGTTCGACGAGCTCGAGGCGATCGTGCAGGAGCACGACGTCGCGATCGGTGTCATCGCCACGCCCGCCCTCGCGGCACAGTCCGTCGCCGACCGGATGGTCGCGATCGGCATCACCAGCATCCTGAACTTCGCGCCGGCCGTGGTGGCCGTGCCCGAGGGCGTGGACGTGCGCAAGGTCGACCTGTCGATCGAGCTGCAGATCCTCGCCTACCACGAGCAGCGCAAGGCCAACGGTGCTGACGCCGCGGCCGCAGCCGCTGCTGTCACCGCTGATGGAGGTGCTGCATGAGCGTGCTGGTGGTCGGGATCTCCCACAACTCCGCGCCGATGTCGCTGCTGGAGCGCGTCGCCCTCGACGACGACGGCGTGCAGAAGCTCGTCGCCGACGCCGCCGCGTGCGAGCACGTCACCGAGGCCACGGTGATCGCCACGTGCAACCGCCTCGAGATCTACACCGAGGTCGAGCGGTTCCACGGCAGCATCGAGCAGATCTCCCGGCTCCTCGTCGAGCGCGCCGGCGAGTCGACCGAGGGGATGCTTCCGCACCTCTACGTCCACTACGACGACGGCGCGATCTCGCACCTCTTCCAGGTGGCGGCCGGCCTCGACTCGATGGCGGTCGGCGAGGGCCAGATCCTCGGCCAGACCCGCGATGCGCTGCGCCGCGGCCAGGAGCTCGGCACCGTCGGTCCCGCGCTCAACCTCCTCTTCCAGCAGGCGCTCCGCGTCGGCAAGCGCACCCGCGCCGAGACCGAGATCGACCAGGTCGCGCCGTCCCTGGTGAGTGCCGCCCTGGACGTCACCTCCGAGGCCGTCGGCCCCGTCGAGGGCAAGTACGTCGTCGTGGTCGGTGCCGGCGCGATGGCCGGTCTCGCCACCGCCACCGCCAGCCGTCTGAACGCCGGACACCTCGCGGTGGTCAACCGGTCCGTCGACGGTGCGGCCCGCCTGGCCGAGCAGTACGCCGCGCACGCCGTCCCGCTCGAGCAGCTCGGCGCCGAGATCTCCCGCGCCGACATCGTGATCAGCTGCACCGGTTCCTCGGGTGCCCTCATCGACCGCGCGATGGTCGAAGCGGCGCGCGCCGGTGAGCCCGGGCGCCCGCTCGCGCTGATCGACCTCGCCCTCCCGCACGACATCTCGCGCGACGTCCTCGACCTGCCCCGGGTGAGCCTGGTCGGCCTGGCCGAGCTGGCCAAGGTGTTGCAGGGCGGCGCGACCGGCCGCGAGGTCCAGGAGGTCCGCCGGATCCTGGCCGAGGAGGTCAACGCCTTCCTCGCCGCACGTCGCCAGGCCAGCGTCACGCCGACCGTGGTCGCCCTGCGCTCGATGGCCACCGGCGTCGTCGACGCGGAGATGACCCGCCTCGAGAGCCGGCTCCCGGACCTCGACGACCTGACCCGCGAGGAGATCCGCCACACGGTCCGCCGCGTGGCCGACAAGCTCCTCCACGAGCCGACCGTCCGGGTCAAGGAGCTCGCCAACGACCAGGGCGCCGTGTCCTACGCCGCTGCGCTGGCCGAGCTCTTCGCCCTCGACCCGGAAGCCGTCGACGCCGTCACCCGCCCCGTCGTCGTCGAGGAGGGTCCGTCATGAGGATCGGCACCCGCCGCAGTGCCCTCGCGACCACCCAGTCCGGCCACGTCGCCGACGCCCTGCGGGACCGGTTCGGCGTGGCCACCGAGCTCGTCGAGATCAACACCGACGGCGACCGCAGCCAGGCCTCCGGAGCACCGCTGTCCGGCCCCGGGTCCTCGGTCGGTGTCTTCGTCAGCGCCCTGCGCGATGCCCTGCTGGCCGGCGAGGTCGACGTCGCGGTGCACTCCCTCAAGGACCTCCCGACCTACCCCGCCGACGGCATCACGCTGGCGGCGATCCCGGTGCGCGAGGACCCGCGCGACGTCGTCGTGGCCCGCGACGGGCTGACCCTGGGCGAGCTGCCGCAGGGCAGCCGCGTCGGCACCGGATCGCCCCGCCGGGTCGCGCAGATCGAAGCCCTCGGGCTCGGCGTCGACCTCGTCGGCGTACGCGGCAACGTGGACACACGGATCGCCAAGGTCACCTCCGGTGAGTACGACGCCGTCGTCCTCGCTCGCGCCGGGCTGTCCCGCCTCGGTCGGGTGGACGAGGCGACCGAGGTGCTCGACCCGCTCCAGGTGCTGCCCGCTCCCGGCCAGGGCGCGCTCGCGGTCGAGTGCCGCACCGACGACGCCGCGACCCTCGCCGTGCTCGTGGGTCTGGACGACCCGGCGACCCGTGCTGCCGTCACCGCCGAACGTGCTGCGCTGGCCACCCTCGAGGGCGGCTGTTCGGCGCCCATCGGTGCCCTGGCCGACATAGCAGAAGGTGATGACGGCCCCGAATTGTGGTTGCGGGCCGTGGCGTTGTCCACTGATGGTGCGCTCGCGGTCCGCCGCTCCGCCGCCACGCCCCTGGGCGAGGACGAAACGACGTGGCCCGGCACCGCGGCCACGTTGGGCGCAGCCCTTGCCAAGGAAATGATCGAAGACGGCGCGGCCGAACTGACCACGCTCCCTGACCCATCCGCACGATCCGCAAAGGTGCACAACGCATGACGCGAGCCACGACAGCCAAGGCTGCCCCGACTCCCGCCTCCCCCCAGGCCCGCCCCGGTGGGGTCGCCTTCGTCGGCACCGGTCCCGGTGACCCCGACCTCCTGACCGTGCGTGCGGTGCGGCTCATCGAGGAAGCCGAAGTGATCATCACCGAGGACCCCACCCACGCGTCGCTCGTCGACGTCGTGCGGGCCCGTGCGGCGGCGACCGGCGAGCTGTCCTCCGACGTCGCTCCCGAGCTGATCGACGGTGGCTTCGGTGAGGACGGCCAGCCGCTCACGCACGCTGCCCGTTCGAAGGTGGTCGTCAAGCAGGCCAAGCGCCCCGTGCGCGTCGTCCGTCTCCTGGGCGGCGACCCGTTCCTCTACGCCTCGGGTCCCGAAGAGGCGCAGGCCGTGGCCAAGGCCGGTCTCCCGTTCGAGGTCGTCCCCGGCGTCTCCTCGGTCGGTGCGGTCCCGGCGTACGCCGGCATCCCGCTGACCACCAAGGACCACCGCGAGGTGTCCGTGGTGACCTGCAGCGACAAGGCCGTCGACTGGTCCCGGTACGCCGATGCCCCGACGCTGGTCCTGCTGTCCGCGGTCGGCCAGATCGCCGAGATCGCCAAGGCCCTCATCGCTGCCGGTCGCTCCCCGGAGACGCCCGTCGCGATGACCCGCGTCGGCACCACCACCGAGCAGCAGACCATCACCTCGACGCTCGAGCGGATCGCCGCCGACGCCCGCGCCGCCCGGATCGCGCCGCCGGCGATCACGGTCATCGGTGCCGTCGTCGACCTGCGCGAGAAGCTCTCGTGGTTCGAGACCAAGCCGCTGTTCGGCTGGCGCGTCCTGGTGCCTCGCACCAAGGAGCAGTCCGCGTCCCTCTCCAACCGGCTGCGCGAGTTCGGTGGCGTGCCGGAGGAGGTCCCGACCATCTCGGTCGAGCCGCCGCGCAACCCGCAGCAGATGGACAAGGCCGTCCGCGGCCTCGTCGAGGGTCGCTACGAGTGGATCGCGTTCACCTCGATCAACGCCGTGAAGGCAGTGCGCGAGAAGTTCGAGGAGTACGGCCTCGACGCCCGCGCCTTCTCGGGCCTCAAGATCGCCGCTGTCGGCGACAAGACCGCCCAGGCGATCGCCGACTGGGGCCTGCGTGCGGACCTGACGCCCTCGGGTGAGCAGTCCGCGGCCGGCCTGCTGGCCGACTGGCCCGAGTACGACGAGCAGCTGGACCCGATCAACCGGGTGTTCCTGCCGCGTGCCGACATCGCGACCGAGAACCTCGTCGCCGGCCTGATCGACCTCGGCTGGGAGTGCGACGACGTCACCGCGTACCGCACGGTCCGGGCGGCCCCGCCGCCGGCGCCGACGCGCGACGCGATCAAGACGGGCAAGTTCGACGCCGTCGTGTTCACGTCGTCCTCGACGGTGCGCAACCTGGTCGGCATCGCCGGCAAGCCGCACCCGTCGACGATCATCGCCGTCATCGGTCCGGCCACGGCCAAGACCGCCGAGGAGCACGGCCTCCGGGTCGACGTGATGGCGCCTGCGCCCGACGTCGAGCTGCTGGTGGAGGCCCTCGCCGGCTTCGGTGCCTCCCGTCGGGTGGCGATGCTCGAGGCCGGTGACCCCGTCACCAAGCCGAGCGACCGCAAGCCGTCGGCCCGTCGCCGCAAGACCGCCGCGGAGTAGTTCGTCCCGCTCTGGGTCGTGTGCCCGGGAGCCCGTCATGGCGGGGTCCCGGGCACACGACTGTTTTTGGTCGGACCCGACAAAAGTAGGATGGCGGCGTGACTGACATCGACCGCCCCGTCGTACGCCCCCGCCGCCTTCGTACGACGGCAGCGATGCGCGACCTCGTCGCGGAGACGAACCTGTCCGCAGGCCAGCTGATCCTGCCGATGTTCGTCCGCGAGGGCGCCAGCGAACCGATGCCGATCAGCTCGATGCCCGGCGTCGTGCAACACACCCGCGACTCGCTGCGCAAGGCGGCGGCGGAGGCGGCGGAAGCCGGACTGCGCGGCGTGATGCTGTTCGGGATCCCCGAGCACAAGGACGCGACCGGCTCCGGCGGCATCGACCCCGACGGGATCCTCAACGTCGCGATCGCCGACGTGGTGGCCGAGGTGGGGGAGGAGCTCGTCGTGATGAGCGACCTGTGCCTCGACGAGTTCACCGACCACGGACACTGCGGCGTCCTCGATGCCCAGGGCCGGGTCGACAACGACGCCACGCTCGAGCAGTACGCCGCGATGGCCGTCGTGCAGGCGCAGGCCGGTGCCGGCCTGGTCGGCCCCAGCGGAATGATGGACGGGCAGGTCGCCGTGATCCGCGCGGCCCTCGACGACGTCGGTCACACCGACGTCGGGATCCTTGCCTACTCCGCGAAGTACGCCTCCGCCTTCTTCGGGCCGTTCCGGGAGGCCGTGGACAGCTCGCTGACGGGCGACCGGCGCACCTACCAGCAGGACGGCCGCAATGCCCGCGAAGGCGTCCGGGAGGCCCTCCTGGACATCGAGCAGGGGGCAGACATCGTGATGGTGAAGCCCGCCCTGGCCTATCTCGACGTGCTGCGCCGTGTCGCGGACGCCGCCGCCGACTTCGGGGTGCCCGTGGCGGCCTACAACATCTCCGGCGAGTACTCCATGGTCGAGGCCGCTGCCGCCCACGGGTGGATCGAGCGGGAGGCCGCGATCCTGGAGACGCTCACCTCGATCCGTCGTGCCGGCGCCGACATGATCCTGACGTACTGGGCGACCGAGGCCGCCGGACTGTTGCGCCGCTGACGCAAACGACGAGAGCCCCGGACCGTTGGTCCGGGGCTCTCGTTCGTTGTTCTGGTGTTACGGCGCCGCGAGGCCGTAGCTCAGCAGGCAGTTCAGCAGCTGGACCGTCTGGGTGAGCTTCGGGTAGGCCGCCTTGCAGGCGGGTCCGGCCTCGGCCTTGACGAGCGGGCCGAGGAGGCCGCTGATCAGGTTCGAGGTGACCGCGCCGACGCCGTCGTCGACGGTCTCGATGACCGGGTCGAGCGGCGTGTTGGTCTTCGGGATCGTCGGCGTGCCGCCGGGGGTCTCGCCGCCGGGGGTCTCGCCACCGGGGGTCTCGCCACCGGGGGTCTCGCCACCCGGGGTCTGGCCGGTGCCGCCGGTGCCGCCGGTGGACGAACCACCGGTGCTGCTGGAACCGCCCTTGCTGCCCTTCTTGTGGCCCGAGTTGAAGCTCGGCGGCTCGGGAACGACGTAGCCCGCGGCGGTCGAGTTGTTCGGCACCGAGGTGAAGTCGCCCTCGAGGTAGGCGTTCATGATCTTGAGGACCAGGTCGACGTACGCCTGGCTGTGGTTGTAGCGGTAGACCGAGGCGCGCTGGCCGACGACCGTGGAGAGGTCGCCGTCGCCCGAGCAGAGGTAGACGGCGGCCGCGAGAGCAGCGTCGTCGATGTCCTGCGGGTTGCGGGCGGCGTCGTCGTCGGCGTCCACGCCGACGACCTGCCAGGTCGAGGGGATGAACTGCATCGGGCCGACGGCGCGGTCCCACTTGGCGTCGTTGTCGTAGACACCGGCGTCGGTGTCCGAGATCGCCTGGGTGTTCTTGGTGCCGTTGAGCGGGAGGCCGTAGATGCCCGGGGTGGCCACACCGTCGTCGTTGAGGACGTTGCCGCCGAAGCGACCGTGGTTGGACTCCACACGGCCGATCGCGGCGATGAGCTGCCAGGTGATGTTGCAGGACTCGTCCGCGGAGTTGATGACCGTCTCGGCACGCTGGTAGGCAGCGAGAGCGGCGGCCGGGATCGCGTTGGTCGACGCGGCGGAGATGATGCCCGCCTCGTTGCCACCGTTGAGACCCTCGACGTTGGCCGGGTCGGAGAAGCTGGCCGGGTCCTCGATGGACTCCTCGGGCACGCTGGTGCCGTCGGTGACCTGTCCCGGACCCTCAGCGGCGATGACCGGCGCTGCGACGCTGCCGATACCGGCAACGGATGCGGTCCACGCTGCTGAAAGCAGAGCGAGCGGAATGATGGTGGCGACGCGCTGCAGACGCCCCAGACGCTTCCTCGACATGTATCGGACTCTCTCCCCGGGCCTTTCGGCCGATTTCCGTGGGCCACTCCCTCGCTGGGCCCACCCGTGCGTCACGCGTAGTCCGGTGACCCACGATGTGGGCCAACCGAATGGCATGACACCTGGACAACGAAGTTTGACACACCGACGTTACGGGTGTCACATGTTCCCGCTCACAAAGCGGACGGCGTGGTATGTGCCCGACGAACTAGTCCCGGGGGCCAATCGGACCGCGATGGCGGGCGGCTGGGGTCGATCAGTGACAATGGCGCGGTGCCCGACCTCGTGATCACCGGCCCCACCACCGGCCCCACCAGCGGCTCCGACGCCCTCTTCGCCCGGGCCCGGGCAGTGACTCCCGGCGGGGTCAACTCGCCGGTCCGCGCCTTCAACGCGGTCGGCGGAACCCCTCGTTTCATCGCCTCCGCGACCGGTCCCTGGTTGACCGACGTCGACGGCAACACCTACGTCGACCTGATCTGCTCGTGGGGCCCGATGCTGCTGGGCCACGCCCACCCGGCCGTCGTCGAGGCCGTGCGTGAAGCGGTCGGTCGCGGGACGTCGTACGGCACGCCGACGGAGGGCGAGGTCGCGCTGGTGGAGGCGATCGTCGCGCGCACCCCCGTCGAGCGCCTGCGCCTGGTCTCCTCGGGCACCGAGGCCACCATGTCGGCGATCCGGCTGGCGCGCGGCTTCACCGGCCGCGACGTCGTCGTGAAGTTCGCCGGTTGCTACCACGGCCACGTCGACTCGCTCCTTGCGTCGGCCGGCTCGGGCCTGGCCACCTTCTCCGTCCCGGGCACGCCCGGCGTACCGGCCAGCTCGACCGACCTCACCGTGGTCCTGCCCTACAACGACCCGGCTGCGGTCACCGCCGTCTTCGCCGAGTACGGCGACCGGATCGCCTGCCTCATCACCGAAGCGGCGCCCGGCAACATGGGCGTGGTCCCGCCGGCGCCGGGCTTCAACAAGTTCCTCGCCGAGACGTGTCGTGCCCACGGCGCCCTGTTCATCAGTGACGAGGTGATGACCGGGTTCCGGGTCTCCGCGTCCGGCCAGTGGGGCACCGACGGTGCCGTCGAGGGCTGGGCCCCCGACCTGACGACCTTCGGCAAGGTGATGGGCGGTGGCTTCCCGGCCGCCGCGTTCGGCGGCCGGGCCGACGTGATGGCGCACCTCGCACCCGAGGGGCCGGTCTACCAGGCGGGCACGCTGTCCGGGAACCCGATCGCCACCGCCGCCGGCCTCGCCACCCTGACTGCCGCCGACGACGCGGTCTACGCCCGGCTCGACGTCGTCGCCGACGCGCTGCGTGCCGGCGCGGCCGAGGCGTTCACGGCCGCTGGCGTCCCCCACGTCATCCAGTCCACGGGCTCGATGTTCTCGGTGTTCCTCACCGAGGAACCCGTCACCAACTACGCCGAGGCGCAGCGCACCGACGTGGCGGCGTACGGCGCCTTCTTCCACGCGATGCTCGACCGCGGCGTGCACCTGCCGCCGTCGGCGTACGAAGCCTGGTTCGTGTCGTCGTCCCACGACGACCGCGCCGTCGAGCACGTCCTTGACGCCCTTCCCGCTGCAGCCGAGGCTGCCGCGGCCGTTTCCGGGGAGACCGCATGAGCACGCCCGACACCGTCGTCCACCTGGTCCGCCACGGCGAGGTCCACAACCCGGGGGGTGTCCTCTACGGCCGCCGCGACGGGTTCCACCTGTCCACCCGCGGCCTCGCGATGGCCGACCGGATCGGGGAGGCGCTCGGAGGCAACGACATCACGGTGCTCCGCTCGTCGCCGCTGGAGCGGGCCCAGGAGACGGCGGCACCGCTCGCGGCGAAGCTCGGCCTCGAGGTCACCCTCGAGCCGCGGGTCATCGAGTCGACCAACCAGTTCGAGGGGCTCACCTTCGGCAAGGGCAACAACGCGCTGCGCAACCCGCTGCTGTGGCGCCACCTCTACAACCCGTTCAAGCCGTCGTGGGGTGAGCCGTACAAGGCCATCGTCGAGCGGATGATGGCGGCCGTCCACGACGCCCGCGTCGCCGCGACGGGCCACGAGGCCGTCCTGGTCTCGCACCAGCTCCCGATCTGGACCACCCGTCTGGCCGCCGAGAAGCGTTCGTTCCTGCACGACCCGCGCAAGCGCCAGTGCACGCTGTGCTCGATCACCTCCTTCCACTTCGCCGGCGAGGAGCTGGTCCAGGTCAGCTACGCCGAGCCCGCCATCGACCTGATCCCGACCGGCGACATCGCCGCGCCGTTCTCGGCCGGTGACGCGCCGGAGGAGAACAAGCCGGAGGGAACGCCTCCCGAATGACCCGCATGACCCGCAGGAGTCGTGTCGCCCGTTCGGTGGCACTGATCGCCGCCGTGGTGCTGATGGCCGGATGCTCGGACATCGGCGGTACCGGCGACCTCGACTACGTCCCCGGCGACGGCCAGGTCATCGAGGTGGCGAAGGGCGACCGGGAGGACCCCGTCGACTTCGCCGGTACGACGGTCCAGGGTGACGCGCTGGACGTGACCGACCTGCGCGGCAAGGTCGTCGTCCTCAACGTCTGGTGGTCCGGCTGCGGTCCGTGCCGCACCGAGATGCCGATGCTGGTCGACACCGAGGCCGAGGTCGACGCCGACGAGGTGGCCTTCGTCGGGATCAACATCCGCGACCTGGCGCCCGAGAACGCGGCGGCGTTCGAGCGCGACCGGGGGGTCGAGTACCCCTCCCTCTACGACCCGGGCAGCGAGACCCTGCTGCGCCTGGGCAAGTTCTCCCCGCACGCCACGCCCGCCACGATCCTGCTCGACAAGGACGGCCGTGTCGCTGCGCTGATCAACGGACCCATCCCGTCGAAGAGCACGCTCTCCACGCTGATCGACGACACCCTGGCCGAGAGCGACTGATGGGCGAGTGGTTCACGGAGCAGGCCTCGGTCGGCTCGCTCGGCCTGGCCGTGCCGGTGGCGTTGATCGCCGGCCTGGTCTCCTTCTTCTCCCCGTGCGTGCTGCCGCTGCTCCCGGGTTACCTCTCCTATGCCACCGGCCTGTCCGGAGCAGACCTTGCCAGTGGCGAGGCGGGCCAGCGTCGCGGCCGGATGCTGGCCGGGTCCGTGCTTTTCGTGCTGGGCTTCGCGGTCGTCTTCGTGTTCGCCGGCACGGCCTTCGGTGGCTTCGCAGCCGAGCTGCAGCAGTGGGAGAACACGATCACGCTCGTGCTCGGCGTGCTGCTGATCGTGCTCGGCCTGTCGTTCGCCGGGCTGGTGCCGTTCCTGCAGCGCGACTTCCGGATGCACAAGGTGCCGGCCGTCGGCCTGGGGGCCGCGCCGGTGATCGGCGCGATGTTCGCGATCGGCTGGAGCCCCTGCATCGGCCCGACCTTCGGGGCGATCCTGAACCTGACGTACGCCGACGGCGCCACCGCAGCGCGCGGCGGGCTCCTCGCCCTCTGCTACGCCCTGGGCCTGGGCCTGCCGTTCGTCCTGGTCGCGGTCTTCTACAACCGCACCGTCGGCGCCCTGCGCTGGGTCCGGCGCCACCAGGTCGCGGTGATGCGCACGGGCGGGTTCTTCCTCGTCGTGATCGGCGTGCTGATGGTCACCGGCTGGTGGGACCACGTCGTCCAGTGGGCGCAGCTGCGCACCGTCGACTTCGGGGAGACCGCGCTGTGAGCACCTCCGGCCCGAAGCCCGACGCCCGCGAGCGCCGTCCCGGGGAGCTGACCGCGCGCGAGTTCGCCCGGTGGGTCTGGCGACAGATCTCCTCGATGCGCACTGCGCTGATCCTGCTGCTGGTCCTCGCCCTCGCTGCCATCCCCGGATCGGTGATCCCGCAGCAGGGCGTCGACTCGCTCGCCGTCACCCGCTGGAAGGACCAGCACCCCAAGCTGACCCCGCTGTACGAACGCCTCGACCTCTTCTCGGTCTACAGCTCGCCGTGGTTCTCCGCGATCTACCTGCTGCTCACCCTCTCGCTGGTCGGCTGCATCGTGCCGCGCCTGTTCGTCTACCTCCGCGCGCTCCGTGCCCAGCCCCCGGCAGCGCCGCGTCACCTGTCGCGGCTGCCGGCCCATGCGTCGTACACGACGGACCTGACGCCGGACGAGGTCCTCGACCGGGCGCGTGCGGTGCTCGGCCGCCGGCACCGGCTGCGGGCCGACGCCGAAGGTGGCGACGCCGTCTCGGCCGAGCGGGGCTACCTGCGCGAGGCCGGCAACCTGGTCTTCCACCTGTCAGTGCTGATCGTGCTGGCCGGGTTCGCGGTCGGCGGGCTCTGGGGCTACCAGGGCGGCGTGATCCTCGTTGAGGGCAGCACCTTCAGCAACAACCTCACGCAGTACGACGACTTCAAGCCGGGCGGACTGTTCACCCAGCAGCAGATGAAGGACTTCCGGTTCAGCGTCAACGAGTTCCGGGTCGACTGGCTCAGGGACGGGCCGCGCGCGGGCCAGGCCCGCAAGTTCGAGGCCGACCTGTCCTACCGCGAGGGCCAGTCCGACGCGAAGGACTACACGCTGCGGGTCAACCACCCGCTGAACGTCGACGGCACCGAGGTGTTCCTGATCGGCCACGGGTACGCCCCCGTGATCACGGTGCGCGACGGCAAGGGCGACGTCGTCGCGACCGGGCCGACCGTGTTCCTGCCGCAGGACGCGACCTTCCTGTCCTTCGGCGTCGTCAAGGCGCCCGCCGCCAAGCCCGGCCAGATCGGGCTCGAGGGCCTCTTCTACCCGACGTTCGAGATGGTCGATGGCGATCCCGTCACCGTCTTCGGTGATGACCTGTTCCCCACGCTGTCGCTGCTGGCCTACACCGGTGACCTCGGCCTGGACGACGGTCGCTCCCAGTCGGTCTACGTGCTCGACAAGTCGAAGGCCACCCCGGTCGAGGGCGAGGACGGCAAGCCGTTCCGCCTCGACCTGCAGATCGGCGACACCGTCGAGCTGCCGGACGGCCTGGGCTCGGTCACCTTCGACCGGGTCGACCCGTGGATCCGGGTCCAGATCAGCCAGACCCCGGGCAAGGGCGTCGCGCTGCTCGGTGTCGTGCTCGCCCTGATCGGGCTCTGCATGTCGCTGTTCCTGCGGCCACGACGGGTCTGGGTGCGGGCGGTCGCGGGTTCGGGGGACACAATGGACGGCACGGGCGGCACTCGGGTCGAGGTCGCCGTACTCGATCGCTCCGGCAACGGTGAGACGGACGAGATCCTCGCCAGACTGTTGGCGCAACTGCAGGAGGCACCGAAGTGAGCAACACCGCGTGGGAGACCCTGAGCAACCAGGCGGTTGCGATGGCGGGTCTCGTCTACTTCATCGCGCTGCTCGTCCACCTTGCGGAGTGGGCGGCGATGCGCCAGCCCGCGGGCGAGCTGGTCGCGGCCGGCGGTGGCGACGGGTCTCGAGACGGTCGCAGTGCGACCTCCTCGACCTCCGAGGTGGAGCGAGGTGCGCGGGACACCTTCTTGAGCCGCCTCGGCTCCCGGCTGACGATCGCGTTCCTGGGTCGCCTCGGCTTCCTGCTGACGATCGTCGCCTGCGCGGTGCACTTCGTGGCCCTGCTCGGGCGCGGCATGGCCGCCGACCCCAACCGGGTGCCCTGGGGCAACATGTACGAGTTCACCGTGTCCGGGACCTTCGTCGTGACGCTCCTGTACGTCGGCCTGCACAAGAGGTTCGGCCTCGCCTGGATGGGCCCCATCGTCGTCGGCTTCGTGCTGACGGTCCTGATGACCGCGGTGATCTGGCTGCACGACGAGGTCGCGCCGCTGACCGAGGCGCTCAACTCGCCCTGGCTGGTCATCCACGTCGTGTCGGCCGTGATCGCCACCGGCACGTTCACCCTCGGTGGCATCGCCTCGATCATGTACCTCGTCCGGATGCGGGCCGAGCGTCGCGCCGCCGCCGCGGGACGGGAGCTCTCCCGCTGGATGGGCCGCGTGCCCGATCTGCCGGCGCTGGACCGCCTCGCCTACCGCGTGCACGCCTTCGCGTTCCCGGTCTGGACCTTCGCGGTGCTGATCACCGGCCCGATCTGGGCGCACGAGGCCTGGTCCCGCTACTGGAACTGGGACCCCAAGGAGGTGTGGGCGTTCATCACGTGGGTGGTCTACGCCGGCTACCTCCACGCCCGTGCCACCGCCGGCTGGAAGGGCCGCAAGGCCGCCATGCTCGCGCTCGTCGGCCTCGCCACCCTGTGGTTCAACTTCATCGGGATCAACTACTTCTCGACGACCAGCCAGCACTCGTACGCCGTCGAGCGGTTCGTCGATGACGCGCCGGCGCCCGCGCTGGTCTCCCTGTTGTAGGGGTGCTGGTTCGATGTCCCTGACCATCGTCACCGGAGGAACACGCGGCATCGGTGCCGCCATCGCGGCTCGACTGGCAGGCGAGGGCCACGACCTGGTGCTCGGCTACCTCAGTGACGAGGCGAGTGCCCGCGCGACGGCCGACGTGATCGCCGCTCTCGGCGTCCGCTGCGTCACCGTCCGCGCCGACCTGACCACCGACGCCGGGATCGAGGAGCTGTTCGCCCGCGCCGCCGAGGTGGGTCCGATCACCGGCGTCGTGAACAACGCGGGTGCGACGTACCGCTTCGCGCCGCTTCACGAGACGCCGACCGAAGAGATCCGGCGGACCATCGACATCAACCTGACCGGCCCGATCCTGGTGGCCCGCGCAGCGGTGGCGCTCCTGGACCGCGGCGGTGTCATCGTCAACATCACCTCGGGGGCCGCGACCATCGGTTCGCCGGGGGAGTACGTCCACTACGCCGCGGCCAAGGCCGGCCTGGATGCGGCTACGCGGGGCCTCGGCCTCGAGGTCGCCGACCGCGGCATCCGGGTCGTCGCGATCGCACCGGGCCTGATCGCGACCGACCTGCACGCCACCACCGGCGACCCGGAACGGGTGGAACGGATGGCGCCGCAGATCCCGCTCGGCCGGGCCGGTCAGCCCGAGGAGATCGCCAACGCGGTCGCGTGGCTGATGAGCGACCAGGCGGCGTACGTCACCGCCACCACGCTGCGGGTGGCCGGCGGTCGCTGACCGGCGTGCTCGCTCGGACCACCCGTTCCGCAGGTTGATTGATATCAATCAACCTGGTGAGGGAGGGGTCAGGAGTCGGACGTGGGGGCAGGCGGGGTGGGCGGGTCCGGCGGCTTCGCGTCGCGGGCCTGCTTGCGGCGCTTGCGCTCCAGGTCGCGCAGGAACGACTCGTCGTCGTCCGGGGCAATCGGGCGGCTGGGCGGCTGGGGCCGGGACGGGCGGCGCTTGGCCGGGGAGGCTCCGGGGCCGCGGTCCTGCATCCAGCGGATCGCGAGATACGTCACGACCGCGAAGACGATGACCACCAGCAGGAACTTCACACCCTCAGCGTAGGCCCGGCCCGGTCATCTCGTTGCCGGATGCCCGTGCCCGGACGTCCGGGCACGACGCCTACCCTGTGCGGGTGAAGGAGTTCTGGATCTACACCGGCCTGCGCCTCGCCTTGTTCATCGCCGCGTTCTGCACCATCTTCGGCGTGTGGTTCCTGGTGGCGGACTCCGTCAACCTGCTGCTCGTCGTGGTGTTCGCGTTCCTGGTGAGCGGCCTCGCGTCGTACACACTGCTCGCGCGGCAGCGCAATGCGTTCGCCCACCGGGTCGCCGGACGGGCGGACCGGATCGTCGATCGGTTCGAGGAATCGCGCGCCAAGGAAGACGACGACTGACAGTCTGCGCGAGCGCGTCTCCGGCGCCCGGTAGGGGCAGCAAGCTGCCATCGCGCCTCTCGACGCGCTGCCGCGCCGCGGTTGACTTTGCAAGGGCTCGAGTTGGCATGGCGACAAGCCAGCCGGCGCCGGGTCAGTCCTCAGGCAACAACCAGGCCGAGGCCGGTCAGGATCGCCCAGCCCAGCTCGGCGATGCCGGTCTGCTGGAGCACCGGGATCAGCGCCGGTCCGCGCGCGCCACCCAGGACGATGCGCGCCGCGCTGGCCGCCGGGAGCAGGAAGCCCAGGCCGAGCAG
Source organism: Nocardioides sp. CPCC 206347 (assembly GCF_048654605.1). Lineage (NCBI taxonomy): Bacteria > Bacillati > Actinomycetota > Actinomycetes > Propionibacteriales > Nocardioidaceae > Nocardioides > Nocardioides sp. CPCC 206347. Next base: position 127,818 of record NZ_JBMCYZ010000006.1, read on the forward strand.
CGCCCACCACGTGGTGAGGACGGCGAGGCCGATGACGGCGGCCGCCGAGGCCAGCACGAGCAGGGCATAGAACTTTCGGGTCCGGGCGTCGCCCAGGCGTACGGCGAGCGTCATCTTCCCTGAGACCGTGTCGGTCGGGATGTCGCGCAGGTTGTTGGCCACGAGGATCGCGCAGGCCAGGGCGCCGACACCGGCACCGGCCACGACGGACGCCCAGCCGATGGTGCCCCATGACTCGGTCTGCACCCAGGTGGTGCCCACCACGGCCACGAGTCCGAAGAACACGAAGACCATCACCTCGCCGAGGCCGAGGTAGCCGTACGGCTTCGAGCCGCCGGTGTAGAACCACGCGGCCAGCACGCAGACCGCCCCGATCGCGACCAGCCACCACGACGTGGTGGCTGCCAGGGCGAGTCCGGCAACGCCGGCGACGCCGAAGGCGAGGAACGCTGCGCGCTTCACGGCGGCCGGCGTCGCGAGCCCGGAGCCGACCAGGCGCAGCGGTCCGACGCGCTCGTCGTCGGTGCCGCGGATGCCGTCGGAGTAGTCGTTGGCGTAGTTCACCGCCACCTGGAGGGCCAGGCTCACCACGAGCGCGAGCAGCGCCTTCCACCACACCGCGTGGTCGTCGTACGCCGCAAGGGCGGTGCCGGCCAGGACGGGGGCGACGGCTGCGGGCAGGGTCCGGAGGCGGGCGCCGGCGATCCAGTGGGCGGGGGTGGCCATGATCGGCGATTCAAGCAGGTTCGGGTGCCGGGCGTGGCGCAGGGGTCGAGCGCTCCAGGTGCCGTTCGGCTGCACGGGAGGCCGGATGGATGGCTATGGCCGCCACCAGCACGATCGCGGCGATCACCAGCCAGCCCTGTGCACCCCACTCCATCGCGAGGAACGTGTAGGCGGCCGGGGCCCAGACCGAGCCGACAGTGTGGCCCAGCTGGCTGACGCCCTGGTACTCCCCGCGGCGGTTCGGGTCCGACAGCTCGGCCTGCAGGCCCCACTCGCCGGCCGACTGGAACAGCTCGGCACCGGTGACCGTGACGTGACCGATCCAGACCAGGGCGATGGTCACCCAGCCGATCGTGTCGTGGGTGACCAGGACGATCCCGCAGGACAGCATGAAGAACACTGCTCCGCGGCGCTGGGCGCGCAGCGAGTCGGAGACGGTCGTGATGCCGCGCGCGGCAGCGACCTGCAGGGCCACCGCCATCACCGTGTTGGTGCCGAACAGCCAGGCCAGCAGGACGCGTGGTGCGTCGGTCTCCTCGACCAGCCACAGCGGGATCACCACGTTGAGCAGGACCTGGTGCGTGGCCAGCACGCCGCCGAAGATCGACATCAGGAGGTAGCCCCGGTTGCGCAGCGCACTCTGCTTGTCGCCGGCGTCGTCGAAGGCCGCCTCGAGCGCCGACTCGGCCTGCTCCTCCGTCGCCGCGTGTACGGCGGCCGGGAGTCGTGACACGAGCAGGGCATTGAGCAGCAGCAACCCGGCGGTGATCAGCGGTACCGCGCGGATCACGTCGTTGCTGTTGGTCGCCAGGGCGACACCGGCGAGCAGTGCGCCGAAGGTGTACCCGACGTTGCGGGCGGCCCGGAAGTAGGCGTTGGACGAGACGCGTTCCTCGCGGGGGAAGATGTCGAAGCGGTAGGCGTTGCGGGCTGCCCGGCTCCCGACCTGCACGGCCTCGAGCAGGATCATCATGGCGATGAAGGTGGCGAGGCCGCCGACGGCGAGCCACGCGACGTAGAGCAGCGCCTCGATGAGCGATGCGATGGCCCAGACCCGGCGGGCGCCGTACCGGTCACTGAGCTTGCCGAGCGGCACGGCCAGGAAGAACGACACGACGCCGGCGACGGTCAGCCCGAGGCCGACCTGCGCGGCGCTGAGGCCCACGATCTGGGTGAAGAAGACGGCGCTGCCGGTGAGGAAGACGCCGTCTCCGAATGCCGAGAGGACCGATTGGGCCGAGAGCCGGCGGACCAGGGAAGTCGGGCCGGCGAGACGCAGGAGGCGTTCCGAGACTTGTCTTGACATCAAGACGATTTTACGACGCGACCGGGCTCCGTGTCGAACGTTTTTCTGCCGCGGCGACCAACCACCCGAAGATTGCCGGGCCGGTCGGGTCGTGCGGCCATTCGTTCCAGGTGAGCTCGGGGTGCCACTGCACGCCGAGCACCGGCCAGCCCGGGTGCCGGGGCTCGACGGCCTCGATCACCCCGTCGCCCGCCCAGGCCGTGGGGACCCACGTCGGTCCCGGATCCTCCACTGCCTGGTGGTGCAGCGCGCTGGTCGTCGAGGCCGCGCCGATCAGGGTGCCCACGATCGAACCGGGTGCGGTCGTGACAGCGTGCCCCGTCGCGGGATGATCGTGGTCCACGTCGGTGCGCAGCGTCCCGCTGAACGCGACGACGAGGACCTGCAGGCCGCGGCAGACGCCGAGCACCGGGACTTCGTCGACGGCGGCCGCCCGGACCAGGTCGATCTCCTCCTCGTCCCGCCCGGCGTCCACGTCGCGCGCCGCCCCCGGCACGCCGCCGTAGCGGGCGGGATCGATGTCGCCACCGCCCGTGAGGACCAGGGCGTCGAGCACGCCGAGCAGGTCGATGCCGGCGCCCGGCGGCACCACGACCGGCAGCCCTCCGCTCGCGCGGATCGCCGTCGCGTAGGACTGCGGGGCGCCGTACACGGGGAGGGTCCCGAAGGGCCTCGGGACGTCGTACCCGTGGCCGGCGATGCCGATCACGGGCCGTCCCGCCGTGGACCGTCTCATCGGGTCACATCGCGACCAGGGCCGTCACCCCGAGGGCGACGCCGGAGAGGTAGGTGAACATCGCGCCCGAGTCACGGACCGGGCCGTGGGCCGCGAGCGTCGTGGCGCGGAGCATGCCGTAGGCGTGGGTGAACCGGGCGGCGGCGGCCACGATCGCCAGGGCGTCGAGCCACCAGCCGTCGGTCAGCGTCGAGCAGACGACGAGCAGGACGACGAGGGTCGGCACGTACTCCGCCGCGTTGCCGTGTGCGCGCTGCGCAATGAGCAGGCGGTCGGCGGGGTCGGTCGGCATCTGCGGTCCCTTGTCGCCGCGGATCGCCCGGTGCCGGGTCACGTTGGCGCCGAGGAGGAACAGCAGGATGCCCATCAGGGCGATGCAGGTGATCACGATCGTGCTCATCGGGTGGCCATCACTTTCAGGTCGGAAGGGGAGGAGGGGTGGGTCTCGTCGAGGTCGAGCAGCCGGCGCACGATCGCGCCGGAGAGGTCGGTGCCGAGCAGGGCGTCGGTCTTGGCCATCCCGCCGGGACAGGTGACGTTGACCTCGATCAGCCGGCCGTCGATGACGTCGAGCCCGGCCAGGGCGATGCCGTGCTGGCGCAGCAGGGGAGCGAGGGCGTGGGCGATGTGGCGATCCGCGTCGTCGACCTCGGCGGGTGCGCACGGCATGCCGATCCGGAAGTCGTCGTTGTCGGGGCGCCGCAGCACCGCGCCGGCGATCTCCCCGTCGAGCAGGAACAGGCGCTTGTTGCCGGCCTCCACGCGAGCGAGGTACTCCTGCATGATCACGTGCCGGGTCCCGCCCGCGGTGGCCGACTCCGCGAGCGCCCGTGTTGCTCCGTCGTCGTGCAGCAGCCACACGTCGTGGCCGGCGAAGCCGTCCACGGGCTTGATGACCGCCGCCCCGTGGTCGGCCACGAACCGCCGCACTTCCGCGGGTTCGGTGGTGACCAGTGTGGTCGGGCAGAGCTCGGGGAAGCGCAGGGCGACGGCCTTCTCGTGCAGGGCGCGCACTCCCTCGGGCCGGTTGGTCACGCGGGTGCCGGCCGCCTCGACGAGGTCGAGGAGGTACGTCGTGTGCAGGTAGCGCGCATCGACGGGCGGGTCGATGCGCAGCAGCACTAGGTCCATCCGCTCCGCGACGTCGAACCGGGTCCGCTCGACGACGTGGAACCAGTCGCGCTCCACGATCCAGCGGTGGTCCCGGCCCCGCGTGCGCGGGGCGAGCACGACGCGCGCGGCCAGCGTCCGCACGCGACCGTCGACCACGGACAGGTCCGCGGGTGTGCTGATCCAGACCGGGACCTCGAGGCGCTGCAGTGCCGCCACCAGGCCGACCGTCGCGTCGATGGTGGGGTCGATGTCGGCCACCGGGTCGGTGACGACCAGGACGTTCATGCCGCCACCTCCATCGCCCGACGCGAGCCGAGGAGGGCCAGGCCGCGCTCTGCGTCGCCGGTCCCGGCGGCCGCAGCCGCCCAGTGCTCGGCGAGCCGGGACTGTTCGCCCGCCAGGGAGGCGAGGGCGGTACGGCGGCGCTCGTCGTCGTACAGCAGAGCGGCGAGGCCCTCGGCCAGCTCCCCGACGTCCTCGGCGCGCTGGGCGTCCGGGAACCGGACCTCCAGGTAGCTGCCGCGCGGCCGCACCGGAGGGAAGAGCGTGGACAGATGTGCCTCGACGCCTTCGCCGAGGAAGTCCATGGCGCTGGTCGCGAACGAGGAGTACGCCGCCACCGGGTCGCCGCGCAGGAGCCGGTCGTCGAACGCTGTGCGGTCCGGGTCGGCGGCCAGCCACGTCGTGAGCCGGCCGGTGGGGCCGGTGCTGCGTGCGGTCGCGGCGGCAAGGAACGGGCCGGCGAGGAGCAGGAGTCGCCACTGCTCGAGGCCGGCGCGGCCCGGCCACCAGTCGAGGCACACCTGGGTCGAGGTGGTGTGGCGCATCATCCGGCGTCCCGCGGGGCCGATCGTGTCGAAGTGGCGCTCCATGGCGTCGTACCGCGGCGAACGCAGGAACCGGGAGGTGGTGGGCTCGCAGGCCCGCACCGGCTGGGCGTACAGGACGATCCCGGAGCCGAGCAGGTCCGCGGCGAGTGCCTGGGTCACCTCGACGAGGTGGCGTCCGGCCGCCGCCGCGGACGGTGCGACGGGAAGGCTGAGCTCGACCTGTCCGCCGGGCTCGAAGCTGACCCAGGGGGCGTAGGGACGTCCAGCGACCGCGTCCCGGACGCGCGTCGGATCGACGCTGCTGCCGTTGAAGAAGTCGACCGCGAAGAACTCCTGCTCGACGGCGGCGCGCACCGTGCGGGTGCCGCCGGCGTACAGGGGGCGGAAGAGCCGGGCGACCTGGGAGTGGATCGTTCGTGCATCCATGACAACTCCTGATAAAGTAAGGTTACCTGTCAGATAATGGAAGGCAACCTGTCAAATGTCAAGCGAACTGGTCCGTCCGGATTTCGAACCCTTCATCGCGCTCACCGAGAAGGCGGCGCGGGCGCTGAGCTACGACATGCTGGCCCACGCGCACCGTGCCGGGTTCACGGAGATCGGCGGCTCCCACAACGCGGTCTTCGCCACGCTGGGCCCCGAAGGCTCGCGCGCTGCCGACATGGCGCAGCGCGTCGGTATCACCCGCCAGTCGATGGGCGAGGTGGTCCGCGACATGGTCCGTCTCGGGATCCTGGAGATGGTCGAGGACCCGACGGACCGGCGGGCGAAGCTCGTTCGCTATTCCGAGTACGGGAAGAAGGTCGCGCAGGAGGGCTTCAACCACATCATGGAGGTGGAGGACATCCTGCGTGACGAGTTCGGCGCGGCCGACCTGGAGACCACCCGCAAGGTGCTGCTCCGGGTCAGGGAGATGCTCAGGCCGGATCCGGCGTGAGTGCTGCGTCCGGCACGGTCTCCTCCTCGGGCGGGAAGTTCCGCTGGGCGAAGCCCTGGGCCATCCGCACCGACGGGCCCATCCCGAGCGACGCGAGCACGATGATCGCCGCGATCACCAGCCAGCCCTCCGCGCCCCAGGAGAGGGCCAGGAATGTGTAGAGGGCCGGCGCCCACTTCGAGCCGAGCGCGCCGAAGATGTCGTTGACGCCCTGGTACTCCCCGCGCCGCTTCGGGTCCATCAGCTCGGCCTGGAACGACCAGCTGGCACCGGAGACGGCGAGCTCGGCGCCGGTCACCGTCACGTGCCCGAGCCACACCAGCAGCACCGTGATCAGCCCGACCGTCGAGTGCGTGACCATCGTGATCACGCACGAGACCACGAAGAAGCCCGAGCTGATCCAGATGTAGCGCAGCCCGTCCTCCAGGGTCCGCACCCCCTTCGACGTGTACGCCGGCAGGAAGATGCAGAGCACCGTGTTGGTGCCGAACAGCCACGCCAGCAGCACGTGCGGTGCGTCGGTGGCCTCGACCAGCCACAGCGGGATCACGATGTTGAGCAGCACCTGGTTGGTCCACAGCGTGCCGAGGAAGAACGACACCAGCATCCAGCCCCGGTTGCGCATCGGACCCGGTCCGATCGGCTTCACCCGGGTCTCGCCGCTGGCCACCCGCAGGTCGTGCGGTGCGTCGGGGAGTCGACTGATCCAGAACGCGTTCGCCAGCAGCAGCGCGGCCGCGAACAGCGGGGTCCAGCGGATCACCTCCAGGCTGTCGAAGGCCAGGGCGACGCCACCGATGATCGCGCCGAGGGTGAAGCCGACGTTGAGCGCGGAGTACATGTAGGCCTGCGTCTCGACCCGCTCCTTGGTGGGGAGGACGTCGAGGACGTAGGCGTGGTGGGAGGAGTGGCCCGCGGAGTCGAACAGCGCGAAGGCGACCGCCAGGGCGACGTACTCCCAGAAGGACCCGACGAACGGCAGCACGCAGAAGCACGCCACCCGGAACACCGTCGAGATCACCCACACCCGCTTCGGGCCGAACCGGTCGACGACGCGACCGGCGGGATAGGCGAAGAGGAATTCCGCGATCCCGGCGATGGTGAGGGCCAGTCCGACCTTGCCCGCCGACATCCCGACCACCTGCGTGAGGAACACCGCGCTACCGGTGTTGAACGCACCGTCGCCGGTGGAGAACAGCATCGATTGCAGGGCGAGGCGGCGCGACAGGGGAGTGGGCGGGATCAGGCGACGGAAGACGCCGGACGTGCCCGATCCTGTGTCCGGGACAGGTGTGCTCATCGCGCCCATACTCGCCCGCACCGCTAGCGTCTGTCAGGTGGATTTCTGGACGGTGCGCGGCAACCCCGACGAGGTGGTCGCCGGCCTGCGCTCGTGGCTCTTCGAGGGCGACACCTCCACACGTGCCCTGGTGGTCGAGACGTCCGGTTCCACGGGCGTTCCCAAGCGCGTCCTGCTCACCCGCGAAGCACTGCTGGCCTCCGTCCACGCGTCCGCCGCGCGGCTGGGCGCCACCGGTCCCTGGGTCCTCGCCGTGCCGCCGACCTTCGTCGCCGGGGTGCAGGTCGTCGCGCGGTCGCTGGTGGCCGGCCACGACCCGGTGCTCCTGGGGGAGGCGGGCTGGCCGGAGGGGTCGGGCTGGTTCGTGTCCCTCGTCCCCACCCAGCTGACCCGGATGCTCGACACCCCCGATGACCTGTCCGCCCTGCGCCGTGCGCACACCGTGCTCCTCGGCGGCGGACCGATCGGACCCGCGCTGCGCGCCCGGGCCGCCGCGGCCGGCGTCCACGTCGTCGCCACCTACGGCTCCGCCGAGACCGCCGGCGGCTGCGTGTACGACGGCCTGCCCCTCGACGGCGTCGCGATCGCGCTCGGCGAGGGTGGCCGGATCCGGATCGCCGGCCCCACCCTGTTCACCAGGTACGTCGACCAGCCCGACCTCACCCGCGAGACGCTCGTCGACGGGTGGTTCCTCACCTCCGACGCCGGCCGCATCGACGAGGACGGACGCCTGGTCGTGATCGGCCGGATCGACGACGTGATCGTCAGCGGCGGGCTGAACGTGCCGGGCCCCGCCGTCGCCGAGCGGTTGCTGGCCCACCCCTCGGTCGCTGAGGCCGAGGTGCTCGGCGTACCGGACCCGGAGTGGGGCAACCGCGTCGTCGCTTTTCTCTCGTTGGTCGAGGAGGTCGCGCAGCGACCGTCTCGCTCGTTGGTCGAGGAGGTCGCGCAGCGACCGTCTCGAGACCTCCAGACCACCCTCCGCGACTGGGTCGCCGAGACCCACCCCCGCGCCTGGGCACCCCGCCAGTTCGTCGTCCTCGATGAGATCCCGCTGCTGCCGAACGGCAAGCCCGACCGCCAGGGACTCCTCTCGCTGGTCGAGGAGGTTGCACCGTGAAGATCGTCGCGATCCCGATGCGCACCCGCTTCCGCGGCATCACGGTGCGCGAGGTGGCACTGCTGCGTGGACCCGGCGGCTGGGGCGAGTGGAGCCCGTTCCTGGAGTACCCGCCCGACGTGGCCGAGGCCTGGCTCCGCTGCGCCGAGGAGTCGGCGGCCGGTGACTGGCCGGCCCCGCTGCGCACCTTCGTCCCGGTCAACGTCACCGTCCCCGCGGTCGGTCCCGAGCGCGCGCACGCCATCGTGCTCGACGGCGGTTGCCGGACGGCCAAGGTGAAGGTGGCCGAGCCCGGCCAGACCCTTGCCGACGACGAGGCCCGGGTCGAAGCGGTGCGGGACGCGCTGGGTCCCGACGGGCGGATCCGGGTCGACGCCAACGGCGCCTGGTCCGTCGACGAGGCCGTGCTCGCCATCGGGCGTCTCGATCGCGCCGCCGGTGGCCTGGAGTACGCCGAACAACCGACCGCGTCCGTCGAGGACCTCGCCCGGGTGCGCCGGCGGGTGGACGTCCCGATCGCCGCCGACGAGTCGATCCGTCGCGCCGAGGACCCCTATCGGGTGCGGGACCTCGAGGCCGCCGACATCGCCGTGCTCAAGGTGCAGCCGCTCGGCGGGGTACGCGCCTGCCTGGAGATCGCCGAACGGATCGGCCTCCCGGTCGTGGTGTCGTCCGCGCTCGAGACCTCGGTCGGCATCGCCGCCGGCGTCGCGCTCGCCGCCTCCCTGCCCGACCTGCCGTACGCCTGCGGGCTGGCCACGGTGCAGCTGCTCACCTCGGACGTCGTCGCCCACCCCCTGCTCCCCGTCGACGGAGCCCTGCCCGTGCTCCGGCCCACGGTCGACGTACGACAGCTGACGGCGCTGGGCGCCGCCCCGGATCGTGTCGAGCACTGGGAGGCCCGGCTCGCCGCGGTGCGCGAGCTGCGGGAGGATCGTCGATCATGAGCTCCCCGACCTCTGCCGAGAGCGCTGCTGACAGCGCCGCCGACCTGGCGGACGCGCTGGTGGCCTGGCTCGCTCGGGCCGGGGTCACCGACGTCGTCGTCGCGCCGGGATCGCGCAATGCCCCGTTGTCGATGGCGTTGTGGGCGTCCGCGCAGGCTGGTGGAGCCCGCCTGCACACCCGCATCGACGAACGGACGGCCGGCTTCCTGGCCCTCGGGCTGACCAAGGGCGGCTCGCGCGCAGCGGTGCTGACCACGTCGGGAACGGCCGTCGCCAACCTGCACCCGGCGGTCCTCGAGGGAGTCCACGCAGGCGTCGGCCTGATCGTGGTCTCCGCCGACCGCCCCGCACGACTGCGCGGCACCGGTGCCAACCAGACCACCGAACAGACCGGCATCTTCGGTCCCCTCCTGGCGTCGTACGACGTCGCGACCGTCGCCGCACTGGACGCGGTCGCCGCGCCGCCGCACGACGTCGTCCACGTGAACCTGCAGCTCGACGCCCCCCTCGTTCCTGACGTGCCCCGGGTTGCGAGGCTCGCTGACGCTCGCACCTCGACCAGCGGGCCGATGGCACGGCAGCCGGGGGTTGAGGTGCCAGGCGTGCCAGCGGCGAGCCTCGAACCCACTGCCCTGCCCCGCGGCCCCCGCACGGTCGTGGTGGCCGGCGACGACTCGGGACCGCCGGCCCGCCAGCTGGCCGAGGCTGCCGGCTGGCCGTTGCTGGCCGAGCCGACCAGCGGCGCCCGCACCGGCGAGAACGCCCTGCGCACCTACCGCCTGCTCGTCGGCACGGACCTCGGCGCGCGCATCGAGCGGGTCGTGGTCTTCGGTCGCCCGACCCTGTCCCGCCCCGTCACCCGTCTTCTCGAGCGTCCCGATGTCGAGGTGCTCGTGGTGCCCGGCCGCGGCATCTGGCCGCCGAAGCCGGAGGGCTCGACGGCGATCTTCGCGCCGCGCTGGACTGAGGACGAGGTGGACGACCCGGCCTGGTTCGATGCCTGGAAGCAGGCCGATCGCGCGCTGGGTCGCCGGATCGACCGGTTGCTCGCGGACCAGCCCACCCTGACGCCGTACGACGTCGCGGGGGCCACGTTCGCTGCCCTCCCCGCGGCCGGGCTGCTCGTCGTCGGCGCGTCGAGCCCGGTGCGCGACCTGGACCTGATGGCGCGCCCGCCGGCCGTCGGCACCCGCCGCAAGGTGATCGCCAACCGGGGCCTCGCGGGCATCGACGGCACGATCAGCACGTCGATCGGCGCTGCCCTCGGTCGCTCGCTCGTTGGTCGAGGAGGTCGCTCTGCGACCGTCTCGAGACCACGGAACCTCGCACTGATGGGGGACCTGACGTTCCTGCACGACCAGACGGCGTTCGTGCTCGGCCCCGACGAACCACGGCCCGACCTGACGATCGTGGTCGCCAACGACGACGGCGGTGCGATCTTCTCGATGCTCGAACAGGGTGCGCCTGCCCACGCCGCGTCCTTCGAGCGGCTCTTCGGGACGCCGCACGGGATGGACCTGGGCAGCCTGTGCGCGGCCGCCCGGATCCCGCACCTGCGCGTCGCGTCGCGCCCCGAACTCGAGCACGCGCTCGCCAGCCCCAATGGCGGCATCGAGGTCATCGAGGCCACGATCAGTCGCGTCGGTCGGCGCGACCTGGACCTCCAGATCCGCGCCCTCGCCACCACCCCCGAGGAGCGGTAGCCATGGACATCGCACTCCTGCTCGTTGCCATCGCGGTGGTCGTCCTGACCGTCACCGCGATCTCCGAACGCGTCGAGATCCCCGCCCCGCTGACCCTGGTCGTGGTGGGCGTCGCGGCGTCGTACGTCCCGGGCGTGCCCGAGCTGCGCCTCGAGCCCGAGGTGGTGCTGCTCGGACTGCTGCCACCCCTGCTCTACTCCGCGGCCGTCAACACCTCGCTCGTGGACTTCAACGCCAACCGGCGCCCGATCCTGTTGCTCTCCGTAGGGCTGGTCGCCTTCACGACCGTGGGCGTCGCCGTGGTGGTCCGGACCGTCATCCCCGAGATCCAGTGGCCGCTCGCGCTGGCGATCGGTGCTGTCGTCGCGCCGCCGGACGCCGTTGCCGCGACCGCGATCGGTCGCCGGATCGGGCTGCCACGACGGGTGGTCACCATCCTCGAGGGCGAGTCCCTGCTCAACGACGCGACCGCGCTGGTCGCGCTGCGGACCGCGGTGCTGGCCATCGGCGCGACCGTGACGGTGTGGGAGGTCGGGTTCGACTTCGTGCGCGCGGCCGGTGGCGGCCTCGTCGTCGGCGTCCTTGCCTTCCTCGTGGTCGGCTTCCTCCGCAAGAAGATCACCGACCCGCTGATGGACACCGCCATCTCGCTGGTGATCCCGTTCGCGTCGTACATCCTCGCTGAGGAGATCCACGCCTCCGGTGTGGTCGCAGTCGTCGTCGCCGGTCTCCTGCTCGGACACGTCGCCCCGATCCTGCAGACCGCCCAGTCGCGGATCGCGGAGCGCACCAACTGGCGCACCATCGCCTACGTCCTCGAGAACACGGTCTTCCTGCTGATCGGCCTGCAGGCCGACTGGCTGCTCGCCGAGGTCGAGGAGAGCGAGTTCGGGGTCGGCACCATCGCGACCGCCTGCGCCGCCACGCTGGTCGCGGTCGTCGTGCTCCGCATGGTCTGGGTCTTCGTCTCCCGCTTCCTGCTGATCCGTCCCGGTCCTGACCCCGTGACGGGCGAGCGGGCCAGCTGGCGGTACTCGTTCCTCATCGGCTGGGCCGGCATGCGTGGTGTGGTCACGCTCGCCGCGGCCTTCACCGTCCCGGAGAACACCGAGCACCGCGAGGTGCTGCTGATCGTCGCGTTCGCCGTGGTGGCCGGCACCCTGCTCGGCCAGGGCCTGACCCTGCCGTGGGTCGCCCGCCGGCTGCGCGTCCCCTCGCCCGACCCGCACGACGACGCCCTCGCCCGCGCGACGCTGCTGCAGCAGGCAGCGAAGGCCGGCTTCCACAAGCTCGACGAGCTGGCCGAGGACTGCAGCGACCCCCACCGGGTCAGGGACCTGATCATCCAGCGCATCGAGCAGCGCAACTTCGCCGCGTGGGAACGCCTCGGCACCACCGAGGGCGAGGAGAGCCCGAGCGACCTCTACGCCCGTTGGCGCGGGGAGATGATCGACGCCGAACGCCGACGGGTGCTGGAGATCCGCTCGACGGGCACTGTCCCGTCGGAGATCGTCAGCGAGGTGCTCGCCATGCTCGACGTCGAGGAATCGATGCTGGACGCTGCGGAGGCCGAACGCGCCGAGCTCCGGAGCACGACGACCGTCAGCCGTGCCGACGGGTGCGAGCACCTCGCATCGCTGCCCCTCCTCGACCCGCCGGCCGAGCTCGCCTGCCCGGCCTGCGTCGCCGAAGGTGAGCGCTGGGTCGCGCTGCGGATGTGCCTGTCCTGCGGGCAGGTGGGCTGCTGTGACTCCTCGCCCGGCCGCCACGCCACCGCGCACTTCCGTGCGGAGCAGCACCCGGTGATGCGCTCGATCGAGCCGGGCGAGGACTGGCGGTGGTGCTTCGTGCACCACCAGACCGGATAGCGTTGGCGCCATGCGACTGACGAAGTTCGGGCACGCCGCCGTACGAATCGAGTCCGAGGGCACCACCGTGTTGCTGGACCCGGGTGTCTGGACCCAGCGCGAGGCGGTCGACGGGGTCGACGCCGTGCTGATCACGCATGAGCACCCCGATCACTACGACCCCGAGCACCTGCGCGCGACCGACGCGCCCATCTACACGATCGCTGCCGTCGCCGCGCAGATCCGCGACACGGCACCCGACGTCGCCGAGCGCGTGACGGTCGTGGCACCCGACGAGAGCTGGCAGGTCGGCAGCATCGGCGTCCGCGCGATCGGCGAGCTGCACGCCGTGATCCACCCGGACCTGCCGCGGTTCCACAACAGCGGGTACGTCCTGACGGTGGGTGACCAGACCGTGTTCCACCCCGGCGATGCCCTGACCGTGCCGGGCCTCCCGGTCGACGTACTCCTGGCGCCGGTGTGTGCGCCCTGGATGCGGGCCAGCGAGGGTGTCGACTTCGCCCGATCCGTGGGCGCCGCGCGCAACGTGGCGATCCACGACCGGATCTACTCCGGCGAGGGCCTCGGCATCATCGACGGCCAGTTCGGCCGCCTGCTCGGGGCGCGGGGTCTCGACTACGTCCGGTTGCCCGACGGTTCCGACCTGTAGGCAGGGTCCGGGACTCTCAGGTGGACCGGGCATGATGGCCCGATGCCGATCGCACGTTCGTCCCTTGCCGGTGCCGCCACCGGAGTCGTCCTTCTTGCCGGTGCCGTCGGTTTCGGCGTGGGCCTGCCGGAGCTCGTCGAGGACCCCGGCGCCAGCGCAGCCGAGCTGCCGGCGCTGCCCGACCGCCTCGATGACCGGTTCATCTCGCTCTCCGAATCGACGCCCGAGGACTTCAAGGCCGACTCGCCCGAGGACGTGACCGACGCCAACGACATCGCGAAGGCGTTCGGGGAGGCGGAGAAGAAGGCGATCGCCAACCTCACCGACGTGTACGGCGATGCCGACATGCGCTACTACCGTGACATCGACGCGAGCCTGGCGGCGCTCAACGACCCCACCGGCCAGACCAGGTCGGCCGAGATCATCGTCACCGTGGTCCCGGGGCCGGCCGGCCCGGTGCTCCCGCAGGGCCCGTTCGAGAACAACCAGAACGGCGCCCACTACGAGCTCAAGAAGCTCGGCGGCCACCCGTGCGCCGTGCAGTGGGTCGAGTCGGTCGACCCGACGACGGGGGTCCCGACGGGCGAGGAGCTGACCGGCGCCAACTACCAGATCGGGTGCCACGTGCAGGCCGACGGCGTGACCTTCGACGTCGTCAGCAACGGGCTGGACCCGGAGGAGTACGTCCACTACGTCGACGTACTCCTCGAGAAGACCGAGGGCTGACCCTCCCGGTCAGCTCCAGTAGACGATGACCTTGTCGCCCACGGCGACCTGGTCGAACAGCCACGCCACGGCGTCGCGATCCCGCACGTTCACACATCCGTGCGATGCGCCGTTGTAGCCGTTGGCTGCGAAGTCCGGCGAGTAGTGCACGGCCTGGCCGTCCGAGAAGAACATCGCGAACGGCATCGGCGTGTGATAGAGGCTCGACACGTGGTTGGGGCTCTTGCGGGTCACGTGGAACGCGCCCTCGCGGGTCGGCAGCTCGGCCGAGCCGAACCGGACGTCGACGGTCTTGCGGACCTGGCCGTTCACGACCCAGCGCAGGGTCCGGCTGCTCTTGTCGACACACATCACGCGGCCGGTCTTGCAGCGCGGGTCGAGCGCGCCCGGCTTGTTGCCCCCGTTGCCCGGGGGCGGCTGGTTGGTGAGCTCCGCCCTGGTCGGCACGCGGGTCATCGCGTGCAGTCGGTCGAGGGTGCGCTTGTCGACCTCGCCGGTCACCTCGAACCCGCGCTTGGCCTGGAAGCCGCGGACCGCCTTCGTCGTGAGGTCGCCGTAGTTGTCGGTGACATCTCCGCTGAACCAGTCGATCTGCTTCAGCCGCGCCTGGAGGTCGCGGACGTCGGGGCCGCGGTCACCGGGGGAGAGCAGCGCCGGTCCGGCGGGCGGGGGACCGGGATCCTTGGTGGGCTGGGGATCCGTGCTCGGCGTCGGGTCGTCCGTCGCATCGGTCGGGTCGTCGGTCGGGTCTTCGGTCGGGTCGGCCGGCACGTCGGTCGCGTCGTCGACGGGGTCGTCGTTGCCTGCGCCGTTGCCCGGCATCTCACCGGGCATCTGGTCGTCCTCGCCCAGGGACGCGCCCGCGGCCTGCGGGCCGCTCTCCCACGGCAGGGTGTCCTTCTGGACGGCCCAGCCGACGCCGTACGCCAGTACGGAGCACAGGGCGGCCACCAGCGTGATGAGGCTGATCCGGCGAGCGACGCGCGTCTTGGTCTTCATGCCTAGGGAGACGCCACGGAAGGCCAGTTGGTTGCGAACGACTTTTGCTCACCCGCCGATCAGTGGGTAATGCGTGCGTAGGTACGCTTCCGCGGTGGCCCGCGCAGAGCTCGACAAGCAGCCCGCCGATGTCCGACGGATGTTCGACACCGTCGCGCGGCGCTATGACCTGACCAACGACATCCTCTCCTTCGGCCAGGACCGCCGCTGGCGCAAGGAAGTGCTGGACGCCGTCGATCCGGCGTACGGCGACATGGTGCTCGACCTCGCGGCCGGCACCGGTACGTCCAGCCAGCCGTTCCGCGACGCGGGCGCGACCGTCGTACCGTGCGACTTCTCGATCGGGATGCTGCAGGTGGGCAAGAAGCAGTTCCCGCACCTGCCCTTCACCGCCGGCGACGGCACGAAGCTGCCGTTCCGCGACGCCACCTTCGACGCGGTGACCATCTCGTTCGGCCTGCGCAACATCGTCGACCCCCGGGCCGGTCTGGCCGAGCTGCGCCGGGTCACCAAGCCCGGCGGCCGCCTCGTGGTGTGCGAGTTCAGCCACCCGACATGGGCCCCGTGGCGCACCGTCTACCTCGAGTACCTCATGAAGGCCCTCCCGGCCGTCGCCACCGCGGTGTCCTCCGCGCCCGACGCCTACGTCTACCTCGCCGAGTCCATCCGCGCCTGGCCCGACCAGCGCGGGCTGGCCGACCTGATCAGCGCCGCCGGCTGGAACGCGCCCGAGTGGCGCAACCTGAGCGGCGGCATCGTGTCGCTGCACCGCGCCACCGCCTGACCGGCGCCGGCATGGAGAAGGTCGTCTGGACGCCCACGGCGGCGGAGGTCTCCGCGGTCATCCGGGGCGTCGTAGTCGTCGTCCTCCGGCGGAGCTTCGCCGTGGTCGGCGCGACCTGCGTCGGTATCGGTCTGGTCGGCAGCCTCGTTGCTGGCCCGGCAGCCACCGCCCCGGGGGTGGCCATCGCGCTGGCGATCCTCGTGCCGTTCTTCACCGTGGTGACCTACAGCCGGAACGCGCGCGTGATCCGTGCGGCGTATCCCGTCGGTGTCGAGGCCTCCGCCGAGGCGACGGACGACGGCCTGCGCCTGGTCTCCGCCGCTGCAGACGTGCAGCTGCCCTGGAGCCGTCTGGCTCGCCCGCGGGTGGGTGCCGCCGTGGTGGCCTTCCGCGACACGCTCACCCGGCGACCCACGGCCGTCCCGCGGCAGCTCTTCCCCGACGAATGGCTCCCGCGGCTCGACCCGACCAGCTCCTGACGTCCGCGCACGGTCGCGCACGGGCGGGTGACTTCGGTGTCGGACGGCTGCCCCTCGCTGGCGCTTCGGGGTGCCGTCGTCGGCGCCTGAGCGGCATCTCCCTTCCCCCAGTGCATCGGGCGCCGACGGCGGGGCCCCGCTCGTAAGCCAGCGATGGCGGGCCGGGAGGCGCCGAAGGCACCCGACGGGGCCAAGATTTTGCCAAGCCCTCCGTGCCCTAAATCCGCAGGTCAGGCACTGCTTTCGGGTTGACCGACCCCCCTGTCGCGACCCTTCGATGGAGTGGCAGGATGTGGGCCACACCACTAGTGATTCTGTTCACAAGGTCACGAGAGGGAGGCTCATGGAGCTCTACACACCGGTTCTGGTCCTTGCCGCACTCGCCGCGCTGTTCGCGGTCGGGTCCGTGGCGATGAGCACCCTCGTCGGGCCGCGCCGCTACAACCGCGCGAAGCTCGACTCCTACGAATGCGGCATCGAGCCGACGCCGCAGGCGCTCAGCGGCCGCTTCCCGGTGAAGTACTACATCACCGCGATGCTCTTCATCGTCTTCGACATCGAGATCATCTTCCTCTACCCGTGGGCCCTGCACCTGGACGCCATGGCGTGGTTCGGCCTGGTCGAGATGATCCTGTTCATCGCCACGGTCTTCGTGGCCTACGCATACGTCTGGCGCCGCGGCGGATTGGATTGGGACTGACCCATGGGTGTTGAGGAGAAGCTCCCGAGCGGGGTTCTGTTGACCACGGTCGAGGGACTGGCCGGCTACATGCGCAAGGCCAGCTTCTGGCCCGCGACCTTCGGCCTGGCCTGCTGTGCCATCGAGATGATGACCTCGGGCGGCCCGAAGTACGACCTCGCCCGGTTCGGCATGGAGGTCTTCCGCGCCAGCCCGCGCCAGGCCGACCTGATGATCGTGGCCGGTCGGGTGAGCCAGAAGATGGCGCCCGTCCTGCGCCAGATCTACGACCAGATGGCCGAGCCCAAGTGGGTCCTCGCCATGGGCGTGTGCGCCAGCAGCGGCGGCATGTTCAACAACTACGCGATCGTCCAGGGCGTCGACCACGTCGTGCCCGTCGACATGTACCTCCCCGGGTGCCCGCCGCGCCCGGAGATGCTGATCGACGCGATCCTCAAGCTGCACGACAAGGTCCAGGCCACGCCTCTCGGCGCGAACCGCCTGGCCCAGATCCGCGAGATGGAGGCCGAGGGACTCGTGGCAGTGCCGACCGGTGACATGAGGGGAATGCTCCGGTGACCGACGAGAACGTCCCGGCGAAGCCCGACGAGGCCGCCCCGGTCGAGGTCCGCGCGGTCGGAGAGCGCCACGGCATGTTCGGTGTCCGCGGCAGCGGCGACACCAGCGGCTTCGGTGGCCTGGTCGCCCCCGTCGTACTCCCGACGGCCGCGCAGCGGCCCTTCGGTGGCTGGTTCGACACGGTGGCCGACAAGCTCGACGCACTCATCGAGAGCGTCGTCATCCACCGCGGCGAGATCACCTTCCACGTCCACCGCGACAACCTGCTCGCGGTCGCGAAGCTGGTGCGCGACGACCCGGCGCTGCGCTTCGAGTTCCTCTCCGGCGTCAGCGCGGTGCACTACCCCGGTGACACCGGGCGCGAGCTGCACGCCGTCTACCACTTCATGTCCTACACGTGGAACCGCCGGATCCGCGTCGAGGTCAGCGCGCCCGACGGCGACGCCCATGTCCCGAGCCTGGTCCCGCTCTACCCCGCGGCCGACTGGCACGAGCGAGAGACGTGGGACATGTTCGGGATCGTCTTCGACGGACACCCGGCACTGACGCGGATCCTGATGCCCGACGACTGGCCGGGCCACCCGCAGCGCAAGGACTACCCGCTCGGCGGCATCCCTGTCGAGTACAAGGGCGCCAGCATCCCGCCGCCGGACCAGCGCAGGAGCTACTCATGACCACCGATCAGGACTTCTACGCCGGCACCGGCGAGACCGGCGACGGCAAGGTCTTCACCGTCACCGGCCAGGACTGGAGCGAGATCGCCTCGGGCCTGGGCGAGGGCGACGCCGCGGAGCGGGTCGTCGTCAACATGGGCCCGCAGCACCCGTCCACCCACGGCGTGCTCCGGCTGATCCTGGAGATCGAGGGCGAGACGGTCACCGAGGCCCGCTGTGGCATCGGCTACCTCCACACCGGCATCGAGAAGAACATGGAGTACCGCTCCTGGGTGCAGGGCGTCACGTTCTGCACCCGGATGGACTACCTCTCGCCGTTCTACAACGAGATGACGTACGTCCTGGGCGTCGAGCGGCTGCTCGACATCGAGGACGACATCCCCGAGAAGGCCCAGATCATGCGGGTCCTGCTCATGGAGCTCAACCGGATCTCGTCCCACCTGGTCTGCATCGCGACCGGTGGCATGGAGATCGGCGCGCTGACCGTGATGACCATCGGCTTCCGCGAGCGGGAGCTGGTCCTGGACCTGTTCGAGCTGATCACCGGCCTGCGCATGAACCACGCGTTCATCCGTCCCGGCGGTGTCGCCCAGGACCTGCCGCCCGGTGCCCTCGACGACATCCGCTCCTTCGTCGCCCTGATGAAGAAGCGCCTTCCCGAGTACGCCGCGCTCTGCAACGCGAACCCGATCTTCAAGGCCCGCCTCGTCGACGTCGGCCACCTGGACCTCGAGGGCTGCATGGCGCTCGGCCTCACCGGCCCGGTCCTGCGCAGCACCGGCTACGGCTTCGACCTGCGCAAGGCCCAGCCGTACAGCGGCTACGAGACCTACGACTTCGACGTGCAGACGTGGGACACCGCTGACTCCTACGGCCGGTTCCGCGTACGCCTCAACGAGATGTGGGAGTCGCTGCGGATCATCGAGCAGGCCGCCGACCGCCTCGCGAAGCTTGAGGGCGCGCCGGTGATGGTCGGCGACAAGAAGATCGCCTGGCCCAGCCAGCTGTCCATCGGCAGCGACGGCATGGGCAACAGCCTCGACCACATCCGCCACATCATGGGTGAGTCGATGGAAGCGCTGATCCACCACTTCAAGCTCGTCACCGAGGGCTTCCGGGTGCCGGCCGGGCAGGCGTACGTGCCGGTCGAGTCGCCCCGCGGCGAGCTCGGGGCGCACGTCGTGTCCGACGGCGGCACGCGACCGTTCCGCGCGCACTTCCGCGATCCCTCGTTCAACAATCTCCAGGCGATGGGCGTGATGAGCGAAGGCGGCCAGATCGCTGACGTCATCGTCGCGATCGCCAGCATCGACCCCGTCATGGGAGGCGTGGACAGATGAGCACCCCACCGATCGACGAGAAGACGCTCGCCGAGCTCCGCGAGATCTCCGAGCGCTACCCCGAGCCGCGCTCCGGCCTGCTCCCGATGCTGCACCTCGTGCAGTCGGTGCAGGGCCGGGTCACGCCGGAGGGGATCGAGGCCTGCGCCGCGGTCCTCGACATCAGTGCCGCCGAGGTCAGCGGAGTCGCGACCTTCTACACGATGTACAAGCGTCACGGCGTCGGCGACTACCACGTCGGGGTGTGCACCAACACGCTCTGCGCGGTGATGGGTGGCGACGAGATCTTCGCCCGTCTCAAGGACCACCTCGACATCGGCAACGACGAGGTCGCCGTACAACGGCAGGGTGACTCGAAGACCGTCAGCCTCGAGCACATCGAGTGCAACGCGGCGTGCGACTTCGCGCCGGTGATGATGGTCAACTGGGAGTTCATGGACAACCAGACGCCCGATTCCGCGGTCCAGCTGGTCGAGTCGCTGCGCGCCGGCCACGACGTGTCCTCGACCCGCGGCCCGAAGCTCTGCAGCTGGCGCGAGGCCGAGCGCGTGCTCGCCGGCTTCCCCGACGGTCGGGTCGACGAGGGCCCTACGGCCGGACCTGCCAGCCTCGCGGGCCTCAAGATCGCGCGCGAGCGCGGCTGGACGGCTCCCGACGCACCCACGACTCCTGCGGTCGAAGCCAAGGAGTCGGGCAAGTGAGCGACATGTTGACCCCGGTCCTCACCGACATGTGGGACGTCGAGCAGGGCTGGAAGCTGGCGCCGTACGCGTCGAAGGGCGGGTACGCCGCCCTCGACGTCGCGTTCGGCATGAGCCAGGACGACGTCATCACCGCCGTCAAGGACAGCGGCCTGCGGGGCCGCGGTGGTGCCGGGTTCCCGACCGGGATGAAGTGGTCGTTCATCCCGCAGGACAACCCGCGGCCCAAGTACCTCGTCGTCAACGCGGACGAGTCGGAGCCGGGGACCTGCAAGGACATCCCGTTGATGATGGGCAACCCCCACGTCCTCGTCGAGGGCGTCATCATCAGCTCCTACGCCATCCGCGCGAACAAGGCCTTCATCTACATCCG
Source organism: Nocardioides sp. CPCC 206347 (assembly GCF_048654605.1). Classification (NCBI taxonomy): domain Bacteria; kingdom Bacillati; phylum Actinomycetota; class Actinomycetes; order Propionibacteriales; family Nocardioidaceae; genus Nocardioides; species Nocardioides sp. CPCC 206347. The sequence continues at coordinate 148,387 of NZ_JBMCYZ010000006.1, forward strand.
CGGTGAGGTCCTGCACGTCATCCGTCGGGTGCAGGCGGCCGTCGAGGAGGCGTACGCCGCCGGCCACCTCGGCAAGGACATCCACGGTTCCGGCTACGACCTCGACATCGTCGTCCACGCCGGCGCGGGCGCCTACATCTGTGGCGAGGAGACCGCGCTGCTCGAGGGCCTCGAAGGCCGTCGCGGCCAGCCGCGGCTGCGCCCGCCGTTCCCCGCGGTCGCCGGCCTCTACGCCAGCCCGACCGTCATCAACAACGTCGAGTCCATCGCGTCGGTGCCCGCCATCATCAAGAACGGCGCGACCTGGTTCTCATCGATGGGCACCGAGAAGTCCAAGGGCCACGGCATCTTCTCGCTCTCGGGCCACGTCGAGAAGCCCGGCCAGTACGAAGCCCCGCTCGGCATCACGCTGCGCGAGCTGCTCGAGCTCGCCGGCGGCATCCGCAACGGCCACGAGCTGAAGTTCTGGACGCCCGGTGGCTCCAGCACACCGTTGCTGACCGCCGAGCACCTCGACATCGCGCTCGACTTCGAGGGCGTCGGCGCGGTCGGCTCCATGCTCGGCACGCGCGCCCTGCAGATCTTCGACGAGACCGTCTGCGTCGTGCGGGCCGTGCTGCGCTGGACGGAGTTCTACAAGCACGAGTCCTGCGGCAAGTGCACCCCGTGCCGCGAGGGCACCTGGTGGCTGGTCCAGGCGCTCACGCGCCTCGAGAACGGCCAGGGCTCGGAGGCGGACCTCGACCAGCTGCTCGACCAGTGCGACAACATCCTGGGCCGCTCGTTCTGCGCCCTCGGTGACGGTGCGACCAGTCCGATCTCCAGCTCCATCGCGCACTTCCGCGAGGAGTACCTCGCCCACCTGTCGCACGGCGGGTGTCCTTTCGACGCGGCCCGGTCGACTGCCTGGGCCGGGACGGAGGTCAGCGCATGACCACGAACGAGATCGAGAAGACCGACCTGGTCACCGTCACGATCGACGGCGTCCAGGTCAGCGTCCCCAAGGACACCCTGGTCATCCGTGCCGCGGAGCAGATCGGCGTGCAGATCCCGCGGTTCTGCGACCACCCCCTGCTCGCGCCCGCCGGTGCGTGCCGGCAGTGCCTGGTCGACGTACCCGATGCCGGCAACGGCCGGGGATTCCCCAAGCCGCAGGCGTCCTGCACGCTCCCGGTGGCCGAGGGCATGGTCGTCAGCACCCAGGAGTCCAGCCCCGTCGCCGACAAGGCGCAGCGCGGTGTCATGGAGCTGCTGCTGATCAACCACCCGCTGGACTGCCCCGTCTGCGACAAGGGCGGCGAGTGCCCCCTGCAGAACCAGGCGATGTCCAACGGGCAGGGAGAGTCGCGCTTCTCCGACGACCGCAACCGCGGCGTGAAGCGGACCTTCCCGAAGCCGATCAACCTGTCGCCGACGGTCCTGCTGGACCGCGAGCGCTGCATCGTGTGCCAGCGCTGCACGCGCTTCGCCGACGAGATCGCCGGTGACCCGTTCATCGAGCTCCTCGAGCGCGGTGCGCAGCAGCAGATCGGCATCGCCGAGGACGCCCCGTTCCTGTCGTACTTCTCGGGCAACGTGATCCAGATCTGCCCGGTGGGTGCGCTCACCTCCGAGCAGTACCGCTTCCGGTCCCGTCCGTTCGACCTCGTCTCGACGCCCGGTGTGGCCGAGCACGACGCGTGCGGCTCGGCGATCCGGATCGACCACCGTCGCGGCAAGGTGCTCCGCCGCCAGTCCGGCAACGACCCGGCCGTCAACGAGGAGTGGATCACCGACAAGGACCGCTTCGCGTTCGCCTACGCGCAGTCCGACGACCGCCTCACCTACCCGCAGGTGCGCGACGACGACGGCAGTCTCCGTCCGGCGTCGTGGCCCGAGGCGTTCGCCGTTGCTGCGCGCGGCCTGGCTGCGGCGAAGCAGGCCGGCGGCGTCGGCGTGCTCACCGGTGGTCGGTTGTCCGTCGAGGACGCCTACGCCTACAGCAAGTTCGCCCGGGTTGCCCTCGGCACGAACGACATCGACTTCCGTGCGCGCCCCCTCTCCGCTGAGGAAGCCTCCTTCCTCGCCTCGTCGGTGGCGCTGACCGGCCCCGGCTCCGGGGGAGTGACGTACGACGACCTGGAGTCCGCCGCGAAGGTGGTCCTCGTGGGCCTGGAGCCCGAGGACGAGGCCGGCGCGATCTTCCTGCGCCTGCGCAAGTCGGTCCTGGCCGGCGGCACCGAGGTGGTCAGCCTGGCGCCGTACACGACCCGCGGGCTGGCGAAGCTCTCCGCCCGGGTCATCCCGACCGTTCCCGGCGACGAGGCCGCCGGCCTCGATGCCCTGGCCGGCGAGCTCGACGCGGGCAGCGTGCTGCTCGTCGGCGAGCGCCTCGCCACCATCCCCGGTGCCCTGGCCGCGGCGGCTGATGTCGCCGCCTCCAGCGGTGCGCGCCTGGCCTGGGTGCCGCGCCGTGCAGGTGACCGCGGTGCCGTCGAAGCCGGTTGCCTGCCGAACCTGCTTCCGGGTGGACGCCCGGTGGCCGAGGCGGATGCGCGGATCGACGTCGCTGCGGCCTGGGGCGTCGATTCGCTGCCCGAGACCGCTGGACGCGACGCGGACGGCATCGTCGCTGCGCTGGGTGCCGGTGACCTCAACGGACTCGTGATCGCCGGCGTCGACCCCGACGACACCGCCGATCCTGCCGCCACGCGTGCCGCGATCGCAGCGGCCGGCTTCGTGGTCGCGTTCGACCTGCGCAGCACCGAGGTGACCGCCGCCGCCGACGTGGTGTTCCCGGTCGCCCCGACCACCGACAAGTCCGGCACCTTCGTCAACTGGGAAGGGCGGGTGCGGCCCTGGGAGGCCGCCCTGCGCAACCCGGCCTCGCTGCCCGAACTGCGGGCGCTCGCCGGTGTCGCCGAGGAGCTGGCCCAGCTCGGCCAGGGGAGCCCGCTCGGCTTCCGCACCGTCGACGAGGCTCGCGCCGAGATGTCGCAGCTCGGACCGTGGGACGGCGCCCGCCCCGCGCTGGTGCTCCCGGCGAAGAAGGCCGCGAAGAAGCCCGCGAAGAAGCCCGCTCGCGCCGGCGTCACCGTCGCGCTGGCCACCTGGAAGCAGCTGCTCGACAACGGTTCGCTGCAGGACGGCGACAAGTACCTCAAGGCGACCGCACGCACGCCGGTGGCGCTGGTGACCCGGGAGACCTACGACGCCCACGGTCCGACCGTCACGCTGACCGGCGACCGCGGATCGGTGACCCTGCCGGCCGAGATCTCCGACGACCTGGTCGACGGCGTGGTCTGGGTGCCGGCGAACTCGGTCGGGAACGGCGTGCTCGCTGACCTCGCCTCGCCGGGCACGGCAGTCACGATCACGGGAGGTGCGGCATGAACACCGGACTCGGTGCGTTCGGCAAGGACGTCTGGTGGGTCGTCGGCATCAAGACCCTGCTGGTCTTCCTGGTGCTGGTGCTCCTGACCCTGTTCAACATCTGGCTGGAGCGCCGGGTCGTGGCCCGGATGCAGCACCGGATCGGCCCCAACGTGCACGGCCCCTTCGGCCTCCTGCAGTCCCTGGCCGACGGCGTGAAGCTGGCGTTCAAGGAGGACCTGATCCCGAAGGCCGCCGACAAGGTGGTCTTCGTGCTCGCGCCGGTGATCTGCGTGGTGCCGGCGTTCGTCACCTTCGCGGTCATCCCCTTCGGCCCCGAGGTGGGCTTCTTCGGTGAGCGGACCCCGCTCCAGCTCACCGACATGCCCGTCGCCGTGCTCTTCGCGATGGCGATCGCCTCGATCGGGATCTACGGCATCGTCCTCGGCGGCTGGTCCAGCGGGTCGACGTACTCCCTGCTGGGCGGGCTGCGCTCGAGCGCGCAGATGATCTCCTACGAAGTCGCCATGGGCCTCGCGCTCGTCGCGGTCTTCATGTACGCCGGCTCGATGTCGACGAGCGAGATCGTCGCTGCGCAGGACGACGTCTGGTTCGGCCTGATCCTGCTGCCGTCGTTCGTGATCTACGCGATCGCGATGGTCGGCGAGACCAACCGCGCGCCGTTCGACCTCCCCGAGGCCGAGGGCGAGCTGGTCGGCGGCTTCCACACCGAGTACTCCAGCCTGAAGTTCGCCCTGTTCTTCCTCGCCGAGTACATCAACATGGCGACCGTCTCGGCCCTGGCCACCACGCTGTTCCTCGGCGGCTGGCACGCTCCGTTCTGGATCGACGAGGTCTGGGCGGGCGCGAACGAGGGCTACTGGCCGGTGCTGTGGTTCTTCGGCAAGGTCTTCTTCTTCATCTTCGTGTTCATCTGGCTGCGTGGCTCGCTCCCGCGGTTGCGCTACGACCAGTTCATGGCCTTCGGCTGGAAGCGGCTGATCCCGATCGCGCTGGTCTGGATCATCGCTGTCGCCACCATGCGCGTGGCCCGCAACGAGGGTGTCTTCGACGGCGGCTTCAGCGCCAACCCGCAGTTCTGGATGATCGCGATCGGCGTGGTCCTGGTGGTCATGCTGCTGACGTTCCTGATTCCCGAGGGCAAGGACGACTCCTCGATCGTGTCCGTCACGACTCCACGGCCCGGGGGCTACCCGGTGCCGCCGATGCCGGCCGGTGGAGCCGTCCAGGGCGCAGCAGCGCCGCTGACCTTCCGGTCCGACGTCCACACCGACACGCGCACCGCCGACAATCCAATGGATGCAGGGGTACCCCATGGCTGACCACTCGGGGCAGAACGGCCCCACGCTCAAGGAACAGCTCTGGGACCCGGTCGCCGGGTTCGGAGTGACCTTCCGGACGATGTTCCGCAAGGTCGTCACCGAGCAGTACCCCAAGGAGAAGTTCCCCACGGCGCCCCGGTTCCACGGCCGCCACCAGCTCAACCGCTGGCCCGACGGTCTCGAGAAGTGCATCGGGTGCGAGCTGTGTGCGTGGGCCTGTCCCGCGGACGCGATCTACGTCGAGGGTGCCGAGAACGTCGACGGTGAGGGCGAGGAGTCGGCACGGTTCTCGGCCGGCGAGCGCTACGGCCGCGTCTACCAGATCAACTACCTGCGCTGCATCCTCTGCGGCCTGTGCATCGAGGCCTGCCCGACCCGGGCTCTCACGATGACCAACGAGTACGAACTGGCCGACGACAACCGGGCGGACCTGATCTACGAGAAGTCCGACCTGCTGGCCCCGCTGCTGCCCGGAATGCAGCAGCCGCCGCACGAGATGCAGCTCGGCAAGGACGACCTGGCCTACTACCGCGGGGACTTCGCGGCCCCGATCCCGGTGCCGGCGGTGCCGGCGACGGACGGCAACGCAGGGGGCCACGCATGACCGCGTTCTGGGTGCTCGCCCCGATCATGGTGCTGGCCGCGCTCGGCCTGCTGTTCGTCCGCAAGGCCGTGCACGCCGCGCTGCTGCTGGCGGTCGTGATGATCAGCCTGGCCGTGCTCTACGCCGTCCTGGAGGCACCGTTCCTCTTCGCGGTGCAGATCATCGTCTACACCGGCGCGATCCTGATGCTGTTCCTCTTCGTGCTCATGCTGGTCGGCGTCGACGCCTCCGACTCCCTGGTCGAGACGATCAAGGGCCAGCGGGCGTTGTCCTGGTTCGTCGGCCTGGCGTTCGCCGTGATCATGGTCGTCGGCCTGACCCAGCTCACCTTCGGTACGGCGGTCGGGCTCGACGGTCCTGATGGGGCGAACGAGGGCGGCAACGTCCAGGCGCTCGCCAACCTGCTCTTCTCGCGCTACGTCTTCGTGTTCGAGACCACCAGCGCGCTGCTGATCACGGCCGCGGTCGGCGCCATGGTGCTCGCGCACCGCGAGCGGCTCACCCCGCGTCGTACCCAGGCCGACATCGCCGCCGCCCGGATCCGGGCCTACGCCGAGACCGGCGCGCACCTCGGACCGCTGCCCCCACCGGGCGTCTACGCACGGCACAACGCCGTCGACACCCCCGCCCTGCTGCCTGACGGCAGCCCGGCCGCGGCGTCGGTGTCCCGGGTCCTCGCGGCCCGCGGCACGATGCGGCCCGCCGGCCTGCGCGACATCGACAAGATGCAGGCCCAGATCGGGGGCGACCCGACGCAAGCGCCCGAAGTGGCGGGCAGGACCGGCGCGGCGGCGTCCACCGAGGAGGACCCGAAGTGACCGAGTACGTCGTCCTGTCGGCGATCCTGTTCACGATCGGATCGATCGGGGTGCTGACCCGCCGCAACGCGATCGTGGTGTTCATGTGCGTCGAGCTGATGCTCAACGCGTGCAACCTGGCCTTCGTGGCGTTCGCTCGCCAGCACGGCAACCTCGACGGCCAGATCGCGGCCTTCTTCGTGATGGTGGTGGCTGCGGCCGAGGTCGTCGTCGGACTCGCGATCATCATGACCATCTTCCGGACCCGTCGCTCGGCCTCGGTCGACGACGCGAGCCTGCTGAAGTTCTGAGGACCGGACCATGAATGCACTCTCTGCTGTCGCGCTCGCTTCCAGCGAGACCCACATCCCCGTCGTCGCACCCAGCGAGGCCGACGGCATCTTCAACCTGCTGTGGCTGATCATCGCGCTGCCGCTGTTCGGCGCCGCCGTGCTCCTGCTGCTCGGCAACCGGCGGACCAAGGCCTACGGCCACTGGATCGGGCTGGCGACGATCACCGGCTCCTTCGTGCTCAGCCTGGTGATGTTCCTGCAGCTGCTCGGCCGCGACGAAGGTGACCGGCAGGTCGCGAAGCACCTGTGGACGTGGATCGAGGCGGGCCACCTCGACGTCGGGCTCGACCTGCTCTACGACCCGCTGTCCTCGCTGTTCCTGCTGCTCATCACGGGCGTCGGTGCGCTGATCCACCTGTACTCCGTCGGTTACATGGAGCACGACCCGCGCCGGTCGCGCTTCTTCGCCTACCTCAACCTGTTCGTCGCCGCGATGCTGATGCTGGTCCTCGCGGAGAACTACGTCGGACTGTTCCTCGGCTGGGAAGGCGTCGGCCTGGCGTCGTACCTCCTGATCGGGTTCTGGCAGCACAAGCCGTCCGCCGCGGCGGCGGCCAAGAAGGCGTTCGTCATCAACCGGGTCGGCGACATGGGCCTGGGCCTGGCGATCTTCTTGATGTTCGTGACCTTCGGTACGACGAGCTTCAGTGGCGTCAGTGCACTCGCCGGTGGTGCCAGCGAGACCACGCTGACCTGGATCGGCGTGCTGCTGCTGGTCGGTGCCTGCGGCAAGTCCGCGCAGGTGCCGCTGCAGGCCTGGCTGCTCGACGCGATGGAGGGCCCGACCCCGGTCTCGGCCCTGATCCACGCAGCGACCATGGTCACGGCCGGTGTCTACCTCGTGGTCCGCTCCAACTTCATCTTCGAGCTCGCGCCGAACGCCCAGACCGCGGTGGTCATCGTGGCCACGGTGACGCTCCTGTGGGGTGCGATCATCGGTTGCGCGAAGGACGACATCAAGAAGGCCCTGGCCGGTTCCACGATGAGCCAGATCGGCTACATGATGCTCGGCGCCGGCCTCGGTGTCGCGGGCTACGCGTTCGCGATCTTCCACCTGCTCACGCACGGCTTCTTCAAGGCCAACATGTTCCTCGGCGCCGGTTCGGTGATGCACGCGATGGACGACGACGTGGACATGCGCCACTACGGCGCCCTGAACAAGCTGCTCCCCGTCACCTTCCTGACCTTCGCCATGGGTTACCTCGCGATCATCGGCTTCCCGCCGTTCTCGGGCTTCTGGTCCAAGGACAAGATCATCGAGGTCGCCCTGATCGAGAACCCGGTCGTCGGCATCTGCGCCCTGCTGGGTGCCGGCATCACGGGCTTCTACATGACCCGCCTGATGCTGATGACCTACTTCACCAACAAGCGCTGGGAGAAGGGCGTGCACCCGCACGAGAGCCCCAAGGTGATGACGATCCCGCTGATCGTCCTCGCCGCGCTGTCGGTCCTCGGTGGCCTGATGCTCGCCAGCAACTGGATCGTCGAGTGGCTCAGCCCGGTCGTCGGCCACGCCGAGCACCACGAGCCGCCGATCCCGGTCATCGTGATCACGCTGATCACCGTCGCGGTGGTCGCGGTGGGTGTCGGGCTCGCCTGGTTCCTCGTCGGCAAGCAGGACGTCCCGCGGACCGCGCCGGCCGACGTCTCCTTCGCCACGAAGGCGGCCCGTGCCGACCTGTACGGCGACGCGATCAACGACGGACTGGTGGTCGCGCCGGGCAAGGCAACCGTCACGGCCCTGGTGGCCGGTGACCGGACGCTCGTCGACGGCGCCTTCACGGGCGGTTCGACCATCCTCACCGGTACCGGTGAGTGGATCCGCCGGCTGCAGAACGGCTACGTCCGCACCTACGCACTGTCCATCCTCGTGGGCGCGGTCATCCTCGTCCTGACCCTCGTGGCGGTGAACTCGTGAACGACTTCCCGATCCTGAGCCTGCTGGTCTGGCTCCCGATTGCCGGCGCCATCGCGGTCGCCCTGCTGCCCGCCGCGGTCAGCAAGGTCACCGGCCTGACCGTCGCGCTCGCGACCCTGGTCCTCGGCCTGGTCATCGCGCTGAACTACGACGTCGACGGCGGCCGCCAGTTCGAGGAGGTGCACGACTGGATCGAGGCGTTCGGCGTGCACTACGCCTTCGGGCTCGACGGCCTCGGCCTGCTGATGGTGCTGCTCACCGTGCTGCTCGTGCCGGTCGTGCTCGGTGCCGAGTGGCTCAAGGCCGACGACGCCAACGGTGCCGGTGCGAAGGCGTTCGTCGCCTGGGCGCTGGCGCTGGAAGGCCTGTCGCTCGCGGTGTTCTGCGCCACGGACGTCTTCCTGTTCTACGTCGTCTTCGAGGCCACCCTGATCCCGGCCTACTTCCTGGTCGGCGGATTCGGCCGCGAGGGACGGGGCGCGGCAGCCCTCAAGTTCCTGATGTTCCAGCTCGCGGGCGGCCTGATCCTGCTCGCCTCGGTCATCGGCCTGTACGTCGTCTCCGCCCAGGCGGGCGAGCCGTCGTACCTCCTCAAGGACCTCGAGAAGCTCGACATCGGCACCGAGGCCGGCCGCTGGCTGTTCTTCGGCTTCTTCATCGCCTTCGCGATCAAGGCACCGTTGTTCCCGGTCCACACCTGGCTGGCCGACACCACCGAGAAGGCGACCCCCGGCACCGGTGTGCTGCTGGTCTGCATCCTCGACAAGATCGGCACGTTCGGAATGCTGCGGTTCTGCCTCGGGATCTTCCCCGAGGCGTCGCAGTGGGCGACCCCGCTGGTCGTCGTCCTCGCCCTGATCTCGGTCGTGTACGGCGCCCTGGTGGCCATCGGGCAGGACGACGTGTTCCGCCTGATCGGTCTGACCTCGCTCAGCCACTTCGGCCTGATCACGCTCGGCATCTTCACGATGAGCACGCAGGGCGGCACGGGCGCGATCCTCTACATGGTCAACCACGGTCTCGGCACGGCGGCGCTGTTCCTCGTCGCGGGCTACCTCTACGACCGTCGCGGCACCTCGCTGATCAGCGAGATGGGCGGCATCGAGAAGGTCGCCCCGATCCTGGCCGGCCTGTTCCTGATCGCAGGTCTTGCCACCCTCGGCCTGCCGGGCCTCTCGCCGTTCGTCAGCGAGTTCCTGGTGCTGCTGGCTGCCTTCGACTACGGCTGGTACGTCGGCGCGATCGCGATCACCGCGGTCGTCCTGTCGGCGATCTACGTGCTGTGGATGTACCAGCGCACGATGACCGGCCCGACCTCGGCAGACCTCGAGGACACCAAGGACCTCGGCGTTCGCGAGATCGTCGCGGTGGCGCCGCTGATCGCGGCGCTGGTGTTCTTCGGCTTCTACCCTGCGCCGCTGCTCGATGCGGCGAACCCGATGGTCGGTGACCTGCTCGAGCAGGTCGGGGTCCATGACGACCCACCGGCCGTCGAGGGCTGGTTCAGGTTCGAGGGCACGTCCGAAGGGGAGGCGCACTGATGGAGTTCACCAAGCCCGAGGTCGAGTACTTCGAGCTCCTCCCGCTGCTCCTGGTCCTCGGTGGCGCCTGCGTCGGCGTCCTGATCGAGGCCTTCCTCGCCCGCGGCGCCCGCCGCATCCCGCAGATCACGCTGGCCCTGTCGGTGCTCGTCGCCGCACTGGTCTCCACGATCGTCGTCGGCACTGACCTCCAGGAGCACAGCGGCGCGGGTGGCAGTGACGGCCGCGGCATCGTCGGGGCCGAGGGCAGCGTCATCGTCGACGGTCCCACCGTCTACCTCTGGGCGCTGGTGCTCATCTTCGCCATCGGTGGCGTCGCACTGTTCGCCGAGCGGCGCCTCGAGGGTGGGGTCTCTGCCTTCACCGGCCAGGCGGCCGCCCTCCCCGGCACGGACACCGAGCGCGAGGCCTCGACCCGCGGCCTCGAGCACACCGAGGTCTACCCGCTGATGCTGTTCGCGGTCGGCGGCATGCTGCTGTTCCCCGCGTCGGGTGACCTGCTGACGATGTTCGTCGCGCTCGAGGTCCTCTCGCTCCCGCTGTACCTGCTGTGCGGCCTCGCCCGCCGGCGTCGCCTGCTCAGCCAGGAAGCGGCGATGAAGTACTTCCTGCTCGGCGCCTTCGCGTCCGGCTTCTTCCTGTACGGCGCCGCGCTGGTCTACGGCTACTCCGGGTCGGTGACCTTCGCCGGCATCAACGAAGCCGTCCGCGCGGGCGGGCCGAACCACGGCCTGCTCCTGGCCGGCATCGCGCTGCTCGCGGTGGGCCTGCTGTTCAAGATCGGTGCCGCACCCTTCCAGGCGTGGACGCCCGACGTCTACCAGGGGGCCCCGACCGCCGTCACGGCCTTCATGGCCGCCGGCACCAAGGTCGCCGCGTTCGGCGCCCTGCTGCGCCTGATGTACGTCGCCTTCGGTGGCGAGCGCTGGAGCTGGGTGCCGATGCTGTGGGTCGTCGCGATCGCGTCGATGCTCGTCGGTGCGGTCCTGGCCGCCGTACAGAACGACGTGAAGCGGATGCTCGCGTACTCCTCGGTCGCGCACACCGGCTTCCTGCTGGTCGGTGTCCTCGGTGTGCAGGGGGCCGACGAGCTGGCGAAGGGGCAGTACACCTCCCTCGAGGGCGTGCTGTTCTACCTCACGACGTACGGCTTCTCGATGATCGGTGCCTTCGCGATCGTGATGCTGGTGCGCGACGCCGGTGGCGAAGCGACCCACTACGACCGGTGGGCCGGCCTGGGCCGTCGCTCGCCGCTCGTGGCCGGAGCATTCGCGTTCTTCCTGCTGTCGATGGCCGGCATCCCGCTCACCGCCGGCTTCATCGGCAAGTGGGCCGTCTTCACCTCCGCCATGTCGGCGGGCGCGTGGCCGGTCGTCCTCGTCGCGATCGCGTCCAGCGTCATCGCGGTCGGCTTCTACGTCCGGCACATCCGCCTGATGTTCTTCACCGAGACCCACCCTGACGGCGCCGGAGAGGTCACCGCGTCCTCGCTGTTGACCTCCGGCACCATCATCGTGTGCCTGGCCGCGACCCTCGTGCTGGGCATCGTGCCGGGGCCGGTGCTGGACCTGGTGACGAATGCGGGAGACTTCATCAGGTGAGTGCTTCCGCGAGCCCGGCCGAACTGGCCCTGCCGATCGTCGACACTGCCCTCGCCGAGCGCCTCCGGGAGCGGATGGCGACGGTGGAAGAGGCCCTCTTCGGTCACGCGACCAGCCGGGCGCCGTACGTCACGGAGGCGGCACGCCACCTGCTGGCGGCTGGCGGCAAGCGGTTCCGCCCGCTCCTGGTGCTGCTCGCGGCCGAGGTCGGACCGCGCCCGGACGCTCCCGAGGTGCTCACGGCGGCCTGCGTCGTCGAGATCACCCACGTCGGCTCGCTGTACCACGACGACGTCATGGACGAGGCGGACCTGCGTCGCGGCGCCGACTCGGCGAACTCGCGCTACGACAACCTCGTCGCGATCCTGACCGGGGACTTCCTGTTCGCCAAGTCCTCCGAGCTGACGTCCCAGCTGGGCCCGGAGGCCGTGCGGATCCAGGCAGAGACCTTCACGCGCCTCGTCGAGGGCCAGATCCTCGAGACGGTGACCCCCGGCCCCGAGGACGACGCCCTCCAGCACTACCTCGAGGTCGTCGCAGGCAAGACCGGTTCGCTGATCGCCACGTCCGCCCACTACGGCGCCCTGTTCTCCGGTGCCGACCCGTCCGTGGTGTCCGCGCTGAAGGAGTACGGCGAGCTCGTCGGTACGGCGTTCCAGCTCTCCGACGACATCCTCGACATCGCCTCCGAGACCGAGGAGTCGGGCAAGACGCCCGGCACCGACCTCAAGGAGGGCGTCCCGACGCTGCCCGTGCTGATGGCGCGGGCGTCGACCGACCCGGGCGACGCGCGCCTGCTCGAGCTGCTCGACCCCGCGAAGTCCGACCTCGCCGGCGACGCCGACCTGCACGCCGAAGCGCTGGGCCTGCTGCGCAAGCACCCGGCAATGGAGGAAGCCCGGTCGTACGTCGTCGCGCGTGCCCAGGAGGCCAAGCAGCTCCTCTCGGTGCTGCCCGAGGGTTCGGTGCGCTCCGCGCTCGAGGCGTTCGCCGACGTCGTCGCGGTCCGCTCCGCCTGACCCCTCCGCCGGTCGAGGCTCGCTGATCGGTGGAGCCTTCCACGGGCTCGGCCGAACCGCTGCCGCACGACCTCGTCAATCTGTAGCAGATCAACTAACTTTGATCGCGATGAGCACCTTGGCCACCAATCAGGACCTCGACCCCGTCGCGCTGCGTCGGGCGTTCGGTGTCTTCCCGACCGGAGTGGTCGCGCTTGCTGCCGACGTCGACGGCGTGCCCGTGGGACTGGCTGCCAGCTCCTTCACCACCGTCAGCCTGGACCCGCCCCTGGTCTCGGTGTCGGTGGCGCACACGTCGAAGACGTGGCCCGACCTGCGCCGCGCCCGGCACTTCGGTGTCACCGTCCTGGCCGATCACCACGGCAACCTCTGTCGCCAGTTGTCGGGCCCGGTCGCCGACCGGTTCACCGGCATCGACCTGACGGTGGCGGACGACGGTGCGGTCACCCTCGACGAGGGACTGGTCCGGTTCTCCTGCTCGCTCTACCGCGAGGTGGAGGCCGGCGACCACGTCATCGTGCTGCTCAAGGTGGAGGCCGTCGACCACGCCGAGCACGGAGCCGAGGGACATCCCCTCGTCTTCCACCGCAGCGGCTTCGGTCGCATCGAACGGTCCGCCTGACCCCCTGACTGTCTCGCGCGGCGGGGCGTGCACCCCGCTTCCGCCGCGCGAGACACCCGCGTGAAGATCAGTCGATGGTCCAGGTGTCGCCGGCGTTGATCAGCGCGGAGAGACGGTCCTCGGCGGTCCCGGTGACCTTGCTGACCGCGTCGCTGACCTGAGCGCGAGCCTGGTCGTCGTACGTCGGCCGCTCGACCTGGCGGAAGATGCCGATCGGGCTGCGGTTGAGGTAGTCGGCCGCGGTGAGCCGGCTGATCGCGAACGCCGTGGACGGGTCCGGGTCGTGCGCGTCGTGGACCAGGACCTGGTCGGCGCTCACCGAGCTAGTGTCGACGACCTCGACGTTGCCCGAGGCCGAACGCACGAGTGCCTTGTCGCCGAGGCCGGCCTCGGCGCGGACGCCGAAGGTGATCGGCTGGCCGTGGACCAGCGGGATGACCGCGTAGTCCTTCTCGCCCTTGTGGTCACCCATGCCCTTGATGGCGTCGAAGGCGCCGTCGTTGAAGATCGGGCAGTTCTGGTAGATCTCGACGAACGACGTGCCGCGGTGGGCGGCAGCTGCGGCGAGCACCGCGGTGAGGTGCTTGCGGTCCGAATCGATGGTCCGGGCGACGAACGACGCCTCGGCGCCGAGGGCCAGGGACACCGGGTTGAACGGGTGGTCCAGGGAGCCGACGGGCGTCGACTTGGTGACCTTCCCGACCTCGCTGGTGGGGGAGTACTGGCCCTTGGTGAGGCCGTAGATCCGGTTGTTGAACAGCAGGATCGTCATGTTGACGTTGCGGCGCAGCGCGTGGATCAGGTGGTTGCCACCGATCGAGAGCGCGTCACCGTCACCGGTGACGACCCAGACCGACAGGTCCTCGCGGGCGGTGGCGATGCCGGTGGCGATCGACGGCGCACGGCCGTGGATCGAGTGCATGCCGTAGGTGTCGAGGTAGTACGGGAACCGGCTGGAGCAGCCGATGCCGGACACGAACACGATGTTCTCGCGGCGCAGGCCCAGGTCGGGCAGGAAGCCCTGGACGGCCTTGAGGACGGCGTAGTCACCGCACCCGGGGCACCAGCGGACCTCCTGGTCGGAGGTGAACTCCTTGGCGGTCTGGGTCACGCCCTCGTCGACGGCGGGAACCAGCTCGGTGCCGGTGCGGGCGCCGGGGAGCGGCAGGTCGATGGTCGTCATCGGGGTCCCCGATCGATTGTTGAGCGGAGGAGCGAAGCGGGGGAGGTCAAGAATCGAGTGGGGTGATTCATGAGACGGGTGCCTCCTCGTGGTCGGCAGGCGGATTGAGTCCGTGTTCGCCGAGGTCGACGTCCTTGCCCTCGGCCTCGCCGACGAGCGCGCCGACGGCTTCGGCCAGCTCGGCCGCCTTCAGCGGGAGGCCGTAGACGTGGTTGTAGCCGATGGCGTCGACGAGGTACTCGGCGCGCAGCATCTTCGAGAGCTGGCCGAGGTTCATCTCGGGGACCAGCACCTTGTCGTAGGACTTGAGGATGGCGCCGAGGTCGTTCGGGAACGGGTTGAGGTGGCGCAGGTGGACCTGCGCGACGTTGTAGCCGGCGCGACGTACCCGACGGCAGGCGGCACCGATCGGGCCGTACGTCGAGCCCCAGCCGATGACCAGGACCTTCGCCTCGCCGGACGGGTCGTCGATCTCCAGGGGCGGGAGGGAGTTGGCGATCCGCTGGATCTTCTCCTGGCGGATCCGCACCATCCGGTCGTGGTTGACCGAGTCGTAGGAGATGTTGCCGTGGCCCTCGCCCTTCTCGAGCCCGCCGATGCGGTGCTCGAGGCCGGCGGTGCCGGGGATCGCCCACGGACGGGCCAGGGTCTCCTCGTCACGCAGGTAGGGCCAGTACTCGTCCGGCTCCCCGCTTCCACCATCAGCGAGGCTCTTCGCCGAGGCGTGGTTGGGCTCGGTGGCGAAGTTCGGGTCGATGACCGGCAGGTCGTCGATCGAGGGGATCGCCCACGGCTCGGAACCGTTGGCGAGGTAGCCGTCGGACAGCAGCATCACCGGGGTGCGGTACGTGACCGCGATCCGGGCGGCCTCGACCGCGGCGGCGAAGCAGTCACCGGGCGACTGCGGGGCGACGATCGGCACCGGGGCCTCACCGTTGCGGCCGTACATCGCCTGCAGCAGGTCGGACTGCTCGGTCTTGGTCGGCAGGCCGGTGGACGGGCCACCGCGCTGCACGTTGACGACCAGCAGCGGGAGCTCGGTCATCACCGCCAGGCCGATCGCCTCGCCCTTCAGTGCGATACCCGGGCCCGAGGTGGTCGTGACGCCCAGGTGCCCGGCGAACGAGGCGCCGATCGCGGCACCCACGCCGGCGATCTCGTCCTCGGCCTGCAGTGTGGTGACGCCGAAGCTCTTGTGGCGCGAGAGCTCGTGGAGGATGTCGGAGGCCGGGGTGATCGGGTACGAACCCAGGAACACCGGCAGGCCCGACCGCACGCCCGCAGCAACCAGGCCGTAGGAGAGCGCCAGGTTGCCGGTGATGTTGCGGTACGTCCCGGACTTCATCTTCGCGGGCTTGATCTCGTACTGCACCACGAACGTCTCGGTGGTCTCACCGAAGTTCCAGCCGGCCTTGAACGCGGCCAGGTTGGCGCCGAGGATGTCGGGCACCTTGGAGAACTTCTTCTCCAGGAACTTCACGGTGGGCTCGGTCGGGCGTCCGTACATCCAGGACAGCAGGCCCAGCGCGAACATGTTCTTGGCCCGCGAGGCGTCCTTGCGGGACAGGCCCCACTCCTTGACGGCCTCGACCGTGATGCCGGTCAGGTCGACCGGGTGGACCTGGAAGTCGGCCAGCGGGTCGTTGACCTCGCCGAGCTGGTCGAGCGGGTTGGCGTCGTACCCGGCCTTGTCGAGGTTGCGCTTGGTGAAGTCGGCCGTGTCGACGATGATCGCCGCGCCCTTGGGCAGGTCGCCGAGGTTCGCCTTCAGGGCGGCCGGGTTCATCGCGACCAGCACGTCGGGGCGGTCACCCGCGGTGAGGATGTCGTGGTCGGCGAAGTGGATCTGGAACGACGACACCCCCGGCAGCGTGCCCTGAGGGGCCCGGATCTCGGCAGGGAAGTTCGGCAGGGTCACCAGGTCGTTGCCGAAGACGGCCGACTCCTGGGTGAAACGGTCACCGGTCAGCTGCATGCCGTCACCGGAGTCACCGGCAAACCGGATGATCACCCGGTCCAGCTGCTTGACCTGCTTGGTCTGGCTCACGCTTCGGTCCACTTCTCTCAACATCAGGCGGCTGCCGCTGGTCGGCGTCGCAGCAGCGACAGGTGAGGACGATTCTAGGTCGAATCTAGAACGTGTTCCACTTTTGGCGGACAGGTGTCCAGTCCTCGCCTGGCTGGCGACGTGCGCAGCGGCCCTCCCACGATAGTCCGCCCGCGCAGCCAGCCCCCCGTGAAGCCAGTTCTTGGGCGGCGGCGCGCCGTGAGGTCGGTCACGTTCTGGACCATTCCATCTCAAACTGCGACCACTATCTCTCTAATGTGTATTATTCCACTCGAGTTTATAGAACCGGCGTGGGGCCGGCCTGAAGCAAGGAATGGGTGCAATGAAGCGAGTGATCAAGGCTGCGGCCCTGGCAATGACCGGCGCACTGGCGCTGTCTGCGTGCTCGAGCGCAGGCGGCTCGGACAGTGCGGACACCATCGGGATCTACGGCTTCGCCGTCCCGCAGGCCGCCAACGAGGCGATTGCCGACGAGTTCAACAAGACCGACGAGGGCAAGGGCGTCAAGTTCTCCGGTTCGTACGGCGCCTCGGGCGAGCAGAGCCGCAAGGTTGCCGACACCAAGGGCAAGGACGTCGACTACGTCCACTTCTCCCTCGAGGGTGACGTGACCCGCCTGGTCGACGCCGGCCTCGTCGACGAGGACTGGAACGCCGGCCCGAACAAGGGCATCGTCTCCTCCTCGGTGGCCGTCATCGCCGTCGAGAAGGGCAACCCGCTCGGCATCAAGGGCTGGGAAGACCTGACCCGCGACGACGTCAACGTGATCACCGCCGACCCGGCCAGCTCCGGCGCCGCCCGCTGGAACATCCTCGCGCTCTACACCCACGCGCTGGCCCTCGGCCAGACCGAGGCGCAGGCTGACGAGTACCTCAAGAAGGTCTTCGCCAACGTCACCACCTGGGCCGCCAGCGGCCGTGAGGCGACCGAGGCCTTCAAGAAGGGCGTCGGCAACGTGCTCATCACGTACGAGAACGAGGCCATCCTGGCCAAGCAGAAGGGCGAGGACCTCGACTACATCCTCCCCGACACGACGTTCCTGATCGAGAACCCCGGCGCCGTGCTCAAGGACGCCGACCCGGTCGCCAGCGACTGGCTGGAGTTCGTCCTCAGTGACGCCGGCCAGACCGAGTTCGTGAAGAAGGGCTTCCGCCCCGTCGGTGGCCTGGACATCTCCAGCATCGAGGTCGACGGCGCGAACGACCCCGCCAGCCCGTTCCCGGCTCCGTCGAAGAAGTTGTACACGATCGATGAGCTGGGCGGCTGGAAGGCCGTCACCAAGGAATGGTTCGGCAAGGACGGCGAGAAGCTCCGCTTCGACAACCTGTACGCCGAAGCAACGAAGCAGTGACGGAAGTACTCGTCAAACCTGCTGGGCCGGCTCGCACGTCGAGTCGGCCCAGTGGGCTGTTCCGGCTGACACCGGCCTCGGGCATCGGTCTCGGTATTGCACTGGTCTGGTTCAGCGTGCTGGTGCTGCTGCCGCTCGCGGCGGTCGTGGGGGCCGCTGCGGCCGGTGGCTGGGGCGCGTTCTGGAACACGCTGACCGACGCGCAGACCTTCGCTGCGCTGCGGCTCACCGTGATCGAGGCCGGCCTCGTCACGATCGTCAACGGCATCCTCGGGACCGTGGTGGCCTGGGTGCTCGTCCGTGACCAGTTCTTCGGCAAGCGGATCCTGGACGTCGTCATCGACATCCCGTTCGCGCTGCCGACGATCGTGGCCGGCCTCGTGCTGCTGAGCCTCTACGGCCCGGAGAGTCCCGTCGGGATCAACATCGTGAACACCCGCCAGGGCATCTTCCTGGCGTTGCTGTTCGTGACGCTGCCCTTCGTGGTGCGGACCGTGCAGCCGGTGCTGATCGAGCTGGACGCGGACGTCGAGGAGGCTGCGGCCTCCCTCGGTGCCTCGCGCTTCACGACGTTCCGCCGGATCATCCTGCCGAGCCTGGTGCCGGCGATCACGGCCGGCTCGTCGCTCGGCTTCGCCCGCGCGATCAGTGAGTTCGGCTCGCTCGTGCTCATCTCCGGCAACACGCCGTACCAGACCGAGGTCGCCTCGCTGAAGATCCTCAAGTTCATCGAGGGCGACAACCAGGCCGGAGCTGCGGCGGTCGCCGTGCTCCTGCTGCTGGTCGCGATCTTCACCATCGTCGTGCTCGACCTGGTCTCGCGGAGGGTGGCGCGTCGTGGCTGACACATCGACCATCCGCGGTCGCAAGGGCCCGGTCACCTACGTGATGCGGTTCTTCGTCATCGCCTACCTCTCGGTCCTCGTCGTGTGGCCCCTCTACGAGGTCACTGCGCGGACGTTCGCGCCGATCGAACGGGGTGCCGAGGGTGGCATCGCGGCGTTCCTCGAGCGGCTCCAGGACCCGTCGGTGACCTACGCGTTCCAGCTGACCGCGACCTGTGCGTTCTGGGCGGTGCTCATCAACACCGTCTTCGGTGTGGGCATCTCGCTGCTGCTGGTGCGCTACAAGTTCCCGGGACGACGAGTCCTGTCGGTGCTCGTCGACCTGCCGATGTCGGTCTCGCCGGTCGTGGTCGGCCTCGCGCTGGTGCTGGCCTACAGCAGTGGCCAGGGCTGGTTCGGCAGTGCCCTGGAGTCCGCGGGCATCTTCATCATCGGTACGACGCCCGGCCTGATCATGGCCACCGCGTTCGTCAGCCTGCCGCTGGTGGTGCGTGATATCGTGCCCGTGCTCGAGGAGATCGGCATCGACGCCGAGCTCGCTGCGAGCAGCCTGGGCGCCAGCGGATGGCAGACCTTCCGCCGGATCACGCTGCCCAGCATCAAGTGGGCCGTCGTGTACGGCGTCGTGCTGAGCCTGGCCCGTTCGCTCGGTGAGTTCGGGGCCGTGAAGATCGTCAGCCCCGGCGCCGAGTTCCGCGGCGAGACCGCCACCATCCTCATCCAGAACCGCTACACCAACTACGAGGAGCCGACGGCGTACGCCGCCGCATTCGTGCTCGTGCTCGCCTCTGTGCTGGCCCTCGTCGTCGTGTCGCTCATCCGCAAGCCGGAGGACCACAAGTGAGCATCGAAGTATCCGGGATCAACAAGAAGTACGGCGATTTCATCGCCCTGGAGGACATCAACGTCTCCCTGCCGACGGGCCAGCTCACCGCGCTCCTCGGTCCCAGCGGTGGCGGCAAGTCCACGCTGCTGCGGATCATCGCCGGCCTCGACACGGCCGACAGTGGCTCGGTCGAGATCGAGGGCGTCAACGCGACCCGGCTGCCCCCGCAGAAGCGCAACGTCGGCTTCGTGTTCCAGCACTACGCGGTCTTCAAGCACATGACGGTCGCCAAGAACGTCGCGTTCGGCCTGGAGATCCGCAAGCGCCCCAAGGCCGAGGTCAAGGCCAAGGTCGCCGAGCTCCTCGAGCTCGTGCACCTGTCGCAGTTCGCCCACCGGCTGCCGTCTCAGCTCTCGGGCGGCCAGCGCCAGCGCCTCGCCCTGGCTCGTGCCCTCGCGGTCGAGCCGAGCGTGTTGCTGCTCGACGAGCCGTTCGGTGCGCTGGACGCGAAGGTCCGCAAGGAGCTGCGTGACTGGCTGCGTCGCCTGCACGACGAGGTCCACGTGACGACCGTGTTCGTGACGCACGACCAGGAGGAGGCCATGGAGGTCGCCGACGAGATCGTGGTCATCAACAACGGCCGGATCGAGCAGATCGGCACCCCCGACCAGTTGTACGACGAGCCCGCCAACGACTTCGTGATGGGCTTCCTCGGCGACGTCACCCGGCTCGGCAACGTTCGCCTCCGTCCGCACGACATCGAGCTGGCCCTGTCTCCGGCCGTCGCGCCGGGCACGCCGCCCGCTTTCGCGGGGACGATCG
Organism: Nocardioides sp. CPCC 206347; assembly: GCF_048654605.1. Taxonomy (NCBI): domain Bacteria; kingdom Bacillati; phylum Actinomycetota; class Actinomycetes; order Propionibacteriales; family Nocardioidaceae; genus Nocardioides; species Nocardioides sp. CPCC 206347. The sequence goes on from NZ_JBMCYZ010000006.1 coordinate 168,631, forward strand.
TCCGTTCGCTGCGGGTGGGCTTCGAGGTGCGGCTGACGGTCGACGTCGAGGGCCAGGGGGAGACCACGCAGGTCGTCCTGTCCCGCACGCACGCGCGGGCGCTCGAGCTGGACGCCGGTACCCGGGTCTGGTTGCGCCCCGCCACCGGCGCCACCTCGGTGCCGGTGCTGGGAGTCGCTTCCGCCTGAGCAGTGACCCAACGCCAAGGGCGTACGCCCTAGTCTGGGACCCGTGAGCTATCTGCGAGCGACACGGGTCCTGGGCTGGCTGCTCGCGATCGCGGTGCTGGTGTCGGTCGTCCACTACATCGACAACTACGTCAACTACGACGACTACCCGGTGCCCGCATCGGACAGCTCGCTGCCCGTGCCGTCGGCCGCCCTGGTCGCCTTCGGCTGGTTCCTGTTCACGGCCTTCGGTGCCATCGGGCTGTTGCTGTGGTTCCGGCGCCACATCACCACGGCTGCCATCGCCCTGACCGGTTACTCACTGTCGGGGCTGGTCGGCATCGCGCACTACACGATCCCGGGCGCCACCGACATGGTCTGGTGGCGCCAGGCGCACGTCATCGCCGACATCATCTGCGGAGTCGCGGTCCTCGCCTTCGCCCTGTGGGCGGCGCGCAACTCCAGTGAGCTCATTCCGCCGGGTTCCCAGCCTGCCCGGACCGCGCCAGGGACTCAGCGCGCTTCTTGAGCCCCTCGGCGTGACGGCGGAAGCCGTCGGCCACGCGGCCGGGGCCGGCCAGCTTCACGAGCGGGCCGCTGAACTCCTCGACCGTCGTGTACGACGTCGGGCCACCCGGTCGCTGTGACAGGCGTTGGTGCCGCACACCGCGCACGAGGCCGAGCTTCGACGGCAGGCCCTCGTAGACGTAGGACATGAGGGCGGTCGTCGTACCGCTGGCCGGGTCGGTGGTCGGTCCGTCCAGGGCGGTGATCCGCTCGGGGGAGCGGGTCTTCTTCCCGTCGGCCCAGACCACGTGCAGCACGATCGGGTTGCCGACCTGTGCGGGCACGGCGGTCTCGGCGCGCTCCACGAACGGGTTCCACTCGCCGTAGCGGGCGGTGTCGGTCATGACGTCCCACACCACGGCGAGGGGGGCGTCGATCTCGATCTCTGCTGCGGGGTCCATGGCGCCATGGTGGCGGAGCCGTCAAGCCCCGGCCTTGACTCGGACAACGTATGTCGTAGTAAACTACGACAAATATTGTCTAGGTTTGGAGGACGGAATGAAGGTCGTGATCTTCGGCGCCGGCTTGATCGGCAGCCAGCTCCAGGTGCATCTCGCGGGCGCCGGTCATGACGCGGTCGCGCTCGGTCGTGAGGCAGGGATCGACACCACCACGGGCCAGGGGATCGGCGAGGCCGTCGCCGGCGCCGATGTCGTGGTCGACCTGACGAACTCGCCGTCCTGGGCCGACGACGACGTGCTGGCGTTCTTCCGCGACTCGACGCGTCACCTGCTCGCAGCGGAGGCCGAGGCCGGCGTCGGGCACCACGTGATCTTGTCGATCGTGGGCGCCGACCGGCTCACCGAGGCCGGCTACATGCGGGCCAAGCTCGCCCAGGAGGCGGGCGTCCGGGAAGGCACGGTGCCGTACACGATCGTGCGGTCCACCCAGTTCTTCGAGTTCATCGACGGCATTGCCGAAGCGGCCGTCCAGGGCGACGTGGTCCGGGCGACGCCGGGGCGCCTGCAGCCCATCGCATCGAGCGACGTCGTCGTCCGGCTGGCCGAGATCGTGACGGGAGCGCCGGTCAACGGGACCGTCGAGATCGCCGGACCGGAGGCGCTGGGCATCGACGAGCTGGTGCGGCGCCGCTTCTCGTCGACCGGTGACGCCCGGGCGGTGGTCAGCGACCCCGAGGCGGGCTACTTCGGCGCGTTGCTGGACGACGCAGCCCTCACGCCGACCCCGGGCGCGGATGCCTGGATCGCCCCGACGACGCTGGACCGGTGGCTTGCGGACCACGCCTGATCCGTCACGCGTCGCCTGCGAGGATGGTCCTGCCGTCGCCGATCGACGGCCCATGACGACAGGACCGTCCTCGAGGGGGTGACGACGTGAAGCTCTCCGCCGGTGTGGAGTGGGCGCTGCACTGCTGCGTCGTCCTCAGCCAGGCCGAACATCCCGTGCCCAGCTCGCGGCTCGCCGCGCTGCACGGTGTGTCGAAGACCTATCTCGCCAAGCACCTGCAGGCGCTCGCGCGCGCCGGGATCGCGCAGCCCACTGAGGGTCGTGACGGCGGCTACGTGCTGCTGCGTCCGGCGTCGGACATCACGCTGCTCGACGTCGTCCAGGCCATCGATGGTGACGAGCCGGCGTTCCGCTGCACCGAGATCCGCCAGCAGGGCGAGCTCGCCCTCCCGCCCGAGGAGTGCCGCACTGCCTGTGGGGTCGCGAAGGCGATGGCCACGGCGGAACGCGCCTGGCGGACGTCCCTGTCGGGGACGACCATCGCCGACCTGGCGGCGACCATCGACACCTCGGGTCTCCAGCAGGTCCTGCAGGCCTGACCTCGACCAGGCCGGGTGCATGCGGAGCGGCCCTGCGGGTAGTGCTCGAGAGTGAGGGGCGCTCAATGAGGCTGCGGACTGTTTCGTGCCAGCAGCCAGGCTGGCGCAGGACCAGGCACGGGCGTGGGTTCCGTTACCTGGATGCGCAGGGCGAGCCACTCCCAGCGGCAGACGTCGAACGGATCCGGGACCTCGTCATCCCGCCGGCGTGGACGGACGTCTGGATCTGTCCGCACCCGCGAGGCCATCTGCAGGCGGTCGGGACCGACGAGGCCGGCCGTCGTCAGTACCTCTATCACCCGAGCTGGCGCGAGCAACGCGACCTGGAGAAGTTCGAGCGGGTGCGCACCCTGGCCGTGACGTTGCCCGGACTGCGCCGGAAGCTCCGCCACCAGCTGGTCGCGCCACCGGGCGACGACGAGGTCGAGCGCCGCAGGATCCTGGCAGTCGGCGTGCGCTTGATCGACCTGGGTTGCTTCCGTCCGGGGTCCGACGGGTCGGCGGAGGAGTTCGGCAGCCACGGGCTCACCACCCTGGAACGACGTCACCTTCGTCGCGAGAAGGACCGTCTCGTGTTCCGCTTCGTGGGCAAGGCCGGCATCGACCACGAGGTGACCGTCGACGACGGCACCGTCATCACCGCACTGGACGCGGCGAGCAGGCGACCGGCCGGTGCCCGCCTCCTGGCGTCGAAGGTCGGCTCGCGGTGGCAGCCGGTCGCCGCCGACGAGCTGAACGAGCACATCCGCACGCTGACCGGCCTCGACGTGACTGCGAAGGACTTCCGTACGTGGCACGCGACGGTCGCCGCGGCCGTCGTACTCGCCCAGGAACCGCACCCCGGTTCGAGGACGGCGCGAGCCCGGCGGGTGCGCGAGGCCGTGGTGGCAGCCTCGGAATTGTTGGGGAACACGCCGACGGTTGCCCGGTCGGCGTACGTCGACCCCCGGGTCATCGACCTCTTCGACTCGGGGACCGTGCTGGACCCGGTCCCGGGCGGACCCGACGCGCTCGACCGTGCGGTTGCCCGGCTCCTTGACGATCACGCGTGACCGTGAGCCTGTGGGTTGGTTGGTGAACCCTGCGTAACTTGTTGCGTGCGGGGGAGTTGGGGGTTCGCATCCAGGTGGCCACCCCGGCCGCTCGGGCGGCGATGGAGGACTTGGATGTCTCGACGTATCTGGCTGGGCTCGATCACCTCGACGGCCGCGATCGGTCTTGTTGCGGCCATGACGTCGGGAGCCCTCGCGGCGTCCCCGGCGCAGGGTGTCGCGGTGCTCGAGGAGCCGGTGGCCACCCACACGGTGACGCTGGACCTGACGGGTGACACGTGGGTGAGCAACATCGGCCAGACCGCGAGCCAGGCGACGTCGCCGGAGCTGCGGGTGGGCTCGGCCAACCTGGGGATCACCAAGGCGCGTTCCTACCTCGACTTCGACTACTCGGCACTCGCTGACATCCCCGCGGACGCGGTGGTGCAGAGCGCGGCCCTGACACTGTCCAACTTCGAGACCGGGTCCTGTGCAGGATCGGCGATCAAGGTGTCGCGGGTCACCGGCCTGTGGACGGTCCCGGGCCTGACGTGGACCAAGCAGCCCACGGTCACCACGACGGGCGCCGCGACCTCGGTGAAGTCCTACGGCGCGACCGGCTGCCCCACGGAGGGTGTTGTCGCGTTCGACGCCACCGCGATCGTGAACTCGTGGCTGAGCGGCGGGGCCCAGCGCGGCGTCCAGGTCGCAGCGGTCCAGGAGGGCGCGAAGACCGGTTTCCGCAAGTACCGCTCCGCGGAGAACGGTGTCGCCACCAAGGCGGCGACGATCACCGTCACCTACAACTCCTACCCGGCCACGCCGGAGGAGCTGGCCATCGAGCCCGAGTCCGAGGTGGTCGGCCTCGTGCCCTCGCTGGCCCCCACGTTCTCCGCCGAGCTCTCTGACCCCGAGGGCGACGCGGTGCACGCCCTGTTCGAGGTCCGCAAGGGCAACAACGTCCTGGCGCCCCTGGTCTGGAGCGGCGCGAGTGAACCGGTCGCCTCGGGCGAGACGGCCAGCGCCACCATGCCTGCGGGCGTGCTGCTCGACGGCACCATCTACACCGTGCTGGTCCACGCCCACGACGGCACGTTGAAGAGCAAGGCCAAGATCTACAAGGTCTTCAAGGTCGACGTGACCGCCCCCGAGGTCACGATCACCTCCGACACGCTCACCAACGGGCAGTGGACCAACCCGACCCCGGCGTCGGCCAAGGTCACCCTCAACGGCTCCGCCGACACGGCCGGCTTCTACCTCACCGTGGACGGCCAGGAGGCCCCTGCTGTCGGTGCGAACGCTTCGGGTGACTACGCCACGACCATCACGCCCACCGCCGGTTGGCACACGTTCGAGGTCACGCCGGTCGACAAGGCCGGCAACCTGGGCGCGACCGTGACGTTCAGCTACGGCACCGGTGCACCGACCTTCACGGCGCCGTCGGTGTGGGAGAGCTCGACCGCGGACTTCGCCGTGTCGGTCGACGCCCCGGCCGGCGCCACGGGTGCCACCCTGCAGTGGCGGGTCTGGGGCCAGGGAGCCTGGCAGACGGCCACCAAGGTCGACAAGGGCGAGGCAGCCTGGGACGGCGCCGTCACCACCGACGGTGGCCGTGCCACCACGGGCCTGCTCACCTGGCACGCCGCGCTCGAGGCGCCCGCAACCCGCCCCCTGGCGCTCCAGGTCCGCGCCTGCTTCACCTACGCTGCCGGGCCCTCCTGCACCGCTGAGCGGTTCGTCGTCCTCGACGAAGAGGACTGACCCTCAGCCGACACGGACCGAGGAAACGCAGAACCGCCCCGAGGATCGATCCCGATCCTCGGGGCGGTCTTGCTTGCCCGGACTGCTTGTGCGCAGACGGTCAGCGGTAGTTGGTGAACTGGACCGCGAAGTCGAGGTCCTGCGACTTCACGAGCGCCTGCACGGCCTGCAGGTCGTCGCGCTTCTTGGACGAGATGCGGAGCTCGTCGCCCTGGATCTGGGCCTTGACGCCCTTGGGGCCCTCGTCGCGGATCAGCTTCGAGATCTTCTTGGCGTCCTCGGAGGTGATGCCCTCCTTGAGCACGATGTCGATCTTCGACTGCTGTCCCGACTGGCGCGGCTCGGAGGCGTCGAGGATCTTCAGCGACTGGTCACGCTTGATCAGCTTGTCCTGGAAGACGCTGAGGACGGCGCTGGCGCGGTCGTCGGCGGACGCGGTGATCTCGATCGCCTGGTCGCCCTTCCACTCGATGGTCGCGCCGGTGCCCTTGAAGTCGAACCGGGTCGCGATCTCGCGGGCGGCCTGCCCGAGGGCGTTGTCGACCTCCTGGCGGTCGATCTTGCTGACGATGTCGAAGGAGGAATCGGCCATGGTGGTCACCTGCGCTGACTGTCGGAAGGGGATGGTGCGGTTTTCTGTGGAACGCCGTGCTGCGCTATTGTTTCTCGTCGTTGCCGACCATCCAACACAGGGCTGTTCCATAGGCGTGGAACGGGGTCGGGGACAAGCCAGGCAGATTGCCCGAGTGGCCAAAGGGAGCTGACTGTAAATCAGCCGGCAACGCCTACGTAGGTTCGAATCCTGCATCTGCCACGGCAACAGAACGAAGCCCGGCCTCCTGAGAAGGGGGCCGGGTTTCGGCGTTTCCGGGATGGTCCGAACGGGTCATGTGCGATGGCGGATCCGGGGTTAGCGTGGCTCGCGGGGAGGGGTCCCACACGACCCTGGAGTGATCATGCCCGTGCTTGCCCCTTCCTTGCCGACCTCGGGATCGCGTCGATTGCCGCTCGTCGCCGGCGCACTGACCCTGTTGTTGCTTGCGTTCGGCCTGACCGGCGCGACGGCGACGTCCGGTACGACGGGCGTGGCGATCACGCCGTTGGCGCCGGTCAAGGTCATCACGGGTGCTGCGTCGGTGCAGCCCGGCAAGACGTATGTGTTCGTAGCGAGCGGTGGTACGACGACGGTGCCGACCAATGCGTTGGTGGTGGAGCTGGCGATCACGGTGAAGGGCACGAAGGCGGGGACGTTGTCGTTCGCTCCGTTGGGTGAGCCGGGCAATGGTTCGCCGACGGCGGTGGCGTGGGCTGCGGGTGGTTCGAGTGCCGGGACGGTGCGGGTCAACGTCGGCAACTCGAACAAGGTCGTGGTGACGAACTCGAGCCTGGCTGTGGCGACGGTGGGGGTGAAGATCACCGGGTACTCCACCCTGGTGTCCGCTGCCGGGATCAGCGGCGTGGGTGGCGGGAACGGTCAGGTGCTGACCAACAACGGGGACGGCACCGTTGCCTGGAAGGCGCTGCCGGCTCCGCCGGTGGTGCCCGTCGTGATGCACGCGAGCATCAGCGACCTTGCAGTGGTGAAGTCCGGTGGGGTGACGGCCACGATGAACTTCCCCGGCGACTACCAGGTCACGTTCCCGCGGAATCTCGCCGGGTGCTCGATCACCGGCTCGACCGGCGCCTACCTCTCCGGGGGCGTGGCGCTGACGGGTGTCGTCTCCGTGAGCTTCAGCAACACCCACATCGCCTATGTCCAGATCCACAGGGGGTCCGACGGCAGCTTCGTCGGCAGCAACTTCCACCTGACCGCGATCTGCTGAGACGTGCGGCGCACCCTCCTGTCGAAACCGTCCTCCTGCGGGCGGCCGGTGGTCTAGCCTGCGTCGCGGGGAGGGTTCCTCGCGACCCTTGGAGTGACCTGTGTCCGTACGTTCTCGTTCCATGCCAACTGCCGGTCCGCGCCGGGTGCCCTTGATCGTCGGTGCACTGACATTGCTGTTGCTCGCCTTCGGCCTGACCGGCGCGACGGCGACGTCCGGTACGACGGGTGTGGCGATCACGCCGTTGACGCCGACGAAGCTGGTCACGACTGCGGCGTCGGTCGCGGCGGGCAAGACGTATGTCTTCGTGGCGAGCGGTGGTACGTCGACGGTGCCCACCAACGCCCTGGTCGTCGAGCTGGCGGTCACCGCGAAGGGCACGAAGGCGGGCACCTTGTCGTTCGCTCCGCTCGGGGAGCCGGGCAACGGGTCGCCCACGACGGTGTCGTGGGCTGCTGGCGGGTCAGGTGCCGGGACGGTGAAGGTCAACGTCGGCAACTCGAACAAGGTCGTCGTGACGAACTCGAGCCTTGCCGCGGTCACGCTGGGCGTGAAGATCACCGGTTACTCGACGTTGGTCTCCGCTGCCGGGATCAGTGGCGTGGGTGGCGGTGACGGTCAGGTGCTGACCAACCAGGGCAACGGCACCGTGGCCTGGGAGGCAGTTCCCGAACCCGAGCCCGTGGTCGTGCCCGTCGTGCACAAGGTCCACGTCAAGAGCACCGGTGTCGTCGACCTCGGCACGGCGACCGCCTCGAGGCTGAGCGCCGGCCTCTACGTCCTCACCGGCATCGCGGACATCCGCAGCTGCGCGATCACCGGGTCTCCCGGAGCGATCAGTGGCGACGTGATCGTGCCGAACGCCTTGGTGTCCATCACCGTCGCCCCCAACCTTCCCCAGGCGACCGTGCAGGTGCGGCTGCCGTCCAACGCACCGGTCGACAGCGCGTTCTTCCTGACGCTGGTCTGCTGACGCTGGTTCGCCGGTCTGCTCCCTGTCACGCGTCGGGCTCCCGCGGTGTCTCGTGGGTGTTCGGGCGCCACACCGGCGCCCTTGGCAGGGAGCAGACCTGACCCGGCTGCGGCGGGGTGAGTACGGCGCCCTCGTCGGCGACCTGCTCTTCATGGCCGCATGCCTGTTCGTGGCGTGGGGTCGGTTCGGTCCCGAGCAGTGGGGCTGGTGAGCCGGAAAAGCGGTCGGGGTTTCGTCGTACCCGATGCTTGACTGGAGCCATGAGTCGCGAACTGGTCCACCCGCCCAAGGCCCGTCCGGGGGACCGGATCGCCGTCCTGTCGCCGTCGTTCGCAGCGGCTGGCGCCTTTCCGGAGATCCACGAGCAGGCGATGGTCCGGCTCGCTGAGGTGACCGGCCTGGTGCCGGTGGAGTTCCCGACCACCCGTCAGGTCGGCGCGAGTCCCGAGGCGCGGGCGGCCGACATCAATGCGGCCTTCGCGGACCCGACGATCCGGGCCATCCATGCGGTGGTCGGCGGGTTCGACCAGATCACGGTGATCCCGCACCTCGACGCCGGTCTCGCGCGCGCCGACCCGAAGCCGTTCCTCGGGTACAGCGACAACACCCACCTCCACCAGTGGCTGTGGGCCGCGGGGATCGCCAGCTTCTACGGCGGATCCACCCAGGTCCACCTGGGCCCCGGGCCTGCCGTCGACGACATCCACGCAGCCGCGCTCCGTGCCGCACTGCTGACCGGCGAACGGATCGAGCTCACCCGCCCGGACTGGTCGCAGGACATCGGCTTGGGGTGGGACGACCCCCTCGCATTGAGCGAGTACGGCGACCGGGAGCCCAGCGAGCCGTGGGAGTGGTTCGGGCCGCAGCGTGTCGTGACCGGCCCGACCTGGGGTGGTTGCTTCGAGGTGCTCCCGCAGCTGTTCACCGCCGGGCGGTTCCGCTCCGGGCCCGAGGAGCTCGACGGCGGCGTACTCCTGCTGGAAGCCTCCGAGGAGCTGCTCCCCGCCCGTGAGGTGGGCTGGATCGTGCGGGCGCTGGGGGAGCGCGGCGTGCTCGCCGCGGTCGATGCGGTGCTGGTGGCCCGCCCACCGGTCTCGGACTTCGTCGTCCAGCCCGCGCCCGAGGAGCGCGTCCAGCTACGGGCCGCGCAACGCGATGCGGTCGTCGCCGAGGTGGCCCGCTACAACCCGGACGCGGTCGTGTGCGTCGGCGTCCCGTTCGGGCACACGCGGCCGCAGTGGATCGTGCCGCACGGCGGCGAGGTGACCGTCGACGGCGTCGAGCAGCGGGTCTGGGCCGACTACGCCTGAGAGGCTCAGGCGGGGAAGGTCACGACGTGGCCGACCACGCCGACCCGGACCCGGTCCCCGGCCAGCGGCACGGAGTCGGCCGGCGTCCGCGCTGCGACGTGCTCGCCGGACTCGAGGCGGACCCGGATGGTCGCGTCGTGGCCGAAGAAGCTGACGTCGAGCACCTCGCCCGGGGTGCCGTCGCCGTCGGCGGGCCGGATCTGCAGCTGCTCGGACCGGACCGCGAACTGCGCTGCACCGCCCGACCCGACGGGGGACTGCGTGGACACGGTGCCGAGTGCGCAATGGCCGGTGCCGGACGCGTCGACGTGGCCGGGCAGCAGGGACGCGTGGCCGATGAAGGACGCGACGCGGGGATCGGCGGGCTCGAGGTAGACCGTCGTGGGCGCCGCGACCTGGAGGAACTGGCCGTCCACCATCACGGCGACCTGGTCAGCGAGCGACAATGCCTCGCCCTGGTCGTGGGTGACCAGGACGGCGGCAGCATCCGCGGCCCGCAGGGCGCGGACGACGGCCCGGCCGGTCTCTTCGCGCAACGACGCGTCGAGGGAGGAGAACGGTTCGTCGAGCAGGACCAGCTTCGGGCGCGGCGCCAGGGCGCGGGCCAGTGCCACCCGCTGCTGTTGACCGCCCGAGAGCTCGTGCGGGAACCGGCCGGCGAGCTCGGGCGCCAGCTCCACCAGCTCGAGAGCCTCGGCGACGCGACCGTGGGCGTCGCGCCGCTCGGCGCGGGGGAGGCCGAAGGCGACGTTGCGTGCGACGGTCAGGTGCGGGAACAGTGCGCCTTCCTGCGGCACGTAGCCGAGTCCGCGCTGGCGGGCGGGCACGACGCGGCGACCGCCGACCACCTCGGTGCCGGCGACGGTGATGCTGCCGCCGGAGGGCCGGACGAAGCCGGCGACGGCACGCAGCAGGGTGGTCTTGCCGCAGCCCGACGACCCGAGGATCGAGGTCACTCCGCCGGGCACGACGAGGTCGAGGCCGTGCAGGACGGGGGCGCCGCCGTACCCCGCTTCGAGGCCGCGGATCTCCAGGGCCGCGCTCATCGGGGTGGTCACGAACGGCTCCTCATGCTCAGCCGGGCCAGCAGCCAGGTGGACGGAACGGAGAGCAGGATCAAGGCCAGCGCGTACGGCGCCGCGGCACCGTAGGCGATCGAGGAGGCATCGGACCAGAACTCGGTGGCGAGCGTATCGGTGCCGATCGGGGCGAGCAGCAGGGTGGCCGTGAGTTCGGTGGAGACGGCCAGCGCGACGAGTGCCGCAGCCGCCGCCAGGCCGGGTACGACGAGGGGCAGCGTGACGCGGCGCGCGACCTCCGGCCCGGTGCAGCCCAGGCTGCGCCCGACCTCCTCGATGCCGGGGGGCACCAGTTCGAAGGTGGCCCGGACGCTGACCACGGCACGGGGCAGGAACAGGATCAGGTAACCGATCAGCAGCAGCCCGAGGGTCTGGTAGACCGACGGGACCACGCGGATCGACACGGTCACCAGCGCCAGCGCGATCACGATGCCGGGCATCGCGCTCGCGGTGTAGACGCTGCGTTCGATGCTGGTGGTCAGCAGGCTGCGGTGCCGCACGGCGAGCCACACGACCGGGATGGCCGCGGCGGTCGCGAGGGCACCGCCGAGGACGGCGAGCATCAGCGTCGACCAGAGGGCGCCGGTCAGCTCACTCATGTCGACACCGGCGGAGGTGCCGCGCGCCAGCCAGCGGGCGAGGCTGCCCAGCGGGACGCCGAGGGCCCACACGGCCAGCAGGGCGAGCGAGCCGACGACCCACGGCTTGTGCCGGCCGAGACGGATCGGGGCGAACTGGCGGTTGGTGCCGGACCCGACGCGCGCCCGCGAACCCCGGCCGCGCAGGAGCAGCTCGATGCCGAGCAGGAGCAGGCAGAAGACCACGAGGACCAGGGCCAGCAGGGTGGCTTCCGGCCCGTTGAAGACCGTGGCGTACTGCTGGAGGATCGCGGTCGTCAGGGTCGGGTAGTTGAGCAGCTGCAGGGCGCCGTACTCGGCCAGCAGGTGCAGGCCCACGAGGAGCGAACCGCCCAGCACGGCCGGGCTGATCGCCGGCAGGGTGACCCGGAAGAAGACCTGCCAAGGCCCCTTGCCGAGCGCGGTGGCGACCTCCTCGACGGCGGGGTCGAGGCGGCGCAGCGCGGCGACGGTCGGGAGGTAGACGAGCGGGAAGTACGACAGCGTCACGACCATCACCGCGCCCGGGAAGGACTGCACGTCGTGGGTCAGCGAGACCCAGCCGTAGCCGTTGACGAACGCCGGGACCGCCAGGGGCGCGCAGAGCAGGCCGTGCCACCACACCCGCGCCGGTACGTCGGTGCGCTCGACCACCCACGCCCCGGCAACGCCGACCACGACGCTCGTGAACACGCCCGCCACCAGCAGGCGCGTGGTGTTCCAGAGCAGCTCGCCGATCCGGGGCCGCCACAGGAAGTTCGTGGCCTCGTCGCGGCCGAGCTCGGCGGTGGTCCACAGGACGTACCCGAGCGGCACCAGGGTCAGCGCCGCGATCAGGAGTCCGACGACGAGGAGGGGCAAGGCAGGCGCAGCAACCCCCCGCGGCCTGCCGGCCACGGGGGGTCGCTGGGCCTGGTCCGTGCTCAGAAGAATCCGACCTCGGTCATGAGCGCGAAGGTGGCCTTCGCGTCGAGGTCGGAGACATTGATCTCCGGCGGCTGGAGCTCACTGAACGGCTTGGCCACGCCCTCGAGCTGCACGGCCGGGTTGAGCGGGTACTCCAGCGCATAGCTGTCGGCGAGCACCTGCTGGCCCTTCTCGTTCACCAGGAACTCGATGAACTGCTCGGCCTCGTCCTTCATGTCGCTGGACTTCAGGACGCCCGCACCGGAGACGCTCACGAACGCGCCGGGGTCCTGCTTGGTGAAGTAGTACTGCTCGCTGTTGTCGGAGACGTCGCCGTTCTCCTTGTGGTCGCGCTCCCAGTAGTAGTGGTAGACGATGCCGACCTCGATCTCACCGGAGTCGACGGCCTCCAGCACGAGGTTGTTGCCGTCGTAGACCTTGCCGTTCTCCTTGATGCCCTCGAGCCACGCCTTCGTGGCCTCCGCACCCTCGAGCTCGAGGACCGCGGCGACGATCGCCTGGAAGTCGGCGCCGGTCGGGGAGAAGGACAGGCGGCCCTTCCACTCGGGCTTCGCCAGGTCGAGGAGCGAGGCCGGGAGGTCGGACGGCTGGACCTTGTCGGTGTTGTAGACGAGCACCGTCGAGCGCGCCACGAAACCGGTCCACAGGCCGCTGCGGGGGCGGTACTGCGCGGGGATCGGCGCCACCAGGTCGGCGGGCAGCTTCTCGAACAGGCCGGCTGCCTCGACCTGCGACATGGCGGGGGAGTTCTCGGTGAGGAACACGTCGGCCGGCGACGCGTCGCCCTCCTGGACGAGCTGGTTGGAGAGCTCGAGGTCCTTGCCGTTGCGGAGCTCGACCTCGATGCCGGTCTCCTTCGTGAACGCCGGGGCCAGCTCCTTGAGCAGCGGCTCGTGCTGGGCGTTGTAGATGACCAGCTTGGGCTCGTCGTCGTCACCGCTGCAGGCAGCGAGCATCGGAGCGACGAGCGTGACGGCGGCGAGGCCGAGACCGGCGCGCAGCAGGCGGTTCTTCATCGGGATTCCTGTCGTTCGGTTCGATGGGGAGCGTAGTGAGAGCGCCGGGCGGCCAGCGCGGTGGCCCGGTTCACCAGGTGCCACGTGAGGACGCCGGCGGCGAGGGAGACCAGCAGTCCGGCGAGCGGCCAGCGGTGCTCCAGGTGGGGGTAGATCTGCCAGTGGGTGAGGTAGACGTAGAGCGAGGCGCTGGCGATCGTTCCGGTCAGGCCGACCAGGACCCGTGGCCACGGCACCGTCGCCACCCACACCAGCAGGAGCACGCCGCCGGCGATCATCAGGTCGCGGGCGACGTCACCGGTGAGGTCGAAGGCGCCCGCCAGCAGCAGGGTGGTGACGAGGAGTCGCTGGGGCGCATTCCGGGCGACCGACGCCGCCCACCCGCCGAGGAAGAGCCACGCGACGAAGGTCGAGGAGTGGATCACGTCGCCGTCGTACGACGACACGGTGGCCCAGAAGCGCGGGAGGAGCGCCAGGGCGGTGAGACCGGCGGCGAGTGCGAAGCGGTGCCGGCGCTCGAGCGCCATCACGCGCGGGATCGCCATCAGCAGTCCGGCACCGACCGCGAAGAGCACGATGACTTCGATGAACCAGTAGTGCCAGGCCGGCTCGGACCACGTCCGGGTGCCGAGCACGTCGTTGAGCAGGAACACGCTGCGCCACGGGTATTCGCCCGTCACCAGCGACACCGCGCCGATCCACAGGACAGCCGGTACGACGACCCGGCTGGTGGCGCGGAACACCCGGCGCACCCGGTCGCGCGGACTCTCGTCGGCGAGGTGGAAGCGGGCGAAGTTGGCGCCGGCGACGGCGAGGAGCACGTGGGCACCGCCGTAGAGCAGCCACAGGTTCGTGTGGGTGCCGACGATGAAGACGATGGCGGCGGCACGCAGCGCGATCGTCGTGTCGATGCGTGCCCAGCCCCGGCGCCGCGGGTGGTCGGCGTTGCCCAGCAGGGTGGCGAGGTCCTCGATGGAGCGACGCGGCCAGTCGGCAGGCAGTCGGCCGATCCGTCGCTCGAGACGGAGCGAGAGCTCGACGTAGGACAGGGAGTCGCCGCCGAGGCCGACGAAGGAGTCGTCGGGCCCGACCGGGCCGGCTCCGAGGATCCGCTCGTAGAGGCGGGCGATCGAGGTGGCGGCCGTGCCCTGGTCGACGACCTCGGGCACCTCGAGGCGGGCGACGGCCTGCTGGTCGACCTTGCCGTTCGGCAACCGGGGCAGGTCGTCGACCGGTACGACGCGGATCGCGTGGCCGGGCAACCGGGTGTCGGCGGCCGTCGCTGCGCGCACCTCGTCGAGGGTGAGGGCGTCGGACGGACCGGGCACCGCCACCACCAGTCCGGAGCCGTCGGCGGCTTCCGCGCAGGCCACGTCGTGGCCGCCGAGGCACAGCAGGGTCTGCACCCGGTCCAGGTCGATGCGTTCGCCGAACACCTTCGCGAAGCGTGAGCGACGCCCGACGATCTGGACGAGCCCGTCGGTGATCCGGGCGAGGTCGCCGGTGTGCAGCTCCTGGCTGCCCTGGCCCAGTGCCAGGTCGGCCGGGGACTCGGCGTAGCCCATCATCACGTTCGGACCGGAGTAGACGAGCTCGCCGACGCCGGGCTCGGTGCCGTCCACCGGATCGATCCGGAAGGCGCCGCCGGGAACCGCGACGCCGACCGCCGCCGGATGGGTCAGGTTGAGGGCCGGCGGCAGGTAGGCCATCCGTGCGGTCGCCTCGGTCTGGCCGTACATGACGAACAGGTCCCAGCCCTCGATGCGGCCCTGCTCGGCCAGTGCGGTGACCCGCTCGGGCGCCATCCGGCCGCCGGCCTGGGTGACCTGCCGCAGTGCCGGGAGCTCGGGCCAGCCGGCCGCGCCGAGCAGGTCGAAGGTGTACGGGACGCCGGCGAACGACGTCACGCCGCGGTCGCGGGCATCGGCCCACAGGCCCGGGTCGGTGACCGACCTGTCGTCGAGCATCAGGGATGCCCCGACCGCGAGGTGGCTGTGCAGGACCGACAGGCCGTAGCAGTAGTCGAGCGGCAGCGTGGTGACCGCGACGTCGTCGCTGCGCAGGCCGAGGTACGACGCGATGGCGGTCGCGTTGGCGTCGAGGTTGGCCTGCGACAGGCGCACGAGCTTGGGTGACCCGGTCGAGCCGGACGTGCTGAGCAGCAGGCGCAGGTCGGGGTGGAGGGCGGGCGCCGGAGCGCCTGTCGGACGCCACTCGCGGTCGTCGTACTCGATGGAGGAGGTGTAGGCCCGGGCGAGGCCGTCGTTGTGCGTCAGCAGGGTGGCGTGCCCGCCGGACAGCGAGGCCAGCCAGGCCACGACGAAGTCGACCGTGGGGGCCGGGCTCAACCGGACGAGCTGGCGGGTCGGGCCGGCCAGGGCGTCGAGCCCGGTGCGGGCCGCCGCGACGCGGCGAGCCAGGGTGGCGTAGCTGATGCTGCCGTCCGCCGTGTGCAGGGCGGGACGGTCGCCATGGCGCGCGAGGTCGACGGCGAACCCGGTCGCGAGGACCGGGTGCTCGACCTGTGTGACTGCGGTGCCTTCCCCCACCCGTGAAGGGTAAGGCAAGGTTGGCCTCAGTTGGGTATGCCTGTCCTCACATGGGACTGAGCAGGAAGACCGGGATCACCCGGTCGGTCCACTCGGTGTACTTCGCGTAGTTGGGCCAGACCGTCAGCATGTGGGCCCATGCCTTGTCCTTCTCGGCGTCGGTCAGCTCGCGCCAGGTACAGGTGTACTGGCGGCGCCGGTAGGCGACCTCGACCGTGTCCGCCGCGCGGAGGTTGTGTGTCCACACCGGCGCCTTGGGTGCGCCGAAGTGCGAACCGGCGATCAGCCAGCCGCCCCGCCAGGGCACGCAGAGCAGGGGTGTCGACCGCGGGATGCCCGACTTGCGGCCCACGACGGTCAGCATCAGGTTCGGCAGCCCGGCGATGTCCAGCAGGCTCAGGCGCCCGCGGGTGAGCCGCTGGAGGTGGGAGTCGGTCCAGGTGACCTGTGGCAGCAGCTTCGGCATCCACGTCTGGGAGCCGATCTTGATCGCGACTGGAGTGAGGATTCCCATGGCCGCAGCCTAGGACGCTCGGCGTGGGTACGCCGAAGGGGCGCCCTCCGGAGGGAGGACGCCCCTTGCGAGGTGCGGCAGGGTCAGCCGATCTGGAGGACCCGGGTGCCGCCGGCGAACTTGTCGTGCCAGCCCTGGTGGTTGGGCTGGTCGCTGTTGAGCGTCACCGCGATGAAGATCATCGCCGCGATCGGAGCGGCCCAGCCGAGGAAGAACCAGCCGATGAACGGGATGATGCTGAGGATGCCGAGCGCGGAGTAGGCGTTGCGCTTGGCCGCCTGCTCCATCGTCGGGTTGCTCACGCCGTCGGGGCCGTAGGTGCGCAGCTTCAGGAGCATCTTGCCGACGGTCTGGCCACGGTTCGACTCCAGCAGGGAGAAGTAGCCGAGGTAGAGAGCGGCCTGCAGGACGGCCGTCAGCGTGTAGAAGATGAAGTACTCGCCGAAGGACGTGCTGAAGCCCGAGTAGATGATCGCGCTCAGGATGAAGTAGATCGGCACGAAGACCACACCGAGGATCACGTGGTCGATCAGCCGGGCCAGGAAGCGGTTGAGGAGCTCGGCAGGACGGGGAACGCCGGCCGGGGCACCGAACTGCGGGGCACCGCCATATCCACCACCAGGCGGCGGCGGGGCTCCGGGGCCTCCCGGAGGAGGCGGCGGCTGGTTGTAGGACATGGGTCCTCCTTCAGTCAGGTGGTGCGCGACCGCACCGGGGAATGTCAGCAATCTAGGGCAAATCAGGCCTCCCGAGCAGGGGCACGCGCGTTCTTGCCCTGTTGTCGGCCCGTTCAACCCACCGTCCGACAATCGCCGCCCCGCCGACAACCGTCGTGGCTACCGTCCGATCGTGATCACGCGCGGGCTCCTGGGTGGGGTGCTGGTACTCCTCGGTGGCCTCGTCACCGCCACCCTTCCTCCGAGCACCCCCGTCCTCGATGTGGGTCCGCTCGACGTGCTGCGCGGCCTGGAGATCGGTCGGATGGCCGGCCTGGTGGTCGTTCTCGCCGGCCTCGGCCTACTGGCCAATGCCTGGCTGCGCCTGTGTCGCACGGTCGCCGTCGGAGACAGGGACACCGTCGATCCGGCCGAAGGCGTGGCCCTCGTCCGGTTCGCCACGGCCGCCTGGTGTGCCCCGCTGGTGCTGGCGCCGCCGCTGTTCTCGCGGGACGGCTGGTCGTACGCCGCCCAGGGCATGCTCGCGAGGGTCGGACTGTCGCCGTACGACTGGGGACCCGGCGCGCTCGCTCCCGCCGACTTCATCCCGTGGCCCTGGATCACCGGACCGCCGATCGTGCAGGCGGTCGACCCGCTGTGGTGGGACACCGCGACGCCGTACGGGCCGGTGCCGGTCTTCTTCGGCGCGCTGGCAGCCGGCACCACGGGCAACCCGTGGATGCTGGTGATCGCACACCGCTGCATCGCCCTGGTCGGCCTCGCGCTGCTGGCGTGGGCCGTTCCCCGCCTCGCCGGCTGGACCGGGGCCAACCCTGCGGTGGCCTCGGCGCTCGTCCTGGTCTCGCCGTTGATGATGGCCAACGGTGTCGCCGGTCTGCACAACGACCTGCTCATGGTCGGCCTGATGGCCGCTGCGCTGGTCATCGCCGTCGAACGCGGCTGGGTCTGGGGAGCGATGCTCGCCGGGGTCGCGGCTGGTGTGAAGGTGCCGGGCGGCCTGGTGGCCGTCGGCATCGTGATCGTCTCCCTCCCGGCGGGAGCAGCCCTGCTGCCCCGGGTACGACGCCTCGCGGCCGTTGCCGCGGTGTCCGTCGGAATGCTCGTGGGACTGGGCCTGGTCACCGGGCTCGGGACCGGCTGGGTACGGGCCCTCACCGTCCCCGGCGAGGTCAACACCCCCCTCTCGGCGACCACCCTGGTGGGTGGCGTCCTGGACTGGGGTGCGCTTCATCTGGGTCTGGGGACGGACCCGGCGTTGTTCCGCGACCTGGTGCGGGCCGTGGGCCTGCTGGTCGCGCTCGGTGTCGGTGCCTGGATGGTGCTGCGCGGGCGGACCGGTTCGCGAGCCGCGGCCCTCGGTGCCGTCGCGATGACGACGGCGGCCTTCGTGCTGCTGTCGCCGGTGGTGCACCTCTGGTACTTCCTGATGCTGCCGCCGTTCCTTGCGACCCAGCGCCTGCCCCGGCACGCGATGGGCGCCCTGGTGGCGGTGTCGCTGCTGCTCGGACTGGTCGCGCCGCTCGACTCGTCACTGCACGGCGCCTACTACGCGATCGTGATCGGAGCGATGACCGTCGCGCTGTTGATGCCGGTGCTGCTGCTGACCCGCGTCGCGCGGGAGCGACTGGCCCGGATCGTGGCGCCCCTGGCGCCCGCCGTCCGCCCGGATCAGCCGGCGGCCAGCGCCGGGTAGTCGGTGTAGCCCTGGGCGCCACCGCCGTAGAAGGTGGCTCCGTCGGGTTCGTTGAGCTCGGCGCCGATCCGGAACCGCTCGGGCAGGTCGGGGTTGGCGATGAAGGGCCGACCGAACGCGGCAGCGTCGATCAGCCCGGCGCCGAGCAGCCGCTCGGCCTTGTCGGTCGTGTAGTTCCCGGCGCCGACGATGACCCCGCTGAACACGGCGCGCAGCTGCTTGCGGAACTCGTCGTCGATCACCGGGCCGCCGGCCCAGTCCGGCTCGGAGAGGTGCAGGAAGGCGAGGTTGCGGCGCGAGAACTCGGCGGCGAGGTGCAGCGCCATCGGCAGGTCGTCGTCATCGAGCCCGTTGAACGAGCCCTGCGGGGAGATCCGGATGCCGACGTGCTCGGCGTCCCACGCGTCGATGGCTGCGTCGAGGGCTTCGAGCGGGAAGCGGGCGCGGTTGTCCTGGGAGCCGCCGTACTCGTCGGTGCGGTGGTTGCTCTGCTCGCTGAGGAACTGGTGGATCAGGTAGCCGTGCGCGCCGTGCAGCTCGACCAGGTCGAAGCCGGCCTCCCGGGCGTTCGCGGTCGCACGGCGGTAGTCCTCGACGGTCTCGGCGATCTCCTCGACGCTGAGGGCCCGCGGCGTCGGGCAGTCCGCGCGCAGCGGCCGGCCGTCCTCGCCCTTGATCGTGGCGCGGTTGCGGTACGGCAGTGCGGACGCCGACACCGGCAGGGCGCCGTCGTGGAACGACTCGTGCGACACCCGGCCGACGTGCCAGATCTGGGCCGCGATCCGGCCACCCTCGGCGTGCACGGCGTCGGTGACCTTGCGCCAGCCCTCGACCTGCTCCGGGCTGTAGATGCCCGGGGTGTCCATGTAGCCCTTGCCGATCGGCGAGATCTGGGTGCCCTCCGAGATGATCAGGCCCGCTCCCGCGCGCTGCCGGTAGTACTCCACGACCAGGTCGTTCGGGACGTCGATCCCGGGCGTCGCGCGCATCCGGGTCAGCGGGGCCATCAGGACGCGGTTCGCCAGCGTGGTCGTGCCGATGTTGAGCGGGTCGAAGAGTGAGGTCACTCGAACGGCAACAGGTCCCCGCCGGTGGGTATTCCGGGAGGAGCCTCAGGCGCTGAGCACGCCGGCCCGGTCGCCGGCGTGGATGGCCAGCATCCGGTCCACGGTGCTCGACCACGTGAAGGTCTCGGCGCGGAGGCGGGCTGCCCGGCGCACCCGGGCCTGCGGGCGCGCCGCGAGACCCACGACGGCATCCGCCAGGGCGCCCGCTTCGGGTGCGGCCCACGCTCCACAGGCGTCGGTGACCAGCTCCCGGGCCCCGCCCCGGTCGGCGGTGACCACGGGCGTCCCGCACGCCAGCGCCTCCAGGACTGCCAGCCCGAACGTCTCGCCCGGGCACACCGACAGGGAGATGTCGGCGGCAGCGAGCCGGTCGCGCAACGTGGCCCGCCCATCGACGTACCCGTGGAAGTGGACGGGTGAGCCCGCGGCGATCTCCTCCAGCTCGTCGCGGTGCGGCCCGTCGCCGTACACGTCGAGCCGGACCGGAACGCCGCGGCGGTGCAGCTCGACGGCGGTAGCGACGGCCAGGTGCGGGGACTTCTCCCGGGAGAGCCGACCCGCGTGCACCAGGCGGAGCTCCTGGCCGCCCCCGGCGCGCCCCACAGCGGGCCGGAAGGTCTCGAGGTCCACCCCCAGCGGGACCCGTTCCACCGGGCAGCCGGCGGAGTCCGCGACCGTGCGGAACTCGCCCTCGGCGTAGCGCGAGGTCACGACGAGGGTGTCGAAGCTGCGGACGAGCAGGCGGTTGAGCAGGCCGATGGAGACCTTGGACGTCGTGTCGAAGCCGGTCCTCATCGCGAACATGTCGCCCAGGCGTTCATGCGACAGCAGCACGCTGCGCACGTCGTTGCGCCCGGCCCACCACGCCACCGGCAACAGGGTGAGCTTGTCGCTCCACTCGACGCTGGTCGGCCTCCACTGCTCGAGGACGTCGGTGACCCGCCACGGTTCGACGATCAGGCGGTAGCCGCCGCCGACCCGGGGTGCGCGCACCTGGACGACGTCGCCCAGGTCGGTCTCGAGGATGGCGTCGACCGGGCCGGGGATCACCAGGAGGCGCTCGGCCCCGGCGGCGACGTAGCCCCGCCCGAGGTGCTCGAGCGCGGTCCGCATCCCTCCCGAGGTCGACCCGACGAAGTTGGCCAGCTGAGCGATCCGCACGTTGCCACCTTCCCCGCTCCCGGTGAACCCGGGCCCACCTGTGGTTGACGAGCGCGGAAAGATGAAGGGCATGGTCGAGTTGATGACGCCTCGGGAGGTTCCGCTGGGCGGGCCTCGGGCGATGACGGTACGACGCACGCTGCCGCAGCGGGAACGGTCGCTGATCGGCGCCTGGTGCTTCCTCGACCACTACGGCCCGGACGCGGTCAGTGAGTCCGGCGGCATGGAGGTCGCGCCGCACCCGCACACCGGACTGCAGACCGTGAGCTGGCTGTTCACCGGCGAGATCGAGCATCGCGACAGCGCCGGCAACGTGGCGATGGTCCGGCCCGGCGAGGTCAACCTGATGACCGCCGGGCAGGGGATCAGCCACTCCGAGGTGTCCACGCCGGAGACGTCGGTGCTGCACGGCGCCCAGCTCTGGGTCGCCCTGCCGGACGCCGACCGCCACACCGCCCCGGGCTTCCAGCACCACGCACCTGCCGAGATCACGGGAGCGGGCTGGCGCGCCCGCGTGTTCCTCGGCTCGGCGCTCGGGGACACGTCGCCCGTCACCACCTTCACCCCGTTGCTGGGCGCCGAGCTGGTCCTCGATCCCGGCGCCAGCCTGGACGTTCCGGTCGACGAGACCTTCGAGCACGGGGTCCTCGTCGACCTCGGATCGGTGTCCGTCGACGGCGTCGACGCGGCCCGGGCCGACCTCGCCTACCTCGCCCCCGGCGCCGCGCAGGTCCGTCTGGTCGCTGGTGCCGAGGGTGCCCGATTGCTGCTGCTCGGCGGCCCGCCGTTCGGCGAGCCCATCGTGATGTGGTGGAACTTCGTCGGCCGCACCCACGAGGAGGTCGCGGGCTTCCGGGACGACTGGCAGGCGCAGATCACCGACGCCGCCGGCGAGATCGTGGGCGACAGCCGCCTCGTCGCAGCAGGGCGCTTCGGCGTCGTACCCGACCAGCCGCTGAAGCCGATCCCCGCGCCCGTGCTGCCCAACGTGCGCCTCAAGGAACGTCGTTGATTGCCGGACTCACCTGGCTGGTCGCGTTCCAGCTCCTCGGCGAGTTCGTGGCCCGTGTCGCGGACCTGTCCGTCCCGGGGCCGGTCGTCGGCATGCTGCTGCTGTTCTGCTTCCTCCGTCTGCGTCGGTACGACGACCAGGGCTCGATCGTGCGCGCCGGCTCCGCGTTGCTGCGGCACCTGCAGCTCTTCTTCGTGCCGGCCGGTGTCGGAGTGGTCCTCTACCTCGGGCTGATCGGGCGCGAGGCGCTGCCGATCGGGGTGGCGATGCTCGGCTCGTGGCTGCTCGGCCTGGCCGCGGTCGGCTGGACCGCGGTGGCGCTGGAGCGGCTCCTCGGCCGCCCCCGCGACGACCTGGGCACCGTGTGAACGCGGCCCTCGACCAGGCCCTCGAGGTCGCGCGCTCGCCGCTCGCCCTCCTCGCCGTGACCCTCGGCGGCTACCAGCTCGGCCGGTGGCTGCAGGTCCGCTCCGGCGGGCACGCCCTGGTCCAGCCGGTACTGGTGACCATCGTGATCGTCGGCGTGGCCATCACCGCGCTGGACGTCGACTACCCCGACTACCGCCGGGCCACCGAGCTGATCGCCTTCTGGCTGGGGCCGGCGACCGTCGCCCTCGCGGTCCCGCTGCACCGCCAGGCTGCACGGCTCAAGGGCTTCGTCGTCCCGATGCTGGTGGCGATCGTGGTCGGTGCCGTCGTGTCGATCGTGTCCGCGGTGCTGCTCGCGCGTGCTCTCGGCGCCGGGGACGATCTCGAACGGACCCTGGCCACCAAGGCTGCCACGACCCCCGTGGCGATCGCCGTCACCGATGCGCTCGGTGGCATCCCGCCCCTGGCGGCGGTGTTCGCGATCATCATTGGGATCGTCGGTGCCATCGCCGGACCGGCGGTGCTCGACGTCCTCCGGATCCGCGACCGCCGGGCGCGCGGCCTCGCCGTCGGCGCGGTCTCGCACGGCGTCGGCGCCTCCCGGATGCTCCGCGAGGACGAGACGGAGGGGGCGTTCGCCGGCCTGGCGATGGGACTCTCTGCGCTCGCGATCAGCCTGCTGGTCCCGGTGCTCGCGATCTGGCTCTTCTGACCCCGTCCCTGAACTGGTCGCACCGCGACCATCCGGCGGCTACGGTCTCGACCCATGACGACGCGAGTCCACGCCTTCACCGACGACGCCCTCGGCGACCTGGACGCGGTCGGCCTCGCCGAGCACCTCGGTGCCGGCAAGGTCTCCGCCTCCGAAGCGGTCGAGGCCGCGATCAGCCGGATCGAGAAGGTCGCCGCAGAGCTGAACGCGATGGCCTTCACGGCGTACGAACGCGCGCGTGCGGAGGCCCGGAACCGGGGCTCGTCGTTCTTCGCGGGCGTGCCGACCCTGGTCAAGGACAACGTCGACGTGGCCGGCATGCCGACCATGTCGGGCACCGACGCCTGGTCGCCCCGGCCGGCGAGGAAGGACGGCGACTTCGCTGCGTCGTACCTCGCCACCGGGATGATCGCGCTGGGCAAGAGCCAGCTCTCGGAGTACGGCTTCAGCGCGTCCGCCGAGCACCCGCGACTCGGTGCGGTCCGCACCCCGTGGAACACCGACCACTCGGCCGGTGCCTCGAGCGCCGGCTCGGCCGCACTCGTCGCGGCGGGCGCCGTACCGATCGCTCACGCGAACGGCGGCGGCGGTTCCATCCGGATCCCGGCGTCGGTCAACGGGTTGGTCGGCCTCAAGCCCACCCGGGGCCGGTTGCCGCAGGACAGGCTGATGCGGGAGATGCCGATCAAGATCGTCTCCGACGGGGTGGTGACGCGGACGGTGCGCGACACGGCCGCGTTCTACCGGGAGGCCGAGCGCGTCCAGCGCAACCTCGCGCTCCCGCCGATCGGCGACCTGACCCGGCCGATCAAGCGTCGCCTGCGGATCGCGCTGAACACCAGTGGCGTGGGCCGTGGAGCGGACGCCGAGACGCGCGCGCTGACCGAGGAGACCGCGGCCCTGCTCGAGGACCTCGGGCACACGGTGACCGAGACCGATGCCCCGATCGGCCCCGGCTTCGCCGACGACTTCCTCCTCTACTGGGCGGTGCTCGCCCAGGCGATGCTGACCACCGGCCGGCCGGTCCACGGGCGCACGTGGAGCAAGGCGAAGCACGACAACCTCACCCTCGGGCTGGCCCGGCACGCACGACGAAACCTGCACCGCCTCCCCGGGACGATCACGCGCCTGAAGCGTGCCAACGCCCAGGCCGAGCTCTACTACGAGAAGTACGACGTCGCGCTGACCCCGACGCTCGGTGCGGCCACGCCCCCCGTGGGCCACCTCGATCCGACGCAGGGCTACGACGTGATCATCGACAAGCTGATGGACTGGGTGGCCTTCACGCCGTGGCAGAACGTCACGGGTGCACCGGCCATTTCGTTGCCCCTCGCGACCACCGCGACGGGCCTCCCGCAGGGCATGATGTTCGGGGCTGCACCCGGTCAGGAGACCCTCCTGATCGAGCTCGCCTACGAGCTCGAACAGGCCCGACCGTTCGCCCGGATCCACGCCTGAATTCGGCTCTGCACGGCCCGATTTCTCCTCCGCCGAAAGCGCGTGTATCGTTCTGCGGCGTTGCCCCTTTAGCTCAGACGGCAGAGCGTCTCCATGGTAAGGAGAAGGTCTACGGTTCGATTCCGTAAAGGGGCTCTGGGACAAGGGTCTGCCAATCCGGACGGTGAAAGCCGCAAGGTGCGGCAGACGCCCTGACCCCCTGGCGGGGTAGCTCAGGTGGTTAGAGCACACGGCTCATAATCGTGGTGTCGCGGGTTCGAGTCCCGCCCCCGCTACGCCAGATGACGAAGAATCACCCCGGCAGTACCCCATAGACAGCAGTAGAAGGACTTCCCGTGGCCAGCAAGAGCTCAGACGTTCGCCCCAAGATCACGCTCGCGTGCGTGGACTGCAAGGAGCGGAACTACATCACGAAGAAGAACCGCCGCAACGACCCCGACCGCATCGAGCTGTCGAAGTTCTGCCCGCGTTGCCGCACCCACACCGCGCACCGCGAGACCCGCTGACGCACTCGTTCGACCCAGCGCCCCTTCGGCGCTCCGCCAGTCCGTGGCCCCCTTCGGGGACCGCGGACTGATGTCGTTTTGCGACCTCTAGGCTGGGGCCATGCCGATCGACGCCTCCCTCGTCGGGCGTGGTTACCCCCCGACGCAGCCCTACCCGGTCACGACGGATGCCGTCGTGGCCTTCGCCACCTCGGTCGGGGGCAGCTACGACGTCGCAGCGGGCCTCCCGCCGACCTTCCCGATCGTGGTCACCTTCGCCGCCCTCCAGGACTTCCTGGATGTCGAGCAGGTCGAGCTGTCCCGGATCGTCCACGGCGACCAGCGCTTCCGCTACGAGCGCCCCGTCGTCATCGGTGACGTGCTGACCGCTGCCCTCACCGTCACCGGTGTGCGGTCCATCGGCGGCAACGACATCGTGAGCACCTCCAGCGAGATCGTCGACGCCTCCGGCTCCGTCGTGTGTACGGCGACCGCGACCATCGTCCACCGGGGAGCGGCTGCATGAGCGCCATCAGCGACCTCACCACGGGCGACGCGCTCCCCGAGGTCACCTACGAGATCACCCGCGCCGACCTGGTCGCCTACGCGGCGGCCAGCGGCGACCAGAACCCGATCCACCAGGACGAGGAGATCGCGCTCGCGGTCGGCCTGCCCGGTGTGATCGCACACGGCATGTACACCCTCGCCCTGGTCGGTCGCGCCGTCGGCGCGTGGGCTCCCGGTGCCGAGGTCGTCGAGCTGGGCGCGAAGTTCGTCGCACCGGTCGTCGTACCCGCCACGGGAGCGGCGCGGGTGACCGTCTCGGGCACGGTCGGCGCCCGGACCGACGACCTGCTCGCGCTGGCGCTCGTGGTCACCTCCGACGGGACCAAGGTGCTCGGCGCACCCAAGGCGACCATTCGTGGCTGACCCGGTCGTCGCCGACCCCGCCCTCGCGGACCTCACGACGCTGCGCCTGGGCGGCCCGGCCACCCGCTACGTCGCGGTCGACGACGCCGACGAGCTGGTCGCCGCCGTGTCGGCCGCCGACGCGGCCGGCGAGCAGGTGCTCCTGGTGGGCGGCGGCAGCAACCTGGTGGTCGCCGACGAGGGCTTTGCCGGGACGGTCGTGCACCTGACCGGTGGCGGCGTCCACGTCGACGGCGACGCGTGCGGGATCGCGTCGGTGACGGTCGCGGCCGGCGAACCCTGGGACGCCTTCGTGGCCCGGGCCGTCAGCGAGGGCTGGACGGGCGTCGAGGCCCTCTCCGGGATCCCCGGGACCGTCGGGGCCACCCCGATCCAGAACGTCGGCGCCTACGGCCAGGAGGTCGCCCAGACCATCGCCCGGGTCCGGGTCTGGGACCGGGTGCTGCGCGGACAGCGCAGCTTCGCTGCGGCCGACTGCCAGTTCGGCTACCGCCACTCGCGCTTCAAGGCCGATCCCGGCCGCCACATCGTCCTCGACGTCACGTTCGAGTTCCACCCCGGCGAGCAGTCGGCACCGGTCGGCTACGCCGAGCTGGCCCGCACCCTGGGCGTCCAGGTCGGTGACCGGGCCCCGCTGGCGGAGGTCCGGGAAGCCGTCCTCGGCCTGCGGCGCGGCAAGGGCATGGTGCTCGACGCTGCGGACCACGACACGTGGAGTGCCGGGTCGTTCTTCACCAACCCGTTCGTCGAGCCCGACCGGGTTCCGGAGGGAGCGCCGTCGTACCCCCAGGACGACGGGCGGGTGAAGACCAGCGCGGCCTGGCTGATCGAGCGGGCCGGCTTCGGCAAGGGCTTCGGGCTCGACCGGCCGGACGCCCGCGTCTCCTTGTCGACCAAGCACACCCTCGCGCTCACGAACCGTGGTGGCGCGTCGACGGTGGAGCTGCTCGACCTCGCCCGTGAGGTCCGCGACGGCGTCGAGGCGCGCTTCGGCGTCGCGCTGGTCAACGAGCCCGTGCTCGTCGGCTGCGCTCTCTGAGACAGGCCAGCTGGAAGGTCAGCCGTTCGCGGAGCTCAGCGCCGCGATGAACAGGCCCGCGATGGCCAGGATGGCCAGCAACCCGAGCACCGCGAGGACCAGGCCGATGATCCCGGTGACGAAGCCGCCCGTGGCGAGCCCCTCGCCGGTGAAGGCCTGGGGGTTGGCCCGGATCTCGCGGCGCGCCCGAAGGCCGGTCCAGATGGCGAAGGGCGAGCACAGCACGGCCAGGAAGGTCACGAAGAAGACCGGCGTGAGCAGCAGCCCGACCAGGCCGCTGATGCCGAGCACCAGCGACGTGGTCGCCATCGGGTGCGTCGGTGCGACGTGGCGGATGTACTGCGGTGCGACCTGGTACGGCGACGGCGAGCCCGGGTACGGCGCCGCCGCGTGGGGTGCCGGCGTGACGGGGTACGGCCCCGGGGCGACCGGGTACGGCGGCGCGGGCGGGACCGGGGTGGAACCCGCGGGTGCCTGCTGGGTGGGCGCATCGGGAGCGACGTCGCCGTAGGCCGGAGCCTGGTAGGGCTCGAATCCCGGCGACGGCTGCGACGGGGGAGTCAGGGGCGGCTGGTCGCTCATGGCGTCATTCTCCCAGTTCCGGGCACGCTCCAAACCGTCCGGGCGCCGTGGGTGTTCAGGCGTCCTGTTCGGGGGCGGCCAGCCACGCGTCGATGTCCGCCAGCGCGGCGTCCCTGATGTCCGACGGCGCCCGACTGGCCCGCAGCGACATCCGGCCCAGTTCGGCCATCTCGGCGTCGCTGAGGCCGTGGGCCGCGCGCATCGTGGCGTACTGCCCCGCCAGCCTCGACCCGAAGAGCAGCGGGTCGTCGGCGCCGAGCGCCACCGTCGCGCCGGCGTCGAGCAGCGTGGGGAGCGGGACCGAGGTCAGGTCGGAGTAGACGCCCAGGGCGACGTTCGACACCGGGCACACCTCCAGGGCGACCCCGGTGTCGACGATCCGCCGCAGCAGGTCGGGATCCTCCGCGGCGCGCACCCCGTGGCCGAGTCGTCCGGCGTGCAGCGAGTCGAGGCACGCGCTGATGTGTTCCGGGCCGCGGAGCTCGCCGCCGTGGGGCGCCAGCATCAGGCCGGCCCGTTCGGCGATCGCGAACGCCCCCGCGAAGTCGGAGGTCCGGCCGCGGCGCTCGTCGTTCGACAGTCCGAAGCCGACCACCCCGCGATCGACGTACTGCGCGGCCAGGCGGGCCAGGGTGCGGGCATCCAGCGGGTGACGGGTCCGGTTGGCCGCGATCACCACCGCCATGCCGAGGCCGGTGCGCTGCGTGGCGTCCCGCACCGCGTCCAGGACCAGGTCGGTGAACGCGGTGATGCCGCCGAACCGTGCGCCGTAGCCGCTCGGGTCGACCTGGATCTCCAGCCACCGGCCGCCGTCGGCGACATCGTCCTGCGCAGCCTCGAGCACCAGCCGTCGTACGTCGTCCTCGGTGCGCAGCACGGAGCGCGCGACGTCGTACAGGCGCTGGAAGCGGAACCAGCCCTTCTCGTCCGCGGCGGTGAGCTGCGGGGGCCACTCGGAGACGAGCGCGTCGGGCAGGTGGATGCCGTCGCGCTCCGCGAGCTCCAGCAGGGTGCCGTGTCGCATCGAGCCGGTGAAGTGCAGGTGGAGATGGGCCTTGGGAAGCACATGGAGGTCCCGCACGCCGCCATCGTAGGTGGGCGGGCGCTTGTAACGTCGAGGGCCCGGGGAGCCAAGAGGGGACATGACCGACAACGAGCCTGCGGACCTCGTCCGGATCGCCCGCGATCCCGACGTGTTCGAGGCCTTCTACCGAGAGCATCTCGACGCCGTCCAGCGGTTCGTGGCCCGGCGCGTGGCGGATCCGCACCTGGCAGCGGATCTCACCGCCGACGTGTTCCTCGCCGCCATCGATGCCGCCAGCAGCTACTGCCCCGACCGGGGGAGCCCGGTGGGCTGGCTGATGGGGGTGGCGCGCAACGTCGTCGCCGCCGAGTTCCGACG
This sequence comes from Nocardioides sp. CPCC 206347, assembly GCF_048654605.1. NCBI lineage: Bacteria > Bacillati > Actinomycetota > Actinomycetes > Propionibacteriales > Nocardioidaceae > Nocardioides > Nocardioides sp. CPCC 206347. The sequence goes on from NZ_JBMCYZ010000006.1 coordinate 197,339, forward strand.
CCAGGGCCGCCAGCGCCAGGTGGTGCGCAAGGTCGCGGGCCGCCGGCTGCTCGACAGCGACAGCCTTGGGCGGATCGAGGAGCGCATCGACGCCGAACGGGAGACCCGTTCCCTGTACGCCGCCCTCCGTGCCCTGCGTCCTCGCGACCGGGCGCTCATGGAGCTCGTTGCCCTCGACGGATTGTCGGTCACCGAAGCGGCTGCCGTGCTGGGGGTGAAGCCGGCCACCGCGCGGGTCCGGCTGCACCGCAGCCGGCGCCTGGTCCAGTCCCACCTGCGGCCGTCACGCCCCGGCGTGGAGGCCGCGCTCACCCCGGAGGTTCCGTCATGACCATCCACCGCGCCACCGATTCCGGCTCGAAGGGCCCGCTCGACGCATTCGAGCAGTCGTTGCTCACCGAGCTCCGGCACCACGTCGCTGAACGCTCCGGAGCGAGCGCCCCACGACCGGGGCGGGTCCGTCGTCGCCTCGCTGTCCTCGCTGCCGCAGCCGTCGCCGGTGGCTCGGTCGCCCTCGGCGCAGCCGTGTTGCGACCCGACGCCGCGTTTGCGGTCGTCGAGGAAGGTGACGGCGACATCGTGGTGACCATCACGAGCCTGGAGGACGCTGACGGGCTCGAAGCGGCTCTCGCCGAGCACGGGGTCGAGGCCGACGTGGCGTACGACCCATCGGGCCCGGTGGTGGTCGACAGCCCGGAGGACCAGCCTGGCCACGGTGTCGGTGCCGGCGTCGGCGCCGAGGTCGACCAGGCGGTGTCCCCGCCCGCAGGTGAGGAGCAGGAGCCGTGCGGATTGATCGGTGTCGAGATCGATGACGACGCCATCACCTTCCGCCTTCCTGCAGAGGCCGTCGACGCGAAGTCGCCGCTCCACGTCCGCACGGCGGGTGACAGTCTCGGTCGCGGGATGGTCACCATCGCCTGGGAGTCGCCGGTCTGCTGATCACAGGCCGTCGTACTTTGGAGCGGCGTGGGTGGCGTGCGTAGACTCACCCACTGGTGGTTCTTCCACATGGTTGGTCGCGCCCTGACGCAGTTCGCCTTCGGGCATCTGTGCGCGGGCCGGATCGGCCGGACGAGCCGCGGAGGGCACTAGCTCAACTGGCAGAGCATCGGTCTCCAAAACCGAAGGTTGGGGGTTCAAGTCCCTCGTGCCCTGCAAGACAGACCATGAAGACGACAGAAGGAAAGGGTGAGCATCTTGTCGGACGCTCCAGCCGTCCACGGGGGCCGCAAGGACGCCCCGGGTGGCAAGAAGTCACCGAAGCGCACCGGCCCGGTGACCTTCTATCGCCAGATCGTCGCCGAGCTGCGCAAGGTGGTCTACCCCACCCGCGAGCAGCTCGTGACGTACTTCTTCGTGGTTCTTGCCTTCGTGCTCGTGATGATCGCGATCGTGTCGCTGCTGGACCTCGGTCTCGGCAAGCTCGCGTTCGAGATCTTCACCGGCGCAGACGACATCTGAGTTCACTCGGACCCGTTGACCCCTATTACCAACTGATGGAGCAGCAAGTGACGGAGCAGTACGACCCGGCCCTCGAGAGCGACGAGACGATCGTCGTCGAGGGCGAGGACGTCGAGACCGCCGAGGTCACCGAGGCCGCGGACGTCGAGGAGACCCTCGACGCCGAAGCGACTGACGCGCCTGAGGTCGAAGAGGGTGCCGACGAGTCCGTCGCCGAGGAGATCGTCGAGGACGAGCTCGTCGAGGAGGCGCCCGCAGAGGACGCCGACCCGCTCGAGTCCTTCCGTCGCGAGCTGTGGGCGAAGCCGGGTGACTGGTACGTCGTGCACACCTACTCCGGCATGGAGAACCGGGTGAAGCAGAACCTGGAGAACCGGATCCACTCCCTCAACATGGAGGACTACATCCACGAGATCGTGGTCCCCACCGAGGAAGTCGCCGAGATCAAGAACGGCCAGCGCAAGATGGTCAAGCGCACCGTTCTCCCCGGTTACGTCCTGGTTCGCATGGACCTCACCGACGAGTCGTGGGCCGCTGTGCGCCACACCCCGTCGGTCACCGGCTTCGTCGGTCACAGCCACCAGCCGGTGCCGCTGAGCATGGACGAGGTCGAGAAGATGCTCGCCCCCGCCGCGATGACCGTGATTGCCGCCGAGGCCGAGGCCGCCGCCAGTGCCGCGGGCTCGCCCACCACGCCGGCCAAGAAGCCGATCGAGGTCGCCGACTTCGGCGTCAACGACTCCGTACTGATCGTCGACGGCGCGTTCGCAACGCTGCACGCCACGATCACCGAGATCAACGCCGAGGCCCAGCGGGTCAAGGCGCTGGTCGAGATCTTCGGCCGGGAGACCCCGGTCGAGCTGAGCTTCAGCCAGGTCCAGAAGGTCTGAGCTCAGCGCGGTCGCGCCGGATCTCCGGTGGCGACCTGCAGTAGGTGGCAGAGGGCCAGGCAGCCCTCGTCATGACCACGAGAAGAAAGAGAACACGGAATGCCTCCCAAGAAGAAGATCGCCGCACTGGTCAAGGTGCAGCTGCAGGCTGGTTCGGCCACCCCGGCTCCGCCGGTTGGTACCGCCCTCGGCCCGCACGGCGTCAACATCATGGACTTCTGCAAGGCGTACAACGCCCAGACCGAGTCCATGCGTGGAAACGTCATCCCCGTCGAGATCACCATCTACGAGGACCGGTCCTTCGAGTTCATCACGAAGACCCCGCCGGCCGCAGAGCTGATCAAGAAGGCCGCTGGCCTCAAGAAGGGCTCGGGCGTCCCGCACAAGGAAAAGGTCGGCAAGCTGACCAAGGACCAGGTGCGCGAGATCGCGACGACCAAGCTGCCCGACCTGAACGCCAACGACATCGACGCCGCCATGAAGATCGTGGAGGGGACTGCCCGCTCCATGGGCGTCACCACCGACTGAAGCACCGTGGAAGGGCCGCGCTGGCCCGCTGACCACATCTCCTCTCTTAAGTAAGGAATCACCCATGCAGCGCAGCAAGACCTACCGCGCAGCGGAAGAGGCGTTCGACAAGAACGAGCTCTACGCGCCGCTCGCCGCGATCAAGATCGCCAAGGGCACCAGCAAGAAGAAGTTCAACGAGACCCTCGATGTCGTCATGCGTCTCGGCGTCGACCCCCGCAAGGCAGACCAGATGGTGCGCGGCACCGTCAACCTGCCCCACGGCACCGGCAAGACCGCTCGCGTCCTCGTGTTCGCGAACGGCGACAAGGCCGAGGCCGCCCGTGAGGCCGGCGCCGACTTCGTCGGTGGCGACGAGCTCATCGACAAGGTCGCCGGCGGCTGGATCGACTTCGACGCCGTGGTCGCGACCCCGGACCTGATGGGCAAGGTCGGCCGTCTCGGTCGCGTGCTCGGTCCGCGTGGCCTCATGCCGAACCCGAAGACGGGCACCGTCACCCCGGACCCGGCCAAGGCCGTGAACGACATCAAGGGCGGCAAGATCGAGTTCCGCGTCGATCGCCACGCCAACCTGCACTTCATCATCGGCAAGGCGTCGTTCTCCGAGGTCCAGCTCGCGGAGAACTACGCCGCGGCGCTTGACGAGGTCCTCCGCCTCAAGCCCTCGAGCTCGAAGGGCCGGTACCTCAAGAAGGTCACCGTCTCGACGACGATGGGCCCCGGCATCCAGGTCGACCCCAACAAGGTCAAGAACGTCGCGGAGGAGGACGAGGCCTGAGCCTCCCCCTTCGACGTCGTCGCCCGTCATCCCGCAAGGGATGGCGGGCAACGTCGTTTTCAGGTGGCGTCCGTAGGGTTGCGCGCGTGGTGAGACTTCTCGGGGCCGCAGCCGCCTGCCTTGTCGCGTTGTCCCTCAGTGCCTGCGGCACGGAGTCCTCCGACGGGAGTTCCGACCCGTCGGCAGTCGGTACGACGACCCCGGCGACTGCGCCGACGGACCAGCCGACCGAGGTCCGGCCGACTCCGGGCGTCGAGCCGACCCGGGAGACCGCGCCGGCCGGACTGGAGGAACTCCCTGCGGGCTACGACGAGTCGCCCGACGGTGCGCTGCCCGCGCCCGACGACGACCTCACCGATGCCGAGCTGACCGGCCTGCTCCGCACCCGTGCGTCGGCGCACGGGCGTTCGCACTGCGGGCCCGAGGACGTCGAGGTCAGCCTGGTGGGCTTCGACATGTCTCTCGGGCACCGGTTCACGACGATCAACGTCGTCAACGTGTCGGGCCGGACCTGCACGATCGAGGGAACGCCCGGTATCGGCGTGCGCGGCGACTGGGGCACGACCTTCGTCCCGGAGGTCGGCGCCGGGTCCACCAGCGATGTCTCGCGCCCCATCGAGCTGACTCCCGCCGCGTCCGCGACCAGCACCCTCGAGTGGACCGGCTCGCTTGCCGGAGCCGAGTCCGAACACGCCTCGCTGGTCGTCGTACAACTGGCACAGGGGCAGGTGCCTGCCTCCGTCCCGGCGCACCTGGCGGGAGACCGGTCGCAGGAACCACTCGACATCGGGGCGTTCACCAGCCTGCGCCTGACACCGTTCGTGCCGAAGCGTTGAGCGACGTCAGGATGCCGCCCGAACAGGCGGAGGTCAGGCGGAGATGAACGACTCCAGAGCAGCGAGTTCGACGCACACGGCGACCCCGGCCATCGCGGCCTCGACCTCGGACAGCACCGGGAACGTCGGCGCCAGGCGGATGTTGCGGTCGCGCGGGTCGTTGCCGTGCGGGAACGCCGAGCCGGCGGCGGTCAGCGCGATGCCGGCCTCCTTCGCCAGCGCGATCACCCGCGACGCGGTGCCGTCGACGACGTCGAGGTTCACGAAGTAGCCACCCGTCGGGACCGTCCACTCGGCGATGCCCAGCCCGGCGAGGCGCCCGGACAGCGCGGCCTCGACCGCGGCGAACTTCGGTGCGATCAGGTCACGGTGCTTGCGCATGTGGGCACGGACGCCGTCCGCGTCGCCGAAGAACTCGACGTGGCGCAGGTGGTTGAGCTTGTCCGGTCCGATGGACGCGAAGCCGAGGCGGGCGAGGTACCAGGCGAGGTTCTCGCTGGAGGCGGCGAGCGCAGCCACGCCGGCACCGGCAAAGGTGATCTTCGAGGTCGAGGCGAAGATCAGCGGCCGGTTCGGGTGACCGGACACGGCGGCGAGGCCGAGGGCGTCGGCGCTCTTGGTCTCCTCCTCCGTGAGGTGGTGGACCGCGTAGGCGTTGTCCCAGAAGATCCGGAAGTCCGGCGCCGCGGTCTCCATCGCCATCAGCTCGGCGGCCACGGCGGTCGAGCACACCGCGCCCGTCGGGTTGGCGTACGTCGGCACGATCCACATGCCCTTGATGCTCGGGTCCTCGGCGGCCAGGGCGCGTACGGCGACCACGTCGGGGCCGTCGGCGTTCATCGGCACGGTCACCATCTCGATGCCGAGCTCGGCCAGCATCGTGAAGTGGCGGTCGTAGCCGGGCACGGGGCAGATGAACTTCACGACCGGCTCCTGCGACCACGGCCGCGGGGAGTCCGGGCCGCCCTTGAGCAGCATCGCGGTGAGTGCCTGGTGCATGATCGTGAGGCTCGAGTTGCCACCGCACACGACGTTGGCGGCGTCGACACCCAGCAGGTCGGCGAAGATCTCGCGGAGCTCGACGAGTCCGTCCAGGCCGCCGTAGTTGCGCAGGTCGGTTCCGGCGCGGTCGCGGTGCCCCGTCGGGAGGCCGAGCAGCCCGTTGGACAGGTCGAGCTGGTCGGCACCGGGCTTGCCCCGCGTCAGGTCGAGCTTGAGCCCGCCCGCCTTCAACGCGTCGTACTCCGCCTGCACCGTCGTCAGGCGCGCGGCGAGGTCGTCGGCGGACAGTTCGGACAGGCGCACGGGGGTGGTGGTCACGGGGACAATGGTGCCGTATCGACTTCGGCCACGGTGATTTGGACCGGGCCCGCGTTCCGCCGTACAGTTACCCACTGAAACCTAGAGACCGCCGGTTGTCCGGGCTGCCAGCCCTGACCGAAGGTTCCGTGAAAGCGGACGGCCTGCGCAGGGGATCAGAGCAGTACGACGTTCGTCGCTTCACCTGACGAGCGGTGTCCACGCCCTGAGCGCCTGCGCTCGGGGCGTCTGTCTTTCCCAGGACATTCGCGGAGGTCCCCATCCGGAAGGAGACCCATGGCGCGGGCAGACAAGCAGGCCGCCGTCGCGGAGATCGCTGAAGCATTCAGCGCATCCGCTGGCGCTGTGCTGACCGAGTACCGCGGTCTCACCGTCAAGGAGCTGCAGGACCTTCGCCGCTCCCTTGGTGAGAACGCCAACTACGCCGTGGTCAAGAACACGCTGGCCAAGCTGGCCGCCAACGAGGCCGGCATCACCGGCTTCGACGACCTGCTGACCGGTCCGACCGCGATCGCCTTCATCAAGGGTGACGTTGTCGAGGCGGCCAAGGGTCTGCGTGACTTTGCCAAGGCAAACCCCACCCTTGTCATCAAGGGTGGCGTTCTGGACGGCAACCTCCTCGACGCGAAGGAGATCGGCAAGCTTGCCGACCTCGAGTCGCGCGAGGTCCTGCTGGGCAAGATGGCGGGCGCCATGCTCGCTTCCCTCAGCCAGGCCGTCTACCTCCTCAACGCCCCGCTCGCACAGGCTGCCCGGCTCGCCGGCGCCCTGCAGGCGAAGGCGACTGAGGACCCCTCGATCCTCGCAGGTGGTGCCGGTACGCCGGCCGCTGTCGAGGAGACCCCGGCCGCTGAGGAAGCCGCCCCCGCCGAGGAGGCCGAGGCACCTGCTGCCGACGCCGCCGAGGTCGAGGCGACCGACGAGGCGACCGAGTCCACCGAAGCCTGATCCAGGCCGACGTACACCACCTGAAACCCCGGTCGGTCGCACAGCGCGGCCCGACCACCTGAGAAAGGAACCGCCACCATGGCGAAGCTCACCACCGACGAACTGCTCGACGCGTTCAAGGAGATGACCCTCATCGAGCTCTCCGAGTTCGTGAAGCAGTTCGAGGAGACCTTCGGCGTCACCGCTGCGGCCCCCGTTGCCGTTGCTGCTGCCCCCGCCGCTGGCGGCGGCGCCGCTGAAGAGGCCGCTGCCCAGGACTCGTTCGACGTCGTTCTCGAAGCCGCTGGCGACAAGAAGATCAACGTCATCAAGGAGGTCCGCGCGCTGACCTCCCTCGGTCTGAAGGAAGCCAAGGACCTCGTCGAGGCCGCTCCCAAGGCGATCCTCGAGGGCGTTGACAAGGCTGCTGCTGACAAGGCCAAGGAGGCGCTCGAGGGCGCCGGTGCCACCGTCACCCTCAAGTGACCTGTCACTGACCTACGCCGCGAGGCCGGTGGAGCGAAAGCTCCGCCGGCCTCGTGCCGTTTTCGTCTCGACCTTCGGGTCCGCGTGACGTGTGCCACGGTTTCCGCGTAACGTGCGCCACGCGGTTGCGTTGTTCCATCGCAGCCGTTCGGTGGGCCAGCGAAAGTCGTTTTGAGGAAGAGGTCAACATGGGCGTCGATGTCGCAGTGACGAACCTGACCAAGAGCTTCGGCAAGCAACTCATCTGGAAGGGCGTCACGCTGACGCTTCCGGCTGGTGAGGTGTCCGTGATGCTTGGTCCGTCCGGTACCGGCAAGTCCGTGTTCCTGAAGGCCCTGATCGGTCTGATCAAGCCCGACGAGGGCTCGATCGTCATCGAAGGCACCGACATCGCGTCCTGCTCCGAGAAGGAGCTCTACGAGATCCGCAAGCTGTTCGGCGTGCTGTTCCAGGACGGCGCCATGTTCGGCTCGATGAACCTGTACGACAACGTTGCCTTCCCCCTGCGTGAGCACACCCGCAAGGGCGAGTCCGAGATCCGCGACATCGTCATGGAGAAGATGGACCTCGTCGGCCTGCTCGGCGCCGAGATGAAGCTCCCGGGCGAGATCTCCGGCGGTATGCGCAAGCGTGCCGGCCTGGCCCGTGCCCTCGTCCTGGACCCCGAGATCCTCCTGATCGACGAGCCCGACTCCGGCCTCGACCCGGTGCGCACCTCGTTCATCAACCAGCTCTTCATCGACCTGAACGCGCAGATCGACGCGACGTTCCTGATCGTCACGCACGACATCCACAGCGTCCGGATCGTTCCGGACAACATCGGCCTGCTGTACCACAAGCACCTCGCGATGTACGGCCCGCGCGAGATGCTCCTGTCCTCCGACGAGCCCGTGGTGCGCCAGTTCCTCAACGCGCAGACGGTCGGCCCGATCGGCATGTCCGAGGAGAAGGACGCCGACCAGCTCGCCGCGGAGAAGGACATGGACCTCCCGCCGCTGCCGCCGATCCCGCTCCAGCTCGAGCCCTCGAACGGCATCCCGCGCCGCAGCCAGCGCGAGCCCGGTGCCTGGTGCCGGGACAACGGCATCGTCCCGCCTCCGGGCTCCTTCACCAAGGAAGCCGAGCACGCCAGCGGTTCCTCCCAGCAGCACTGACGGGTCTCAATTGTCCTCGACAACTGCGCGCGCACTGAGGCCGATCGGCACAGCTGGCAAGCTGTTCGCCTTCGCCCTCGACGTGGGCCGTGGCCTTTTCCGGCGCCCGTTTCAATTGCGGGAGTTCATCCAACAGGCCTGGTTCATTGCTTCGGTGACGATCGTGCCGACGGCTCTGGTCGCCATCCCCTTCGGCGCGGTCATCGCGCTCCAGGTGGGTGGCCTCATCAAGCAGTTCGGCGCGCAGTCGTTCACCGGTTCGGCGTCGGTCCTCGCGGTCATCCAGCAGGCCGGCCCGATCGCGACCGCGCTGTTGATCGCCGGTGCCGGTGGCTCGGCCATCGCGGCCGACCTCGGCGCCCGCAAGATCCGTGAAGAGCTCGACGCGATGATGGTGCTCGGCATCGACCCGATCCAGCGCCTCGTCGTGCCGCGCGTGCTCGCCTGCATGCTCGTCGCGGTGTTCCTCAACGGCATGGTGAGCGTCGTCGGTGTCGGCGGCGGTTACGTCTTCAACGTGATCCTGCAGGACGGCACCCCCGGTGCGTACCTCGCCAGCTTCACCGCGCTCGCGCAGTTGCCCGACGTGTGGATCGGCATGGTCAAGGCACTGGTCTTCGGTCTCATCGCGGCGATCGTGGCTTCCTACAAGGGCATGAACGCTGCCGGTGGCCCGAAGGGCGTCGGCGATGCGGTCAACGAGTCCGTCGTCATCACCTTCCTGCTCCTGTTCGTCGTCAACTTCACCCTGAGCACGATCTACTTGCAGATCGTCCCGCCGAAGGGGGGCTAGCGACGCCATGGCAAATCTCAAGGCGGTCTACGACCGGCCCATGAAGGGGCTGGACACGCTCGGTCACGAGCTGTCCTTCTACATCAAGGTGCTCCTGGCGCTGCCGCGCTCGATCAAGCGCTACCCGCGCGAGATCCTGCGCATCCTGGCCGAGGTCACCCTCGGCTCCGGTGCACTCGCCGTCATCGGTGGCACCGTCGGCGTCATCATCGGCATGACCTTCTTCACCGGCGCCCAGGTCGGCCTGTCCGGCTACGCCGCGCTCAACCAGCTGGGCACGGCCGCCTTCGCCGGCTTCGTCTCGGCCTACTTCAACACCCGCGAGATCGCGCCCCTCGTCGCCGGCATCGCGCTGGCCGCAACCGTGGGCTGTGGCTTCACCGCCCAGCTCGGGGCCATGCGCATCTCCGAGGAGATCGACGCCGTCGAGGTGATGGCCATCCCGTCGATGCAGTTCCTCGTCACGACCCGGGTCGTCGGCGGCCTGATCGCCATCGTTCCGTTGTACGTCGTCGGGTTGCTGTCGTCGTACGTCGCGAGCCGGCTGGTGGTCACCCAGTTCTATGGCCAGTCCGCGGGTACCTATGACCATTACTTCAACCAGTTCCTGCCACCGGGCGACGTGCTGTGGTCCTTCGGCAAGGTGCTGGTGTTCGCCGTCGTCGTCATCCTCATCCACTGCTACCACGGCTACACCGCGTCGGGCGGTCCTGCCGGCGTGGGCGTGGCGGTCGGCAAGGCCGTCCGGACGAGCATCGTGGCGATCAACGTGATCGACCTCTTCCTGTCGATGGCCATCTGGGGCGCTTCGACCACGGTCAGGCTGGCGGGTTGATCATGGACAAGGTTCTCAGCGCTCACAAGACGCTCGGCGTCATCTTCGTTGCCCTGCTCCTGCTCGGTGTCTGGCTCACCTACGCCGTCTTCACGAAGAAGTTCACCGAGTACGACGAGGTCACCTTGCAGACCTCGACGATCGGGCTGCAGCTCCCGACCCGCGCGGACGTCAAGGTGCGCGGTGTCATCGTGGGCGAGGTGCTCGAGGCGCGGGCCGGCAACGCCGACGGTGCCGAGCTCACCCTCGGCCTCTACAGCGACAAGATCGACCTGGTTCCCGCCAACGTGACGGGCTCGATCGTGCCCAAGACGCTGTTCGGCGAGAAGTACGTCTCGCTCGAGGTGCCCGAGACCGGGCCCGCCGGGACGATGAAGGCCGGCGACGTCATCGACCGCACCAAGGTCAGCATCGAGCTCGAGGCCGTGCTGTCGGACCTCTACCCGCTGCTGCGCACGGTGCAGCCGGCCGACCTCAACCTGACCCTGACCGCGCTGGCGACGGCGTTGGAGGGCCGGGGCGAGCAGCTGGGCCAGAACCTCGAGACGGTCGACTCGTACCTCAAGCGCCTCAACCCGCAGATCCCGGCGCTGCTCGAAGACCTCAAGCTCACCGCCCAGGTGTCCGACACCTACGCCGACATCCTTCCCGAGGTGGCCAAGATCCTCGACAACACGGTCAAGACGACGGGCACCCTCGAGGAGAAGGAAGCGGCCCTGACCGCGACCCTGCGCGACATCAGGAGCTTCTCCGACACCGCGACGTCGTTCCTCGACGCCAACGCAGCCCGCCTCAAGCGGCTCGGCGAGACCAGCACGCCCATCCTGCGTGCGGTGGCGCGGTACGCACCGACCATTCCCTGCATGTCCCGGGCGATCGTGATCACCCAGGGCCGGTTGGCCGAGGCGTTCCGTGGCTACGAGCTGCACATCGTGCTGGAGACCCTCAAGGACCAGCCGCGCGCCTACACGCCGGCGGACCGGCCGATCTTCGGCACCGACACCGGCCCCGACTGCCACGGGCTCCCGAACACGCCCTACAGCCAGTTCAACCCGGCGCCGGGACAACCGGGTCTCAACGACGGCATGAACGGCAACACGGGCAAGGGCAACTTCCGCGCTGCGCCGGGAGCCTCGGCCTCGGGCTACTACGGCACGCCCGATGACGTGTCGACCCTGCGCTCCCTGCTCACCCAGGAGTACGGCGACGCCGGCACCGACTTCAACGTCCTGCTCGCAGGACCCATCGTGGCGCAGGGAGGTGCTCGCTGATGCCCACTCGCGGACTCGACCGCAGGACGACCGGCGACCTCGTTCGTCTCGTCATCTTCATGGTGACCACGGCGCTGGCAACCGGCGTCCTGGTCATCACGATCGGCAACCTGTCGTTCGGCGCCACCAAGGAGTACGCCGCCGAGTTCGTCGACGCCACCGGCGTGAACAAGGGCGACGACATCCGGATCGCGGGCGTCAAGGTCGGCACGGTGCAGAAGATCGAGGTCCTCGGGGCCGATCGCGCCAAGGTCACCTTCAACGTCGACGCCGACACGGTCCTGAACCAGGCCACGCACGCCAGCATCCGGTACCGGAACCTGATCGGGCAGCGCTACATCTCGCTGACCCAGGAGGGCAACGGGGGAGAGCGCCTGGACGAGGGCGATGCCCTTCCGGTGGCGCGCACCAAGCCGGCGCTCGACCTGACCGTGCTCTTCAACGGCTTCAAGCCGCTCTTCCAGGCGCTGTCGCCCGACGACATCAACAAGCTCTCGTTCGAGATCGTCCAGGTCTTCCAGGGCGAGGGCGGAACGGTCGAGGGCCTCCTCGGGAGCACCGCCTCGATCACCCAGACGCTCGCCGACCGCGACCAGGTGATCGGTGAGCTGCTCGACAACCTGGACTACGTCCTGGACCACGTCGCGGACCGTGACGAGCAGCTGACCCAGCTGATCGACAGCTTCCGTGGCCTGATCGGTGGTCTCAACGACGACCGCGAGGCGATCTTGTCCTCGCTCGATTCGATCTCGGAGCTCTCGGTGCAGACGGCCGCCCTCGTGACGGACATCAAGGACCCGCTCGTCAAGGACATCAAGGAGCTGCGGAAGGTGGCGACCAACCTCGACCGCAGTCGCCAGGAGATCGACCGCTCGCTGCAGGTGCTGCCCATCAAGCTCACCAAGATCGGTCGTACGGCGACGTACGGCTCGTGGTTCAACTTCTACCTGTGCCACTTCAAGGCGACCGTCAAGGTGCCGGGCGTCGCGAAGCCGATCAAGGCGACGTACGGCGTCAGCGCCAAGCGCTGCTCGCTGGCGAAGGAGGTGGCACAGTGATCCCCTTCCGCGAACGCAATCCCGTCGTCGTGGGTGCCGTCAGCATCGCGACGCTCCTCCTGCTGCTGGTGGCCGCGCTGCGTGCCCAGGACCTCCCGCTCATCGGGGGCGGCGACACCTACTACGCCTCCTTCGCCGAAGCAGGTGGGCTCAAGGTCAAGGACGAGGTCCGCATCGCCGGTGTCCGCGTCGGCCAGGTGACGTCGATGGAGCTCGACGGCAACTCGGTCAAGGTCGGGTTCCAGGTCAAGACCGATGCCGAGTTCGGCGACCAGACCCGGGCCGACATCAAGGTCAAGACGATCCTCGGATCGATGTTCATCGCGCTCACCCCGGCCGGCCAGGGCCAGCTCGCCGAGGGCGCGTTGATCCCGAAGGACCGCACCACGTCGCCGTTCGACATCGTGGAGGCGTTCTCGGGTCTCGCCGAGACGTCGGCCGACATCGACACCGACCAGCTCGCGGCGTCGCTGACGACGCTGGCCGACCTGACCCGCAACACCCCCGAGGAGTTCCGGGCTGCGCTCGACGGCGTCTCCGCCCTCTCCGAGGTCGTGGCCTCGCGCGACGACGAGATCAACTCGCTGCTGAAGAACCTGAACCGTGTCTCGACCGTGCTGGACGCCCGGGACGAGGATATCATCGCCCTGATGGCGGACTCGGACAGCCTGTTCAAGGCGCTGGTCCTGCGCAAGGCCCAGATCCACCGCCTGCTGGTGTCGACGACGACGTTGAGCACCAAGCTCACGGGCCTGATCCGCGAGACCAGGGCCGACCTCAAGCCGGCGCTGGACCACCTCGACTCCGTCCTCAAGGTGATCAAGAAGAACGAGGACAATCTCGAGTTGTCGATCAAGACGATGGCGCCCTTCTACCGGGTCTTCGCCAGCACGCTCGGCAACGGGCCCTGGTTCGACACCTACATCTTCAACCTGCCGCCTGCGCCCGGGACGGTGAGCTGAGCATGAGCACCGAAGTGAGCGCACTGCGCCGTTGGCTCCCGCTGGCCGTCATCGGACTCCTCATCGTGTCCGGTCTCGTCTGGCTGTTCGGCAGCGGAGGCGGCACGAAGACCGTGACCGCCTACTTCCCGCGCGCCGTGTCGATCTACGAGGGCAGCGACGTCCGGGTCCTCGGCGTCACGGTCGGACAGGTCACCGAGGTGGTGCCGGAGGGCACCCAGGTCAAGGTCGTCATGACGTACGACGAGGACCTGAAGCTCCCGCAGGACGCCGAGGCCGTCGTCGTACTGCCCTCCGTCGTGGGTGACCGCTACATCCAGCTGACCCCTGCCTATGAGTCGGGCACCGTGATGGCCGACAACACCGTGATCAAGGTCGACAAGACCGCGATCCCGCTCGAGCTCGACCAGGTGTTCTCCAGCATCGACCGCCTCACCGTCGCCATCGGCCCCGAGGGCGCCAACCGCGACGGCGCGCTGACCGACCTGCTGGAGCAGACCGCGAAGAACTTCGGCGGCCAGGGCGAGCAGTTCAACCAGACCATCAAGGACTTCGGCCGGTTCAGCGAGACGCTCGACAACAACAAGGACGACCTGTTCGAGTCGGCGGAGAAGCTCGAGGGCTTCATCAAGACCCTCGCCGACAACGACTCCACGGTGCGCGACTTCAACAAGTCGCTCGGCGACGTGTCGTCCCTGCTCGCCGACGAGCGCCAGGAGCTGACGACCGCACTGAGCAACCTGGGCGTCGCTCTCGACGAGGTCGGCAACTTCGTCAAGACGAACCGCGAGGTCCTGGGCCGCAACATCAAGGACGTCAACCGGGTCGCGAAGATCCTGGTCCGCCAGCGCGCGGCACTCGACGAGATCCTCCAGGCCGGTCCGCTGGCGCTGACGAACCTGTACCACACGTACAACCCGGGCAACGGCACGCTCGACACCAACGCCAACATCGGCAACCTGGTGAACGAGCTGACGTCGAACCCGGCGGACGTCCTGTGCGCCCTCCTCTCCGGGGCCGACCCGGGCGGCACGGTGTGTGACCTCGTGAGTGGGGTCCTGCCCCGCGGTGCCCCGTTCGGGACCGGGTCCTGGCACACCCAGCCGTACGACCCGACCCTCAGTGGACTCGTGGAGGTCGACCGATGACCCGCCAGAGCACCGGCTTCCGGTCCCGGCTGCGCACCGCCGCTGCGCTTGCGCTCGGCATGGTGCTGATGTCCGGCTGTGACTTCGACGTCTACCAGCTGCCGCTTCCCGGCGGCACGGACACGGGCGACAACCCGATCCAGGTGACGGTCAAGTTCGACGACGTCCTCGACCTCGTGCCGATGTCGTCGGTGAAGGTCAACGACGTCGCGGTCGGCCAGGTGAAGGACGTCGAGCTCGACGGCTATCGGGCCGTCGTCACGCTCGAGCTGCGCGATGACCTCGACCTCCCTGACAACCCGGTTGCCTCGATCCGCCAGACCAGCCTGCTGGGCGAGAAGTTCGTCTCGCTGGCGCCGCCGAGCACGGGTGCGACGGGCAAGCTCTCCGATGGCGACGTGATCGAGAAGGGCGGGCGCAACCCCGAGGTCGAAGAGGTCCTCGGTGCCCTGAGCCTGGTCCTCAACGGCGGCGGCGTCGCGCAGCTGAAGACCATCGCTGCCGAGCTCAACCTGGCCCTCGAGGGCCGGGAGGACTCGGCGAAGTCGGTCCTGACCCAGGTGTCGTCGCTCGTCGGCCAGCTCGACGAGCGCAAGGGCGACATCGTCAACGCGATCGAGGCGATCAACCGTCTCGCCGTCAGTGCCCGTACCCACCAGAAGAGCATCGACAGTGCTCTCGAGGAGCTCCCCAGCGCGCTCGACTCGCTCGACCGCCAGCGCGAGGACCTCGTGGCGATGCTGCAGGGACTCACCCGGCTCAGCGACGTCGGCGTCCGCGTCATTGAGACCACGCAGACCGCCACGGTGAACTCGCTGCGGGCGCTCGACCCGATCCTCACCCAGATCTCCAAGGCGGGCGACGACTTCGTCGACGGGTTCAGCACCTTCCTGACGTTCCCGTTCATCGACGAAGCGGTCGGCCGCGACCCCGTCGTCGCCGACAACCTCCACATGGGTGACTACGTCAACCTGTCGGTGGACCTCCAGCTCGACCTCGGGGCGCTGGAGCTTCCCGATCTCGTCTGCATCCCGATCAACGAGCTGCCCGACTCGCCGCTCGATGAGCTCATCGACCTGAAGAACCTCTGTGCCGGGGCCACCAAGGCGCTCCAGAGCTGCCTGAAGACGCCGCCCGACGTGACGGCCTGCGCCAAGCTGCCCCAGTACCTCCTCGACAACGTCTGCGACGCCGTCGACCTGTTGTGTGCCCTCACCGGGGGTGCGCGGAGTGGCGGCGCGAGCGGCGGGGGTGCGGCCAGCAACCCGATCGAGGACCTCCTCGGCAGCGTGCTCAAGGGCGGTGGCCTCGGTCGGCCCGCGCCGGGCGCGTCCAGTGACGCCAATGCCATGTGGCGCGACTTCGACCAGGCCTACGACACCGACATGGTGAGCTTGTACGCCGGGCCGATGACCACGAACGGCACGGCTCGGAGGGCTGCTCAGTGATCACCCGTCGTACCCGGATCCAGCTGATCATCTTCGCGGTGATCACCCTCGTCGGTGTGTCCTTCGTGGGAGCCCGCTACGCCAAGCTCGACCGCCTCGTCATCGACCGTGCCTACACGGTGACGGCGCACTACCCGCAGTCCGGCGGCATCTTCACCGGCGCCGAGGTCACCTACCGGGGCGTCGGCATCGGTCGGGTCGGGGACCTGGTCCTCACCGACCAGGGCGTCGACGTCGAGCTGGAGATCGAGAAGGAGTGGGACAAGATCCCCCGCGACACGCTCGCGCTGGTCGGCAACAAGTCGGCCGTCGGTGAGCAGTACGTCGAGCTGCAGCCGCAGACCGACGACGGGCCCTATCTCGTCGACGGCTCCGAGATCGACGACGTCGCGACGCCCATCGCCACCGAGGTGCTGCTGGACAACCTGTCGGCGACCGTCGGCAGCATCGACCGTGACGCACTGCGGACCACCGTCCAGGAGCTGGGCGCGGCGTTCGGCGGCACCGGCCCCGACCTGCAGAAGATCATCGACACCGGCAACTCGTTCATCGAGACGGCCAGTGACAACTTCGACGTGACGACGGCACTGATTCGCGACAGCAACACCGTGCTGCGCGGCCAGGTGGCCTCGGAGTCCTCGCTGCGCACCTTCGCGACCCAGCTCGCGGCGTTCTCGACCGCGCTGGCGGGTGCCGACGGTTCGGTGCGCAAGGTCATCGACGCGGGTTCGCTCGCCGCCACCCAGCTGCGCACCTTCCTCGAGCAGAACGGCGTGGAGCTCAGCGAGCTGCTGGCCAACGTCGTGGCGACCAATGACGTCGTGGTGCGGCACCTGCCGGCGCTCAAGCAGCTGCTCGTGGTCTACCCGACTGCGGTGCTCGGCGGCATGGTGGTCGTGGGCAAGCGGGCCGAGTCGGCGGGTGGTTCGGGCTTCTGGGACGCGCACTTCGGGCTGATCATCCAGGCGGAGCTGCCCACGCCGGGCGGGCATGCGCTGTGCCGCAAGGGCTATCTCACCGACCGTCGCAACCCCGAGTCCGATCGCGGCGACCTGCCGATGCCCAACGTGCGCTGCAACGAACCGATCACGACCAGCAACCCGCGTGGTCCGCAGAACCTGCCGCGCGTCGCGCCGGACATGACCGGCACGTCCCCGGTCGTCGCCAGCTATGACGAGGCCACGGGCGAAGTGACTTGGGGCGCTCCGGCAGACTCGGCTGCGAAGCGGGGTAACGTTGCCCCGCCGTCGCTCGGAGGAGACTCCTGGAAGTGGCTGTACCTCCAACCGATGCTCGACCACTAGGGGACTTGTCGCGTGACCGCTGAAGGAAACTCAACGGCACGCAGCACCACCCCGAATGCGCGGTTCCGTTGGGGCGTTCTCGGGTTGCTGCTGGGTGTGCTCGTCGCCGGACTCGGCATCGTGGGCTATCTCGTCCTCGACAAGGGCGCCGGCTCCAACCCCGCCAGCAAGCTGGACTCGCTGATCGACCCGGCGCCCGACCCGGCCAAGGGTCGTGAGCAGGCGCTGGCGGCCGCGCGTACGTTCGTCCAGCGCTTCAACACCTACGGCCCCGACATGCTGGAGAGCGACGGCACGATGCCGGAGTACGCCGCCGTCGGCGAGGTGATGACGTCCAAGTTCGCCAAGATCTTCAAGGACAACGCCGGCTACGCCGCGGAGGTCGTCAAGGACACCGGGATCGACCGCAAGGGCACGGTGTACGCCGTCGGGGTCGCCTCGATCGACGACGACTCCTCCGAGCTGCTGGTCGCCGGCATCGTCAACTTCTCCTACCCGGACCCGAAGGACAGCGGCGAGCGCATCGAGTTCGCGCCGCTGCGGTTCCGCTACCAGGTGTCCCTGGTGAAGACCGGCGGTGAGTGGCGCGTCGACGACCTCGACGACCTGGACGACGAGCTGCCCTCCTTCGGCGAGGCCTCCATCCCGCAGGGCCAGCCGTCGACGGACCCGTCTGCTGACCCCTCGACGGATCCGTCAGGCGATCCCAGTCCATCGGAATCCGGAGCGGGGGAGTAGCGATGAGCGTGAACAACTACGACCTGCTGAACGTCGACGAGTCGGCCACGGCTGACGAGATCCGCGCCGCCTGGAAGGTCGCGATCGCCGACCTCGACCCGAGCGACCGCCGGTTCCGTGCCTACAACGACGCGGCCGGTGTGCTGCTCGACGAGGACAAGCGGGCGTCGTACGACGCCGGGCTGGCCGAGGCCCGCCTCGAAGCCGAGGCCGAAGCCGAGGCCGAAGCCGAGGCCGGTGCGAAGGTCGACGATCCGGCCGAGCCGGCGCCTGCTGCCAAGAGCGAGAAGGCTGACGAGCCCGACAAGACCGACGAGCCCGACAAGACCGACGAGCCCGCGAAGCCGGCCGCCGAGCCGCGCGCTTCGTCGGAGGGTCCTGGCAGGTCGACGCTGATCGGTGTCGGCGTGGCGGCGGCGCTGGCCGTGCTGCTGGCCATCGGGACGTTCACCCTGCCCGGCGTCCGTGCCGACGAGTCCCCCAAGGACGTCGCCGAGCGCAGCCAGGCCCAGGACAAGGCCACCCTGGCGGTCGAGAGCGCCGCCGAGCAGATGGTCACCCCGGTGCTGTCGTACAACCACAAGACGATGGACGAGGACCTCGCGCGCCTCAAGGGCTTCCTCACGCCCCGGATGGCCGAGAAGCAGTCCGCCGCCTGGCCGGAGCTGACCAAGGAAGCCCAGGCGCAGGAGATCGTGGTCGAGGCGACCCCGACGGGCACCGCCCTGACCCGGGTGGATCCGGCCGGGAAGCGCGCCACGGTCGTCGTCTTCATCGACCAGTACGTCGAGAAGAAGGCAGCCGAGCCGTTCGTGCTGCACATGTGGGCCACGATGTCCCTGGTGCGCGAGGGTGGCGACGACGGTCGCTGGCTGCTCGACGACCTGTGCACCGACGACTCCTGCGGCTGATCCCACCTCACTTGTTTGTCCGCCTGTTGCAGGCGTACGACGGCGGGGACGCTTGACGATCGGGCGCTCGCGAAGCATGATCGGCGCACCGGTTTCCCGTGCACGCTGGCGGTGGCCGCTCCTCGACTGTGTGAAGTTGCGCAGCCGGTATTGTTGAGCGCTCCCAATTCGTGTACCGTGGGTCCTTGCGCCTGCCCTCAGATGCGCTTCGGCCTGCCCGGTGGCCGTTGTGTGGTGGGACGGCGTAATCGAAGAGTCGAACCGTCGAAGGACAACTCTTGGCCGCGCGCACCACCCCCGGTAAGTCCCGCATCTCTTTCGCGAAGATCTCGGAGCCGCTGGCACTTCCGCAGCTTCTTTCTTTGCAGACCGACAGCTTCGACTGGCTGATCGGCAACGAGGCCCACAAGGCTCGGATCGAGGCCCGCCGTGCTGGCGGCGAGGACGCCTCCGACAAGTCTGGACTCGAGGAGATCTTCGAGGAGATCTCCCCGATCGAGGACTTCTCCGAGACGATGTCCCTCTCGTTCGAGAACCCGGTCTTCTACGACCCCAAGTACACGGTCGACGAGTGCAAGGAGAAGGACCTCACCTACTCCGCCCCGCTCTACGTCTCCGCCGAGTTCACCAACAACGAAACCGGTGAGATCAAGGGCCAGACGGTCTTCATGGGCGACTTCCCGCTCATGACGCCCAAGGGCACCTTCGTGATCAACGGCACCGAGCGTGTCGTCGTCTCGCAGCTGGTCCGTTCGCCCGGTGTCTACTTCGAGCGCACGGCCGACAAGACGTCCGACAAGGACATCTACACCGCCAAGCTCATCCCGAGCCGTGGCGCCTGGCTCGAGTTCGAGATCGACAAGCGCGACATGGTCGGCGTACGCCTGGACCGCAAGCGCAAGCAGAACGTCACCGTGCTGCTCAAGGCCCTGCAGGCCGTCGCCGAGGACACCGGCGAGGAGTACGACTACGAGGCCGTCATGGCCGACCTGCGCAGCTTCGAGTCGATCCAGCTGACCGAGGAGAAGGACAACACGTCCGGACCCGACGACGCGCTGCTCGACATCTACCGCAAGCTCCGTCCCGGCGAACCGCCGACGCGTGAGGCCGCGCTGACGCTGTTGAAGAACTACTACTTCAACCCCAAGCGTTACGACCTGGCGAAGGTTGGTCGCTACAAGATCAACAAGAAGCTGGGCCAGGAGCTGGCGTTCGACCAGCAGACGATGACGATCTCCGACATGGTCGCGACGATCCGCTACATCGTGGCGCTGCACGACGGTCGCGCCGACATGGCGTCGGCCCAGGGCACGCTGGAGATCAGCTCCGACGACATCGACCACTTCGGCAACCGCCGCATGCGCACCGTGGGCGAGCTGATCCAGAACCAGCTCCGCACCGGTCTGGCGCGCATGGAGCGTGTGGTCCGTGAGCGGATGACGACCCAGGACGTCGAGGCCATCACGCCGCAGTCCCTGATCAACATCCGTCCCGTGGTCGCGGCGCTGAAGGAGTTCTTCGGAACCTCGCAGCTCTCGCAGTTCATGGACCAGACCAACCCGATCGCCGGCCTGACGCACAAGCGTCGCCTGTCCGCGCTCGGCCCGGGTGGTCTGTCCCGTGACCGCGCCGGCATGGAGGTCCGTGACGTCCACCCGTCGCACTACGGCCGCATGTGCCCGATCGAGACCCCTGAAGGCCCGAACATCGGTCTGATCGGTTCGCTCGCCTCCTACGGACGGATCAACCCGTTCGGCTTCGTGGAGACGCCGTACCGCAAGGTCGAGAACGGCAAGGTCACCGACAAGATCGACTACCTCACCGCCGACGACGAGGACCGCTACGTCATCGCGCAGGCCAACGCTGCGCTCGACAAGAACGGTCGATTCGCCGAGGAGCGCGTGCTGGTTCGCCAGCGCCGTGGTGAGGTCTCCGAGGTCCTGGCCGACGACGTCGACTACATGGACGTCTCGCCTCGCCAGATGGTGTCGGTCGCGACCGCGTTGATCCCGTTCCTCGAGCACGACGACGCCAACCGCGCGCTCATGGGCGCCAACATGCAGCGTCAGGCCGTTCCGCTGATCCGCAGCGACAGCCCGATCGTCGGAACCGGCATCGAGTTCCGTGCCGCTGTGGACGCCGGCGACGTCGTCGTCGCCACCGCTGCCGGTGTCGTGAAGTCGGTCTCGGCCGACCTCGTCGAGACCATGAACGACGACGGCTCGTACTCCTCGTACCGCCTCGCCAAGTTCAAGCGCTCCAACCAGGGCACCTGCATCAACCAGCGCCCGCTGGTCGAGGTGGGCGACCGCCTCGAGGTCGGCTCGCCGATCGCTGACGGTCCCTGCACGGACAACGCGGAGATGGCCCTCGGCACCAACCTGCTCGTGGCGTTCATGCCGTGGGAAGGCCACAACTACGAGGACGCGATCATCCTCAGCCAGCGCCTGGTGCAGGAAGACGTCCTCACCTCGATCCACATCGAGGAGCACGAGGTCGACGCCCGCGACACCAAGCTCGGGCCGGAGGAGATCACCCGCGACATCCCCAACATCAGCGAGGAAATGCTTGCTGACCTCGACGAGCGGGGCATCATCCGCATCGGCGCCGAGGTCCGCGACGGCGACCTCCTGGTCGGCAAGGTCACGCCCAAGGGCGAGACCGAGCTGACCCCGGAGGAGCGGCTGCTCCGCGCGATCTTCGGTGAGAAGGCGCGCGAGGTGCGCGACACCTCGATGAAGGTTCCGCACGGCGAGACCGGCACGGTCATCGGCGTTCGGGTCTTCGACCGCGAAGAGGGCGACGAGCTGCCGCCGGGCGTCAACCAGCTGGTTCGGGTCTACGTCGCGCAGAAGCGCAAGATCTCGGTGGGTGACAAGCTCGCCGGCCGTCACGGCAACAAGGGTGTCATCGCGAAGATCCTGCCGATCGAGGACATGCCGTTCATGGAGGACGGCACCCCGGTCGACGTCGTGCTGAACCCCCTCGGTGTCCCGCGACGGATGAACATCGGCCAGATCCTCGAGCTCCACCTCGGCTGGCTCGGCAAGCAGGGTTGGGACATCAACCTGTCCGGTGACCCGGAGAACGCCGACTGGAAGCAGCGGCTCATCTCGATCGGTGTCGACAAGACCGGCCCGAACACGAAGGTCGCCACGCCGGTCTTCGACGGTGCCCGTGAGGACGAGATCATCGGCCTCCTCGGTGCCACCACGCTCAACCGTGACGGCAAGCGCCTGATCGACGAGACGGGCAAGGCCAGCCTCTTCGACGGTCGCTCCGGCGAGCCGTACAAGGAGCCGGTGTCGGTGGGCTACATGTACATCCTCAAGCTCCACCACCTGGTCGACGACAAGATCCACGCTCGCTCCACGGGCCCCTACTCGATGATCACGCAGCAGCCCCTGGGCGGTAAGGCCCAGTTCGGTGGCCAGCGGTTCGGCGAGATGGAGGTCTGGGCAATGGAGGCGTACGGCGCCGCCTACGCCCTGCAGGAGCTGCTCACGATCAAGTCCGACGACGTGCCGGGCCGCGTGAAGGTGTACGAAGCCATCGTGAAGGGCGAGAACATCCCCGACTCCGGTATCCCCGAGTCGTTCAAGGTTCTCGTCAAGGAGATGCAGTCGCTCTGCCTCAACGTGGAGGTGCTGTCGCAGGACGGCTCCACCATCTCGTTGAAGGACGCCGAGGAAGACGTCTTCCGCGCGGCCGAAGAGCTCGGCATCGACCTTTCCCGTCGCGAGCCCAGCTCCGTCGAAGAAGTCTGAGTCATCGGTACGGCGGCCGGACCCGGCCGCCGTACCCCCTCAGTCCTCCCAGCCTCATTTGCACCAGAACTAACGAAGGACAGCAGCCATCGTGCTCGACGTGAACTTCTTCGACCAGCTCAAGATCGGCCTGGCCACCGCGGACGACATCCGTACGTGGAGCCACGGCGAGGTCAAGAAGCCGGAGACCATCAACTACCGCACGCTCAAGCCCGAGCGTGACGGCCTCTTCTGTGAAAAGATCTTCGGTCCCACCCGGGACTGGGAGTGCTACTGCGGCAAGTACAAGCGCGTGCGCTTCAAGGGCATCATCTGTGAGCGCTGCGGCGTCGAGGTGACCCGTTCCAAGGTTCGCCGCGAGCGGATGGGCCACATCGAGCTCGCCGCCCCGGTCACCCACATCTGGTACTTCAAGGGTGTGCCGAGCCGCCTGGGCTACCTGCTCGACCTGGCTCCGAAGGACCTCGAGAAGGTCATCTACTTCGCGGCCTACATGATCACCTCGGTCGACGAGGACGCGCGCCACAAGGACCTGCCTGACCTGGAGACCAAGATCGGTCTGCAGCGCCAGAACATCGAGAAGCGTCGCGACTCGGGTCTCGAGGACCGCACCAAGAAGCTCGAAGAGGACATTGCTGCCCTCGAGGCCGAGGGTGCCAAGGCCGACCAGCGCCGCAAGGTGCGTGACGGTGCCGAGCGCGAGCTCAAGCAGCTCCGTGACCGCGCCCAGCGCGAGCTGGACCGCCTCGACGAGGTCTGGAGCACGTTCAAGACCCTCAAGGTGCAGGACCTCATGGGTGACGAGGTCCTCTACCGCGAGATGAAGAACTGGTTCGGCAAGTACTTCGAGGGCCACATGGGCGCCACGGCGATCCAGAAGCGCCTGCAGAGCTTCGACATCGAGGCCGAGGTCGAGTCGCTGCGCGAGACCATCGCCACCGGCAAGGGCCAGCGCAAGGTTCGCGCGCTCAAGCGCCTCAAGGTCGTCGACGCGTTCCGCAAGACCGGCAACAAGCCTGAGGGCATGGTCCTCGACGCCGTTCCGGTCATCCCGCCGGACCTGCGCCCGATGGTGCAGCTCGACGGTGGTCGCTTCGCGACCTCCGACCTCAACGACCTCTACCGTCGCGTCATCAACCGGAACAACCGCCTCAAGCGGCTCCTGGACCTCGGCGCGCCGGAGATCATCGTCAACAACGAGAAGCGGATGCTCCAGGAGGCCGTCGACTCGCTGTTCGACAACGGTCGCCGTGGGCGTCCCGTCACCGGCCCGGGCAACCGGCCGCTGAAGTCGCTGTCCGACATGCTCAAGGGCAAGCAGGGTCGTTTCCGTCAGAACCTGCTCGGAAAGCGCGTCGACTACTCGGGCCGTTCGGTCATCGTGTCGGGTCCGCAGCTCAAGCTGCACCAGTGCGGTCTGCCCAAGCAGATGGCGCTCGAGCTCTTCAAGCCCTTCGTCATGAAGCGGCTCGTGGACCTCTCGCACGCGCAGAACATCAAGTCCGCCAAGCGGATGGTCGAGCGCGGCCGCCCGGTCGTGTGGGACGTCCTCGAAGAGGTCATCACCGAGCACCCCGTGCTGCTGAACCGTGCGCCCACGCTGCACCGTCTCGGCATCCAGGCGTTCGAGCCCCAGCTGATCGAGGGCAAGGCCATCCAGATCCACCCGCTCGTCTGCACCGCGTTCAACGCGGACTTCGACGGCGACCAGATGGCGGTGCACCTGCCGCTGTCGGCCGAGGCCCAGGCCGAGGCGCGGATCCTGATGCTCTCGACCAACAACATCCTGAAGCCGTCGGACGGCCGTCCGGTGACCATGCCTACCCAGGACATGATCATCGGCCTGTTCTTCATGACGACCGAGCGTCCCGGTTCCGTGGGCGAAGGCCGGGTGTTCTCCTCGCAGGCCGAGGCGATCATGGCCTACGACCGCAACGAGATCGCGCTGCAGAGCATGATCCGGATCCGTCTCACCGACGGTGTGGAGCCGGGCGAGCGCGTCCTGCTCGAGACCACGCTGGGCCGCACGCTCTTCAACGACACGCTGCCGGCCGACTACCCGTACGTGAACGAGGAGGTTGGCAAGAAGCGCCTCGGCTCGATCGTCAACGACCTCGCCGAGCGCTACGGCAAGGTCGAGGTGGCTGCCTCGCTGGACGCCCTGAAGGACACCGGCTTCCACTGGGCGACCCGCTCCGGAGTGACCGTCTCGATCGACGACGTCGTGACGCCGGACAACAAGATCGAGATCCTGTCGGTCTTCGAGGAGAAGGCCGCAAAGATCCAGACGCAGTTCGAGCGCGGTCTGGTGACCGACGACGAGCGTCGTCAGGAGCTCATCGAGATCTGGACCGAGGCCGGCAAGAAGGTCGGAGACGCGATGGAGGACGCCTTCAAGTCCCAGCCGTCGAACCCGATCTACATGCAGGTCTACTCGGGCGCATCCGGTAACTTCAACCAGATCCGCCAGGTCGGTGCCATGCGTGGTCTGGTGGCCAACCCGAAGGGCGAGATCATCCCGCGCCCGATCAAGGCCAACTTCCGCGAGGGCCTGTCGGTCCTGGAGTACTTCATCTCCACGCACGGTGCCCGCAAGGGTCTTGCCGACACCGCGCTGCGGACGGCCGACTCGGGTTACCTCACGCGTCGTCTGGTCGACGTGTCGCAGGACGTCATCATCCGTGAGGACGACTGTGGCACCGAGCGTGGTCTGCCGAAGACCATCGGTGTGCGCAACGAGGACGGCGTGGTCGTCAAGGACGACAACGCCGAAACCGCTGCCTACGCCCGGAGCGCGGCCACCGAGATCGCCCACCCGACCACCGGCGAGGTCCTCGCCGCGGCCGGCGACGACCTGGGTGACGTCAAGATCGCCGAGCTGATCGCGGCCGGCGTCGAGACCGTCGTGGTTCGCTCGGTCCTGACGTGTGACGCCAAGACCGGTACCTGCGCCAAGTGCTACGGCCGTTCGCTGGCCACCGGCAAGCTCGTCGACATCGGAGAGGCCGTCGGCATCATCGCGGCCCAGTCGATCGGTGAGCCCGGCACGCAGCTGACGATGCGTACCTTCCACACCGGTGGTGTGGCCTCGGCCAGCGACATCACGCAGGGTCTTCCCCGCGTCGTCGAGCTGTTCGAAGCGCGTACCCCCAAGGGTGTCACCCACATCTCCGAGGCCGCCGGCCGTGTGGAGATCGAGGACACCGACAAGACCCGCAAGGTCCTGGTCACCCCCGATGACGGCGCCGACGTCATCGAGTACGTCGTGAGCCGTCGCTCGCGCCTGCTCGTTGCCGATGGCGACCACATCGAGGTCGGCCAGCCCCTCACGGTCGGTACGCCTGACCCGAAGGAGGTGCTCCGCATCCTCGGCGTTCGCCGTACGCAGCAGCACCTCGTCGACGAGGTCCAGGAGGTCTACCGGAGCCAGGGTGTGTCGATCCACGACAAGCACATCGAGATCATCGTGCGGCAGATGCTGCGCCGGGTCACGGTGCTCGAGTCGGGCGAGACCAACCTGCTCCCCTCGGACCTGGTGGACCGCGCGAAGTTCGAGACCGAGAACCGTCGCGTCGTCTCCGAGGGCGGCAAGCCGGCCTCGGGTCGTCCGGAGCTGATGGGGATCACGAAGGCGTCGCTCGCGACCGAGTCGTGGCTGTCGGCGGCCTCCTTCCAGGAGACCACCCGGGTGCTCACCGACGCCGCGATCAACGGCCGCTCCGACAGCCTGCGTGGCCTGAAGGAGAACGTGATCATCGGAAAGCTGATCCCGGCCGGTACCGGTCTGGAGCGCTACCGCAACATCCGTGTCGAGCCGACCGAGGAGGCGCGCGCCGCGGCGTACGCCGTCACGGGCTACGAGTCGTACGACTACGAGTTCGGCAACGCCGGGGGCCAGGCTGTCGCCCTCGACGACTTCGACTTTGGTTCCTACCAGAGCTGATCGCACCAGCATCGAGGCCCTTCCGAGTTCGCTCGGGAGGGCCTCGTGCCGTTTTCCGGGGTTTCGGTTGTGCCGGGTTGGGCGCCTTCGGCGCCTGCCGACACACCGGCTCCTAAGCCGGAGACGGTGTGTCGTCCTGCGCCGAAGGCGCCCAGGTGCCCGGTTAGCATCACCTGATGCCTTTGCCCTCGGAGATCACGGACTTCACTTCGCCGCCGGCGCCGTCGGGCGCGGATCCGTGGGTGGATGGGGCGGCTCCGGAGACCGGCATCTCCCTGGCGTCGTACGACGACCGGTGGCCGGGTGACTTCGAGCGGCTCGCCGCGCTGGTCCGTGGGGCGCTCGGGTGGCGGGCGCTGCAGGTCGAGCATGTCGGGTCGACGTCCGTGGTCGGTCTTCCTGCGAAGCCGATCATCGACGTGGACCTCGTCGTGGCGGACCCGGCGCGCGAGGCGGACTACGTGCCGGCACTGGTGGCTGCGGGCTTCGTGCTGCGGGTGCGCGAGCCGTGGTCGTGGGAGCACCGGATGCTGCGGCACCAGGACCCGTTCTGCAACCTGCACGTCTTCGGTCCGGCGGCCCCCGAGCCGGTCCGGCACCGGTTGTTCCGGGACTGGTTGCGGGGCAATCCTGACGACCTCGCTCGCTATCGCGATGCCAAGACCGCGGCGGCCGCGGCGGCGAACGCTGCGGGCGAGCACACCATGCAGTACAACGCCAGGAAGCAGGACGTGATCCGCGAGATCTACGACCGTGCCTTCCGTGCGGCCGGCCTGCTGGACGCCTGACGGACCCGTGGGGCCCGGTGCCGCCGGCTCCTGAGACAATCGGGGGGTGAGCGACAACACCCCGATGAGCACCGACGTCCTCGTCGTGGGCGCCGGCCCGGCCGGATCGGCTGCGGCCGCCTGGGCCGCTCGTTCGGGTGCCGACGTCCTCCTCGCGGACGCCGCGATCTTCCCGCGCGACAAGACCTGCGGCGACGGCCTGACGCCGCGCGCGATCGGCGAGCTGGACCGGCTCGGCCTGCGCGACTGGGTGCGCTCGCACACCGTCAACCAGGGCCTGCGGGCACACGGCTTCGGCCAGACCCTGCACCTTCCGTGGCCGGGCGGCAACCTCCCCGACTGGGGGAGCGCGGTGGCCCGCACCGAGCTCGACGACCACCTGCGCACCACGGCCCTGAAGTCCGGTGCCACTGCCCTGGACGGCGCCCGCGCGGTCGACGTACGCATGGACGGGGACCGGGTTGCTGCGGTCGTGTTTCGAGGCTCGCAAGCTCGCACCTCAACAACCGACAACACCTTCGAGGTCGCCTGCAAGCGCCTCGTGGTCGCTGACGGCGTGCGCTCGCCCCTCGGCAAGGTCCTGGGCCGTGAATGGCACCGCGACACGGTCTACGGCGTCGCGGGACGCGCGTACGTGACGTCGACCCGCTCCGACGACCCGTGGATCAGCTCGCACCTGGAGCTCCGTGGCGAGCAGGACGAGATCCTGTCCGGCTACGGCTGGATCTTCCCGCTCGGCAAGGAGAGCGGCGAGGTGAACCTCGGCGCCGGCACCCTGGCCACCGCCAAGCGCCCGACCGACGTGGCGATCAAGCCGCTGATGAAGCTGTACGCCGACCGCCTCCGTCAGGAGTTCGGACTCGGCGAGGAGCTGCGCGCCCCGACGTCGGCCCTGCTGCCGATGGGTGGCGCGGTGTCGAACGTCGCCGGTCGCAACTGGGCCCTGATCGGCGACGCCGCCGCCTGCGTGAACCCGCTCAACGGTGAAGGCATCGACTACGGCCTCGAGACCGGCCGGGTGATCGCCGACCTGCTGGCCGACACGCCCGACATCGACCTCAGCCAGGCCTGGCCGGCGCTGCTGCGTGAGCACTACGGCGAGTCCTTCTCCGTCGCGCGCCGTCTCGCGGGCCTGGTGACCGTCCCACGCCTGCTCCCCGCGCTCGGCCCGATCGGGATGCGCTCGGACCTGCTGATGACCCTGGCGCTGCGCTGGATGGGCAACCTGGTGACCGACGAGGACCGCGACCGTTCCGCGCGTGTCTGGCGTTGGGCCGGCCGTCGTTCGCTCGCCCGCGACGCACGTCCCCCCTTCTCCTGAGCGCGAGTTGGGGTTTGTCACCCCCGAGTTGTGCGTTGTCGACGCCTCGGCGGTGACAAACCCCAAGTCGGCGGTGACAAACCCCAAGTCGGCGGTGGCTAGGGTGGTGGACATGGGTCAGCGGGTGCAACGGTTGGCGGCCTACGCCGTGATCGTCCGCGACGACCAGATCCTGCTCTCGCGGCTCTCGGAGAAGGTCACCACGAAGGAGCTCTGGTCGTTGCCCGGTGGCGGCGTCGACCACGGCGAGGACCCACGGGACGCAGTGGTCCGCGAGGTCTACGAGGAGACCGGGTTGCGGGCCGAGGTCGACCTCACCGCGCACGTCTTCTCCCTGCACGTCGCCGACTCCTGGCGCCGCGGTCGCCGCGTCGACGCCCACTCGGTGCGGATCGTCTACGAAGGCTGGGTGCCGGCGGACTCGCCGAAGCCCCGGGTCACCGAGGTCGACGGCTCGACCGCCGAGGCGGCATGGAAGCCGATCGCCGAGGTGCTGGACGGCACCGTGCCGACGGTCGGGCTCGTGAACGAAGCCCTGTCGTCGTACCGGATCAGGCAGCGGCAGCGCGCCGCCGCCTACGCCTACGTCGTCCGCGACGGCGCGATCCTGTTGACCCGTACGTCCGACCTCGCGCCCGATCCGGGGACCTGGCACCTGCCCGGTGGCGGGATCGACCACGGCGAGACGCCGAGCGACACCGTGCGTCGCGAGCTGTGGGAGGAGTGCGGGCTCGAGGGTGAGGCGGACGACCTGCTGACGGTGCTCGACCACCACTTCACGGGTACGGCGCCCAACGGTCGCGCCGAGGACTTCCACGCGATCGGGATCATCTACCGCGCCACGGTCGGCGCCGGGGAGCCCCGGGTCGTCGAACAGGGCGGTACGACGGACGCGGTGGCCTGGGTGCCGCTGGCCGACATCGAGGCCGGGACGTTGAAGGTCTACGGATCGGTACGTGCGGCGATCGCCGCCGCAGGCGACGCCTGACCTGCTAGCGTCGCGGCTCTCGGGTGCCCCTTGGGGAGGGGATCGGAGATCTTTGTGCGGTTCATCAGTCGGGCCCTGCTCGTCGTCGTCCTCGGTTGTGCGACCTCGTTGGCGGCCCTGGCCGGCCCAGCGACCGCTGCCCCCTCGATCACGATCGGGTCGCTGACGGTGCTCCCGCAGGCCGGCGGCGAGGTGGTCCTGTGGGGCCAGGCGCCGATCGACGCCATGCCCCAGGTGGTCCAGGGACGGCTGTCGGGCCAGGAGTGGCGACCGGTGACGGCCACCGTCACGACCGACGGGACCACCTGGTTCGCCACTGTCCCGCTGACCACTGCCCCCTACGACCGCGGCGGATATTTCTACCTGCGGGCGCTCCGGCCGGCCGCCGGGGACCGGTCGGCCGTCACCTCGGACCCGTTCGGCTTCTTCGTGCTCGGGCCGGGCAACCCGCCGTTCACGACGGTCACCCTGCCGACCGTCACGGGCAGCCACACCGTCGGCTCCGTGTTGCGGGCCAGTGTCGGTGCCTGGACGCCCACGCCGGCCAGTGTCGGGTTCCGGTGGAACCGCGACGGCGTCTGGACCGGCGCCAGCGGGTCGTCGTACACGGTCAGGGCCGAGGACCTGGGCCGTCGCCTGACGGCGACGGCCATCGGGTTCCCGCCGTCGGCGACCACACCGACCTACCGCGACAGCCGTCCCACCGGGCAGGTGGTGCCGGGCACGTTCTCGGGGCCGCCTCCGGAGATCGTCGGCCGGGCTGCCGTCGGAGCGGAGCTGCACGTCGAGTTCGCGGGCTGGAGCCCGGCGCCCACCTCGACGACCTACCAGTGGCGCCGCAACGGCCAGCCCATCACCGGTGCCACCGCGAGCACGTACGTCGTCGCGGGGGACGACGCGGCGCGGGCGCTGACGGTCGCCGTCCACGCCGAGGCGCCCGGCGTCGCGGCTGCTGACGTGGTCAGTGCGGCGCTGCCCGTGCCGGCCGTGACGCAACCCCGGACCACGTTCGCCGAACTGATGGTGCCTGCCTCCGACAGCCCGTGGCCGACGACACAGGTCCGGCACACCGCGGGGCTCGTCGCGCCCGCCTGGGGCACCACGGTCCGGACCCGTTGGGACGCGCCGGGCGCGTTCACCCACTCCCTGACGCCCAAGCCGGCCTTCACCGTGGCCAGCATCGCCTACTCACAGGACTGGGCCAGGGCGAGCACCGGGGCGGAGTATCCCGGTACGAACGCGTCGGTCAAGAACGCCGACGTCAGCTTCACCGTCACCGCCAAGCGCTTCGCGATCGCCTACCAGGGCACCCGCACGATGGACGCGATGGTGTGGATCGACGGGCGACCCGTCGCCGCGCAGCCGATCCCCAGCCAGAGCCCGACCACGGGGTACGCACCCAACTGGATCACCATCGAGCTGCCCGAGCGGAAGACCGTCACCGTCCGCTTCGCCGGTCCCTTGGTCTTCACCGGCGTCGATGCTCCCGCCGCCGACAACGTGGTGGTCAGGGCAGCCACGCCGCCCCTGACCGTGGGGGTGCTGTCGGACTCCTTCTTCGACCTCTGCGCCGAGGCTCTCTGCCACAGCCGGGCCGCCGCGCCGATGCTGGGCACCCGGACCGGCTTCCGGGTGTGGAACCTGGCCGAGGCCGGCACCGGCTACCTGTCGCCCTCCTCCAGTCCGACGTACGGGGAGTACCAACCCGGCGTCTTCGGTTCGGCGCGACGGCTGGACGCGATCGCGCGGGCGCCCATCGACGTGCTGCTGGTGAACGGGTCGATCAACGACGCGTCCGCGCCGTCGTACTCGGCGACGGCACACGCGGAGGCCGTCAACAGGTTCCTCACCGATGTCGCACGGATCCGCCCGGACCTCCCGGTCGTGCTCGTGGGCATCGAGCCGCTGGGGATCTGGCAGACGCCCTACTGGGATGCCCGGGCCCGCGCGATGACGGCGAACCTCGCCGCCACGGTGGGCCGCCACCAGAACGTCGTCGGGTTCATCGATCCCTACACCGACCGGTGGTTCACCGGCACGGGTTCGATCGTGAACCCGAAGGGTGACGGCAACCAGGACCGCTACATCGGTACCGACGGCGTGCACCCCGCTGCGGCCGGCGTCGCCTACTTCGTCGACCGGATCGTCGCGGAGCTGGGGCCGATGTCGTTCCCGCGCCCGGGCTGAGATGCCCTACCGTGCACAGGTGAACTTCGAGAACCTCCACCACCGCGAAGAGATCTTCACCTACGCCGCGCCGGCGCTGAAGTTCGGCCGCGGCGCCGCCGCCGAGATCGGGTACGACGTCCGCGGCTGGGGCGCGAAGCGGGTCCTGCTGGTGACGGATCCGGGGGTGGCCGCTGCCGGACACCCCGACACCGTGGCCGAGTCGCTGCGTGGCCACGGCCTCGAAGTCGTCATCTTCGACGGGGCCCGGGTGGAGCCGACCGACGTGTCGCTCGAGGAGGCCGTGGCGTTCGCCCGCTCCGAGGGGCCGTTCGACGCGGTCGTGGCGGTGGGCGGCGGGTCCGCGATCGACACGGCGAAGGCGGTCGCGCTTCTCGTCACGAACCCCGGCGAGCTGATGGACTACGTCAACGCCCCCGTCGGCAAGGCCCGCGCGCCCGAGCAGCCGGTGCTGCCGCTGGTGGCCGTGCCCACGACGACCGGCACCGGCAGCGAGTCCACCACGATCTGCGTGATGGACGTGCTGGCGCTGAAGGTGAAGACCGGGATCAGCCATGCGGCGCTGCGCCCGAAGCTCGCGGTCGTCGACCCGACGTTCTCCGCCACGCAGCCGGCCGGCGTCGTCGCGGCGGCAGGGATGGACATCCTGTGCCACGCGCTCGAGAGCTACACCGCCCGCTGGTACGGCGACTTCGAGGCCAAGCGGCCCGAGCTGCGGGTGCCCTACTGCGGGTCCAACCCGATCGCGGACCTGTGGTCCGAACGGGCGCTGGGCTTGTTGGCCACGGCGTTCCGGGCCGCCGTACGACGGGACCTGGAAGGTGCGGACGCGGCCGGTGCCGCCGACCAGATGGCCCTCGCCGCGACCTTCGCAGGCCTGGGGTTCGGCAACGCCGGAGTCCACATCCCGCACGCCAACGCCTACCCGATCGCTGGTCGGGTGCGGGACTTCCGGCCGGCGGACTACCCGGACCACGAGCCGATGGTGCCGCACGGGATGGCCGTCTCGCTGACCGCTCCCGAGGCCTTCCGCTTCACGTTCGACGCGGCGCCGGAGCGTCACCTGCGGGCGGCGCGGCTGCTCGACCCGGCCGCCGAGGGCAACGGCCCCGAGGTGCTCCCGGCCGTCCTCGCCCGCCTGATGCAGGACATCGGGATCCCCAACGGACTGGCCGAGGTGGGCTACGGGGAGGGCGACGTCGACAACCTGGTGGACGGTGCCCTGCAGCAGCAGCGCCTGCTCGCGACCGCCCCCAAGGACGTCACCGGCGAGGACTTGGCCGGCATCATCCGGTCCTCCCTGTCGCACTGGTGAGGCTCTGAGGGGCTCGCCCCTCTACGATCGGTGGGTGAACCCGCGCCACCGTCGACTCATCATTCCGGCCGCGCTGGTGATCCTGTTGCTGATCGTGGTGCTGGCGGCGTTGTGAGCAGCACGACCGAGTCCCTCGAGAGCGGGCTGGCCCGGGTCGCGGAGGACCTGCTGTCCGAGCGCCTGATCCGGGCGGTCGGTTCGGGACGCCGTCGTACGGCGGTGCCGCCGTGGCGCCGCGTCGAGCTGCGCTGGGTGGACCTCAAGGCCGGCCGCAGCCTCCAGATCGTGCGGTACGACGCCACGCAGGCCCACACCGCGAACCACCTCGCCGGCGAGGCCGCCCGCTCCGCGGTGATCACCCTGCTGGCGGAGCCCTTCGGCAACTGGACCGTCGAGACCACCGAGCACGAGCTGACCCTGCGCGTCACGAAGAAGGGCGACGCCGCCCTGCACGAGCGGGCCTCGACCGCCGACACGGTGGACCACAGCCACGACCGCGCCAAGGAGCGGATGCTCCCGGCCGACGACCCGGTCTTCGCGGCGCTCGGGATGACCGACGGGCAGGGCCGGATCAAGCCCAGCCGGATGGCGAAGTACCGCCAGGTCGAGGACTTCCTGCGGATCCTGGATCGCTCGGTCGCCGATGCCCGCGCGAAGGGGCACCTCCGCAAGCCGAACGAGGAGAAGCCGCTGCACGTCGTCGACCTCGGCTGCGGCAACGGCTACCTCACCTTCGCCGCGCACCGCATGCTGTCGGGCCGCAGCGGCCTGCCGGTCCGGTTGACCGGCGTCGACGTGAAGGAACAGTCCCGCGACCACAACGCGTCGGTCGCCGCCAGGCTCGGCATCGACGCGGAGTTCGTCGCCGGCACCATCGGGGACGTGGAGCTCATGACGCCGCCCGATGTCGTGCTCGCGCTGCATGCCTGCGACAACGCCACCGACGACGCCCTCGCGCGGGCCGTCGCCTGGCAGGCGCCGCTCGTGCTCGCCGCACCCTGCTGCCACCACGACATCGCGGCCCAGCTCCGTCGTACGCCCGCCCCGGCGCCGTACTCCGCCTTGGTCCGCGACGGCATCCTGCGCGAACGGTTCGCCGACACCCTCACCGACGCGCTGCGGTCGCTGCTGCTGCGCCAGCACGGCTACCGGGTCGACGTGATGGAGTTCGTCGACAGCCAGCACACCCCGCGCAACACCCTGCTGCGGGCGATCCGCACGGGCGATGCGAAGAGCAAGGGCTCCGCCGTCGAGGAGTACGACGACCTGGTGGCCACCTGGGCGATCCAGCCGCGCCTCGGCGAGCTGCTCGGGCACGGCCCCGCGCACGAGGGCTGACCCGCATGGAGAAGTTGCTGCTCCTCCTGCTGCCCGTGCCCTTCGGCATCGGCTTCCTGACGCCGGGCGCGGCGAGCGAGCCCGTGCCGGGGACCGTCGTGTTCAGCTACACCGATCCCGCCATCGTCGAGTCGAGCGGACTGGTCGCGCGTGACGACCTGGTGGTGACCGTCAACGACTCGGGCGACAGCAACCGGATCTTCACGGTCGACCCCGCCACGGGCGACACCGTCGGTGTCACGCGCTGGCAGGGTGATGCCCGCGACATCGAGGCGCTGGCCCCCGTCGGCGACGGCGAGGTCTACGTCGGCGACATCGGTGACAACGAGGCCAAGCGCGACGAGATCGAGATCGCCCGGGTGCCGTTCGGCCGCGGCGACCAGGAGGTCGACGCGGCGACGTACGACCTGGTCTATCCCGACGGCCCGCACGACGCGGAGTCGTTGCTGGTGCACCCGAGGACCGGGCAGGTGTTCGTGGTGGCCAAGGAGTTCATCGGCCGCCTCTATGCCGCTCCGGAGGACCTGGCGGAGAAGGGTCGCAACGAGCTGACCGCGGTCGACGAGGTCCTCGGCATCGCCACCGACGGGGCGTTCTTCCCCGACGGCGAGCACCTGGTGCTCCGCAACTACGGGCAGGCCGCGGTCTACACGTGGCCCGACCTCGACCGGGTCGCCATGGTCGACCTGCCGCCGCAACAGCAGGGCGAGGGGATCGCCGTCACCGAGTCCGGCGAGGTGCTGATCGGCTCGGAGGGTGCGCACTCCGAGGTGCTCCGGGTGGAGGTGCCGATCGAGGAGTCGACCGAGGAGCCGACCGACGGATCGCCTGCGCCCACCCCGTCACCTGACTCGGGTGAAGCCGTTCCGGTGACGGCCGCCGAGGACCGCTCGCTGTGGCCGTGGGCGCTCGGCGGCGTTGCTGGGGTGGCGATCATCGCGGTCCTGCTCCGGTCCCTGCGGCCACGGTCATGAGCGAGTACACCTTCACCGCCGTCCTGTGGCGCTGGGCCGCGAAGGACGAGGAGAAGAGCGGTGCCTGGTTCTTCGTCAGCCTGCCGTTCGACGCCTCCGATGCGATCGAGGCAGAGACCGTGCCGGGCAAGGGTTTCGGGAGCGTGAAGGTCGAGGTGACCATCGGTTCGACCACGTGGCGGACCTCGGTGTTCCCGAGCGCGGAGGAGAAGACGTACGTGCTGCCGATCAAGAAGGCGGTACGGGTGGCCGAGGGCCTCGATGAGGGCGGTCCGTGCCGCGTGTCGCTGCGGATGGCCTGACCGAGGTCGCGAAGGTGTGAGCTCCCATCGGCTCGACCGACCGTTGAGTGTGAATTCGGGTGATCGGCGCGATTCGCGTCAACCAGGTTGACGCAAACCGCGCCGATCACTCAATACAGACACCTCGGCGCGGCGCGATCCCATGCACGGCGACATGTCCGCGGCGCCTCATTGGGGAATTCTCGATCAACCAGGTTCATCAGATGTTCCCCAATCACGTGAAGCGCGCTCCGCCGAGCACTGTCAGCAGCGGGACGCGCGGCACGCAGTTGCGTGGCCGATCTGCGGCAACATCCTCGCCACGCCGATCCCTGCCGGAAATGCACGCTCCTCGACCTGCGACGCGGGCGTGGTGGTCGGGCCTGCGTGGCACCCTGACGTCATGGAGATCGAGGTCGTCGAGGGTGACATCGCCCAGCAGCAGGTCGATGCGGTCGTCAACGCCGCCAACCGAGCGATGCGCGGGGGCGGCGGGGTGGACGGCGCGATCCACCGAGCGGCTGGGCCTGAGCTTCTCGAGGACTGCAAGCGTCGTTTCCCGAAGGGCCTGGCCACCGGCGATGCCGGCTGGACGACGGCGGGGCGGATGCCGGCCCGGTGGGTGATCCACGTCGTCGGGCCGAACCGCAACGCGGGGCAGACCGACCGGTCGCTGCTCACGTCCTGCTACCGCCGGGCACTCGAGGTCGCCGACGAGCTGGGAGCCCGGTCGATCGCGTTCCCGCTGATCAGCGCAGGCGTCTACGGCTGGCCCAAGGAGGACGCCGTCGACGCCGCACTGGAGACGCTGCGTGGCACGCCCGCGCAGGTGGAGAGGGCGACGCTCGTGGCGTTCGGGCGGGCGTCGTACGACCTGATCGTCAGTCGGCTCTGAGGCACGACCGGGACCAAGGTCCCGATTCTGGTGACCGATCGTCACTCCTGAGTGGCCGGCGTCGTTGTCCAGCTACCGAACCCCCGGTACCGCTGAAAGGAGACGACCATGCCGTTCGAGCTCACCTCCGCGTTCCTCCTGATGGTCCTCGCGTGCTTCTGCGCCGTCTCCTTGCTGCGGTCGGGCACGCGGGTCCAGGTCGTCGGCCCGGATGTCGAGGAGTGGCGCTCCGCCGCCCTCGAGCACTTCCACCAGCACAAGGACCTCGAGCGCACCGTCGCCCAGGTCCTGGCCACCCCGGGTGCCGTCTCCGGACGGGCCCGTTCCGAGCTCGTCGCCGCGGTGGGACTGCGCGTCGACACCTTCGCCTGAGGCCGCAAAAGAGGCTGCGACAGGCTCGGCCAGCTGAAAAACGAACTTCGGGTCATCTCCGCGTGGGGGAGATGACCCGAAGCTCGGTTTTCAGTCGTTCGTCAGAGCTGGCCCACGACGTAGTCGATGGACGCGGTGAGCAGCTCGATGTCCGAGGCGTCGATCGCGGGGTACATCGCGATGCGGAGCTGGTTGCGGCCCAGCTTGCGGTAGGGCTCGGTGTCGACGATGCCGTTGGCGCGCAGCGCCTTGGCGATCGCGGAGGCGTCGATGGTGTCGTCGAAGTCGATCGTGCCGATCACGAGCGAACGGTCCTCGGCGTTGGGGACGTAAGGCGTCGTGTACGACGTCTTCTCGGCCCAGCCGTAGAGCGCGTCCGAGGACGCCGTGGTCCGCTCGACCATGCCCTTGAGGCTGCCGTTGGCGTTCATCCAGTCCAGCTGCTCGGCCATCAGGAAGAAGGTCGCGATGGACGGGGTGTTGTAGGTCTGGTTGAGGCGCGAGTTCTCGACCGCGGTCTGCAGGTCGAAGAACGCCGGGATGAACCGGTCGGAGGCCTTGATCTCCTCGACGCGCGCCAGCGCCTTCGGCGACATGATCGCGAACCAGATGCCGCCGTCCGAGGCGAAGCACTTCTGCGGCGCGAAGTAGTAGACGTCGACCTCGTTCAGGTCGACCGGCAGGCCACCGGCGCCCGACGTGGCGTCGATCAGGACCAGCGCGTCGTCGGCGATGCCTGCGGGGCGGATGACCGGCGCCATCACGGCGGTCGAGGTCTCGTTGTGCGCCCAGCCGTAGACGTCGATGCCGTCCTCGGCCACCGCGACGGGACGCGAGCCCGGGTCGGCCTTGATGAGCGAGGGGGCCTGGAGCCAGGGTGCGTCGGCAGCCGCCTTGGCGAACTTCGAGGAGAACTCGCCGAAGGTCAGGTGCTGCGACTTCTCGCGGATCAGGCCGAAGGTGGCGATGTCCCAGAACGCGGTCGCGCCGCCGTTGCCGAAGACGACCTCGTAGCCCTCGGGCAGGTCGAAGAAGGTGCCGAGGCCGTCGCGCACGCGGCCGACGGTGTCCTTCACGGCTGCCTGGCGGTGCGAGGTGCCCATCAGGGAGGTGCCGGTCGCCGCAAGGGCGTCGAGGGCCGCGGGGGCGACCTTCGAGGGGCCGGCGCCGAAGCGGCCGTCCACGGGCTTGATGTCGGCGGGGATCACGATCGCGTCAGTCACGGGTTCAACCTTCTCATCGGAGTGAGCGGAGGGGCAGGCTGACGACGCTGTCAGAGATGCCTCCAGTGTGACAGCCGCATCACATCGGTGATAAATCGTTGTCCCTCATGGACCTCGAACTGCGCGCCGTCGGCTACGACCATCCCGATGCGGTCGCACTCGTCGCGCGGGTCCAGCTGGAGTACACCGAGCGCTACGGCTCACCGGACGGCGGACACGCCGACCCGCGGGAGTTCGACGCCCCGGACGGCCTCTTCCTCGTCGGGTACGACGACCGCCGGACGCCGGTCGTCACCGGCGCCTGGCGGCGGTCCCCCGAGCAGGCCCTCGGCGGGACCAGCGCGGTGGAGCTGAAGCGGATGTACGTGGTGCCCGAGGCCCGCGGCCGCGGCTTCGCCCGGGCGATCCTCGCGGAGCTCGAGCGGACCGCCTCTGAGGCGGGTGCCGATCTCGTCGTCCTCGGGACCGGGCTGATGCAGCCCGAGGCGATCGCGCTCTACCTCAGCGCGGGCTACCAGGAGATCCCGGTGTTCGGGTTCTACGCAGGCCACGAGCTGGCCCGCTCCTACGGCAAGCGGATCTGACCCGGTCCGGACTCAGGTGACGTCGCGGCGTCGTACCAGCGCGAGGCTGAGGACCGCGGCGAGCACGATGTAGATCACCACCGTGATCGCTGCCTGGCCGGCAGGGACGGTGTCGAGGACACCGGGCGTGCCGTCGCCGGACCCGACGCCGACGATCGAACCGATCAGGGATCCGGCGGACGTGCCCGGCATGAACCCGGTCAGGGTCTCGACCCAGCCCAGCAGCTGCCCGACGCCGCGCAACAGGTTCTCGATGACCAGCGCCCACACCAGGCCGAGGCCGACCGAGAGGGCCGGTCCGCGGGCCACGGTGCCGAGCGCGAAGCCGAGCACGGCCCACATCTCCAGGACCAGGAAGCCGGCGCCGAACGCCTCGGCGACCGAGCCGAACGACGGCATCACGACGTCCTGCGACTCGCTGGCCGTGATCACCAGCGAGATCCCCAGGTCGAAGCCGAGGGTGACCACGAGGGTGCCCAGGACGATGGCGGTCAGCGCGGTGACCGAGCCGATCACGGCCGGACCGCGTCGCACGCCCTGGGAGAACAGGGTCTTCCAGGTGCCCCAGCCGTAGCCGTTGCCGGCCACGAGCGCACCGAGCACCATCATCAGCGCACCGCCGAACATGGGCATGCCCTGGAGGAACACGTCGGGTACGGCGTCCGGCAGCATCCGCGCGAGCTGCTCGGCCTGCGTGGTGCCCTCGTCGGCGAAGCCGGCGTCGCCGCTCGTGTACGAGAGGTACGTGAACAGGTAGCCGAACATCATGCTCAGGGCGAGCCAGGCGCCCAGCGTGATCCACACGGCCGGCCACGCACGCAGCCGCATCAGCTCCGCGCGGGTGCTGTGCAGGGTCGCCGCCAGCAGGCCCGTCGCTGCGGGCCGGGTGGTTGTCGTCGTACTCATGACACGTGCTCCTTGCTGGTGTGGCCGCGGGTGGTCATCTCGAAGAAGACCTCTTCGAGGCTGCGCTCGGCGGCGGTGATCTCGTGGACGTCGGCGCCCGCCTGGACCAGCGCCCGCGTCACTGCGGGGGCCTGGTCGGGGGAGAGGGTGAGCAGCAGGGCGCCGTCGTCGGTACGACGCACGCCGTCGTCACCGGCGAGCCGCATCGCGACCGCCAGCGCGTCCGCCTCCGGGGTCGCCCGGACCCGCAGCGAGATGCCGCCGCGGAGGTCGGCGACGGTGGACTCGCGCAGCAGGCAGCCCCCGTTGATGACACCGACGCGGTGGCAGATCTCCTGCACCTCGGCCAGCAGGTGGCTGGAGAGGAGCACCGTCTGGCCGCCGCGGGCGAGCTCGACGATGAGGGCCCGCATGTCGGCCATGCCGGCCGGGTCGAGGCCGTTGGTCGGCTCGTCGAGGATGATCAGCTCGGGGTCGCCCATCAGCGCGGAGGCGACGCCGAGGCGCTGCTTCATGCCGAGCGAGTAGCCCTTGAACCTGTCCTCGCCGCGGTCGACCAGGTCGACCCGCTCGAGCACGCGCTCGACCTCGATGTCGTCCAGGCCGCGCTGGCGGGCGAGCACCCGCAGGTTGGCGCGGCCGGAGAGGTACGGGTAGAAGCCGGGGCCCTCGATCAGCGCACCCACGGAGGTCGCGGCATGCGGCTTGTCGGAGGGGCGGCCCAGGATGGTGGCCGATCCGGACGTGGGCCGGATCAGGCCGAGCATCATCCGCAGCGTGGTCGTCTTGCCGGCCCCGTTCGGGCCGAGGAAGCCGTAGACCTCGCCGCGCTGCACGGTCATGCTGACCCCGTCGACGGCAAGACGGTCGCCGTACCGCTTGGTCAGCGCGTCGGTGGTGACCACCGGGTTCTGGTTCTCGGTCGTTGTTGGCATGGCTCCACCCTGCGGCGCGGAAACCGTTCGCGCGTCCGCTGGCAGGCGGTCGCTGCGTACGCAGTTCTGCGTACGACGACGCTGCCTGTCGTCGTACGACGCCCGGGGCCGATCCCTCTAGCCTCGGAGCATGACCACCGCACCATCGGGGCCCACTCCTGCCCTCACCGCGAGCCTGCGCGTGTGGCCGTGGGTCCTCACCGCACTGCTGGTGGTGGGGACGGCCGCGGCGAACCATGCCGTCGGCTCTCCCTCGCCCGCGATCCTCGGTGTCCTGCTGGCCACGGCCGCGATGCTGCCGACGGTGTTGCCGGGGTTCGGGAGTCGGTGGGGCGTGCCGGTCGGAGCGCTGCTGCTGACGGCGGGTGCGTTCACCGGCGCCTACTTCGCGTGCGGCTACGCCGACGGCCCGATCTTCCTGGCCCTGCCGGCCGTCACGTTCGTGGTCGCGATCAGCACGCCGGTGGCGCAGTGGATCCGGTGGGCGGTTCCCGCGCTGGTGTTCGTCGCGCTCGGTCTCGCCGCTCGCTACGCGTGGTGGGAACAGGATGCCGGCCACCAGCACTTCTGGCAGGCCGTGGGTGCGGTGGCCATCGTGGCGGCAACCGGTGCGATCGCGACCGCGGCCCGCAGCCGGATGGACGCGCACGCCGAGCGCGTGGGCCGCGCCGCGTCCGAGGAACGGCTCCGGATGGCCCAGGACCTGCACGACGGCGTCGGCCACGGACTGGCCGTGATCGCGATGCAGGCCGGGGTCGCGCTGCACGTGCTCGACCGCGACCCGGCTGCTGCGCGGGAGAGCCTGGAAGCGATCCGGACGACGAGCAAGGAAGCCCTGGACGCGTTGCGGTCCGAGCTGGCGACCATCGCGGGAGAGCCGGCACCGCGACGACCGACGGCCGGCGTCGAAGCGATCCCGGCGCTGGTCGAACGGGTGCGGTCGGCGGGCCTGGCCGTCGAGGTCATCGGGGAGCCGGGCGACCTCTCGCCCGACACCGGGGCCGCGGCCTACGGCGTCGTGCAGGAAGCGCTGACCAACGTGCTGCGCCACTCCGGGGCGAGTGCGGCACAGGTCCGGTGGGAGCGCCGGGCGGACCGGGTGGTTCTCGCCGTGACGGACGACGGTCGCGGGGGAGCGGTGCAGGATGACGGCATGGGCATCGGTGGCATGCGGAGTCGCGTCGAGGGGATCGGCGGGACGTTCCGTGCCGGTCCCGGCGCGCGCGGCTTCGAGGTCCTCGCGGAGATGCCGCGGTGAGTGACGTGGTCCGGGTTGCCCTGGTGGACGACCAGCCGCTGGTGCGGATGGGCCTCGCGACCCTCATCGACGCCGAGGCCGACCTCGCGCTCGCGGGGGAGGCGGCCGACGGTCGCGAGGGCCTGGCCCTGGTGCGTCGCACGCTTCCGGACGTCGTGCTCTGCGACATCCGGATGCCGGTTCTCGACGGCCTCGCCCTGCTGGCAGAGGTCTCCGCGGATCCCTCCCTGGCCGAGGTCAAGATGGTCATGCTGACCACCTTCGAGCTCGACGAGTACGTCTTCGAGGCGCTGCGCAACGGTGCCAGCGGCTTCCTGCTCAAGGACGCCGAACCGGTCGCCCTGCTCGACGCGATCCGGGTCGTCGCCGAGGGCGGCTCACTGCTGGCCCCGTCGGTCACCCGCCGGGTGATCGAGCACTTCGGCGCGAGCCGGCCCGAACGCGTGCATCCGCGCCTCGGTGACCTGACCGAGCGCGAGCGCGAGATCCTCGGCTGGGTCGCCACCGGGCGCTCCAACGCCGAGATCGCGGCCGAGCTCGTGGTCAGCCCGGACACCGTCCGGACCCACGTCAGCCGCGCGATGGTGAAGCTGCAGGCCCGTGACCGCGCGCAGCTCGTGGTGTTCGCGATCGAGTCGGGACTACGCCGGAACTGACGCCCGTTCGTGGTGGCTCAGTCGCCGCAGGGTGGGGAGCTCAGCGGGGAGCCGGTGTCGAGGACACCGCCGATGGCGAGGGTTCGCAACAGGCCTGGTCCTCCCGGTCGGCCCCACCAGTTGTGGCGGGCGGTGACGTCGTACCGCAGCACGTCCGCGGCCAGCAGCCCGCCGGCCAGGCAGTTCTGGCCCACGCTGCCGAGCAGTCCGCCCCCGATGTCGATCACGTGCGTCCGCGTCGTACCCAGGTCCTCGGCGGAGAAGTCGGCGATGCCCGAACCCAGGCCGCCGGCGCGCGACAGGTCGGTGTGCTGCACCTTGACCGACAACCTGTCGAGCGCCGTGAAGTTGCGGACTCCGATGTTCTCGCCGCGGTTGTCGGTGATCGTCGAACCGTCGATCGTGGCGATGATCTCCGCGGTCGGCCCCTTGCCGTTGACCACGTTGCTGCCCAGCGAGAGTCCGTTGTTCGCGCAGTGCCGCAGCACG
Source organism: Nocardioides sp. CPCC 206347 (assembly GCF_048654605.1). Classification (NCBI taxonomy): domain Bacteria; kingdom Bacillati; phylum Actinomycetota; class Actinomycetes; order Propionibacteriales; family Nocardioidaceae; genus Nocardioides; species Nocardioides sp. CPCC 206347. The sequence goes on from NZ_JBMCYZ010000006.1 coordinate 240,410, forward strand.
CTGTCGCGGACAGCCAGCCGGATGGTGTTGCGTGCCCCGAGGCTGCCCGCGAGCACGCAGTCCCCGTTGTTGAACGGGAGCAGGAGGGTGTTGCCGATGCCCGTCGAACGCTCGGCGGTCACCCGTTCGAGTGTCATCGTCATCACGGCGTCGGTGCCGAGGCCGCCGTGCTCGATGACGTCGCCGGGCGACCCGGAGAACGAGCTGTCCTGCACCAGTACGTCGAGCCGTGCACCCGAGCCCATGGTCACTGCTTCGAGGCCGTTGGCCGAGAAGCCGCCCCACCCGTGCTCGTTGGTGTACGTGTTGTGGGTGATCGTCGCCGTCAGCTGGGCGGGTCCGGCGGCGTTGAGGAAGACGCCCTCGGAGTCGGCGCCCTCGACCGCGAGATTGAGGTCGTCGGGGTTGCCGAGCAGGGCCTGCGTGTTGCGGTGCAGGAGACCCCGCAGCCGGGCCGAGTCGCGCGCCTGGAGCCCGATGGCGAGGACCGACTGGAAGTCCTTGCCCTGGCGCAGCGAGTGGATCCTGTTGTCGGTGATGGTCGCCGTACCCGTGGCCGTGCCGGAAAGGCGTACGTCGATGCCGTCGCCACACGTCGCGTCGTGCACGAGGTTCCCGGTGATGCTCACGGCCAGGTCCTGCCGGACGGAGGCGTCGATCATGATGCCGGCCCAACCGTTCTGGAGCCCGTTCGCGATGGGGATCCCGACGCCGGGCAGGTTGGTGGGGGCCATGAACGGCGGGATCAGGTACCCGTCGGTGCAGCCGGTGTTCTGGCCGGAGACGTCGTTCCCGGAGATGCGCACGCCCGTCACGTCGACGCCGTGGACGGCGCCGCGGCGGGCGCCGGTGATGCGCACGTTGGTGACCGTGGTCCCGTCGGCGACCCGGACCGCGTCCCCTGACAGGCGGGTGGTCGTGTTCGTGAGGCGCGGGGCCGTCGTACCGGCCGTCCACACGGAGGGGCCGGAGCCCCGGAGGGTCTGGCCGGGCTTGAGCTGGATGCCGCCGTCCAGGACCCCCGTGGCCGGCAGGACCACGATGGTGTCGCCGGCTCGTGAGGCGCTCTCCACCTGGGCGAGCGAGCCGAACGGATGGCTTGCTGTGCCGACGGAGGTCGTGGCACCCGCCTGCACGTACCAGGTGGACACTTCGGCCTCGGCCGGGCCGGCGGTGAACCAACCCGTGACGAGGAGGCCCGTTGCCAAGGCGCCGGCTGCCGCGGTTGCGACGGCTGCCCGTACCTTTCGCCTGTTCACCGGAGCAGCCCGGCGCAGTTGCTCGGAGCAGGCTTCCCGGCGAACCGCGCGCGGAGGTAGGCGATCGCGCCCGGCGCGCCGAGGACGATCTCGGTGAGGTGCTCGCCGAGCAGCTTGACGTCGTGCTGGACGGCGACGCCACCCCGGCAGTAGCTGCGGAGCGTGTCCTTGGCGGGCCCGATCGGAGCGAACTCGTCGAGCAGCGTGTGGTACTCATACACCGGCGCGGTGGGGGTCCCGCTGCGGTGGCGCGGGCTGTTCTCGCGCAGCATCGCGGCCACGGCGGGGGTGTCGAGGGCGTTCGGGACGCTCTCGATGTCGCGCATCCGAAGGAACGGACGCCGTGGAGCGGCGTCGAAGAGGCAGTCGTCGCGCATGGTCTCGAAGAGCTGCCTGCCGAGCGGGTTGAGGTACTGGACGATGCCGACCTCGGGATAGGCCCGGTCGAAGCCGTGCATGCCCATCGGGATGGCGCCGCCGGCGATGCTGCCGTCGAAGGCGTCGATCGTGGCGCGGACGTCGCCGAGCAGTCCGCCGAGGGCCACGCCCCGCATCGGCAGCTCCGGGGCGTAGGCCCCCTGCAGCTGCGCGGCGTTGGCCGTCGCGAAGGCGCCGCCGGAGTAGCCCCAGATCGCGACCGGCGAGTCCTGGAGGCCGGCGGCGGTGAGCTGTCGCGCCGCGCGAAGACCGTCGAGGACCGCCTTCGCGGCAACGTCGGCGACGAGGAACTGCGACTCCATGCCCTCGTAGTCCGGCACGGAGACGGCCCAGCCCTGGAGCAGGGCAGCGACGACGATCGGGGTCTCCGAGTACGACCCGGTGAAGCCGCCCGAGGCGCCGGCCGTCAGTGCGTACGACGGTGCGCAGCGGGTCGAGACGCCGTCCTCCGCGGTCTGGTACGAGACCAGGGGGCGTGGCCCGGGTCCGGTCCAGGGGGCCGTCGGCACGATGACGGTGGTGACGGTCACGGTCGGTGTCATGGTGCGGTCCGAGGTGCGGTAGAGCAACTGCCAGGCAGCGGCAGGGATCGGCAGCTCGAAGGACCTGACCTGGACCCGACGTGACGCGATCACCTGCCCCGGTTGGTACGACGCCAGGTCGGCCGGTGCGGCGAAGAACGGATCGTCCTCCGGGAGCGGCAACGGCTCGTCCGCAGAGGCCGGGGAGGCAGAGGAGGCAGGGACAGCAGGGGTGAGCAGCACGACCGCGATGAGAACCGCGAGCAGCCCACAAAGCGAAATGATGGTCTTTCGCATGAGCGGAGCGTAGAGGGCGTCGGAGCGGCCAGCCAGATGCCTTTTCAGATACCTTCAGAGGCCCGTTCAGAGGGGAGTCGCGTCGCCCGTCAGCAGGTGGATCGCGAGTGCGGACAACTGGTCCTCGAGTCGCCGTGCCGACGCCCGTTTGCGCTGGAGCATCCAGTCGTGGACCACGACGTTGATGGCACCGCTGAGGGAGAGGGCGAGGAAGCGGAAGTCCCGTGGTGCGATCTCCTTGCGGGCGACGGCCCGACGCCCCTCGTCCTCGACGAGCGCCACGATGGTCGCCCGGAAGTCGAGCCGCTGCTGCTCGACCCGCGGGCTGACGCCGACGATCTCGACGAAGGCGATCCGGGCGGTCCGGGGGTCGGCCAGCACCGGTCGGAGATAGGCGCGGACGGCGGCGTCCAGCCGCCGGCGGAAGTCGTCCTCCTGGCTCGCGGCCAGCGAGACGGCGACGGCTTCGTAGGCGTCGGCCGTGATCGCGCCGTAGAGGTCGAGGAGGAGGTCCTCCTTGCAGCTGAACTGCAGGTAGAAGTGGCGCGTGGAGACCGATGCCGTCGAGCAGAGTCGGTCGATCGACGTGGCCTGGTAGCCGTGGGTGCCGAACAGGTCGAGGGCGGCGGCGCGCAGTCGCAGGAGCCGGCTGCGGTCCCGTTCCTCGGCCGACTGGCCGCCGTACTGTCGTGCGGTCGTGGTCTCCATCGGGCGCCTCCTTCGACTGGAGGCACGCTATCCGAAAAGTTGCCTTGTCGGAAAGGAGGTCAGCGGGCGCCGATCCGGACCGGGCGCCCGGCGAGGTAGCCGGTGCTGATCTGGACCACGCCGAGGCCGGCGAGCAGCAGGCAGGGAAGGGTCCAGCTGCCGGTGGCGTGGTGCATGACGCCCACGACGAACGGGCCGCTGGCCGCCAGCAGGTAGCCGATGCTCTGCGCCATCGTCGACAGCGCGGCGGTGTCGACGGACGACGTCGTCCGCATCGCGAAGAAGGACAGGACGACCGGGAAGACCGATCCGCCGACGCCGAGCAGGGCGGCCCACAGCCAGGCGCCGCCGGCGGGGGCCAGCCACAGGCCGAGCCAGCCGAGCACCGTCAAGGCCGTGAGTACGGCGACCAGGTGGCCCTGGTGGCGCATCCGGCCGGCGATGGTCGGGACGATGAAGAAGCACGGGACCCCGATGAGGATGCTCACCGCCAGCAGCAGGCCGGCCGTCTCGTCGCTGAAGCCGGCGTCGACGTACACGCTCGGGAGCCAGCTCATCATCACGTAGGCGAACAGCGACTGGGTGCCGAAGAGGACGGTGACGGCCCACGCGGTGGGGTTGCGCCACATCGAGGTGCCGCGGGCGGTCGAGCGCTGGCGGTTGCGGCCCCGGCAGTACGGCGCCCACGCGACCGCAGCGATGAGGGCGAGCGCCGCCCAGACGCCGAGGCCCACGCGCCAGCTGCCGGTCGCGTTCGCGATCGGGACGGTGAGCGCGGCGCCGAACGCCGAGCCGAGCGAGAGGACCGCGCTGTAGGCGCCGGTCATGGCGCCGACGCGAGTGGGGAAGTGCTCCTTGACGATCGCCGGGATCAGCACGTTCGCGAGCGCGATGCCGGCGCAGGCGACCAGGGTTCCGGCGATGAGGGCGGGGGTGCCGTCGACGACGCGCAGCACCAGGCCGGCGGCGAGCAGGACCAGTGCGCCCTCGAGGCCGCGGTCCACGCCGACGCGGCGGGTGACGATCATGGCGGTCGCGCCGACCGCGGCGAAGCACAGCACGGGCAGGGACGTCAGGACGCCCTGCGTGGTGGCGGAGAGGCCCATCGAGCCGAGCCGATCGAGCATCGCGCCGAGGCTGGTGACCGCGATCCGCAGGTTGAACGCGACAAGCAGGACGGCAACGACCAGACTGATGGTCGCCCGACGCCGCGTCTGCGCGCTCACCTCGGCCCCTTCGGAGAGATGTCCCCGGAGGAGGTGCGAGAGGCGCGACGGCTGCGCGGTGGGCGGCATGAGGACTAGTGTAGACAGACGTAGGATGATTGGACGAAAGGACGACGATGCCGCTCGCCCCCGCACACACCGCCTCCCTGGTCGACCAGGCCATCGAGGGGATGCGCGCGCTGCTCGCCAGCGGTGAGTGGACCGTCGGCACCCGGATCCCGCCCGAGCCGGTGCTCGGAGCGTCCCTGGGCGTCAGCCGCAACACCGTCCGTGAGGCGGTCAAGGCGCTCGCCCACGTCGGCCTGCTGGAGGTACGCCGCGGCGACGGCACGTACGTCGCAGCGGCCACCGAGATGCAGGCGCTGATGCGTCGCCAGGTCGATCGTGTCGAGCTGGCCCACCTGCTCGAGGTGCGGCACGCCATCGAGGTGCGGGCAGCGGCGCTCGCTGCCGAACGTCGTACCGACGACGACCTGGCGGTGCTCGACGCGGCCGTGGCCCGCAAGCGCGCCGCCCTCGCGGAAGGCGACGCCGCCGGCTTCGTGACCGCCGACGTCGCGTTCCACGTCGGCGTCGTGGCGGCCGCGCACAACCCGCTGCTCGTCGAGCTCTACGACGGACTCGTCGAGACCCTCACCGCGAGCATCGAGACCCCCGCCGGCCCGGACGAGCTGGAGGCCGAGCACGACGACGTCCTCGCGGCCATCAGGGCCGGGGACGTGGAGGCCGCGGCGTCAGCGAGCGCGGTCCTGCTCGACCACGTCGCCGGCTGACGTCCTACTTCGCCCAGGCGGCGTCCCAGCCCTCGATCTCGCTCGCGGGGCGGGTGGCCGGACCGGTGTAGATGGCCGACGGGCGGATCAGGCGGCCCGTGGTCTTCTGCTCCAGGATGTGTGCCGACCAGCCGCCGGTGCGGGCGCAGGTGAACATCGACGTGAACATGTGTGCCGGGACCTCGGCGAAGTCCAGCACGATGGCCGCCCAGAACTCCACGTTCGTCTCGAGCACGCGGTCGGGACGGCGCTCACGCAGCTCGGCCAGCGCGGCCTGCTCGAGCGCCTCGGCGACGGCGTAGCGGGGGGCGTCGAGCTCCTTGGCCGTACGACGCAGCACGCGCGCCCGCGGGTCCTCGGCGCGGTAGACGCGGTGACCGAAGCCCATCAGGCGCTCGCCCGAGTCGAGCAGGTTCTTGACGTAGGCGCGGGCGTCGCCGGACTTCTCGACGTCCTCGATCATGCCGAGGACGCGCGAGGGCGCGCCGCCGTGCAGCGGGCCGCTCATCGCGCCGATGGCGCCGGAGAAGGCCGCCGCCACGTCGGCACCGGTCGAGGTGATGACGCGCGCGGTGAACGTCGAGGCGTTCATGCCGTGCTCGGCAGCCGAGGACCAGTAGGCGTCGATGGCGTGCGCGTGCTTCGGGTCGGCCTCGCCGCGCCAGCGGATCAGGAACTTCTCGGCGAGCGTCTGGCCCTCATCGACCAGGCGCTGCGGGACGACGGGCAGGTGCAGGTCGCGGGCCGACTGGCCGGCGTACGACAGGACCATGACCGCGACGCGGGCGAGGTCCTCACGGGCCTGCTCGTCGGAGATGTCGTAGGTCTGGCCGAAGCCGAAGGCCGGCGCGAGCATCGCGATCGCGGCCTGGACGTCCACGCGGACGTCGCCGGTGTGCACCGGGAGGCTGAACGCCTCGGCCGGCGGCAGGCCGGGCGTGAAGGATCCGTCGATCAACAGGCCCCAGACGTTCTCGAACGGCACTCGGCCGGCGAGGTCCTCGATGTCGACTCCGCGATACCGCAGTGCCGAGCCTTCCTTGTCAGGCTCTGCGATCTGGGTTTCGAAGGCGACGACGCCCTCAAGTCCGTGGTGTACCTCAGGCATCGACAGCTCCTTCGTCCGTGGGGCACGCCGTCCGGGTTGCGAACGGCACGCAGGCCACCCGGCATTCTGCCGCACTCGCTAGTTTGGGCACATGCCCGGGGACCCAACCACGCCCGACCTTGCCATGCTGCGCAAGGAGTACGGCGCTGCCGGGCTCGACGAGTCCGAGGTCGATCCGGATCCGTGGGTCCAGTGGCAGCGTTGGTACGACGACGCGACCGCCGCCGGGATCCATGAGCCGAACGCGATGATCCTGGCGACCGTCGACCCCGACGGCGTGCCGTCGTCGCGGACCGTGCTGCTCAAGGGTGTCGCTCCGGAGCGACCCGACGACGGCTTCTCGTTCTTCACCAACACCGCGTCCCGCAAGGCTCGGGCGCTGGCGCACGAGTCGCAGTGCGCACTGCTGTTCCCGTGGCATCCGCTGGAGCGGCAGGTCCGGGTCGAGGGCCTCGCGATCCCGCTCGATGACGCCGCGGTGCAGGCCTACTGGGCCTCCCGCCCGCGCGGTTCGCAGCTCGGCGCCTGGGCCTCGCCCCAGTCGCGCGTGGTCAGCGGCCGCGACGAGCTCGAACAGGCCTACCGCGACGCGGAGGCACGGTTCGACGGCCAGGATGTGCCCGTGCCGCCGACCTGGGGTGGCTACCTCGTTCGTCCCGCGACCTTCGAGTTCTGGCAGGGCCGGCAGGGCCGCCTGCACGACCGGGTGCGCTACGGGCGGGTGTCGACCGGCTGGGACGTCGCGCGGCTCGCACCCTGAGGAGTGGCCGGGTCGTTCGCCTGCTCCTTGGTGCTCTTCGTGGCGAGGTAGACGACGGCGAGCAGGGCGATCACGACGAGCACCGCGATCAGGAGCATCAGCTGGTTCTTGTCGCGCCTGCCCTTGGAAGGTGAGCTGCGGGTGCTGCGGCGGCGTCCGCTGGTGCGCGAGCGCGGGTCCTCGGCCAATGCCTCGAAGCCCTCAGGGTTGGGCAGGCTCTCGAAGCGGGGCACCTCGAAGGACGCCGGCACGAGGTTGCGGAACTCGGAGTGCATGCCGCCCTCGGCAGGCGGTTCGACGCCCCGGATGTCCGGGCGTGCGGGTGCCGGGAGTGGCTCGGGCGTCGGCTCGGGCTCGGGCTCGACCTCGGGCTCGACCTCGGGCTCGACCTCGGGTTCCGGTTCGGGCTCCGGTTCGGGCTCGGGCTCCGGTTCCGGCGTGGCCTGGACCTCGGGCTCCGGCTCCCACGGGTCGGACAGCGGGTCGAATCGCGGGACCGGGCGCACGGGCGCGATCAGGTTGCGGAACTCCTGGTCGCGGCCGAGGGCGTCATCGACGACTGCCGGCTGTGGCTCCGGCTGTGGCTCCGGTTCGCTGACCGGCTCGGGTTCCGGGTCGACGTACGACTCGACCGGCGTCTCGACCGGTGCGGCATCCAGCGCCACGTGAGGTCCGCCGGACGTCGGCCACGACGACGCGGGCACGGTGTCGAGCACGATCAGGACGGCCTGCGCGGTCGGTCGGCGGTGATCCGGGCCGCAGATGGCGCGCATCAGCACCTCGGCCGCGAACGGCGGGAAGCTGGGCAGGATCTCGTTCGGCGCGGCCGGCTCGGCCTCGCCGGGGTCCACGCCGGTCAGTGCGTGATAGGCGAGTCGTCCCAGCGACTCCGGGTCCAGGTCCGTGACGCCCCTCAGGAGCGCGAGCGCCTGGTCGGCCGGCAACGGCTCCGGTGCGGCAGCGTCGATGAGCGCGCGCAGCGTGGCGCGCTCGCCAGACGGAAGCCCCATGTCCATGGCCGCATCCTCCCTTGCGCCGAGCCACTGCGTGGCGGAATTCGCGAGACCGGTCACAACGATCCGGTTCTGCCCGGAGGTGGTACAGGGCGATTGTCATAGCCCTCACCAACTCCTGTCGTTGAGCACGCATGGGCACCCGACTCGGAGCACTCACCCTTGCCGTCGTCACGGTTGCCGCGGGCATCACGGCCGCGCCCGGTCGGGCGGGAGCCGAGGACACCCCCGCACCGGTCGTCGTCGACCAGTGGTTCACGACCTCCGACGGCATTGAGCTGCAGACGACCCTGACGAGCACGGGGCCCGTGGAGGCGAAGCCGACGGTGGTCGAGTTCTCGCCGTACGGAAACAACAGCCAGACGCTGGAGGTTGGCCCGGACTACAACTACCTGCTCGTCCAGATCCGCGGCACCGGCGGCAGCGACGGGTCCTTCGATGCGCTCGGTCCGAAGAGCCAGAGCGACGTCGTCGAGGTGCTCGAGTGGGCATGCACGCAGCCGTTCAGTGACGGGCGCCTGGCGCTCAACGGGTTCTCGGCCAGCGCGATCGTGCTCTACAACTCCTGGCACCAGGAACTGCCATGCGTGAAGGCCGCGATCCTCAAGTCCGGCACCCACGAGCTGTACCGCGACCTGCTCGTGCCCGGCGGCCTGATGAACCTCGTCCCCGGCGCCGGCGTCATCACGCTGATCGGTGCCCCCGCCCTGCTGCAGGGTGTCGAACGACTCCAGCGCAATCCCGGCTCGGCGCTCGACGTGATCGGCGGACTCTTCACCTCGGGAGTCAATGCCGGCCTGGCCCACCCCAGCCTCGACGCCTGGTGGACCGAGCGTGGCTGGCGCGGCGACGCCAACGACATCCCGGTGCTGATGATCAACGGGTTCTACGACGTCGAGTCGCGCGGCGCGTTCCAGGGCTATCAGGCGCTGCGGGCCGATGGTGCCCACCTCGTGATGGAGGGCGGCCACGACGGCGTGCCGGCAGGCACGGACGGGGGAGCGGCCGAGGCAGCCGCCTGGCTCGACCACTTCGTACGGGGCGAGGCCAACGGCATCGAGAGCCAGCCGCGGGTCAGCCTCACGCTGGCGAAGGGTGACCGGCCGTCGTACCTCAAGGGCGAGCACGTCACCGTCCAGGGGGCCGACTGGCCGCTGCCCGGCACCGAGTGGACCGAGCTGGCCTTCGCGCCGGGCCGGTCGCTCGCGCTGGCGCCGCCGACCGCGACGGGTACGGCGTCGTACGTCACCGTCCCGTCCCTGCCGACGATGACCGACGTCCCGAACATCGCACTGATCGACGCAGGTGCCGCCGGTGCGTTCTCGGGTGCGCTGCCGCTGCTCAGCCAGACCACGCTCGCCAGCATCGATGGCGTGACGGGGCTGACGTACACGACGGGGACGCTCGACGCGGACGTCGACCTCGCCGGTCCGGTCGCGCTGGACGTGAACCTGTCGACGACGACGCCGGGCTCCGGCATCTGGGCCGTGCTGTCCGACGTCGCGCCCGACGGGACGTCCAACCCCTTGACGGTCGGCCGGCTGAGCACGAGCTACCCGGCCGTCGTACCCGCGAAGTCGATGACCGACGGCCAGGGCCGGATCGTCCAGCCGTACGGCGACTACTCCCACGCCTCGCCGGCCACGCCGCTCCAGTTCCGCCGCTACCAGGTGGAGTTGTGGCCGGTCGGCAACCGCTTCGAGAAGGGGCACCGGATCCGGATCCAGATCGTCGGTACGTCGCTCGCGTCCCCGCTGGCGCTGCCCGCGATCCACAACCTGCGCATCGGTGGCGCGGACGGCGCCCGGCTGCGGGTGCCCGTGTTGCCGGGGAGTGACTTGAGCGCTGCACTTGGGCCTTGACCGGCGCTGCGGCTGAGGGCTCTGGGACGATCCTCGGCGTGGCCAAGAGATTCAAACGCATGAGGAAATGGGCGGACCGTTGGATGCCGGCCATTTTCGCCCTTTGTTGTGTTGGACTCGCCGTGGTCGCCTCGCCAGATGTGCTTGCTGCCGCACGGAATGATGGCCGACCAGGAACCTTCACTGCGGCGGCGGAGGACTGCTCCGGCCGCGGCGGATGCAGTTGGCGCGGGTCGTTCGTGAGCGATGACGGCTCCGTTCGCTCGGATGAGGTCAGCTACGACGGTCCTGGAGTCGAGGAGGCCGGAGACGAGACGGTTGCACAGGCAACTCGGAACGAGCCGGGCGAGGTCTATCCGCCGAATGACCGGACGTGGGTGTTGATGCTCGCGCTCGGGGGCGGCGGTGTGGGGTATCTGGTGTGGTGGGTCGTGCGAGGGAGTTGGCGCCGCCGGTAGGTGGCCGGATAATCGTTTGTGAGTGAGCGCTCACTCATCTAATCTGGTGAGATGCCACCACGCGCCGCACCACTCTCGCCCGAGGACCGGCGCGAGGCGTTGATCCGGGCCACCCGGCCGCTGCTCTACGACCACGGCCGCGCAGTCACCACCAAGCTGATCGCCGAGGCGGCCGGTGTCGCGGAGGGCACGATCTTCCGGGTCTTCGCCTCCAAGGAGGAGCTGATCGACGCCACGGTCACCCGGGCGTTCGAGCCGGGCGACGTGCTGCGCCGTCTCGACGAGATCGACGTGGGGCTGCCGTTGCGTGAGCGGATGCTCGCGATGACGTCGATCCTCCAGCAACGGTTCCTCGCGATCTTCGGTCTGATGCGCGCGATGGGGACCGTCGGTCCGCCGCAGCACCTGCACGACCGGCCCGAGCTGAAGAAGGGCCTGGAGGACGTGCGCGCCCGGTTGCTCGCGCTGATCGAGCCGGACGCCGACCACCTGACGCTGCCGCCCGAGCAGGTGCTCCACGTGTGGCGGCTGCTGACCTTTGCCGGCTCCCACCAGGAGATCGCCGACAACGACCTGCTGACCCCCGCCCAGATCGTCGACACCGTGCTGAACGGCGTCGAGAGGAGGGACGCCTGATGCTTCCCCGCTTGCTCCGCGCCTACCTGTCGCCGTACAAGGGCTGGCTCACGGCGATCGTGCTGCTGCAGTTCACGGCGACCGCCGCGATGCTGTACCTGCCCAGCCTGAACGCCGACATCATCGACAAGGGCATCGCCCAGGGTGACACCGGCTACGTCCTCAGGATCGGCGCCGTCATGCTCGCCGTCTCGCTCGTCCAGGCCGCGTGCTCGATGTCGTCGGCCTGGTTCGGCGGGCAGGCAGCGATGGCCTTCGGCCGCGACCTGCGCAAGGCGGTCTTCGCGCGCGTCGGCGAGTTCTCCGCCCGCGAGGTCTCCACGTTCGGCGCACCCTCGCTGATCACCCGCGCGACCAACGACGTCCAGCAGGTCCAGATGCTCGCCATGATGGTCTGCCTGATGGGCGTGATGATCCCCATCATGATGATCGGCGGGATCGTCATGGCGATGCGCGAGGACCTCGGCCTGTCCTGGCTGGTCTTCGCCGTCGTACCGGTCCTGTTCGTCTGCATCGGGTTCGTCGTGTCCCGGATGGTGCCGGCGTTCCAGACCGTCCAGGCCCGCATCGACGACGTCAACCGGATCCTGCGTGAGCAGATCACCGGCATCCGCGTGGTCCGCGCGTTCGTCCGCGAACCGCAGGAGACCGCCCGTTTCGCCCGCTCCAACGACGACCTCACCGAGGTGTCGCTCCGCGCCGGACGCTGGATGGCGCTGATGTTCCCGCTCGTCATGGGCGTCACGAACGTCGCGATGGTCGGCGTGATCTGGTTCGGCGGGCACCGCGTCGACAACGGCCAGATGGAGGTCGGCGCCCTGACCGCGTTCCTGTCCTACCTGATGCAGATCCTGATGTCGGTGATGATGGGCACGTTCATGCTGATGATGATCCCGCGCGCCTCGGTCGGCGCAGTCCGGATCGCCGAGGTGCTCGACACCGACTCCAGCGTCGTCCCGGCGGCCCACCCGGTCACCTCGGTCGACGTCGCCGGTCACCTCGACGTCGAGGGCGTCGGACTTACCTACCCGGGTGCCGAGGCACCCGTGCTGCGCGACGTGTCCTTCAGTGCCCGCCCCGGGCAGACGATCGCGCTGATCGGCTCCACCGGCGCCGGGAAGACCACGCTGGTCAACCTGGTCCCGCGACTGCTGGACGCCACCGAGGGAGTCGTGCGGGTCGACGGCGTCGATGTCCGCGACCTCGACCCCGAGCTGCTCTGGTCGAAGATCGGGCTGGTGCCGCAGCGGGCCTTCCTGTTCTCCGGCACCGTCGCCACCAACCTGCGCTACGGCCGCGAGGACGCCACCGACGAAGAACTCTGGGAGGCGCTCGAGATCGCACAGGCCGCGGGCTTCGTCCGCGAGATGCCCGACGGTCTCGACACCGCCGTCGCGCAAGGCGGTACGACGGTCTCCGGTGGCCAGCGTCAGCGGCTGGCCATCGCCCGCGCGCTGGTACGACGACCGGAGATCTATCTCTTCGACGACGCCTTCTCCGCGCTCGATGTCGCGACCGATGCCCGCCTGCGCGCGGCCCTCGGCCCGATCACCCGCGACGCCACGGTCGTGATCGTCGGGCAACGGATCGCGACGATCCGCGACGCCGACCTGATCCTCGTGCTCGAGGACGGCGAAGTGGTCGGCCGCGGCACCCACGACGAGTTGATGGCGGACGATCCGACGTACCAGGAGATCGCGGCCTCGCAAGGCATCCACCGAGAGGAGGTCGTGGCATGAGCGACGCGAAGACGATGAAGTCGACCGAGCGGATCGTCCAGCAGGGCGGACCCGGTCGCGGCCCGATGGGCGGCATGGTCGGGCAGAAGGCCGACAACTTCCGCGCCTCGGCGAAGCGCCTGGTCGGGCTCCTGCGTCCCGCACGGGGCCGGGCGTTCGCCGTACTCCTCCTCGGCATCGGTTCGGTCGCCTCGGTCGCGATCGGCCCGTGGCTGCTGGGCAAGGCGACCGATGCGGTCTTCACCGGCTACATCGGCAAGGAGGTCGGCCAGCAGTTGCCGGAGGGCGCCACCAAGTCCGACGCCATCGCAGCGGCCGAGTCCCGCGGCGACGGCCAGTTCGCCGACTTCCTGCGGGGCCTCGACCTCATCCCCGGGCAGGGCGTCGACTTCGGCAAGGTCGGCCAGCTGCTGCTGGTCACGCTGCTGATCTACATCGGTGGCCAGGTGCTCGGCTGGCTGCAGGGCTACTACATCAACGACGTCGTGCAGGAGACCGTGCGGCAGATGCGGTCCGACGTCGAGGACAAGGTGCACCGGTTGCCCCTGTCGTACTTCGACAAGCAGCCGCGCGGCGAACTGCTCAGCCGCGTCACCAACGACATCGACAACGTCGCACAGAACCTCCAGCAGACGATGAGCCAGCTGCTCACGTCGCTGCTGATGGTCGTCGGTGTCCTCGGCATGATGTTCTGGATCTCGCCGCTGCTGGCGTTGATCGCACTGGTCTCGGTACCGATCGCGATGTTCGCGAGCGGCCGGATCATGAAGCGCTCCCAGAGCCAGTTCATCAACCAGTGGCGCCAGACCGGCAAGCTCAACGGCCAGGTCGAGGAAGCCATCTCCGGCCACGCCCTGGTGTCGGTGTTCGGTCGCCGCGAGAGCGTCGAGGCGGCATTCGACGAGGCCAACGAGGCGCTGTACCAGTCGTCGTTCAAGGCACAGTTCATCAGTGGCCTCGTGATGCCGGTGATGATGCTGGTCGGCAACATCAACTACGTGATCATCGCCGTCGTCGGTGGGCTCCGGGTGACGTCGGGGTCGATGAGCATCGGTGACGTCCAGGCGTTCATCCAGTACTCACGGATGTTCTCGCAGCCGATCACCCAGATCGCCTCGATGGCGAACCTGCTGCAGTCGGGGGTGGCGTCGGCGGAACGGGTCTTCGAGCTGCTGGACGCCGAGGAGGAAGTGGATCCGTCGGCAGTTGCGACCGTGGACGCCGCTCGCGTCTCGGACGCGGCCCGCGAGGACACCCGCGGCGAAGTGGCGTTCGAGGAGGTGTCGTTCTCCTACGACCCCGACGAGCCGCTGATCGAGGACCTGTCGCTGATCGCGCACCCCGGCCAGATGGTCGCCATCGTCGGGCCGACCGGCGCGGGCAAGACCACGCTGGTCAACCTGATCATGCGCTTCTACGAGCTCAGCGCCGGTCGGATCACCCTCGACGGCACGGACATCACCGCGCTCTCGCGGGCCGAGCTGCGCAGCCGGATCGGGATGGTGCTGCAGGACACGTGGCTGTTCGAGGGCACCATCCGCGACAACATCGCGTACGGCCGCCCCGACGCGACCGAGGACGAGATCCGCGCGGCAGCCAGGGCGACGTACGTCGACCGGTTCGTGCACTCGCTGCCCGACGGCTACGACACCCGGGTCGACGACGAGGGCTCGAACCTGTCGGCAGGCGAGCGGCAGCTGATCACCATCGCCCGGGCCTTCCTTGCCCAGCCGGCGCTGCTGATCCTCGACGAGGCGACGTCGTCGGTCGACACCCGTACGGAGCTGTTGTTGCAGCACGCGATGGCCGCGCTGCGGACCGACCGGACGTCGTTCGTGATCGCGCACCGGCTCTCCACGATCCGCGACGCCGACCTCATCCTGGTGATGGAGGACGGCCGGATCGTGGAGCAGGGGTCTCATGCCGAGCTGCTCGAGGCGGACGGTCCCTTCGCCCACCTCCACGCGGCGCAGTTCGCCGCTGCATCGATCTAGCAGTCGTACTGGAAGTAGGGCTTCTCGCCGCCGGTCACCGCGATCTTCGCGATCGTGGTGTCGTCGGTGACCTTGCCGGCGGGGGAGTCGAGCAGGAAACTGAGGTAGGCCAGGCCGTCCTCCTCGCCGGGCGGGTAGACCGACGCCTGGTCGAACCCGTCGTCGACCGGCTGGGTGAGGGTGGGGAACGCCCGCTTGAGCTCGCCGTACGTCGACCCGACCTCGAGGTCGCCGTGCTCCGTGTGCGGGCCGGGTGCGCTCACGGACAGCTGCGTGATGGTGGCGTCCTCGTCGGTCAGGACGAAGAGCTTCTTCGCAGCCGGATCGGCTGCCCAGTGGATCAGCTCGCCTTCGCACAGCACGGCGCCGTCCTCGAACAGGCCGGTGGGCGTCCACTGCGCACGGGTCATGCCGACGCGTGCCTCACCGATCGAGCCGGGCAGGATCACCAGGTCCTCGGTCGGGTTCGTTGTGGTGTCGGTCGTCGGTTCGTTCGTGGCGGTCGAGGTGACCTCGTCGTTCGCCTCAGCGGGGCCGTCGTCGTTGCAGCCGGCGAACAGGGCGGTGCTGGCGAGGAGCAGGGCAAGGACCGTCGGCGTACGGCGCGCGTGCAGGTTCATGCTTCGTGTGATGCCGGTTCCTGCTGATTTGTTGCGTGCTGACCTGCCGTCGGAGACGGTCCTGGGTCAGCGCCGCAGCACCTTGCGGGCCAGCAGGTTCCCGGACACCTGGATCACCATCACGATCGCGACAAGGACGAGGATCGAACCCCAGGTGACGATCTCGTCGAACTGCCGGAAGCCGTAGACCTGGGCGAACGAGCCCAGTCCGCCGCCCGCGATCACGCCCGCGATGGCCGTCATGTCGATGATCGCCACGAACGCGAACGTGAAGCCGAGGATCAGCGGACCGAGCGCCTCGGGCACCAGGACGGTGAACGTGATCCGAGTGCGGCTCGCGCCCATGGCGCGCGCGGCCTCGATCACGCCGGGGTTCACCGTCACGAGGTTCTGCTCGACGATCCGGCTGATCCCGAAGATCGCGGCGATGGTGATGGCGAACGTCGCTGCCCAGATCCCGATGCCGGTGCCGATCACGAGGCGCGCGAGCGGCTGCAGGGCCGCCACGAAGATCACGAACGGGATCGGCCGGAAGAAGTTCACCAGCACGTTGAGCACCACGAACACGGGGCGGTTGGCGAAGAGCCCGCCCTTGCGCGTGAGGAAGAGTCCAAGGCCGAGCCCGAGGCCGAGCAGGCCACCGATCACCAAGGCGATGGAGCCCATGACCAGGGTGCCGCCGGTGGCCGACCAGAACTCCGACTGCAGCTCGCCGAGACGGGTGTCGATCGCGAACGCGTCCATCTCAGGCCACCTCCGTCCAGGCGACGAGCCCGCTGACGTCGGTCAGCGCGTCCTCGATCGCGGCGTCCTCGCCGGTGAGGGCGAGGGTGAGGTTCCCGAAGGTGTGGCCCTGGATCTCCTCGATCCCGCCGAAGACGAGCTCGAACTCGACCCCGTGGCGCAGGAGTACGGCGAACACCTCGGACTGGCGCGCGGTTCCCTCACGGAACGCGATCCGGATGAAGCGGCCGGGGTGCCGTGCGCGGAGGGCGTCGAGCGCGACGGGCGACGGGACGTCGTCGACGACCGAGCCCACGAAGCGGCGGGTCACCGGATGCCGGGGCTCCGCGAACAGCTCGGCGGTCACGCCCTCCTCCACGACCTTGCCGTTCTCCATCACCGCGACGCGGTGGGCGATTCGTCGTACGGCGTCCATCTCGTGGGTGATGAGCAGGATGGTGATGCCGAGCTCCCGGTTGACCTTCGCGAGCAGGTCGAGGACGTCGCGGGTCGTGTCGGGGTCGAGCGCGCTGGTGGCCTCGTCGGCCAGCAGCAGCTGCGGGTTGGTGGCCAGTGCACGGGCGATGCCGACGCGCTGCTTCTGTCCGCCCGAGAGCTCATCGATGCGGGCATGCGCCTTGTCGCCGAGGCCGACGAAGTGCAGCAGCTCCGAGATCCGCTTCTGCTGATCCCGTCGCGGCGTTCCCGCCACGGTGAGCGGGAACGCCAGGTTGCCCCAGACGGTGCGCGAGTCGAGCAGGTTGAACTGCTGGAACACCATGCCGATGTCGAGCCGCACCTTGCGCAGCTCGCGCTCGGAGAGCGTGGTGATGTCGACGCCGTCGACCACCACGCTCCCCAAGGTGGCAGGCTCCAGTGCGTTGACCAGCCGGACGAGGGTCGACTTCCCGGCGCCGGAGTACCCGACGATCGCGAAGATCTCGCCCTGCTCGACGGTCAGGTCGACACCGTCCACGGCACGGATCGGGGTGTCGCCACGTCGTACCGGAGCGAACTCCTTGACGACACCCCGCAGTTCCACGAGTCCCATCAGAGTGGCGCCTACTTCTTCTCGCGGATCTGGGCCTCGACCTGGTGCAGGCTCTTCTCGAGGTCGGCCTGGCTGATCGTGAGGAACTCGGCGGTGTTGCCCGATGCTTCGTCGGCGCCGTCGAGCACGGCCTGCGTCTGCTGGTAGATCTCGACGAGCTTCAGCAGGACCGGGTTGTCCTTGTCCTCGGCACGGACCGCGAAGATGTTGACGTAGGGCAGCGCCTTCTCCGACGAGGGGTCGTCCTGGGCGATGGCGTCGTCGAACTCCAGGCCGGCGTCGGCGACGAAGTCGTTGTTGATGATCGCGGCCGCCACGTCGGGCAGCGACGTGACCGTCAGGTCCGCCTGGACGGCCTTCACCTTGACCCGCGAAGCCGACTCGTCGACGTCGGCCACGGTCGAGAAGATCGAGCCGCCGTCCTTGAGCGTGACCAGACCGGCCGACTGGAGCACGAGCAGGCCGCGCGCCTGGTTGGAGTCGTCATCGGGGACCACGACCGTGTCGCCGTCCTTGATGTCGGCAACGTCGTCGTACTTCGTCGAGTAGAGGCCGAGCGGGTAGATCGCGGTGGAGCCGATCGGGACCAGGTCGTCGTTGTTCGCGACGTTGTGCTCGGCGAGGTAGACGATGTGCTGGAACTGGTTGGCGTCCAGCTCGCCCTCGCTCAGTGCGGGATTGGGCAGCGGGTAGCTGGCGAAGTCCTTGACCTCCAGGTCGATGCCGGCCTCCTTGGCCGCGTCGGTGAGGGTCTTCCAGTACGCGTCGGAAGCGCCGACGGTGCCGAGCACGACCTTCACCGGACGGTCCTTGTCCAGCTCGGTGGTGGCGTCCTTGCCGGTGGCGCGGGGGATGTCGTCGCCGCGGGTGGCGAAGAAGATCACGGCGCCGATGAGTGCGAGCACCACGACACCGATGCCGAGCAGGAGGGGCAGGCGGGACTTCGGGGCCTCGATGAGGGGAATGTCGTCGGACATCGTCTTCCTTCTCGTTGCGGGCACGACTCGTGATCGCGCCGGGGAGCAGCCGGGTGGGCCGCAGGAGTCGCTCACTCTAAGACAAGTAACTTGAGTAAGTTAATCGGGGTTGATGGACCCGATGGTGGTGACAAGGAAGGCAGGCGCGAGGTCATTCCCTGATGTGACCGGGCAGACATTCGAGCTCTCGAAGTCCCGGCCCGAAAATCCCGTTGTGTCAGAACGGGAGCCGACCTACCGTTGTCGCACACGGGAAAGGAGGTGGTCCGAAGAATGATTTCTTTGAGGACGCGTGAGGTGGCTGCCCGCTAGCAGCCCACAGCAGAACCGTTTGGGCTGCTGGTGAAAACAACGCAGCCACCCGACCCGCAGGTGCACCGGGACGTCCCCCGGTCAGGTCCACCGGACCACGCCTGCGGGTCGCTGCGTTTTTGCCACGAGCCCGACGTTTCCGTTGCTCGCGGCCCTCCGGAGCGACGGAAACGTCGGGCTCGGCGACTCAGTGCTCCCGTTGCCAGCGGAGGAACCGGGCGCGCTGCCACGGAGTGAGGGCCCGGCGCCGTGCCACGGTGTGGGTCGACACCCAGCCGTCCGGTGGTGTCGCTGTCCATCTGCGTACGCCCGGGATCGCGCGGGCGCGCTGGCGAGCGTCGACGGTGCGCTGGATGAAGTCCGTCGTGTCCCCGAGATCGGCCGCGACCATCTCGACGTACTCCAGCCCGGCCCTCCGGAACACTCCTTCACGCCGGATGTCCTTGGCCCGCTGCTGACCCGCAAGGTGCAGCGGGCCGTCGTACTCGCCCGCGACGCCCAGCTCGAGGTCGAGAAGGTCGGGTGTGCCGAGGAAGCGTCCTTCGAGATCGAACACGGGTCGGTTGCAGACGATCGTCCTGATGCCGATGTCGAGCCAGCACAGACGCATGGCGGTCTCGGCCGGTGACCAGCAGTTCTCGTCGGCAAGGGCGATGGTCGTCCGCAATCGAGTCACCCAGCGGGCACCGGCCAGACGCTCGGTCCAGGCCTCCATCTCGGCGAGGGAGACCAGGTCCGCGGCGCAGGCGCGGTCGACGACGGCGACGGCGTCCACCAGTGATGGTGCGTGGAGCACTTCGAATGCCGTGGATGCGCATGGCGTCGTCAGGGTCAGGCCGTCGACCTCGACCAGCGCCCTGCGCAAGTACGCCGCCTCGGTGAGCCTGACGCCGCGGCGGGGGCGGAGTGAGGAGGGTGGAACCGCCAGGGGCACGGGTAGGTCGACCCGGCCACGCATCCCGTCGAGGTGGCGCGCGCCCGACCAGCGCAGCGCGGCCCAACCGGTGAGCGCCCCGCCCGGCGGCAGCAGGGCGGCCGCCGTGACGATCCGTTGATCGGTGGCGAGCGTCGGGTCGAGGTCCGCGGGCAGGTACAGGCCGCGGGTTGCCCTGACCCACCCGCGGCCCCTGGCCTGGGCCTCGGTCGGACCGTCGCGCCCGCTCGGGTCGAGCGCGACCGGCCAGACCAGTCCGGGTCGGCCGGGGCCCACCGCCGGGGGCCTCATGTGACGAGTGCGGAGCGTCATGGCTCCCAGCCTGTGCGACATCGCGGGCCCCTGCGGAGCTCGTCCACAGGGCGCGTCGGCGTCGCGGGATCGAGCCCGACCTTTCCGTTGCTCGTGGCCCTCCGGAGCGACGGAAACGTCGGGCCCGGGCTTCGAGGGCTTGGTCTCTCGAGGCACAGAAAGTTGCCACCGACAACCATTCTGGATTATGGTTGACGAATGGCAACCAATCACACCGCTACCGCGGAACCGGGCCAGATGACCCACCGCGAGATCATGGAGGCCCTGACCGGGCTCCTGCTCGCCATGTTCGTGGCGATGCTCTCCAGCACCGTGGTGAGCAACGCCCTCCCCGCGATCGTCACCGACCTCCACGGCAGCCAGACCGGCTACACGTGGATCGTCGTCGCGACGCTGCTCACCATGACCGCGACCACCCCGATCTGGGGCAAGCTGGCGGACCTGTTCAGCAAGAAGCTCCTCGTCCAGGTCGCCCTGGTCATCTTCTCCATCGGCTCGGTGATCGCCGCCCTCGCGCCCAGCATGGGCGTGCTGATCGGCGCCCGCGCGATCCAGGGCCTCGGCATCGGCGGCCTGACCGCGCTCGTCCAGGTCGTCATCGCCTCGATGGTCTCCCCGCGTGAGCGGGGCCGCTACAGCGGCTACATCGGCGCCGTCTTCGCGACCGCCACCGTGAGCGGCCCGCTGCTCGGCGGCCTCGTCGTCGACAGCCCCCTCGGCTGGCGCGGCTGCTTCATGATCGGCCTTCCCGTGGCGGCGCTCGCATTCGTCGTACTGCAGAAGACGCTGCACCTGCCGGTGGTCAAGCGCGAGGTCAAGATCGACTACGCCGGCGCGACCCTGATCATGGGCGGCATCAGCCTGATCCTCGTCTGGGTCAGCCTGGCCGGCACCAACTTCGACTGGGTCTCGGGTACGTCGGCCGCACTCGTCGCGGGCAGCGTGGCCCTCGTCGCGGCGGCCCTGTGGGTCGAGTCCCGCGTGGCCACCGAACCGGTGATCCCGCTGCGCCTGTTCCGCGACCGCACCACCGCGCTCGCCACCGCGGCGTCCGTGATGATCGGCGTCGCCATGTTCGGTGCGACGGTCTACCTCAGCCAGTACTTCCAGCTCGCCCGTGGCATGAGCCCCACCGAGGCCGGCCTGATGTCGATCGCGATGGTCGGCGGCCTGCTGGTGTCGAGCATCGTCAGCGGCCGGGTCATCTCCGAGACCGGTCTGTGGAAGCGGTGGCTCGTCGGCGGCATGGTGCTGGTCGTGGTCGGGATGGCACTGCTCGGCACGATCGACGCGCACACGGGCCTGTGGGTCGTCGCCGGCTACATGGCGGTCATCGGTGTCGGCCTCGGCGCCACCATGCAGAACCTGGTGCTCGCCGTGCAGAACAACACTGCGCCGGCCGACCTCGGCGCGGCCAGCTCGCTCGTCGCGATGTTCCGTTCGATCGGTGGCTCCGTCGGTGTCGCCGCGCTCGGCGCGGTGCTCGCCCACCAGGTCACGGGCGGTGTGAAGGACGGCCTCCTCGCCCTGGTCAAGTCCGGCAAGGTGACCCCCGAACAGCTCGCCACGATGGAACACTCCACCGGCGACATCCCCGACCTCGCCAGCCTGCCGCTGCCGATCCGCGCGCTCTACGAGAACTCGTTCGGCGACGCCGTCGGGCACCTCTTCTGGGTGTCGGTACCGTTCACGATCGTGGCGTTCCTCTGCATCCTGTTCATCAAGGAGGTGCCGTTGCGCACCACCACCGGGGCGGTCGAAGAGTCCGAGCTGGAGGTCGCGCGATGACCACCAGGCTGGGCAGCGAGCGCGTCGAGGCGCTGAGCGAGCTCGAGACCGAGGTCGGTGTGCTGATCCGCAGGATCCGCCGCGTCATCGGCGAACGGGCTCGCGCCGTGCACCCCGACCTGCTGCCGGCGTCGTACCTGATGCTCTCCTACGTCCGCGAGCACGGACCGCTGCGGGCCTCCGCGATGTGTGCGGTGTTCGACATCGACAAGGGCGCCATCAGCCGGCAGGTGCAGCACCTGATCGACCTGGGGCTGGTCGACCGCCAGCCCGACCCGGAGGACGGCCGGGCGACATTGCTGACCATCAGCGACGAGGGCGAGTCCCGCCTCGAGGGCGTCGCGTCCGAACGCCGCGAGCTCCTCGCCGAGCGCCTCGGCGACTGGTCGGCCGACGAGGTGAGGGCGTTCTCCGCGTCGCTTCGTCGCTACAACGACGCCCTCGGGATCCCGGCCGACCGCTGAGTCAGGTCGCGTGGTTCAACGCAGCCAGACCGCCGTGTCCGGTGGCAGCAGGCCGTCGATGAGCGGTCCGCTGCTGATCAGCACCTCGCCCTCGGGCAGCGCCTTGGGGTACGTGCTGGTGTTGAGCAGCACGGTCACGCCCGCCCGTCGTACGACGAGCATCTTGCCCTCCGTGGTGGCCTCCGTGGTCTCGTCCGCGCCAGCGAAGACCTCGCGGCGTGCGGCCAGCGCGCGGCGGTAGAACGCCAGAGTCGAGCCGTCGTCGTCCTGCTGGGCCGCGACGGTCAGGTGCGCCCAGTCGGGGGGCTGGGGGATCCACGGCTGGGAGCCCTCCGCACCCCCGAAGCCGTACGGCGGCGCGGACCCGGACCACGGCAACGGGACCCGGCAGCCGTCGCGCCCGGGCTCACCGGTGCGGAACCAGGAGGGGTCCTGGCGCGCCTCGGGCGGCACGTCGACCTGCTCGAGTCCGAGCTCCTCGCCCTGGTACAGGTAGGCCGAGCCGGGCAGGGCGAGCATCGCGAGCGTGGCCGCGCGGCCACGGGCGAGACCGACCGGCCCGCCGCCGTACCGCGTGGGATGGCGGATCACGTCGTGGTTCGACAGCACCCAGGTGGGGGCGGACGCGGCGGCGCCGACCGCCGCGATCGAGTTGTTCACGACCTCGGCGAAGTCCTTCGCCTTCCACGGCGTGCCGAGCCAGCCGAAGTTGAAGGCCTGGTGGAGCTCGTCGGGGCGGATGAAGAGCGCCATGGACTCGGCGGTCTGGGTCCAGGCCTCGGCGACGGCCATCCGTTCGCCGGGGTAGGAGTCGAGGACCTTGCGCCAGCGGCGGTAGACCTCGTGCACCTCGGGCTGCTCCCACATCGGCTCGTCCCGCAGGACGCGCTCGACCATCGACTCGGCGGCCTTCTTCTTCCCCTTGTTCGCCTTCTCCTGCGTTGGCTCCGGGCGCACCTGGTCGCGAAGCGACGCCTCCTTGTAGAGGCCGTGCGCAACGTCGACCCGGAAGCCGTCGACCCCGCGGTCGAGCCAGAACCGCAGCACGCCCTCGAACATGTCGCCGACCTCGGGGTTGCGCCAGTCGAGGTCGGGCTGGGAGGTGTCGAAGAGGTGGAGGTACCAGCTGCCATCAGGAACGCGCGTCCACGCGGGTCCGCCGAAGATCGAGTTCCAGTTGTTCGGCGGCTCGCTCCCGTCGGCGCCCCGGCCCTCGCGGAACAGGTAGCGCGCCCGCTCGGGCGAGCCCGGCGCGGCGGCGAGGGCTGCCTGGAACCACGCGTGCTGGTCCGAGGTGTGGTTCGGGACCAGGTCGACGATCACCCGCAGCCCGAGCTCGTGCGCGGTCTCGAGCAGTACGTCGGCATCGGCCAGGCTGCCGAAGAGTGGATCGACGTCCATGTAGTCGGCGACGTCGTACCCGTGGTCCTTCTGGGGCGAGGTGTAGAACGGCGTGATCCACAGGGCGTCGACGCCGAGGTCGCGCAGGTACGGCAGCCGCGACGTGATGCCCGGGAGGTCGCCGATCCCGTCGGCGTCTCCGTCATGACTCAGCTCGTCGGCGAAGCTGCGGACGTAGACCTGGTAGACGACGGCGTCGCGCCACCAGGGGACGGGCGTCGATGTCATCGGAACTCCTCGGGGTCGACGGCGATCCAGACGTGTTCGGCCGTGGCGACGACGTCGCCGATCTCGCCGTAGATCGTGGCGGCCGTGAAGGTCTTGCGCCCGTCGACCCGGAGCTGCTCTCCGACGATGACGTAGCGCTCGGAGGTGCGCGGCAGGCGGCGGACCTCGGCGGTGATCCGGCCGAGCACCGACGGCCGTCCCTCGAGGTCGCTGGACCAGCCGCCGGGGCAGTCGAGCGCTGCCCAGGTCAGCGCCACGTTGCTCTCGTACGGCGACCAGGTGCTCGCCACGCGACCGTCCTCGGGGGAGGTCCGGGCCACGGCGGGCAGCGGGCCGGCGAAGATCCGCAGCCCGTCGCCGGGGCGGCGATCGGTGCCGCAGACGAAGCAGCGCCGGAACGGGTGCTGTCCGTGGCCGCGGAATGCCGCCTCCGCCACGGCGGCGACCCCGACCGGGACCGGTGCGACCGTGGCCGGGGTGAGGTCGGCGTAGATGGCATCGGCGACCGGGCGACCGTCATGGGTCAGCGTCGCTCCGGCGGCCGTCGCGGTGAGCTGCATCGGCGTCTCGAGCGGCGGCGGTTGCCGCAGGGTCACAGTGACGGGGCGACCGATCCCCTGGCCGGGGAGCGTGGCCGCGAGCGCGCCGGCGACCCAGCCTCCGTTGCCGGAGCGGGGCGGACCGTTGAAGCGGCGGGGGACAGCGAGCGTGGTCACGCGCCAAGCCTGCCACCCCCCTATAGGACACCGGCAGCGTGGCGGGAGACGTCGGCGGCAGCTTGCTGCCCCCCTGCGCCGGAGACATGCTCGGTCAATAGGACAGAATGGTTTCGTGAGCGATCTCATCGACACCACCGAGATGTACCTCCGCACGATCTACGAATTGATCGAGGAGGGCATCACGCCGCTGCGCGCCCGTATCGCCGAGCGCCTGCACCAGAGCGGACCGACGGTCTCGCAGACGGTCGCCCGCATGGAGCGCGACGGCCTGCTCACGGTGGAGGGCGACCGCCACCTCGAGCTCACCGAGGACGGCCAGCGCCTCGCGACCCGCGTCATGCGCAAGCACCGCCTCGCCGAACGCCTCCTCGTCGACGTCATCGGCCTGGACTGGGAGCTCGTCCACGAGGAGGCGTGCCGCTGGGAGCACGTCATGTCCGAGACCGTGGAGCGCCGCCTGCTGAAGCTCCTCAACCACCCGACCGAGTCGCCGTACGGCAACCCGATCCCCGGCCTTGCGGAGCTGGGTGAGGAAAAGGTCGGCGAGACCTTCATGGCCGGCGTCGAGCCGCTCTCCAAGGCCGCCGGCCCGGAGGTCTCCCGCGCTCTGGTCCGCCGCATCTCCGAGGAGATGCAGAAGGACGAGGCGCTGATGAGCGCCATGCGTCGCGTCGGCGCGCTGCCCGACAAGACGATCACGATCCAGGCCACCGCCGACGGCGTGCTGGTGGGTTCCGGTGGCGAGACCGCCGAGATCTTCCCCGAGGCCGCCGACCACATCTTCGTGAAGCGGCTCTGACCCTCAGGTCGTCCTGACGGCTGCCAGCCGCCCCAGCCACTCACTGGTGCCCTCGGCAACCAGGTGGGTGGCCAGTGCGTCGCCGCGGGTCGGCCCGCGGTTGACGATCACCACGGGTACGTCGCGCTGCGCGGCACGCCGCACGAACCGCAGCCCGCTCATCACGGTCAGGCTGGATCCGGCAACCAGCAGCGTGCCGCCCGCCTCGGCGAGGGCCTCGACCGCCGCGTAGCAGCGTTCGACCCGGTCCTTCGGCACGTTCTCGCCGAAGAACACGACATCGGGCTTCAGCAGGCCGCCGCACTCCTCGCACGGGGGTACGACGAACCCGGCCGTCTCCTCGAGGGCGACATCGCCGTCCGGGCGGTTCGCCACCTCCGCATGCCGGGCGGCCCAGCCGGGGTTGGCGCGCTCGAGTCGTTCCTGCAGCGCGATCCGTGACGTCGTACTCCTGCAGGAGAGGCAGACGACGTCGGCGACGCGGCCGTGCAGGGCAATCAGGTGCGGGGTGCCGGCGGCCTCGTGGAGGCCGTCGACGTTCTGGGTGATGACCAGGTCGGCGCCGAGCGCTGCGACGGCAACGTGGCCGGGGTTGGGGGTGGCGTGGCCCATCCGGGCCCAGCCGAGGTGGCTGCGCGCCCAGTACCGCTGGTGGGCGGTCGGGCTGGCGACGAACTCCTGGAAGGTCATCGGCATCCGCGCCGGCGCGTCCGGGCCGCGGTAGTCAGGTATGCCCGAGTCGGTCGAGAGCCCCGCGCCGGTGAGAACCACCAGTCGTCCGCGCGCACACTGCTCGAGGGCGGCCTCAGCCGTAACGGAGCTTGGCACGTTCGCGGGCCTTCGCGGCCTCGACCTCGCGGTCCTTCGGAGGCGCCGCGCTGACGAGGTCCTCCAGCAGGTGCTGGGTGATGTGGGCGATCTCGGCGACGGCCTTGTCGAACGCGGCCTGGTTGGCCTGGCTCGGCCTGGTCGATCCGCTGACCTTGCGGACGTACTGCAGGGCAGCGGCCGTCACCTCGTCGTTGGTCGCCGGCGGCTCGAAGTTGTGGAGTGTCCGGATGTTGCGGCACATGTTCCGAGCCTACGCCGAGCCGGGGGCGCACAATGACCCGATGAGATCTCGGATCGGGACGGTGTCGGCCATCCTCGCGGCGAGCCTGCTGCTCGGTGGCTGCGGGGGAGAGGACGACCCGGAGGGCGGGCGCGATGCGGCCAGCCGGCCGACGACCACGACGGGGACGACGAGCGCCGCGCCCAGCCAGGAACCCTGGCAGTCCCTCGACGGCCCCCTGAGTCGCTGCGGACCCCAGCCCGCCGACGTGGCCGACGCGGGGTTCACGCCGACGGTGCTGCAGGACGAGCGGATCGGGAAGGTCAGTGCCGTGAGGGCCGGGACCGGGCCGACGGTCGCGATCCTGCTCCACCAGACCGACGGCAACGGCCTGTGCGGCTGGTTGCCGTACGCCGCCGACCTCCTTGCCGAGCCGGGCGTCCAGGTGCTGGCGATCGACCTGTGCGGGTACGGCGAATCGACCTGCAACGGTGGCCGGCGGTCGGGGCCGGGGCAGGCCGACGCGGTCGGCGTGGCCGTGCGCGAGGCGCGGACCGGACTGGGGGCGACCCGGGTGGTCGTGGTCGGCGCATCGATGGGCGGCAGCGTTGCCCTGATGGCGGCGGCGAGTGACGCGAAGATCGATGCGGCCGTCGACCTGTCCGGCCCGGTGGACTGGGCCGGCATCGAGGTCATCGACGGTGGGCGCGCGCTCCGGGTCCCGGTCCTGGTGTCGATGGCCGACGACGAAGGCGAGGAGGCGGTTGCCGGGTCGCAGTCGATCGCCGACCAGGCACCGGCGGGCAGCCGGTTCGAGCCGGCCGAGTCCGGCCACGGCTACCGGCTGCTCCTCGACGGCGACGCCCTGCCCGCCGCGCTCCACGAGGCGGTCGCCGCCTGGATCCGCGGCCAGCCCACCTCCTAGAGCTCGAAGAACTGCGCGTCCTCGCCGGTCACCACCACCACCCGGCCGTCGGGCATGGGCAGCGCGCGGACGTCGTCCACGTCGTCGCCGTACTCCACCTGCTGGAGGCGCTCGTGGAGCTTGCCGTCCTTGACCTTGACGACGGAGACGTAGCCGATGCGACGGCTCGTGTACTTCTCGAGCACCGTCAGCGCCGTGCGCTCGTCAGGCAGCCAGGTGAAGGCGCGCGGGTCGAGGCCGGCGCGGGCGGTCGTGTCGGGGCCGTAGTTGTGGATGTCCATCCGCCGCACGTGGGTGACGTCGCGGACGTTGAACAGGCCGATCTGGGCACCCCAGCCACCCTTGCCGTCAGGGCCTTCACCGACCCCGATCATCCGGTTCGGGCCGAGCGGGTGCAGGTACGACGAGAAGCCCGGGATCTTCAGCTTGCCGAGCAGCCTGGGCTTCGCGGTGTCGGTGAGGTCGACGGCGTACAGCGGGTCGACCTGCCGGAACGTCACCATGATCGCCAGGTCGTCGAACCAGCGCATGGACTGGATGTCCTCGTTGCGGCCGAGGTTGTCGAGGCGGCCGTGCTCCACGAGCTCGTCGCCGTCGCGCTCGAAGGTGACGATCGAGTTGAAGTTGCCCGTCTCCTCCGTCGGCCCGACGGCCACCCGCAGCACGCCGTCGGCCTCGTCGATCGACCAGCGGTCGCGGATCGCGCCCTCGACCTCGCCGGACGCGACGTGCGTGGCCTGCTTGCCGTCGAGCTCGAAGTCGAAGAGGTACGACGACCCGCCGCCCGTCGGCTGGATGCGCAGGTCGCACACGTCGCAGCGCGGCAGGCCGCCCCAGCCGCCGCTCGTGGCGAGGTAGAGGTGGTCCGCGGACTCGTAGGCGATGCCGGTCTGGCCGGCCAGGCCGATCGCGTCGACCTTGTCCGGGGACCCGGCGTCGAAGCCGACGACGCTGGTGGTGTCGAGGGCGAGCTCGTCCGAGGGGATGGCGACATTGGTGCAGTCGAGCAGCTGCTGGGTCTTCGCGTCGTCACCGTCGCCCGAGGTGATCGTGGGCAGCCAGTCCTCGATCTTGGAGTCCTCGACCAGCTTGCGGTTGTGCTTGAGCGCCTCGTTGTCGCTGCGCTTGCCGCGCGGCTCGACGAAGTCGAGGTCCGGCAGCCCCGAGGACAGCACCATTCGGATGGTCGAGCCGTGCTGGCGGGCCGAGGACAGGGCTGAGTCGTAGGTGACGTCGTGGGTGATCTCCGGTTCGGCCGGTTCGGCGAGCGAGATGGTCAGCACGCGCGTGCCGGTCGGCTGGGCGTACCCGTAGCCGTACTTGTCGCTCGGACGCACGTCGGCGTCGTCGTCGGCACCGATCGCGACGACGGTGTCGCCGCTCAGCAAGATCTCGGCATCCTCCAGGCCGGGGAGGCCGATCCGGCCGAGCTTCTTCGTGGAGGAGCCGGTGACGTCGTACACGAACAGGGCGTCGTCGCGGACCAGGGTGAGGACCTTGCCGTCGGTCTTGGCGGTGTCCGGCTCGTCGACCGCCATCTCCTGGACGTTGGTGCCCGTCTCGCTGCTCTCCTGGCGGGAGGTTTGGGGGGTGGTTTCCCGGTTGAGGCTCTTGTACGACTGGCTCGCGGCGCCGCTGACACTGTCCTTGACCACGTCGCCGAGCTCACGCAGGCCGTTGCCGTAGTAGACGGGACCGCCGCCACCCCAGCCGTACGGACCGACCAGGTCGAGCGCCCGGTCGATGTAGGCCTGCAGCAGGTCGTCGCAGTCCTTCGCCGGCTCGAGGTCGGCCTGGAACGCCACATGGCTGGGCAACGCCTCGGTGCCCGGCGGGTTGCCGCCACCACCGGAGCCGTCGTCGACGAGGGTGCCGGTCAGGAACGCCCCGGCCAGGCCGGTCACGGCAGCCGCCGTCAGCAACGGGCGTACGACGATCCGCCGGCGGTGCTGCTGGTCCTTCGTCGCCGCGGCGAGGATCGCTCCGGTCGGTGCCTTGCCGGTGGGGTAGTCGTCCCAGAGGTTCTCGAGGTCGGTCATTTCTTCGTCCCTCCGGACAGGTCGAGGAGGTGGTCGTTGGAGGCCAGGTGGGCGAGCGCGCGGGACAACCGGCTCTTCACGGTGCCGGGCGGCACGCCGAGGGCTTCGGCGGTCTGCTTCTCGGTCAGCTGCACGAAGTACCGCAGCACCACCACGTCGCGGTTGGGCTTGGTCAGGGTCCCGAGCGCACGGTGTACGGCGTCCGCGACGGCCACCCGCTCGGCGGCATCGCCCCCGAGGGGGCGGTCGCTGCGTTCCAGGGAGCGCGGGTCGTCGTACTGCCGGTCCTTCCACCATCGCGTGCGGCGGGTGTCGCGCAGGCAGTTGAGGAGCATCCGGTAGACGTAGGCCTCGCGGTTGTCGGCGGAGCTGACCCGGTCCCAGCCGGTGT
Organism: Nocardioides sp. CPCC 206347; assembly: GCF_048654605.1. Classification (NCBI taxonomy): domain Bacteria; kingdom Bacillati; phylum Actinomycetota; class Actinomycetes; order Propionibacteriales; family Nocardioidaceae; genus Nocardioides; species Nocardioides sp. CPCC 206347. Next base: position 269,936 of record NZ_JBMCYZ010000006.1, read on the forward strand.
AGCAGCGGACCAGGGTGGTCTGCGCGAGGTCCTCGGCCTCGTGCGGCCGCGCGCCGAGGAAGATGGCCGCCCGCACCAGGGTCGGCCAGCTCTGCTCGACATAGTCGGCGTAGACCGCTTCGGTCTCGGGATCCACATGTGCTCCGTCGTTCTGCCCAACCTGGGTGCTGGTGCTGAACCTATGACGGCATCACCCCGGTGCGAGGTTCCATCGGGAGTGGAAGACTCCCGACATGGCTTCCTCCACACGCCCTTACGACATCGTCCTGTTCGGAGCAACCGGCTTCACCGGCGGCCTGACCGCCGACTACCTCGCCGAGCACGCGCCCAAGGACCTGCGCTGGGCGCTCGCCGGCCGCAACGAGAAGAAGCTCGAGGCGGTCCGGTCCCGGCTGGCAGGGGTGAATCCCGCGCTGGCCGACCTCCCGCTGCTCGTCGCCGACGCGGCGGATGCCGCGGCCCTGGCCGAGGTCGTCGCCACCACCCAGGTCGTCGCTACGACCGTGGGCCCCTACATCGAGTACGGCGGCCCGCTGGTCGCTGCGTGCGCGGCCGCCGGCACCGACTACGTCGACCTGACCGGTGAGCCGGAGTTCGTCGACCGCACCTACGTCGAGCACAATGCCGCGGCCGAGGGCTCCGGCGCACGGATCGTGCACTGCTGCGGCTTCGACTCGATCCCGCACGACCTCGGTGCGTACTTCACGATCAAGGAGCTCGCCAAGGAGGTCGGCGGCGAGCTGACCGCACCGGTCGAGATGCGCGGTGTGGTGCGCTCGAAGGCCGGATTCTCCGGCGGCACCTTCCACTCGGCGCTCACGGCGTTCTCCCGCGCGCGGCAGATGAAGGAGGCCTCCGGCGCCCGTCGCAAGATGGAGCCGCGGCCCGAGGGTCGCCGTTCGCGTGCGAGTGCCGGACGGCCCCGCCGCGACAGCGAGCTCGGCTACTGGCTGCTGCCCCTGCCGACCATCGACCCGTTCGTGGTGGCGCGCAGCGGGGCAGCCCTGCCGTCGTACGGCCCTGCGTTCACGTACTCCCACTTCGCGGGCACCAAGACCCTTCGCTATGCCGCAGGCGGCGCCGTCGGCGCGAGCGGACTGGCCGTGGCCTCGCAGGTGCCGCCGCTGCGCAACGCGCTGCTCAAGCGGGTGCCGCAGGGTGAGGGTCCGTCGGCCAGCCGTCGCGAGAAGTCCTGGTTCACCGTCGACTTCGTGGCCGAGAGCGCCGGAACGTCGGTGCGGACCCGCGTCTCCGGCGGCGACCCCGGCTACACCGAGACGGCGAAGATGCTGGCCGAGGCCGCCCTGTGCCTGGCCCTGGACGACAACCCGAACGTGTCGGGCCAGGTCACCACGGCCACGGCGATGGGCGACAAGCTGCTCGGCCGTCTCGAGCGGGCCGGGATCAGCTTCGAGCGCCGCTGACGCTTCCGTACGACCCACGAAAATCGACAACGGCCGACCGGGTGATCCGGTCGGCCGTTGCCGTCGTGTGCTGTGTCCCCACTTCTCAGCAGACGATCATCGGGTGGCGCCACCCATCCGACGGCGGGCGAGCAGTGAGCCCGCCGCGGTCACCACGCCGCCACCGGCGAGGACCCACGCGAGGTTGAGGCCCTCGTCGTCGGTCGAGCCGGTTCCGGCGTCGATCCGGTTCGGGAGCTGGACGTCCTCGGTGCCGCCCACCTCGTCGGCCGGGTCGTTCTGGTCGGCCGGGTCGTTCTGGTCGGCCGGGACGTCGTCTCCGGGCACGTCCTCCGGGTTGTCGCCCGGCTCCGGGTTGGTCAGGTCGTCCGGGCCCTCGGGGCGGGGCTCGTCGTCGTCCTCGGGGTTGGTGATGTCGCCGGGGCCTTCGGGCTTCGGGTCGTCGTCGTCCTCCGGGTTGGCGAGGTCACCGGGGCCCTGCGGCTTCGGGTCCTCGTCGTCCTCCGGGTTCGCGATGTCGCCCGGGCCCTGCGGCTTCGGGTCCTCGTCGGGCGTCGGGTTGGCGATCTCGCCGGGGCCCTGCGGCTTCGGGTCCTCGTCGTCATGGGGCTGGGCGATGATGACCGGGCCGGGCTCGAAGCCGTCGGCGTGAGCGGTTCCGGCGAAGCCGCCGAAGGCGATGGCGCTGGCGGCGAGCGGGGTGGCGATCAGGACGCGGAGCGCGGTGCGGGTGGTGGTGTTCATGGTGTTCTCCTCAGGTTGGCTGGGCCCTTGCGGAGCCCGGTGGCTTGGTGTTCTTGGTGGTAGGAGCACGCCGGCCTGAGGACCTTGCAGATTTTCTGGAGAACTTTCCGGACTTCTTCTTCCGGGGCATCCGGGCCCCCGCACCACTGCCGCAACCGCTACAGGAACTGCACCGGGTCGAACTCCTCGATCGGGATGATCCGCACGCGCGGCAGCCGTTCGTTGAAGGCCTGCACGTCGTACTCGAGGTCGTAGAAGGCGAGTCCCTGGTTGGCGAGCTGCAGGAAGGCGTTGTTGCGGAACTCCGCGAACCCGACGACACCGACCCGGCGGCTTCCGTCCAGCAGGTCGCGGATCTGGTCGACGAAGTCGCCGTCGTTGCTGACCAGGAGTACGTCGGCGTCGCGGTTCTTCAGCTCGACCAGCGTGCGCTGGATGGCGATGTCCACGACCTTCTCGCCGGCGTCACCGGACAGCGGGATCGGGCGGTACCCGATCGCGATCAGCGCCTGCACGAACGACATCGGGAGCTCGTTGTTGGCGGCCAGGAAGAACAGCCCGTTCGCCGGCTTGTCGGCGCCCTCGCTCGCGAACTGCAGCAACCGCTCCCAGCGCGGGCGCTCGTCCGGGCGCGGTCGCCGTCCGAGGATCGACTGGCCGAGTGTGGCGTCGATGTTCTCGCCGTCGACCAGGACGTACGTCGTGCGCGGGGAGTCGTCCATGTCCTGAGACTAGGGCGTGGCCTCGACCTCGGTTCCTGAAAACGCTGATCGGCGCGATTCGCATCAACCAGGTTGATGCGAATCGCGCCGTTGTTCGTCCGTCGTGTCAGCTCAGCGCTTCGGTCGAGGCCAGGTGCGCGTAGACGACCGTGTTGTCGGGGTAGCCGGATGCGGTCCGCTTGCCGCCGCAGGTGATCAGGCGAAGCAGCGGCTCGTCCGTGTCCGGCCAGATCTTGTCGTAGGGCAGGTGCTCCTTCGGTACGTCGTCGACCTCGTCGACCACGAACGTCGCCACCCCGTCGGCGCGGTGGATGCGGATCACGTCGCCGGGCTGCAGCTTCGCCAGGTCCCAGAACACATCGGGGCCGTCGGGGCCGTGGACGTGGGCGACCACGACGGCACCACCGGGCTCGCCCGGCCGCGGGCCGGGGCGGTACCAGCCGGCCTTGCCGAAGTCCGGGGTGTCGAGCGACCCGTCGGCCTTGAGGCCGCGGCCGGTCAGCTTCTCGTCCACGTCGATGGCGGGCACCTCGAGCCGGGTCGGTACGGCGACCCGCACCGCCGGCGCCGGAGCCGCGGGTACGACGGGCGCGGGTGCGTCGTCGGCGAAGACCGCCGTCACGGGCGGTGGGGTGGCGGGCTGCGGCTGGGTGAGCTCGACGATGCCGAACGTGCCGGCGGTCAGTCCGGCGAGCATGCCGATCACTGCCACGATCCGGGTCAGTCGTGCCTTGATGCCCATGACCTGTCCTCCTGCGTTGAGTGCGTACGCAGGTAGGAGCAGGTCGTGGGGCGAACCTTGCAGGTTTTCGCAGATCAGCCCGGGCAGGGGTTGAACGTGAAGGTCCGGGACCTCGTGCTGCGGAGGCCGGCGCTGTCGGTCGCGGTGAAGGTGACCTTCACGTTGCCACCGACGGGGACGGGGATGATTGCCTTCCAGCGCCCGTTGTCGGGTGTGGCCGATGCCTGGCCGCTGGTCGCCCCGGACCAGGACACCTTCACCGAGCGAACGCCCGAGCCGTCGGTGACCGTGGCCGAGACCGGGACACTGCAGTCGGTCGCGGACGCAGTGATCGTCCCGATCACGGGCGGCCGGTTCACGGTCAGGCTGACCGTGACCAGCACGGTGCCCCCACTCCAGGTGATCGCGACCTGCCCGCTGTGCGCGCCCTCCGAGAGCCCGGACCGGCTGGCCCGGATCCGCAGCGTCGTCTCCGCACCGGGGTCCAGGGACCCGGAGCCGGTCGAGACCGACAGCCACTTCACGCGCGGCTGCGCGGTGAAGTCCAGCGCGGTGCCGCCGACGTTGCTCAACCGGGTCGTTCCCGACGTGCCGCTGGTGCCCAGGCGGATGGACCGGGTCGAGACCTGGAGGTCCGCGGGGGCCGCGATCGTGGGTGCCTCGCTGGTGGCGGAGCTGGACGGCTCCGTCGGTGAAGGAGCGAACTTGGTCGGCATGCCCGAGGCGGTCACCGTGGGAGTGGGCGTGGCCGGTTCGGTGGCAGGCGTCGTCGGTGCCGCGCTGGTGGGGCTGTCGACACCGACCAGGTCGCCGTCGCCGTCGGGCCACAGGACCAGGGCCGCCGTACCGCCGAGGGCGAGCAGCAGCACGATCAGGCCGACCAGCAGGGCGCGGCGCCTGTCGCCCGAGTCGTCCTGCGGCGGGACGACCGGAGCCACAGGAGCGGCCGGTGCGTCGACGTAGTAGGAGACGAGGCGCTCGTCGTCGAGCACCCGGTCCTTGAGGGCCGCCGGGGCGGCGAAGGCCGGGACGCCGGCCAGCAGGGCCAACGGGCTGACCATCAGCTTGCGGCGGCTCTCGCACACGTCGCAGCCGTCGATGTGGCGGGCGACGCGCTTGCGGATCAGCGGCGAGAACCCGCCGTCCCAGTCCTTCAGCAGCTCGGCGAGGTCGTCGCACTCGTCGCTCCCGCGGCGGGCGATCAGCAGTGCGCCCAGCGAGCGCTCGACCTGGTCGCGGACCCGGCTCAGCATCACGTAGGCGTTGGCGGGGGTCACGTCCATGGCCGCGGCGAGCTCGGTACCGTCGAGGCCCTGGCGCAGGTGCAGGTCGAGGAGCGCGCGGTCGCGGTCGTTGAGGCCCTCGGCCGCTGCCCAGACGAGCTCGCTGAGCTCGGCCTGGACGTCGTCCTGCACGACCTGCTGTTCGGGTCCGTTCGTCTCGTCAGGCATGGCTTCCAGCCATTCGTCGTCGTGGGCCAGTCGCCCGCGGCCGCGCAGCGTGCGCAGGCATTCGTTGCGTACGACGGAGTAGAGCCACGGTCGCAACCGACTCGCGTCGCGCAGCTGCCCGAGCTTCTCCGCCATCACCACGAACGAGTCCGCCACGCAGTCGGAGGCTTCCTCGCGGTTGCGGAGCATCGAGAACGCGAAGTCGTAGAGCCGGTCGGCGTACTTCTCGTAGACGCCGGCGAACGCAGCCCGGTCCCCGGCGAGGACGCCGGCGACGAGGTCCACGTCGTCCGTCGACGCACCCGAGGAGTTCATGGCGCGATCCTAGGGAAAACGGACGCGCTGCGGCTCGATTGCACATCGGTCCCCTCGGGTTCTCGTGCGGCATGGACACCTGTGAGAGCGTCGGGCGGCCGCGATCTTGCAGTTTTTTGCCGACCGCCTGTCTGTCATTCAGCCCTGCCAACAAGAATCGCGCCCGAATCCTGTGGGATCTCGACTGTCACGGAGGCCTCGCGAGATGGCAGCGTCGGAACCGTGCCACAGGTCTCGCGAATCGCCATCGTCAACCGCGGAGAAGCCGCCATGCGGCTCATCCACGCCGTCCGCGACCTCAACGCCCGGGACACGTCCCGCAGCGAGGTGATCCGGACGATCGCGCTCCACACCGACGTCGACGCCGGGTCGGCGTTCGTCCGTGAGGCCGACGAGGTCCACCTGCTCGGAGCGGCGGCCGACCGCCCGTACCTCGACCTCGAGGTCCTGGAGCGCGCCCTGGTCGCGACCGGGGCCGACGCGGCCTGGGTCGGCTGGGGCTTCGTGGCCGAGGACCCGGCCTTCGCCGAGCTGTGCGACCGGCTGGGCGTGACCTTCATCGGGCCGAGCGCCGACGCGATGCGCAAGCTCGGCGACAAGATCGGCTCCAAGCTGATCGCGGAGGAGGTCGGCGTCCCGGTCGCGCCGTGGAGCCGTCGCGGTGTCGACAACCTCGAGGACGCGCTGGCCAGCGCCGACGAGATCGGCTACCCGCTGATGCTGAAGGCCACCGCCGGCGGCGGCGGACGCGGCATCCGCAAGGTGACCTCCCGCGAGGAGCTCACCGACGCCTACCAGCGGACCCGGGACGAGGCCGAGCGCGCGTTCGGCAGCGGCGTGGTGTTCCTCGAGAAGCTGGTGACCGACGCCCGCCACGTCGAGGTCCAGGTCATCGCCGACGGCCAGGGCACCGCGTGGGCGATCGGCGTGCGGGACTGCTCGGTGCAGCGCCGCAACCAGAAGGTCATCGAGGAGTCCGCCTCCCCGCTCCTGAGCGAGACCCAGACCGCGGAGGTCAAGGCGTCCGCGGAGCGACTGGCCAACGCTGTCGGGTACGCCGGTGCCGGCACCGTCGAGTTCCTGTACCACCCGGGCGAGCAGGCCTTCGCGTTCCTGGAGGTCAACACCCGCCTGCAGGTCGAGCACCCGATCACCGAGGAGGTGACCGGTACCGACCTGGTCGCCCTGCAGATCCAGGTGGCGCGGGGCATCCCGCTCACGGGTGAGCGGCCGGCCGAGCGCGGCCACGCCGTCGAGGCCCGGCTCAACGCCGAGGACCCCGACCGCGACTTCGCTCCCGCCCCCGGCCGGATCAGCCGCCTCGAGTTCCCCACCGGCCCCGGCATCCGCGTCGACACCGGTGTGGGCGAGGGTGACACGATTCCCGCCGACTTCGACTCGATGATCGCCAAGGTGATCGCGTGGGGCGCCGACCGCGAGCAGGCCCTCGCCCGGCTGCGCCGTGCGATGGGCGAGACCACGGTCGTCATCGACGGCGGCGCCACCAACAAGAGCTTCATCCTGGACCTCCTCGACCAGCCCGAGGTCACCACCGGTTCGCCGACGTGGGCCGACACGGGCTGGATCGACCGGGTGCGTGCCGAAGGTCGCTTGCAGGCCGCCCGCCACTCCGGCGTGGCCCTGGTCGCCGCCGCCATCGAGGTGTACGTCGAGGAGGAGAACGCCGAGATCACGCGCTTCCTGCAGGTCGCCCACGGTGGTCGACCGCACGTCCAGCGTGACCCCTCGCGCACGATCGAGCTGAAGCTGCGTGGGTCGACGTACGGCCTCACGGTCCACCAGACCGGCCCGACGCAGTATCGCGTCACGGTCGCCGGCGGCGGTGTCGTGCGGACGGTGTCCGCGGTCCTGGACCGCATCGACGACGTGCACGGCCGGCTCACCGTCGACGGCTCCCGGTTCCGCCTGGTGACGGCCACGCACGGACCGGTGCAGATGGTCGAGGTCAACGACGTGATGCATCGGGTGAGCCGCGACGAGGGTGGCGTCGTGCGTTCGCCCGCGCCCGCCCTCGTGGTCGCCACGCCCCTGGCCATCGGCGACGAGGTCGCTGCCGGACAGCCGGTGATGGTGCTGGAGTCGATGAAGATGGAGACGGCCCTGTACGCGCCGTTCAACGGCCGGGTCAAGGAGCTGCTGGTCCGCGTCGGCAGCCAGGTCGAGACGGGCATGCCGCTGGTGCGCCTGGAGCCGACCGGGGACGCGGACGCCGAAGCGGCGAACGCAGCGCCGGCCGCCGAGCTCGACCTGCCGGAGCCGGTCTCCGCCAGCGAGCCGGACTGCATCGCCGTCCTCTCCGGCCAGCTCCTCGGGTACGACGTCGCGCCGGACCAGCGCGGAAGGTTGCTCGCCGACTACCTCTCCTCGGCCCAGCCCACGACGCTGCGCGCCGAGATGGACCTGCTCGCCCTCTTCGCCGACTTCGCCGAGCTCAGCCGCAACCGGCCCGCCGGCGACGAACCGCACACCGAGCTGCGGGTGCACAGCTCGCGCGAGTACTTCCACACCTACCTGAGCAGCCTCGACCCCGACCGCGGAGCGCTGCCGGACCACTTCCGCGACAAGCTGCAGCGGGTCCTGGCCCACTACGGCGTCACCGACCTGGAGCGGACTCCCGAGCTCGAGCGCGCGGTGTTCCGGATCTTCCTCGCCCAGCAGCACCCCTCCGACGTCGACATCGCGGTCGGTGTCCTGCAGCGCTGGCTCGGCAACCCGCCGCCCGCGGCGGAGGACGCCGTGGCCGCGCGGGCACTGCTCGACCGCCTGGTGCGCGCCACCCAGCTGCGTTTCGCCGTGGTCGGCGACCTCGCTCGGTCGATCCGGTTCGCGTGGTTCGACCAGCCGCTGGTCGATGACGAGCGCCGTACCGTCCTCGAGGGCGTGGCCGCCGAGGTCACGGCACTCACCGACCCGGCGGCCGCCGAGCGGGTCGCCCGGATCGATGCGCTCACCGAGATTCCCGAGCCGTTGGTCGGATTCCTGCGCGACCGGATGGTCGACGGGCTGCCCGAGCGGGAGCCGCTGCTGGAGGTGCTGATCCGTCGGCACTACCTGGAGTACGACCTGCACGACCTGACCGTCAGCGGACCGGGGGAGCACGCCGGCCGTCCGGTCGTGCACGCCGAGTACGCCACCGACGAGAAGGGCGCGACCCGGGTCGTCTCGACGATCGCCGACGTGACCGAGCTCGCCGATCCCGAGGGCCCGCTGGGCGCCGCGATCCGGTCGGTCCTCACCGAGGACCACGACGACGTCGTGGAGATCTACCTGCGGTGGCCGGACGCCCCCGCGGACCCGGATGCCGCGTCGGCCGAGGCCGCCAAGCTGCTGGCCGCGCACGACTTCGCCACCCGCGTCCGCCGCGTCTCGGTCGTCGTCTGCCCGGCGGCCCCGCAGCAGGTCGGCTACCACACCTTCCGTGCCGAGGGCGGTCAGCTGGTCGAGGACACCCTGATCCGCGGCATGCACCCGATGGTCGGACGCCGGCTCAACCTGTCGCGACTGCAGGAGTTCGACGTCACCCGTCTCGACGCCCCCGACGACGTCCTGCTCTACGAGTGCGTCGCCCGGTCCAACCCGGCCGACCGCCGCCTGGTCGCCGCCGCGCAGGTCCGCCAGCTCGCCGTGGTCCGCGACGAAGAGGGCCGCGTCATCGCCGTACCGCATGCCGAGCGCGCGATCGAGAACTGCCTCGAGGCCATCCGACGGGTGCGTACGGCGCGTGGTCGCGAGGGCGCCAAGCTCGACGTGAACCACGTGTGGGTCACGGTGTGGCCGGTGATCGAGGCCGACCTCGACCAGCTCACCGCTCTGCAGGGCAAGATCACGCCGCTCAGTGAGGGCGCCGGGATCGAGGAGGTCCTCGCCGAGGGTCGCGTCGCCGGTCCGGACGGCACGCCCGTGCCGCTGGCGATCCGGTTCCACGCCAAGCCGGGCGCGGGAGTGGTCGCCGATGTGATCCCCCCGCCGACCGAGCCGCTGGCACCGCTGGACGACTACACCGGCAAGGTGTTGCGGGCGCGCCGCCGCGGACTCGTCTACCCCTACGAGCTGGCCTCCGTGCTGGCCGGTGGTGGCTCGCTGGTCGAGTATGACTTCGACGCCAACGGACTGCTGTCCCCGGTCGACCGGCCGTACGGAAAGAACTCCGCTGCCCTCCTCGTCGCCGTCGTCACCACCCCGACGCCGCTCTACCCCGAGGGCATCAAGCGGGTCGTGCTCTGTGGCGACCCGATCAAGTCCCTCGGTGCGCTCTCGGAGCCCGAGTGCGCCCGCGTGATCGCGGCGATCGACCTGGCCGAGGAGCTGGACGTCCCGCTGGAGTGGTTCGCCGTGTCCGCCGGCGCCCGGATCTCCATGGAGAGCGGCACGGAGAACATGGACTGGGTGGCCGACGCGCTGCGCCGGATCGTGGAGTTCACCCAGGGCGGCGGCGAGATCAACATCGTCGTGGCCGGGATCAACGTCGGCGCGCAGCCCTACTGGAACGCGGAAGCCACGATGCTGATGCACACCAAGGGCATCCTGGTGATGACGCCGGACAGCGCGATGGTGCTGACCGGCAAGCAGTCGCTGGACTTCTCCGGTGGCGTGTCGGCCGAGGACAACTTCGGCATCGGCGGCTACGACCGGGTGATGGGCCCGAACGGCCAGGCGCAGTACTGGGTGCCCGACCTGGCCGGTGCCTTCGGCGTGCTGATGTCGCACTACGAGCACACCTACGTCCTGCCCGGTGAGGCCGGACCGCGGCGCGCGCCGTCGACCGACCCGGTCGACCGCGACATCACCACCCACCCCCACGAGGGTGACTTCAGCACCGTCGGCGAGATCTTCTCCGCGGTGCACAACCCCGACCGCAAGCGACCGTTCGACATCCGCACGGTGATGCGGGCGCTGGCCGACGCCGACCACGAGATGCTCGAGCGGTGGGCCGGCATGGCCGACGCCGACACCGCAGTGGTCGTCGGCACCCGCATCGGCGGCTACCCGGTCAGCCTGATCGGGATCGAGTCCAAGCCCGTGCCGCGCGCCGGCTTCCCTCCCACCGACGGCCCGGACACCTACACCGCGGGCACGCTGTTCCCGCGGTCGTCGAAGAAGGTCGCCCGCGCGATCAACGCCGCGTCGGGCAACCGGCCGGTCGTCGTCCTCGCGAACCTGTCCGGGTTCGACGGGTCACCGGAGTCGATGCGGAACCTGCAGCTGGAGTACGGCGCCGAGATCGGCCGCGCGATCGTCAACTTCCGCGGCCCGATCGTGTTCTGCGTGATCTCGCGCTACCACGGCGGCGCGTTCGTGGTCTTCTCCAAGCGACTCAACCCGTCGATGACCGTGCTGGCCATCGAGGGCTCCTTCGCCTCCGTGCTCGGCGGTGCCCCGGCGGCCGCCGTGGTCTTCGCAGCCGAGGTCGCCAAGCGGGCTGCCGCCGACCCGAGGGTCGCGGCGCTGGAGGAGCGGATCGACGCCGCCGAGGACGGCGAGCGTGGCCTCCTGGTGGTCGAGCTCGCCGAGCTGCGGGCCCAGTTGCGCGCGGACAAGATCGCCGAGGTCGCCGCCGAGTTCGACGGCGTCCACAACATCCACCGTGCCGTCGAGGTCGGTTCGGTGGACGAGGTGATCGCGGCCAGCGACCTGCGCCCGAAGGTGATCGAGTCGATCGAGCGCGGCCTCACACAGGGGTGATCGGGAGCGAGCGCCGGGGCTCGAACGCGAACGTGGCCCCGGTGCTGAACCGGGTCACGGCCACTTCGTCCGCCTCGGGCGTCGCCTCGTCCCGTCGTACGACGGTGAGGCGCCAGCCCGCGTCCGCGGAACCCAGCGGCTCGACCTCGACGTCCAGGTGCGGGTCGATCGCCCGCACGATCGCCTGCAACGGAGTCGTCCGGCCGGGGCCGCACAGCGAGATCCAGGCGGCGTCCTGGTGGGCGGGTGACGGGCGCACGGTGACGGTGCCGTCGGTGACGTCTGCCGTCACGTAGGCGGCCGGGTTGAGCAACGGGTGGATGGCCAGCAGCCTGGCGGCGTCCTTCACGCCCAGCGCCCGGGACAACCGGTCCGCGCCGATCCCGGCGACGCCGATGAGCTGCTTGGTGCGGATCTTCGCCAGCTCGGCCTCGGTCTCGACGCGTTCCGCGACGGCCAGTGCGAAGGCGCGGTCGAGCAGGTGCATCTGCAGGCAGACCTCGTCGGCGATCCGGACCAGCGCCGACTTCGAGAACGCGGCGAAGTCGATGTCGGACAGCAACGGGCCGCTGTAGTCGGCCAGTCCGTCGTCGGAGGCATCGATCGGGTCGAGGACCAGCGTCGCGGCCAGCGAGCGCTCGTTGACCTCGAGCGCCGGGATCGGCTGGGCCTCGGCGTGTGACTCGTCGATGATGACGCTCCACGCGCAGTGCGGGCTGGCTCCGCCGGCGATGGCCGCAGGGGAGCGGGGCGGCCGGTGGATCGGCCGGATCTGGGCCTTCGGGTGCGAGGCGACCGCGGTCGCGTCGAAGGTCGGGTCCTCGATGTCGTGGCACATGGAGCGGACGTAGTCCTCGCCCATCGGCTCGACGTCCATCAACGCACCACAGTGGTCGAGGTGGAACTCGCCGTGCCACGGGTCGTGCACCGTGTAGCGGAAGTCCATGAACTGCGGGGGAGCGCCGATGTCGAGCTGCAGCCCCTTGAAGATCGTCACGACGTCGCCCAGGCCGGGCACCTCGGGCGCGTAGCCGAGCGCCGCCTGCATCCGGCGCGTGTAGATCGGGCTCGACGCCGCCCACTCCTCGATCGCGACCTGCGCCATCTCCTCACGACCGAACGCCGCGATGCACCACGCCATGCCGGAACGGTCGATCAGCTGCCCCATGAGGAGCAGCTCGGGCACGAGGACGGCGAGCTCGGCCCGGCTCAGGTCGGCGTACCGGCTCGCCATCAGGAGCCCGACAGGTTGAGGCGCGTGGCCAGCTTGTCGAGGTACGTCATCACGGCCGTCTCGTCGGAGTCCGGGACACCCCAGATCAGCTCGGAGGCGCCGGCGGCCATCCAGTCGGCGAAGTCCTCGGCCTCGGGCCGCTTCGCCACCAGGATCCGCACGTCCGGCTGGCCGTCGCGGCCCGCGTCGGCCCACGCCTTGCGGAGCTTGTCGGCGTTGGCCGCCACGTCGCTGGTCGTGGGCGTGGTCATCCAGCCGTCCGCGTGTGCGGCGATCCAGGCGAAGGTCTTCGGGCCGGCACCGGCGCCGATGATCACCGGGATCTGGCCCTGCGGCGGCTTGGGGTAGGCCCAGCTCGGCCCGAACGAGACGAACTCGCCGTCGTACGACGCCTCTTCCTGGGTCCAGAGCGCGCGCATCGCCTCGAGGTACTCCTTGAGGACGGTACGACGCTTCTCGGCAGGCACGTGGTGGTCGGTCAGCTCGTCGGTGTTCCAGCCGAAGCCGGCGCCGATGGTGACCCGGCCGCCGGAGAGGTGGTCGAGCGTGGCGAGCGTCTTGGCCAGGGTGATCGGGTCAGACTCCACCGGGAGCGAGACCGCGGTGGACAGGCCGATCTTCGTCGTGACGGCGGCGCAGGTGGCCAGCGAGACCCACGGGTCGAGGGTGCGCAGGTAGCGGTCGTCGGGGAGGTCCTCGCCGCCCGTCGGGTGCAGAGCGTCGCGCCGGACGGGGATGTGGGTGTGTTCGGGCACGTAGATCGTGTCGAAGCCCCGCTCCTCGGCGGCCCTGGCGAGATCGGCCGGCGTGATGCCGCGGTCGGAGGTGAAGAGAACGATGCCGTTGCGCATGCGTCCACAATAAGAACACGTTCTAGAAATGTCTTGCCTCTGGCCGAAACGTCTCCTATGTTGGACACATGTCCAGTCAGGTGTTCGAAACCCCGAGGCAGGGGCTCAACCCGCGTCAGGCCGAGACGGTCGAGAAGTTGCTCGCCGCCGGGCTCGAAGAACTGCGAGCGGTCGGCCACGAGGCCATGACCGTGCGCACGGTAGCGGTACGCGCCGGGGTGTCGACCGCGACGGCGTACACCTATCTCGCCTCGAAGAACCACCTCTTCGCCGAGCTCTTCTGGCGGCACCTGACCGCCGACGAGGTGCGCGCACCCCAACCGGGCACCACCGCCGTCGAGCGGCTGCAGGCAACGGTCCGGGTGCTCACCGCCCGGCTGCGGGAGGAAGAGGCGCTCGCCGCGGCAGTCACCCCGGCCCTGCTCGGCAGTGACCCCGACGTGGCGCGGTTGCGGCTCAAGATCGGTGGCGAGTTCCTGGCGAGGTTCGAGGCCGCCCTCAGGGACCCGGACCAGCCGGACATACCCGCCGACCCGGCGGTGCTCGACGTCCTGGCCATGACCTTCATCGGCGCCCTCCTCCAGGTCGGCATGGGCCTGATGACCTACGACCAGCTCGCCGAGCGGCTCTCCTCCGCCGTCGACACGATCCTGCGAGGCAACTGATGGTTTCGACAAGCTCAACCACCGGCTCCCCACTGGTGCTCGACCCGTACGACTACGACTTCCACGAGGACCCGTACCCGCTCTACGCCCGTCTCCGGGACGAGGCCCCGCTCTTCCACAGCGAGGCCGACGACTTCTGGGCGCTGACCCGTCATGCCGACGTCTTCGACGCCTTCCGTGATGACGCCACCTTCTCCAACCAGATGGGCGTCACCCTCGATGCCAGTGCCTGGAGTCCCGACGCGCACCGGGTGATGTCGTTCCTGGCCCTCGACGGCGCCGAGCAGTCGCGGATCCGTCGCCTGGTCTCGGCCGCCTTCACGCCGCGCCGGGTGCGCGAGCTCGAGCCCGAGGTGCAGCGGCTGACCGAGCACTACCTCTCCCAGGCACTCCTCGACAACGCCGAGAACGGCGAGGTCGACTGGATCTCCACCGTCGCCGGCCGCCTGCCCATGGACGTCATCTCCGAGATGATGGGCGTGCCCGTCTCCGATCGCGACGAGGTACGACGCCTCGCCGACCTCCTCGTCCATCGTGAGGCCGGCGTGCGGGACGTGCCGCCGGCCGGGATGGAAGCGGCGTTCGCACTCTTCGGGTACTACGCCGAGATGGTGAAGCAGCGCCGAGCCGCCCCGTCGGACGACCTGACCTCGGCGCTGGTCGAGGCAGAGCTGGACGGCGACCGGCTGACCGACCAGGAGATCATCGCGTTCCTGACCCTGATGGTGGTGGCCGGCAACGAGACGACCACCAAGCTGCTCGGCAACGCGCTCTTCCACCTGTCGGCCCACCCGGACCAGCAGGCGACCGTCTTCGCGCCGTCGGCCGGGACGGACCTGGTCGCGCCGTGGGTGGAGGAGACGCTGCGCTTCGACACCTCCACGCAGATGCTGGCCCGCTACGTCACGAAGGACGTGCACCTGCACGGGCGGACGATGCCGGCCGGGTCCAAGCTGCTGTTGTTCCTCGGTGCCGCGAACCGCGACGAGCGGGTGTTCACCCGGCCCGCCGACTTCCTGATCTCGCGGTCCCGGGAGGAGCTGAGCGAGAGCCTGAGCTTCGGCACGGGGCGGCACTTCTGCCTCGGCGCGAACCTGGCGCGGCTCGAGGCGCGGATCGTGCTGGCCGAGCTGGTCCGTCGGGTGGAGGGCTTCGAGGTCCACGCCGACCGGGCCGTGCGAGTGCACTCGGTCAACGTGCGCGGGTTCGCGTCGCTGCCGACGACCTTCCGGCTCCGGGGCGCGTGATGGCGGCATCGAGGAAGCCTGTCCACCCCGACCGCCGCCCCGCCGTCGTCGCCGGCGCGTCCTCCGGGATCGGTGCCGAGACGGCGAAGGCGCTGGCCGCGGCCGGCTTCCCGGTCGCGCTCGGTGCACGCCGCGTCGAGCGGCTCGAGGAGCTGGCCGGCGAGATCCGGAGCAGCGGTGGCGAGGCGTTCGTCCGCGCCCTCGACGTGGCGTCGACCGAGTCCGTGGACAAGTTCGCGGCTGCGGTCGTTGCCGAGCTCGGTGACGCCGAGGTCGTCGTCTGCAACGCGGGACTGCTGGGTCCCGGTGGCCTGATCGAGTCGACCACGGAGCAGCTGGCGGCGGAGTTCGACGTCAACGTGCTGGGCGCCCACCGGCTGATCCGTGCCTTCGGCACGGGGATGGTCGAGCGGCAGCGTGGCGACCTGGTCTTCGTCTCCTCCGACACGGCCCTGCGGGCCCGCCCCTTCATGCGCGGCTACAGTGCGACCAAGTCGGGCCTGGAGGGCCTGGTCGAGGCGCTGCAGATGGAGCTCGAGGGATCCGGCGTGCGGGCATCGGTCGTGCGCCCGGGTCCGACCTGGTCGGAGATGGGCTCGGACTGGGACGCGGAGGCGGGGGCGAAGGTCCTCACTGAGTGGATCAAGTGGGGCCACGCCCGGCACTCCCACTTCCTCAAGGCCACGGCCATCGCGGACGCGATCGTCACGGTGGTCAGCGCGCCGCGTGGCGTGCACATCAGCCCGGTCGACGTGAACCCCGAAGCACCACTGGAGAAGAGATGACGCTCGAAGCCATTCCGTCGGTGTCGGTCGTCCTCGACGACCAGGACCCGTCGGTGCCCGCGATCATCAAGGGCACCGGCCACCTCCCCGAGATGCGGGTCGACCCGATCACCCTGTTCCACCGGGTCCGCGAGGAATGCGGTGACATCGGCCGGTTCCGGCTGGCCGACAAGGAGGTCGTCCTGGTCACCGGTGCCGAGGCCAACGAGGCCTTCTTCCGGGCTCCCGAGAACGTGCTTGACCAGGCGGCGGCGTACCCCTTCATGACCCCGATCTTCGGGAAGGGCGTCGTCTTCGACGCCTCGCCCGAGGAGCGCCAGCAGATGCTGAAGAACCAGGCCCTGCGCGGCGACATGATGCGCGGGCACGCGCAGACCATCGAGGCGGAGATCCGCAAGATGGTCGCCGACTGGGGCGACGAGGGCGAGATCGACCTGCTCGACTTCTTCGCCGAGCTGACCATCTACACCACCTCGTCCTGCCTGATCGGCAAGCCGTTCCGCGACCAGCTCGACAGCTCCTTCGCGTCGGTCTACCACCAGCTCGAGCACGGCACCGATGCCATCGCGTACGTCGACCCGTACGCCGACATCGAGAACTTCCGGCTGCGCGACGAGGCCCGTGAGGAGCTCGTCGCCAAGGTGCAGGCGATCCTCGACGCCCGCATCGCACGGGGCGAGGTGCCGAAGGAGGACCGCGACCTGCTCGACGTGCTGATCGCCGTGGGCATGGACGCCGACTACATCACCGGCATCTTCATCTCGATGATGTTCGCCGGCCACCACACCTCCTCGGGCACGGCGTCATGGGCGATGATCGAGCTGCTCCGCAATCCCTCGGTCATGCAGGACGTCGTCGCCGAGCTGGACGCGCTGTATGCCCCGGACGCCGACGGCACCGCCCCCGAGGTGTCCTTCCAGGCGCTGCGGTCGATCCCGGTCCTCGAGGCCACGCTCAAGGAGACCCTGCGGCTGCATCCGCCGCTGGTCATCCTGATGCGGCTCGTGCAGGAGGACTTCGACCTGCTCGGCCACACGATCCCGGCCGGCACCGTCCTCGCCGCGTCGCCACGCGTCTCGAACCGGATCGAGGAGGACTTCCCCAAGGCTGACGAGTTCGACCCGGGCCGGTACGTCGACCCGCGCCAGGAGGACCTCCAGAACCGCTGGACGTGGATCCCGTTCGGCGCCGGCAAGCACCGGTGCGTCGGGAACGCGTTCGCGATGATGCAGATGAAGGCGATCTTCTCGGTCATCCTGCGCGACTTCGAGTTCGAAGCCGTGCAGCCGCTCGACTCGTACCGCGACGACGTCTCCAAGATGGTCATCCAGCTCGCCCAGCCCGCGAGGGTCCGCTACCGCCGGCGTGCGTCATGAAGGTCGTCGCCGACACGGGGATCTGCCAGGGCCACCAGCTCTGCCAGGGCGAGGCGCCCGACGTCTTCGGGTTCGACGAGGACGCCGACGCGGTCGTCGTACTCGATGAACACCCTGCCGAGTCGCGTCGCGCCGACGTCACCACCGCTGTGAAGTACTGCCCCGCTTTCGCCCTTTCGATCGAAGAGGACTGACCCATGAGTGACCCGACCCCATCGTTGGCCCCCGCCCTGAGCCGGGCCGAGATCGAGGAGTTCTGGGACTCCTGGCTCGACGTCAACCGCCGCGCCGAGCAGAGCGGCGACTGGCGCGTCATGGCCGACTGGTACGCCGAGGACGCCACCTACGGCTGGATGTACAGCCACGACGAGCACTTCATGGCGGTCGGTCGTGACCAGATCCGGGACTGGGCGATCGGCATCGAGATGGACGGTTTCGACGGCTGGCACTACGACTACGTCTGCACGATGATCGACGAGAAGAAGTCGATGGTGCTGGGCTTCTGGAAGCAGCGGTCCGGGATCACCAACGACGAGACCGGTGAGGAGTACGAGATCCTCGGCATCGGCGGCTCCTGGTTCGGGGTCGAGCGGCAGACCACGGGTGCCGACGCCGGGCAGGTCAAGATCGCCTGGCAGCGCGACTGGTTCGACATGCCGTCGACCACCCACACGTTCATGGAGATCCTCAAGGCCGACAAGGCCTCGGACACGCTGTTGAAGCGGATGTCGGTCTTCGGCCACGAGGTGCCCGGTCACTACCACCTCAAGGACATCCCCTCGACCGTGTGGCCGCCACCGGTCGAGGCCGGTCAGTACGTCACCCAGGCCCCTCCGCAGGTCGAGGAGGTTGCGCAGCAACCGTCTCGAGACCGGAGCGCGCGATGAGCACTCCCGCTGCCCAGCAGCTGATCGACGGCAAGCTCGTCGCGGCATCCGACGGCTCGTCGTACCCGATCTTCAACCCGGCCACCGGTGCGGAGATCGGTCGCGCACCGGACGGTACGGCGGCCGACATGGAGGCCGCGATCGCCGCCGCGCGCCGGGCCTTCGACGAGTCGACGTGGTCGACCGATCGTGAGCTGCGCGTGCGTTGCCTGCGGCAGCTGCACCAGGCGCTGCTCGACAACGCCGACGACTTCCGCGCCCTGACCACGGCCGAGGTCGGCATGCCCGGCTTCATGATGATGGCGGCCGGGTTCGACGTCCCGGTCGAGTCGTTGAAGTGGGTCACCGACCTGGCCGAGACCTACGAGTTCGAGACCGACCTCGGCGTCGCCGAGCCCATGGGCATCCCCTCCCGTCGCACCGTACGACGCGAGCCGATCGGTGTCGTCGCGGCCATCACGCCGTGGAACGTGCCGACCCAGATCAACCTCGCCAAGATCGGTCCGGCGCTTGCCGCCGGCTGCACCGTCGTCCTGAAGCCGGCCCCGGACACCCCGTGGGTGGCGGCGGAGCTCGGGCGCCTGGTGGCCGAGCACACCGACATCCCGGCCGGTGTCTTCAACGTGGTGACGCCGAGTTCCAACGACGTGGCCGCGGTGCTGGCCACCGATCCCCGGATCGACATGGTGTCGTTCACCGGTTCGACCGCTGTCGGCAAGGCGATCATGGCGGCGGCCGCACCGACCCTGAAGCGGGTGTTCCTCGAGCTCGGCGGGAAGTCGGCCGCGATCGCGCTCGACGACGCCGATGTCGCTGCCGTGGCTGGAGGCACCGCCTTCGCTGCCTGCATCCACGCGGGCCAGGGATGCGCGCTCACCACGCGGCTGATCGTGCCGCGGGCGAAGTACGACGAAGCGGTGCAGGTCGCCGCGGCGACGATGGAGTCCATCGGCGCCAAGGACCCAACCGACCCCGGCGCGATCTGCGGACCGGTCATCTCGCCGCTGCAGCGCGAGCGGGTGGCGGCGTACTTCGACATCGCGCTGGAGGAGGGCGGGACCTTCGCCACCGGTGGCGCGGTCATCGACCAGCCCGGCAACTGGATCCAGCCGACCGTCGTGGCCGGACTCGACAACTCCTCGCGCCTGGCGCAGGAGGAGATCTTCGGCCCGGTCCTGGTGGTCATCCCGCACGACGGTGACGACGACGCGGTCCGGATCGCCAACGACTCGGCGTACGGCCTCTCGGGCTCGGTCGACTCCGGCTCGCTGGAGCGGGCCAAGGCAGTGGCCGCACGGATCCGCACGGGCACGCTCGCGGTCAACGGTGGCGTGTGGTTCAGCCCCGACGCCCCGTTCGGCGGCTACAAGCAGTCCGGCCTCGGCCGGGAGATGGGTGTGGCCGGCTTCGAGGAGTACCTCGAGACGAAGACGATTGCTGAACCCGCATGAAGGAGACACGGATGAGGTTCCAGGACAAGGTCGTCGTCGTCACGGGCGCGGCCCAGGGCATCGGCGAGGCGTACGCAACGGCCCTTGCCGCCGAGGGCGCATCGGTCGTCGTCGCCGACATGAACGAGGAGTCCGGCGCCAAGGTCGCCGCGGCCATCAACGAGTCGGGTGGGCGGGCGGTCTTCATCCCGGTCGACGTGTCGTCGGCGGAGTCGGCGGAAGCGCTGGTGAGCAGGACGCTCGAGGAGTTCGGCGGGATCGACCACCTGGTCAACAACGCCGCCATCTACGGCGCGATGGAGTTCAACCTCCTGATCGCCGTCGACTGGGACTACTACAAGAAGTTCATGGGCGTGAACCTCGACGGCGCCCTCGTGATGACCCGCGCGGTCTACCCCGAGATCGCGAAGCGCGGCGGGGGAGCCATCGTCAACCAGTCGAGTACGGCGGCGTACCTCTACTCGGGCTTCTACGGCCTCGCCAAGGCGGCCACGAACAGCCTCACCCAGCAGCTCGCGCACGAGCTCGGTGGCCAGCGGATCCGGGTCAACGCGATCGCGCCCGGGCCGACGGACACCGCGGCCACGCGCACGCAGGCCGGCGACGCCGCCAAGGACATCGTGCGCAACTCGCTCGCCATCAAGCGGATGGGCAAGGTGGACGACATGGTCGGCGCCCTGCTCTACCTGCTGTCCGACGACGCGTCGTGGGTGACCGGCCAGATCCTGGCCGTCGACGGCGGCCAGACCTTCCGGCTCTGATGACGACACGAGTGGGGTTCGTCGGCCTCGGCAACATCGGCAAGCCGATGGCGCTGCGGCTCGCGCGCACCGAGGGCATAGAGCTGCAGGTGTACGACGTCGCGCCGGACCCGGTGGCCGAGCTGGTGGCGGCCGGGGCGGTTGCCGTGGACTCGGTCGCCGCGCTCGACGTGGATGTCGTGTGCGTGATGGTGCGCGACGACGACCAGGTTCGATCGGTCGCCGCCGACGTACCCCTCGACACGGTGCTGGTCGTCCACTCGACGGTGGCACCCGGGACGCCGGCCGAGCTCGCGGCCGCCGGGCACCGGGTCCTCGACGCTCCCGTGTCCGGAGGCGCGATGGGTGCCGCCGACGGCACGCTGGCCGTCATGGTCGGCGGAACCGACGAGGCGTTCGCCGCGGCCGAGCCCGTGCTGAACGCGCTGGGGAGCCTGGTCGTGCACGCGGGACCGATCGGCGCCGGCACGAAGTTCAAGCTCGCCCGCAACATGCTCCACTTCATCGCGTTCACGGCGACCACGGAGGCGGCACGGCTGGCCGAGGCCGCCGGACTGGACCTGAAGGCGCTCGGCCAGGTGGTGCGCCACACGGACGCGATCACCGGGGGACCGGGCGCGATCATGCACCGCGAGACCGCTGCACCGCTCGACCCCGACGACTTCTGGCACGGCGTCTTCGCCAACGTCACCTCGCTCGGGGTCAAGGACCTCGGCTTCGCGATCGACCTCGCCCACGAGCTCGGCGTCGACGTACCCCTGGCCGAGCTGGCCATCGACCGCCTCGGCCCCGGCCTGGGACTGCCGTCGGCCGGTGGTTGAGGTGCGAGCGTCAGCGAGCCTCGACACCCCCGCAACCCAAGGAGCCAACTGATGGGCAAGTTCGACGACCTCCCCGAGACCCGCCGCAAGGGCCTGGAGAAGATGGAACAGGTCTACGGCTTCGACATGACCGACGGCGACGGGGACTTCTTCCGCTACACCGCCGATCACCTGTTCGCGGACATCTGGACCCGCCCGGGGATCTCCGACCGTGACCGCCGCCTGATCCTGATCGGCATGCTCGCCGGCCAGGGCGCGGCGGACGTCCTCGGCATCCAGGTCCCGGCGGCGCACGCGGCGGGCGACCTCGACGACGAAGCACTGCGCGAGATCGTGGTGTTCGTGAGCCACTACGCCGGGTGGCCGAACGGTGCCCGCCTCAACTCGATCGTCGAGGAGACGATCGCCAAGGCGAACCGGGCCAGGGGCGTCTGAACAAGACCTTGTTAACCTCGGTGGTGATGAGCCGAGAAACGTCGGAAGCAGTACCTGATCGCTCTGCGATCGCGATCGTCCCCGCGACCCTCGCGTCGTTCCTGGGTGAGCCGCACCCCCGTGAGGCCACCGGTGCCGGCCTGGGCGTGTGGCTGATCGACACGGCACGCTTCGGCGAGGACGAGCTCGAGCTCGGCCGCAGCTGGCTCGACGAGGCCGAGCGCCACCAGGCGTCCAAGTACGTCCGGGCCGAGCTGCGCCGGGCCTACGAGATCGCGCACGCCGCCGCTCGCCTCGTCGTGGGCTCCGCGACCGACACCCCGCCGGAGAAGGTCGTGTGGGGACGTCACCCCTGTCCCGGATGCGGCGAGCCGCACGGACGACCGCGGGCCGAGGGCACCGCGATCGAGTTCTCGCTGTCGCACACGCCCGGCCAGATCCTGGTCGCGGTGGCCGACGTGCCGGTGGGTGTCGACGTCGAGCGCCACCCCGACGACCCGACGGCTCTCGCCGGTGTCCTGCACCCGCAGGAGACGGCGGAGATCGAAGCGGCGGCCCGCGGCACGCTCGACGGCGGCCGCGCCGCCGTCCGCTTCACGCGTGCCTGGTCACGGACCGAGGCCTACCTCAAGGGCATCGGCATCGGCCTGGGCCGCGACCCCCACCTCGACTACCTCGGCACCGACGACGCACCCGGCCGGACCGTCGGTGAGTGGTCGCTGCGCGACGTCGTCGTCCCCGACGGGTACGGCGCGGCGCTCGCCCTGCGCGCCTGAGTCAGCGTCTTGCGATCGCCACCGCGGCGACCAGCAGGACCATCGACCACATCAGGATTCCAGCTGTCCAGATCACACTCATGTAGACGTTCTGGAGTCCGGATCGGTTGCGTCGTCGTACAAGAACGGGTGCCCCTGAACAGCTTCGGTTGATGGGTGACAGATCAGTGTCGGTTGATCGTTGACACTCAGTTCTGAACTTTACGGCGGCGTTGGCCGCCGGGAACTTGTG
>NZ_JBMCYZ010000007.1:0-231132 GCF_048654605.1 Nocardioides sp. CPCC 206347
TGAACTAGACAGCTCCACTTCACAACCGGGGGCCCTCACCTGTCAGCCCGACTCACCGCCGGAGGGCGGGACAACCTCCCTGGGCATCACAGCTAGGGGGAGCCGAGACGGTCGACACGTCCGCGGGCCTGTGCGAAGGTGTCCGGACTTGTCGGCTGGTCACGCCATGCCGCACGCGACACGGGAGTCGTCATGGGGTACGGAATCGGTCACGAGGACACGGGCGACGCGCAGGACGGCCGCCGTTCCCCGGGCCTCCGGAGGATGCTGCTCGCACTGCTGGCTGCTGTGCTGGTCGTCACCGGTGCCGTGGCGACGGCGGGCTCGTCCCGGGCGGACCTCTCCCTGAGCGGTGTTCCGGAGGCCTCGTGTGCGGACGGTGACCTGCGGGAGACATCGGCCCAGGGGCGGGTGCCGACGTCCGACTACGAGTCCGGGCGGGCAGCTCAGGGCTACCGTTGCAACACGGTGCAGGTCGGTCACCACGGCAGGCGGTCCGTGCTCGGCTCGGGCGGCTACAAGGTCCAGCGCTACACCGATGTGACCGGACGGACCTGCGCCTACTACGACTCAGCACTGATGGTCGGGCTCAACATCACCACCCTTCTCACCGGAGGAGCCGGTCTCGGGGTCGTGGTGCTCGACATGACGGACCCGGCAAGGCCCGTGAAGACGGCGAACCTGATCACACCCGCCATGCTCCAGCCCCATGAATCGTTGCTCGTCAACGAGAAGCGCGGACTCCTCGCGGCCGTGATGGGCACGTTGGGGACCGCGCCGGGAGTCCTGGACGTGTACGACGTGAGCCAGGACTGCCGCAGGCCTCGACTCATGTCGACGACCCTGTCAGGCGTGATGGGGCATGAGAGCGGCTTCTCGCCCGACGGGCAGACGTTCTGGACCGCCGGTGCCGCGGGCTTCACCCTGACGGCGGTCGACCTGGCCGAACCGCGGCGGCCGCGGATCCTGCACACGAAGACGGGCGTCGTCTACCACGGCGTGCGCCTCTCCGACGACGGACGCACGATGTACGCCGCGAACATCGGCAGCCCGGGCATTCTTGACGGAACCGTCCTCAACGGTGCCGGCCTCGACATCCTCGACGTCTCCGACATCCAGGACCGACGTTCGGCGCCCCGGCTCCGGCTCCTGTCCCGGCTGACGTGGGAGGAGTCGTCCATTCCCCAGGTCGCCGAGCCGTTCACCCGCGGTTCTCGCAGGTACGTCTTCGAGGTCGACGAGTTCAGCGACCTCTTCGGTGACATCACGCAGTTCAACTCCGCCAGGAGCCCGGTCGGAGCGGCCCGGATCATCGACGTCACCGACCCGCGCGCCCCCGTCGTCGTGTCCAACGTCCGGCTCGACGTGCACGACCCGCTCCTCCGCGGCGAAGTGATGGGCGACCGAGGCGCGAGGATGATCGTCCGGAGCTACACCGGGCACTACTGCTCACTCCCGACCCGCGACGATCCGCAGATCGCGGCGTGCTCCATGGTCGGTTCGGGCCTGCGCCTGTTCGACATCTCCGACGTCGAGCGCCCGCGCGAGGTGGGCTACTTCAACCAGCCCGGCCCCGACGGCGCCGCCGCAATGTCACAGCCCGCCTGGGACGTCGAGCGTGGTGAGGTCTGGTACACCGACATGGATGAGGGCTTCTTCTCCGTCGGCCTGCGAGGGCCGGCAGCCGCGCTGCTGCAGCGGTGACTTGCCCGCTAGCGTGGTGACATGCGCCTCAAGCTCGGTCGGCCTGACCTGACCCAGTACGCCGACCGGTTCGACGTTCCGGACGCGGAGGACGCCTTCGGTGTGACCTTCCTCGGCGTCGCCAGCCTGCTGCTGGACGACGGAACGTCAGCGGTGATGACCGACGGCTTCTTCTCCCGGCCGCCGCTGCTGAAGGCGGTCGTCGGCACGATCGCACCCGACCGGCACCGGATCGCCCGATGCCTGGCGCGCGCCGGTGTCGACCAACTCGATGCCGTCCTGCCCGTCCACACCCACTACGACCACGCCATGGACTCTGCGGTCGTGGCCGACCGGACCGGCGCGGTTCTCGTGGGCGGCGAGTCGACGGCCAACATCGGCCGCGGGCACGGCCTGGCTGCCGACCGGATCAAGGTCGCGACCCCGGGCGAACCGATGACGTACGGCGCCTTCACCCTCACCCTGATCGAGTCGCACCACTGCCCGCCGGACCGCTTCCCGGGCGTCGTGTCCGAACCCCTGGTCCCTCCCGTGAAGACGGGCGCCTACAAGTGCGGTGAGGCGTGGTCGATCCTCGTCGAGCACACGAGCGGTCGCACGGCGCTGCTCCAGGGCAGTGCCGGGTACGTCGCCGGGTCGCTCGCCGGGCGGCAGGCAGACGTGGCGTACCTCGGGGTCGGGCAGCTCGGGATCCAGAGCGAGGACTACATCCGGACGTACTGGGCCGAGACGGTCGAGACCGTCGCTGCCCGGCGGGTCGTCCTCACCCACTGGGACGACTTCTTCCGCCCCCTCGACCAACCGCTCCGGGCGCTGCCCTACGCCGGGGACGACCTCGACGTCACCATGCGCGTGTTCGACGAGCTCGCGACCGCCCAGGGGGTCGCACTGCACTTCCCGAGGGTGTGGCAGCGCGAGGACCCCTGGCGCGGTCTGTAACGGCCTGGACTAGCTGGCAGCGAACGCGCGGCCGATCAGCAGCGCCTGCTCGGTGGCCGCGCCGAACAGGAACTCGAACCGCTTGCCGGTGGTGAAGTACCGGTGCGCCTCGCCGTCCATGTCGATGCCGACACCGCCGTGCACGTGGACGGTGGTGTGGGCGATGCGGTGGCCCGCGTCGGCGGCCCAGAGCTTCGCGGTGGCGACCTCGGTCGCTGCCGGCATGCCCTCCTGCAGGCGCCACACGGCCTGCCACAGCGTCAGGCGCTGCCCGAGGACGTCGATGAAGCCGTCGGCCAGGCGCTGCGAGACGGCCTGGAACGTCCCGATGGGACGGCCGAACTGCTCGCGTGTCTTCGCGTACGACGCCGTGAGCCTCAACGCACCCTCGGTGACTCCGAGCTGCTCGGCAGCCGCCAGCGTGATGAGCAGCTCGCCGAGACGCGTCGCGGTCGACCCGTCCCCGACCCGGGTCGCGGCAGCGCCGGTGAAGGTGACCAGCGCAGCGACGTCGCCGTCGCTCGTCTTCTGCGCGACCCGGTCGACGCCGGGAGCGGTCGCGTCGACGACGTACACACCCGGACCGTCAGGGCCGGTCGCGGTGACGAGGAACGCGTCGGCTGCCATGCCGGCGCGGACGAGGGTCTTGGTGCCCGCCAGCGTGCCGGTGCCGTCGGCGGTGACGACCGGGGAAGCAGGCAGGTGTGCCCGCTCCTCGGCCACCGCGGCCGCGTAGAGGCGGTCGCCGACGGCGACGTTCGCACCAGCGAGGAGCGCCGTGCAGGCGCCGTGAACGGCCAGCGGCACCGGGGCGACCCGTCGGCCGACCTCGACCAGCACCCGGGCGAGCTCGATGAGCCCGAGACCTGCGCCGCCCTCTGCCTCGGGGAGGTGCAGGGTCGTCAGGCCGGCCGTGACCAGGTCGGCCCAGAGGTCGCGGTCGAAGCGGTCGCCGCCGGCCTCGACCTGCTTGAGGCGGTCGTTCGTGGTCTTGTCGGCGAGGATCCGGGCCGCGAGCTCGGCGGCCTCGTCCTGCTCGGGGGTGAAGAGGAAGTCCATGTCTGTCCCTTAGCGCTTTGCGGCCGGCAGGCCAAGTCCGATGTAGCCGATGATGTCGCGCTGGATCTCGTTGGTGCCGCCGCCGAACGTCATCACCAGCGAGGAGCGGTGGAACCGCTCGAGGCGCCCGGCCAGGGCGGCGCCGGGAGAGTCACCCGTGATGCCGGCGTGCGGCCCGACGACCTCCATCAGGGCGCGGTAGACCTCGGTGGCCAGTTCGGACCCGTAGATCTTGGTGGCCGACGCCTCGGCGGGGGAGAGGGCAACGCCGTGGTCGGCGTCGGCAGCGAGCTTCCAGTTGATCAGCGTCAGCGCCTCGATCCGGGCGTGGGCCCGGCCAAGGGCGATCTGCACCCACTCGGTGTCGATGACCCGGGAGCCGTCCGGGTTGCGGGTCTCGCGCGCCCAGTCCTTGACCAGGGTCAACGAGTGCTGGAGGGGCGCGGCGGAGGTGAGGGCCACCCGCTCGTGGTTGAGCTGGTTGGTCATCAGCGCCCAGCCACCGCCGCGTTCGCCGACGACGTTCTCGGCGGGGACGCGGACGTCGGAGTAGTAGGTCGCGGAGGTTCCGACGCCGGCCACCGTGTGGACCGGGGTGTAGGAGACGCCCTCGGCCTGCGCAGGCACCAGGATCATCGACAGTCCCTTGTGGCGTGACGCGTCGGGCTCGGTGCGGCAGGCCAACCAGAGCCAGTCGGCGTACTGGATCAGCGAGGTCCACATCTTCTGGCCGTTGATCACCCACTCGTCGCCCTCGAGCGTGGCCTTCGTCTGCAGCGAGGCGAGGTCGGTGCCCGACCCGGGCTCGGAGTAGCCGATGGAGAAGTGCAGCTCACCGGCGAGGATCTTCGGGAGGAAGTACTCCTTCTGCTCGTCGCTGCCGAAGCGCATGATCGTGGGCCCGACGGTGTTGAGCGTCAGGTAGGGGATCGGTACGCCGGCGATGGCCGCCACGTCCGTGAAGATGAGCTGTTCGACCATCGAGCGGGCCTGGCCGCCGTACTCCTTGGGCCAGCCGATGCCCAGCCAGCCGTCGGACCCGATCTGGCGGATGACGTCGCGATAGACGCCCGCCTCGCCGAACTCGCCCGTCGCGGACGCCAGGCCGGCGCGGATCTCGGGGGTGACCAGTTGTGCGAAGTACTCGCGGAGCTCCTCGCGCAGGGCAATCTGCTGCGGCTCCAGATCGATGTGCATGTTGCTAGGGTAACCACAAAACTGTAACGTGTTCTAGTATGACCGACACTCGCCTCCTGGATCAGGGAACCGCACCGCTGCGCTTCGCGCGCGGATGGCACTGCCTCGGCCTCGCGTCCGACTTCCGTGACGGCAAGCCGCACGCCATCAACGGCTTCGGCACCAAGCTCGTCGTCTGGCAGGACAGCAAGGGCGAGCTCAACGTCCTCGACGGCTACTGCCGCCACATGGGCGGCGACCTCACCCAGGGTGAGGTCAAGGGCGACGAGATCGCCTGCCCGTTCCACGACTGGCGGTGGGGCGGCGACGGCAAGTGCAAGCAGATCCCCTACGCCCGGCGTGTCCCGCTGCGCGCGCGCACCCAGCGCTACGAGACCGTCGAGCGCAACGGCCAGCTGCTGATCTGGAACGACCCCGAGGGCTCGGCCGCGGACCACGACATCCTGCCTCCCGAGCTGCCCGACGTGATGACGGACAAGTACACGCCGTGGTCGTGGCACACCCGGGAGATCAACGGCTCGCACTGCCGTGAGCTGATCGACAACGTCGCCGACATGGCGCACTTCTACTACGTGCACTTCGCGTTCCCGACCAGCTTCCGCAACGTCTTCGACGGCACGACCGCCACGCAGTTCATGGAGTCGAAGGGCCGCCCCGACACGATGGGGGGTGGGTACGGCGACGAGAACTCGACGCTCAAGTCGGAGGCGACCTACTACGGGCCGTCGTACATGATCAACTGGCTCGAGGTCGACTACAAGGGCTTCGTCACCGAGGTCATCCTGATCAACTGCCACATCCCGACGGGACCGGAGTCCTTCACGCTGCAGTACGGCATCAGCGTGCGCAAGCCCGAGGGCCTCGACGAGAAGACCTGCGCCTACATCGCCGAGCGCTACACCGAGTCCTTCGGTGACGGCTTCCTTCAGGACGTCGCCATCTGGGAGAACAAGGTCGCCGTCCAGAACCCGCTCCTGTGCGAGGAGGACGGTCCGGTCTACCAGCTGCGCCGCTGGTACGAGCAGTACTACGTCGACGTCGCGGACATCAAGCCCGAGATGGTCGACCGGTTCGAGTTCGAGGTCGACACCACCAAGGCCAATGAGTACTGGCACGCCGAGGTCGCCGAGAACCTGGCGAAGGTGGCGGCCGAGTCGGCCGAGACCCCGGCGGACGCGTAGCCCGGCCATGTCCTCCTTCGTGCCAGCGAGCCCGGACACCCTCGAGGAGCAGGAGCTCTACACCGAGGCCCGGCTCGTCGACGTCGCCTGCCTGGACTGCCTGGCCACCGTCAGGGTCAAGAAGAACAGCGACCACCAGACCTCGCTGCAATGGAGCAGTGAGGCGCGGGCGAATTGTCAAGAGTTTGCGCGACAGGATCAGGGGACCGGTAGGCGGGACGTGCACAAGCCCTGCTCCCGGATGATGGCTAGCATCGATGACGCAGTTCGGGCCGGAGATGTCCCGATCGGAGCGGTCGACGGCTACTGAGCCGGGTCGCTTCGAGCTGCTTCAAGTCGCTTCAACAGAGTCAGGTGTGGGGAGTTTCGTGGACATCGAGTCCTTTGTGCTGGATGTCGTCGGTGTGGTCGAGGAGACCGCCGACGCCAAGTCGATCAGCTTTGCCGTACCCGCCGGTGCGGAGGAGAAGTTCGCCTACAAGCCCGGCCAGTTCCTCACGGTGGCCGTGCCGAGCGACCAGACCGGCATCGCCGCGCGCTGCTACTCGCTCTCCAGCAGCCCCCACGACGGCGGACCGCTGACGGTCACCGTCAAGCGGACGGCCGAGGGCTTCGCGTCCAACTGGATCTGCGACAACCTCTCCGTCGGTGACACGCTGCGGGTGCTGCCGCCGTCCGGGATCTTCACCCCGTCCTCGCTGGACAACGACCTGCTGCTCTTCGCCGGCGGCTCCGGGGTCACCCCGATCATGTCGATCACGCGTACGGCGCTCGCGCACGGCACCGGCAAGATCGTCGTCTTCTACGCCAACCGCGACGAGAAGTCGGTCATCTTCGCCGAGGAGTTCTCGGCGCTGTCGGCACTGCATCCCGATCGTCTCCAGGTCATCCACTGGCTCGAGACCGTGCAGGGACTGCCGTCGCCCGAGCAGATGAAGGCCTTCTGCTCCGGGTACCTCGACCGCGAGTCGTTCGTCTGCGGTCCCGCGCCCTTCATGAAGATGGTCACCACCGTCCTCAAGGACCTCGAGGTCCCGCGTTCCCAGCGCCACCAGGAGAAGTTCGTCTCCCTCGGCGGCAACCCGTTCGGTGACATCGAGGAGATGCGGCAGCAGGCTGCCGCGGAGATCGCCCTCGCCGACGGGAATGACGACGGTGCCGACGACTTCGCGGACGCTCCGGCCGGCCCGGTCAAGGTCGAGGTCGAGCTGGACGGCGAGGAGTTCACCTTCGACGACTGGAACCCCCGCACCACGCTGCTCGACTTCCTGGAGAGCAAGGGCGTCAAGGCGCCGTACTCCTGCCGCGAGGGCGAGTGCTCGGCCTGTGCGATCCGGTTGCTGGCGGGCGATGTCCGGATGCTCCACAACGACGTGCTCGACAAGGAGGACCTCGAGGACGGGATCCGTCTCGGGTGCCAGTCGGTGCCGACCACCGACACCGTGAAGGTCACCTACAGCTAGCTTGAATCGGCCGAGCGCGTCTCCGGCGCAGCGACGGCGAGCAAGCTCGCGGCGACGCCTCCCGCCGCGCTGCCGGCTAGCTCAGCTTGGCGGCCAGCCGGGTCGCGGTCATGTGCGCGATGGACTCGATCGAGATCATCGGGTTTACGCCCGATGCCGTCGGGAAGCTCGAGCCGTCGGCGACGTACAGGCCCTGGACGTCCCAGGTCTGCCCGTCAGGATCGGTCGCCGAGGTCGCGGCCGAGCCACCCATCCGCGCACTGCCCATGATGTGCAGGGCCGCGAGGGCGAGGGTGGCGGGGGCCGCACCGGCGGCGCGGAGGTCGGCCTCGAAGGTGTCGATCGAGCCACGGACCCCGGGTTCGTAGCTGACCGTCTTGTGGTGGGTCGAGGCGAGCCACGTCGCGCCGGCGGCCTCGGCGATGCGGGCTGCGCCGACGAAGCCCTGGATCAGGTGCTCCGTGTCGCGCGGCGAGAGCTCGTACCGGACGACGGGCTCGTCATCCCGGCCGATGGCCACGGTGCCGCCCGGATCGCGGTCGCGCACGATCATCGCGACGCCGAGCGTCGACTTCAGCTCGTCCATCCGGCGCCGGTAGTCGTCCGACCCACGCCAGTTCACGAACCCGGTCCCGAGCGCAGGGGTCAGCGGTGCGGTCTCGAAGAGCACGCCGTAGCCGTTGCCGTCGAGGTCGGTCATCTTGTCGACGTACCGGCTCTGCATGGCTCCGACCCAGCTGTCGACCGGTTCCTCCATGCGTCCCCACAGGGCGGTGGCGGGGTGGAGGCGGAGGTGCCGCCCCACGTTCGGGTTGCCGAGCCCGGTGCGCTGGAGCAGCGCCGGTGTCTGGATCGCTCCGGCCGCGACGACCACCGCCCGGGCGCGCACCTGCACACGATGCCCGTCCGCGGTGGTGCCCTCGACCCCCGTGGCGCGCCCGAAGCTGGTGGTGACCGTCCGGACCGTGACGCCGGTGCAGATCCGGGCACCGACGGCCGCCGCGTCCTCCAGCCAGGTCTTTGCGGTCGACTGCTTGGCGCCGAGGCGACACCCCATCCCGCACCGGCCGCACTCGACGCCCTGGTCGCAGCCGAGCACGTTGCGCGGCATCGCAGCCACGTCCCAGCCGAGCGCCCTCGCTCCGCGCTCCAGGATCGCGTCGCGGGGCGCAGCCGTGTCGTGGTCGGTGTTCACGCCCAGGCGGGCGCACACGGCGTCCATCGACGCGGCGTACTCGTCGGTCGCGAACTGCGCCGCGCCGTAGGAGGCCCACTCGTCACGAACGTGGTCCGGGGTGCGGAACGAGGTCGTGTAGTTGACCACCGTCCCGCCGCCGAGCCCCCGTCCGGCCATCAGTGCGACCTGCCCCTCGGCCGTGCTCTGCGGGGCGAGGGCGTAGAGGTTGAGGAAGCCGGACTCCTCGCCGCCGTCGAAGTGGCGCTGGTCGTGCTGCCCACCGGCCTCGAGTACGACGACGTCGAGTCCCGCAGCGGCAAGGACACCCGCCGCCGTACCGCCGCCGGCGCCCGAGCCGACCACCACGACGTCGCAGCTCATGGCGGTGTCCCGCTCGATCGCGAGCGGAGTGATGGGGGAGGCGGGCGCGTCGGGGAGCACGCCGAGCGGGCCCGGATAGCCCATGCCGTCCCACAGCGGCGCGCCGGCGGTCATGTAGTACGGCAGGAGCGAGGCACCCTTCAGGCCCTGGAACAACACCCGCTTGGCGCCGACCCGCGAGTCCGAGAGCGACAGGAGGACCCGCTCGCGCTCACCCTGGCTCAGCTGGGAGAACCGCCGGGGCTTCCCGGTCAGGGCCAGGCCGAGCGACCGCGTGTCCCACAGGTCCAGCAGGCCCTTGAGCTGGCGCACCTCGCTGTGCCGGGGATTGGCTGCTGCGATGGACAGTGCGAGCTCGTGCGAACCGACGTCGGTCGGTGACGGAATCGTCCCGCTGCGAGCGGCGAACGTGTCGGCGATCAGGCCCATCGCCCGAACCTGGCGCGGAGTGAAGGTCACGGGGGGACTCTAGGCGCGATGATGCAGTGTGGTAACTGCTCCGGTGATAAAGTCTTCCGTGTTGAAGGGGAGCGGTAAAACGTCCCTCCCGCAGATCCGGCCGCTCCGATTGTTGGCGGCCGGGAACACGGTTCACTGTTGTAGCTCCATCTGGTTTTCCACGAGGCGCGGTGCAGTTGGTTTCAGCCCGCACCGGCACCATGCCCGAGCGGCTTCGTAGGAACAGACACAAGGAGTAAGACAATGGCAGTTGGCACCGTGAAGTGGTTCAACGACACCAAGGGCTTCGGCTTCATCGCGCAGGACGGTGGCGACGGCGACGTCTTCGTGCACCACTCCGGCATCTCGGGCAACGGCTTCAAGTCGCTGGCCGAAGAGCAGCGCGTCGAGTTCGACGTCACGCGTGGCCCCAAGGGCCTGCAGGCGGAGAACGTTCGCGCCATCTGACGTGAGCTGATCTGAACTGATCACTGTCGGGGCCGGGTGGCAGGGTTCGTCGCATGACGAACCCTCTGCCCGGCCCTGACGGCATTTTTCGGTGCCCCTGGGCCGTGTCGGCCCCGGAGTTCCCGGCCTATCACGACACCGAGTGGGGCTTCCCGGTCGTCGATGACCAGCGGCTGTTCGAGAAGGTCTGCCTCGAGGGCTTCCAGTCCGGCCTCAGCTGGCGCACGATCCTGGTGAAGCGCCCTGCCTTCCGCGCCGCCTTCGCCGGCTTCGACCTCGCCACGGTCGCCGCGTACGACGAGCACGACGTCGCGCGGCTGCTGGGCGACGCCGGGATCGTGCGGCACCGCGGCAAGATCGAGGCGACCATCAACAACGCCGGCCGCGCGCTCGAGCTGATCGAGGACCGCGGGTCCTTGGCGGCGTACTTCTGGGGCTACGAACCGACGCTGGCCGAGCTGGGGGAGCCCCAGTCACTCACCACGTCGCCCTCCTCCATCGCCCTGTCGAAGGACCTCAGGAAGCGTGGCTGGAAGTTCGTCGGGCCGACCACGATGTTCGCACTGATGGAGGCGATGGGGTTGATCAACAACCACGTCAGCGGATGCGCAACGCGCGACGAAGTGGTGGCGGCCCGAAGGGCGTTCACGCCACCGGCGTGACGAAGTCCCGGATCAGCTGGGCCACCTCGACTGGTCGCTCCACCTGTACCGAGTGGCCGGCGCCGTCAAGCACCACGACCCGGGCACCGGCAGCCTCGTACAACGCCCGGGATGCCTCGGGCGGGTAGAAGCTGTCCTGATCGCCCAGGATCACCAGTGCAGGCAGCTCGAGGTCCTTGAGTCGCCGGTCGAGGCCGTTCGCCTCCAGCTGTGCCCTGCGGTCGTGGATGACGATCCGCGGGATGCGGTGGTCCGCGCTGCGCAGGTCGATGTACGCCTGCTGCGGGTCGGCGAACGCGCGGGCGTGGTCGAAGCCCTTCGCGAACCCGAGCGCCAGGCCGCCACGCAGCAGGGCGTTCGGTGCGAACCGCTGTGTTCTCGCCAGACCGGGGATCGCGAGGAGGGCGCCCAGCTTCGGCATGGTGGCCACGCCCGGTGCATAGGTCGGTCCCTGTCCCAGGACGACCATCCGGGATGCCACACCGGTTCGAGCGGCCAGCTCGGTGGTGGTGTCGTTGCCCCAGGAGTGCCCGATCAACGTGACGTCGTCGTTCTTGGTGACGCCCAGCTCACTGAGCAGTGCCGCGAGCATCCGCGCCTGGTCACCCGGCTGGAGTCCTGCCCCGCCCCTCGTCGCGCCGTGGCCGCGAAGGTCCATCCGGATGATCCGGAAGGAATCCGACAGCAGGTCGGCGACGGCGTCGTACCAACGCAGCGAACAGGTCATGCCGTGCACCATCACCAGGATCGGCGCTCCCTCGGGACTGTCGACCTCGACGTGGACATCGGTGTCATCGACCTCGACGACGGTCACCAGCCACGCTCGCGCCACTCGGCGACGTGCGGACGCTGCTCACCGAGCGTCGAGTCGCTGCCGTGGCCCGGATAGAACCAGGTGTCGTCGGGCAGGGTGCCGAAGAGCTTCGTGTCGACGTCCTCGACCAGGGTCTGGAAGGCGTCGGCGTCGCCGAACGTGGCACCGACGCCGCCGGGGAAGAGCGAGTCGCCCGTGAACAGGTGCGGGTGGCCGTCGGGATCGCGGTAGAGCAGGCAGATCGATCCCGGAGTGTGTCCCGTGATCCGGATGACCTCGAGGGTGCAGTCGCCGACGGGGACCGTGTCGCCATCGGTCACCCGCCGGGCCACGGCGACACCGGTCTGCTCGGTGATCGCGTCTGCGTCCGGCTCGCCGGCGACGACGTCGGCTCCGGTTGCCTCGACGACGGCGGCGAGGGCGCGGTGATGGTCCCAGTGCTGGTGGGTGGTGACCACGGTGGTCAGGCCGGCATCGCCGACCAGCGCGAGCAGGGTGTCAGCAGCGTCGGCAGCGTCGATCAGCACCTGGTCACCGGTGGCACGACAGCGCAGCAGGTAGGCGTTGTTGGCCATCTTCTCGTCGACGGCAACCTTCGCGATGGTCAGCGCGGACAGCTCGCGGACCTGCGGGTCGCCCCCGACGGTCACGTCTCCGGTGTAGGTCATGGCTCCATCATGCCGGGGTGACCAGGTCCCCGGCGTCGCGGCCCGACGCCCACCACGCGAGGGCGGAGGCGGCGCCGGTCCAGGTCGGTGCGTCGGGTCCGGGTGAGCCGAACGTCCACTCCTCGCCGCCATCGGTGGCGACCACGTGGCAGTCCGGGCGCATCGGGCCGCGGGCGGCGAGGTCGAGGAAGGTGATCGCGGATTCCCGCGGCCAGTCCGCGTGGGAGTAGCCCGCGTCGAGGTCGGCGTGGTGGATCTCCACCTCGCGGAGCCGGAGCAGGGGGACGACGCCCGCCCGGAGCCACTGCCCGCCGGGAGTCCGCTCGAACCGGGAGTCCTGGGGGACCCCGAGGTCGGAGAGCGCGGCGTCGAAGGCCGCCGCGGAGGCCCGGAGGCGCTCGCGGATCTCCGCGGGGGCCGCGGTCGCCAGGGTCGCGATGTCGGTGTCGCGCTGCTCCTCGGAGACGTACATGGTCGTCGGTACGCCGTCGGTGAGTCCGCGGAGCGCACCGGCGAGTCCCTCCGCATTGAGTGCCACGTGGCCGAGCACGTGTGCCCTGCTCCAGCCCTCGCAGATGCTGGGGACTCCCCACGCGTCGTCGGGCAGGGCGTCGGCGGTGGTGATCAGGCGGGCGGTGGCGGTCTCGATCCGGCTGGCAATCGGCGTGGTCACCTCCCCATCATGCCCGCGAAACGGTGGCTGTCGGCGGCGGGTGAGAAGGTGGTTCCTGGCGTGGCGGCTTGCCCGGCGCCGTACCATGGCGAACACTTGTTCGAACGACCACGCACGACACCCGAGGACCGGTAGTGACCGATCAGCTGATCATTCGCGGCGCCCGCGAGCACAACCTGAAGGACGTCTCACTCGACCTTCCGCGCGACTCGCTGATCGTGTTCACGGGGCTGTCCGGCTCCGGCAAGTCGAGCCTGGCGTTCGACACCATCTTCGCCGAGGGCCAGCGTCGCTATGTCGAGTCGCTGTCGGCGTATGCCCGCCAGTTCCTCGGCCAGATGGACAAGCCCGACGTCGACTTCATCGAGGGCCTGTCCCCGGCGGTCTCGATCGACCAGAAGTCGACCTCGAAGAACCCGCGCTCGACGGTCGGCACCATCACGGAGGTCTACGACTACCTCCGTCTGCTCTACGCCCGCGCCGGCCGCGCACACTGCCCCACCTGTGGCGCACCGATCGAGCGGCAGACGCCGCAGCAGATCGTGGACCGGATGATGGCGCTCGAGGAGGGCACCCGGTTCCAGGTGCTCGCCCCGGTCGTGAGCGGCCGCAAGGGTGAGTACGTCGAGCTCTTCAAGCAGCTGCAGGCGCAGGGCTTCTCGCGGGCCCGGGTCGACGGCACGATCCACAACCTCGACGACCCGCCCGTCCTCGACAAGAAGCTCAAGCACTCGATCGAGGTCGTGGTCGACCGGCTGGCGGTCAAGGAGACCGCGAAGCGGCGCCT
Source organism: Nocardioides sp. CPCC 206347 (assembly GCF_048654605.1). Classification (NCBI taxonomy): domain Bacteria; kingdom Bacillati; phylum Actinomycetota; class Actinomycetes; order Propionibacteriales; family Nocardioidaceae; genus Nocardioides; species Nocardioides sp. CPCC 206347. Next base: position 13,612 of record NZ_JBMCYZ010000007.1, read on the forward strand.
GACCGACTCCGTCGAGACGGCCCTCGGCCTGGCCGGTGGACTGGTCGTCTTCGACATGGTCGACGCGGCCAAGGGGGAGCAGCAGGAGCTCAAGTTCTCCGAGAAGATGGCGTGCCCCAACGAGCACGCGATCGAGACCGACGACCTCGAGCCGCGCTCCTTCTCGTTCAACTCGCCCTTCGGTGCCTGCCCGGCCTGCGCCGGCCTCGGCACCCGGATGGAGGTCGACCCCGAGCTGGTGGTGCCGGATCCGACCGCGACCCTGGCCGAGAACGCCCTCCAGCCCTGGAGCCACGCCCACGTCGCCGACTACTTCGGCCGACTGTTGATCGCGCTCGGCGAGGAGCTCGGCTTCGACGTCGACACCCCTTGGGAGAAGCTGTCCGCGAAGGCCCAGAAGGCCGTCCTCGAGGGCCACCCGACCAAGGTCCACGTCGTCACCAAGAACCGCTACGGCCGCGAGCGCTCCTACTACGCCGAGTTCGAAGGTGTCCGGAAGTACGTCGAGCGCCGGCACCGCGAGGCGGAGAGCGACACGAGCCGCGAGCGGTTCGAGGGCTTCATGCGCGAGGTGCCGTGTCCGACCTGCGCCGGCAGCCGGCTCAAGCCGGTGTCGATGTCGGTCACGCTCGGCGCCCGTGAGTCCGGCGGCAAGAACATCGCCGAGGTCTGTGCGCTGCCGATCAACGAGGCCGCGGCCTATCTCTCCGACCTCGACCTGTCGACCCGCGAGCGCCAGATCGGCGAGCGGGTGCTCAAGGAGATCCAGGAGCGCCTGAACTTCCTGCTCGACGTCGGACTCGACTACCTCTCGCTCAACCGGCCGTCCGGGTCGCTGTCGGGTGGCGAGGCGCAGCGGATCCGGCTCGCCACGCAGATCGGCGCCGGCCTCGTCGGCGTCCTCTACGTCCTCGACGAGCCGTCCATCGGGCTGCACCAGCGCGACAACCAGAAGCTCATCGAGACGCTGGTCCGGCTCAAGGACCTCGGCAACACGCTGATCGTCGTCGAGCACGACGAGGACACCATCCGCGTCGCCGACTGGGTCGTCGACATCGGCCCGGGCGCCGGTGAGCACGGTGGCCAGGTCGTGCACTCCGGCACCGTCAAGGGACTCCTCGAGCACCCGGACTCGATGACCGGTCAGTACCTCTCCGGGCGTCGCGAGATCCCCGTCCCCGCCGTACGACGTCCGCGGACGGTGGGGCGCGAGCTCAAGGTCCACGGGGCGCGTGAGCACAACCTGCAGGACGTCGACGTCAGCTTCCCGCTGGGCGTCTTCTGCGCGGTCACCGGCGTCTCCGGCTCCGGCAAGTCCACGCTCGTCAACGACATCCTCTACACGTCGCTGGCCAAGCAGATCTACAACGCCCGCGCGATCCCCGGCCGGCACCAGAAGATCACCGGCCTCGAGCACGTCGACAAGGTGATCCACGTCGACCAGTCGCCCATCGGCCGCACGCCGCGGTCCAACCCGGCGACGTACACGGGGGTCTTCGACCACGTCCGCAAGCTGTTCTCGCAGACGCCCGAGGCGAAGATGCGGGGCTACCAGCAGGGCCGGTTCTCGTTCAACGTCAAGGGCGGCCGCTGCGAGGCATGCTCGGGCGACGGCACGATCAAGATCGAGATGAACTTCCTGCCGGACGTCTACGTCCCGTGCGAGGTCTGCCACGGCGCCCGCTACAACCGCGAGACCCTCGAGGTGCACTACAAGGGCAAGACCATCGCCGAGGTGCTCGACATGCCGATCGAGGAGGCAGCGGAGTTCTTCGCCGCAGTGCCGGCGATCAGTCGCCACATGAAGACCCTCTGCGAGGTCGGCCTCGGCTACGTCCGGCTGGGGCAGCCGGCCACGACCCTGTCGGGCGGCGAGGCGCAGCGCGTCAAGCTGTCCTCCGAGCTGCAGAAGCGGTCGACGGGGCGCACCGTCTACGTGCTCGACGAACCCACGACCGGACTGCACTTCGAGGACATCCGCAAGCTGCTGGGTGTCCTGTCGAGCCTGGTCGACAAGGGCAACACGGTCCTGGTCATCGAGCACAACCTCGACGTCATCAAGACGGCTGACTGGATCGTCGACATGGGGCCGGAAGGTGGTTCCCGGGGCGGCACCGTCGTCGCCGAGGGCACGCCCGAGGACATCGCGGCGGTGCGCGCCAGCTACACCGGTCAGTTCCTCAAGCCGATGCTGGCCGGCCGGGCCGCGACCCAGCCCAAGGGACGGGTCCGGGCCAAGGCCACGACGAAGGCCACAGGGAAGGCCACAGGGAAGGCCACAGCCAAGTCATAGCCGCGGCTCAGGTACTGGTCGTAGCCTGACGGCATGACAGCCCCCTTCAGCAGGAGACGAGCCCTGACGAGCGCTGCCACTCTCGGTGTCAGCGTGCCCTTGTTGGCTGCGTGCGGCGACGACGGTGACTCCTCGGCGACCGACGACGCAACGTCCGAACCGACGGCCAGCGGGCCGACGTCGGCGACGACGACCGAGACCGCGGACGGCGCGACCAGTGCACCGGCCGGCGGGTTGGTCGCCGCTGCCGACGTGCCCGTCGGGGGCGGTGTCGTGATCGCCAAGGAGTCGCTGGTGGTCACCCAGCCGACGGCCGGGAAGTTCCAGGGTTACTCCGCGATCTGCACCCACCAGAGCTGCCTGGTCACGAAGGTCGCCGACGGCAAGATCCAGTGCCCCTGCCACGGGAGCAGCTACAACGTCTCGGACGGTTCGGTCGCGGGTGGCCCGGCCCCCTCGCCCCTGTCCAAGGTCGCGCTCAAGGTCGAGGGCGACCAGATCGTGCGCGGATGAGCGGTCCAGCCGCACGTCTGCAGGAGGTACGCGCCAGCCGGAGGATCATCTTCTCGGGCCTCGGTGCGCTCGGGGTCGCCGCGGCCCTCGCGGGCTGCGCGGGCAGTGGCGACGACGCCTCCGGGCCGGAGGTCGCCTCCGGCGCCGAGCTGGCATCGACCTCGGAGGTCCCGGTCGGCGGCGGCATCATCCTGACCGACGAGAAGCTCGTCATCACGCAGCCGACCGAGGGCGACTTCCAGGCGTTCACCGCCGTCTGCACCCATCAGGGCCTGCTCGTGACCTCCGTCGAGGGCGGCACCATCCACTGCGCCAACCACGGGTCGTCGTACGACGCAGCCAGCGGTGACAACACGGGTGGCCCGGCGTCCGGTCCGCTCGCATCGGTCGACATCACGGTGGACAACGGGAAGATCCTCGCCGGTTGATCCCGCACAGGTAGGAGGCGGCATGGAGGGCGTTCACGACATGGGCGGCATGCACGGCTTCGGCGCCGTGCCGGTCGACGACGTGGAGCTGCCCTTCGACGAGCCGTGGGAAGGGCGGACCTTCGGACTGTTCATCGCAGCCGGAGCAGCCGGTGCCCGATCCGGTTCGATCCGCCCCGGGATCGAGGCGATCGCCCCGGCGGAGTACCTCGCCATGGGCTACTTCGAGCGGTGGGCGCGCTCCCTCGAGGCGGGTCTGGTGGATGCGGGAACGCTCACGACCGCGGACATCGACGCCCGGGTGCGCCATCCGCAGCCGCCGAGTCGGCACGCCCGGGACACCAACCCGAAGATGGCGGCCGGGCTCGTCGCGGCGCTCATCGACCATCCGCGGCGCCCGAGTGGCGAAGACGTCCCGGCACGCTTCGCGATCGGCGACAGGGTCACCGTGAAGCGGATGGCGCCGGTAGGCCACCACCGGTGCCCGCGCTACGTCCGCGGTGTCAGCGGCACGGTGATCCGCCAGCCCGGGGGCTGGCCCCATGCGAGCGGTGACGGGCCGCCCGAGGCCACGTACACCGTTCGTTTCGAGATGGGCGACCTCTGGGGCGCGGACGCCGAGCCCGGTTTCCTCCACCTCGACCTGTGGGAGCGCTACCTCGCATGAACGACCGGACGGATCACCCGCCCCGCCCGGCCTCGCTGCGCATCGAGGCCATCGAAGCCCTGCTCGTCGAGCGCGGCGTGATCACCCCGGACGTCGTCGACGCCATCATCGAGACCTACGAGCACCATGTCGGACCGTTGAACGGCGCCCGGGTGGTGGCGCGCGCCTGGATCGATGCTGACTACCGGGCGCGGTTGCTCGAGGACGGGACCGCCGCGGTGGGAGAGCTCGGCTACGGCGGCGCGGAGGGCGAGCACCTCGTGGTTCTCGAGAACACCGAGGCCGTTCACAACGTCGTCGTGTGCACGCTCTGCTCCTGCTATCCGTGGCCGGTCCTCGGGTTGCCCCCTCGGTGGTACAAGAGCGCTGCCTACCGTTCGCGCATGGTCCGCGAACCCCGGGCCGTGCTCGCCGAGTTCGGCACGACCCTCCCCGAGGACGTGGAGCTCCGGGTCTGGGACTCGAGTGCCGAGGTCCGCTACCTGGTCCTGCCCCTGGCCCCGAACGGTGCCGAAGCACGCAGCGAGGACGAGCTGGCCGGCCTGGTCACCCGGGACCACATGATCGGCGTGGTGCGCTGACCGGCCACCACGAGCGGTCGTGCCTCCGGTTGTCGGTTCACCCTCGTAGGGTTGGGGCGTGCCCGATCCGCTGAGCTATCGCCCCAAGGCCGGGGAGATCCCGACCGTGCCGGGCGTCTATCGGTTCCGCGACAAGAACCGCCGGGTGATCTACGTCGGCAAGGCGAAGAACCTGCGGGCCCGCCTGTCGTCGTACTTCCAGGACATCGGGAACCTCCATCAGCGCACCGCGTCGATGGTCACGACCGCGACGTCGGTCGAGTGGACCGTGGTGAAGACCGAGGTCGAGGCGCTCCAGTTGGAGTACTCCTGGATCAAGGAGTTCGACCCGCGTTTCAACGTGAAGTATCGCGACGACAAGTCCTATCCGTGGCTGGCCGTGACGGTGTCCGACGAGTTCCCGCGGGTGATGGTGGGGCGCGGCGCGAAGCGCAAGGGCACCCGCTACTACGGGCCCTACGGCCACGCGTGGGCAATCCGCGAGACCGTCGACATCCTGCTCCGGGTTTTTCCGATGCGTTCGTGCAGCAACGGTGTCTTCAAGCGGTCCGCGCAGATCGGGCGACCGTGCCTGCTCGGTTACATCGACAAGTGCGCCGCACCCTGTGTAGGCAACGTGTCGGCCGAGGAGCATCGCGCGATCGTCGAGGACTTCTGCGACTTCATGGCGGGTCGCACCAAGCAGTTCACCAAGCGCATCGAGAACGAGATGTACGCCGCCTCCGAGGCCCTCGACTTCGAGAAGGCCGCGCGCCTGCGCGACGACCTCGGCGCCATGCAGAAGGCGCTGGAGAAGCAGTCCGTGGTCTTCGGCGACGGTTCCGACGCCGACGTGATCGCGCTGGCCGAGGACCCGCTCGAGGTGGCGGTCCAGGTCTTCTACGTCCGCGGCGGCCGGATCCGTGGCCAGCGCGGCTGGGTGGCCGACCGCACCGACGACGGCGACACGTCTGCCCTGGTCGAGGACTTCCTGTTGCAGCTGTACGCCGGCGTGGCTCCCGAGGACGCCCGGGACGCCGTGCCGCGGGAGATCCTCGTGCCCGAGCTGCCGCCGGAGAGCGCGACGTTCGAGCAGTTGTTGTCCGACCTTCGCGGCTCGCGGGTGGAGATCCGGGTGCCGCAGCGCGGCGACAAGAAGACGCTGCAGGAGACGGTGGAGCGCAACGCCAAGGAGTCGCTGGTCCTCCACAAGACGAAGCGGGCGAGCGACCTCACGACCCGCAACCGGGCGCTGGCCGAGATCGCCGAGGCGCTCGAGCTCGACGAGGCACCACTGCGGATCGAGTGCTACGACGTCTCGCACATCCAGGGCACCGAGATCGTGGCCTCCATGGTCGTGTTCGAGGACGGCCTGGCCCGCAAGGGCGAGTACCGCCGCTTCGTGATCCGCGACCAGGAGGGCTCGGACGACGTCGCCGCGATGCACGAGGTGATCACCCGTCGTTTCCGGCGCCTCCTCGACGAACAGGCGCGTTCCGAGCTGCGCCCCGGCGACGAGACCAGTGGCCCGCTGCTGGTCGACCCGGACACGGGACGTCCACGGAAGTTCGCCTATGCGCCGGGCCTGGTGGTCGTCGACGGTGGCGCTCCGCAGGTCGCGGCGGCCCAACGTGCGCTCGACGAGCTCGGCATCGACGACATCCCGGTCTGCGGCCTGGCCAAGCGACTCGAGGAGGTGTGGTTGCCCGGACAGGAGGACCCCGTGATCCTCGCGCGTTCGTCCGAGAGCCTCTACCTCCTGCAGCGGGTGCGTGACGAGGCCCACCGGTTCGCGATCACCCATCACCGCAACCGTCGGTCGAAGTCGATGGTGGAGAGCCTGCTGGACGACGTCCCGGGACTGGGGGAGGTGCGCCGCAAGACCCTGTTGCGTCACTTCGGTTCCCTGCGCAAGCTCCGGGTGGCGACGATCGACGAGATCGCGGCGGTGCCCGGCATCGGGCCGCGCACCGCAGCAGCCATCAAGGAAGCGCTGGACGGCGGGGACGCTGTGCCTCCGGCTTCCGCCTCGACCACAATGACCCCATGAGCAAGGCGCACCATGACTGAACACAGCCCCGGGCCCCTGGTCGTCGTCACCGGCATGACCGGTGCCGGTCGCAGCACCGCGGCCAAGGAGCTCGAGGACCTCGGGTTCTACGTCGTCGACAACCTTCCCCCGAACCTGCTGCCCGACGTCGTGCGCCTCGTCGACGAGAGCCACGGTCCCGCGCAGCCGATCGCGGTCGTCGTCGACGTCCGGTCCGGCTCGTTCTTCCTCGGCCTGCGCAGTGCCCTGGCCCACGGCGTGGCCGGTCGGGACGCCACGCTGGTGTTCCTGGATGCCTCGGACGAGGTCCTCGTCCGCCGGCAGGAGGCTGCGCGCCGTCCGCACCCGCTGCAGCAGGGTGGCCGACTGCTCGACGGCCTCCAGCGCGAGCGGGTGGCTCTGGCCGACCTGCGCTCAGAGGCCGACCTGGTGATCGAGACCAGCAACCTCAACGTGCACCAGCTGACCGACCGGATCGCGGAAGCCTTCGGCACGCCTGACTCCACCCGGCTGCGGGTCACGGTCATCAGCTTCGGCTTCAAGTACGGCAGTCCGGTCGACGCGGACTACCTCGCTGACATGAGGTTCCTGCCCAACCCGCACTGGGTGCCCGAGCTCCGGCCACGGACCGGCCAGGACCCCGAGGTCTCCAGCTACGTGCTCGGGCGGCCCGGGGCCGAGGAGTTCCTCGACGCCTACGTCCCGCTGCTCACCGTCGTCGCCGAGGGCTACCTCCGTGAGGGCAAGCGGTTCATGCGGGTCGCCATCGGATGCACCGGCGGCAAGCACCGCAGCGTCGCGATGAGCGAGGAGATCGCCCGCCGGCTCAGCGAGCAGGGCTACCTCGCCCGTGCCATCCATCGCGACCTCGGCCGGGAGTGATCGACCCGATGATCTCGGACTTCGGGGCGGTTCAGCGCGCCCAGTCGGTCGTCGCCCTCGGCGGCGGCCACGGGCTGCACGCCTCGCTCAACGCACTGCGCCACCTGCTCGACGACCTGACCCTCGACAAGCTCACGGCCGTGGTCACGGTCGCCGACAACGGCGGCTCCTCGGGACGGCTCCGCGGCGAGTTCGGTGTGCTGCCGCCCGGCGACCTGCGGATGGCGCTGGCCGCGCTCTGCGGCGACGACGAGTGGGGCGACACCTGGGCCAGGGTGCTGCAGCACCGGTTCGAGGGCGAGGGGGAGATGCGCGGCCACGTCGTCGGCAACCTGCTGATCGTCGGCCTGTGGGAGCTCCTCGGCGACCACATCGACGCGCTCGACTGGGTCGGTCGGCTGCTCGGCGCCCGCGGCCGGGTGCTCCCGATGGCACAGACGCCGATGGACATCACGGCGGAGGTGCGTGGACTCGTCGAGGGGCATCCCGACGAGCTCACCACCGTCCGCGGCCAGGTCGAGGTCGCCACGACCGAAGGTGTCATCAGCTCGATCGCCCTCGAGCCGGCCGATCCCGAGGTGAGTCCGGCGGTCATCGCCGCCATCACGGAGGCGGACTGGGCCGTCCTGGGGCCCGGGTCCTGGTTCAGCTCGGTGCTGCCACACCTGCTGGTGCCTGCCGTGCGTGATGCGCTGGTCCGCACCCAGGCCCGCCTTGTCGTCGTACTCAACCTGGCGGAGCAGGCGGGGGAGACCGGTGGCTTCGGCCCCGCCGACCACCTGGCGGTGCTGGCCGAGCACGCGCCCGACCTCGGCATCGACGTCGTCCTCGCGGACGAGACGGTCATGGAGTCCGGGCTTGCCGAGCTCCAGGAGACCGTGGCCGCGCTCGGCGCGCGGCTGGTCATCGCCGACGTGGCAGCCGATGACGGGTCTCCGCGGCACGATCCCGTGAAGCTGGCTGCGGCCTACACCCGGATCTTCGCCACCGAGTGACCCGGGCACCCGCGCAGGGTTGTTGACCACCATGGCAGGATCGGCTCATGGCGATGACGGCACAGGTCAAGGCGGAACTGGCCAGTACTCCGGTCACCAAGGCGTGTTGCCGCAAGGCTGAGGTCGCCTCCACCCTGCGGTTCGCCGGTGGCATCCACATCGTGGCCGGCCGCATCGTCGTCGAAGCCGAGCTCGACACCGGCGCCGCGGCGCGTCGGCTCCGCAAGGACATCTCCGAGATCTACGGCCAGACCTCCGACGTCGTCATGGTGCAGGGCAACGGCCTGCGCAAGGGCAGCCGCTACATCGTGCGGGTGGCCAAGGACGGCGAGGCACTGGCCCGCCAGACGGGCCTGCTCGACCAGCGGGGGCGTCCGGTGCGTGGCCTGCCGCCTGCCGTCGTCTCCGGCGGCGCCTGTGACGCGGTGGCGGCCTGGCGGGGAGCCTTCCTCGCCCACGGATCACTGACCGAACCCGGTCGCTCGTCGTCCCTGGAGGTCACCTGCCCGGGCTCGGAGGCCGCCCTTGCCCTCGTCGGTGTCGCCCGACGCCTCGGCATCCAGGCCAAGGCCCGCGAGGTCCGTGGCGTCGACCGCGTCGTCATCCGTGACGGTGACGCCATCGGTCAGCTCCTGACCCGCCTCGGCGCCCACGAGACCTTGATGGCCTGGGAGGAACGCCGGATGCGGCGCGAGGTGCGCGCCACTGCCAACCGGCTCGCCAACTTCGACGACGCCAACCTGCGGCGTTCCGCGCGCGCAGCCGTGACCGCAGGCGCCCGCGTCGAACGCGCGATGGAGATCCTTGGCGACGAGGTTCCCGACCACCTCAAGATGGCGGGCGAGCTGCGCCTCGAGCACAAGCAGGCCTCGCTCGAGGAGCTCGGCCAGCTGCACGAGCCGGTCCTCACGAAGGACGCGATCGCCGGACGCATAAGGCGTCTCCTGGCGATGGCCGACAAGCGTGCCGAGGACCTGGGCGTTCCGGACACCGAGGCGTCCCTGACGCCGGAGATGCTGGCCGGCGACGCGTGACGTCCAGCATGTGATGCGGGTCACCCCAACGCTCTTGGGTGCCAGGGGTGCGGGATAGGGTCGGAATCGACCATTCCCCACCCTCAGGAGGCTCACAGTGACCGTTCGTGTCGGCATCAACGGATTCGGCCGGATCGGCCGTAATTTCTTCCGCGCAGTGCGAGCGAGCGGAGCCGACATCGAGATCGTCGGCGTGAATGACCTCACGGGGAACGCCACGCTGGCGCACCTGCTGAAGTACGACTCGATCCTCGGTCGTCTCGACGCAGAGGTTTCCTCGACGGATGACGCGATCATCGTCGGCGACCAGCAGATCCGTGCCTTCGCGGAGCGTGATCCGGCTGCCCTCGGCTGGGGCGACCTCGGTGTCGACGTCGTCGTCGAGTCCACCGGCTTCTTCACCGACGCCACCAAGGCACGCGCCCACGTCGACGGCGGTGGGGCGCGGAAGGTGATCATCTCTGCGCCTGCGACCAACGACGACATCACCATCGTGATGGGCGTGAACCACGAGCTGTACGACCCGGCCGCCCACACCGTGATCTCGAACGCCTCGTGCACCACCAACTGCCTCGCCCCGATGGCCAAGGCCCTCAACGACGGCCTCGGCATCGTCAAGGGCCTGATGACCACAGTGCACGCCTACACCGCTGACCAGAACCTGCAGGACAACATCCACAGCGACCTGCGACGGGCGCGCGCTGCGGCGATCAACATCGTCCCGACGTCGACGGGTGCAGCGAAGGCGATCGGCCTGGTCCTGCCGGAGCTCAAGGGCAAGCTCGACGGCTACGCCCTGCGCGTCCCGACGCCGACCGGGTCGCTGACCGACCTGACGTTCGAGGCGGCGCGGGAGACCACGGTCGAGGAGGTCAACGCCATCGTGCGGGCCGCCGCCGACGGCCGGTACCTCCGTTACTCCACCGATCCCATCGTGTCCTCGGACATCGTGACCGACCCGGCGTCGTGCATCTTCGACGCTCCGCTGACCAAGGTCATCGGCAACCAGGTCAAGGTCGCCGGCTGGTACGACAACGAGTGGGGCTACTCCAACCGGCTCGCGGACCTCATCGTCCACGTCGGCGCTACGCTCTGACGCTTGTGACTGACTTCAACGGGCTCGGCCCGGACTTCCTCGCGTCCGTCAGCGGCAAGCGGGTCCTGGTCCGCTCGGACCTCAACGTCCCGCTCGACGGTGGACGCATCACCGACGACGGCCGGATCCGGGCCAGCGTCCCGACAATCAAGGCCCTGGCCGACGCAGGTGCCCGCGTGGTCGTCACCGCGCACCTCGGGCGCCCCGACGGCGCTCCGGATCCGGCGTACTCGCTGGCTCCGGTCGCTGCACGGCTGGGCGAGCTCCTGGGCGCCGATGTCGCCTTCGCGAGCGACACCGTGGGCTCCTCGGCGAAGGAGACCGTCGCCGGGCTCGCTGACGGCGACGTGGCCCTCCTGGAGAACGTCCGGTTCAACGTGGGGGAGACGAGCAAGGACGACACCGTCCGCGGTGCGTTCGCCGACGAGCTCGCCTCGCTCGCTGATGCCTTCGTGTCGGACGGCTTCGGGGTCGTCCACCGCAAGCAGGCAAGCGTCTACGACGTCGCGCAGCGACTCCCGCACGCCATGGGCGGGCTGGTCGCCACCGAGATCGACGTGCTGCGCCGCCTGACGGTGAACCCCGAGCGCCCCTACGTCGTGGTGCTCGGCGGTTCCAAGGTGTCCGACAAGCTCGGGGTCATCGACAACCTGCTCGACAAGGCCGACAAGCTGCTGATCGGCGGCGGCATGGTGTTCACCTTCCTCAAGGCCGACGGCCTCGAGGTCGGCAAGAGCCTGCTCGAGGAGGACCAGCTCGAAACGGTGCGCGAGTACCAGTCCCGTGCCGCCGAGCTCGGGGTCGAGATCGTCCTCCCGACCGACATCGTCGTCGCGGACAACTTCGGCGACGAGGCGTCCGCACGGGTGGTTGCCGCCACCGACATCCCCGCCGATGCACTGGGCCTCGACATCGGTCCGGCATCGGGCGCAGCCTTCGCGGCCGCCCTGGCCGATGCGAAGACCGTCTTCTGGAACGGCCCGATGGGCGTGTTCGAACAGGCTGCGTTCGCCGAAGGCACCCGTGCAGTCGCCGACGCGCTCACCCGGGTCGACGGCCTGTCGGTCGTCGGCGGTGGCGACTCCGCGGCCGCCGTACGCACCCTCGGCTTCGACGAGGCGGCCTTCGGCCACATCTCCACCGGAGGTGGCGCGAGCCTGGAGTACCTCGAGGGCAAGGAGCTCCCGGGCATCACGGTTCTGGAAGAGGAAGGTGCCTGAGATGGCCAACAACGCAGCGCAGGCCGGTCGCACACCCCTGATGGCGGGCAACTGGAAGATGAACCTCAACCACGCCGAGGCCGTGAACCTGCTGCAGAAGCTCGCCTGGACGCTCTCGGACAAGCGCCACGACTACGGCAAGGCCGAGGTCGCGCTCCTGCCGCCCTTCACCGACATCCGGTCCGTCCAGACCGTGGTGGACGGCGACCGCCTCGCCATCAAGTACGGCGCCCAGGACGTCTCCCCGCACGTCAGCGGCGCCTACACGGGCGAGATCTCCGCGGGCATGCTCGCGAAGCTCGGGTGCTCCTACGTCGTGGTTGGTCACTCCGAGCGCCGGCAGTACCACGCCGAGACCGACGAGCTGGTGAATGCCAAGGCCAAGGCCGCGCTCGACGCTTCGATCACGCCGATCGTGTGCGTCGGTGAAGGACTCGAGGTCCGCCAGGCAGGCGAGCACGTGCCCTACACGATGGCGCAGGTCGAGGGCTCCCTCGCCGGTCTCACGAAGAAGCAGGTCGCCAGCCTCGTCATCGCCTACGAACCCGTCTGGGCCATCGGCACGGGCGAGGTGGCCACCCCTGAGGACGCACAGGAGGTCTGTGCGGCCATTCGCGGGCAGGTGCGGGAATCCTTCGGGGACGAGGCCGCCGACGCCGTACGCGTCCTCTACGGCGGTTCCGTGAAGGCCGCCAACATCGCCGGCATCATGGCCAAGGCCGACGTCGACGGCGCCCTGGTGGGCGGCGCGAGCCTCGAAGTGGACGAGTTTGGCGGCATCTGCCGGTTTTATGACATGCCGGTGCTGTCCTGATCTCGGCCCTGACGTAGGATTCCCCGCGTGTTAATCACCCTGCTCACCGTTCTGCTCGTCACCGCGAGCCTGCTGCTCATCCTCCTGGTGTTGCTGCACAAGGGACGCGGTGGCGGACTCTCGGACATGTTCGGTGGCGGTATGTCGAGCTCGCTCGGCGGATCGTCCATTGCTGAACGCAACCTCGACCGCTTCACGGTCGGCATCGGCGTCATCTGGTTCGCGTGTGTCATCGCGCTGGGCCTCTTGCTCGCCTATCAGAACTGACCGAACAACAGGCCTGCCCGACTAGCGGGCTGTCCGAAGGCTTGAGGAGAAAATCCGTTGGCTGGTGGTGGAAACGCGATTCGCGGGAGTCGCGTCGGTGCAGGTCCGATGGGCGAAGCCGAGCGTGGAGAGGCCGCACCGCGGCAGGCAGTGACGTACTTCTGTACGAACAGCCACCGCTCGGTGATCACCTTCTCCGTCGAGGCGAACGTCCCTGAGTCCTGGGACTGCCCGAAGTGCGGCCTGCCGGCTGGTCTGGACTCGGAGAACGCTCCGCCGCCCAACAAGATCGAGCCGTACAAGACGCACCTCGCCTACGTGAAGGAGCGCCGCTCCGACAAGGAGGCCGAGGTCATCCTCGACGAGGCGATCCAGCTGCTGCGCTCGCGCCGCAAGTCGGGCGAAATAATTTTCTGACGGTCTGCGCGAGGCGGGCTGGCGAGCGGCACTGCTGGCTTGCCGCCAGACCAACCCAGGTCCTACGCAAGACAACCGCGGCGCGGCAGCGCGGCGAGAGCCGTCCTCCGGGCAGCTTGCTGCCCCGTATCAACGGCGAAGACGCGCTCGCGCAGTCAGATCAGCGAGGCGGCGGCCGTGTCGAGGAACCACACCGTCTCCGCGTTGCCGCGGACGCCACGGGCGGGCGTCTCTGCGACGGAGCCGTCCTCGGCCAGGCCCCGTCGTACGGCGTCGGCCTTGGCCTCGCCACTGGCGAGGAACCAGACCGACTGGGCACGGTTCAGTGCCTCGAACGTCAGCGTCACTCGGTCGGCCGGCGGCTTGGGGGAGTCGTGCACGGCCGCGGCGATCGCGTCGGTGACGCCCAACCCGGCGTGGTCGGGGAAGAGCGACGCGATGTGACCGTCCGGTCCGACGCCCAGCATGAGGACGTCGAAGTCGCCGTGGCCCTCCGCCCGCACCGTCTCGCTGTACGACGTCGCGGCAGCCTCGGCGCTCTCGGACTCGTCCGACGCGGGCATCTCGTGCACGCGCATGGCCCGGACCTCGTCGAGGAACGCCGCGCGGGCCTGACCGGCGTTGCGTTCGGGGGAGTCCGCCGGCACGAAGCGCTCGTCGCCGAACCAGAACTGCACGGCTCCCCAGTCGACCCCGGAGGCCGGTGCCAGGCGGGCCACCTCGCGGTGGATCGCGTCGGCGATCGTGCCGCCGGTCAGCCCGATGTCCGGCACGTGGCCGGCAGCCTGGGCGTCGGCGATGCGGTTCAGCAGCTCGCCTGCGACGGCGGTGGCCAGCACGGCGGCGTCGGCGTGGACCTCGATGAGCGGGCTCGGTCGGTCTGATGCATCAGTCATCGCGCACGGTGCTCCCGGTAGTAGTGGATCAGGGCCCGCGTTGACGGGTCCTGCTCGGCAAGGACGGTCTCGTCACCCGCGAGCGCGGGAGCGATCTGCAACGCCAGCTGCTTGCCGAGCTCGACGCCCCACTGGTCGAAGCTGTCGATGCCCCACACCACGCCCTGGACGAACGTGATGTGTTCGTAGAGCGCGATCAGCTGACCGAGCACCGACGGGGTCAGCGCAGGCGCCATGATCGACGTGGTGGGCCGGTTCCCGGGGAACACACGGGCCGGGACGATGGATTCGGCGGTGCCCTCGGCGCGGACCTCCTCGGCCGTCTTGCCGAACGCCAGCGCCTTGGTCTGGGCGAAGAAGTTCGCGAGCAGCAGCTCGTGCACGTCCGTGGCGCCGTCCACCAGCGGTGAGGTGGGGGTGGCGAAGGCGATGAAGTCGGCCGGGATCAGTCGGGTGCCCTGATGGATCAGCTGGTAGAACGCGTGCTGGCCGTTGGTGCCGGGCTCGCCCCAGAACACCTCGCCGGTCTCCGTGGTGACGGGAGTCCCGTCCCAGCGCACGCTCTTGCCGTTGGACTCCATCGTCAGCTGCTGGAGATACGCAGCAAAGCGGTGCAGGGACTGCGCATAAGGGAGCACGGCGTGGGTCTGGGCTCCGAGGAAGTTGACGTACCAGACGTTCAGCAACCCCATCAGGACAGGCACGTTCGCGTCGAGCGGCGCGTTCTGGAAGTGCTCGTCGACGGCATGGAAACCGGCAAGGAACTCCTCGAACCGCTTCGGTCCGATCGCGATCACCAGGGAGGTGCCGATGGCAGAGTCGACGGAGTAACGGCCGCCGACCCAGTCCCAGAAGCCGAAGGCGTTGGTCGGGTCGATCCCGAAGGCAGCAACCTTCTCGAGCGCGGTGGACACGGCGACGAAGTGGCGGGCGATCGCTGCCTTTGCCTCGGGTGCCTCGGCGTCAGCCGTCTCGATGACACCGGCCGCGAGCAGGCCCTCCAGCAACCAGCTGCGGCACAGGCGCGCGTTGGTCAGTGTCTCGAGGGTGCCGAAGGTCTTGCTCGACACGACGAACAACGTCGTCGCGGGATCGAGGCCAGCGAGCGTCTCGGCCGCATCGGTCGGGTCGATGTTGCTGATGAAGCGGCACTCGAGGCCGGGCTGGACGTACGGCTTGAGCGCTTCGTAGGCCATCACCGGTCCGAGGTCGGACCCGCCGATGCCGATGTTGACGACGGTCGTGATGGCTGCACCGGTGACTCCGCGCCAGGTGCCGGAACGGACGTCGTTGGCGAAGGCGTAGACACGTCCGAGGACCTCGTGGACGTCGTCGACGACGTCGTGACCACCGATCTCCAGGTCGGCGTCGACGGGTTGCCGCAAGGCAGTGTGCAGGACGGCCCGGTCCTCGGAGACGTTGATGTGGTCTCCACGGAACATGGCGTCGCGCCGCCCCGAGAGGCCCACCTCGTCGGCCAGCGCCAGCAAGGCCGCCAGGATGTCGTCGTCAACCAGGTTCTTGGAGAGATCGACCAGCAGGTCTCCCGCGGGATGGGTGAGGCCTGCAGCGCGCCCGGGATCCGCGAACAGCTCACGGAGCGGGGTCTGCCACGACCCGTCGTCACCGCGGTGGGTGTCGGCGAGCTTCTGCAGTCGTGCCCACGCGGAGGTCGTCGTGGGGTCGACCGGAGCAGCGTTCTGCGGCTCACTCACCGGTCAGGCTCCCGCCTTGGCCATCTGCGCCTCGACGGTCTCGATCAGTTCGGTCCAGGACACCTTGAACTTGTCGACGCCCTCGGTCTCGAGCACGGTGAAGACGTCGTCGAGGTCGATGCCGACGGCGACGAGCTGGTCGAAGACGGACTGGGCCTCGGCGGCCTTGCCGGTCACGGCGTCGCCCCCGTTGTCGCTGACCAGCTCGCCGTGGTCGGCGAACGCCAGCAGCGTCTTCTCCGGCATCGTGTTCACGGTGTTCGCGACGACGAGGTCGGTGACGTAGAGCGTGTCGGAGTAGTTCGGGTTCTTCACGCCGGTGGAGGCCCACAGCGGCCGCTGCGCGTGGGCCCCGGCGGCGGCGAGCGCCTGCCAGCGATCGGATGCCAGGACCCCCTCGTAGACGGCATAGGCCAGGCGGGCGTTCGCAACGGCGGCCTTGCCGCGCAGCGCGAGGGCGTCGTCGGTCCCGATCTTGTCGAGGCGCGCATCGATCTCGCTGTCGACGCGGGAGACGAAGAACGACGCCACCGACCTGATGGTCGACAGGTCGATGCCCGCGGCCTGCGCCTGCTCGAGTCCAGCGAGGTAGGCATCCATCACGGCCTGGTAGCGCTCGGTCGAGAAGATCAAGGTGACGTTCACGCTGATGCCGGCGGCGATGACCTCGGTGATCGCGGGCAGGCCCTCGACCGTTGCGGGGATCTTGATCAAGGCGTTGGGGCGATCCACCGCGGCCCACAGGGCCTTCGCCGAGGCGACCGTCGCTGCCGTGTCGTTGGCAAGGGTCGGCTCGACCTCGATCGACACGCGGCCGTCGTCCGCCGTCGCGGCAGCAACGGGGGCGAGCACGTCGCACGCGTTGCGCACGTCGTCGGTGGTCAGCGCGAAGATGACGGCGTCGGCCGTGGCACCTTCGGCGACGAGCGTGCGGACCTGGTCGTCGTACCGCTCACCGTTGGCGATGGCACCGGCGAAGATCGTGGGGTTGGTGGTCACGCCGACGACCGACTTCTCGGCGACGAGCGCCGCCAGGTTGCCGGTCTCGATCCGCTCGCGGGACAGGTCGTCCAGCCAGATGGACACCCCCGCGTCAGCGAGGGCCTTCAGTCGTTCACTCATGAATCCTCCTCGAGAGGTACTGGGATGTGCTGGTGTACGACGAACGGTGCGTCAGGCTCCGGCCGCGGCAATGCTGTCCCTGGCGGCCGCGACGACCGCTTCAGGGGTGAAGCCGAACTCGCGGAACAGGGTGCCCGCGTCGGCGCTCGCACCGTAGTGGTCGATGCTGACGATCCGGCCGGCATCGCCGACGTACTCGCGCCAGCCCTGCTTCACGCCGGCCTCGACCGAGACGCGGGCCTTGACCGTCGGCGGGATCACCGAGTCGCGGTACGCCTGGGTCTGCGCCTCGAACCACTCAAGGCAGGGGAGTGACACGACCCGGGCGTTGATCCCGTCGGCCGCGAGCTGCTCACGCGCGGTGACCGCGAGCTGTACCTCCGACCCGGTCGCCAGCAGGACGACATCGGGTTCACCGCCGTCCGCGTCGATGAGGACGTAGCCACCCTTGGCGACACCCTCGGTCGAAGCGAAGCCGCCCTCCCCACGGGGAAAGGTCGGGACGTTCTGCCGGCTCAGGATCAGGCCGGCCGGGCGGTCGGTGTTGCGCAGCACCTGCAGCCAGGCCGCTGCGGTCTCGTTGGCGTCGGCCGGGCGGACGATGTCGATGCCCGGCATCGCGCGCAACGAGGCGACGTGCTCGATGGGCTGGTGGGTCGGGCCGTCCTCGCCGAGACCGATCGAGTCGTGGGTCCAGACGTAGATGACCGGCGCGTGCATGAGCGCCGCGACCCGGACCGAGCCACGCATGTAGTCGGAGAAGGTGAGGAAGGTGCCACCGAACACCCGCGTGCCGCCGTGGACGGCGATCCCGTTCATGATCGCGCCCATGCCGTGCTCACGGATGCCGAAGTGCAGGACGCGTCCCTGGTAGGGGTCGCCCTGCCACTCCTCGACCGAACGGTCGAGGGGGAGGAAGGACGGCGCGTCCTTGATCGTGGTGTTGTTGGAGCCGGCGAGGTCGGCGGAACCGCCCCAGAGCTCGGGCATGATCGGGGCAATCGCGTTGATGACCTTGCCCGACGCCGCACGAGTGGCAACACCCTTGGGGTCGGCCTCGAACGTCGGGAGGACGGCCTCGATGCCATCCGGGAGAGCGCGCCCCTTCATGCGGTGCAGCAGGGCAGCACCCTCGGGGTTCGCGGCGACCCAGGCGGCGTACTGCTCGTCCCAGTCGGCGGCCCACTGCTTGCCGCGGGCGACCAGGGAACGGGTGTGCTCCAGGACGTCCGCGGGCACCTCGAAGTCGGCGTGCGGGTCGAAGCCGAGCACGTTCTTCGTGGCGGCGACCTCGGCCGCGCCGAGTGCGGATCCGTGGGCGGCCTCGGTGTTCTGGGCGCTGGGGGCAGGCCAGGCGATCACCGTCTTGAGGACGATGATCGACGGCTTGTCGGTGACCGCGTCGGCGGCCTTGATGGCTTCGTACAACGCCGGGACGTCCTCGGCGTAGTGCGCGAGGTCGGAGTGGTCGTTGCCCGTCCAGTCGACCGTCTGCACGTGCCAGCCGTAGGCCTCGTAGCGCTGGGCGACGTCCTCGTTGAAGGCGATGTGGGTGTCGCCCTCGATCGAGATCCGGTTGGCGTCGTAGATCACCGTCAGGTTGCCGAGCTCCTGCGTGCCGGCGATCGAGGACGCCTCGCTGCTGACGCCCTCCTCCAGGTCACCGTCGGAGGCGATGACGTAGACGTGGTGGTCGAAGATCGAGGGACCGTCGCCGGCCTCCGGGTCGAGCAGGCCGCGTTCGCGGCGCGCCGCCATGGCCATCCCGACCGCGTTGGCCAGGCCCTGGCCGAGCGGGCCCGTCGTGACCTCGACGCCAGCCGTGTGGCCGAACTCGGGGTGGCCCGGGGTCTTGCTGCCCCACGTGCGCAGCGCCTTCAGGTCATCGAGCTCGAGGCCGAAGCCGCCGAGGTACAGCTGGGTGTAGAGCGTGATCGACGAGTGACCGCAGGACAGGACGAACCGGTCGCGGGCGGCCCAGTCGGGGTCGGCCGGGTCATGCCGCATGACCTTCTGGAACAGCAGGTACGCCGCAGGCGCCAGACTCATGGCGGTGCCCGGGTGGCCGTTGCCGACCTTCTGGACAGAGTCCATTGCCAGCACTCGTGCCGTGTCGACGGCCTTGCGGTCGAGATCGGTCCACACCAACTCCGGGATCATGTGTCCGAGCCTACCCAGCCCGAGTCGGCCGCCGACACTGGCTCGGTGCCAGCACATCGGCTCGCTCGGGCTACACTCAGACCGCTTTCGATCCCCTGCCCGCGAGGATTTCCGTGACCTACGTCGACCCGACCAGCCCCGAGCTGCTCGCTGACGACGGACGGCCCGTGGCAGGTGAGGCGAAGGCCACGGCGCGTGATGTGTTGATGGCGTACGTCGGCCTCACCAAGCCGCGCGTGATCGAGCTGTTGCTCCTGACGACCGTGCCGATGATGTTCTTCGCCGCCGGTGGCGTGCCGCCGCTCGGCCTCGTCGTCGCCACCGTCATCGGTGGAACGCTGTCGGCCGGGTCCGCATCGGTCTTCAATTGTGTCTACGACCGCGACATCGACGAGCAGATGCGGCGCACGCGCCGCCGGGCACTCCCGCGCCACATCGTGACGCCGCGCGCTGCGCTGGTGTTCGGGCTGGTGCTCGGGGTGCTGTCGACCGTCGTACTGGCCTGGCAGGTGAACACGCTCTCGGCCGTGCTGTCGGTCAGCGCCATCGCCTTCTACGTGTTCATCTACACGATGCTGCTGAAGCGCCGTACGGCCCAGAACATCGTCTGGGGCGGCATCGCCGGTTGCTTCCCGACCCTGATCGGCTGGACCGCGGTCACGAACGAGCTGTCGTGGGTCCCGATCGTGCTGTTCGCGGTCGTCTTCTTCTGGACGCCGCCGCACACGTGGGCCCTCGCGCTGCGCTATCGCGAGGACTACGCCCAGGTCGACGTCCCGATGCTCCCGGTCGTGAAGCCCGCGCGCAGCGTCGCCTTCCAGATCGTCATCTACAGCTGGGTCATGGTCGCCACGTCCCTGCTGCTGTGGCCGGTCGCCTCGACGGGGATCTTCTACCCGGTCGTCGCTGCCGTGCTCGGTGCGGTGTTCCTGACCCAGGCGCACGCGCTGCACCGCCGGTCACGGACGTCGGACGAGCTGAGCATCCTGCAGCCGATGCACCTGTTCCACTCCTCGAACCTGTATCTCTCACTGCTCTTCGTCGCAGTGGCCATCGACCCGCTGTTGAAGTAGGTCAGCGACGGCGGGTCGCGAGAACGACCGAGGTCAGCGCGGCCGAGGTGAGCCCGGCGCCGAGCATGTGGAACGCGACGAGGACCTCGGGCAGGTCCGTGAAGTACTGCCAGAAGCCGATCGTGCCCTGCAGGAGCTCGACGCCGAGGAGCACGGCGACGGCGCGGAACAGGACCCGGTTGCTGGTGCGCTGGGCGGTCCACAGCAGGCCGACGGTGAGCGCCACCAGGACGTAGACGGCCCAGGCGTGGACGTGCGACATCACCTGCGGGTCGAGGCCGGTGCGCCGCGACTCGAGGTCGCCGGAGTGCGGCCCGGAGCCGGTGACGACGGTGCCGAGGTAGAGCACCACCCAGCCGACGACGAACAGGAACCAGGCCAGCCGGCCGGTGCCCTGCGAGACACCTTCGCGCGACGGTCCGCGGAGGTGGTCGAGCAGGACGACACAGACACCGACGATCGCCATCGAGACGAGCAGGTGCAGCCCGACGATCCACGGGTTCAGGTCGGTCAGGACCGTGATGCCGCCGAGGACGGCCTGAGCAGGGATGCCGAGGGCGATGATCGTCGCGAGCCGTACGGCGCGGGAGTGCTCGGAAGCCCGGTTCCGGGCGGCCAGCCAGCAGGCCACCGCGATGACGACCAGGACGTAGGTCAGCATCCGGTTGCCGAACTCGATCGCGCCGTGGACGCCGAGCGCACTGTGCGGGAGGTACGACTCGTCCGTGCACTTCGGCCACGTGGGGCAGCCGAGTCCGGAGCCGGTGAGCCGGACAGCGCCGCCCGTGATGGCGATCGCGATGTTGGCGATCAGGTTGGCCCAGGCCAGCGGGACCAGCCGATCACCGAGCGCCCGCTGGACGGTCTCCCAGCGCGACGCCACGCTCACTCCCACTGGAAGGTCCTCGCTGTCAGCGCGGAGCCGACGACGGCCCAGCCCACGAGGACGAGCAGGTCGCGGACCGCCACGGTCGCGTCGCACGCTGCGCGCGCGGCCTCACCGAGCGCGCCCGAGGGCAGCCAGCGGACGACGTCGCCGAGACCGCCGTACGCCTCGGCCGGGAGCACGACGGCGCCGCCGGCGAGCAGCAGCAGGTAGACGAGGTTCGCGGCAGCCAGCGTGGCCTCGGCGCGCAGGGATCCGGCCAGCAGCATGCCGAGCGACGCGAACGCCGCCGTACCGAACACCGCGGCGAGGACCAGGGCGAGGTAGCCGCCCACGCCCTCGGGGCCGGACCAGCCGAGGGCGAAGCCGACGCCACCGATCACCACGAACTGCAGGACCTCGACGAGCAGGAGGGCGACGACCTTGCCGCCCAGCAGCGTCGCGCGGGACAGGGGAGCGGTGCCGAGCCGCTTGAGGACGCCGTAGCGGCGTTCGAAGCCGGTCGCGATCGCGAGCGACGTGAACGCGGTGGACATCACGGCGACGGCGAGCACTCCGGGAGTGAGGACGTCGATCGGCCGGCCGTCGAGGTTGACGCCCACCCGGTCGGCGCCACGGACCGATGCGACCAGCACGATGACCGGAATCACGACGGCCAACAGGAGCTGCTCGCCGTTGCGCAGCATCAACCGGGCTTCCATTCCGGCCTGCGTGACGAGCTGGCGCAGCACGGGAGCGGCGCCCGGCGCAGGAGCGAAGGTGCCGCTCGGGGTGCTCATCGAGGTGCTCATGCGAAGTCTTCCCGTCCGGTGAGCTCGAGGAAGACGTCCTCGAGGTTGCGCTGGCCGAGGGACAGCGACTCGGGCAGCACGTCGTGGTCGGTGCACCAGGCGGCGACCTTGCCGAGCGTGGAGCCGTCGGCAGGTCCGGACACCTGGAGGCTGAGCGGGTCGAGGACCGTGAGCTCGGTGCCGTCTCCGAGCGCCTTGGCCAGGGCTTCCGGCGAACCGGGCGGGAACGGCTGCGTCACGACGAGCCGGATCGTGGCCACCGTGCCGCCACGGGTGAGCTCGAGGGGCGACCCACTGGCCACCAGCTTGCCGTGGTCGAGGATATGGACCTTGTCGGCGAGCCGCTCGGCCTCTTCGAGGTAGTGGGTCGTCAGCACGACCGTCACGCCGTCGCCGCGGAGCTCCTCGAGGAGGTCCCAGACGGCCCGGCGGATCTGCGGGTCCAGTCCTGCCGTCGGTTCGTCGACGAAGACGAGTTCGGGGCGGCCGACGAGTGCCAGGGCCAGGCCGAGCCGCTGCTGCTGCCCGCCCGAGAGCCGGCGGTACGGCGTGCGGCCGCACTCGTGCAGCGCGAGCCGGTCCATCAGCAGGCCGGTGTCGAGCGGGTTCGCGTGCAACCGGGCGAAGTGGCGCAACATCTCGTCGGCGCGGGCGCCGCTCCACGCGCCGCCGGACTGCAACATCACGCCGATCCGGGGGAGCAGCTCGCGCCGCTCGCGCACCGGGTCGAGGCCGAGCACGCGGACGGTGCCCGACTGCGCGCGCCGGTAGCCCTCGCAGGTCTCGAGAGTCGTCGTCTTCCCGGCGCCGTTGGGGCCGAGGACGGCGGTGATGGTGTGGGCCTCGACCTCGAAGGAGAGGCCGTCGACAGCCGTGCGGTCGCCGTACCTCATCACCAGGCCATCGACGAGGACAGCAGGACCAGCGGGCACCCGGGGAGTCTAGAGCGCGGCCTCCGGGCCTACGCTGGCGGCCGTGACTGTCTGGTTCTACGGCGTCGTTCTCGCCCTTGCGGGTGCGGCTGCCGTGCTGCTCGTGGTGGACCTGGTGCGCGACCGCGCGGCCCAGGACTCCCACTACATCGCGCTGGCCGTGCTCGAGGTGGCGCTGCTGGCGCAGCTGGTCGGGGGAGCGGTGGCGCTGGCCCGCACCGAGCGCGACGTCGAGGGCGCGGTCTTCGTCAGCTACCTGGTCACCGTCTTCCTCGTCCCGGTCGTGGGTGCGCTCTTCTCGCTCGCCGAGCGGTCGCGGGTCGGGACCACCATCCTGCTGCTCGCGGTGGCGACCGTTGCCGGTCTCGAGCTCCGCCTGTGGGACGTCTGGGGAGGTCGGCATGCCTGAGCTGCAGCATCCGCTGTCGGAGGGCTGGGGCCGGGCACTCGTCTTCGTCTACGGCCTGTTCGCCGTCGCGGCGACCGGCCGCTCGGCCGTCCAGCTGGGCGTGGACCCGGACCGGGCGCCGCTGGCGTACTCCCTCTCGCTGCTCGCCGCGGTGATCTACCTCGTCGCCACGACCTGCCTGCTCTTCGGGGGCACCACCGGCTGGCGGGTGGCCGGTATCGCGGTCTCGATCGAGCTCCTCGGAGTGCTGTCCGTCGGGGCCATGAGCTACCTCGCGACGGACCTCTTCCCCGACAAGACCGTGTGGTCCCACTTCGGCCAGGGGTACGGATTCCTGCCGCTGGTGCTGCCGTTCGCGGGCCTGGCGTGGCTGCGGCACACCCGCCCGCGGTAGGCCCGGAGGGACCCGAATGTGACGCACGTCGCTAAGGGCTGCCTCAGTAAGCCTGACCTTGCTTGAATAGCCTCAGGCATTATCGGCACACTGTTGTTGTGGAATTGCCGACCGAGTGCGACCAGCCGACGCGCCAGCGCGTGGCTCAGTCGATCCTGGTCAACGGCGCATCCACTGCTGCGGCCCTGGCGGAGCGGCTCGACCTGACCCCCGCGGCGGTCCGCCGGCACCTCGACCAGATGGTCGCCGACGGTTCCCTGGTCGCTCGCGACCCGCGGCCCGTGGGTTCGCGCGGACGTGGTCGCCCGGCCAAGGTGTTCGTGCTGACCGAGCGTGGACGCGACGCCTTCGACCAGCAGTACGACGACCTGGCCACCGAGGCACTGCGCTTCCTCGCCGAGACGGGAGGCGACGCCGCCGTACGCGCCTTCGCGGACCGTCGGGCATCCTTCATCGAGAAGCGCTTCCCCGAGGTCCAGGCGGCCAACCCGGACGCGTCCCCGGCGCAGGTGCTCGCCACGATCTTCACCGCCGAGGGCTATGCCGCAGCGGTGCACGACATCCCCGTGGGTGCGGAGCTGTGCCAGCAGCACTGCCCCGTCTCCCACGTGGCCCATGAATTCCCGCAGTTGTGCGAAGCCGAGACCGAGGCGATCAGCCGCGTCCTCGGCACGCACGTCCAGCGTCTGGCCACCATCGCCCACGGCGACGGGGTGTGCACCACGTGCATCCCGACCGTCCACAGCATCCAGAAGAAGGAGCAGGTCACGTCATGACCTCGATCGAAGAACTGAACCCCGAGCTCAAGGGCATCGGACGCTACGAGTTCGGCTGGTCCGACAAGAACGACGTCGGTGCCGATGCGAAGCGCGGCCTCTCCGAGGAGGTCGTCCGCAACATCTCGGCGCTCAAGAACGAGCCCGACTGGATGCTCGACATGCGCCTCAAGGGCCTCAAGCTCTTCCACCGCAAGCCCATGCCCACGTGGGGTTCGGACCTGTCGACGATCGACTTCGACAACATCAAGTACTTCGTCCGGTCGAGCGAGAAGCAGGCTGCGACCTGGGACGACCTCCCCGAGGACATCAAGAACACCTACGACAAGCTCGGCATCCCCGAGGCGGAGAAGCAGCGTCTCGTCTCCGGTGTCGCCGCGCAGTACGAGTCCGAGGTCGTCTACCACTCGATCCGCGAGGACCTCGAGGCCCAGGGCGTGCTCTTCCTCGACACCGACACCGCGCTGCGCGAGCAGCCGGAGCTGTTCAAGGAGTACTTCGGCACGATCATCCCGATCGGCGACAACAAGTTCTCCGCGCTGAACTCCGCCGTGTGGTCGGGCGGCTCGTTCATCTACGTGCCCAAGGGCGTCCACGTGGACATCCCGCTGCAGGCCTACTTCCGCATCAACACCGAGAACATGGGCCAGTTCGAGCGGACCCTGATCATCGTCGACGAGGGCGCCTACGTGCACTACGTCGAGGGCTGCACGGCGCCGATCTACTCGTCGGACTCGCTGCACTCCGCGGTCGTCGAGATCATCGTCAAGAAGGGTGGTCGTTGCCGCTACACGACCATCCAGAACTGGTCGAACAACGTCTACAACCTCGTGACGAAGCGCGCTGTCTGCGAAGCCGGCGCGACCATGGAGTGGGTCGACGGCAACATCGGCTCCAAGGTGACGATGAAGTACCCCGCCGTCTACCTCATGGGCGAGCACGCCAAGGGCGAGACCCTGTCGATCGCCTTCGCGGGCGAGGGCCAGCACCAGGACGCCGGCGCCAAGATGGTGCACGCTGCGCCGAACACCTCGAGCTCGATCCTGAGCAAGTCAGTGGCGCGCGGCGGCGGCCGGACGTCGTACCGCGGCCTCATCCAGGTCAACGAGGGTGCGCACGGCTCGAAGTCCAACGTGCTCTGTGACGCGCTGCTGGTCGACCAGATCAGCCGCTCGGACACCTACCCGTACGTCGACATCCGTGAGGACGACGTCTCCATGGGCCACGAGGCGAGCGTCTCGAAGGTCTCCGACGACCAGCTGTTCTACCTGATGTCGCGTGGCATGGGTCAGGACGAGGCCATGGCGATGATCGTGCGCGGGTTCATCGAGCCGATCGCCAAGGAGCTCCCCATGGAGTACGCCCTCGAACTCAACCGGCTCATCGAGCTGCAGATGGAAGGAGCCGTCGGCTGATGTCGGCTGCTGTAGTGAGCGACGCCCTCGAGCAGGAGCACGTCGAGTCCCACCTCCACCCGGAGCCCACATTCGACCTCGAGGCGCACCCGCTGCCCACCGGTCGCGAGGAGGTCTGGCGGTTCACCCCGCTCAAGCGCCTGCGTGGCCTGCTGGAGGACGTCCCGTCGGTCGAGACCCTGGAGTGGAAGGAGTCCCTTCCCGCCGGTGTCACGCTGACCCGTTTCACCACCGAGGACGCGATCGCCCTCGGCGGTACGGCGCCGTTCGACCGCCTCGGTGCGCTCGCGGCCAAGAACGCCGGTGGTGCCCTGGTGCTCGACATCCCGTCGAACGCCGAGGTCGAGGAGCCGGTGCGGCTGATCCTGCACGGCACCGCGCTCGACGCCCTCGTCTGGGGCCACCTCGTCATCCGGATCGGCACGCACGCCAAGGCGACGGTCGTCGTCGAGCACTCGGGCAGCACGACGTACAACGCCTTCACGACGGTGCTCGTCGGTGACGGCGCGCACCTCGACCTGGTCCACGTCAACGACTGGGCCGACGACGCCGTGCACGCCGAGCAGATCAACGCCCGGGTGGGCCGCGACGCGACCCTGCGCCAGTTCGAGTTCACCCTCGGTGGCGACCTGGTGCGCACCAGCACCAACGTCGACTACGCCGGCCCGGGTGGAACGGCCGAGCTCTTCGGCCTGTACTTCGCCGACGCGGGGCAGCACTTCGAGCACCGTCTCTTCGTCGACCACACCGCTCCGAAGACCGTGTCCAACGTGGTCTACAAGGGCGCACTGCAGGGCGACAAGGCGCACACCGTGTGGGTCGGCAACGTCCTGATCCGCAAGGTCGCCGAAGGCATCGAGACGTACGAGGAGAACCGGAACCTCATCCTCACCGAGGGCTGCCACGCCGACTCGATCCCGAACCTGGAGATCGAGACGGGCGAGATCGCCGGCGCCGGCCACGCCTCGGCAGTCGGTCGCTTCGATGACGAGCAGCTGTTCTACCTGCGCTCGCGCGGCATCGAGGAGAAGGAAGCCCGCAAGCTCGTCGTGCGCGGCTTCTTCGACGACCTGATCCGCAAGGTCACCATTCCCGAGCTCGCCGCGAAGTTGAGCGGCCAGGTCGAGGAGGAGCTCCAGCGCCACGTCCTCGCGGACCTGGCATGACGTTCGAACGCGCGTGTGCGCTCGCCGACGTCCAGGCCGACGAGGCCCTGGCCGTGACGATCGACCGGTACGACGTGGCGATCGCGCGTAACGGCGACGAGGTCTTCGCCCTGCAGGACCTCTGCTCGCATGCAGCGGTCCAGCTGAGCGAGGGCGAGGTCGACAACGGCACCGTCGAGTGCTGGCTGCACGGGTCGTGCTTCGACCTGCGCACCGGCAAGCCCACGAACTTTCCGGCCACCGAGCCGGTAGCCACCTTCCCAGTAGAAATCCGCGACGGCGACGTGTACGTCGACGTGGAGTCCACCCTGAACGGAGTCACCCCCACATGAGCACTCTCGAGATCAAGGACCTGCAGGTCCAGGTCAACACCGAAGACGGTCCGATTGAGATCCTCAAGGGCGTCACGCTGACCATCAACTCCGGCGAGACGCACGCCATCATGGGCCCGAACGGCTCCGGCAAGTCGACGCTGGCCTACTCCATCGCCGGTCACCCGCGCTACGAGGTCACCGGTGGCACGGTCACCCTCGACGGCGAGGACGTGCTGAGCATGTCCGTCGACGAGCGCGCCCGCGCCGGCCTGTTCCTCGCGATGCAGTACCCCGTCGAGGTCCCCGGCGTCTCGGTCTCCAACTTCCTGCGGACCGCCAAGACCGCGATCGACGGCGAGGCCCCCAAGCTCCGCACGTGGGTCAAGGACGTCAACGGCGCGCTCGAGAAGATGAACCTCGACACGACCTTCTCGCAGCGCTCGGTCAACGAGGGCTTCTCCGGTGGCGAGAAGAAGCGCCACGAGATCGCCCAGCTCGACCTGCTCGACCCCAAGGTCGCGATCCTCGACGAGACCGACTCGGGTCTCGACATCGACGCGCTCAAGGTCGTCTCGGACGGCGTCAACCGGTTCCGTGAGCGCGACAACAAGGGTGTCCTGCTGATCACGCACTACACGCGGATCCTGCGCTACATCAAGCCTGACCACGTCCACGTGTTCGTTGCCGGCCGCGTCGCCGAGTCCGGTGGCCCGGAGCTCGCCGAAGAGCTTGAGGCCAACGGCTATGACCGCTTCCTCAAGGCAGCTGCGGAGTCTGGGGTCTGATCATGGCTCCCCTCACTGGTCTGCTCCCCGAGCTGGAAGTCATCCGCAAGGACTTCCCCATCCTGGAGCGCACGCTCGCGGGCGGGCTGCCGCTGGTCTACCTCGACAGCGCGAACACCTCGCAGAAGCCGCAGGTCGTCATCGACACGATGGTCGACCACCTGGAGCGGCACAACGCGAACATCGCACGTGCCATGCACCAGCTCGGTGCGGAGTCGACGGAGGCCTACGAAGCGGCGCGCGACAAGGTCGCCCAGTTCCTCAACGCCCCGTCGCGCAACGAGATCATCTTCACCAAGAACGCCACCGAGGCGCTCAACCTGCTGGCGCGCACCATCACGCTCGCGCCCGGCGACAACGTCGTGATCACGGAGATGGAGCACCACTCCAACATCGTGTCGTGGCAGCTCGCCTGCGAGCGCTCCGGTGCGGAGCTGCGCTGGTTCGGCCTGACCGACGATGGGCAGCTCGACTTCAGCAACGCCGACCAGCTGGTGGACGAGAACACCAAAGTCGTCGCGTTCACCTGGGTCTCCAACATGCTCGGCACCATCAACCCGGTCGCCGACCTGGCGGCCCGGGCCAGGGCAGTCGGTGCGGTGTCGGTCATCGACGCCTCGCAGGCTGCGCCGCAGCTGCACGTGGACGTCCAGGCCGTCGGTTGCGACTTCCTCGTGTTCACCGGCCACAAGGTCTGTGGACCGACGGGCATCGGCGTGCTCTGGGGTCGTGAGGAGCTGCTCAACGAGCTGCCCCCATTCCACGGCGGCGGCGAGATGATCGAGACCGTGACGATGGCGCGTTCGACGTACGCCAAGGCGCCGCACCGCTTCGAGGCCGGCACCCCGCCGATCGTCGAGGCCATCGGTCTCGGCGCTGCGGTCGAGTACCTCGGCCACATCGGGATGGATGCCATCCATGCCCACGAGCAGGCAATCACCGGCTACGCCCTCGAGGGGCTGCAGACGGTCAAGGGGCTCACCGTGCTCGGGCCGCTCGATGCGGCCTCCCGCGGCGGCGCGATCTCCTTCGAGCTCGACGGCGTGCACCCGCACGACATCGCGCAGGTGCTCGACAGCCGCGGCATCGCCGTACGCGCGGGTCACCACTGCGCGAAGCCGGCCCACGCGCGGTTCGGTGTCCAGAGCTCGACCCGGATGTCGTCGTACCTCTACACGGAGCCGCGGGAGATCGACGCGCTCGTCGAGGCGCTGGAATACACCCGCCGCTACTTCAAGTTGGACTGACCTGATGACTGCACAGGATCTGGACGCGCTCTACCAGGAGATCATCCTGGACCACTACAAGTTGCCACATGGCAAGGGACTGCGGGAGCCGCACGAGGCCGAGGTGCACCACGTCAACCCGACGTGCGGCGACGAGGTGACCCTGCGGGTGCACCTCGACGGCGGCGTCGTCAGTGACGTGTCGTACGACTCGGTCGGATGCTCGATCTCGCAGGCGTCGGCCTCGGTGCTCTACGACCTCGTGGTCGGCAAGAGCGTCGACGAGGCGATGGCGATCCACCAGGAGTTCCTGACCCTGATGCAGGGCAAGGGCACCGTGGTGCCCGACGAAGAGATTCTCGAGGACGGCATCGCATTCGCCGGGGTGGCGAAGTTCCCCGCCCGCGTGAAGTGCGCACTGCTGTCCTGGATGGCGTGGAAGGACGCGACGACACAGGTCGTCGCCTCAGCAGTTGACGCAGACGGAGGCAAGGCATGAGCGAGCACAACCATGACCACGACCACAGCCACGACGGGCATGGCCACGGCCACGGACACGGCGTCGACCACGGTGACCTCCCGGAGGTGCCCGAGGCGGGCGCCCACAAGATGGTCGGCTCGTCCGCGTCTTCGAACGTTGCGATCGCCGACGTCGAGGAAGCGATGAAGGATGTCGTGGACCCCGAGCTCGGCATCAACGTCGTCGACCTCGGCCTGGTCTACGGCATCCACGTCGACGAGGCCGCGAACCTCGTGCTGGACATGACGCTGACCTCCGCGGCCTGCCCGCTGACCGACGTGATCACTGACCAGACCAACTCGGCCCTCGAAGGCCTGGTCAATGACGTGGCGATCAACTGGGTCTGGATGCCGCCATGGGGCCCCGACAAGATCACCCCCGACGGCCGCGAGCAGCTCCGGGCGCTGGGCTTCAACGTCTGATTACTTGGTGCCCCAGATTCGTTCCTGGAGCGCGGTGTCGCCGTAGCTGGTGAAGCTCACGACCTGGTCACCATTGAACGTGATCACGTCGGCCGCTTCGCCTGTCTCGCCGGCAGCGGTCGTGGTCGTGAGGACCACGACCCGGTTCTCGTTGCCGAAGTAGTCGACCGGTGTCGTGGTGAAGCCCTTCTCGAGCAACGCCATCCACAGCCCCATGACGGCTTCCTTGCCGACATAGGTCCCCGAGAGTGTGCTGTTCCCCGGAACGATCCATTCCACCTCGTCAGCGAGCGCGGCCTGAGCGGCCACCGCATCGCCGGCAGCGAAGGCCGCGTAGGCCGCCTTGGTGTTCGCAATGTTGTCTTCTGCTGACATCGTGCTCAATCCCATCCGGTCCCGGGCGGGGCCACGACGTCCACGG
The DNA here is from genome assembly GCF_048654605.1 of Nocardioides sp. CPCC 206347. Taxonomy (NCBI): domain Bacteria; kingdom Bacillati; phylum Actinomycetota; class Actinomycetes; order Propionibacteriales; family Nocardioidaceae; genus Nocardioides; species Nocardioides sp. CPCC 206347. The sequence continues at coordinate 44,271 of NZ_JBMCYZ010000007.1, forward strand.
TGCCACCGTCGTGGCGCCGTGTATGTAATCGGATGTGCGCATGGTGGCCGCCGACGAAGGCAGTCAGACCACCCACGCGAAGCTGGTCACGAAGTCACCCTCGGGGCCGCTCCCGAACAGGTCGACGCGGTAGGTGCCCGAGGTCAGACCGCTGGCAACGGTGATCGTGAAGTCCTGCGCCGCCGTGCGGGTGACGGCGCCCTTGCCGACCAGCTCGCCGGGATCGTCGCCGGGCACGTCGCGCATGAAGGACGCCTCGAAGGTCCACCCGGGACGCCCGAACCAGAAGTCGACGGTGGCGACCGGGCCGACGGTCTCGAGACGCTCCAGTTCTGGAGTGACGCCGTCCGAGCACATCGATGACGCCACGCCGTCCGGGCCGGCGGGTCCGCTCCAGCAGTGGTGCAGGCGTCCAGCGTGACGTCGCCGCGCGGCAGCACGAGCACCAGGGGCGATGGGGTGTTGCTCCACTCGTAGGACCGGGTCCCCGTGGCCCGGGTCCCTCCGTCCGCTGCCGGAGCCTCCTGGACGGACGGCGTGTCGATCGCCCGCTTCTCGTGCTCCAGCGCGCACCCCGCGAGCATGGGTCCGCCCAGGAGGACGCCGGTCGCCATCGCCAGGGCCGAGCGACGGGAGTGAGTCGTCATGGTCCTACGACGGGGGAGCGTCCGATCCGGTTCCCGGTTGCGCGAAACGTTCGTCGGTGTAGCGCCGCAGGTTCGTCAGGAAGCGCCGGAAGGTCGCGTTCATGACCGGCTTGCCCAGCGGCATGCCGAGTCGCGACGGTCCGCGTACGTCGAGGGCCAGCGTCCAGGTGAGTCGGCATCCGTCGGCGGTGGGGACGACGTCGTACCGCTCGGCGAAGGCCTTGACGGTCCGTGTCGAGGACTCGTTGAACCGGAACGACATCATCGTGGGCGGCTCCCACGCGAGGAACTCCTCGTCCCCGATCAACCCACCCCTCATCGTGACCGTGCGCCGGGTCCCCACGCCGATCGGTTCCGGCGTCGTCCACACCACGCCGGTGATCACGCTGGCCCAGCGCGGCCAGGCGCCGGCATCGGCGAGCACCTCGAACAATTGGTCCGGCGTGATCGCGAGGTCGACGCTGTTCGCGTAGCGGTACCTGGCCGTGTCGACGAAGTCGATCCCGACCTGGGTGCTGGGGTACATCGAGGGCATGTGCCGAGACTAGAACACGTTCCTGTCTGGCGCCCAGGCCCACCGGCTCAGAGCCTGTAGAGCGTCCACATCGTGTCCATCCGGCTCGACTGCAGCGGAGTGAACTCGTAGTAGCAGCTGTCGTAGCTGTAGTCCATGTAGTTGTGGATCGGGTCGTCGCCGGGAGCGGTGCAGGAGTTGCGTCCGGTCGGGCAGCCCGAGGACGGCGACGCCTGCGCCGCGGTGTCCGCGACCTCGTCGCCCGCGCCGGTGCAGCCGCCCTGGAAGGTGTGGTAGAGCCCGAGCCAGTGTCCGACCTCGTGCGTGGCCGTCTCGCCGAGGTTGTAGTTGGTCGCGCTGCCGCCGGGCAACGAGCTGTACTGGACCCGGATCCCGTCGATGTTCGGGTTGGCCGCGTAGTCCCACGGGAACGTGGCGATGCCGAGGTACTTGAAGTCGACCAGCCAGATGTTGAGCGCGTTCTTGCCGCCGTCGCGGGTCTGCGCGCGGTAGGTGGTGCTCTGCCTGTCGGTGTGCCAGCTGTTGTTGGCGATCCGCTCGGTACCGGCCAGGCGGAACCGGATGCCGGTGTCTCCGGCGGTGCCGTTGACGTCGTGACCCGAGTAGGTCTGGTTCAGGACGGCGATCTGTTGCGCGATCTGGGTGTCGGTCACGTCGCCCGCGCCGTTGGTCGCGGTCATCACGTGCACGTAGACGGGGATGTCGCTCTTGACCCCTCCGGGACCGGTGCCGCCACCGCCGCCCGGCGGGGGCTTGCCCGTGGCGCCCTTGCGCTCGGCGAGCAGGCGGGCGTTCTTCGCCTCGATCGCGCGCTGCTCCGCCGCTGAGATGTCGCGGTGGTCGAGGGCGCGGCCGCCTGCGCCGCGCGCTGCGGTGCCGTGCTCCGGCTCGAGGCATCCGCTGTCGGACCCTCCAGCCGGGGCCGCGGTCGCGCCCGTGGGAACGGGCACGGCCGATCCGGTGAGCACGAGCGAGCTGGCGATGGCACCGGCGGCGACCGCCGTACGCAACATTCGGTTCATGGCATTCCTCCGGTGGGGTGAGAGGAGCCTAAGGCGCGAAGGCGCCGAGAGGTAGCGTCTTGCTCGTGTCCGTCGTCCTGATTCCAGTTGCCCGCTGGCCGCGCTGGGTCACGAACTTCGCGGCATCCCACGGCGACCCGGTGTTGAGCGTCGTAGGGGGTGTGCTCTTGGGCGTGGCTCCGGACGGTTCGCACTTCTCTGCATCGCTCCCGTTCTCGCAGCCGTACGACGGCCAGCCGGCCGCCGACGCGTTCGTCGCGGAGGTGCGTCCTCCCGAGCGCTGGGGCGTGCTGCTGGTCCGCAAGGGCGGGTTCGCCGTCGCCCGCCTCGATGGTGGAACGGTCACGGAGTCGAAGGTGGGGCAGCGGCACGTGCAGGGCCGCACCAAGGCCGGCGGCCAGTCCCAGCAGCGGTTCGCCCGCCGCCGGGACAACCAGGCGCGGGCTGCCTACGAAGCCGCCGCTGACCATGCGGCGCGGGTGCTGGCCGGGGTGGAGGTCGTCGCCGCAGGAGGTGACCGGTCCGCCGTCACCGAGGTGCTGACCGACGCTCGCCTCGACAAGGTGCAGGTCGTGGGCGCGTGGCATGCCGTTCCCGATCCCCGACGCGCGGTCCTCGAGAAGGTGGTGGCGGACGCGCAGTCCATCCAGGTGGACGTCGAGAACGCTTCCCGGGACTGACCCGGGGTCAGAGGGCGAGCGTCATGAAGACGCTGTGGGGGTCGAGGACGTAGTCCTCGAACGGGTCGCAGACCTGGAAGCCGCGGGTGGCGTACAACGCCCGCGCCGGAGCGAAGTAGTCCTCGGCGCCGGTCTCCAGGCTGATCCGCTGGTGTCCGCAGGAACGCGCGTGCGTCAGGACATGGTCGAGCAGCGCAGCAGCGACACCGCGCCGCCGGGCCGCCGTCGCCGTGCGCATCGACTTGAGCTCGACGTGCGTGGACGTGTGTTGCTTGAGCGCGGCGCAGCCGAGCAGCTCGTCCCGCTCGCGAACACTCCAGAACGTGATGTCGGGCGCGGCCAGCGTGTCCGGATCAAGGGCGTGCACGCTCTCGGGCGGCGACGTCGCGTACATGTCGGCGAGGTGCTCCTCCAGGAGCGCGAGGACGTCACCGCGACGGGGGTCGTCGATCTGGATCTGCACCGGTGCAGTCTCCCGCACTCCTGCGTCCCACTGTGGGAGGCCCGGATCGGCTAGTTTCAGGCTCATGTGGCGGCCGGAGCCGGACTGGGTGGCGCTGCCGGGTGGATCCGGTACGTCGACGGTGGGCGTGTGGCGGACGGCGCTCGGCGGCCGGCCGGTCGTCGTCAAGCGCCTCGGCGCTCCACAACAGGGTGACCCCGCCGTGCTGTCCGACCGTGCCCACATCGGGTACTGGCGCCGCGAGGCCGACGTGCTGCTGACCGGGCTCACCAACGAGACTCCGGGGCTCCAGGCGGCGAGCGGCTCGGTCGAGGAGGACGACGAGGGAGTCACGATCGTCCGCGACTGGGTGGAGGACGCCGCGTCCAGTGGCCTGTTCCTCGCCCTGTCCATCGGCCGTTTCGCCGGCGCACAGCTGGGGCATCCGCAGTTCCTTGCCGAGAACCTCATGCGCGACCGGCTGGCGAGGGTCGAGCGTCGGGGAGGCTGGCCGACTCTCGCGCGGACGACCGTCGCGGACGTGGCCGACCATCTCTGGACCCACCGCGAAACCATGCTCACGTTGCTCGAAGGCGTGCCCCGGGTCGCCCAGCACGGCGATCCCACGGCACTGAACCTGCCGGGCCGCTCCGGCGACGAGGCGCTCGCCATCGACTGGGGGACCCTCGGCCACGGTCCGGTCGGTGGTGACCTCGGCTACCTGTCGCTGTCAGCCCGCGAGGAGTTCGAACCGCTCCTGGACGCCTACCTGCTCGGCCTTCCCGACGGGCTCGCGGACCACGACGCCGTCGTGCTCGGGGCACGCATCGTCGCCGTCTACACCGCACTCAGTCGCGCGGAGTGGGCGCTGGCGCGGGTCGCCGGGGGAGAGGGAGCCCTGGCGGGCAAGTACCGGCACCCCGCTGTTGCGCCGCACCTGCGCACGCTGCAGCGCACGTTCGGCCACATGGAGGCCCTGCTCGAGCTCTGAGCGGCGCTGGAACCGACCGGGTCAGACCTTGTCGGCGCTGAAGGTGTCGCAGGACTTCACGGTGCCGCCCTCGTAGCCCTCACGGAACCAGCTCATCCGCTGGGCAGACGAGCCGTGGTTCCAGGTCTCGGGGTTGGTCTGGCCCTGGGTCTTCTTCTGGATGTGGTCGTCGCCGACGGCCGCCGCTGCCTTCAGCGCGTTGTCGATGTCTTCGTCGGAGAGGTCGAGCAGCAGCACCTCACCACTCGCGTCCTCGGTCGTGGTCGCGTGCTGCGCCCACAGGCCGGCGTAGCAGTCGGCCTGCAGCTCGAGACGCGTGGCGAGGCTCTGCGGACCGGTGCGCTGGTTGGTCACCTTGTCCATGAAGCCCAGCAGGTTCGAGATGTGGTGGCCGTACTCGTGGGCCAGCACGTAGAACTCGACGAACGGCTCGTCGGGAGCACCGAGCTGCGGCTCCAGCACGGTGTCGAAGAACGTCGTGTCGAGGTAGATGCCGCCGTCGGCGGGGCAGTAGAACGGCCCGACCTGCGAGGTCGCGGCGCCGCAGCCGGTGTTGACGCTGTCCGTGAAGGTGGTCAGGGTCGTGATGGGCTGCCAGTTGTCGATGCCCTGGTCGGACCAGAAGTCAGTGAGCGAGTTCTCGATCGCGACGCGGGCGCAGTCCTGGGACTTGTTGGCGTCGTCGCCGGTCTTGCAGCTGGCGTACCGGTCGCCGCCCTCGGTGGCATCGCTCAGCCGGGTCGGCGAATAGACCTGGCTGCCCACGCCGCCGGTGCCGCCACCGAGACCGAGATCGACTCCGGCGCACTTCGCCACGACGAAGAGCAGGACGAGGATCAGGATCGTGCTGAGCCCGCCTCTTCCGGTCGGGATCGGAAGGCGCATTCCGCCGCCGCCGACACCGCCGCCGAGGCCGCCACCACCGCCCCCGCCGCCATCGCGCATACGGGACTGGTCAAGGCGGGCCTTCGGATTGAATCGCACCACGGCAGCACCCTAGGGCAAAGACCGGGCCGCTCGGCGTTTTCAGTGCCGTCGTCGCGTCATGGGAGACTGGAGCCCTCATGATCACGGTGCACCAGGTCGAGGTCCGCGTCGGTGCACGGCTCCTCATGGAGAACGTCAGCTTCCGCGTCGGTCCCGGCGACAAGATCGGCCTCGTCGGCCGCAACGGCGCTGGCAAGACGACCCTCACGAAGGTCCTTGCCGGTGACGTGCTGCCCGCTGCCGGAACGGTCGGCAACAAGGGCGAGCTCGGCTACCTCCCGCAGGACCCCCGCGTCGGTGACCCCGAAGTCGTCACGCGCGACCGGATCCTGTCCGCGCGGGGACTCGACGACGCCGTACGACGGCTGCGCGCTGCCGAGGTCGAGATGGGCTCGGAGGACCCGGCCGTCCTGGAGAAGGCAATGCGCCGTTTCCAGCGCGCCCAGGACGAGCTCGACGCCGGGGGTGGCTACGCCGCTGAGACCGAGGCACTCCAGATCGCCCAGAGCCTCGGGATCCCGGACCGCCTGATGGACCAGCCGCTCGGCACCCTGTCCGGCGGCCAGCGTCGTCGGGTCGAGCTCGCGCGGATCCTGTTCTCCAGCGCCGAGGTACTGATCCTCGATGAGCCGACGAACCACCTCGACGCCGACTCGATCAACTGGCTGCGCGAATGGATGAAGACCTACAAGGGTGGCTTCATCGTTATCTCGCACGACAACGCGCTGCTGGAGGAGACCGTCAACAAGGTCTTCCATCTCGACGCGAACCGCGGCGTCATCGACATCTACAACATGGGGTGGAAGAACTACCTCATCCAGCGTGAGACCGACGAGGCCCGTCGCAAGCGCGAGCTGATGAGCGCGCAGAACAAGGCCAAGACGCTCACCGACCAGGCCAACAAGATGCGCGCCCGGGCCTCGGGTGCCAGCGCTGCCCAGCAGATGCTCAAGCGCGCCGAGAAGCTGCTCGGTGGTGTCGAGGGCGAGCGCCAGTCCGACAAGATCGCCGCGATCAAGTTCCCGACGCCGGCTGCGTGCGGCAAGACGCCGCTCATGGCGAAGGACCTGTCCCGGTCCTACGGTGCCCTGGAGATCTTCACCGCCGTCGACCTGGCCATCGACCGCGGCTCGCGCGTCGTCATCCTCGGGCTGAACGGCGCCGGCAAGACCACGATGCTCCGGATCCTCGCGGGTGTCGACAAGCCCGACACCGGGCAGGTCATCGCCGGCCACGGCCTCAAGGTCGGCTACTACGCGCAGGAACACGAGACCCTCGACGTCGGTCGTACCGTGCTCGAGAACATGCAGTCGGCGGCGCCTGCGCTCACCGACACCGAGGCGCGCTCCGTCCTCGGGTCGTTCCTCTTCAGCGGCGACGACGTGCACAAGCCCGCCGGCGTGCTGTCCGGGGGCGAGAAGACGCGTCTGGCCCTGGCCTCGCTCGTCGTCTCGCAAGCCAACGTGCTGCTGCTCGACGAGCCGACGAACAACCTGGACCCGGCCTCCCGCGAGGAGGTCCTCAACGCGATCCGTCGCTACGAGGGCGCCGTCGTGCTCGTCACCCACGACGAGGGTGCGGTCCACGCCCTCGAACCCGACCGGGTGCTGATCCTCCCGGACGGTGTCGAGGACCTGTGGAGCCAGGACTACGCGGACCTCGTCGAACTCGCCTGACCGGTCTCGAGACGATCGCTGCGCGACCTCCTCGACCAACGGCGCTCGCTACTCGGTAGAGATCGCGTCCAGGACGTTGAGCCGGGACGCACGGATGGCGGGGACCACCGCTGCGAGCACGCCCACCACGACGGCGATGACCAGGAACACCACCAGCTGCCCCAGCGGTAGGCCCAGACTGCTCAGCTCCTCGGACAACGAGTGCTGCAGGAGTACGCCGATGGTGAGGCCGAGCACCATTCCGAGCACCGCTCCGAGCACGGCGATGGTGATCGACTCGAGCGTGATCATGCGCCGCAGCTTCGTGCGACTCATGCCGATGGCGCGCAACAGGCCGATCTCCCTGGTCCGTTCGATGACGCTGAGCCCGAGCGTGTTGATGATGCCGATGACGGCGATCACGATGGCCAGGGTCAACAGGCCGTAGATCATGTAGAGCAGCTGGTTGACCTGGCCGCGGATCTCGTCGGCGAAGCCCTCCTTGTCGAAGACGCCGACGATCGGGGCCGACTTCGCGGCGTCGTCGACGGCGTCGCGCACGGTGGAGGCGTCGGCTCCCGGGGTGAACGCGATGCTGACCGTGGTGTCCTGGCGGAGGACGCCAGCCTTGGCGAGCTGGTCGATCGGGATGTTGACCGCTCCGGCGACCTCGGTGTCCTCCACGACGCCGACGACCTTCGGCGTGAGCTTCTTGCCGCCCTGGAACCCGAGGTCGAGGGCGTCGCCGACGGCGATCTCGTTGTCCTTGGCGAAGTCCTCGGTGACGAAGGCCTCGGCACCGGAGACGTCCTGGCGTCCGTCGACCACCTTGAGGTCGTAGATGTCGTCGAAGTTGTCGTCGTTGCCCGTGAGGTAGATCGACTTTCCGCGGAACTGCGCGTTGGCGAACTGCTGGCGACTCATCACGCCGACACCGTCGACCTCGGCGATCCGGTCGCCGACCTCGGTCGAGAAGGGCAGGAAGTTGGTGCTCTGGACGAGCAGGTCGGCCGTGAACTGTTCGTCGACCACGTCGTCGATGGACTTGTTCAGCGACGCGGCCAGGACGCCGATCGTCGAGACCAGGGCCAGCCCGATCATCAGTGCCGAGGCGGTCGCGCCGGTCCGACGCGGGTCGCGCAGGGCATTCTCGCCGGCGAGGCGGCCGGCAGCGCCGAACAGCCGGGCGAACAGGCTGCGGCACACGACCAGCACCGGCTTGCCAACCACGGAGCTGATGGCCGCGACGGTGAGGATCCAGATCACGGCTCCCACGCCGATCCAGGCGGCGTCCGACCCGGGAGCACCCAGCACGCCGTTGACAGCGAAACCGGCGCCGACGACGAGGAAGACGCAGCCGACGAGGGTACGACGCCGCAGGGACGCACGCTCGACGGTGCTGTCGGCTCGCATGGCAGCCACGGGCGCCGCCTTGCCGCCGCGTCGCGCCGGCAGGTAGGCGGCCAGCATGGTCATGCCGACCCCGACGACGTAGCTGGTGATGACGGTCCGGGAGGTGAGGTCGAGTGCGTCGCTGGCGATGTCGAGCCCGACGGAACGGAACACCCCGGCGAGACCGCGGGCCAGGAGCAGGCCGAAGCCGATCCCCATCGTGGAGGACACGACGGCGAGCACGAAGGCCTCGAGCAGCACCGATCGGGTGACCTGTCCGCGGCCCGCACCCAGGGCCCGCAGCAGTGCCAGCTCACGACTGCGTTGGGCGACGAGGATCGAGAAGGTGTTGACGATGATGAAGCCGCCGACGATGACGGCGATGATGGCGAACACCAGGAGGAAGGTGTTGATCACGCCGAGGAAGCTGCCCACGGCGTCCTGCGACTCCTCGGCCACCTGGTCACCGGTGACGGCCTCGAAGCCCTGCGGAACGACCTTGTCGGCGGCGTCAGCGAGCTGCTCCTGCGTCACCCCGTCGGCCGCCGTGAGGCTGATCCGGTTGTAGACGTCCTTGCCCGCCACGAAGAGCTGCTGGGCGGCCTCGGTCGAGAAGATCAGCAGGGTCGCGCCCGCCGTACCCCCGCCGTTGAACTCGGCGATCCCCACCAGCTTCGAGGTCCGTTCGAGCGTCCCGAACGGGGCGAGGAGCTTGACGTCGTCGCCGACGCGGTAGTCACCCGCCTTGGCCGCGGCCTCGTCGAGCACGATCTGGTCCGTGCCCGTGGGCCAGGCGCCCTTCGTGAGGACGAGGGCCTCCTCGCCGGCCATGTTGGGGCCGTCGTGGTAGTTGAAGGCGAGGGTCGGCGCTCCCGTGCCACCCACGAGCGTGCCGTCACTGGCCAGCAGGCTCATGCCGAAGCCGACGACGTCGCCGTCGGCTCGCGCGACCTCGGGCAGGGCACTCAGGTCGGCCACGACACCCGGGTCGAGGACCTGGTCGGTCTGGCCGGAGATGCCGCCGTCGAACTCCTCGGTGTCCTGGGCACGCACGGCACCGTCAGGGGTGGAGCCGTAGATGATCGAGTCGAAGGTCGACGAGAGGCCGTTGCTGAAGACCAGGACGCCGGACAGGAACGCGACACCGAGCACGATCGCGAGTCCGCTCATGAGGAGCCGGACCTTGCGGGCGAAGATGTTGCGCAGCGTGAGCCGCAACATGTCAGGCCTTTCCGCGCGCAGCGGCGGCCTGCAGGGCCCCAAGTTCAACGAGCCGGTCCGAAATCTGGCCCACCCGCGTCGGCTGCTCACGGTCCGGGTTGTTGATCTCGTCGACCACCCGGCCATCGGCGAGGAACACCACGCGGTCGCAGTACGACGCCGCGACGGCGTCGTGCGTGACCATCACGATGGTCTGCCCGAACTCGTCCACGCTGCGGCGTAAGAACGACAGGACCTCCGCGCCCGAGGTGCTGTCGAGGTTGCCGGTGGGCTCGTCGGCGAACACGATCGACGGCTTGCTGACGAGGGCGCGGGCGCAGGCCACGCGCTGCTGCTGGCCGCCGGACATCTCGGCCGGCCGGTGCTTGAGGCGATCGCGCAGTCCGACCGTGTCGACGACCGTGTCGAACCAGGCCTGGTCGGGCTTCCGGCCGGCCAGGCTGAGCGGCAGCAGGATGTTCTCCTGGGCGGTGAGGGTCGGAATCAGGTTGAAGGCCTGGAAGACGAACCCGACCTCTTCACGCCGCAGCGTGGTGAGCGCCTTGTCCTTGAGGCGCGACAACTGGGTCTCGCCGACCATCACCTCGCCTGCCGTGGGCGCGTCCAGTGCCGCGAGGCAGTGCATCAGGGTGGACTTCCCGGAACCGGACGGTCCCATGATCGCGGTGAACTGGCCCTGGGCGAGCGAGATCGTCACGCCATCGAGGGCCCGGACCTCGGAGTCACCGGACCCGTAGGTCTTGTGGAGGTTGATCGCGCGGGCCGCGGCGGGAAGTCCGGGGGAGACCTGGTGGGGGGCGGTCGTCATGGGAACACCCTGCCCGATGAGTGTTCGTCCGGTCATCGGGATTTGCCCTGACTCCTCCCTGAGCCCGGCAGCAGGAGGCACGAGTCCCCGAACTCGTGCCAGAGGTAGCCCGATGCCGAGGCGGCGGTGTACGCGCGTCGCGTCAGTCCGGCTCCTGCCACCGCCTCGACCAGCATCAGGTGCGACGCCTCGGGGTCGTGCCAGCCGGTCACGAGGCCGTCTGTCACCAGCGGTGGCTCGGCCGGGCTGATGATCCTGCTGGTCCATCCGGACCGGGCGACGACGGTCGCACCGTCCCGGCCGACGTCAACGGCCGACTCGAGTGCCCGGGTGACCGTGGTGCCGACGGCGATCACCCGGCCTCCCGCGGCACGGGCAGCGTTGACCGCAGCCGCGGTGGAACGCGGCACCTCGAAGCGTTCTGCCTGAGGGAACTCGCCCGCCTCCTGGGAGGAGACGCCCGTGTGCAGGGTGATCGGGGCGACCAGCACCCCCTTCGCGACCAGCCTTGTCACCAGGTCGGGACTGAACGGACGTCCCGCCGACGGCATCTCGGCGCTGCCGGGTCGGTGACCGAAGACGGTCTGGTAGTCCGTGAGCGGGTAGCGGGCATCGAGGTAGCCGTAGGCGATCGGTCGGCCGAGCCGCCGCACGGCCGCCGTGAGGTCGCCGGTCATGCTCGCCCGCCACAACCGGTTGCCGGTGCCGGTGGGGGACGACCCGGGAGCCGGGTACGGCTCGATCAGCTGCAGGTGGGCCGCTCCGCCCACGAGGTCGATCCGGTCACCGGCCCGGGCATCGAGCACGGCCCGAGCGGCATCGGGCGGACGTCGTACCTCGACCACCCAGGTGGCGTCGTCGAGCGGCGTCGCCAGGTGCAGCACCACGGGTCCGTGCCGGTCGGAGACGGCGTCGACGGCTGCCGCGACGGTCGCGGAGTTGTTCACGACGACGATGTCCCCGAGCTCCAGGTGCTCGTCGAGCCGGTGGAAGCGGGTGTGGGTGATCCCGCGGTCGGTTGCGACGAGAAGCTGGACCTGGTCCCGGGCGAGCCCGCGCCGCTCGGCGGGCGCCGGCGCGAACTCCTGTGCCTCAAGCTGCGACATCGCTGGCCCGGTACCGACCCGACGGCGCCGTGCCGTCCAGCAGTGCCAACAGACGGGGTACGACGACCTCGGGCAGCGGACGGTCGGAGATGTCCTCGCCGGGGAACCAGTCCTGGTGCATCTGCGTGCGCATGTCACCCGGGTCCACGGCGTACGCGGTGATGGTCGGGTTCTCTGCCGCGACGGTGAGGGTGAGGTGGTCCAGCGCGGCCTTGGACGCGCTGTACATGCCCCAACCGGCGTAGTGCTCCAGGGCGGCGTCGGAGGAGATCGACAGCAACGTGCCACCGGCCTTCGCGAGGTGGGGGATCGCGAGGCTGGTCAGCACGAGGGGCGCCCCGACGTTCTGGCGCCAGACGTACCCGACGTCTTCGATGGTGAGGTCCGCGAGGAACCGGTGGGGGTTGTCGCCGGAGGCCGGGCCGAGGACTCCGGCGTTGTTGACGAGGAGGTCCAGGCGGCCCTGCGCCTCGACGGCAGCCATGAGCTCGGCCCGGTGGTCCTCGTCGGACGTGTCACCGACGATGGCGGTCACCGAGCCCGCCGGGGCGGCTGCCGCGGTGGCGGCCAGCCGTTCGGAGTTCCGGCCGTTCGTGATGACGTGCCAGTCCTGGTGGGCAAGGGCGAGCGTCAGTGCGCGGCCGAGGCCGGCGCTTCCGCCCGTGACGAGTGCGATCCTGTTCATGCCCCCATCGTTGAACCTCAAGTTCGGTTGAGGTCAAGCACTCGGTGCGATCGCGCGTGTTCCGAGCGCCAGCGACGTGCGACGTGTCAGAGTTGGTGCATGGCGAGGTACGTGGGGGCGATCGACCAGGGCACCACCAGCACACGCTTCATGGTGTTCGACCACGCCGGGCGCGAAGTGGCCCGGCACCAGCTCGAGCACCAGCAGATCCTGCCGCGCGCCGGGTGGGTCGAGCACAACCCCGTCGAGATCTGGGAGCGGACCTCGTCCGTCGTCCAGACCGCCCTCGGCAAGGCCCGCCTCGACGCCAGCGACCTCGCTGCGGTCGGCATCACCAACCAGCGCGAGACCACGATCGTGTGGAACCGCCGGACAGGCCGGCCGCTGCACAACGCGATCGTGTGGCAGGACACCCGCACCGACGCGATCGCCGCCGCGCTGGACCGCGACGGTCGTGGCGACGTGATACGCCATCGCGCCGGTCTCCCTCCGGCGACGTACTTCTCCGGCGGCAAGCTGAAGTGGATCCTCGACGAGGTCCCGGGCGCGCGGGAACTCGCGGAGAAGGGCGACGCCCTGTTCGGGACTCCTGACACGTGGGTGCTCTGGAACCTCACCGGTGGACCCGACGGCGGTGTCCACGTCACCGATGTGACCAACGCGAGCCGGACCATGCTGATGGACCTGGAGACCCTGGACTGGGACGACGAGCTGCTCGGATTCTTCGGGGTTCCCCGCGCGATGCTTCCGGAGATCCGCGAGTCATCGGCCACGACGCCGTACGGAATGACCCGGCTGCACGGTCCCTTCAACGGGGAGGTGCCGATCACCGGCATCCTCGGCGACCAGCAGGCCGCGACCGTCGGGCAGGTCTGCTTCGCGCCGGGCGAGGCCAAGAACACCTACGGCACCGGCAACTTCATGCTCCTCAACACCGGCACCGAGATCGTGCGCTCCAAGGCCGGCCTGCTCACGACACCGGCGTACAAGCTCGGCGACGAACCCTGTGTCTACGCACTGGAGGGCTCGATCGCGGTGACCGGATCGGCGGTGCAGTGGCTGCGCGACCAGCTGGGCATCATCAGCGGAGCCTCGGAGTCGGAGTCGCTGGCCGCCCAGGTCGAGGACAACGGAGGCGTCTACTTCGTGCCCGCCTTCTCGGGGCTCTTCGCGCCCTACTGGCGTTCCGACGCCCGCGGCGCCATCGTCGGCCTGTCGCGCTTCAACACCAACGCCCACGTCGCCCGGGCCACGCTCGAGGCGATCTGTTACCAGTCCCGCGACGTGATCGAGGCGATGTCGTCGGACTCAGGAGTGACGCTGGAAGTGCTCAAGGTCGACGGCGGCGTGACTGCTAACAGCCTCTGCATGCAGATCCAGGCCGACGTCCTCGGCGTACCGGTCAGTCGGCCCGTCGTCCCGGAGACGACCGCGCTCGGCGCCGCCTACGCAGCCGGGCTCTCGGTCGGCTACTGGGCCAACACCGACGAGCTCCGGGAGAACTGGCAGGAAGACACCCGCTGGGAACCGCACTGGAGCGAGGACCAACGTGCCGCGGGATACGCCCAGTGGCAGAAGGCCGTACAACGAACCCTTGACTGGGTGGAGGTCCACTGATGAATCCCGCTCCACTCTCGCCCCGTGGCCGCGCTGCGGCGCTGAAGCGGATGGCCAACCAGCACCTCGACGTCCTGGTGATCGGTGGGGGAGTCGTCGGCTCCGGCGCTGCCCTCGACGCCGCGACCCGCGGACTGGCCGTCGGACTGGTCGAGGCCCGGGACTTCGCCTCGGGCACGTCCAGCCGCAGCTCCAAGCTGATCCACGGCGGCCTGCGCTACCTCGAGATGATGGACTTCCGGCTCGTCGCCGAGGCGCTGAAGGAGCGCGGCCTGCTCATGCAGCGACTCGCTCCGCACCTCGTGCGGCCGGTGCCCTTCCTCTACCCGCTCACCGGACGCGGCTGGGAGCGTTGGTACGCCGGTTCCGGGGTCGCACTGTACGACGCCATGTCCAAGGCCAGCGGGTACGGCGACGGCGTCCCGATGCACAAACACCTCACCCGTCGTGGGGCGCGCAAGGCGTTCCCGTCGCTGCGCAAGGACGCCCTCGTGGGGGCGATCCGCTACTACGACGCGCAGGTCGATGACGCCCGCCACACCATGTTCCTCGCCCGCACCGCGGCGACCTACGGTGCCGCCGTGGCTTCCCGCACCCGTGTGCTGGGCCTGATCAAGGAGAGCGAGCGCGTCGTCGGCGCCGAGGTGATCGACCTCGAGACCGGCCGCCGCTTCGAGATCCGGGCGTCCCAGGTCATCAACGCCACGGGTGTCTGGACCGACGAGACCCAGGGCATGGCCCGCGAGCGTGGTCAGTTCAAGGTGCGCGCCAGCAAGGGCATCCACCTCGTCGTTCCCCGTGACCGGATTCGCGGCGAAGCGGGGCTGATCCTGCGGACCGAGACCTCCGTCCTGTTCGTGATCCCGTGGAAGCGGCACTGGATCATCGGCACCACCGACACGGACTGGGAGCTCTCCAAGGACCACCCGGCGGCCAGCTCCAGCGACATCGACTACCTGCTGACCAACGTCAACAAGGTGCTCGAGGTGCCGTTGACCCGCGACGACGTCGAAGGCGTGTTCGCAGGACTGCGGCCGTTGCTGGCGGGGGAGTCGGCCGCCACGTCGAAGCTCTCCCGCGAGCACGCCGTGGCGCACAGCGTCCCCGGGCTCGTGGTCGTGGCCGGCGGGAAGTACACCACCTATCGGGTGATGGCCGCCGACGCCGTCGATGAGGCCGTGCACGGCCTGGAGAGCGTGCTGGGCCGCAAGGTCGGGGAGTGCGTGACCGAGCGGATCCCGCTCGTCGGGGCGGACGGCTACCAGGCCCTGTGGAACCAGCGCCGCACCCTCGCGACGCAGTCGGGGCTCGCCGTCAACCGGATCGAACACCTGCTGGAGCGCTACGGATCGCTCGTGCTCGAGGTGCTGGACCTGATCGCAGCCGAGCCGGACCTGGCCGAACCGATGCCCGGGGCCGAGGACTACCTCCAGGTCGAGGCCGTCTACGCCGTGACGCACGAAGGCGCGCGGCACCTCGACGACGTGCTGACCCGCCGGATGCGGATCTCGTTCGAGACCTTCGACCGCGGAGTCGCCGCGGCGCCGCACGTGGCCGACCTGGTCGGCGGGTACCTCGGCTGGGACGCCAACCAGCGGGAGCGGGAGGTCCAGCACTACGTCAAGCGGGTCGAGGCCGAACGGGAGAGCCAGCGCCAGCCCGACGACCACACGGCCGACGCGGCGCGCAAGGGCGCACCGGACGTCGTACCGGTGTCCCGGATCGCCGAGTCGCTGGAGTCGCTCGAGATCGTCGATGCCCTGGAGACGCCCTGATGGACCTGTCCCTGCAGGACCGCGTGTACGTCGTCACCGGCGCGACCCGCGGACTGGGCCGTGCCACGGTCGAAGCGTTGCTGGCCGATGGGGCACGCGTGGTGCTGTCCGGTCGTGAGAGCGCCGGAGTGGATCGGGCCGTCGCCGAGCTCGGCGCACCCGGGGCGGTCGTCGGGGTGGTGGCCGACAATGCCGATCCGGCGACTCCTGGCCGCCTGATCGCGGCTGCACAGGAACGCTGGGCGCGGCTCGACGGCGCGCTGATCAGCGTGGGTGGCCCTCCGTCCGGGACGGTCTCCTCCGTCACCGACGAGCAATGGACGCAGGCCTTCGGGTCCGTGTTCCTCGGCGGTGTGCGGCTGGCACGGGAGATCGGTGCAGCCCTCGGTGAGGGCGGGAGCCTGGCCTTCGTGCTGTCGACGAGCGTGCGGCAACCGATCGCCAACCTCGCCGTCTCCAACGGCCTCCGACCGGGCCTCGCCATGGTCGCCAAGACGCTGGCCGATGAGCTGGGGCCGCGCGGGATCCGCGTCAACGGCCTGCTGCCCGGCCGGATCGGCACGGAACGGGTCGCCGAGCTCGACGCCTCCACCGGTGACGCAGCAGCGGCGCGTGCTGCCGCGCTCGCCCAGATCCCGCTCGGCCGCTACGGGGATCCCGAGGAGTTCGGACGGGTCGCGGCGTTCCTGCTGTCGCCGGCGTCGTCGTTCGTCTCCGGTGTCATGGTCCCGGTCGACGGCGGCATGGGCCGCGCGCTCTGACGCTCCCGGCCGGAGAACGGTCCTCCGGACCGCTTCTTGGCCGTCGTCCGTGACCCGCGGGGCCCGTGCTTGCGTTCGTCCCAGGCGAGGTAGCCGAAGCCACCCAGCGCCAGGACGCCGAAGAACCACCACTGCAGGCCGTAGAAGAAGTGCGGTCCCTCGCCCAGTTCGGGGAGCTCGACGGGCTCCAGGTCCTCGGTCGGCTCCGGGTCCTCCGCCTTGAGTGCGACGAACCCGGTGAAGACCTCGCGATCGATGGCCTCTCCGATGGGGCCGCTCGCGATCGCGCGGGTCGAGTGCTCGTTGACCTGCGTGCTGTCACCCGTCCCGTCTCTGCGGACCCAGCCGGTGACGGTCACCTCGCCCTCGGGCGGTGCAGGGAGGTCGGTGTGGGTGATCTCGGGGTTGTCGGTGGCGAACCAGCCGCGGTCGACCAGCGCGGTCGTCCCGTCCGGCGTCACCAGGGGTACGACGACCTCGACCCCCGGGGCGGACTTGCGCGTGCGGTACCGGACGACGACGGTGTCGTCGACGTCGTACTCACCGGTGACGGTGATGAGGCGCCATTCGTCGGACTCCTTCACCTCCCGGCCGGGTTCGAGCACCTCGGCGAGCGGGACCGGGTCGCGCTCCTCGTTGGCGCTGACGATCGTGTTGCGTTCCTTGCGGTCCTCCAGGCGGCCGAACTGCCACTCGCCGAGCCACCACGTGGCGTAGCCCACGAGCAGGATCGCCAGGAAGAAGAGCACCCAGCGACGGCTCAGCAGGAAGCGCCAGGAGGCCAGCCACGATCGCACGGGTCAACGGTAGGTCCCCGGGGTGGTCGCCGGCGCGTCGCCCCTGAGTGGCGACCTATGCTGGACGGATGCAGCCGCTGATCGATCGCCACGGCCGGGTCGCCACCGACCTGCGTGTCTCGCTGACCGACCGCTGCAACCTGCGGTGCACCTACTGCATGCCGCCGGAGGGCCTGGAGTGGCTGCCGGCCGACGACCAGCTCAGTGACGACGAGATCGTCCGGTTGATCGGGATCGCTGTCCAGCGCCTCGGCGTCAAGGAAGTCCGGTTCACCGGTGGCGAGCCGCTGGTCCGCCGGGGTCTCGTCGACATCGTGGGACGCGTCCGCGCGCTGGACCCCGACGTCGAGATGTCGATCACCACGAACGCGCTGGGCCTGGCGAAGACCGCCGGCGCCCTTGCCGAGGCGGGGCTCAACCGGGTCAACGTCAGCCTCGACACGGTGCGCAGCGACACGTTCCAGGAGATCACCCGCAGGGACCGCTTCACCGACGTCGTCGAGGGCCTGGCCGCTGCCGAAGCCGCTGGGCTCGGGCCGGTGAAGGTCAATGCGGTGCTGCTTCGCGGCGTGAACGACGACCAGGGCCCCGAGCTCCTCCAGTGGTGCCTGGACCGTGGCTACCACCTCCGCTTCATCGAGCAGATGCCGTTGGATGCCCAGCACGGCTGGAGCCGTGACTCGATGGTCACGGCCGACGACATCTTCGCGTCCCTGGCCACCACGTTCGCCCTGACGCCTGCCCGCGAACCCCGCGGAAGCGCGCCCGCGGAGCTCTTCCTGGTCGACGGCGGCCCGGCGACCGTGGGGGTGATCGCCTCGGTGACCCGACCGTTCTGCGGCGACTGCGACCGGGTACGGCTCACGGCCGACGGCCAGGTGCGCAACTGCCTGTTCGCACGCGACGAGTCCGACCTCAGGCTCGCGATGCGCGGCGGTGCCAGCGACGACGCGCTGGCCGACCGCTGGCTCACCGCGATGCTCGGCAAGGCCCCCGGTCACGGCATCGACGACCCGACCTTTCTCCAGCCCGATCGCCCGATGTCCGCCATCGGCGGCTGATCCGCCGAGTTGGGGTTTGTCACGCGCGAGTTGGGGTTTGTCACGCGCGAGTTGGGGTTTGTCACCACCGACATGGGGTTTGTCACCACCGACGGTTCGTGTACGACGGCGCCAGGGCTGCGCGAACCTCCCGGATCCAGCGGTCCCGCGCCACCCCGGTGAAGTCACCTCGCTTCACCACGATCACGGTCCATCCGTTCTCGCGTAGCCAACGCCGCCGCTCGCGGTCGTCGTCGCGTTGCTCCGGTGTCTGGTCGTGGGCCTCCTCGCCGTCGTACTCGACGGCCACCTTGGCGTTCACGTAGGCGAAGTCGAGGCGGTACGTCGGCACGCCGTCGATCACGATCCACCACTGCGGCTCGGGCGCAGGCAGTCCGTGGTCCAACATCTCGATGAGGACCCATGCCTCCCGGGGCGACTCGATGCGGGGATCGACCAGTGGAACGAGCCCACGGCACTGGATGACTCCCCGGCGGCCCCGGAAGCGGGGCACCTCCAGCGCAAGGTCGCCTGCCGTGAAGCCATGGAGTCTCGCCAGCGTGTTCATGGCGGCGAAGGCTTCACGTCGGCGCAGGTTGCAGCCCAGGTCCATCGCGGTCCGGATCGGGGCGGTGACCCTGAGGCCATGCAGCTCGATGACGTCACCGGGTGCGAGGTCCCGGGTGCGCCCGTCCGCCTCCGGCCGTCGCGTCGGATTGCGCCCGCGGACGGCACACGACTCGACCGGCGGCAACAGGTCGTGCTCGCTCATCACGTGCATGTCGACCCCGAGCAGCCACGCCGCCGTACGGTCGCGGATCACATGGTGGTCCGACGTACCGAGCGCGACGACGTGCGCCCGCAGCTCGACGGAGTCCGGAAGATCGGCGCGGGCATAGACACCGCGGGCCCAGCGGATCAGCAGCCCGTTGCGGGTGTCGAGCTGGAGCCGGCGGGGCGAGATGCCCAGGGCGGCGGCGTCTGCCGCCGTGAACGGAACTGCGGGATAACACGTCTCGGTCATGGGTACGACGATCCGCGGGCGCCGAGCGCCTGCCCACTGCCCGGGGCGGTGCTGTGGACAGACCACCTCGTCGACGTACCTGTGGAGGGTTGGTGGACACGACGGCGACGACAAACCCCAACTCGGGGGTGACAAACCCCAACTCGGGGGTGACAAACCCCAACTCGCGCTAGGAGTGGGGGACGGTGTCCTTGAGGAAGCCGCGGGCACCGAGGAAGAGCTCCAGGGATTCACGGTGCTCGGCGCAGGCGAGCCAGATCTTGCGGCGCTCGGGGGTGTGCAGCTTCGGGTTGTTCCAGAGGAGCTGCCACACCGCGGGCTCGCGGCAGCCGCGGGCCGAGCAGAAGTCAGGCTCCATGGGTGCCGGGTCCGAGCTGGCGCTGCGCGTCGCCGCCACCGGTGAGGGGGAGCGCGGTGGAGCGGCTGTCGCCGGCGTTGGCGAGCACCACCGCGACATAGGGCAGGAACACGGCCCCGACGATCAGGATCGGCCAGAGCCAGCCGATGCCGGCCGCGCCGGCGAGGACGGCCCCGATGAAGCAGAACGTCCGGATCGTCATCGCGATGGCGTACTTGCGTTGCCGACGGGCCATGTCTGCCTGGGGGTTGTCACCGGCGGTGGTGATCCGGATGGCATCCATACCCCGCAGCCTACGGCCCCGTGAGTAGTCTTCACCCATGTCCAACCGCACCTACCGCGTCAGCGAGATCGTCGGCACGTCGCCCGACGGGATCGACCAGGCCGTCCGCAATGGCGTCGACCGCGCCGGCAAGACCCTCCGGCACCTCGACTGGTTCGAGGTCACCCAGGTCCGCGGACAGATCAAGGACGGCCAGGTCGAGCACTTCCAGGTCACGATGAAGGTCGGCTTCCGCCTCGAGGACGACGAGTAGTAGTCCCCTTCCGCGCCGGCAGCACGGCGGGAGTCGTCGGCGGCAGCTTGCTGCCCGCACTTCGACGGAGACGGGCTCGGCCAATCGAATTTGTTGGGGTCCCACAAGGGATCCTGATGATCTTGGTGCCCGCTGGGCGCGAGCCGGACAGCCCGCCCCCCGTAGCGTCGTGGGCGTGAACTCACCACGCTCCGTCTTGGTCACCGGAGGCAATCGCGGCATCGGCCGCGCCATTGCCGAAGCCTTCCTCGCTGAGGGCGACAACGTCGCGGTCACCACCCGCAGCGGCGGTGCCCCCGAGGGCGCGCTCGAGCTCAAGGCGGACGTCACCGACCCCGCCGCGCTCGAGGCCGCCTTCAAGGCTGCCGAGGAGGCCCACGGCCCGATCGAGATCCTGGTCGCCAACGCCGGCATCACCGCCGACACGCTGGTCCTGCGGATGTCGGACGAGGACTGGGACTCGGTCATCGCGACCAACCTCACCGGCTCGTTCCGGCTGGCCCGTCGCGCCGCCAAGGGGATGATGCGCCAGCGCAAGGGCCGGATCATCTTCATCTCGAGTGTCGTCGGCCTGCTGGGCTCGCCCGGCCAGGTCAACTACGCGGCGTCCAAGTCCGGCCTCGTCGGCATGGCGCGCTCGCTGGCCCGCGAGCTGGGCCCGCGCAACATCACCGCGAACGTCGTTGCTCCGGGGTACGTCGACACCGACATGACCGCCGTGCTGAGCGACGAGCAGAAGGAAGGCATTCGCAGCCAGGTCCCGCTCGGTCGGTACGCCGACCCGGCGGAGGTCGCGGGTGCGGTGCTGTGGTTGGCCAGCCCGTCGGCGGCGTACGTCACCGGTGCTGTGATCCCTGTAGACGGCGGACTTGGAATGGGGCACTGACATGAGCGACACGAACATCAACCCGAACGGCATCCTCGCCGGCAAGAACATCCTGGTCGCGGGGGTCACCCTCGACACCTCGATCGGCTTCGCGGTGGCGAAGTTCGCGCAGGAGCAGGGCGCCACGGTGCTCATCTCGAACTTCGGCCAGGCACTGCGGATCACCCGCCGGATCGCCAAGCGGCTTCCCGAGCTGCCGCCGGTCCTCGAGCTGGACGTGACGGACGAGGAACACCTCGCGGGCCTGCCGGACCAGGTGCGTGAGCACCTCGGCGCCGACGCGGTGCTCCACGGCGTCGTGCACTCCATTGCCTACGGAAACCCGGAGACGCTCCTGGGTGGCAAGTTCCTCACCGGTCCGTCGAAGGACGTCGCCCAGGCCGTCGAGGTGTCGGCGTTCTCGCTCAAGTCCCTCGCCGTGGCCTGCCACCCGCTGATGAGCGAAGGCGGTTCGGTGGTCGGACTGACCTTCGACGCCTCGGTCGCCTGGCCGGTCTACGACTGGATGGGTGTGGCCAAGGCGGCCCTCGAGTCGACGTCGCGCTACCTCGCCCGCGACCTCGGTGCCGACGGCATCCGGGTCAACCTGGTCTCCGCCGGCCCGCTGCGCACGCTCGCAGCCAAGGCCATCCCGGGGTTCGAAGAGCTCGAGTCCATGTGGAGCACCCGCGCCCCGCTCGGTTGGGACAACGTCGACCAGGAGCCGACGGCCAAGGCTGTCTGCGCGCTGCTGTCAGACCTGTTCCCGGCCACCACGGGCGAGATCGTCCACGTCGACGGCGGCTTCCACGCCATGGGTGCGTGACGGACCGCTGTCGGTCCCGAACGCGCGCTGGGCGGCCAGCGTCATCAGCGCCCAGGCCAGGAACACGATCGCGATCTCCTCGGCGACGTACCACGGCCACGGGCCGAGCAGGTCGAGCACGGACGTGCGCGGCTTGCGCAACAGGTAGCCGTAGTTGGTGTCCGCGAGCACGTTGAAGACGTACGTCGACACGGCCCACACCAGCGTCGTGGCGACTGCTGCGCCGAAGTCACGCCAGCGGGGCGCCTTCCTCAACCCGATCACGAGGTAGATGGCTGCCCACACCACGAGCAGGTGCAGCGCCCAGAACGCGAAGTAGCGCGGATGGGGCAGGTCCTCGTTCAGCGACGGCGTGACGACACCCTGGATGGTCAGGGTCAGTCCCCAGAAGAACGTGAGCGCCACCGGGAAGCGGTGATGCGTCCACAGCGCCCACGTCGCAGCGATCCACGCGAGGTCGCACAGGTGCAGCGGCAGCGTGACGTCGATGTCGAAGTTGTAGGCCAGGTCGATGACCTGGAACGGCACGGTCGCGGCCGGGATGAGCAGCGCGCAGGTGCGGCTGAAGCCGGTCGGGCCGTCGACGACGGCGTGCCGCCGTCCCAGGAGTACGGCGGCCACGACCCCCACGACGAACAAGGCCAGCGGGATCAGGTGGGTCGGTCCGTACTGGGTCACGGTTCCAGCATGGGGCCTACGATGCTGGTGTGAACAGCATCCGGCGCCTGGTGGTCGTGCGCCACTCGAAGGCAGAACAGTTCGCGCCGAGTGACCTGGAGCGGGTCCTGAGTCCCCGCGGGCGTGCCGACGGCAAGGTCCTGGGGGAGTGGCTGGCCGGTCAGGGCGTGGTCCCGGGAACCGCCTACGTCTCCTACGCGGCCCGCACCCGCGAGACCTGGCAGGTCGTCGCCGAGGGCGCTGGCTGGGAGATTGAACCGCACATCGACGGCTCCCTCTACGGCACGGACGAGTTCGGTGTCCTCGAACTGGTCCACACCACACCTGAGGACGTCGAGACGGTCGTCGTGGTCGGCCACAACCCGACCATGGAGATGCTCGCGCAACAGCTCGACGACGGCGAGGGCACCGCCACCGGGTCGGTCGAGATGGGGACGTTCCCGACCAGCACGGCCGCCGTTTTCGAGGTCGACGGACAGTGGTCGGACATGGCACCGATGCGGGCGCGCCTGCAGGCCTTCCACGTGGGACGCGCCGCGGAGTAGTCCTCGGTTCCGGTGACTGGCGGCGCGCCACCTGCCACGGGAGAATCGGGGCCTCGGGGTTCTACGGGGCGCCCTCATGACGAGCGGGTGTCCGTGACCAGGGGGCCCGAATTGGCGACGACTGACATCTCCCTCGAGTACGACGCCTGCGTGATCGGTGCGGGTGTCGCGGGCCTCAACGCGGTCCATTCCGCGACGTGCTACCTTGGGCCGAGCGACCGGATCGCGCTCGTCGACGTACGCGACGGTCCCGGCGGCATGTGGCGCGACACCTACGACTTCGTCCGGCTCCACCAGCCGCACCCGATGTTCACGGTCGGCGACATCCCCTGGGGCAGGGCGTTCCCGCCGGAACACCTCGCCAGCAGGCCCGAGGTCCAGGAGCAGTTCGAGCACTGCCTGGCCCAGCTCGGGAAGCGGGTCTCCCTCGACGCCCGGTTCGGGCACCGCTACCTCGCCCACGAGGAGCACGACGACCACGTCACGGTCACCTTCGAGCGCATCGAGGACGGAGCCCGGTTCGAGCTGCGCACGAAACGACTGATCAAGGCGATCAGCTACGACGTCCAGCCGTCGGTGCCGCTCGCGCTCTCGAGCGACCGGGTGCGGTCCCTGACTCCCCACGACCTCTCCGGTGACCTCCCGCCGGGCGACGATCCCATCGTCATCGTGGGTGGAGGAAAGACGGCGATGGACTCCGCGCACCACCTGATCCGGCGCTTCCCCGGCCGCGACATCCGGATGGTCATCGGGGACGGCGTCATCTTCGCGAACCGGGACCTGCTCTACCCCGTCGGAGGCAGGCGCTGGACCCGGGGCACCCTCCCCGCAGCCTTCTTCCTGCTGATCGCGCAGGCGTACGACGGCACGAATCCGGCTGTCCCGCTCGACCGTCTGCGCGAGAGGGGCGCCCTGGCGATCAACGACCGTCCCCGCCAGTTCCAGTTCGGCATGATCTCCCCGGCCGAGGTCGACGCGATCAGGCAGGGCGTGTCCAGCGTGATCGAGGACCGCCTGGTCGACGTCGTGGACGACGGAGACGGTGCTGCCCTCCGGTTCCGTGACGGGCCGCAGGTCGCCGTACCGACGGGGACGTGGATCGTGAACTGCACCGGCTACATCTTCCGCAACGGGTCGGGGCCTGCCGAGCCCTATGTGTCCACCGGCGGGCGGGTGCTCTCCATCAACGGCAGCTCCACCGTGATCTTCCTGGGGAGCTTTGCCGGCTACTTCCTGACCCACCTGATGTTCCGCAACCTGCTCGACAAGGTCCCGCTCTACCAGATCCCGCTGAACGAGCTCTCCCGCAACGCCAAGGAGAACCTCGGCGCCGCCGGCTCGGCGCAGGCGGTGCTCAACCAGCTGCTCCTGCTGAAGGCGCTCCCCGTCAAGGTGTTCCAGGACTGCCGCCTGGACTACAACCAGTGGTACCCGCTGCCGCGCCAGCTCCCCCTCGTGGCCAGGCAGGTGATCAACAGCCGCCGGTACCAGGCCCACTGTCGCGAGGCCCTGGACGAGCTGGGTCGACGCACCGGCCTCGACATCGGGCCACTCGCCCACGTCGCGGCGCACAGCAGCGCCTGACAGCGCTGCGGGAACGCGCTACGGAGGCGGTTCAGCCCAGCGGGGGAGCAGGCGTGACGATGCCGTCGGCGGCGTCGGCCGCGACGATCTCCTCGCGGCTGATGCCGAGGAGGTACATGATCGTGTCCAGGTAGGGCACGTTCAGCGAGGTGTCCGCGGCCTCCCGGACGACCGGACGTGCGTTGTAGGCGATGCCCAGTCCGGCCGCGTCGAGCATGTCGAGGTCGTTCGCGCCGTCGCCGATGGCGATCGTGGCCTCCACCGGCACCCCGAGGTCGGCGGCGAACTCGCGCAGCGCGCGGGCCTTGCCGGCGCGGTCGACGACGTCACCCACGACCTCGCCGGTGAGCTTCCCGTCGACGATCTCCAGCGTGTTGGCCCGGGCTCGGTGGATCCCGAGATCGTCGGCCAGTCGATCGGTGATCTGGCTGAACCCGCCGGAGACGATGGCGAAGCGGTAGCCGAGGCGACGCAGCGTGCGCACCATCGTGCGGGCACCGGGGTTGACCACGATGGCGTCGTACACCTCATCGAGGGCGGTGGCGTCGAGGCCGGCGAGCAGCTTGACCCGGGCCCGCAACGACTGCTCGAAGTCGAGCTCGCCCCGCATCGCCAGCTCGGTGATCGCGGCGACCTCGGCGCCGTGCCCGGCATGGTCGGCGAGCATCTCGATGACCTCGCCCTGGATCAGGGTCGAGTCGACGTCCATGACGATCAGGCGCATGCCGTGGCGCAACAGGTTGGCGGGCTGGACGGCCACGTCGATCCCGTGGGCGGCCGCCTCGATCGCGAGCAGGGTGCGCAGCCGGTCCGGGGGCGCTCCGGACACGTGCACCTCGATCGCGGTGACGGGGTAGCGCGCCATTCGCTCGATGCGGTCGATGTTGCCGCCACAGTCGGCGATCCGGCCCGCGATGGCGGCCATCGCCGATGCCTTCAGCGGCCCGCCGATCACGGTGACGTGCGCACGGTGGTGGGCACGTGAGCGGTTGTCGCCCGATCCCTTCTCGAACTCGACGCTCATGCCGAGCCCCTCGACCGTCGCCGTGACCGCCTTCCGGAGCTTCTTGCCGTCGCGCGGCGCACTGACCAGGACGCCCAGGACGAGCCGTCCGCGCATCAGGATCTGTTCGAGGTCGACCACCGCGACAGCGGACTGCGACAGGGTCTCGAGGACCGCCGAGGTGACGCCGGGCCGGTCGGTGCCGGTGACGGTGATCAGCAGCGTGTCGTCGGCCCCAGGGTGGGCACTGTCTTGTGGGCTCATCGCGGCTGAAGGTTATCGCTCCCCGGCCCTCAGGACGGTGGAGGCCAGCCATCCGGTGCGCAGGCGGCCGTCAGGGCACGCCGTACGGCGCGATCCAGCGGCTCCAGCGCAGCCCGGCGAGCGGCTGCCTCGCTCGCGCTGACGGCGCCACCATCGTCCTCGAGGGCAAGTTCGACCACCGCACCCAGGTGCAGCGCCCGGCCGGCGAGGTCAACCGCCCGCGACGGCGTGCCGGCAGGCGCGGTCAGGGGCACGCCGGCGCGCAGGTCGTGCAGCTCATCGGCCACCTCCGGTCGCCACCGGGCCACGTCGAGCTCCGCGAGCGCGCTCGCTGCGGTCAACAGGGTGCTGCGCAGGTCGCGGTCGGCCTCGCCGAGATCGGGTGGGGGTCGCCGCTCGGCCGGGTACAGCGCCCACTCGATGGCGCGGCCCACCCGGTACGGCACCAGGCCGGTGTTGGCGCCGAGCAGCAGCACTGCCTCGGCCTGCTCGATGGCGGCGCCGGTGAAGGCGGCAGGCCCCCGCAGGCCGACCGGGTCGCCCGGCGCCGGGAACGCCGCGGCGACCTGGTGCGCGCCCCGGTTGCGCGCCGAGGCGAGCTCGAGGAGCAGCGGAGCCGGGGCGTCCCCACCCACCACCACGTGCGCGACATCGCGATCCGCGTCGTCCGGATCGGCACCGCCCAGGACACCGTCGAGGCACTCGTCCGGGCCGATCCGTCCCTGCAGCCAGGCGGTACCCCACCACGCGACGCGCGCGGACGCTGGCAGGTAGGTCACCCGCACAGCCTAGGGCTGGCTAGGGTTGCCCCATGTCCGCTGTGCTCGAGCTTGCCGAGGTGAGCGTGCGCCGTGGCCAGGCCACGCTCCTGGACCGGGTCAGCTGGGTTGTTCGTGATGGTGAACGCTGGGTCATCCTCGGTGCCAACGGCGCCGGCAAGACCACCCTGATGCAGGTCGCCGCCGCCCAGATGTACCCGACGTCCGGCGCGCTCGGGATCCTCGGTGAGCTGGTCGGCACGATCGACGTCTTCGAGCTGCGCCCGCGCATCGGTGTCTCCAGCGCGGCCATCGCCGAGCGGATCCCGCGCGGCGAGACCGTTCGCGACATCGTGATCTCGGCGTCGTACGCGGTCCTGGGCCGGTGGCGTGAGGAGTACGACGACGTCGACCACTCCCGTGCCGACGCACTGCTGCGCGAGGTCGGCGTGATGCACCTGGCCGACCGCACGTTCGGGACCCTCAGCGAGGGCGAGCGCAAGCGCGTCCAGATCGCGCGCGCCCTGATGACCGACCCCGAGCTGTTGCTCCTCGACGAGCCCGCCGCAGGTCTCGACCTCGGCGGCCGGGAGGACCTGGTGTCGACGCTGTCGGTCCTGGCGTACGACCCGTCGTCCCCGGCGACCGTCCTCGTCTCCCACCACGTCGAGGAGATCCCGCCCGGTTTCACCCACGTCCTGATGCTGCGCAACGGTGGCGTCGTCGCCGAGGGACCCCTCGCCACGACACTCACGCCCGAGGCGTTGTCGGCCACCTTCGGGATGCCGCTCGACCTCGAGGAGCACGACGGTCGCTACGCCGCCCGTCGCAAGCAACGGCACCGTGGCTAGAGTCTGTGCATGGACTGGCTTCGGGACCACTTGTGGGAGACGTGGCTGATCGTCGCGATCCTGCTGGGCGTCGCGGAGACGCTCACGCTCGACCTCTTCCTGCTCATGCTGGCCGGCGGGGCGTTGGCCGGGATGGGCACGGCGCTCGCGACCGACAACGTGATCCTCTCCGTGCTGGTCTCGGCAGGCGCAGCGCTGCTGCTCCTGGTCGGCGTCCGCCCGCCCCTCGTGAAGCGCTTGCACGGCGGTCCTGAACTGGTGCTCGGCCACGCGAACCTGATCGGCACGCGCGGAGTCATCACCGAAACCATCCAGGCGCACCACCCGGGCCGCGTGAAGCTCGGTGGCGAGAACTGGCTCGCGGTGTCCACCGGCGCCGAGACCGGCATCGAGGTCGGACGCACGGTCGAGGTCGTCCAGATCACCGGTGCCACCGCACACGTCCGCCCCGTCTCGGACCCCGAGCTCGGCTGAAGGAGATTCCATGGAAATCCTGATCGTCCTGATCGCGCTGCTCCTCTTCGTGATCATCGTGATCGCCAAGTCGATCCGCGTGGTGCCCCAGGCCTACGCCGGCGTGGTCGAGCGGTTCGGCAAGTACAAGGAGACGCTGCCCGCCGGCCTCAACTTCGTGGTGCCCTTCGTCGACAAGGTCCGCTACATGATCGACCTGCGCGAGCAGGTCGTGAGCTTCCCGCCGCAGGGCGCGATCACCGAGGACAACCTGACCGTCGACATCGACACCGTGATCTTCTTCCAGATCACCGACCCGATCGCCGCGACGTACGAGATCTCCAACCACATCCAGGCCATCGAGCAGCTCACCATGACCACCCTGCGCAATGTCGTCGGTGGCATGGACCTCGAGCAGACGCTGACCAGCCGCGAGTCGATCAACAGCGGTCTGTCGGCGGTCCTCGACGAGACGACCGGCCGGTGGGGCATCAAGGTCAAGCGCGTCGAGATCAAGGGCATCGACCCGCCGCCGTCCATCAAGGACGCGATGGAGAAGCAGATGCGCGCCGACCGCGACAAGCGGGCGTTCATCCTGACGGCCGAGGGCCAGCGCCAGTCCGCCATCCTCACGGCCGAGGGCAACAAGCAGTCCGCCATCCTCAACGCCGAGGGTGAGCGCGAGGCCGCGATCCTGCGGGCCCAGGCCGACCGCGAGTCCGCGATCCTGCGCGCCGAGGGTGAGGGCGCCGCCATCACCACCGTCTTCCAGGCGATCCACAACGGTGAGCCGGACCAGGGCCTGCTCGCCTACCAGTACCTCCAGATGCTGCCGAAGATCGCGGACGGCCAGAGCAACAAGCTGTGGATCATCCCGAGCGAGGTCGGCAAGGCCCTCGAGGGCCTCGGCTCGGTGCTGAACCCGGCAGACGCTGACGCGCTGCCGCCGACCGCTCCGTAAGTGAGTGCGCTGGAGATCGCCGCGATCCTGATTGCCGGCGTCGGCGCCGGGACGATCAACGCCGTGGTCGGCTCCGGCACCCTGATCACGTTCCCGACCCTGCTCGCGATCGGCATTCCGCCGGTCACGGCGAACATGTCCAACAGCCTGGGCCTGGTGCCGGGATCGGTTGCGGGCGCCGTCGGCTACCGCCGCGAGCTCGAGGGCCAGCGCGGGCGGGTGCTCCGGCTGCTGGTGTGGTCGACGTCCGGGGGAGTGTTGGGCGCGATCCTGCTGCTCGTGCTGCCGCCCGGCGCGTTCGAGGCCGTCGTACCCGTCCTGATCCTGCTGGGCGTGACCCTCGTCGTCCTGCAGCCGCGCCTGTCAGCCGTGGTCGCAGCGCGGGCCGAACGTCGCGGCACCACGACCGAGGCAGCGGCAGAACCCCTCAGCGGTGCCTGGTGGGTTCCGGTCGCCGTCTTCGGGACCGGCGTGTACGGCGGCTACTTCGGGGCCGCGCAGGGCGTGATCCTGATGGGCATCCTCGGCATCGGCGTCACCGATGCGCTGCAGCGCCTGAACGGCGTCAAGAACGTCCTCGTGGCCGTGGTCAACGGCATTGCAGGGCTGATCTTCGTCGCGGTCGCCGAGCTCGGCCTGTTCGGCATCGAGGCCGACGTCGACTGGCTCGTCGTCGCCGTGATCGCCGTGGGCGCCGTGATCGGTGGCTTCCTCGGCGCCGCGGTCGGGCGCAAGCTGCCCCCGGTCGCCCTGCGGGGCATCATCGTCGTGGTCGGCCTCGTGGCCGTCACGGTCATCGTCTTGCAGTGACCAGCCCGACGACGCCGGCACCCACGGCGCCGACGGCCGCACCGATCAGCATGCCGCCGCTGAGCTTCGAGACCGTCCGGGAGGACAGCTCCACGGCGCCGCTGACGGCATCCGACCCGTCGACCGCGATGCCGACCAGGGTCAGGTTGCGACGCAAGGCGCCCTTCGACGCAAGGGTCACCGCGCCCAGCGCGATCTCACGGGCACCGAACATCCGTCCGAAATAACCGAGCTGCGGGTTGTTGGCGGGGTCGAGGCCGAAGGCCTTGGCCGTCGGGGCGGGAGCAACAAGGGCACCGACGCCGATGGCGATGCGGCCGAGGGAGAGTCCAGTCACGGGATCCATGCAAGTGACCTTAGAGCAGCATGGGAGAGTTGGGGCATGACGACTCCGACGTGGGGCCAGCAGCCCGACGAGCAGCCCCCGCCGCCGCCGACGCAGCCCTACGCCCAGTACCAGTACGGCCAGCCCGCGGGCCAGCCGGTCGTGCCGCCGTACGGCCAGCCCGGCGGCACGCCGCAGCCGTACGTCTACACACCTCCGGCGCCGACCAACGGCATGGCGATCGCCTCGTTGATCGTCAGTGTCCTGTCGCTGACGGCCTGCCTGGGCGCGACCGGCTTCATCGGTGCGATCCTCGGACACATGGCGAAGGGCCAGATCCGTCGCAACAACGAGCAGGGTGGCGGCATCGCCACCGCCGGTGTGATCGTCGGCTGGGCCGGCTTCGCGCTGTTCGTCATCGGCATCGCGATCATCGTCGCGATCGCGATCTTCGCGGGCGAGTCGTACGACGACTGCTACAACGACTACGGCGGCTACACCTGCTGATGCAGCAGGCTCCTTGCGTCAGCTGACGTAGGTCCGGAGCCAGCGCTCGATCTCGGCGTACGCCGTGGCTCGCGGGGTACTGCGCGACAGGATCACGTCGTGCAGTGCTCCGGGCACGGCGACGTACGTGACGTGGTTCCCGATCGCCGTCGACCAGCGCCGGATCTGTCGGACGTCGAGCACGATGTCGGTGCTGAACACGTCGCCCGCCATC
The DNA here is from genome assembly GCF_048654605.1 of Nocardioides sp. CPCC 206347. Lineage (NCBI taxonomy): Bacteria > Bacillati > Actinomycetota > Actinomycetes > Propionibacteriales > Nocardioidaceae > Nocardioides > Nocardioides sp. CPCC 206347. Next base: position 74,994 of record NZ_JBMCYZ010000007.1, read on the forward strand.
TCCGACGCCGGTCCACTGCGGTCCGAGGACAGCACGAGCACCGGGGCCGGGACCGACAGCCCGGCCTGGACCCGTCCGTGGCCCTGCCGGATCGCACGCAGCCAGCCGAACCGCAGCGGGAACGACTCGACCGGCTTCCAGGTGAGGTTGAAGTCCCACTCGCCCTCGTGGTCACGGTGCAGGCTGCGCACGTAGAAGCCGTTGACGTCGCGCGGCAGCTCGCGCAGGGGCTGGCGCTGGCCGACCCGGTCCAGGACGGCGTTGGCGACAGGGGTGCGCAGGAGTGCCTTGCCCTGCAGGTCGAGCCACGGCGAGTTGAGGAGCAGCCCGGCGAGCTCCTTCGGCTTGCGGGCATCAGCCCACAACGCGACGATCAGCCCTCCCGTGGAGTGGCCGGACAGGACGACGCGCATGTGGCCGTCGCGCACCGTGATCCGTTCCCACGCCGCGTCGAGCTCCTCGAAGTACTCGTCGAGGCTCGCGACGAAGGTGACCGACTGGTGGGGGCGGATCGACCGTCCGTACTTGCGCAGGTCCAGGCCGTACATGTCGTGACCGTGCTCGAGCCACCATTCGGCGTACTCGGTGTGGAAGAAGTAGTCCGAGAACCCGTGCACGTGCAGGGTCGCCAGCTCGGTCGGGGAGTCGAGCCGCCGACTGACGAGCGTGGCGACGACCTCACCCTCGAAGTCGTCGGCGAGCGGGATCGTCTCGGCCTGCCACGGCTCTCCGAGGACGTCGATCTCCGGCTCGGTGCCCAACGGATCCTCCTCGGTCAATGTCACGAGTGGGCGGACCCGGTCCGGCCAAGGGGGGTTGGTCGGACCGGGCCCGCGGACAGGTTACCCCTGCGTAGGCTGGGGTGATGGAGCCACCGGTGTCGGGCGTGCCGTCCGCCGCTGGCGGCGAACAGGTGCTGCTCGCGGATTTGCGGGCCCGGCTGCAGGCCCGGGGCAAGGTTCCGACCCTGCCCGCGGGGTGGAACAACCAGTCGGCCATGCTGGCCGCCGAGGGGTTCGAGTACGGCGGCGACTTCATCGTGGCCGACCTCGACGTGCAGTCCCGGGTGCTCCAGATGGTCCTCGTCGACGTGTGCGGACACGGAGTCACGGCGGTGCCGGTCGCCCTCCAGTTCGCGGGGGCACTGCAGAGCCTGATCGGGGTGGTCCGCCCGGAGGAACTGCTCGGAGCGGCCAACGCCTACCTGCTGCGGCAACCCTCGGACGAGAGCTTCGCGACCGCCGTCCACGTCGAGGTGGAACTGGATTCCGGGCGCTACCGGATCCGGAGCGCCGGCCACCCGCCGGCGTTGCGCTGGGTGTCGCAGGCGGAGCGCTGGGAGGTCGACAACGCCCGCGGGACCGCCCTGGGTGTGTCCGAGGCGCCGGAGGTCCACGACAGCGTGGGCCAGCTGGCGCCGGGGGAGGCGTTGTTGTTCTACACCGACGGTGTCGTCGAGTCCCGGTCGGCCGACATCGGCGAGGGGATCGGCTGGCTGCAGGCCACGGCCCGGGATGCGGTCCTCACCGCCTGGGAAGGTGCCGCCCGCCGGATCATCGACCTCGTGGACCGCGGCGAGGACGACCGGGCGGTGCTGATCCTCCAGCGCTCCTGACCTGGGGCGTTGCCGCACGGAGAGGGCCCGGACTGGCGCGCGGAATACACCTGTGCCACCCTCGGTTGGAGATAGGTGACACGGCAACTGACCGTGATCACGAGGAAAGGACAGGCGCCATGGGCATCCAGATCGGGATCTTCACCGTCGGGGACGTCACCGAGGACCCGACCACCGGTCGTACGCCGAGCGAGTACCAGCGGATCAAGGACACCGTCGCGATCGCGAAGAAGGCCGAGGAGGTCGGCCTGGACGTCTTCGCCACCGGCGAGCACCACAATCCGCCGTTCATCGCGTCGAACCCGACCGCGACACTCGCCTACATCGGCGCCCAGACCTCGAACCTGCTGCTCTCGACCGCCACGACGCTGATCACGACGACCGACCCGGTGCTGATCGCCGAGGACTACGCGAAGATCCAGCACCTCACCGACGGCCGGGTCGACCTGATGCTCGGCCGCGGGAACACCGGCCCGGTCTACCCGTGGTTCGGGAAGGACATCCGCGAGGGCATCAACCTCGCCGTCGAGAACTACGCACTCCTGCGGCGCCTGTGGCGCGAGGACGTCGTCGACTGGGAAGGTCGCTTCCGGACGCCGCTCCAGGGCTACACGTCGACTCCCCGGCCCCTCGACGGCATCGCACCCTTCGTGTGGCACGGCTCGATCCGCAGCCCCGAGATCGCCGAGCAGGCGGCCTACTACGGCGACGGCTACTTCCACAACCACATCTTCTGGCCCGCCTCCCACGCCGCGCAGATGGTGCAGCTCTACCGCGACCGCTTCGCGCACTACGGACACGGCACCGCGCAGCAGGCGATCGTCGGCCTCGGTGGCCAGATCTTCATGCGGAAGAACAGCCAGGACGCCATCAACGAGTTCCGGCCCTACTTCGACAACGCACCCGTCTACGGTCACGGCCCGTCGCTGGAGGACTTCTCGTCCCAGACGCCGCTGACCGTGGGCTCGCCGCAACAGGTCCTCGAGCGGACCCTGTCCTTCCGGGACTACGTCGGCGACTACCAGCGCCAGCTCTTCCTGGTCGACCACGCCGGGTTGCCGCTCAAGACGGTCCTCGAGCAGCTCGACCTGCTCGGCGAGATCCTGCCCGCCATGCGCGCCGGGTTCGCCGAAGGCCGACCGGACGACGTACCGGATGCACCGACGCACGCCTCGCAGCTGGCGGCGAACGAGACGAAGGAGGTGACGGTCTGATGCGCAAGGTCGTGATCGTCTCCGCCGGCCTGTCCGTCCCGTCCTCGACGCGGTTGCTCGCCGACAAGCTCGGCGCAGCCACGGAACGGGCCATCGCGTCGCGTGGCGAGGAGGTCGAGGTCCAGCACGTCGAGCTCCGCCCGCTCGCGCACGCGCTCGCCGACCACCTGCTGACGGGCTTCCCGACCGGCGACCTGGCTGCGGCGCTCGACGCGGTGCAGCACGCGGACGGCGTCATCGTCGTCACGCCGGTGTTCTCGGCGTCGTACTCGGGCCTGTTCAAGACGTTCTTCGACGTCCTGGAGCCCGGCGCCCTCGACGGGACCCCCGTGCTCGTCGCGGCCACCGCCGGGACGGCGCGGCACAGCCTGGTCCTGGACCACGCGCTCCGGCCGCTGTTCGCCTACCTGCACGCCGTGGTGGTCCCGACCGGCGTGTTCGCCGCGAGCGAGGACTTCGGTTCGACCGCGGACGGCGCCCTGGGCAAGCGCGTCGCACGCGCGACCGCGGAGCTCGCCGCCCTGATCGGCGGGACCTCTCCGGCGCCGAGGGCAACCGGGCCCGTGTCGTTCGAGGATCTGCTCCGCGCTGCCGGGCCCGATACGGCACGATGAGGGTCCCAGCACCGTCGTGACAGGAGCGTCATGCGCCGTACCGTCTTCAACGAGGACCACGAAGCCTTCCGCAAGACCTTGCGGTCGTTCATCGAGTCGGAGGTCACTCCGCACTACCAGGAGTGGTACGACGCCGGCATCGTCCCGCGCGAGTTCTACCTGAAGCTCGCCGAGCTGGGCCTCTTCGGCATCGAGGTGCCCGAGGAGTACGGCGGCGCGGGGATCAACTCCTTCAAGTTCGCCGCCGTGCAGTACGAGGAGACCGCGCGCGCCGCGGTCAGCTTCGGCGGCTCCGGGGTCCACGTCGCGCTGTGCCTGCCGTACCTGCTCAACCTCGGCACCCCGGAACAGCTGGCCCGGTGGATGCCGGGCTTCGTGTCCGGCGAGGAGATGTACGCCATCGCGATGACCGAGCCGGGCGCCGGCTCCGACCTCGCGGGCATGCGCACCACCGCCCGCAAGGACGGCGACGGCTACGTCCTCAACGGCGCCAAGACGTTCATCACGGGCGGCGTGAACGCCGACCGGATGATCGTGTGCGCGCGCACCGCTCCGGCAGAGGAGAACGACCGCCGGTTCGGCATCTCGCTGTTCGTGGTCGACACCAAGGCCGACGGCTACTCCGTCGGTCGCAAGCTGGACAAGATCGGCCTGCGGACGTCCGACACCGCCGAACTGGCGTTCAGCGACGTCTTCATCCCGGCCGACCAGCTGCTCGGCGAGGAGCACCAGGGATTCAAGTACCTCGGCCAGAACCTGCCCCAGGAGCGGCTCGGCATCGCCTACGGCGCGTACGCCCAGGCAGCGGCCGCCGTCCGCTTCGCCCAGCAGTACGTCGAGGAGCGGATCGTCTTCGGCACGCCGGTCGCGTCCTTCCAGAACACCAAGTTCGAGCTCGCGGCCTGCCAGGCCGAGGTCGACGCGGCGCAGGCCGTTGCCGACCGGGCGCTGGAGGCCCTCGACGCCGACGAGCTCACGCCGGCCGATGCGGCGTCCGCCAAGCTCTTCTGCACCGAGGTCGCCAGTCGTGTGATCGACCGTTGCCTCCAGCTCCACGGCGGCTACGGCTACATGAACGAGTACCCGATCGCCCGGTTGTACGCCGACAACCGGGTCAACCGGATCTACGGCGGCACCTCCGAGGTGATGAAACTGATCATCGCCAAGCAGATGGGCTTGTGAAGGCCGTCGAGTAGCCCGAGCCGAACGGCTGGGTCGCGACGCCCCTCAGTACGCGTAGGTGCCGGTGAGGATCGCGCGACCGAGCGTCTTGAAGGCCAGGTTGAAGCCCACGACCGCGGGGGTCGCCGTCGCGTCGACACCGAGCTTCGGCTCCTTCACGGCGTGCACCACGAAGAAGTAGCGGTGGACCTGGTCGCCCTCGGGCGGCGCCGCTCCGCCGTACTCGGCGGTGCCGAAGTCGTTGCGGATGTGGAAGGCGCCGTCGGGAAGGGTCTCGTCGGAGTCACCAGCACCGGCCGGCAGGCTGGTCACATCGGCCGGGATGTCGACGACGACCCAGTGCCAGAACCCGCTCGGAATGGGCGCATCGGGGTCGAAGCAGGTGACGACGTAGCTCTGGGTGCCTTCCGGGCCGGGCTCCCAGGTCAGTTCGGGTGAGGTGTTCCCGGCGGCGTAGACCTGGTCCTCGGTCAGGGGTTGTCCGTCGATCACGTCGGCGCTCGTGACGCCGAAGGATGCGGTGGCGGGCAGCAGGGGATAGGGGTCCGGGGTCACTGGACGTTCGAGACTCATGGAGGCGAACGTAGTCCGCCAACTGGCCCGTGTCACCGGACCAAATGGGCGAGGCGAGAGAATGGTGCCGTGACCGACTTTCCCCCGTACCCGTCCGGCCTTCGTCTCGCCGGACGCCGTGTCCTCGTTGTGGGTGGCGGCCACGTCGCACAGCGTCGCGTTCCACAGCTGATCGCGGTCGGTGCGGACGTCCACGTCGTGTCGCCTGACGTCACGATGGCCATCGAGGGCCTCGTGGGCTCCGACGAGATCACGTGGCACCAGCGGCCCTTCACGGACACCGACCTCGACGGCGCCTGGTACGTCATTGCCGTGACCGACGACCGCGAGGTCAACGACCACGTCTCGGCGCTCTGTGAGGCCCAGCGCATCTTCTGCGTCCGCTCCGACGACGCCACCCTCGGTACGGCGTGGACTCCCGCCGTGGGCCGCGAGGCCGGCATCACGATCGCCGTGGTCGGCAACCGCGACCCGCGTCGATCCGTGGCGGTCCGCGACGAGATCCTCGCCGGGCTCCGTGACGGCACCATCGCCGCGCCGCACCACCGTGAGGGCCTGCCGGAGCGGACGCCCGGCGTGACCCTGGTCGGCGGCGGCCCCGGCGATCCGGAGCTGATCTCGATCGCCGGCCGCAAGGCGTTGATGGCTGCCGACGTCGTCGTGGCCGACCGGCTCGCTCCGCGCGAGCTGCTGGGCGACCTGCCCTCGGACGTCGAGCTGATCGACGTCTCGAAGCTGCCGCGCGGACGGTCGGCGCAGCAGGAGGAGATCAACCGGGTGATCGTGGACCGCGCCCTCGCGGGCAAGCGGGTCGTGCGCTTCAAGGGCGGCGACAACTTCGTCTTCGGTCGCGGGTACGAGGAGATCCTCGCCTGCCGCGAAGCAGGCGTGCCGGTCACCGTGATCCCGGGGCTGACCTCGCCCGTGTCCGTGCCCGCCGTCGCTGGCATCCCGGTCACCCATCGCGGAGTCACCCACGAGTTCAGCGTCGTCTCCGGACACCTGCCGCCCGGTCACCCCGAGTCGCTGGTCAACTACGACGCACTCGGTGCGATGCAGGGCACCGTCGTCGTGATGATGGGCGTCGAGAACGCCCCGAAGATCGCCGAGGCCCTGATCGCCGGCGGCCGGGCAGCGACCCTTCCGGTGGCGGTGATCTGCGACGGCACGATGCCGACGCAGCGGACCGTCCTGGCCACGCTGGGCACACTGGCCACTCGTCTCCAGGAGGAGTCGGTCAAGCCGCCCGCGATCATCGTGATCGGCGAGGTCGTCGCGATCGCCCATCCCGACGCCTACTGAGGCCCGCGTGGCTGACCTGGTCGAGATCACCGACGCCGCCGACCCGCGGCTCGCTGACTATCGCGACCTGCGCGACGTCGAGCTGCGCAAGAACCTCGAGGCCGAGCACGGACTGTTCCTCGCCGAGGGCGAGAAGGTCGTCCGGCGGGCGATCGAGGCCGGCTTCACCGCGCGCTCGTTCCTGATGGCCCCGCGCTGGCTCGACGGACTGGCGGACGTCCTCGACCGCTCGACCGCACCGTGCTTCGTGGTCGCCGAGGACATGGCCGAGGAGGTGACCGGGTTCCACGTGCACCGCGGCGCCCTGGCCTCGCTCGAGCGCCGACCGCTTCCACCCGTCGAGGAGGTGCTCGAGGGCGCCCGATCGGTCCTCGTGCTCGAGGACATCGTCGACCACACCAACGTCGGTGCGATCCTCCGTTCCGGCGCAGCCTTCGAGTTCGACGCCGTGCTGCTCGCACCCCGCTGCGCCGATCCGCTGTACCGCCGGTCCATCAAGGTCGCCATGGGTGCGGTGTTCACGATGCCGTGGACCCGCATTCCGGACTGGTACGACGCCCTGCCGGCCTTGAGCCGCGCGGGCTTCACCACCGTGGCGATGACGCTCGCGCCGGACGCCGTACCGATCGAGGAAGCGGTGCAGGGACTCGACAAGGTCGCCCTGGTCCTCGGGTCGGAAGGCCACGGCCTGTCGTCACGCTGGGAGGAGTCGGCCGACCGGCGCGCGATCATCCCGATGGCTCCGGGCATCGATTCCCTCAACGTTGCCGCAGCCACCGCGGTCGCTTGTTACGTGACCGCTCGACGCTGACGCGAGGCTGACCCGAGGCTGACCCGAGGCTGACCCGAGGCTGACACCGTGTACCACTTTCTTCCGTCGCTCCGGGGGCCTAACCTCCACCCATGGCAAATGAGAACACGTTCTACTCGCCGGTCCCGGTCGTCGTCTGGGGTACCGGCAACATGGGACGCGCATCGATCCGCGCCGTTGCGGCCCATCCCGACCTGACGCTCGCGGCGGTCATCGTGGCCGACGAGGCCAAGGTCGGCCGCGACGCCGGCGACCTCGCCGAGCTCGGCCGCACCCTCGACGTCGCGGCGACCAGCGACGTCGACGCGGCGCTCGCCACCCTCGGTGGCGGGGGAGCGGTCGCCTATGCGGCCTCCGGCGAGCTGCGCCCGGACGAGGCAGCCGTCGACATCGCTCGTGCTCTCAGCGGTGGCGCCGTCGTGGTGACGCCGTCCATCTATGCCCTCTACGACCACCGCAGCGCCCCCGACGAGCTCCGCGAGCCGCTCGAGAAAGCGTGTGCCGAGGGCGGTTCCGCGCTCTTCGTGAGCGGCATCGACCCGGGCTGGGGCAACGACCTCCTGCCCGCTCTCGTCAGCGGACTGTCCTCGGAGATCGAGCAGGTCCGGTGCCAGGAGATCTTCGACTACTCGACCTACGACGCCGAGGACTCGGTCCGCTACATCGTCGGCATGGGCCAGCCGATGGACTACGAGCCGATGATGGTCGCGGCCGGGATCCCGTCCATGGTCTGGGGTGGCCAGATCCGGATGATTGCCCGCGCCCTCGGTGTCGAGGTCGACGAGCTGCGCGAGACCGTGGAGCGGCGAGCGCTCGACGCGACCGTCACCACCGCACTCGGTGACTTCGACGCGGGAACCCAGGGCGGGTTGCGCTTCGAGGTCCAGGGCATCGTCGACGGCGAGCCCCTGATCGTGATCGAGCACGTCACCCGGATCACCCCTGCGTGCGCCTACGACTGGCCTATGCCGCCGGACGGTGGGGACGGCGCGCACCGGGTGATCATCGAAGGACGCCCGCGCATCGAGATCAACGTGGAAGCGACCGACGAGGGCGGCAACCGCGCCGCGGGCGGCAACGCCACCGCCGCCAACCGCCTGGTGAACTCGATCCCGTGGCTGCGCTCCGCCGCGCCCGGCCTGTACGACGGCCTCGACGTGCCGCTGCAGCCGAGCGTCTACCTCCGTGGAAAGGGCAAGTGACGTGTTCATCGACATCCCCGAGGGCAAGGACCCGATCCTCTACGTCTGGGGCGAGCTGGTGCCCGGCATCGGTCCCGCCGCATCGGCCTTCGCCATGAGCATCTACGAACACAGCACGCTCGGCCTGCGGGAGTTCGAGGCCGCACGCCTGCGGATCGCCCAGATCAACGGCTGCCTGTTCTGCCAGGACTGGCGCACCGAGCGCGACGGCGCCAAGGTCGAGGAGTCCTTCGACGAAGCCGTCGCGGAGTGGCGCACCACCCGCGACTTCGACGACCGGACCCGGATCGCCGCCGAGTACGCCGAGCGGTTCGCCCTGGACCACCACGGGCTCGACGAGGGCTTCTGGCAGCGGATGCGGGCGCAGTACAGCGACCGCGAGATCGCGGAGCTCTCGATGTGCCTCGGTTCGTGGATCGGCTTCGGCCGGCTCAACCGGGTGCTCGGCCTCGACGCCGCCTGCGTCCTGCCGAGCCACGCCGGCAAGGCCTGAGCGTGGCCCGCTGCGACTAGGAACGCAGCAACGTCGCGAACAACGCGATCGACTCGTCGATCGCCTGCTGGCAGTGGGTCGACCACGTGCCCATGTCGAAGAAGCCGTGGATCAGGTCGGGGTAGGCCTGGTGGTGGACCTGGCCGCCGGCCGCCGCCAGGGCCTCGGCGTAGGCGATGCCCTCGTCGCGGAGCGGGTCGAACCCGGCGGTGACCACGACGGCCGGCGGCTGGTCAGCGAGGTCGCCGCGCAGCGGGGCAGCCAAGGGGTCCTCGAAGTCCATCCCCTCCGCGGAGAAGTGGGTCAGGAACCACAGCAGCGTGCCGGACTCCAGGAAGTAGCCCGTCGCGTTCTCCTCCCGCGACGGGAAGTCGCCGACGATCGCGGTCGTCGGGTAGACGAGGAACTGGGCGGCGATGCCGGGCACGTGCTGGGCGGCGACGGCTGACAGGTTGCCGCCCGCGGAGTCGCCGGCGACCGCAAGGACCTCGCTGCCGCCGTACTCGCCGAGGCGGGACTGGATGTCGAGCACCGAAGCGATCGCGTCCCTCGGCGCACTCGGGAACCGCGCCTCGGGGGCCAGGCGGTAGTCGACCGCCACCACGACGGACTGCGTGCCGTGGCAGATGGAGCGAGCCATTGCCTCGTGGGTGTCGAGGTCGCCGAAGACGAACCCACCACCGTGGAACAGGACGACCGTCGGGACGGGTCCCTCCGTCTCGGGGCGGTAGACCCGCGCGGCCAGCGGACCGTCACCACCGGCGACCTTGTCATCGGTGACAGAGGCGACCTCCGCCATCGTGCCCGGCGGCCGGAAGTCGACGGTCAGCTTGCGGTACGCCGCGCGTGCGTCCACGGCGGACTGGGCGTGGACCGGGGTCCCCGCTGCAATGAGGGACAGGAGCGGGACGAGCTGGCGGTCGACAGGCATGTCGGGAAAGGTAACCCAGTCGCCGCCGGAAACGACCTCAGGTCGGCCAATTGGCCGGGAAGTCGTCGGCCGCCGCCTCCTGTTGCTTGCGCAACTTCTTCATCGCCTTCGCAGAGACCCGGTCACCGAAGACGGTCCCCAGCGTGTGGTCCGTCTCGTGCTGCAGGCACTTGGCCAGCAGTCCGTCGCCCTCGAAGCGCACCGGCTGCCCGTCCAGCCCCTGGCCCTCCACCGCCGCGAAGTCGGGACGCGCGCAGGGGACGAACGCGCCTGGGAAGGACAGGCATCCCTCGGGGCTGTCGTCGAGGTACCGGTCGTTGCCCTCGGGCAGGACCAGCGTCGGGTTGCAGACCACGCCGATGACGCGCTCGTCCTCGTCGTTGGGGCAGTCGAAGACGAACATCGCGACGTCCTCGCCGATCTGGCAGGCCGCCAGGCCCACCCCGTCGGCGGCGTACATCGTCGCGACCATGTCGGCGGCGAGCGCCCGGAGCTGGTCGTCGAACACGGTGACCAGCTGCTGGGGGCGGTGCATGACCGGCGTGCCCCACCGGGTCATCGGCCGGACCGAACCGCCTCGGGGCAGCGGTCCGTACGGCGCCACCACCGTCTCGACCACGTGCTCGTCGCTGCTCTCGTCGCCCTTGCCCCACGCCATGGGTGAATCCTAGGAGCGCGTGCATCGGGTGCGTCAGTCGCCGTGCGCCTCGAGCAGGTTCTGTGGCCAGCTGCGGACGGGGAGGGGACCTCCGGGATCACCCTGGGCCGACGAGAAGGCGAGGCGATGGCCGTCGTGGGGCGGCGTGCCGTCGTCGATCGTGATCACCGGCGGGTGTGTCGGCGGAATGGCGTTGATGACGAAGACCGATCGAGTGGCCGGGGGCCGGTACCGGAGAACGGTCACCACCAGGCTCGGTGACACGTTGCCCAGGTTGCCCTTCGCGGTGACGACGCTGACCCGGAGCACCTTCTTGCCGGCCGTCCTGGCCAGCGTGCTCAGCTGGTAGTACCCACCAGTGGTGGTTCGGGAAGAGGAGAGGTTGTACCACCTGCCGTCGACCCGCCTCTGCAAGGTCACCGTCACGTCCCGATCGCCGGGAGCGATCCGACCCGAGACCACGATCTGCCGACCACGCCGCACCCTGTCCCTCGCGAGGGTGGCACTGATCCTGCGCTTGACGGTGACGACGAGGGTCTTCGAGACGCTGCCGGCGAACACCGCTCCGGGTGGAGTGCGGAGCTGGTAGAGCGTCAGCCTCTGCGGCGTGATGTGGAACTGGCCGTAGGTCGTTTCGGTGTACGGCCTTGCCCCCGCATACGTGAAGCTCGGCGAACCGTACAACCGCCGGTGGAGCTGAGCGGTCCCCGCGGTCCAGCCGGAAGGGACGACGCCGTCCGAGAAGCCGTATCCGTCACCGAGCAGGTAGTGGTCCTGCCCGTGGATCAGGTTGATGCGCGTGACATCGCGAATCACCGGTGCATCGGTCCGGTGCTCCAGCGTGGCGGAGATGTACGCCCCGGACCGGGCGCCCTCGAAATCGTAGATCCGGTCGCTGCCCGCGCTCGTGACCCGCAGGTTGTCCATGTAGTAGGTGCGCCCGGTGCAGCCGTAGGCGAACCCGACGTAGGCGGCCTTGCCGTTGGAAAGGTAGTCGTTTGCCAGCTCCGCGACGGTCCCTTGGAAACCCCGGGTGGGATCGACCTCGTCCGTTTCGATGTCGAGGAATGCCCACTGGAAGACGATGTCGGCGAGGTCTCCGCTTCCTTGCCATCCCGAACCACCGGCGAACAGAGGGCTGATGGCGAACCAGTAGCCGTCGTCATCGCCGAAGTTGTTGGGGTAGTACTGGGCGAGGGCGTAGCCGTCCGGGTTCGCGTTGACGGGCAGATCGGGATGCAGCGTCGACCACGTCACCGAGGAGAGTGTTGTCGGATCCTTGACCTCAGCAGTGAGCCCGGCCATCACGCCCGTGTCGTCGAACTGGAACCCGGTGGCCTGATGGCCGCGGGCGCCCCCGAGGCGGTAGTCGTAGTAATAGGGCGACTCAGCCTGACCGGGGCAGACGAAGGCCTCGTAGAAGATGTCGTCGTGGTCCTCGAAGCCGTGAATCGTCACGACTTCGGGCCCGACCACGGCTCGAGTCGCCGCCACGGGAGCAAGGGCGAGAAGTGAGCTGGCAGTGACGGCTGCCAGTGTCCGGCGAACGGTCCGCTGCATGATCCCCCCACGGGACTCGGCATTGACGGCGCCACCCGAGGGGCCTCTTGCACAGTAGCCACGCCGTTGCGGCCCCGTGACCGGCTTCGTCCAGGACCATCGGAATCGAGGACCGCCATGCGCCGCCCGGTCCCTCGGATTCGCGGACGAGCCCACCCGGATCTGAGACGGTGAAGACGTGTCGATCCACCGCGAACTCCTGGCGTTGGTCCGCCAGGCGGGCGTTGCCGTGCTCTCGGACGCGAGCGAGTTCCGGGCCGCATTCGACGACTTCGTGCTGGAGGGGTCGGCCACCGAAGGCGACGCGAACCTGCTGACCGACGCGATCCGGTTGGGTGCCCTCGGCCGCGTCATCGAACAGATCAGCCAGGGTGCCGATCCCGGGCTGGCCATCGAAGCGCAAGGTGCCCGGTTGGCCCAGCAACGCGGAACGCAGGAAGCAGCCGGCGCCGAGTGGGCGCTCGCCGTGCTCGCCCATGCCCGTGGCGACCTGGACGAGCAGGCGCTCCTGGCGCGGTACCGCGCACCGTCGGACTCGATCGCACGCCCGGCCTTCCTGGAGACACCACCGACGGTGCCGCCCCCACCGGTGAGCCTGCCCCCCACCGTCAATCCGCCGCCGGTACTCGTCGCACCCACGGTGCCGCCACCCACGGCACCGCGCACCCAGCGGTCCACAGCCCGCGCCGACGCACCTCTCCCCCCGAGCACGCACCGCACGAAGCGGTCACGGAGCCGATTCGTCGCGGCCGCCGTGGTCGTCGTCCTGGCTGTCGGTGGCGCTGGGGCCGTCGCGCTCCTGAACCTCGGCGACGAACCACGGAGCGAGGCGGGTCCGCCGACCGACGGACCGAAGGAACCCGACGTCCGCATGGTGAGTCCCGGAACCCTGGTCGCGAGCAGCGACGTGGTTCCGGCGAAGGCACCCGGCCGGGTCGTCCTTGCCGGTCGCCTCGGTGGCGTCCAGGTGACCGCGCTCGGCCCGGTGGACCGGGTCGGCCTCGGTGACGAGGCACAGGTGGCCGCGCCGGGGGAGCGGCTCCTTGCCTTCACGCTGGCCAAGGGACCGTGCCAGAACGCTGGAAAGTGCGTGGCGTGGCAGGACCTCGGCCTGAAGGTCGTGGTGGCCGGGACGGAGAGGGAGGTGCCCGCTGGCGGCCCGACCTTCCTCGCATCGGCACCCGAGGACGCCACCGTCGAACTGCAGTACGACGCCGGCGACGGCTTCGACCAGCGGGTGTCCCTGATCGACGGCCGTGCCACGGGCAACAACATCGAGGTCCTGGCCCGAGGGAAGCGGACAGCAAGGGTGAACAGGACCAAGCCCGTGCAGGTCACCGTGCAGGCGGGCGGCTCCCGCACGAGCATCGCGTGGGACGTGACGGTCGGCAGGGCGGAGCTGTTCTTCTTCGAGGAGGAAGAAGCCGTGGGCGCACCTGATCTCGCCTACCTGAGGATCGGGGTGACCTATCGGGACCCGCGGGGCAAGGATCATGGCTTCTTCGCGCCGGAGCTGCATCTGCTGGGACCGGACCGCAAGGAGCTGGAGCGGCGCAACCTCGGCACCAAGGACGAGCCGAACGTCCTGTTCGTGGTTCCTGCGGAATTCACCACCGGAACGCTGGAGGTGCGGGGGACGAGGTCCACCGGCTGCGCGGTGGACGGAGTCAGGACGACCTGCACGGTCGGCATCCCGAGAACTCCGTTCAAGGTGACGCTCCCTGATTGATGCGCGGATCACACGCCGAATCGCCGGAAGATGTAGCGCAATGTGTAACTCACAGTTACATTTACGTCATGTCCCTGATCAGCAACCTCAAGCCGGGCGGCAAGCACGGGGTTCCGAGCAACGAGAACCGAGACCCCATCGGTTACCTCGTCGCCGGCCTCAACCGGCTCGCCCAGAGCGATCTCCTCGACAAGGTCGGCCTGCGCAAGCAGACCGAGCAGGTCGTCTTCAACGTCACCCGCACCGGGTTCAAGGCCGCGACGAGCGCCAGCCGGACCTTCTCGAAGGCCGGCAAGAAGGGTCAGCCGGGCACCCGGCCGGCCTCGGCCCCGTCGACCGGTGTCTTCGACCTGACGCCCACCGAGGACGAGCAGATGCTCGTCGACCTGGTGACCGAGTTCGCCGAGGAGGTCGTGCGCCCTGCCGCATCGGCCGCCGACGCTGCGTGCGCGGCCCCCGACGACCTGCTCAAGTCGAGCCTCGAGATCGGCCTGCCGATCCTCGGCCTGCCCGAAGAGCTTGGCGGCGTCTCTGAGGAGCGTTCGGCCATGGCCGGCACTCTCGTCGCGGAGGCCCTCGCCAAGGGCGACATGGGCCTCGCGGTCGCGACCCTCGCGCCCGGCTCGGTCGCCACGGCCCTCGGCCTGTGGGGCACCGACGCCCAGCAGCAGACGTACCTCCCGGCCTTCACGGGCGACGAGGTCCCGGCTGCTGCGCTCGCGCTCAACGAGCCCACCGTCCTGTTCGACGTCCTGAGCCCGTCGACCACCGCCACCAAGAGCGGCGACGGCTACGTCCTCAACGGCACCAAGAGCCTGGTCGTCCGCGGTGAGAGCGCCGAGCTCTTCATCGTCGGCGCCGCGCTCGACGGCAAGCCGGTCCTGTTCCTGGTCGAGTCCTCGACCGAGGGCCTCAGCGTCGGTGGCGACCCCGCCATGGGCGTCCGGGCCGCATCGATGACGACGCTGAACCTCGAGAACGTCAAGGTCCCCGCCGACGCCGTGCTCGGTGAGACCGACGGTACGACGTACACCGAGTGTGTGCGCCTCTCGCGCCTCGCCTGGTGTGCCCTGGCCGTCGGTACCGGCCAGGCCGTGCTCGACTACGTCGGTCCCTACGTCAAGGGACGCGAAGCGTTCGGCGAGCCGATCGCCCACCGCCAGTCGGTGGCGTTCATGGTCGCCAACATCGCGATCGAGCTGCAGGCCATGCGCCTGCTGACCTACCGCGCCGCTTCCCGCGCCGCTGCCGGCAAGGACTTCTCCAAGCAGGTCGCGCTGGCCCGTCGCCTGTGCGCCGAGAAGGGCATGCAGATCGGCAACGACGGCGTGCAGCTGCTCGGTGGTCACGGATTCGTCAAGGAGCACCCGGTCGAGCGTTGGTACCGCGACCTGCGTGCCATCGGCATCATGGAAGGAACGGTGCTGGTCTGATGGCCATCAACCTCGAAGTTCCCCGGAAGCACCGGGCGCTCATCGACCAGGCCCACCAGGTCGCGATGAACATGCTGCGGCCGATCTCCCGCAAGTACGACCTCGCCGAGCACGAGTACCCCAAGGAACTCGACGTCCTCGCCGCGATGATCGACGGCCTCTCCGAGTCGGGTGCCAGCGAAGGCGCCGGCGCGACCGGTGTCCGCCGCGACGACATCGCCGACGACAAGACGGTCAAGAACGGCGCCAACATGGCATCCGTGACCTCGGTCGCCGAGATGTGCTGGGGCGACGTCGGCCTGATGCTGTCGTTCCCGCGCCAGGGCCTCGGCAACTCCGCCATCGCCTCGGTCGCCAACGACGAGCAGATGAAGCGGTTCCACGGCAAGTGGGCGTCGATGGCGATCACCGAGCCGGCCTTCGGGTCCGACTCGGCGCAGGTGTCGACCACCGCGGTCCTCGACGGCGACGAGTACGTCATCAACGGCGAGAAGATCTTCGTCACCTCCGGCGAGCGTTCCGACTGCATCGTCGTGTGGGCAACGCTGGACAAGTCCCTCGGCCGGGCGGCGATCAAGTCGTTCGTCGTGGAGAAGGGCACCCCCGGCGTCAAGGTCGAGCGGCTCGAGGAGAAGCTCGGCATCCGCGCCTCCGACACCGCGGTGATCACCTTCACCGACGCCCGCGTGCCGAAGGAGAACCTGATGGGTTCCCCGGAGGTCAACGTGGAGCAGGGCTTCGCCGGCGCCATGGCGACCTTCGACAACACCCGTCCGCTGGTGGCCGCGATGGCCGTCGGTACGGCGCGCGCGTCGCTCGACCTGACCCGCGACCTGCTCAAGCAGGCCGGCGTCGAGATCGACTACGACCGCCCGGCGTACCTCCAGCACGCTGCGGCCGCGAAGTTCCTCCAGCTCGAGGCCGACTGGGAAGGTGCGCGCCTGCTCACCCTCCAGGCCGCGTGGATGGCGGACAACCGCAAGCCCAACTCGCTCGAGGCCTCGATGTCGAAGGCGAAGGCCGGCCGTGTCGGCTCCGACGTCACCTTGTCCTGCGTCGAGCTGTGTGCGTCCATCGGCTACAGCGAGACCGAGCTGCTCGAGAAGTGGGCCCGCGACTCGAAGATCCTCGACATCTTCGAGGGCACCCAGCAGATCCAGCAGCTGATCGTGGCTCGCCGGGTGCTCAACCTCTCGAGCGCCGAGCTCAAGTGAGCTGAGCATCAGCAGCTGAGCATTGCTGGTCGGCCCGTCCCGCGCTCTGCGGGGCGGGCCCTCCACATTTTTCGGGATGGGACGTGACACCGTGGTGCCGTCGCGCGAAGTAGGAGCGGAATGCAGCAGACCTCAGACGGCGGGTTCGCCGAGGTGTACGCAGAACACGTGACGCCCGTCTGGCGCTACGTGCGCCTGCGGCTGCCCAGCGACACCGATGCGGAGGACGTGACGAGCCAGGTCTTCGAACGAGCGATGCGGTCCTGGTCGGGGTACGACGCCAGCCGCGGCCGCGTCGGCGGCTGGCTGATCGGCATTGCCCGCCACACGATCGCCGACTGGTGGCGCCGAACCGGCCGGGAGTTCCCGACCGACCTCGCGGCATCCGGCCTCGGCGAGGGGGTGGCTGACGACGATCCCGAGGGCGAGGTGCTGAGGCGCCTCGGTGCCGACGAGGTACGACGCCGGCTGGGTGTGTTGACGCCGCGGGAGCGGGAAGCCGTGGCCCTCCGGTTCGGCAGCGAGCTCAACTCGACCGAGATCGCGGAGATCCTCGGCGTCACTCCGAGTGCGGCTCGGATGTTGTTGCACCGCGGAATCGGCCGGTTGCGGGAGGTGATGGGCGATGTCTGACGACTTCGATGCCGAGATCCTGGACACGTCGATCGATGACGTCCTGTCCGGCCGTGCCGGCTCGGACGCTGACCCGGGAGTGCTCTGGCTTGCTGCCGCGGCACGACCGACGCCCCCTGCCTCCCTCGTTGCGCGCATCGATGCATCGATGCGGCCAGCCGCTGCTCCAGCGCCAGCGAAGGTCCCGGCGCGTGAACGGCCCTTCCTGGAGGACCGGCCCAGCCTGGTCCTGAGCGCCGTCGCCGCCGCCCTTGCCTTCGCGTTCGTGTTCCAGGCGCTGGGCAACATCATCGCGGGGGACTGGATCGCGGAGAACCTCGGCGAGCCCCACGGCCCCCACGCCTACTTCGAGGGTGCCCTGGCCATGACGGCGGCAGGGGTCTGCGCGCTGGCCGCGGCCGTGCGCCGGTCGTGGGCGGGCGTGTCGGTCCTGACCTGTTCCCCGCTCGCGTTGAGCCTCGGCGTGCACGGTCTCGGCGAGATCGGGGAGTTCGCCGCCGGCGCCATCCTGCATGTCACCGAAGGCACGCTCGGACTGCTGCTGATCGCGGCCTGGTGGTGGGACCGACGTGACACCTCGCGCCGTTCCCGCGAAGAACGGGCATGACGACACCCTCCCCAGGGACGCCCGTGCGGGCGTTCGGCATCGTGCTCGCCGTTCCCCAGACCGTGATCGGCGTCTGGGCGTCACTGAGCCCGCGCGGCTGGTTCGACAACTTCCCGGGCCTGGGTCCGGCGCTCGTGGCAGCCGAACCGCCGTACAACCAGCACCTGGTGACCGACGCGGGCGCCGGGTTCCTGGCGATCGGCCTTCTCCTGCTGGGCGCCTGCGTGTTCGGAGGAGCCCCCGAGATCCGGATGGCGGCGATCGCCCACCTGATCTTCAGCGTCCCGCACCTGATGTATCACGCCGCGCATCCCTCGCCGCTGCTCCCGGCCGTCAACGACGTCCTCAACGTGGTCCTGCTCGGCGCCGAAGTGGCGGCCGGACTGGTCCTGATCGTCCTCACCACTCACCGAAAGGCCATGGCATGGGCATCCTGAAGCGAATCTGGGTCTACCTGAAGGTGATGCGCAAGGCGAAGCGCAACCGCGGCGACCTCTACGGCTGGTTGGTACGACGCCCGCAGCTTCTCGTCGCACAGGGAACCTACGAGTCGTCCCTGATGTTGATGGGACGGCTCCCTGCTGCGCTCAAGACGCTCGCGATCGCCAAGGCGGCGATGATCGTGAACTGCGAGTACTGCCTGGACATCGGCGCCGAGATCGCGCGCACGGAAGGCATCTCCGACGAGAAGCTCGCTGCGCTGCTGGAGCCCGACGGCAACCCGGCGCTCAGCGCCGACGAACAGCTCGTGGTCGCGTTCTCCGCGGCGATCTCGGCGTCGCCGGCGGAGGTTCCCGACGAACTGCGGGCGCGTCTCAACGAACGCTTCACCCGGGCGCAGCTGACCGAGCTCGCGGCCGAGATCGCCTGGGAGAACCAGCGGGCACGGCTAAATCAGGCGCTCGGCGTGCGTCCCTCGGGGTTCTCGGACGGGTCGTTCTGCCTCATCCCGGAGCCGAGCCGCCAGGGCTGAGCCCGGCGCCGGCCGAAGGGGCCAGCTCGTGGTGCAGGGGCGGCTGCCACCCGCGCAACCCGTAGACGTGGTCGATGCTCAGCTTCACCTGCTCGGCCTCGGCGACGGGGACCAGTGCGATCGAGCAACCGCCGAACCCACCGCCCGTCATCCGTGCCCCCAGAGCACCGGAACGAAGTGCGGCGTCGACTGCGGCATCCAGTTCAGGGCAGGACACGGCGAAGTCGTCCCGCAACGAGGCATGGGACTCCTCCAGGAGGCGCCCGAGCGCGACCCAGTCCTGTGTGTCGACGGCAGCCACGACGCCGCGGACTCGAGCGTTCTCCGTGACCACGTGCCGGGTGCGGGCGCGCTCGACCGGGTCAGTCAGGACGTCGAGATCGGCTGTTGTCGCTTCTCGCAGTGATGCGACCCCCAGTGTCGTGGCCGCCGCTTCGCACTCGGCACGTCGCTGGGCGTACCCGCCGTCGCCGTCGGCCAGGGAGTGGCGCACTCCGGTGTCGGTCACGATGACCGTGAGGCCGGCTTCACTGAACGGCAACGTGACCGGCACGGCCGACGGGTTGGTCGGGTCGGCGAAGTCGATCAGCACGGCCTGGTCGACGGCACCCAGCAGGCTCGCGAGCTGGTCCATGCCACCGGTGGGCGCACCGACGTACTCCGTCTCGGCACGGCGACAGGCCTCGGCGAGGTGCAGGCGTGCGGCGGTGTCCAGCTCGTGCCCGAGGAGGCCGGCGAGTCCGACCGCGACCGCGCACTCCAGCGCGGCGGAGCTGGACAGCCCACCCCCGAGCGGGATGGTCGAGGAGATCGTGATGTCGAGGCCGGGCACCTGCCACCCGTCCTGGCCCAGCGCCCAGATCACCCCGGCGACGTACGACGTCCAGCCGGTCACGGCACGCGCCGACACGTCGTCCAGCGACCCTGACCACGGCTCGCCCTTGTCGCTGGCGATCGTGAGCCCGCGGTCCTCACGGACCGTCAGCGTCGCGGTGCACGCGAGCGGGATCGCATAGGGGAGGCAGAGTCCGTGGTTGTAGTCCGTGTGCTCGCCGATCAGGTTCACCCGTCCGGGAGCGACCGAGGTCACGGTTGTCGGGGGCAGGGAGGACGAGGTGGTCACGGGTCCATCCTGCCCGTTGCGGTGTCGCTAGATTGTCTGCCGTGCCGCGCCCCCTGATCGTTGCCGCGACCGCGGCCGAAGCCGTCCATGTCCCTGCCGGGTTCGAGATCCTGGTGACCGGCCTCGGCAAGACCGCTGCCGCCACGTCACTCGCCCGCCATCTCGCGGCTCGCGGCGACCTGGCCGACCTGGTGGTCGTCAACATCGGCACCGCCGGCGCCCTGCGCGACGGCACCGACGGGCTGTTCGAGGTCGGGACGGTCCTCAACCACGACATCAACGCCGACGCCATCCGCGCGCTCGGCTACGACCCGCGCGAGCGTCTGGTCGTCGGCGCGAGTCCGACCGTGCTCGCGACCGGCGATGTCTTCGTGACCGATCCGGTCGTGCGGGCACGGCTCGCGGATCAGGCGCACCTGGTCGACATGGAGGGCTACGCGTTCGCCTACGTGGCGCAGGAGTTCGGCGTCCCGGTCCGGCTGGTCAAGCACGTGTCCGACAACGCGGACGAGACCGCGCTCGAATGGGTCGCGATGGTGGACCGGAGCGCGCGGGTGCTGGGGGAGTGGGTCGCGGCCGAATTCGGCTGATCAGCGGCTGCTGCTGGGCCGTCGCCCGCGCGACACCCCCACGAAGTCCTGGTGCACGTCGCTGTCGGCGGAGCGCAGCCACAGCAGGGCCACGCTCGTCGGCTCCAGGTCGACGGGACGCTGGACCACGTCCTTGCGGTGGTGGAGGCGCGCCACGGACATCGGCACGATGACGATCCCGGTACCGGAGGCAGCCACCTCGATGGCGTCCTTCACGGACATCGGCGGGAACGCGAGCTGGTCGACGCTCGGCGTCCAGCCGGACGGGTGCGGCAGGACCAGTTGCTCCTCGCCCAGGTCCTCCAGCGGGATCGGCGAGTCGGCGTCGGCAGCCGCCACGAAGTGCTCCAGGCCCGCGACCACGACCGGCACCTCGTCGTACAACTTCACACAGTGGAGGGGGGTGGGCGACTCGAGGTCGACGGGCAGTCGGGCGATCACCATGTCGGCGGTGCCGTCATCGAGTACGGCGCGCTGCTGGTCCTGCTCGATGGGCTGCAGCTCGAGCCGGATCCGGGGGTTGCGCTCGCGCCAGGCACGGGCCCACTTGTCGGGGGTCACGCCGGAGACGAAGGCGACACGCAGCTGCTGCATGTGCCCACGATCCCAGACGTGACCCCCTGGGGGAGGATCAGGCCTGGGCCATCAGCCCGAACTGCACGGCGCCCGTGTCGTCCACGCCGGCGTCGAGCACCATCGCATCGAGCTGCTCGGCTGCCTTCGGGTCGAGAAAGACCGTCGCTCCGTCCTGTTCCACGACGCGGTCCCCGGCCGCTGGTTCCTCACTCGCCACCACGGTGAATCCCGCTTCGGCGGCGGTGATGCGGAGTCCAGCGGTGTCCGGCACGGTGGACACATCGGTCATCTGCTTGACGATCGTGCAGGCGTTCTCAGTCAGGGTGAGCATGGTTGCCTTCCCGGTTCGAGGTCAGAGACCCCTCCCAAGGTTGCACGCGCGTGGTCACCGTTCAAGGACGACGACCGACAAGGGGGTCCCCGATGCGGTGTCCGCGGCCACCCTTTGCTAACGTTTCCACGCACTCGTCCGGGTGGCGGAATTGGCAGACGCGCTAGCTTGAGGTGCTAGTGCCCGTATTAGGGCGTGGGGGTTCAAGTCCCCCCTCGGACACCAACGTGATGTGGCCTCTGACCTGCGGAAACGCAGCAGGGGCCACAGTGCGTTCTGGTGCACGGAGCACCAGCGGAGCCCAGGTCGCCGCACAGTGCCGATTCGCCAGTTTCGCGAGTCCAGGTGGTCCGCTGGTGCCCGGACCAGATTCCCACAGGTGGCTTGCACCGACGGTTGACGAGATCAGGCGGCGAACCTAGGTTCGGGGTCACTTGCTGAGCTCGTTGACGTGCTCGGGCCGCACGCGGATTGCGAACTGGCTCGAACGCCCCGCGTTCCGATGGCCGAACAAGACGTTGCCATCGAAGGCACGATTCGTGCCTGTCAGCGCGCACTTCGAAAGGGACCCGGAATCGAAGGGATGAGCGCCCCGCCGACGGTCGCGATGGCGGCGCTGTTCGTCTGCACCCTGTTGGCCGCCACGGGCTGTGGTGAATCTGCTGGGGAAGGCGACTGCACGCAGGCTCTGAGGTTCCGAGACGAGACGTATCTCAGCTACGCCTCGTCGGACCTGGGTGTCGCCGATCGTGATCTCGGACCAGGCGACCTGGTTGCGTGTGCCGACGACGGCGGCGCCAGCCAGGAGGGCGACAGGGTCGAGTCGGTGCGCGTTCACAGCATCGACGACCAGGACTCCGCCCAGGTCGTCGGGGTGGAGATCGAGGGGCGCCTCGATCTCTACTTCCGCGACGGGATGGACTCCAAGGAGATCGACCGATTGATCGAGGATCTGACGTGACCAGCAGCGCTCGCCACCGCACATGTGGCGGGCACCGCTCTGGCAGCTAGCCTGCCGCAATGACGATGACCGCCAGCCAGATCGCGGCGTCCGTCCGCGCCGGCGAGACCTCAGCACGCGACCACACCCGGTCGGCACTCGATCGCATCGTGGACCTCGACGGTCCGGTGGGTGCCTTCCAGGTCGTCCGCGCCGATCGCGCCCTCGACGAGGCCGATGCCGTGGACCGAAGGTCGGATCGATCGGTCCTTCCCCTCGCCGGGGTCCCGATCGCGATCAAGGACAACGTCCAGGTCGCCGGAGAGCCGATGCGCGACGGCGCGGCGGGCAGCGATCCAGCGCCACAGGAGACAGACCACGAAGTCGTACGACGCCTGCGGGCGGCGGGTGCCGTGGTCGTCGGCCTGACCCGGGTGCCCGAGCTCTGCGTCTTCGGCGCGACCGACTCGACCTTCGGCGTGACCCGCAACCCGCTGGACCTGGGCCGCACGCCCGGCGGGTCCTCCGGCGGGTCGGCGGCAGCGGTCGCGGCGGGGATGGTCCCTGTCGCGCACGGCAACGACGGCATGGGATCGATCCGGATCCCCGCCGCCTGCTGCGGTCTCGTGGGCATCAAGCCCGGCCGCGGCGTCGTACCGGCCGAGCTCGGCAACGGCTCCTGGTTCGACATGTCCGAGAACGGACCGCTGGCCACGACGGTGGGCGATGCGGCCCTCGTGCTCTCGGTGATGGCCGACCGACCGGATCTCGCAGAGCTGCAGGAGCCACGCGCCCTGCGCATCGCCCTCTCAACCAAGGTGCCGATGCCCCTGAACCCGCTGCACAAGGACTGGCGGGGAGCCGCCGTGTCGACCGCCGACCTGCTGCGGTCCGCCGGCCACACGGTCAGCGAGGCCGACCCGAGGTACGGACAGACCCTCGCCGCGAGCGAGATCGCGCGCTGGACCGCCGGTACGGAGCTGGATGCGCAGTGGCTCGTGGATCGTGGCCAGATGGCGAAGCGCACGCGGCGCCATGCCGCAGTGGGGCGGATGGTCCTCAAGGCCGGTCTCCCCAAGGAGAAGGGACGAGCGGCCTGGATCGCTCGCGCCGAGCGGCTCTTCGCCGACCACGACGTCCTGTTGACCCCGGCGCTCGCGCGCTATCCGAAGTCGTCGGCCGCGTGGTCGGAGCGAGGATGGCTCGCCAACGTGATCTCGGACGCACGCCACGCGCCGTTCGCTGCGCCGTGGAACCTTGCCGGGTGGCCCGCGATCGTCGTACCGGCGGGCACGGGGACGGGGAGTACGCCGCTCGCGGTCCAGGTCGTGGCCAGGCCCGGTGGCGAGGGTCTCCTGCTCGGCCTTGCTGCCCAGCTGGAAGCGATCCGACCGTGGCGCAAGGAACCGTAGGTCAGTCCTCGCTCCGGTCGACCTCGTTGCCCTCCAGGTCGTAGTTGATGGACGCGTTCTGGCTGAATTCGTTGGAGACGTAGGCCGAGATCCAGACGTTGGCACGGTCGGGGAACGTGTCGTCGGGCTTGCGGATGATCAGGTAGCAGTCACCCGGGTCGTCGATCAGCGTCGCCACCTCGTCGCACATGTCTGCGAAGTGCGTGGCGTCGATGTCGGCCAGGTCGAAGACCTCGTCGTCGCTGGTGCCCTTCGTCGACTCGCTCAGGCTGCCGCCCCAGCGGTAGCTGATCTCCCGCTCGTCGTTGGGTGCGACGGGCACGTCGACGACGGCGTACTCGGGATAGACCACGGCCTCGAAGACCTCCGTGGAGCCGGTCTCCTCCTCGAGGTCCTCGAGCATGCTGGCGAAGCCCTCGACCGTCTGCGGTTCGCCGCCGTCGAAGGCGGACCTGGCGATCGAGACGACGCCCCACCCGACCGCCCCGAGCACAGCGGCGCCGACCAGGAGCAGGGGCAGAGCCGGACTCCGCCGCAGGACGGTGCGCTGCTTGATCGTGCGCGGCTTCGTCGGGGGAGTCGGCGGAGCAGGCGGCCGGTACGGCTCGATCTTCCCGGCGGGCTCTCCCTCCGGGGACGGGTCCGGGTTGTAGGTCTTCCACTCGTCGGGAGGAGTCACGCTCCCACGGTATCGCTCCGGCGCCGTGCAACGATGAGGCCATGGACGGTCTTCACCGCGCCGATGGCGCCCTGGATGTCGCTGGTGAAGTCGTCGATCTCTGTCGTGAGCTGATCCGGATCGACACCTCGAACTACGGCTCTGCCGAAGGTCCGGGGGAGCGCAAGGCGGCGGAGTACGTCGCCGGGTTGCTCGACGAGGTCGGGATCGCGGCGGAGATCATCGAGACCGCGCCGGGCCGCGCCAACGTCGTGGCGCGGTGGGGCGGGACCAGCGACCGCAGCGACGCCCTCCTGCTGCACGGCCACCTCGACGTCGTACCCGCGGCCGCCGAGGACTGGCAGGTCCACCCGTTCAGCGGCGAGGTGCACGATGGGTACGTCTGGGGACGCGGGGCCGTCGACATGAAGGACTTCGACGCGATGCTGCTCTCGGTGGTCCGCGCCCGCCAGCGGTCAGGGCGAGTCCCGGACCGCCCCGTGGTGCTCTGCTTCACCGCTGACGAGGAAGCGGGCGGCCACCAGGGCGCGGAACTCCTGATCCGTGACCACCGCGAGTGGTTCGAGGGGTGCACCGAGGCCGTCGGCGAGGTCGGCGGCTTCAGCACCACCGTCCGCGGGCAGCGGCTCTACCTGATCGAGGCCGCCGAGAAGGGCATGGCCTGGATGCGGTTGACCGCCCGCGGCCGGGCAGGCCACGGATCGATGATCAACCACGACAACGCCGTCACCCGCCTGGCTGCCGCGGTCGCGCGGATCGGCGCCCATGACTGGCCGGTGCGCCTGACGCCGACGATGAAGACCTTGCTCGCCACCGTCGCCGACATCGCCGGCACGGAGGCCACGCCCGAGAACGCGCAGGCCCTGGTCGAGGAGTTCGGCGGTGCGGCCCGGATGCTGGGTGCCGTCCTGCGGAACTCGACGAACCCGACCATGCTGGATGCGGGCTACAAGGTCAACGTCATCCCGACCGAGGCCAGCGCCCATGTCGACGGGCGTTTCCTGCCCGGGTTCGAGGACGAGTTCTTCGCGACCCTCGCCGAGCTGACCGGTGAGGGCATCGAGATCGACTACCTCTCGAAGCAGCCCCCCTGGGAGATGCCGTACGACGGCCCGCTGGTCGACGCGATGACCAGGAGCCTGCTCGCGGAGGACCCGGGCGCGATCGTGGCGCCGTACCTGATGAGCGGCGGCACCGACGCCAAGCACTTCACGAAGCTCGGCATGCGTTCCTACGGGTTCGCGCCGCTGCGGTTGCCCGAGGACCTCGACTTCACCGCGCTGTTCCACGGCGTGGACGAGCGGGTCCCCGTCGACGCGCTCGAGTTCGGGGCGCGCGTGATGGACCGGTTCCTCTCGGAAGCCTAGGCGGTTCGCACGGCCCGGATGATCTTGCGGCGCAGCACGATCCGGCGCTTGCCGTCCGGCCCGATCTGGACACGGTCCAGCTCCCAGCCACCGTGCTCGGCGCGCTCGACGAGCAGCTTGGCGACCACGTTGCGGGAGAAGTCCCGGTCGAAGACGACCCGGTCGAACTCCCACTCCACCCCACGTCCCAGCCCGCGCATCAAGCCGGGCCGGAGCAGGGCGTGGCTCATGCGGCCGATCCGGAGACGTCGTCGAGGGCCGCGCGGATCTCCGGCGGCAACGTCTTCGCCTCGGCGTCCAGCGCGACCTTGAGCTGCGCCGCGGTGCGGGCACCGACGATCGGCGCGGTCACGCCGGGGGAGTCGCGAACCCAGACGAGGGCCACCTCGAGAGGGGACCACCCGAGACCGTCGGCCGCGCGGACCACGGCTTCCACGATGCCGCGGCTCCGGTCGTCCAGGTAGGCCTCGACGAAACCGGCGAACACGGGGGAGGCAGCGCGCGAGTCCGACGGGGTGCCGGTGCGGTACTTGCCGGTCAACACACCGCGACCGAGGGGGGACCACGGGAAGACCCCGAGTCCGAGGGCTTCGACGGCGGGGAGGACCTCGCGCTCGATGCGGCGGTTCACCAGGGAGTACTCGACCTGGGTCGACGCGATCCGGGCACGACCCGGGACAGCTTCCTGCAGCGTCACCGCCCGGGCGGTCTGCCAGCCGTTGTAGTTCGAGATCCCGACGTACGACGCCCGCCCGCTGCTGACCGCGTGGTCGAGCGCACCCAAGGTCTCCTCGAGCGGGACGACGTCGGTCCAGATGTGGACCTGCCACAGGTCGACGTGGTCGGTGCGCAGGCGCTTCAGCGACGTGTCGAGGGCCCGCAGCAGCGCGCCGCGCGACGTGTCGGTGATCCGTTCGTTGCCGCGCCTCGAGATGCCGGCCTTGGTCGCCAGCACGACCTCGTCGCGCCGGACGACGTCACCGAGCAGGGAGCCGATCAGCTCCTCGGAGCGACCGTCGGTGTATCCGGCCGCTGTGTCGATCGTGGTGCCACCGGCCTCGACGTACGCGGCCAGCTGGTCCCGCGCTTCGTGCTCGTCCGTGTCCTTGCCCCACGTCATCGAGCCCAGGGCGAGCCGCGACACCTGGAGTCCGCTGGCGCCGACGTACCGCTGCTGCATGACGGACAAGGTATCCGGCCAGCCGAGGGTCGCGTGCTCGGGCACGCCGAGAGATACCTAGGATGCTGCGTTGTGGCGGACTTCCTGCAAGCGGTGTTCCTCGGTGTTCTCCAGGGCCTGACCGAATTCCTGCCCATCTCGAGCAGCGCGCACCTGCGCTTCTTCCCAGAGCTCTTCGGTTGGGGCGACCCCGGCGCAGCCTTCACCGCCGTGATCCAGATCGGTACCGAGCTGGCCGTCCTGCTCTACTTCCGCAAGGACATCTGGCGGATCGCCAAGGCGTGGACGCTGTCGCTGTTCAAGCCGGAGTACCGCGGCGCGCTCGACGCCCGGATGGGCTGGTACATCATCGTCGGTTCGATGCCGATCGTGGTTCTCGGCATCGTGCTCAAGGACATCATCGAGAAGGACTTCCGCAACCTCTGGATCATCGGCTGCGCGCTGATCGTGATGGGCCTGGTGCTCGGGTTCGCGGACCGGATCGGCAAGACCGATCGCCAGATCAAGCAGATGACGCTGCGCGACGCCGGCCTGATGGGCGGCGCGCAGGCGCTGGCCCTGATCCCGGGCGTCTCCCGCTCCGGCGCCACGCTCTCGATGGGTCGCCTGCTCGGCTACGACCGCGAGGCGGCCACGCGGTTCGCCTTCCTGCTCGCCATCCCGGCCGTGGTCGGTGCCGGGCTGTTCGAGCTCAAGGAGATCTCGGACGTGGGCAAGGCCCACCCGGGCGAGGCCGACTACGGCTGGGGCCCGACGATCACCGCACTGGTCGTGTCCTTCGTCGTGGGGTACGCCGCCATCGCCTGGCTGTTGCGCTACGTCAGCAAGAACTCCTACACGCCGTTCGTGGTCTACCGCGTGCTGCTGGGCACCGCGGTGCTCGTGCTGCTCGGCGCGGGCGTGGTCAACGCCTGAGAGCGGGCCTGGGGGCAGGCGTGATGGCCGGGTCTACCTAGAGCCAGCCGGAGCGCTTGAAGAACAGGAACAGCGCGAACGACACGCCGAACATGAGCGCCAGCGCGAACGGGTAGCCCATCAACCAGTGCAGCTCCGGCATGTGGTCGAAGTTCATGCCGTAGACGCCGGCGATCAGCGTCGGCACGGCTGCCAGCCCGATCCCCGCGGAGATCTTGCGCATGTCGTCGTTCTGCTGGACCGCGACCCGGGCCAGGTGCGCGTCGAAGGCGGTCGACAGCAGCCCGTCGAGGGTGTCGATCTCGTCCGCGGCCTGCTGCAGGTGGTCGCTGACGTCGCGGAAGAAGGGCGCTGACTCGGGCTCGATCAACGCCACCGCGCCGGCGGTGAAGCGCCGCATCGGCTCACGCAGCGGGAGCACCGCCCGTCGTACCTCGGAGAGCTCGCGCTTGAGGATGTAGATGCGGTTGGCGTCGCTGGTGCGGTTGTTGGAGAAGACGGAGGTCTCCACCTCGTCGACGTCGGTCTGCAGCTCGGCGACAACACCGGTGTAGCCGTCCACCACGGCGTCGCAGACGGCGTACACGACGGCGGACGGGCCGTGGTCGAGCACGGCCTGCTTCTGTTCGAGGGCTCGCCGCGCATCACTGAGCGAGGAACCACGACCGTGCCGGACCGTGATCACGAAGTCGGGGCCGATGAACATGTTGATCTCGCCGGTCTCGACGGCGTCGTCCTCGTCGACGTACCAGAGCGTCTTGAGGACCAGGAAGAGGCTGGACTCGTACTGCTCCAGCTTGGGCCGCTGGTGGGCCACGACCGCGTCCTCGACGGCGAGCGGGTGCAGTCCGAACGCGTCGGCGATCTCCGCCAGCTCGATGTGGCTGGGTTCGTACAGGCCCACCCAGACGAAGTCGTGCTCGTTCTGCGCGGCCTCGCGGAGCGCCTGGTAGTCGTGCGGGGTGCACTCGACCGGCACCCGCTGACCGTGGCGGTAGACGGCGCTGTCGACGATCACGAGGCAACGGTAGTGGCTAGGCTCCCCGACATGGCCACCCTGCTGCTCGTCCGCCACGGGCGCACCACCGCCAACGCGTCCGGCGTCCTGGCCGGGCGCACGCCCGGGGTCGTCCTGGACGACCGGGGCATCGAGCAGGTCGGTGCGGCAGGAGAACGCATCGCGTCGGTGCCCGTCGTCCGGCTGGTCACCAGCCCCCAGGAACGCTGCCGCCAGACCGCCGCGGCGGTGGGAGCAGCCCAGAAGGCGGCCGGACACCCGACGACCCGCGCCCGGACCGAGCGCGCGCTGGCCGAGTGCGACTACGGCGACTGGCAGGGCCAGGCGATCAAGGTCCTCCTCAAGGAACCGCTGTGGCGCACCGTCCAGCACCAACCGTCCGCCGTGACCTTCCCCGGCGGCGAGTCGATGGTCGCGATGCAGCACCGGGCCGTTTCCGCCGTACGACGGCTGGACGCCGAAGTGACCGAACAGCACGGTGCACACGCGGTCTGGGTGGCGGTCAGCCATGGCGACATCATCAAGTCGCTGCTCGCCGACGCCCTCGGCATGCACCTGGACCTGTTCCAGCGGATCAACGTCGACCCGGCGTCGATCTCCGTCATCCGCTACGGCCCCGACCGGCCGCACGTACTGGCGACCAACACCCACGAAGGTGACCTCTCGTGGCTGGCAGCACCCCCCGCGAAGGATGCAGGCGGCGCGTCCGGAGCGGTCGTCGGAGGCGGCGCGGGACCGTCGTGACCAGGCCTCGCTAGGGTTCTTCCATGCCGATCGTTCACTCCTTCGACCCGCCCGAGCGCTTCGTCGCCGGCACGGTGGGCGAGCCCGGCAGTCGCACCTTCTTCATCCAGGCGGTCGACGGGAAGCGGATCGTCTCGGTCGCACTGGAGAAGCAGCAGGTCGAAGCGCTGGCACAGCGCGTCGACGAGCTGCTCGACGAGGTGATCGCGGAGGGCACCGCCCGCGTCGTCGTACCGGCGGTGGCGCCACTGGCTCTGATCGACGATGCGCCGATGGCCCTGCCGATCGAGGAGGAGTTCCGCGCCGGGACCATGACCCTCTCCTGGGACCCCGAGGACGAGCGCGTGGTGATCGAGGTGTTCCCGATCGGGGAGGAGCCGGCGGAGCTGTCCGACGGCGATGACCCCGCGGAGATGCTCCTGGTCCGCCTCGAGCCCGGCCAGGCTCGGGCCTTCGTGCAGCGAGCCGAGTCGATCATCGGCGCCGGCCGTCCGTCGTGCCCGTTCTGCGGCCACCCCATCGACCCCGACGGCCACCTGTGTGTGCGGGCCAACGGGTTCAAGCGACGCGACCCCTGATCCGGCACCGTGGGTGACCTGACGATCAAGGGCCGGATCATGCCGGCCTCGAACGCGACGTTCCTCGGGGACCTCGACGGCCGCGAGGTCGTCTACAAGCCGGTCGCGGGGGAGCGCCCGCTCTGGGACTTCCCCGACGGCTCGCTCGCCCACCGCGAGATCGCCGCCCACCTCGTCTCCGCCGCCAGCGGCTGGGACATCGTTCCCCGCACCTGGTGGGACGAGGGACCGCACGGTCCCGGCATGTTCCAGGAGTGGCAGGAGGTCGACCCCGAACAGGACGCGGTGACCCTCGTCGCCGCGGGGGAGACCCCGGACGGCTGGATCGCCGTCATGGACGGGCTCGACGACCGCGACCGGCCGATCTCCCTCGTGCACGAGAACACCGCTGCGTTGCGCCGGATGGCGGTCTACGACGTCATCGTCAACAACGCCGACCGCAAGGGCGGCCACGTGCTGGCGATGAGCGACGGCCGCCGCCTCGGTGTCGACCACGGAGTCGCCTTCCACCATGATCCGAAACTCCGCACGGTCCTGTGGGGGTGGGCGGGCTCGGCGCTGGCCGATGACGAGGCGGCCGTCGTACGCGCCTTGCTGGCCGACATCCGCGGTGACCTCGGCGAACAGCTGGGGTTCCACCTCGCGGAGCACGAGATCGAGGCGCTCGAACGACGAACCCAGCGGCTCCTCGCGGCCGGTGAGCTGCCCGGACCGTCCCGTCACGGGCCGGCCATTCCCTGGCCGCCGTTCTGACCAGTGCGGTTGGCGCTGGATCCAGCAACTAGCATCAGCCCCATGCGCGCATGGAACGCACCGGGCATCCCGGTCCTACCGGTCACCGGCCCTCCGGTCGTCCTCCACGACACCTCCACCGGCACCAAGGTGGAGACGAGCCCCGACGGTCCCGCGCGCCTCTACGTCTGCGGCATCACGCCGTACGACGCCACGCACATCGGTCACGCCAACACCTACATCGCGTTCGACCTGCTCAACCGCGCCTGGCGCACCGCCGGGCATGACGTCCGATACGTCCAGAACGTCACCGACGTCGACGACCCGCTGCTCGAGCGGGCCACCAAGGTCGGCGTCGACTGGGTCGAGCTCGCCGAGCGCGAGACGGAGCTCTTCCGCCACGACATGGAGGCCCTGCGGGTGCTTCCTCCGGTCGAGTACGTCGGCGCGGTGGAGTCCATCCCGCTCGTGATCGAGCTGCTCCAGCGCCTGGACGCGGGCGGCTCGCTGTACCGCGTCGAGTCCGACCTCTACTTCTCGGTGGCAGCCGACCCCGCCTTCGGCGAGGAGTCCCGCTACGACCGCGAGACGATGCTCCGCTTCTTCGCCGAGCGTGGCGGCGACCCGGACCGCCCGGGCAAGAAGGACCCGCTCGACTGCGTGGTCTGGCGCGGCGAACGCGAGGACGAGCCGTCGTGGGACAGCCCGTTCGGCAAGGGCCGGCCCGGCTGGCACATCGAGTGCGCCGCCATCGCGCTCCAGCACCTCGGGTCCGGGTTCGACGTCCAGGGCGGCGGCAGCGACCTGGTCTTCCCGCACCACGAGATGTGTGCCGGCCACGTCCAGGTGGCCACGGGCGAGCGCTTCGCCAAGGCCTACAGCCACGCCGGCATGGTCGCGTACGACGGCCAGAAGATGTCGAAGTCGCTGGGCAACCTCGTCTTCGTGTCAGCGTTGCGCAACAGCGACATCGACCCGATGGCGATCCGCCTCGCGTTGCTGCGCCACCACTACCGCACCGACTGGGAGTGGACCGACGACCAGCTCTGGACGGCCGTCGACGACATCGCCGACCTGCGCCGCGCGCTCGCGCTGGGCGACGGCGCTCCGGCGGCGCCCGTCGTCCAGGAGATCCTGGCCGCGCTGGCCGACGACCTGGACGCCCCGCGGGCCACCGCCGCGGTCGACGCATGGGTCAAGGCGACCCTCGGCACCGACGGACTCGCGGACAACAGCGACACCGAGGCGTCGATGACCCTGCTGCCCGTCCTCGACGCAGCGCTCGGCCTCAGCCTCTAGCCGGCAGCGCGGCGGGAGGCGTCGGCGGCAGCTTGCTGCCCGTCCCTGCGTCGGAGACGCGCTCGGCCAGTTGACTCAGTCGTCGTCCCGGCGCTTCAAGTAGCGCTCGAACTCCCGCGCGATCGCCTCGCCCGAGGCTTCGGGGAGGTCGACGGTGTCGCGCGACTCCTCGAGCTCGCGGACGTAGTCGGCGATGTCCTCGTCCTCCTCGGCGAGCTCGTCGACGCCGCGTTCCCACGCCCGGGCCTCCTCGGGCAGGTCGCCGAGCGGGATCGGTGTCTCGAACAGGTCCTCCAGGCGCACCAGCAGCGCCAGGGTCGCCTTCGGGCAGGGAGGCTGCGCGACGTAGTGGGGGACGGCTGCCCAGAACGACACGGCGGGGAGATCGATCCGGGCGCAGGCGTCCTGCAGCACGCCGACGATGCCGGTCGGCCCCTCGTAGGTGGACTGCTCCAGGGAGAGCTGGTCCATCAGGTCGGGCTCGGTCGAGGACCCCGACACGGGGATGGGCCGGGTGTGCGGGCTGTCGGAGAGCAGCGCACCCAGGGTGATCAGCAGCTCGCCGCCGAGGTCGTCGATCGTCGAGAGCAGCTCGGCCGTGAACTGCCGCCAGCGCATGTTCGGCTCGATGCCACGGATCAGGATGACGTCGCGGTCCAGGTCCGGCGGTGAGGCGACGGCGACGTGCGTACTGGGCCAGTTGAGCTTGCGGAAGCCGTTCTCGTCGATCCCGACGACCGGCCGATTGACCTGGAAGTCGTAGTACTCGTCCGGGTCGATCACGGCCACCACCCGCGCGTGCCACACCTTCATGAGGTGGTCGACCACGGCTGTTGCGGACTCTGCGGCGTCATTCCAACCCTCGAACGCAGCGATGACCACCGGACGCACGAGCTCGGGGACCGTCTCGATCTCCATCACAATGCCGAGCCTAGTCCCCGGTTCCCGGTACCATCTGCAGAAGTCGAGAGGCGTTGCAACGGATGCAGATCACGAGGTCTGGTCCGCCACGCTCGGCCAGAGCAAGGACGCCTTCCGTTACGGAAGGAATGTACGTGAACGCCTGGGAGCCGAACATCCGCCCCGATTGCACCGACGAGCTCACGCGCGCGCTCGGCGAGCGGATCCTGGTCATCGACGGCGCCATGGGCACGGCCATCCAGCGCGACCGGCCCGACGAGGCCGGCTACCGCGGCGAACGGTTCAAGGACTGGCCCAGCGACGTCCAGGGCAACAACGACCTCCTGACGATCACGCAGCCGCAGATCATCGCGGGCATCCACCGCGAATACCTCGAGGCCGGCGCGGACATCCTCGAGACCAACACGTTCAACGCCAACGCGGTCTCGCTCGCCGACTACGACATGGCCGACCTCTCCTACGAGCTCAACTACGCCGGTGCCGCGCTGGCCCGGGCGGAGTGCGACAAGGTGAGCACGCCCGAGAAGCCGCGCTACGTCGCCGGTGCCCTCGGCCCGACCACGCGTACGGCGTCGATCTCCCCGGACGTCAACGACCCCGGTGCCCGCAACGTCTCCTACGACCAGCTGGTCGCGGCCTACCTGGAGGCCGCCAACGGACTGGTCGACGGTGGATCGGACCTGATCTTCATCGAGACGATCTTCGACTCGCTCAACGCCAAGGCCGCGATCTTCGCCGTCGAGACGCTGTTCGAGGAGCGCGGCCGCCGCTGGCCGGTCGTCATCTCGGGCACCATCACCGATGCCTCGGGCCGCACCCTCTCGGGGCAGGTCACCGAGGCCTTCTGGAACGCCATGCGGCACGCGAAGCCCCTGGCCATCGGCCTGAACTGTGCCCTGGGTGCCCCGGAGATGAGGCCCTACATGGCCGAGATCTCCCGCATCGCGGACACGTTCGTCTCGAGCTACCCGAACGCTGGTCTGCCGAACGCCTTCGGCGAGTACGACGAGTCGCCGGAGCGCCAGGCCGGGTACATCGAGGAGTTCGCCTCCGCGGGCCTGGTGAACCTGGTGGGCGGCTGCTGCGGCACGACGCCCGCGCACATCGCCGAGATCGCCAAGGCCGTCGAGGGCAAGAGCCCGCGCGTCCTGCCGACGATCGACGTGGCGACCCGGCTGTCCGGTCTCGAACCGCTGAACATCACCGAGGACTCGCTCTTCGTGAACATCGGGGAGCGCACCAACATCACCGGGTCCGCCCGGTTCCGCAACCTGATCAAGGCCGAGGACTACGACACGGCCCTGTCGGTCGCGTTGCAGCAGGTCGAGGTCGGTGCGCAGGTCATCGACATCAACATGGACGAAGGCATGATCGACGGCGTCGCCGCGATGGACCGTTTCACGAAGCTGATCGCGGCCGAGCCCGACATCAGTCGCGTGCCCGTGATGATCGACTCCTCCAAGTGGGAGGTCATCGAGGCCGGCCTGAAGAACGTCCAGGGCAAGCCGATCGTCAACTCGATCTCCATGAAGGAGGGCGAGGAGAAGTTCATCCGCGAGGCCCGGTTGTGCCGCAAGTACGGCGCCGCGGTGGTCGTTATGGCCTTCGACGAGCAGGGCCAGGCGGACAACCTGGAGCGCCGCAAGGAGATCTGTGGCCGGGCGTACCGGATCCTGACCGAGGAGGTCGGCTTCCCGGCCGAGGACATCATCTTCGACCCGAACTGCTTCGCGCTCGCGACGGGCATCGAGGAGCACGCGACGTACGGGATCGACTTCATCGAGGCGTGTGCCTGGATCAAGGAGAACCTGCCCGGCGTCCACATCTCCGGCGGCATCTCGAACGTCTCCTTCTCGTTCCGGGGCAACAACCCGGTCCGCGAGGCGATCCACGCGGTGTTCCTGTTCCACGCCATCAAGGCGGGCCTGGACATGGGCATCGTGAACGCCGGCGCCCTGGTGCCGTACGACTCGATCGACCCCGAGCTCCGGGACCGCATCGAGGACGTCGTCCTGAACCGCCGCGAGGACGCCGCCGAGCGCTTGCTGGAGATCGCCGAGCGCTTCAACAACGCCGGCGACCCCAAGGAGGAAGCGGCGGCTGCGGAGTGGCGCAGCCTGCCGGTCCGCGAGCGGATCACGCACGCCCTGGTGAAGGGCATCGACGCCGACGTCGAGGCCGACACCGAGGAGCTCCGCGCGGAGATCTCCGCGGCGGGCGGTCGCCCCATCGAGGTCATCGAGGGCCCGTTGATGGACGGCATGAACGTCGTCGGTGACCTGTTCGGTGCCGGCAAGATGTTCCTGCCCCAGGTCGTGAAGTCGGCCCGGGTCATGAAGAAGGCCGTCGCCTACCTGCTGCCGTTCATCGAGGCGGAGAAGCAGCCCGGCGACGCCGAGACCACCAACGGCACGATCGTGATGGCGACCGTGAAGGGCGACGTCCACGACATCGGCAAGAACATCGTCGGCGTCGTGCTGCAGTGCAACAACTACACCGTGATCGACCTCGGTGTGATGGTGCCTGCCCAGAAGATCCTGGACGCCGCCAAGGAGCACAACGCCGACATCATCGGCCTCTCCGGCCTGATCACCCCCTCGCTCGACGAGATGGTCAACTTCGCCGTCGAGATGGAGCGCCAGGGCCTGGAGATCCCGCTGCTGATCGGTGGCGCGACCACGTCGCGCGCGCACACCGCGGTCAAGGTCTCGCCGCGTCGTACCGGACCGGTGGTCTGGGTCAAGGACGCCTCGCGTTCGGTCCCCGTCGCCGCCGCACTGCTCGACGACAAGCAGCGCCCGGCGCTGCTCGAGGCGACCGAGGCCGACTACGCAAGCCTGCGTGAGCGGCACGCCCAGAAGCACGAGCGCCCGACCGTCACCCTGGAGAAGGCCCGGGTGAACCGGACGCCGATCGACTGGGAGGGCTACGTCCCGCCCGTCCCGCAGCAGCAGGGTGTGCGGGTCTTCAACGACTACGACATCTCCGAGCTGCGCGAGTACATCGACTGGCAGCCGTTCTTCAACGCCTGGGAGATGAAGGGGAAGTTCCCCGACATCCTCAACAACCCGGCGTCGGGCGAAGCGGCTCGCCGGTTGTACGACGACGGCCAGGACATGCTCGACCGGCTGATCAAGGAGAAGTGGCTGACCGCCAACGGCGTCATCGGCTTCTTCCCGGCCAACGCCGTCGGGGACGACATCGAGGTGTACGCCGACGAGGAGCGCACCGAGGTCGTCCAGGTGCTGCGCAACCTGCGCCAGCAGGGCGAGCACCGCGAAGGCATCCCCAACCGGTCCCTCGGCGACTTCGTGGCACCGAAGGCCACCGGCGCCGCGGACTACGTCGGCGCGTTCGCGGTCACGGCCGGGCTGGGCAGCCAGGCCAAGATCATGGAGTTCAAGGAAGCCCTCGACGACTACAGCGCCATCCTGCTGGAGTCCCTCGCCGACCGCCTCGCGGAAGCCTTCGCGGAGCGGATGCACGAGCGGGTCCGCAAGGAGTTCTGGGGCTACCAGCCCGACGAGGAGCTCACCAACGAGGCCCTCATCGGCGAGAAGTACGTCGGCATCCGCCCTGCGCCCGGCTACCCGGCCTGCCCGGAGCACACCGAGAAGCAGACCCTCTGGGAGCTGCTCGACGTCACGACCAACACCGGCATCGAGCTCACCGAGTCGATGGCGATGTGGCCCGGTGCTGCCGTCAGCGGCTGGTACTTCTCGCACCCGCAGTCGCAGTACTTCGTCGTGGGCCGCCTGGCCCAGGACCAGGTCGCGGACTACGCCACCCGCAAGGGCTGGACGCTGAAGGAGGCCGAGCGCTGGCTCGGTCCCAACCTCGGCTACAACCCCGAGGACTAGCGGTGGTTGAGGTGCGAGCGCAGCGAGCCTCGAAACCCAAGGCAGTCCTGTGGGACATGGACGGCACCCTCGTCGACACCGAGCCGTACTGGATGGCCACGGAGTCGGAGATCGCGGAGACCCACGGCGGGACGTGGACCCACGAGGACGCGATGCACCTGGTCGGCAACGACCTGCTCGTGTCGGGGGAGTACATCAAGGCGAAGCTCGGTCTGGCGCAGACGGCCGAGGAGGTGGTGGAGATGCTGCTCGACGGCGTCGTCGAGCAGGTCCGCCACGCCGTGCCGTGGTGCCCGGGTGCCCGCGAGCTGTTGCTGGCGCTACGCGACGCCGGCGTCCCGTGCGGGCTGGTGACGATGTCCTACCAGCGGTTCGTGGCGCCGATCCTCGAACACCTGCCACCGGAGACGTTCCGGGTGATCGTCACCGGTGACATGGTCAGCCAGGGCAAGCCCCACCCGGAGGCCTACCTCACGGCTGCGGCCGCGCTCGGCGTCGACCCCGCGGACTGCATCGCCATCGAGGACTCACCGACCGGAGCGCGTTCGGCGGAGGCCGCCGGCTGTCGCGTCCTGGTCGTCCCGAACCACGTGCCGGTGCCCGAGGGTCCCGGTCGGACGTTCCAGGAATCGCTCGAGGGGCTCACTCCGGAGGCGTTGGGCTCACTGCTCTGATCGGGATCGTCGGGCCGGCAGCGTTTCGCGGCAGTTTCGTCGCCTCATTGACGGCACCTACCGCGGCTGGGACTCTGAATTGCAATGAGAGGAAGGTCCGACAAGGAGTTCGCGCCCGCTTTGGGGCGAGCGGTCGCCGCCCGACCGCGCCCGCGCGGGGCGGTGCGCAAATGGGTTCCGCACGACGACCGTAGCGAGCGGCCCGACCATGCGGCCCTCCACACCCTCCAGCACACCGCAGGCAACAAGGCTGTCGTGTCGCTGGTCGCGGCCACACTGCAGCGCACACCTCCAGGCGCGCCGCCCGTGCTCAACATCCCCGCCGCTCACGCCCACACGCTGCCGGGTGCGACGGCGCAGCCGCGCGGATCGACGAGGACAGCGGTTGCCGTGAGCGATGCCGAGGTTCGCGAGGTCTACGCCCAGGACCCGGGGCGTGTCCGCCGCAGCTGGCAGGACGATTGGCACGCCCAGATGTACAGCCTGGACAAGGGCGCCGGCCCGGTACCGACTGCGTACCGGATCGGAAACCTCATCCTGGTCCATCCGACCTACCAGGGCATGGCATCGGAAATGCCGGACTGGACCAAGGACACGAAACCGATCATCGTCGCCGCCCAGCCAGCAGCTGTCGAAAGTGCGCCGGCCAAGGTCGCGCCGCCGCGCGACGTCACCCCTGGTCCGAACGGCACGATGGTCTCCTCCGCACCGGAGCCGGCCGGCAAGAAGGCAGGCCAGCCGCGAGCGTGGAAGCGCCCCGATTCCTGGGCAACCGCGTTCCCTGCGCGGCGGAGCGAGGTCGAGGCGGCCTACAAGAAGGACCCGTCCACGGTCGTCCGGAGCAACACCCTCGCCTTCCACCAGTTCATCTGGAGGCAGGACCAGGGCGTGGGAAAGAACGTACCGCGCTCCTACCGCATCGGCAGCCGCTTCTACGTCGCGCCGAACTGGGTGGGCTCCGCAACCCCGCTGCCCGACCACAGCGTCCCACGGGTCGACCCGACCAAGGTCGTCGCGCTGCCAGGGACCACCCACCACACGGGCGGCACGGTTCGCAACAGCACAACCGCCGTCACCGAAAGCGCCACCGGGCAGACCAAGGTGACCACGCGCAAGCGCGAACTCGGGACGGCCACCGTCACCGAAGAGGAATCCTCTGGCGGCGTCACTCGCAAGAAGGAGCGCTACACGGCCATCGGCAAGGGCGGCAAGCCCGGAGTGGCGTGGGGCAAGAGCGAATCGGTCAGCCCCGACGCCGAGACCTCGTCGACCAAGTCGTCGCACGGTTCTGCCAACGTCGCGATAGTCGATCCGAAGCTGACGGTCGGGCAGACCTGGGGCAAGGAACGTGTCGAGGGCACCGACGACTCTGGTTCACTGCGCAACCCTGTCCGCCAGGTGAAGACGGGCACGACGACGGGTGCGGCCGGGGAGCTCGGCGCGGACGGTGCCGGCGGAAGCCTGACCCGCACGAACACCCGTGCCACTGGCACGAAGTCGAGCACATCGGGGGGCGGCAAGCTCGACCTGGACGGCAACTCGTCGGCGAACATCACGAAGGGTATCGAGAGCAAGGGTGGACACAGCGCCTCGGTGAGCGGCGGGACCCAGCACAGGGTCTCCGCGGAGGCTCCGGAGCAGGTCGCGTCGGGCGTTTGGGAGGTGCGCTACACCGTCCAGGACACCCGCTCTGCGGGCGTGAATGTCTCGGCCAAGGGCCCGGGGATGATCGGCGCGGGTGCCGGGGCCAGCAGGAGCTCGGGCACAGCCCGCACCGGTTCGCGTCAGTTCACTTCCGAGGCCTCTGCCAAGGCGTTCCAGAAGAATGTGGCCAAGCACGTCGACGGCCTCGCCGCACTGATGGAGAAGTCGCCCACGACCGTCGCCGGGGCGCTTTCCATCCCGATCGGCGAGGCACGCGGCGTCGCATCGTCGAGCGGCAGGAGCGTCAACGCTTCGGTCTCGCTCGGCGCTTCCGCCGGCCGGACGGAGAGCACGTCGTCCTCCCAGGAGATCTCGGTACGTCGTACCGGCGACAAGACGGTCGAGGTCACCCGCGCGGTGTCTTCCAGCGACGTCGGCGACTGGGGCATCAGCGGGCTCGGGCTGAGCAACGAAAAGGGCAGCTCACGCTCGCAGATGTTCGAGGTCACGTACACGTTCGACCTCGGGCAGAAGGTCGACATACGCGCCTTTGAGGCGCTCTGTCAGTCGGGCGCCCCTCCCGGACGGCCGCCGAAGCGCACGGTCAAGCTGACCTCGGCACAGGACCACGACGATGTCGGCTTCCTCGGCGGCAAAGCATCCTGGAAGGGCGGGACGTCGGAAAGGGTGACGACCGACGAGACCGGGAAGCGCGAGGACTACAGCGGCCACCAGTCGCACGACCAGGACCCGGGATGGGTGCTCAAGAACATCTTCGGCGAGGACACGATGCACTCGAAGGCCGAGATGGTTCGCTCGCAGGCCAACGACAAGGACGCCGGCGCCAAGGCGGTGTTCACGCTCTCCGGCGACTCCGGCGCGAACAACCGGGAGGAGTTCGCGAAGATCTTCGGCACCTCCGGTATGACAGGGAAGGCGCGGGCCTCCGGCAGCTGGACGCTGAGCGCCGAGGTGCCACGCGAGGCAGTCAAGAGGCTCGAGGCCGTCCACCGAGAGATGGGTCGCGCCGCCAACCTCGACGAGAAGATGCGGATCTACGCGCGGCTGGTCAAGGAGAACGGCGCCACGATGCTCGGCGCCCAGGTCGGCATGTCCAGCGAGCGGTGGAGCCTCGAGCTCAAGGGCGACCCGAACTTCCCCGGCGAGGCCGGCCGGCGGCGCCTCGATGCCCTCGCCAAGGAAGCGCTCGTGAAGCTGAAGCGCGAGCCGGCCGCGGCGACGACGATGGCCGCCCAGCTCGACACGGAACTCGCAGCGCTCGCCAAGCGCCAGAAGGAGGTGGGTGACCCGAACAAGTACACCGACCTACCCGGACGGCTGCGCAAGCAACAGCTCGCCGTGATCGCTCGGCACATCGAGAACCTGTCACGGGTGCGGCGCGAGGCGCAGACGGTCAGCGCACTGCACGGCGGCGACGCCGTCACGGCACGGTCGACGAACAAGGACCCCGCCACCGCCAAGCTGGAGCAGGAGATGGCGGACAAGAGCCGCGCGGCCGCCGCGCTGAGCGCCGAGTCCCAGGAGGGGCTGCGCGCACTGGGTGCAGTGCTCAAGAGCGGCCACGTCGTCGTCGCCGACGACATCGACGAGGCCTCTGAAAGGATGCATACCTCGCACGCCCTCGAAAACATCCGCGACGCCGACTCTGCCTCGTTCCGCGCCAAGACTGGAGTCGCCCTGGTCGACGAACACCGCGACAGATGGCTCGCCGCGACCACGCCGACCGACAAGCGCGCTGCGCTCGCCGCGGCCAACGCAGCCCTGGACGATGTCATCAAGTTCCGGCGCGAAGAGGTGAAGCTGGTGCAGGCTGCCGCGAACTGGCTCGATCCCATCGCCGCCGACAGCGCCAAGGCCAAGCACGCCGGTTACTGGGCGAAGGTGCGCGCCGCGTCCTTCGCTGCGGCCTTCCCGCCGAAGAAGGCCGCAGCGACGAAGTAGCCGCAGGTGCCAACAGACCTGCGTCCGAGGCTGCCTCAGGCGCTGGGGAACGGCGGGGGCGTGCCGTCGTACGACGGGCACAGGGTCTGGTGTGCACACCAGCGGCAGCCGTAACCGGGTCGCGACTCGAACTCGCGCTTCTCGGTGGCCAGCTGGATGGCCTGCCACACCGCCTGGACCTTGCGCTCGGTGGCGAGCAGGTCCCGCTCGTCCGGCTCGTAGCGCAGCACCTCGCTGTTGCCGAGGTAGACCAGCTGGAGCATCTTCGGGATGACGCCACGCATCCGCCAGAGGACCAGGCCGTAGAACTTGAGCTGGAAGAGGGCCTTGCCCTCGAACATCTCGTTGGGCGATGGGCCCGTCTTGTAGTCCACCACCCTGATCGCCCCGTCGGGAGCGATGTCGACCCGGTCGACCACGCCGCGCAGCAGCAGCTTCGTGTCGGTGAGCGTCTCGACGTACAGCTCCCGCTCGGCCGGCTCGAGAACGGTCGGGTCCTCGAGGTCGAAGTACTTCACCAGGGTCTCCCGGCACGACACCAGCCACTCGGCGATCTCGGGCCCGTCGACCGGGAACATCGACGTGACCGCCGGCTCGGCCTCCTGCAGGTCGGCCCAGGCCGGCGTGAGCATCGCCTCGGCGGCGGCAGGCGTGCGGTCAGCCGCCGGCAGGTCGAACAGGCGCTCCAGCACCGTGTGGATCACCGTCCCGCGCACGGCGGCCGGCGACGGCGGCTCGGGCAGGCGATCGATCGTGCGGAACCGGTAGAGCAGCGGACACGACAGGAAGTCACCCACCCGCGACGGCGACAGGGCACCGAGCACGTCCACGCCATCGACGCGGGTGCCCCCGCGTTCGGACGGGTCGGCCGGCTCGAGACCGGTCGGTGCTGGCTGTGTGGTCATGTGTCCGACCCTAGGTCAGGCCTCCGACATAGGGTCGGGGGCATGAGTCGATCCTCCGAAAGCCTCCGGCGGCGCCTGGCGAACACACCGGAACGGATCGGACACGTCGTCCGTCGGCGCTTCCCGATCGTTGCCGTCACCGGGATGACCGGGGTGGGCAAGACCCAGCTGACGGACCGCCTGACGGGAAGCACGGACGACGTGGCCGCCGATGTGGGATCCGCCGTCATGGAACGCCGCACGCGCCGCTCGTCGGGGCTGCGCGGCTTCCGGTTCCGCGTGGTGCCGGGCGACAACGCCGCGACCCGGCTGGGCGCGCTCGACGAGGTGTTCCACGACGAGCCCGTCGACGGCGTCCTCCACGTGGTCGCCAACGGCTACGCCACCCCTCGTCGCGCTGCGGGGACGTCCGGCACCGCGGACGCCAGCCGCGAGGAGCAGCTGGTCCAGGAGCTCGAGGACTGGGCGATCACGTCGCACCGGATCGCGTCGATGGCCGTGCGCCGCGACCGGCCCATCTGGCTGGTCATCGTCGTCACGAAGGCCGACCTGT
This sequence comes from Nocardioides sp. CPCC 206347, assembly GCF_048654605.1. Classification (NCBI taxonomy): domain Bacteria; kingdom Bacillati; phylum Actinomycetota; class Actinomycetes; order Propionibacteriales; family Nocardioidaceae; genus Nocardioides; species Nocardioides sp. CPCC 206347. Next base: position 117,741 of record NZ_JBMCYZ010000007.1, read on the forward strand.
TCGCCGACGAGATCGAAGAGGTCGTCCGCTACTACTCGCCCGGCAGCGGCTCGCCGTTCGGGAACAAGGTCGACGAGCTCCGCGCCCTGGCCGGGGGTGCCAAGCTCTCGATCGACGTCCTCGCGGTCAGCAGCCAGGGCGGCGACCGCAAGTCGGCGATGCCTGCCAAGCGGAGCGCCCAGCTGGTCGACGCCCTGGCCACCCGTCTCGCACAGCTGAGCGGGCACGCCTGACGGGCACCTCGCCGCACCCCGGGCAGACCTGCCACGGGTAGCCTCGGGGCATGTCTGAACCTGACGTCCCGCAACGGGCAGCCGCGCCTCGGGGGATGGTCAGGATCGGCCGGATCGCCGGCAGTGACGTCCTCGTCGCGAACTCCTGGTTCCTGGTCGCCGCCCTGATCGCCTACATCATGGGCCCGCGCGTCGACGAGGTGCAGTCCGGCCTCGGCGGCTGGAAGTACGTCGTCGGGCTGGCCTTCGCGATCGCGCTCTACCTCGCGATCCTGCTCCACGAGGCGTCCCACGCCGTGGTGGCCAAGAGGTTCGGGTTCCGCGTGGAGTCCATCACCCTCCACTTCCTCGGGGGAGCGACCGCCATCGTCGGCGAAGCCCGCCGCCCGCGCCAGGAGTTCTGGATCGCGGTGGTCGGGCCGATCACCTCCCTCCTCGTCGGAGTCGTTGCACTCGGCCTCTGGTTCGTCACACCGCCCGGCGTGGGCCGTCTCGTCATCGAGGGCCTCGCCGGAGCGAACCTGATGATCGGCGTGCTGAACCTGGTGCCCGGCCTGCCCCTCGACGGCGGCCGGGTCCTCAAGGCCGGCGTCTGGGCCGCCACCGGCCGCGTCCACACGGGCACCATCGCGGCCGCCTGGGGTGGCCGCGTGACGGCCGTCCTGGTGCTGGCCTGGGCAGTGTTCAGCGCCCTGAACGGCAGCGTCATCAACCCGGTCATCCTCGCCATCGTCGCCATCTTCCTGTGGACCGGCGCCAGCCAGTCACTGATGGCCGCACGCCTGGTCCGGCGCCTGGGTGAGATCGTGCCGCGCGATCTCGCGCGTCGTACCCTCTCCGTTCCTGACGACCTCCCGCTGGCCGAGGCCGTGCGGCGCGCCGAGGAGGCCGGAGCGGGCAGCATCGTGACCGTCACGTCGGACGGGCGACCGATCGGCGTGGTCGACGAACAGGCCGTCAGCGCGATGCCGGACGACCGCAAGCCCTGGGTTGCCGTCTCGACGGTGGCCCGCAGCCTGGCCGGCGGCCGCGCCCTGCCGGCGTCGGTCAGCGGTGCCGAGCTGATCGCTGCGCTGCGCAACAGTCCTGCGTCGGAGTACGTCCTGATGGCCGAGGACGGCAGCGTGTACGGCGTTCTGTCGGCCGCCGACGTCGCGCGCGAGGTGCAGCGATAGATTGCGCCGGTGAGTGACGCAACTTCCGACGTGCCCCCGGAGGCCTGGTCCGGTGTCCATCGCGGCCCCCTTCGCGAGGGTGAATGGGTACGCCTGGTGGACGGCAAGGGCCGGCGCCACAACTTCGCGCTCGAGGCCGGCAAGCGGTTCTTCTCCAACAAGGGCCACCTGGAGCACGACGAGCTGATCGGCCGGGAAGAAGGCTTCACCGTCGGCTCGTCGGTCGGCGGCGAGTACCTCGTCTTCCGCCCCCTGCTCTCCGAGTACGTCGTCTCGATGCCCCGCGGCGCGGCCGTGGTCTACCCGAAGGACTCGGCCCAGATCATCGCGATGGCCGACATCTTCCCGGGCGCCCACGTGGTCGAGGCCGGCGTCGGGTCCGGCGCACTCACCTGTTCGCTGCTGCGTGCGGTCGGCCCCTACGGCCGCGTGTCGTCCTTCGAGCGCCGCGAGGAGTTCGCCGAGGTCGCCCGCCGCAACGTCACCCAGTTCTTCGGGGCCCCCGACGGCGAGACGCACCCCGCCTGGTACCTCACCCTCGGCGACCTCGCCGAGGCGTTGCCGGCGTCGGGAGAGCGCTGCGACCGGATCATCCTGGACATGCTCGCCCCGTGGGAGTGCCTGGACGCGGCGGCCGACGCCCTCCTGCCCGGCGGGATCGTGTGTGCGTACGTCGCCACGACCACCCAGCTGTCGAAGTTCGTGGAGGCCGTGCGGATGCACGGTGGCTTCACCGAGCCGTCCCCGTGGGAGTCGCTGGTCCGCGACTGGCACGTGGAGGGTCTCGCGGTCCGTCCCGGCCACAAGATGATCGGCCACACGGCCTTCCTGGTCACCGCGCGCCGGATGGCGCCGGGGGAGCGGGCCCCGCTCAAGAAGCGCCGCCCGGCACCGGGTGCCTACGGTCCCGACTACGACGGCCCGCGCCCTCCCGGCGTACCCGAGCTTCCGACCGACGACTGAGCCGCTCCACGTGGGCCGTTACAGAAACGTCGCGTGCCACGTGTCGTGAACCACTTCCTCGCTGGACCGGTCCGAGTAGGGTCGGATTCAGGAGGTGTGCCATGACGAACATGGGAGAAGGCACCTCGGGGAGCCACAGCTCCCCGAGCCGCCAGCAACTCGAAGACCAGGTCCGTTTCCTCGAGGACGAGATCAACGAACTGCGCCGACGACTGATCGACACGCCCGGAAGCGGAGCTCGCTCCGTGGACATGCGCCTCGCTGACACCCAGCGATCGCTGGCTGCGGTGACCGCGCAGAACGAGCGTCTCGCCAGCACCCTGCGTGATGCGCGTGACCAGATCCTCAAGCTCAAGGAGGAAGTCGACCGGCTCGCCCAACCTCCGGCGGGCTTCGGCACCTTCCTCCAGCGCAACGAGGACGACTCGGTCGACGTGTTCACCGGTGGGCGCAAGCTACGGGTGAGCGTGAGCCCGAACGTCGAGATCGACACGCTGCGCCGCGGCCAGGAAGTGATGCTCAACGAGGCGCTCAATGTCGTCGCCGCGTTCGACTACGAAACCGTCGGCGAGGTCGTCATGTTCAAGGAGCTGCTCGCCGACGGCGAGCGGGTCCTGGTGATCGCGAACGCCGACGAGGAACGCGTCGTACGGCTGGCCGACCCGTTGTTCAACGAGACCCTGCGCGCCGGCGACTCGCTGTTGCTCGACTCCCGTGCCGGCTACGTCTACGAGAAGGTCCCGAAGTCCGAGGTCGAGGAGCTCGTCCTCGAGGAGGTCCCGGACATCTCCTACGAGTCCATCGGTGGCCTCGGCAACCAGATCGAGATGATCCAGGACGCCGTCGAGCTGCCGTACCTCTACCCCGAGCTCTTCGCCGAGCACGAGCTGAAGCCGCCGAAGGGCATCCTGCTCTACGGTCCTCCGGGCTGTGGCAAGACGCTGATCGCCAAGGCGGTCGCGAACTCGCTGGCCAAGAAGGTCGCGGCGAAGACGGGCCAGGAAGGGAAGTCGTACTTCCTCAACATCAAGGGCCCCGAGCTCCTCAACAAGTACGTCGGCGAGACCGAGCGGCACATCCGGCTGGTCTTCCAGCGGGCGCGGGAGAAGGCGAGCACCGGCACGCCGGTCATCGTGTTCTTCGACGAGATGGACTCCCTGTTCCGCACCCGCGGCTCCGGCGTCTCCTCCGACGTCGAGAACACCATCGTCCCGCAGCTGCTGAGCGAGATCGACGGTGTGGAGCTGCTGGAGAACGTCCTGGTCATCGGTGCCTCCAACCGCGAGGACATGATCGACCCGGCGATCCTGCGGCCCGGTCGCCTCGACGTGAAGATCAAGATCGAGCGTCCCGACGCCGAGTCGGCCCGGGACATCTTCAGCAAGTACCTCACCACCACGTTGCCGCTGCACGCCGAGGACGTCGCCGAGTTCGGCGGTGACCGCCAGGCCACCATCGGCGGCATGATCCGGGCCACCGTCGAACGGATGTACACCGAGACCGAGGAGAACCGCTTCCTCGAGGTGACCTACGCCAACGGTGACAAGGAGGTCCTGTACTTCAAGGACTTCAACTCCGGCGCCATGATCCAGAACATCGTCGACCGGGCGAAGAAGATGGCGATCAAGGACTTCATCGACCACAGCCAGAAGGGCCTGCGGGTCTCGCACCTGCTCCAGGCGTGCGTCGACGAGTTCAAGGAGAACGAGGACCTGCCCAACACCACCAACCCCGACGACTGGGCACGGATCTCCGGCAAGAAGGGCGAGCGGATCGTCTTCATCCGCACGCTCATCACCGGCAAGCACGGCACCGAGCCCGGCCGGTCCATCGACACCGTCAACGACACCGGGCAGTACCTGTAGGCGAGGTCCCTAGGACCCACGGAGGTAGAAGGCGCGCACCATGTGGAACGCGCCGTAACAAGCGAGCCCTGCGGAGATCGCAAGCATCATCCAAGGTCCCAGCCATCCGTCTCGCAGGCGCACGATGGCCTGGTCGAGCCCTCCGGACTTGCCCGGGTCGTGGGTGATGCCTGCCCACACGAAAAGACCGGCGATCAGCAGGAAGGCCCCACCACGGCTCAGGTAGCCGGCCCGGGCGAGCACGGTCACCGCGCCGGCGGCCGTGCCGCGGCGTCCGCCGCCGTCGAGCCCCTTGCGCCAGCGATCGGTGACCGCCGTGCGGATCGACACGATGCCGAGCACGGCCACCACGCCACCCACGCCCATGACCAGGGCCGGGCCGAAGGGACGCCCCATCAGGTCCGCCGTGACACCTCCGGTACCGCTTCCACCGCCGCTGGTGCCGGTCGCGGTGCGCACGGCGAGGACTGCGAGGACGCCGAAGACGACCGTCCGCACAGCGGACCCCAGTCGACCCGCCCAGCGCTTCGCTCCCTCTGAGCTCCGGTGCCCGCCGACCGCCTGGCACGCCTGCCAGACGGTGAGCGCAGCGAAACCGGCTGCCGCGAGCCACAGCGAGACCGCGCCGAGCGGTTGGCGTGCGATCTCCCGCAGCGCGCCCGAACCCGACGCGGATCCGGCGCGATGACCCAGCGCCAGCTGCCCGCCGAGCCAGGCGACGATCACGTAGACGACGCCGTAGGCGAACATCCCTGCCCGGGCCGGCCACTTCAGCGCGGGATGGTCCCGGGCGCTGCGTGCAGCAGCCTCTGCCGAATCCTGCTGCGCACTCATGTCGCCTCCTGGGCGATCGATACCCGAACCCGACCGCTCCATGCGACGGCAACGCCACCCGTACGGCGATGTCACGCCGTACGCTGGCAGCATGAGCGTGCGCCGGGTGATGGGCACCGAGATCGAGTACGGCATCTCGGTACAGGGACAACCGACGGCCAACCCCATGGTCGCCTCGTCCCAGGTCGTCAACGCCTATGCGTCGGCGACGGTGCGGGCCCGGCGCGCCCGGTGGGACTTCGAGGAGGAGTCCCCGCTGCGGGACGCCCGCGGGTTCGACATGGCACGCCAGATCGCCGACCCCTCGCAGCTCACCGACGAGGACCTCGGGCTCGCCAACGTCATCCTGACCAACGGTGCACGGTTGTACGTCGACCACGCCCACCCCGAGTACTCCACGCCCGAGGTGATCACCCCGCTCGACATCGTCCGGTGGGACAAGGCGGGGGAGCAGGTGATGCTGGACGCGGCGCGCCTGGCCCACCAGCTGCCCGGCAGCCCGACCATCGCGCTCTACAAGAACAACACCGACAACAAGGGGGCGTCGTACGGCGCCCACGAGAACTACCTGATGCGGCGCTCGACGCCGTTCGCCGACATCGTCCGGCACCTCACACCGTTCTTCGTGAGCCGTCAGGTGTTCTGTGGCGCCGGCCGCGTGGGCATCGGCCAGGACGGTCGCGGCAGCGGGTTCCAGATCAGCCAGCGCGCCGACTTCTTCGAGGTCGAGGTCGGGCTCGAGACCACCCTGAAGCGACCGATCATCAACACCCGCGACGAGCCGCACGCCGACCCGGAGAAGTACCGCCGCCTCCACGTGATCATCGGCGACGCGAACCTCTCCGAGATCGCGACGTACCTCAAGGTCGGCACGACCTCGCTGGTCCTGGCGATGATCGAGGACCGTTTCATCACCCGTGACCTCACTGTCCGCACACCAGTCACTGCCCTGCGTGCCGTCTCCCACGACCCTGGGCTCGCGCACCAGGTCACGCTGACCGACGGCCGCACCCTGACCGGCATCCAGCTCCAGCTGGAGTACCTCGACCTGGCCAGGAAGTACGTCGAGGACCGCTACGGATCCGACGCCGATCCGCAGACCGTCGACGTCCTCGCCCGCTGGGAGGACGTGCTCAACCGCCTCGAGACGGATCCGATGTCCCTGGCCGACCAGCTCGACTGGGTCGCCAAGCTGAAGCTGATCGAGCAGTACCGGTCACGCGACGGACTCGACTGGGACGACGCGAAGCTCCAGCTGATCGACCTCCAGTACTCCGACATCCGTCCCGACAAGGGGCTGTACCACCGCCTGGTGAAGGCCGGTCGGATCCAGCGACTGCTCACCGACGCCGAGGTGGACGCGGCGATGACCAACCCGCCCGAGGAGACCAGGGCCTACTTCCGCGGCCGCTGCCTGGAGAAGTACGCGCCCGACATCGCAGCCGCGTCGTGGGACTCGGTCATCTTCGACCTGCCCGGCCGCGAGTCGCTCCAGCGGGTCCCGACCATCGATCCGCTCCGCGGCAGCAAGGCCCACGTCGGAGAACTGATCGACAACTGTGAAACCGCGGAGGCATTGGTCCGCGCACTCAGCCGTTGAGTGGCTAGGGTTGAGGCATGGCCCAGGAGCAGAAGCAACCGCGCAAGTCGGAAGACGCCGAAGAGACCACTGAGGTCGCTCCGGAGTCCGACGTCGCCGAGCGCAAGGACGCGATGGACGACGACGTCGACGCGATCCTCGACGAGATCGACGAGGTCCTCGAGTCCAACGCCGAGGACTTCGTGAAGTCGTTCATCCAGAAGGGCGGGGAGTAACCCGCACATGACTGGTGACGCACGGATCCCGGCTGCGTTCCTGCGCCCCGGCACGTCCTCCTTCAGCGACTTCATCGGCGTCAACGCGCCCGACCTGCTGCCTGCCCGCCGCTCGCTGCCGGCCGGCACCGCGGCCGACCTCGCCCCGCACGGCACGACGATCGTCGCCGCGACCTTCCCCGGCGGCGTCGTCATGGCCGGTGACCGGCGCGCGACGATGGGCAACGTCATCGCCCAGCGCGACATCCAGAAGGTCTTCCCGGCCGACGAGTACTCCGTGGTCGGCATCGCCGGCACGGCGGGCCTGGCCGTCGAGATGGTCCGGCTGTTCCAGGTCGAGCTCGAGCACTACGAGAAGATCGAGGGCACCGTCCTCTCCCTCGACGGCAAGGCCAACCGGCTCTCGGCGCTGATCCGCGCCAACCTCGGCATGGCCATGCAGGGGCTGGCCGTCGTCCCCATGTTCGCCGGCTTCGACCTCGACAGCGGGGTCGGCCGGATCTTCGGGTACGACGTCACCGGCGGCCGTCACGAAGAGGCCGCGTTCTTCACCGTCGGCTCCGGATCGCTCTTCGCCCGCGGGGCGCTGAAGAAGCTCTACCGCGAGGACCTCAGCCAGGACGACACCGTCCGGGTCTGCCTCCAGGCCTTGTACGACGCCGCGGACGACGACTCCGCCACGGGCGGGCCCGACATGGCCCGCCGGATCTTCCCGATCGTGTGGGTCGTGACCGCCGAGGGCGGCGTGGAGCTGACGCAGGACGACATCGGAGCGTTGGCGGACGAGGTCGTCGCGGCCCGGTTCACCCGCCCCGACGGCCCGCTCGCCCCGCTGCCCGGTGGCGACACTGCTGGCGACCAGGGACAGGAGGCCTGAGATGAGCACCCCGTTCTACGTCTCGCCCGAGCAGTTGATGAAGGACCGCGCCGACTTCGCCCGCAAGGGCATCGCGCGCGGCCGCTCGCTGGCCGCCGTCCAGTTCGCCGACGGCGTCCTGCTCGTCACCGAGAACCCGTCCAAGGCGCTGCACAAGGTCTCCGAGCTGTACGACCGCCTCGCCTTCGCCGCCGTGGGCCGCTACAACGAGTTCGAGAACCTGCGCATCGCCGGCGTCCGGCTCGCCGACATGCGCGGCTTCGCCTACGACCGCCGCGACGTCACCGGGCGCGGACTGGCCAACGCGTACGCGCAGACCCTGGGCACGATCTTCTCCTCGGGCGGCGAGAAGCCCTACGAGGTCGAGATCTTCGTGGCCGAGGTCGGCAAGACGGCGGACGACGACCAGATCTACCGCCTGACCTACGAGGGTCGCGTCGCCGACGAGCACGGCTACGCCGTGATGGGCGGCGACGCCGACACCGTGGCGGCGTACCTCAAGGAGCATTACACCGACGGCGCGAGCCTCGATGCAGCGCTCGCGGTCGCCGTGGCAGCCCTGGGGCACTCCAGCGACGAACGCGGCGAGGTGCAGGACCGGGTGATCCCGGTCGAGGACCTCGAGGTCGCCGTGCTGGACCGCACCCGCTCGCAGCCGCGCAAGTTCCGCCGGATCCTTCCCGCGAAGCTCGCCGAGCTGCTGGGCGACCGCGGCCCGGCCGAGGCCGCCCCGGAAGCCCACGCCTCCGAGACCCCGACCGACGCCCCGGCCGACGCCCCGGCTGACGCCCCGGCCGGCACGCCGGACGCAGCTCCGACCCCGACTCCGACAAGCGACGGCCCGGAAGAGCCGCCGGTGGCGCCTCCGCTCGCGTAGGGTTCCATCATGGACCGCCGAATCTTCGGTATCGAGAACGAGTACGGCGTCACCTGCACGTTCCGGGGTCAACGCCGGCTGAGCCCGGACGAGGTCGCGCGGTACCTGTTCCGCAAGGTCGTGAGCTGGGGGCGCTCGAGCAACGTGTTCCTGCGCAACGGCGCCCGGCTGTACCTCGATGTCGGCAGCCACCCGGAGTACGCCACGCCCGAGTGCGACGACATCGGCGAGCTCGTCACGCACGACAAGGCGGGGGAGCGGGTCCTCGAGGGCCTGCTGCTCGACGCCGAGCAGCGGCTGCACGACGAGGGCATCGCCGGGGAGATCTACCTCTTCAAGAACAACACCGACTCCGCCGGCAACTCCTACGGCTGCCATGAGAACTACCTCGTGGGCCGGGCCGGCGAATTCAGCCGCCTCGCCGACATCCTGATCCCGTTCCTGGTGACCCGCCAGATCATCGTGGGCGCCGGGAAGGTCACGCAGACGCCCCGCGGGACGTCGTACTCCGTGAGCCAGCGCGCCGAGCACATCTGGGAGGGCGTCTCCAGCGCGACCACCCGCAGCCGTCCGATCATCAACACCCGCGACGAGCCGCACGCCGACGCCGAGAAGTACCGCCGGCTGCACGTCATCGTGGGCGACTCCAACATGAGCGAGACGACCACGATGCTCAAGGTCGCCTCGTGCGACCTGGTGCTGCGGATGATCGAGGAGGGCGTGGTGATGCGCGACCTCACGATGGAGAACCCGATCCGGGCCATCCGCGAGATCTCGCACGACGTCACCGGACGCCGCAAGATCCGGCTCGCCAACGGCCGCGAGGCCAGCGCCCTCGACATCCAGGGCGAGTACCTCGCCAAGGCACGCGACTTCGTCGACCGCCGGGGGATCAGCACGCCGATCATCGAGCGGTCGCTCGACCTGTGGGAGCGCGGCCTGAAGGCCGTCGAGTCCGACGACTGGGGCCTGGTCGACCGCGAGATCGACTGGGTCATCAAGTGGAAGCTGATCGATCGCTACCGCGCAAAGCACGGCCTGCCGATGAGCCACCCGCGGGTCGCGCAGCTGGACCTCGCCTACCACGACATCCACCGTGGCCGGGGCCTCTACTACCTGCTGGAGAAGCGTGGCTCGGTCGCCCGGGTCACCACGGACCTGAAGATCTTCGAAGCCAAGTCCGTGCCGCCGCAGAACACCCGGGCCCGGCTTCGCGGCGAGTTCATCCGCCGCGCCCAGGAGCGCCGTCGCGACTTCACGGTCGACTGGGTGCACCTCAAGCTGAACGACCAGGCGCAGCGGACCGTGCTGTGCAAGGACCCCTTCCGGGCGTACGACGAGCGGGTGCAGCGGCTCATCGACGGCATGTGACCGCGCCACCCGCCGTGGGGGTGCCGTCCCGCCATGGGCGAATGGGTAAGGTTTGCGCGTGCTCGACCGCCTGCGCCCTGTGATTGCGCGTCCCACCGCCCTGCTGCTGACCGCCCTGCTTCCGGCGAGCCTCGCGCTGACCGCCTGCGGAGGCGACAGTGACGAGCTCAAGGGCCTCGACGCGGTGGCCGTCAGCGGCGCCGTCGGGTCCACGCCGAAGCTGGACTGGAAGGGCACTCTCGCCGCAGGCAAGGCGCAGACGAAGGTCCTCACCGAGGGCGACGGTCCTGCCATCGCCAAGGACGACGTGGTGCGGATCGACTTCACCCTCGCCAACGGCTACACGCACAAGATCACCTATGACACGTACGACGACTACACCGTCGGCACGCTGCTCAAGGTCGGCGCCAAGAAGGAGCCGGCCAGCGTCGCCGACGTCCTCGTCGCGGGCCTTGCCGACAAGATCGAGGCGGGCCAGAAGATCGGCAGCCGGATCGCCGTCACCATCAACAGCAAGGACGTCATCGGCGACTACCTCGGCAACGCCCAGGCTGCCTCGGCGTTCGCCAGCCTCGACATCGGCAACGAGGACGGCCTGCTCTACGTCGCCGACCTGACCGCCCTCGCCGGCCCGGAGGGCACCGAGCAGGAGGCTCCCGCCTGGGCGCCGGCCATCGTCGAGAAGGACGGGCTTCCGTCCAGCCTCGACTTCAAGAACGCGCCGGCACCGTCCGGCAAGCTCGAGGTCGCCACGCTCGTCAAGGGCACCGGCCCGGTCGTGAAGAGCGGCCAGAAGATCCTCGCCAGCTACCTCGGCCAGATCCCCAAGGGCAAGGCGCCCTTCGACCAGAGCTACACCGACGGTCGCGGCCTCGAGGCGACCGTGGGCGGCGACGCCGCCTCCGTCGTCGAGGGCTGGTCGAAGGGACTGGTCGGGCTTCCGGTCGGCAGCCGCGTGCTGCTGCAGATCCCGCCGAGCCTCGGCTACGGCAAGGAGGCACAGGGCGAGGACATCCCCGCCAACTCCACGCTGTACTTCATCGTCGACATCCTCGACGTCGCCGACCCGGAGCCCGCACCCGAGCCGAAGGAAACGGCCTCGCCGAGCGGATCCCCGAGTGCCACCCCCAGCGGGTCCGCGACCGGCACCGCCTCGACCGAGCCGACCGACGGGTCCTCGGAGTAGCCCTACCGGGCAGAATCGATCCCATGCCTGCTCCGAAGAGCGAGCGCCTGCTCAACCTGTTGATCATGCTCCTGGTCCAGAGGCGACCCATTGCCAAGGAGCGGATCCGCGAGCTGCTGTACCCCGACTCGCGCCCGGACGCCTTTGAGAAGATGTTCGAGCGCGACAAGGACGAGCTGCGCAGCCTCGGAGTGCCCGTCGAGGTCGCCTCGATCGATCCGCTGTTCGAGGACGAGGTCGGCTACCGGATCCCGCCCGAGGCCTTCGCGCTGCCCGACATCGAGCTCACCTCCGAGGAGGCTGCCGTCGTCGGCATCGCGTCGCGGGTCTGGCAGCACGCCACGATGGCGCAGGCCACCACCGACGCCGTCCGCAAGCTCTCCGCCGCCGGCATCGATGTCGACCTCGACGCCCTCGAGATCGCCCAGCCACTCCTCACCGCCGAGGAACCGGCGTTCGAGACCTGCTGGGTCGCGGTGTGCGAACGCATGGCCATCGAGTTCGACTACAAGCGTCCGGGAGCCGACAGCGCCCTGACCCGCCACGTCCAGCCCTGGGGAGTGGTGCGCTACGCCGGGCGCTGGTACGTCGTCGGCCACGACGCCGATCGCGGTGCCGAGCGCGTCTTCCGCCTCTCCCGCGTCCAGGGTGCCGTCCGGACCGTCGGCCCGCCGGGCGCGTACGACGTCCCGCCGGACACCGACGTACGCGAGATCGCCCGGCGGCTGGCTCCGCCCACGAGCACCGAGCGCGCCGTGCTGCTCGTGCGCCACGGCGCCGGCCACGCGTTCCGGCGCAACGCCGACCGGATCGAGACGGGTGTCGCCGGTCCCGACCACGCATCCGCGTGGGACCGGGTCGAGATCACCCGCCGCGCCGTCGGCCTGGCCGACGACGTCCTGGCGCAGGGGGCCGACGTCGTGCTCCTCGAACCGGTCGCCGTGCGCAAGCAGGTCATCGCCCGCCTCGAGCAGGTCACCCGATGACCACTGCGCGCGCCACCGGTGCCGGTGCACGCGACCAGGTGGCCCGGTTGCTGACGCTGGTGCCGTTCCTGCACCACCGCGACGGCGTACGCCTGGAGGAGGCCGCCGCGCTGCTCGGCACCTCCTCGGAGCAGGTGCTGCGCGACCTGAAGGTGCTCTTCATGTGCGGGTTGCCCGGCGGCCTGCCCGGTGACCTGATCGACGTGGACCTCGACGCGATCGAGACGTCGGAGGGCAGCCCGGTCACCGAGGGCGTGATCCGGGTCGAGAACGCCGACTACCTCGCCCGCCCGCTGCGGCTGAGCGCGACCGAGGCGTCCGCGGTGATCGTGGCGTTGCGCATGCTGCGCGACACGTCGACGGGGGAGACCCGGGCGCTGGTCAAGCAGGTGCTCCGCAAGATCGAGAAGGCCGTGAGCACCGCCGGTGCGAACCACGTCGACGTGACGCCCTCGCCCCACGACGCCGTCCAGGTCGCCCAGGTCGAGCTGACCCGGGTGCTCAACGAGGCAGCCGTTGCGGGCAGGCAGGTGCGGCTCGCGTACTTCGTGCCGTCCCGTGGTGAGGAGACCGAGCGTGTCGTCGACCCGCACGGCGTGGTGGGCCACGGGGTCTTCGCCTACCTCGACGCCTGGTGCCACCGGGCAGCGAGTGACCGGCTCTTCCGGCTGGACCGGATCGCGAAGGCCGAGGTCCTGGACAGCCCGATCAGCACACCCCGCCGGGCTCCGCGTGACCTCCAGGAAGGGCTCTTCCGCGACACGGACCAGCCCGGCAGCACCGTGGTGACCCTGCACCTCGGCGCCGAGGCCCGCTGGGCGACCGAGTACTACCCGATGCGCGACGTGCGGCCCCAGGCCGACGGATCGGCTGTCGTGGACCTCGTCGTCGTCGACCGACGGTGGCTCACCCGGCTCCTGATGCGATTGGCTCCGCATGCCACGGTGACAGGACCTCAGGAGTTCACCGACTCTTTCACCGCCACCGCACAGGAGACCCTCGGCCTGTACCGCTGAGGTACGCGTACGATGGGGTCCGTCCCCGAGTCTGAGATGTGAGAGTTGGTAGCCCCGAAATGAACCCCCTGATCGGAATGCCCCAGGGAGCCGAGTGGCTCATCATCCTGGCGATCGTGATCCTCGTGTTCGGTGCTGCCAAGCTTCCCGACCTTGCCCGCGGCACCGGCCAGGCGCTGCGCATCTTCAAGGCCGAGACCAAGGGCCTGCGTGACGACGACAAGAAGCCGTCCGCGCCGAAGGCTGAGCTGAACCCCGCCGACGACGTCGCCGAGGGCGAGATCGTCGACGAGCGCCGCGAGAACAACGCCTGAGTTGTCCCTGCTCGGAGTTGCAAAGCTGCTCGTCGGCACCCCGGTCCACCCGGTCGGTGCGGACGGGCGAATGGCCCTGTCGGACCACCTGCGGGAGTTGCGCGCCCGCCTCTTGAAGGCGGCACTGGCGGTCGTGGTGGCGTTTGCCATCGCGCTCTTCTTCTACGATTTCCTGCTCCACCTCGTGCTCGACCCGTATCTCGAGGCGCAGAAGGCGCTGCCGGACGGAGCCACGGAGGCCACGACCTCAGGAGCGGCCGGCGGGTTCCTGCTGTACCTCAAGCTCTGCGGACTTGCTGCGCTGGTCGGATCCAGCCCGGTGTGGCTCTACCAGATCTGGGCGTTCATCCTTCCCGGCCTCCACCGCAACGAGAAGAAGTGGACCGCGATCTTCGCGGTCATCGCCGGACCGCTGTTCTTCGTCGGCATCGTGCTGGGCTACGTCACCCTGCCCAAGGGCCTTGAGATCCTGATCGGCTTGAACCCGGACGAACTCACGAACCTCGTCGAGTTCAACGAGTACCTCACCTTCTTCAGCCGAACCCTGCTGGGCTTCGGGATCGCGTTCGAGATCCCGGTCTTCGTCGTCCTGCTCAACTTCGCCGGGGTGGTCAAGGGCAAGACGCTCGGAGCGCACCGGCCGTGGATCATCGTCGGTTCGTTCATCTTCGCCGCGGTGATGACGCCTTCGGGTGACCCGTTCACCATGAGCTTCATGGCCGTCCCGATGGTGGTCCTGTTCCTCATCTCCGAAGTGATCGCGCGGTTCAACGATCGCCGGCGCGGCAAGAAGACCATCAACGCAGGCCTGTCACCCGACGAGGCGAGCCCGCTTCCCTGAGGGTGGTCCTCTAACCTTCACCTGTGCCTCGCGCGGTCGTCCTCACCAACCCCACGTCGGGGAAGGGACGCGGTGCGCGCCTGCGGGACGAGGCGCTGCCGAGGTTCCACGGTGCCGGCTGGCGTACGACGGCCCTCTACGGCCGTGACGCGGAGGAGTCCCTCGACCTGGCCCGCGCGGCCGTCGCCGACGAGCCCGACGTGCTCGTCGTGTGCGGCGGCGACGGCATGGTCAACCTCGGGCTCCAGGCGACCGCCGGCACCGAGGTCCCGATCGGCATCCTTCCGGGTGGCACGGGCAACGACATCGCCCGCTCCCTCGACATCCCGCTGCGCGACGGCGCCGCGGCAGCGGCCCGGATCATCCACGGCAGCCCGCGGCCGATCGACCTGGCCCGGGTGGGTGATCGCTGGTTCGGCGGAGTGCTCGCCGCCGGGTTCGACTCGGTGGCCAACGAGCGGGCCAACCGGATGCGCTGGCCCAAGGGCCAGATGCGCTACAACCTCGCCACCCTGGCCGAGCTGAGGGTCTTCGAGCCGCTGCACTACGTCCTCGACCTCGATGGCGAGGAGCGCCGGGTCGACGCCATGCTGGTCGCCGTCGGGAACGGGCCGTCGTACGGCGGCGGGCTGCGGATCACGCACGGTGCGGTCCTCGACGACGGCCTGCTCGACGTGGTCCTGATCAAGCCGATGGGGCGCGTCGAACTGGCCCGGACGTTCCCCAGGCTCTTCAACGGGACGCACGTGAACCACCCCCAGTACGAGCGGCACCGGGTGCGCCGGGTGACCGTCGCGAGCGCCGGGATCGTGGGGTACGCCGACGGCGAACGGTTCGGTCCGCTACCCCTGACCGTCGAGTGCGTTCCTGGAGCAGTCAAGGTATGGGCATGAGCAGCCATCCCGTGTTCGACCAGTTCTCGGGCACCTTCCCCTTCCCTCTCGACGAATTCCAGGTCGAGGGCTGCAAGGCGGTGGAGGACGGCGACGGCGTCCTGGTCGCTGCTCCGACGGGTGCCGGCAAGACGGTGGTCGGCGAGTTCGCGGTCCACCTCGCGCTCGAGACCGGCCGCAAGTGCTTCTACACGACGCCGATCAAGGCGTTGTCGAACCAGAAGTACAACGACCTCGTCGCCCGGCACGGTGCCGACCAGGTCGGCCTGCTGACCGGCGACACCTCCATCAACGGCGAAGCGCCCGTGGTCGTGATGACCACCGAGGTGCTGCGCAACATGCTCTACGCCCGTTCACGGACCCTCGTGGGCCTGGGCTTCGTGGTCATGGACGAGGTGCACTACCTCGCCGACCGCGCCCGGGGCGCGGTCTGGGAGGAGGTGATCATCCACCTGCCCGAGTCGGTGTCGGTGGTGTCGCTCTCCGCGACGGTCTCCAACGCCGAGGAGTTCGGCGAGTGGCTCGAGACGGTCCGGGGATCGACGCGGACCATCGTGGCCGAGCGGCGCCCGGTTCCCCTGTTCCAGCACGTGATGGCCGGGCGGCAGCTCCACGACCTCTTCGCCTCCTCCGACGTCGACGCGGCCGCCGGCTTCGTGCGGGAGGGCGCACCCGTCAACGAGGAGCTGGTCAAGCTCGCCCGCGACGACTGGGCTTCGACGCGCCTCAAGGGCCACCGCACCCCGAAGTCCGGCGGCAAGGGCGGGCGGCCCGGCGGTCCGGGCAGCCGACCCGTCGGCAACGGCCGCCGGATCTGGATTCCCGGTCGCCTCGACGTCCTGGAACAGCTGCAGCGCAAGAACCTGCTGCCCGCCATCGACTTCATCTTCAGCCGCGCCGGCTGCGACGCCGCCGTCCAGCAGTGCCTGGACGCAAATGTCCGCCTCACCACGGCCGCCGAGCGCGACGAGGCGATCGCCTACGTCAAGGGCACCCTCGGCACGATGCCCCCCGACGACCTCGAGGTCCTCGGCTACGACGACTTCCTCGACGCGGCGTCGCGGGGCGTGGCGTCCCACCACGCCGGCATGCTGCCCGCGTTCAAGGAGTGCGTCGAGGAGCTCTACCTGCGCGGGCTCGTCAAGATCGTCTTCGCGACCGAGACCCTCGCCCTCGGCATCAACATGCCGGCGCGGACCGTGGTCCTGGAGAAGCTGAGCAAGTGGAACGGCGAGACGCACGCCGACATCACGCCGGGGGAGTACACCCAGCTGACCGGCCGCGCCGGTCGGCGCGGCCTCGACATCGAGGGCCATGCCGTCGTGCTGTGGCAGCCCGGCATGAACCCCCGTGACCTGGCGGGCCTCGCGTCGACGCGGACCTATCCGTTGCGTTCGTCCTTCCGGCCGTCGTACAACATGGCGGTGAACCTGGTGCACGCCTTCGGCCGGCACCGCGCCCGCGAGCTCCTCGAGATGTCCTTCGCGCAGTTCCAGGCCGACCGGGCCGTGGTCGGGCTCGCGCGCCAGCTGCGCAAGGCCGAGGACGCGCTGGAGGGCTATGCCGAGTCCGCGCACTGCCACCTCGGCGACTACATGGAGTACGCCGGCCTGCGCCAGCAGATCTCCGAGCTGGAGAAGCAGTCCAGCAAGGTACGACGACACGACCGCCGCAACGAGGCGGCTGCCTCCCTCGAGCAGCTCGTCCCCGGCGACGTGATCGTGGTGCCCGCCGGCAAGTTCGCCGGGCCTGCCGTGATCGTGGAGCCCGGACTGTCCGAGCAGGGTCACCGCCCGCTGGTCATTACCGCCGAGCGCCAGGGCCGCCGGCTCGCGATGATCGACTTCCCGGTGCCCGTCGAACCAGTCGCGAAGATCCGGCTGCCCAAGCGGGTCGACACGCGCAACCCCCAGCAGCGCAAGGACATCGCGCAAGCGGTCCGCGCCGCGGTGCGAGCACTGCCCGCGTCCGTGACCCGCCCCCGGCCGGAGCGCGGCCCGGTCGACGAAGGTGTCGCGCGCCAGATCGCCGAGATCCGCGAGCAGATCCGC
This sequence comes from Nocardioides sp. CPCC 206347, assembly GCF_048654605.1. Taxonomy (NCBI): domain Bacteria; kingdom Bacillati; phylum Actinomycetota; class Actinomycetes; order Propionibacteriales; family Nocardioidaceae; genus Nocardioides; species Nocardioides sp. CPCC 206347. Next base: position 135,038 of record NZ_JBMCYZ010000007.1, read on the forward strand.
TCCCACCCGTGTCACGCGTGCGACGACCGCGAGGACCACGCCCGCTGGGCCGAGCGCCACGCCAAGCTCGGCAAGGACGCGCAGATGCTGTCCGAACGCATCGAGCGGCGCACCAACACGGTCGCCCGGACGTTCGACCGCGTGTGCGAGGTCCTGACGGCCCTCGGCTACCTCGAGGAGGACGCCGTCACCGAGCGCGGCCGCGCCCTGATGCGGATCTACTCCGACCTCGACCTCGTCGCCGCCGAGTCTCTCCGCCTGGGCCTGTGGGACGGCCTCACGCCCCAGCAGCTGGGGGCGGTGCTCTCCTCGCTCGTCTACGAGGCCCGTCGCCCCGAGGACGGTCCGGGCAACGTGCCCGGCGGCGCCATCTCGGAGGCCATCGATGCGATGACCCGGCTGTGGTCCGACCTCGAGCAGCTCGAGCGCACCCATCGCCTGGACTTCCTGCGCAGGCCCGACCCGGGCTTCGCCTGGACCGCGTACCGCTGGGCCGGCGGCCAGGACCTCGACGAGGTGATCACCCGCAACGACCAGACGGCGGGCGACTTCGTGCGCCAGATGAAGCAGCTGATCGACTTCGCGGGCCAGATCGCCAACGCCGCGGCCGGGACACCGGTGCGGGACACCGCCCGCGACCTGGTGAAGCTGCTGCGCCGCGGCATCGTCGCCGGCGGCTGAGCAGGCCCGACCGGCAGCTCAGTCGACCGGGGCCCCGGGCAGCGTCAGGGACTGCTCGACGGCGCGCAACCGGGCTGCGTAGGCCTGACCTCGCGGCGACAACGCCACGACGGCTCGCCGCCCGTCCTCCGGGTCGGCCCGGCGCACCACCAGGCCGCGCTCCACGAGGCGGTCCATGTGCCGGGTGAGACTGGCTGCGGGTACGACAGCCGCGACGGCGACCTCGCTCATCCCCAGACCCGGCTCGTCGTCGATGACCGCGATGATCCGCCAGTGCTCGAGCGTCAGGCCGTGCTCGTCGAGAAGCGGCTGGAGGGCATCACGAACCGTCGCCTCGACCTGGCGCACCTGGACCGCGATGCTCGAGGAGACCCGGTGGTGCGTGATGACCCGGCCCACGGCGGTCTCCTTCGCGCTGGCGGTGCCTTGAGACAGATTCGTGACAATCGCGTTAACGACGCCGCTACGCCGCGGAGTCGGCTCTATCGTAGGCATTGCCACAGCAATTCCGGTTGCACCACGTGCCCGCAACGTCGCCGGCCGAGGCAGCCCACGTCCCGCACGGAGGGCCCGTGCCCGACCTGCCCCGCGACCCGAGCAGCGACGTCCTGTCGGTCGCCTTCGTCGTACCCCTCCAGGGAACGACGGGCATCTACGGACCCTCCTGCCTGGCCTGCGGCGAGCTCGCGGTCGAGCAGCTCAACGCGCGTCGCGGGATTGCGGGGCGGCAGGTCGAGCTCGTCGTGGTCGACGGTGGCCGCGAACCCGCTCTCGTGGCGGACGAGGTCGGTCGCCTGGTCGACGGCGGGCGCGTCCAGGCGGTGGCCGGCTGGCACATCTCGGCAGTGCGCCAGGCGATCACCGCGCGCGTCGGTGGCCGGGTGGTCTACGCGTTCGCCGCGATGCACGAGGGCGGCGACGCCACACCGGGCGTGTTCATGATCGGCGAGCGTCCGATCAACCAGTTGCTGCCGGCCGCGCACTGGATGCGCGAGGAGCTCGGGGTGGGGCGCTGGGCGATCGTGGGCAACGACTACGTGTTCCCTCGCGTCACCGGCACCACCGCGCGGATCGCGCTCGAGGACACCCCGTCGGAGATCGTCAGCGAGACCTACGTGCCGCTCGGGACCAGCGACTTCAGCACCGTGCTGTCGGACCTGGCCCGGCAGCCGATCGACGGCGTGATCATGCTCCTGATGGGCCAGGACGCGGTGCACTTCAACCGCCAGTTCGCCCGGTCCGGCCTGTCGGTGGACCTGCCGCGGCTGAGCCCGGCGGTCGAGGAGAACACCCTGCTGGCCGGCGGTGCCGGCGCCAACCACGGGCTGTACGCAGCAGCGGCGTACTTCGACGGCCTCGGTACGGCGGAGAGCACCGAGCTGGCGCGCGCCTACTACGCCCGCTGGGGACGCTGGGCGCCGGCGCTGAACGCGGTGGGGGAGTCCTGCTACGAGGCCCTGTACTTCCTCGCCCGCGTCGGCGAGGTGTGCGGCTCGCTCGACGTCCGGGCCCTGTCGAGCCTGGAGTCGGGTCACTTCTACGCCAGTCCGCGCGGCCTGATGCGCCTCGACGGCAACCTGCTCGACCAGGACGTCTACCTCGCGGCGGCCGACGGCCTCGGCTTCCGCATCGAGCAGCAGATCGCGCGCGCCCACTAGGACCTCGCTCCCTGGCAGCGCACCGCCGTGTGCCACGCCTCCGGGAGGCCGGCCTCGTGGGCGTGGACGCCCAGGCGCCGCCACAGGGTGCCGCCCTGGTCGAGGTCGAACCGGTCCACGGCAGGTCCCTCCACCGGCGTGGAACCACCGACCGCCAGCACCGAGGAGACCACCCGGTGGCCGCCCAGCAGCGCCGGCGTCGTGGTGGCGTCGAGGGGCAGGTCCTCGACCAGCAGCGGAGTGCGGTCGCGCGTGACCTCGGTCCGCTGCCTGATGGTGCCCGGCGCTTCGCCGTACCGCCCGAGGACCAGCGACTCCCGCAGGAGCAGCGTGGCTCCGGCGGCGAGGCGTGCGACGGTCCGTCGCTGCACGTCCGCCCCGGCCGAGACCACGAACGGCTCGCCCGCCCAGGTCAGCGCCGCACCCGGGCCCAGCGTGATGAGCACCGACCAGGACGCCGTACCACCGCGCATGTCGAAGGCGACCGTCCCGCCGGGCTCGATCAGGTCCAGGCGAGCGCCCGCGTCGACCGTCACGTCGATCTCGATGGCGTCGCCGGCCAGCAGCAGCGCCCCCTCGGGCACCAGGGAGACCCGGGCGCCGTTCCGGTCGTGGTCGACGACCATCGGCCGGATCGATGCGGCGGTCGGGTCGGACACGGTCACCGCGCTGCGCACCCGGCAGCGCGCCTCACCCTCGCCGCGACTCACGCGGATGCGAGTTCGCGCCGATCGCTCAGTGCTCGTGAGCATGCCCGTGCGCAGGTGCGTGGGAGTGCCCGTGGGAGTGAGCCGCCATCGGGCCCGGGTCGATCGGCACCAGCGCGCCGGACAGGTGGTGCGCGCGCACACCGTCGAGCCACGCCACGAGCGCATCGATGCTGGTCCGGTCGGTGCGGGACAACCCGATGACGGGACGTTCGTGGCGGGCCGCGGTCGCATCGGCCAGCATCTGCACCACGTCGACCCCGACGTACGGCGCCAGGTCGGTCTTGTTGACCACGAGCAGGTCGGCGCGTTCAATGCCCGGTCCGCCCTTGCGCGCCACGTCGCCCCCACCGGCGACGTCGAGCACGAAGATCTGGACGTCGACCAGCGCCGGGGAGAAGGTCGCGGTGAGGTTGTCGCCACCGGACTCGATCAGCACCACGTCCAGCCCCGGGTAGTCGAACTCGAGGTCCTCGACCATCATCAGGTTCGCGCTGATGTCGTCCCTGATCGCCGTGTGCGGGCACGCGCCGGTCTCCACGGCGCGGATCCGGTCGGCTGCCAGCACGCCGGCCGACCGCAGGAAGCGGGCGTCCTCGTCGGTGTAGATGTCGTTCGTGACCACCCCGAGCTCGAGGCGCTCGGCCAGCTCCCGGCACAGGAGTGCGATCAGCGAGCTCTTCCCGGTGCCCACCGGACCGCAGACGCCGAGCCGCAACGGCCGGGCCGGATGGGGGAGAGCGGCGAGTTCAGGCACGGAACAACCTCCTTGAGGAACCGGCATGGGCCTGTGCCCACGCCTCGATCTGGGGTGAAGCAACAGCGGGGACCTGGTCCGGCGTGCGGACGTCGACAACGGCATCGACCACGTCGTCGACACCGGCCAGCGCGTCGTGCACCCAACCGGTCACCACCACCGGGTCGAGCGGCACGAGCTTCAGCGCGGCTGCACAGACGGTCTGCACGTCGTCGTACGCGACCAGGCGCGCGAGCGACGCCGCTCCGATGTCGAGATGGGCCGCCAGCGAGCCCAGCACGGTCGACCGTCCCGGTCGCGGGACGCTCCCGACGGAGGGACTCGACTCCGGCCAGACCCGCGCCGCCAGGCGCAGCAGCGCCTGACCCTGCAGCCGGGCCGCGTCACGAAGGGCCGGGGAGACTGTCCGGGCAGCCCACGCTGCGTCGACGTCCGCCAGGGCCGCGCCGGTCAGCACAGCGTGTCGTGCTGCCACCGCGGTGCCCGCCTCGACCCGGGTCACGCCGAGCAACCGACTCCGCAGGTAGCCGGGTACGTCGGCCGGGTCCAGGCCGTGGGCCAGGGCGCCTTCGAGCGTGCCCGACTGCGTGTGTCCCGCCACCGGCAGGCGCGCGTCGGCCAGCAGCAGCATCAGGAGCTCGGGGTGCGGCATCGGCGGCTCAGAACATCGAGTAGAGCTGCGCCAGCGGCAGCTCCTCGGCCGGGGCCGGCACGACACGTTCACCGTCCACGTCGATGGCGAAGGTCTCCGGGTCGATGTCGATCCGTGGGAGCGCGGAGTTGTTGACCATCGACGCCTTGGTCACCTCCCGGGTCGGTTGTACGGCGGCCAGCCGGCGTCGCAGCCCCAGCCGGTCCGCCAACCCGTCGGTCAGCGCGGCCGGAGCCACGAAGCTGACTCCGTAGGCGCTGCCGTCGTCCACGAGGGTCGGCCGCATCAGGACCGGCTGGGGCGTCGGGATCGACGCGTTCGGATCGCCGAGCGCGCCCCACACGAGCGCTCCCGACTTCATCACCACGTCAGGCCTGATCCCGAAGAAGCGCGGGTCCCACAGCACGAGGTCCGCCAGCTTTCCGGCCTCGACCGATCCCACCTCGTGGTCGATGCCGTGGGCGATCGCGGGATTGATCGTGTACTTCGCGACGTACCGCTTGGCCCGGAGGTTGTCCGCCGCCCCGCCACCGAGATCGGCGTGACTGCCGAACTGGCGCTTCATCACGTGCGCGACCTGCCAGGTCCGGCAGATGACCTCGCCGATGCGCCCCATGGCCTGCGCATCGGAGGAGGTGATCGACAGGGCACCGATGTCGTGCAGCAGGTCCTCGGCAGCGATGGTGGTGGCCCGGATCCGCGACTCCGCGAAGGCCAGGTCCTCCGGCACCTGCGGGTTCAGGTGGTGGCAGACCATCAGCATGTCGAGGTGCTCGGCGACCGTGTTGACCGTGTGCGGGAGCGTCGGGTTCGTCGACCCCGGGATGATGTGGGCAAGCGAGGCCACCGTGAGGATGTCCGGCGCGTGGCCGCCCCCAGCGCCCTCGGCATGGAACGCGTGGATGCCGCGACCGGCGATCGCGCCGACGGTCGACTCGACGTACCCCGCCTCGTTGAGGCTGTCGGAGTGCAGCGCCACCTGGAGGCCGAACTCGTCGGCGGCCCGGAGCGAGGCGTCGATGGCCGCGGGGGTCGAACCCCAGTCCTCGTGGACCTTGTAGCCGGCCGCACCTCCCAGCGCCTGCTCGGCGAGCCCGGCGGCGCTCACCGTGTTGCCCTTGCCGTAGAGCAGGACGTTGATCGGGACCGTGTCGAGCGCGCGGTGCACGGCGGCGAGGTGCCAGGCGCCGGGCGTGACCGTGGTGGCCTTGGAGCCCTCCGACGGTCCGGTGCCGCCTCCCGCGACCGTGGTGATCCCGGTGGCGAGCGCCTCGACGAGCTGGGAACGCGACAGCAGGTGGACGTGGACGTCGATGGCGCCCGCGGTCAGGATCCGGCCCTCGCCGGCGATGACGTCGGTCCCGGGCCCGATCACGAGGTCCGGGTGCACGCCGTCGGCGATGTCCGGATTCCCGGAGCGCCCCAGCGCGACGATGCGTCCGGCCCGGATCCCGACGTCGGCCTTCACGATGCCCCAGTGGTCGAGGACCAGCGCATTGGTGATGACGGTGTCCAGGGCGCCCTCGGCGGACGTGCGAAGGGACTGCGCCATCGATTCGCGGATCGACTTGCCACCGCCGAAGACGGCCTCCTCGCCACCGACCACGTAGTCCTTTTCGACCTCGATCCACAGGTCGGTGTCGCCGAGGCGGACCTGGTCACCGACGGTCGGCCCGTACAGGGCTGCGTACGACGCCCGGCTGATCTCAACCATCGACGGACCCGCCCTCCGACTTGATCTGGATGCCCGGCACGCGCCGGAGGCCGCCCAGCGCCACGATCCCGACCTCCTGCGAAGCACCGGGCTCGAAGCGCCGCGATGTCCCGGACGGGATGTCGAGCCGGGACCCGAGCGCGGCAGCGCGGTCGAACGACAGCGCGGGGTTCACGTCGGGGAGGTGCACGTGGGAACCGATCTGGATCGGGCGGTCACCGGTGTTGGTGAAGACCAGGACCGCTCGCTGCGCCGGGGTCCGGTCACCGTTGAGGACCACTGTCCCGGCGCCGGTCCGGGTCGCGCCCGGGCCTTCCGTCACGATGCCCACAGCAGTCTCCTCACGCGATCGGGTGGTGCAGGGTGACGAGCTTGCGCCCGTCCGGGAAGGTGGCTTCGACCTGGACGTCGCGGATCATGTCCGCGACCCCGGCCATCACCTGGTCACGCGCGAGCACGTCACGCCCGCGCTCCATCAGGTCGGCGACCCGGGCCCCGGCCCGGGCTTCCTCGATGACCCAGCACGAGAGCAGGGCCACCGACTCGGGGTAGTTGAGACGGACGCCGCGGGACAGTCGGTCACGCGCGACCATCCCGGCGACGCTGAGCAGGAGCTTCTCCGTGTCGGCCGGAGTCAGGTGCATGCCTCAGACCGCCATCGCTGCTCGGACGGCTTCCAGGGCGCCCGCTCCGCCGACGCCGCTGGACGTGATCCGTCCCGATTCGAGGACGTAGTAGGAGTCCGTGCTCCGCAGGGCGAAGCCGACGTGCTGCTCGACCAGCAGCACCGACAGGTCGCCCCGCTGCGTCAGGTCTGCGATGACGGCCTCGATCTCGGCGACGACATTGGGCTGGATGCCCTCGGTCGGTTCGTCGAGGATCAGCAGCCGGGGCTTCGTGAGCAGCGTCCGGGCGATGGCCAGCTGCTGGCGTTGTCCACCGGACAGCAGGCCGGCCCGCCGGGGGAGCAGGTCCACCAGGGCGGGGAACGTGCCCAGGACGCCGTCGATCGCGGCCCGGTCGGTGCTGACCAGCTGCAGGTTCTCCAGCGTCGTCATCTGCGGGAAGCAGAGCTGTCCCTGGGGCACGTAGCCCACCCCTCGTCGTACACGCTTGTTCGGCCGCAGGCGCGTCACGTCCTCGCCGTCCAGCAGGACCTGGCCGCTCATCACGGGCAACAGCCCCACCGCGACCCGGAGCAGGGTCGTCTTCCCGGCGCCGTTGTGGCCCATGATGGCCACCGCACCACCCTCGGGGACCTCGATCGACACGTTCTCCAGCACCCGGGTCCGGCCGTAGCCGGCCGTCACGTCACGCAGCTCAAGCACGGTTGACCTCCGCTTCGACGGTGCGGCCGAGGTAGACCTCCTGGACCCGGGCGTTGGCCTGGATCTCGGCGACGCTGCCCTCGGCGAGGACCTTGCCGGCGTGCATCACCGTGACGAGCTGGGCGTAGTTCCGGACGAAGTCCATGTCGTGCTCGATGACGACGATGGTGCGTTCGGTCCCGATCCGGCGGAGCAGCTCGCCCGTCGCGTCCCGCTCCTCGGCACTCATGCCCGCGACCGGCTCGTCGAGCAGCATCACCCGGGCGTCCTGGACGAGCAGCATGCCGATCTCGAGCCACTGCTTCTGACCGTGCGCGAGGACTCCTGCCGGCTTGTCCCGGAGCGCGGTCAGGCCGATCGTCTCGAGAGCCTCCTCGACGTACGACGGCGTGCCGCGACGCGCGCGCAGCATCCCCCAGGCCGAGCGGTGGACGCCGCCGGCGATGTCGAGGTTCTGCAGCACCGACAACCCCTCGAACACCGAAGCCGTCTGGAAGGTGCGCCCGATGCCCGCACGCACGATCCGGTGCGACTTCATCCGCAGCAGGTCCTGGTGGCGGTACCGCGCGAGCCCGGTCGCGGAGACCAGGCCGGTGACCGCATCGACCAGCGTGGTCTTGCCGGCACCGTTCGGACCGATCAGGAAGTGGAGCTGGCCCTGCAGGAGGGTCAGGTCCACCCCGTCGATCGCCTTGAAGCCGTCGAAGTCGACCGTGAGGCCGCGGATCTCCAGATAGTCGTCGTTCATGACGCCACCTCGCTCTTTCGGAACCGGGCGGTGACCTGCGACCACGCGTTGCCGAGGCCCGCGGGGAAGCACAGGATCACGATGATGAACAGCAGGCCGAGGAAGTAGGTCCACTGGTCGGGGAAGGACTCCGACAGCGTCGTCTGGCCGAATCCCACGGCGATCGCGCCGAGCGCGGGGCCCAGCAGCAGCGCCCGCCCGCCGAGGGCCACACCGGCGATGAGGAAGATCGAGGCCGTGGCATCGACGTCCGACGGCGAGATGATGCCGGTGATCGGCGTGAACAGCGCCCCGCCGATGCTCGCCATCACGGCCGCCACCACGAAGGCGGCGAGCTTGATGTTGGCCGGGTCGTGGCCCAGGAAGCGCACCCGCTCCTCGGCATCGCGGGTCGCGACCAGGAGCTCACCGAACCGGCTGCGGTACAGCTGCCACACGATGAGCAGGCACACGACGAGCACGCCAGCGGCGATCGAGTAGATCATCTTCTTGTTCACCGGGTCGTACAGGTTGTAGCCGAAGAACAGCGTGAACTGGTTGAGGCCGTTGAACCCGCCGGTCTGCTGGATGGTGGCGATCAGCAGCGTCGCGAACGCGACGGCCAGCGCCTGGGTCAGGATCGCGAAGTAGGCCCCCTTCACCCTGCGCTTGAAGATCGCGAACCCGAGTATCGCGGCCACCACGGCGGGCACGACCACGATCGCGAAGAGCGTGAACGGGCCGCTGCGGAAGGGCTCCCACCAGCCCGGCATCGTCCCGTCGCCGTACAACACCATGAAGTCCGGTACGGCGTCCGGCCCCCCGGTCGCCATGGCCGCCTCGAGCTTCAGGTGCATCGCCATGGCGTACCCGCCGAGGCCGAAGAAGACGCCCTGGCCCATCACGAGCATGCCTCCGCGACCCCACGCCAGCCCGATGCCGACGCCGGCGATGGCCCAGCAGACGTACTTGCCGAGGTTGTTCAGCCGGAACGGGCTGAGCACGGCCGGCGCGATGACGAGGAGGGCGACGGCGACCAGCACGATGGCGATGAGCGGACCCCACGTCCGCCCCCACTTCTGCAGCGTGCCCTTCATGCCAGCCCCCTCGTGCGCACGGTGAACAGCCCCTGGGGCTTGAGCTGGAGGAAGATGACGACCAGCGCGAACGTGACCACCTGCGCCATGCTCGAGCTGAACCAGTCGGTGAAGAACGCGGTCACGATGCCCACCGCAAAGGCCGCGATCACGGTGCCCTTGAGCTGTCCCAGCCCACCGGCGACGACCACGAGGAACGCCGAGATGATGTACGTCGTCCCGAGGTTCGGGTTCGTCCCGGAGATCAGCGAGACGGCGACGCCGCCGACGCCCGCGAGGCCCGAGCCGACGAAGAACGTGACCCGGTCGGTGGTGCGGGTCGAGACCCCCATCGTCTCGGCGAGATCGCGGTTCTGCACGGTCGCCCGGATCTGCCGGCCGTAGGCGGTGTACTTCAGCAGCAGGCCGAGTCCGCCGAGGGCGGCGACGGCGAGCAGGATCGTGAACATCTGCCGGTACGGCCAGTGGTACCCGAACACATTGATGAAGCCGTCGAGCCATCCCGGTGTCTGCACGGGGTCGCCCTGCGCACCGAAGACGTCCTTGGCCAGCTGCTGGAGCAGCAGGCTCACGCCGACCGTGACCAGCAGCGTGTCGAGGGGGCGTCGGTACATCCACGAGATGATCGCGACCTCGAGCAACAGCCCGAGGGTGCCGGCAACGAGGAACGCCGCCGGCAGCGCGACCAGGATCGAGATGTCGGTGTTGGTCACGACCTGCTGCGTGAGGAAGGTCGTGTAGGCGCCGGCCATGAGGAACTCGCCGTGGGCCATGTTGATCACGCCCATCTGGCCGAACGTGAGGGCCAGGCCGAGGGCGGCGATGAGGAGCAGCGCGCCGGTGGCGGTGCCGGCGAGCAGGGGAGTGGTGAACGCGTCCAAGACGGAGGTCTCCTGGCTGGGGGGAGAGCCCCGGGGCGCCGTACCGCGTGGGTACGACGCCCCGGGTAGCTGGGCCCGGCAGCGTGTCGAGAGGCGTCGGCGGCAGCTTGCTGCCCCCTCTGCGCCGAAGACACGCTCGGGCAATGGGAAAGCTCAGTTCAGTTCTTGCTCGGGTCCCACCAGGCGTAGCCCTTGAGGAACGGGTCAGGCTCGATCGGCTTCTCGGAGTCCCACACGACGTCGAACTGGTTGTCGGCGTTGATCTGGCCGATCAGTCCTGTCTTGGCGATGTGGTGGTTCTCGCCGTCGATCACGACCGTGCCTTCCGGTGCGTCGAAGGACACCCCGTCCGCGGAGTCGTTGATCTTGTCGACGTCGAACGACTTGGCCTTCTCGACCAGGTTCTTGTAGAGGTACAGCGAGGTGTACGCCGCCTCCATCGGGTCGGAGGTCGGACGATCCTTGCCGTACTTGTCCTGGAACGCCTTGATGAAGGCGGCATTGGCGGGGCTGTCCACGGACTGGAAGTAGTTCCACGCGGCGTACTGACCGGTGACGTCCTTGCCCATCGCCGGTGCCTCCTCCTCGGCGATCGAGACGGAGATGATCGGCGTCTTCTCCGCCGTCAGGCCCTGCTCGTAGTACGCCTTGATGAAGCCGACGTTCGAGGAGCCGTTGATCGTGTTGAACACGAAGTCCGGCTTGGCCGCAACGATCTTGGCCACCTGGGTGGTCCAGTCGTCGTCATCGAGCGGGACGTACTCCTCGCCGACGATCTCGATCCCGAGCTCGGCGGCGTACTGCTTGATGATCTTGTTGGCGGTCCGGGGGAACACGTAGTCCGAGCCCGCCAGGAACAACGTCTTGACGCCCTTGGTCTTGAGGAAGTCCATGGCCGGGATGATCTGCTGGTTGGTCGTGGCGCCGGTGTAGTAGATGTTCTTCGACGCCTCGAGGCCCTCGTACTGGACGGGGTAGAACAGCAGGCCGTTGTTGGCCTCGACCACCGGGAGCATCGCCTTGCGCGATGCCGAGGTCCAGCCACCGAAGACGGCAGCGACACAGTCGCCGGTCAGCAGCTTCTCGATCTTCTCGGCGAAGATCGCGGGATCGCTCGCGCCGTCCTCCTCGACGAACTTGATCTGCTTGCCGAGGATGCCGCCGTCGGCATTGATCTCCTCCGCGGCCATCGAGAGCGAGTCGCGAACGGTCTGCTCGCTGATCGCCATCGCGCCGGAGGTGGAGTTGAGGAACCCGAGTTCGATGGTGTCACCGGAGGTGTCGACGCAGCTCTCGACTGCGCTCTTCTCTCCGGACTTGGTGCCACCACAGGCGCTCAGGCTGAGCGCTGCGGTGAGCGCGAGGACGGTGCCTGTCGCAAGGCGGGTGCGGGAATGCAACACGTGGGTGAACCCTCTCGGTCATCGGCCTGCAGTCTCGGGCTGCAGGCTCGGAGCCAGGGGGCACGGCGTCGGGCCCCGGTGACGATGAACCTAGGAAGGGCTGATTTCCAACTACTACCAAATGGAATGAAATCGGTGTTACGAAGCGGTCCCGGAAAGAACAGTTGTGAGTCGGGCGACCGGCGAGGCCAGTGACCACCGCTCCGCGAGCTCCGCCAGCCTGTCGGGATCGACAGGCGTACGAGGCAGGGCAAGGGCGTCGCCGCGGGGGAGGTCGATGTCGCGAGCGACCGCGACCACCTTCGGGGCCACGTCGAGATACGACGCCGCCTCCCGGATCTTCAGCCGCGGACCGGGGCCCAGGTCGCTGCCCGGGTCCTCGACCGCCGCGCGGACGCCGGCGACGTCGCCGTACTTCTGGAGCAGGGAGGCGGCTGTCTTGTCGCCGACACCCTTCACCCCGGGCAGGCCGTCGGAGGCGTCGCCGCGCAGCGTGGCGAAGTCGGCGTACTGGTCGGCGCGGACGCCGTACTTCTCGAGGACCCAGGCCTCGTCGACGCGCTCGTGCCGTCCGACGCCCTTGCCGATGTACAGGATCCGGACGCCGGCGGCATCGTCGACCAGCTGGAAGAGGTCACGGTCGCCGGTCACCGCGTCGACGGGCATGCCCGCGCCGGTGGCCAGCGTGCCGATCACGTCGTCGGCCTCGTAGCCCGCAGCACCGATGACCGCGATGCCGAACGCCGCGAGCACCTCGCGGATGACCGGGACCTGCAGCTCGAGCGGGTCGGGCACCTCCTCGACGTCGGGGGCGCCCGCGACCTCGGTGACGACGCGGTGCGCCTTGTAGGTCGGGATCAGGTCGACACGCCACTGCGGGCGCCAGTCGTCGTCCCAGCAGCAGACGAGATGGGTGGGCTCGTACTGCTCCACGAGGCTCGAGATGTAACCCAGCAGGCCGCGCACGGCATTCACGTTCGTACCGTCGGGAGCCAGGATCTCGGGCGACCCGAAGTAGGCGCGGAAGTACATGCTGGCGGTGTCGAGAAGCATCAGTCGCTCGGTCATCGCGGCCCAGCCTAGGGCCCCGGGACGAGATGTGAACGGGTCCGGGGCCGGCCTGCCCTAGTCTGACCCTGTGAGCCAGAGCATCAACCCAGCGGTCGAGGTCATCGATCGGCAGATCCTGGAGCTCCTGGCCAAGGACGGGCGGATGTCCTACACCGATCTCGGGCGAACGACGGGCCTCTCCACCTCGGCCGTGCACCAGCGCGTCAAGCGCCTCGAACAGCGCGGTCTCATCCTCGGCTACGGAGCGACGGTCAACTACGCCGAGATCGGACTCCCGCTGACGGCGTTCATCGCCATCCGCCCGATCGACCCTTCCCAGCCCGACGACTGCCCCGAGCGCCTGGTGGGGATGCCGGAGATCGAGTCCTGCTGGTCGGTCGCCGGCGAGGAGTCCTACATCCTCAAGGTGCGCACCACCTCGCCCGCCCAGATGGAGGGCCTGCTGGGCCGGATCCGCACGGTTGCGAACGTTTCGACACACACCACGATCGTGCTCTCGACCTACTACGAGAACCGCCCGGTTTCCGGCTGAGCCTCGCCGCCGTACGGCACCGTCGGCGTGCCGTCCGCGACACGCCGGACACTCCGATGTTTTTTGTAGATTTTTCCGGGCTGTTGATCCCGCGCTGACCTGCGAGAACACGTATCAGTGCAGGTCAGCGGGCGGTTGACAGGCACGGCGTGGCTGACCAGAGTACGGATTCGTTCGCTCGTGCAGGTCGTGGCAGGCGGACCGACGTCCGAGTGGCCGGTCGTCGGGGGAGTAGCACCAACTCCACCCGACATTGGTTCGCGGAGGTCGGTTCGCTCCTCGAGAGCGAACCGGAAGGGTCCGGGTCTCCCTAGACAACGTCGCGTGCGCCGACCGCCAGTCGGAAGTCGCGATGGCCCGAAGGACTCCCGGCCCCTTCCGCGCCTGATGTGCCCGAGCGTGTCTTCGGCGACGCTGCGGGCGAGCAAGCTCGCCGGAGTACGCCTCCCGCCACACTGCCGGGCGTGCCTGATGTGCCCGAGCGTGTCTTCGGCGACGCTGCGGGCGAGCAAGCTCGCCGGAGTACGCCTCCCGCCACACTGCCGGGCGTGCCTGATGTGCCCGAGCGAGTCTTCGGCGGCGCCTCCCGCCACGCTGCCGGGCGTGTGTGCCGACTAGGCTCGCGGCGTGCTGCAGCGCTCCTTCTTCGCGGTGTTCGGCGGGGTCCTGCTGGCCGCGTCGTTCGAACCGCTCGCGCTTGCCTGGCTGCTGCCCTTCGCCGTGGGTGGCTTCGCGCTCGTGATGCGCGATCTCACCGTGCGCCGTTCCGGCGTCCTGGGCGTGCTGTTCGGCGCGGGCTTCATGTTCACCCACCTCGCATGGATGCGCACGTCGGTCGGGCCGGACGCATGGGTGGTGCTCTCGGCCTTCGAGGCACTCTTCTACGGCCTGCTCGGCCTCGCCGTCCCCGTCCTGCGCCGCCTTCCGGCCGCGCCGGTGTGGCTGGCCGCAGCGTGGACGACGATGGAGACCTTCCGCGGCGGCTGGCCGTTCAGCGGCCTGCCCTGGGGCCGGTTGGCGTTCGCTGCAGTCGACACCCCGGCAGCGCCGGCAGTGGCCTACGTCGGGATGACCGGGCTGACCTTCCTGCTGGCCCTCACCGGCTTCCTGCTGGCCCATCTCGTCGAGTCCGGGGCAGGGGAGCGGCGGACGCGTGGCGCGGCCGTGGTGGGCGTCCTCGCCCTTCTGGTCACCCCTGCCGTCCTGTCGTACGACGTCCGGCAGACCGGCACCACGACGGTGGCTGTGGTGCAGGGCAATGTCCCCGGCCCGGGCAACGACATCCTCTTCGATCCCCGCGGCGTCACGCAGAACCACGTGGACGCGACCCTGCAGCTGGCTGCCGACGTCGCTGCCGGCACCCGGCCGGCGCCCGACTTCGTGCTGTGGCCCGAGAACTCCACTGCGGTGGACCCGTTCCTCGACGCCCCGGTCAACCGGGGGATCCATGACGCCGTGACGGCCATCGGGGTGCCGGTCATCGTCGGCGGCATCGTCGACGACGGTGAGGAGCACATCCTCAACCAGGGCATCGTGTGGGACCCGGTCAGCGGCCCGGGCGACCGGTACACCAAGCAGCACCCGGTCCCGTACGGCGAGTACATCCCGTTCCGCCGCTACTGGGACCCACAGTTCGGGCAGCTCGCCCTGATCTCGCGCGACATGAAGAGCGGCACCCGGCAGACCCCGCTCCGCGTCGCCGGCGTCGACCTGGCCGACGCGATCTGCTTCGACGTCGCGTACGACGACGTGATGCCCGCCCAGGTTCGCGACGGCGCCGAGCTGCTGACGGTCCAGACGAGCAACGCGAGCTTCATCTTCACCAACCAGATCGAGCAGCAGTTCGCGATCACCCGGTTGCGGGCGATCGAGGCGGGACGCTGGCTCGCTGTTGCGTCGACCAACGGACGCAGCGGCGTGATCGCCCCCGACGGCGCGGTCGTCGCCTCCGCCGAACCGCGCACCACGACGGTCCTGGTCGAGGAGGTCGGCCTGAGCACCGATCTGACCCCCGCGATGCGCTGGGGAGCGTGGCCGTCCCGGCTGTTCACCGTGATGACCCTTGTTGCTCTCGTGTGGGGCGTCTTCGCGTACCGTCGTAGGCAAGAGTCGGCCGGGTTCACGGAGGAGGAAACCGTTGCCTGATCACATCCCAGACCTGGGCCGCACCGTCATGGTCGTTCCGACGTTCAACGAGGCAGAGAACATCGCCTGGATCGTCGGCCGGCTCCGTCTCGCCCAGCCGGCTCTCGACGTCCTCGTCGTCGACGACGGGTCGCCCGACGGCACCGGTCGCATCGCCGACGAGATGTCGGCTGAGGACCCGCAGGTCCACGTCCTGCACCGCACCGCCAAGGGTGGCCTCGGGGCGGCGTACCTCGCCGGCTTCGACTGGGCCATCACCCAGGGCTACGACGTCATCGGCGAGATGGACGCCGATGGCTCCCACCAGCCCGAGCAGCTGCACCGCCTGCTGAACGGCCTGGCCGACGCTGACCTGGTCATCGGTTCGCGGTGGATTCCCGGCGGGTCGGTCGTCAACTGGCCCTGGCAGCGCGAGGCGCTGTCGCGCGGCGGGAACCTCTACGTCCGGATCCTGCTCGGCATCTCGGTCCGTGACGCGACGGCCGGCTACCGCCTGTTCCGGCGCACCACCCTGGAGAAGATCCGCCTCCAGGAGGTCAAGTCGACCGGCTACGTCTTCCAGACCGACATGGTCACCCGCACCCTGCGCGGCGGGATGACCGTGCGCGAGGTCCCGATCGAGTTCGTCGAGCGAGTCCGTGGCGAGTCGAAGATGAGCGGCCAGGTCGCCATCGAGTCGCTCAAGCGGATCACTGCCTGGGGCCTGCGCGAGCGCTGGCACAAGGTGAGGGCGCGGCTACGTCGATGAGGTGTGCATGAAGTCGTCCATGGGATCGGCATGGTGAGGCGGGGCGGACGCCGGGCAGCGCTGTTGCTGTTCCTGGCGTTCGTCGTGATGCCCATCCTGGAGATCTTCGTGCTCATCCAGGTCGGCCAGGCGATCGGCCCGTGGTGGACGATCCTGTTGCTGGTGCTCGACAGCATCATCGGTGCCTGGCTGATCAAGCGGGAGGGCCGGCGGGCCTGGCAGGCGCTCCAGGCGCGCCTCCAGACCGGTCAGATGCCCGCCCGCGAGCTCGCGGACGGCGTGCTGGTGGTCCTGGGCGGCGCGTTCATGCTGAGCCCGGGATTCGTCACCGACATCCTCGGCATCCTGCTGATCCTGCCGATCACCCGCCCGCTGTTCCGCGGGTTGCTGACGTCGTACGCCGTCAACCGGATCACGATACGAACAAGCCCCGGAACACCGTCGCGAGGCGACGTGGTCCGGGGCGAGGTCGTTGATCCCGAGGAGTAGGGGTCAGGCCGTCACGACTTCGTGGCGGCCTTCCGCTTGCGGGCGTTGGCCCGGTGCAGGTGCGCGGGACCGATCTCGCCGCCGCGCAGCAGCTCCAGCCGCTCGGTGAGGATCTCTTCGAGCTCCTTCTCCGACCGCCGCTCCAGCAGCATGTCCCAGTGGGTGCGCTGGGGCTTCTCGACCTTCACCTCGCGTTCGATGCCCGAGGTGCTCTCGCCCTCGGCGCCACAGCGTGGGCACTCCCACACCGCGGGCACGTCGGCCTCGATCGACATGGTGATCTCGAACTCGTGTCCCTGGGTGCAGCGATAGCCCACCTGCTGGCGAGCCGCGAACTCGATTCCGCGCTCGTCCTCGAACGACTGGCCCCCCAGTCGGGCGCCCCGCAATGTCCGCTCAGCCATGAGAACTCCACCTCCCGTGTTTCGTCTCTGATCTGTCAACGCTACCCGCCGGTAAAAGGTTCCAACCTTCGCGAACCGGGCGGGTGTCCGCCGTCACGTCAGATCACGGGCGGTGGGGTGTTGCCAGCCTCTCGGATGCCCCGCTCAGTGTCCACCCGGAGGAGCAGCAGCGCCCCGATCACGAAGAACGCGATGAGCGCGAAGATGGCCGGCCGATAGGAACCGGAGAACTGGTAGACGAGCCCGAAGGCGAGGGTTCCGAACCAGGATGTGCCCCGGTCCATCGCGTGGTAGAGGCTGAAGTACTCCGCTTCCTTGCCCTTGGGGATGAACAGGGAGAAGTAGGACCGGGCCAGGGCCTGGGTGCCACCGAGGACGATCCCGATCGCGACGGCCAGCAGCAGGAAGGGCCACAGCGTCTTGTCCGGGATGAAGATCGCAGCCGTGACGATGGCCATCCAGATGCACAGGCCGCCCAGGATGACCTTCTTGGCGCCGTGGCTGCGTGCCAGCCGGCCGAACCCGACCGCGCCGAAGACGGCCACGAACTGGACGAGCAGGTAGGTGCCGAGCACGGTTCCGGTCGCGAAGCCGAGCTCCTTCTCGCCGAAGATCGCCGCCGACCCGATGACGGTCTGGATGCCGTCGTTGAAGAACAGGTAGGCGACCAGGAAGGTCAGCGCGACGGGGTAGTTGCGCAGGTCCTTCAGTGTCGCGAGCAGCTGGCCGAACGAGCGCGCGACGATGCCGCCCTCGACGTGTTCGACGGCGGCAGGCGGGTGGTGCTTGATGCCGCGCCACGGGATCACCGTCCACGCGGCCCACCAGATGGCTCCGGACAGCATGCAGAGCCGGACTGCGGTCGCCGTGCTCAGCCCCAGGGAGTCGTGGAAGGTCACCACCCCGAAGTTCACCGCGAGGAGCAGCCCGCCGCCGGCGTACCCGTAGGCCCAGCCGATCGAGGAGACCCGGTCCCGCTCCCACTCCTCCGAGATGATCGGGAGGATCGCGTCGTTGATGACGGTCGACGCACCGAAGGCGAGGTTGGCCACGATGAACACGATGCTGCCGAACAGCCAGTTGTCGTCGACCAGGAAGAACAGCAGGCCGGCCGCTGCCGCACCCGTCCACGCGAAGCCCGCGAGCATCGTGGGCTTGCGGGCGGTGCGGTCGGCGAGGGCGCCGATCAACGGGTAGAGCAGCGCTCCGAGCACGGTGGACAGGGTGATGACGTACGACGGCAGCGACCCCGGCGAGATCGACAACCCGAGCAGCTCGAGGCTCTGGCGGCACTTGTGGTCGTCCTCGCTGACGAAGCCACACGCGGCCTTCTCCGCGATCGAGATCAGGTACGGCGCGAACAGCACTCCCGCGATCGTGGTCGCGAAGGCCGAGTTCGCCCAGTCGTAGAAGAACCAGGCGCGTTGCTCCTTCGCCCGGTGCAGTGGCGCGAGATCGGCGATGCCCGCAAGCCCGTCGGTCGGCTTCATGTGGTTGTCCCTCCCCGGACGTTCAGTCGGGCACGGACAGCCATTGGCCGCGCCCCTGCAGGACATCCTTGAGCACGTCGGTGCGGTCCGTGAAGAGGCCGTCGACTCCACGGTCGAGGAGCTCGACCATCTCGGCTCGGTCGTCGATGGTCCACACGTGCACCTGATGGCCCGCGGCGTGGGCCCGGCGCACGAATCCCGGGGTGACCACCGTCAGCCGCCCTCGCCGGTGCGGGACCTGGAAGGCAGCGAAGGCTCCGCCGGCCAGGAGGCGCGCGATCCGGGCGCTGGGGGAGAGGCGGAAGGCGACGATCTGCCACGGGTGGGCGGCCGTCGGCACCCGGCCGTCGGTCAATGCGCGGAACCGGGTGATCCGGCGGCGGGAGAACGATCCGACCAGGACCCGGTCCCACAGGCCACGCTCCCGGACCAGCGCGGCCAACGGCGCCACCGCGTCCTCCGACTTGATGTCGATGTTGAACCGGGCCGTCGGGAAGGCGTCGAGGAGGTCTACCAGGGTCGGCACCTCCTCGCGGGCCCCGATCCGGGCCTTGCGGACCTCGGCGAGCGTGAGCTCGCAGACCGCGCCCTTCTGGTCGGTGACCCGGTCCAGGACGTCGTCGTGGAAGGCGAGCAGCACGCCGTCCGCGGTCAGGTGGACGTCGGTCTCGAGGTAGGCGTAGCCAAGGGCAGCGGCGTGCCGGAAGGCCGCCATCGTGTTCTCGAGGCCCTCGATCTCGGGGTGGTAGGCCCCGCCGCGGTGCGCGAAGGCCAGCACCTTGCCGGGCTGGAGGTACATCGCCGGCCGCCGGTCAGATGTCCCGGAACGTTTCGATGTCGGCACCGAGCGAGCTCAGTCGCTCGGCAAGGTCCTCATAGCCACGGTGGATGACATAGGTGCCGCGCAGGACCGACGTGCCCTTGCTGGCGAGCATGGCCAGCAGTACGACGACCGCGGGCCGCAGCGCCGGCGGGCAGATCAGCTCGGCGCCGGTCCACGAGGTCGGACCCTCGATCTGGACGCGGTGCGGGTCCAGGAGGGTCACCCGGCCACCGAGCTTGTTGAGCTCGGTGAGGTAGATCGCGCGGTTGTCGTAGACCCAGTCGTGCAGGTAGGTCTGGCCCTCGGCCACGGCACCGATCACCGCGAAGAACGGCAGGTTGTCGATGTTCAGGCCCGGGAACGGCATCGGGTGGATCTTGTCGCGGGGAGCGACCAGGTCCGAGGGGTGCGTGGTGATGTCCACCAGCCGGGTGCGGCCGTTCGCCGCGAGGTACTCCTCGGTCAGCGTGTAGCGGAACCCCATCTCCTCGAGCACGGCCAGCTCGATCTCCAGGAACTCGATCGGCGCGCGCTCGATGGTGATCTCCGAGCGGGTCACGATCGCCGCGGCGAGCAGCGACATGGCCTCGATCGGGTCCTCGCTGGGGGAGTAGTCGACGTCGACGTCGATGGACTCGCAACCCGTCACGGTCAGGGTCGTCGTACCGATGCCGTCGACCTGGACACCGAGGGCCTGCAGGAAGAAGCAGAGGTCCTGGACCATGTAGTTCGAGGACGCGTTGCGGATGACCGTGGTGCCGGGGTGGAGCGCCGCGGCCATGAGGGCGTTCTCGGTGACGGTGTCGCCCCGCTCGGTGAGCACGATCGGGCGGGTCGGGACGATCGCGCGGTTGAGCTGCGCGTGGTACCAGCCGTCGGTCGCCTTGACCTCGAGGCCGAAGGGACGCAGCGCCGACATGTGCGGCTCGACCGTGCGGGTGCCGAGGTTGCAACCACCGGCGTAGGGCAGGTCGAAGTCCTCCGAGCGGTGCATCAGCGGGCCGAGGAACATGATCACCGAACGGGTCCGGCGGGCGGCCTCCTCGTCGATCTTGGTGAGGTCCAGCTCCTTGGGCGGAATGATCTCGAGGTCGTTCTCCGCGTTGATCCAGCGGGTCTGCACGCCGAGGCTGTCGAGCACCTCGAGCAGGCGGTTCACCTCCTCGATCCGGGCGACCTTGCGCAGGGTGGTCCGACCGCGGTTGAGGAGCGAGGCGCACAGCAGCGCGACACCGGCGTTCTTGGAGGTCTTCACGTCGATGCTGCCGACCAGCGTCGTCGGTCCCTTGACCCGCAGGTGCGTGGGCCCGGCGCCCACCGCGACGATCTCGGAATCGACCGCGCTGCCGATCCGCGCCAGCATCTCCAGGGACAGGTTCTGATGGCCCTTCTCGATGCGGTTGATCGCGCTCTGGCTGGTCCCGAGCCGATCGGCGAGCTGGGCCTGCGTCAGGCCGCGGTGCTTGCGCGCGTCACGGATCAGGTTGCCGATGCGACCCTTGTAGTCGTCGCCGGAGTCCTCGGAAGTCATGCCAACGACGGTAACTCATATATGAGATAACCGGTACCCGCGACGCACCGTCACATCCGTCGGGTTCGGCCGGCGTGGCAGGATCACGCCATGCGCGCGACGACGATTCACGGTGCCGGGGACATTCGGGTCGAAGAAGTTCCGGACCCCGTGATCAAGAAGCCCACCGACGCCATCATCAAGGTCACGGCCGGCTGCATCTGCGGCTCGGACCTGTGGCCGTACCGCGGCGAGAACCCCATCCGTCCGGGGTCCACGATCGGCCACGAGTGCATCGGGATCGTCGAGGAGGTCGGCAGCGAGGTCGCTTCCTTCAAGGCGGGGGACTTCGTCGTCGTCCCGTTCTGCCACTGCGACAACACCTGCGCCCACTGCCTCGCCGGCGCCCAGTCCGCCTGCGTGAACCTCGGCATGACCTCCAGCGGCCAGGCGGAGTACGCCCGCGTGGTCCAGGCCGACGGCAGCCTGGTCTCCACCAACGGTGTTCCGGACGCCGACCTGGTCGCCTCGATCCTCGCCCTCAGCGACGTGATGCCGACCGGGTGGCACGCCGCCGTCGCCGCAGGCGTCAAGGCCGGCGACACGGTCGTCGTCGTCGGTGACGGTGCGGTCGGCCTGTGCGGTGTGCTCGCGGCATCCGTGCTCGGTGCGGAGAAGATCATCGCGATGTCACGCCACGAACCGCGGCAGGCCATCGCCCGCGCCTTCGGCGCCACCCACGTCGTCGCGGCGCGCGGCAAGGAGGGCGTCGCCGAGGTCATGGAGATCTCCGGCGGCATCGGCGTCGACGCCGCCCTCGAGTGCGTCGGCACCAACGACGCGATGACCACCGCCATCAACGTCACCCGCCCCGGCGGCGGCGTCGGCTTCGTCGGCGTCCCGCACGGCGTCGACCTGCCCGTGGGCACCCTGTTCGCCAAGAACGTCGGCCTGCGCGGGGGCATCGCGCCGGTCCGCCAGTACCTCCCGCACCTGCTGGACCTCGTGGTCGAGCGCAAGATCGACCCGGGCCAGGTGTTCGACCTGACGCTGCCCCTCGACCAGTCGCCCGACGGCTACCGCGCCATGGACGAGCGCCGCGCGGTGAAGGTGCTGCTCCAGCCCTGAGCGTCAGTGGCGCTGCTGGGCCTTTCGCCCGGACTTGCCGGCGAAGAACACCACGCCGAAGAGCACGGCGATGAACGCGATGACTGCAAGGACGGACGCGAGAAGGATCACCAGTGCCAGGCCGCTCATGGGCACAGCGTGGCATGACCTGGATCACAAATCACGGATGTCCTGTCCGTGGAACGGACCGGTCAGGGTTTCTCGACCACCAGTTGCCACATGCCGCCCATCCGCAGGAACGGCTCGCGGTCGCACAGCGCCACCTCGAGGCGGAGGAGCTCGGCGAAGTACTCCGCATCCTGCTTCGGGCGGTCGTCCGCCAGGAAGTCGTTCGCGATCCGGGCGCCGTAGCGGTGCACGAGGGTGAGGCCTGCGGTGGCCAGGTCCCCGACCATCTCGTGTGCCGCGATCTTGCGGGCCGTCTGGTCGAAGGTGTGCGACGACATCGTGTCGGCTTCGAGCTCGGCCAGGGCGGCGGCAGGGCCCTGTCGGGTCAGCGCCATGACGACGCGCCCCTCCGGGTTCGGCGCCATCACCGACACCCGGCCACCGGGTCGCACCCGGGCTGCTAGACGACCGGGATCAGCAGGCCCGGGGGAGCGGTAGTGCAGGACGAAGTGGCAGAGCACGAGGTCGAAGTCGCTCGCGAGGCCGTCCACCCCGTCCGCCCCGTCCTCCTCGTCCAGGTCGTCGAGCGAGCCGGTCACGGTCGTGATCCGGTCGGCAACACCTGCCGCTTCGGCACGACACCGGGCTTCCGCCAACCACAGGGGCGCCGGATCGAGGATCGTGACGTGGTGCCCGGCCCGCGCCAGCGGTACGGCGTCCCGCCCGTCTCCGCCACCCACGTCCAGGACACGGAGCGGGCCGCCCCCGAGCTCGGCGACCTGGCGCCGCAAGGTCTCCTCGACGACGGCGAACCGGATCCGCCCCCACGGCGCGTCGGCCCAGGCCCGCCAGTCGGCGAGCTTGTCGTCGAACACTTCGACGGGGCCGCGACCCGTCACGTCTTCACCCTGTTCCGTCCCGGCCACGCGCTCAACACTCGATGACGTTGACGGCGAGGCCGCCGCGCGAGGTCTCCTTGTACTTGGTGTGCATGTCCCGGCCGGTGTCGCGCATCGTCTTGATCGCGCGGTCGAGGCTCACGGTGTGCAGCCCGGTGCCGACCAGTGCCAGTCGGGCAGCGTTGATGGCCTTCACCGACGCGATCGCGTTGCGTTCGATGCAGGGGATCTGGACGAGCCCGCCGACGGGGTCACAGGTCAGGCCGAGGTTGTGCTCGATCCCGATCTCGGCAGCGTTCTCGACCTGCTGGGGCGTGCCGCCGATCACCTCGCAGAAGGCGCCCGCGGCCATCGAGCAGGCCGAGCCGACCTCGCCCTGGCAGCCGACCTCGGCGCCGGAGATCGAGGCGTTCTGCTTGAACAGCGCACCGATCGCGCCGGCCGTCAGCAGGAACCGCACGATCCCGTCCTCGGTGGCGCCGGGGACGAAACGGACGTAGTAGTGCAGGACGGCGGGGATGATCCCGGCCGCACCGTTCGTCGGAGCGGTCACCATCCGGCCGCCCGCGGCGTTCTCCTCGTTGACCGCCAGGGCGAAGAGGTTCACCCAGTCCATCGCACGCAGCGGGTCGTGGTCGTCAGGTGACTCGGTGAGGCGAGCGAGCAGGGCCGGGGCCCGCCGGGGCACCTTGAGCCCACCGGGAAGCACGCCCTCGCTCGCACAACCCGCGCGGACGCACGCGGCCATCGCCTCCCAGATCTCGAGCAGCCCGGCCCGTACCTCGTCCTCGGTGCGCCACGACAGCTCGTTGGCCAGCATCACGTCGCTGATGCTCAGGCCGTTCTCCGCGCAGGCCGCCAGCAGCTCGCCCGCGTTGTTGAACGGGAAGCGGACCGGCGTCTCGTCGGCCACCACGCGGTCGGCGCCGATCGCGTTCTCGTCGACCACGAACCCGCCACCCACCGAGTAGTAGATCCGCTCGCGGAGCACGGCCCCGCTGGCGTCGTATGCCGTGAAGAGCATGCCGTTGGGATGGCCGGGCAGCGACCGACGCCGGTGCATGACGAGGTCGTCCTCGCCGAAGTCGACCTCGTGCTGGCCGGCCAGGGACAACCTCTGCGCCGTCCGTACGGCGGCCGCGCGGTCGTCGTACGTCGCGATGTCGACGGTCGCCGGCTCGGCCCCCTCGAGCCCGAGGATCACCGCCTTCTCCGAGCCGTGCCCGTGCCCGGTCGCGCCGAGCGAGCCGTAGAGCTCGGCCCGCACCCGGCCGACCGACGCGATCAAGCCGTCGGCGACGAGCCCGTCCGCGAACTGCTTCGCGGCCCGCATGGGGCCGACAGTGTGCGACGAGGACGGGCCGATGCCGACCGAGTAGAGATCAAAGACGCTCAGCGCCATGCCTCCACCCTAGGCCGCTCACCCCAGCGGGATGTAACCCTTCACGGTGTCGGCGAGGCGGCCGACCGGATTCTTCTTCTCCGGCTCCTTCTCGCCGACCGCGTGCCACGGCGCGAAGACCCGCTCGGCGTCACCGATCACCGGCTCCAGCTCCGGGTAGTGACGCAGCATGACGTCCTTCATCGTGGTGTTGTTCACCCAGTCCAGGCCGACCTGGGTGTACACCTCGGGGCGGTAGTCGGTCGTGAAGAACCGGTCGCTCTTGAGGCGACGCGACGCCATCAGGATGAAGATCCGGAAGGCCGTGTCGGAGAAGCCGAAGCCCTTCGGCGGCTTCTCGGCCTGCATGCCGATCTGCAGGTCGACGGCGTTGACGTCCCCCTTGTAGATCTCGGCCATCTCCTTGGCCCACGCCTTGTTCGGGGTGATGTCGTCGAACGTCTTGCGCCGTGGCATCCGCAGCACCTCGCGGAAGTCGTTGTAGCGGGGGATGCCCCGCTCGCGGTCGCGGACGATGTCGAGGGTCGCGAGGTCGGTGATCTGGCCGTCGACGCGGGTGAGCTTGCGGAGCGCGTTCGGGTAGTTCTTCAGGCTGACGGCGCCGGCCGAGGCCCGGCCGAAGGAGTACCACATGTCGCCCATCTCCATGCTGTCCATGAAGTCGCGGGTGTACATGCCCTGCAGCTCGGTGAAGTCGCGGTGCTCGATGAACTCGCCGGACTCGAGGGAGTAGAAGTCCCAGTCGTCAGCGATCAGCGGGTGCATCCGGTAGACGGAGACGAACTCCTCGGTCAGGGAGAACGGCGCCGAGTGGTGGTCGGTCGAGGAACCGATGATCCCCGAGAGCGCTTCGCTGTCGCCGATCCGGCCGAACTTGTCGCGGAAGGCCTCGCCGAGGCCGCCGTACCAGTTGGCGTACATGCCGACCTGCAGCGCCGGGTGGCGCAGGACGCAGGGGGTCCACTCGACGGTGTGGATCTTGGCGATCAGGGCCGACACGACGAGGACCCCGACCTCGAAGAGCCGCTGGTCGCTCAGCGACGGGTAGGCCTTCTTGAGCTCGTCACACACCGCGTTGTGCTCGCGGGAGAACATCGTGTGGAGCAGGCCGACGCCCACCCAGTAGTTCTCCTTCATGCCGGTGAGGTCGATGCCCGGGATGCTGCTCTTGAGCAGGCGGCCGTCGTCGCCGACCTTGATCTTGCCGTCGACGAACGTGCGCATCTCGTCCTGGCGGTCCTTGCCGCTGCCGTAGATCTGCGAGCCGTCCCACCAGTGCGTCTCCTGGTTGGCGAAGACCGGCGCCGGACAGCCGCTGGTGATCTCGCCGCCGTTGATCGGGATGGTGGACCGGATCCGCATCGGGTTCTCGGGGAAGGTGTCGCCGTCCTGGAGCGGGATCTCGATGGCCCGGTCGGGCACGCCGTCGCCGTGGAAGAACCAGTTGTGGTTCTCGAACTGCAGCCACGCAGCCGCGAGGCCGTTGATGATTCCGGCCGGCTTGAACGTGTCGCGCGCCATGAGCCGCTCGCTGATCACCCGCGGGTCGGGGTCCAGCAACCGTTTCAGGTCCGGCGAGGTCTTCTCGATCGGTGCATTGCGACCGAAGCCCGTGCCGCGGGCCCCCATGTGCTTGCACCCCAGGTCGTTCCAGGTGCCGTCGGGGGTGCGCGCCCGGATCGCCTCCTCGGGCGGCGTCTCCTTCGGGTCCTCGGCAGGACGGATCTCGTCCCCCTCGAAGAGGTTCTTGTCACGAAGGTCGTTGCGCTCGCCGGCAAGGGCCTTCAGTTGGAGGAGCAGGGACGGGTTCTGGTGCCACTGGAGCATGAGCGAAGTGTGACCACAGCCACACTCGGTCGTCTAGTGTCACGTCCATGGCTCAGGAGAATGACTTCCCGCGGGCATCGATCATCGAAGGCGTGCGGTTCACCGCGCAGGTCGGTGTCCCGAACGTGATCCAGGGACTCTTCAAGAAGCGAGAGCTCCCCACGAAGGTCGCCGGCGTCGCTCGCGCCGACCTGTTCGGCTTCATGTTGATCCAGGGCCTGGTCCGGAAGTACGGACCGGGTCCGTTCTACGTCCGGGTCGCGACCGACGAGACGCTGCTGCTGAGCGATCCGTCCGACATCGAGTTCGTCCTCGGCGGCTCGCCCGAGCCGTTCGCTTCGGACCCGCCGGCCAAGAAGGCCGGGATGAGCGCCTTCCAGCCGGACGCGCTGACGCTGTCGCGCGACGACCTGTGGCGCAACCGGCGCGCGTTCGCGGAGAGCGTGCTGCAGACCGGCAAGCCGATGCACTCCCTCGGCGCGCGCATGGTCAAGGCGGCCAGCGAGGAGGCGGCCGGGCTGACCGGCGAGATCGGGTACGACGACCTCAACGCCGGCTTCCAGCGCCTCACCCGTCGTGTGGTGTTCGGTGACGCTGCCGCTGACGACACCGAGCTCACTGCCCTGCTCGGCACCTTGATGTCGGCCGGCAACCGCACGCCCGGCAAGGCCGCGAAGGGGTACGACGAGCTCGTCGAGCGGATTTCGTCGTACGTCGACGCGGGGGAGAAGGGCTCCCTGGTGTCGCTCGTGGCCAAGGCGCCCCACGACGAGGAGACCTCGGTCCCGGGACAGCTGGTGCACTGGCTGTTCGCGATGGGCGACACCCTTCCCGCGAACCTGCTGCGCGCCCTGGCCCTGATCGGCAGCCACCCGGAGCAGCGCCGCGAGGTCTACGCGGAGCTCGAGGGCGTCGACGTGACGGTCCCGAAGGCCGTGGCCGGGCTGGAGTACCTCGGCGGGGTCATCCAGGAATCGATGCGCCTGTGGCCGACCACCCCGATGTTCGGCCGCGTCGCCACCACCGACGTCACCTTCCCCGACGGACGCGTCCTTCCCGCAGGCACGCAGGTGCTGCTCTCCAACCTGTTCAACCATCGCGACGCCGACCGGATCCCGTACGCCGACCGGTTCGCGCCGGGGGAGTGGGTGTCCGGTGACGCCGGGAAGTCGTGGTCGTTCAACTTCTTCAGCCACGGACCCCAGGGTTGTCCGGGCGCCAACATGTCGGTCTTCCTCGGACAGGCCTTCCTGGCTGCTCTGCTGCGCCGGGCCACGCCCGAGCTGGTCAGTCCGTCCCTCAACCCCACGAAACCACTACCGCACGGGCTCGACCTGTTCGCGATCCGGATTGGACTGACTGCATGAGCGACCTGGCTGGCCGCACCTTCCTCGTCACGGGAGCCAACACCGGTATCGGCAAGGAGACGGTTCGCGTGCTCGCGGGACGCGGCGCTCGCGTCGTCCTGGCCGGGCGGTCGGAGGAGAAGACGAAGGCCGCGATCGACGAGATCGCCAGCGAGACGGGCAACACCGACCTCGACTTCCTGGCGCTCGACCTGGGCGACCTGACGTCGGTCCGCAAGGCGGCCACGACGTTCCTCGAGTCCGGTGAGCCGCTGCACGTACTGATCAACAACGCCGGTCTCGCCGGTGCGAAGGGCCTGACCGCCAGCGGGTTCGAGCTCGCCTTCGGCACCAACCACGTCGGCCCGTTCCTGTTCACCGAGCTGCTCCGCGAGCACTTGATCGAGAGCGGTCCCGGCCGGATCGTGAACGTGGCCAGCACGGCCCACTTCCAGGCCAGGGGGATCGACTGGGACGCCGTACGCCAGCCGGCTGCGACGCGCACCGCGCTCGCCGAGTACGCCGTGTCGAAGCTCGCCAACGTGCTCCATGCCCAGGAGCTCGGACGCCGACTGCAGGGGACGGGCGTGACGACGTACTCCCTCCACCCGGGCGCGATCGCCTCCGACGTGTGGCGCGAGGTGCCGTTCGGGCTCCGCCACGTGCTCAAGCTGTTCCTCAAGTCGACGGCCGACGGTGCCCGGACCTCGCTGTACTGCGCGACCTCGCCCGACGTCGCCGGGGACTCCGGCCTCTACTACGACAACAGCCGCGAGAAGACCGCTTCGAAGTACGCGACGGCCGAGCTCGCCGACGAGCTGTGGCGCCGCAGCGAGGCCTGGGTGATGGGCTGAGGGCTCGTTGATCGACGTGGCACCATGGCGGACGTGACCAGCGGACCGGACGCGGAGTACCTGCGCCAACTGGCCCGGCTGCGGCGCGTCCGCGACCGGATCGACCGGGAGTACGCGAAGCCGCTCGACGTCGAGGCGCTTGCCCGCGACGTGCACATGTCGGCGGGACACCTCAGCCGGGAGTTCAAGCGGGCCTACGGCGAACCGCCGTACTCCTACCTGATGACGCGCCGGATCGAGCGGGCGATGGCGCTGCTGCGCCGCGGCGACGTCAGCGTCACCGACGTGTGCTTCGAGGTCGGGTTCTCCTCGCTCGGGACCTTCAGCACCCGCTTCACCGAGCTCGTCGGCGTGGCGCCCAGCGTCTACCGCGAGCAGACGGATGCCGCGGACGGGCAGCCCGTCGAACCGCCGTCGTGCGTCACCAAGAAGGTCACCCGCCCGGTACGCCGGGGCGGCGCGCAGACCAGTCCCGACGTCCCGGGATCGAACGGAGAATCGATCAGGAATCAAGAAGCGCCGCGCTTCCAGTCGCCACTAGCGTGACTGCCATGAACCTCAGCCTCCAGCACAGCTTCCTGCCGCACACCGACGCCGAGGCCTCGGTTGCGTTCTACCGCGACGTCCTCGGCTTCGAGATCCTCAACGATGTCGGCTACGGCGACATGCGCTGGGTCACCGTTGCGCCGGCCGGCCAGACCAGCCCCTCCATCGTGCTCACCCCTCCGGCTGCCGACCCGGGCATCACCGACGAGGAACGCAACACGATCGCGGAGATGATGGCCAAGGGCACCTACGCCACCGTGGTGCTGAGCTCGCCGGACCTGGACGCGACCTTCGAGAAGATCCAGGCCACCGGTGCCGAGGTCATCCAGGAGCCGATCGACCAGCCGTACGGCGTCCGCGACTGCGCCTTCCGCGACCCTGCCGGCAACCACGTCCGCATCAACCAGGCCTGACGGCGTGGCCGAGCCTCGGGATGCGGCCACCCGACGCCGGGACACTGTTGCCCTCCTGACCACGCCGGCGATCGACGTCTGGGTCGCCACCTCGTCGCCCGACGGGGACCCCCACCTCGTCCCGGTGTCCCTGGCGTGGATCGATGAGCGGGTCGTCATCGCCGTGGCCGCGTCCTCGGCCACCGCCTCGAACCTCACGGCCACCCGGCGGGCGCGCCTCGGGGTCGGTCCGACCCGCGACGTCGTGATGATCGACGTGGAGCTGGAACGGGCCGTCGGCACCGACGACGACGCCCTGGGCGCCGCCTACGCCGCCCAGGCGGACTGGGACCCGCGAGGCCAGGCCGACTACGTCTACCTCGTGCTGTGTCCCCGGCGACTGCAAGCATGGCGCGAGGCCAACGAGATCGTCGGTCGTACCCTCATGCGCGACGGCACCTGGCTCACCCCCACCGCAACCGATGGAGATGTCTGAATGAGCACCACCCCCCACCCAGCGGACAGCCACGACCTGATCCGGGTCCAGGGCGCGCGGGAGAACAACCTGAAGGACGTCAGCGTCGAGCTGCCGAAGCGACGCCTGACCGTGTTCACCGGTGTCTCCGGGTCCGGCAAGAGCTCGCTGGTCTTCGCGACCATCGCTGCCGAGTCGCAGCGGATGATCAACGAGACCTACAGCACCTTCGTGCAGGGCTTCATGCCGAACCTCGCTCGCCCCGAGGTCGACAACATCGAGGGTGTCACGACCGCGATCCTCGTGGACCAGGAGCGGATGGGGGCCAACGCCCGGTCGACCGTCGGCACCGCCACCGATGCCAACGCGATGCTGCGGGTGCTATTCAGCCGGATCGGTGACCCCTTCATCGGCCCGCCCACTGCCTTCTCCTTCAACGTGCCGACCCGCAAGGCCAGTGGCGTGATGAGCACCGAGAAGGCCGGTGGCAAGGTCGAGAAGAATGTCGTCCGGCAGGCCGTCTACCTCGGCGGCATGTGTGCGGAGTGCGAGGGCCGGGGGAGCGTCTCCGACCTCGACCTGACCCAGATCTTCGACGAGTCGAAGTCGCTGGTCGACGGCGCCATCCTGGTGCCCGGCTACACCGCGGACGGCTGGATGGTGGCAGCGTTCAAGGAGGCCGTGCCGGCCGACATCCCGATCAGAAAGTTCACGGCCGCCCAGCGCGAGGACTTCCTCTACGCCGAGCCGCGCAAGGTGAAGGTCGACAAGATCAACATCACCTACGAAGGCCTGATCCCCAAGATCCGCAAGTCGATGTTCAGCAAGGACGTCGACTCCCTGCAGCCCCACATCAAGGCGTTCGTCGAGAAGGCCGCCGTGTTCGCGGCCTGCCCCGCGTGCGAGGGAACCCGCCTCAACGAGGCCGCTCGTTCCTCGAAGGTCAACGGCCTGGGGATCGCCGACGTGTGCTCGATGCAGATCACCGACGCCGCCGACTGGGTCCGCAAGATCAAGGACCCCTCGGTCGCGCCCCTGCTGGGCAACCTGCTCCACCTCTTCGACTCGTTCGTCGAGATCGGGCTGGGGTACCTCTCGCTGGACCGTCCTGCCGGGACCCTTTCCGGGGGAGAGGCGCAGCGCACCAAGATGATCCGCCACCTCGGATCCGCCCTCACCGACGTCACCTACGTCTTCGACGAACCCACCATCGGCCTGCACCCCCACGACATCGAGCGGATGAACAAGCTGCTCCTCGAGCTGCGCGACAAGGGCAACACTGTTCTCGTCGTCGAGCACAAGCCCGAGACCATCGAGATCGCCGACCACGTCGTCGACCTCGGCCCGGGCGCTGGTACGGCGGGCGGCATGGTCACCTTCGAAGGTGACGTCGCCGCACTGCACAAGTCCGACACCCTGACCGGCCGGCACCTCAGCTATCGGGCCGAGCTCAAGTCCGAGCTGCGCACCGCCTCGGAGCATCTCGAGATCCGTGGCGCCTCGACCCACAACCTGCGGGACGTGTCGGTCGACATCCCGCTCGGCGTCCTGTGCGTCGTCACCGGTGTCGCCGGGTCCGGCAAGAGCTCGCTGATCCACGGCTCGGTGGCGGGCGGCGAGGGCGTGGTCGTCATCGACCAGGGCGCCATCAAGGGCTCGCGGCGGAGCAACCCGGCGACGTACACGGGGTTGCTGGAGCCGATCCGCAAGGCATTCGCGAAGGCGAACAACGTGAAGCCGGCGCTGTTCAGCGCGAACTCCGAGGGTGCCTGCGGGAGCTGCAACGGCAACGGGATGATCTACACGGAGCTCAGCTTCATGGAGACCGTCGCCACCCTGTGCGACGAGTGCGGCGGCAAGCGGTTCCAGGCGTCGGTCCTGGAGCTGACCTTCGGCGGTCTCAACATCGCCGAGGTGCTCGACCTGCCCATCACCGACGCGCACGCCTTCTTCGCCGAGGGCGATGCCAAGACACCGGCAGCGGCGTCGATCCTCGGCCGGCTGGAGGACGTCGGCCTCGGCTACCTCAAGCTCGGCCAGCCGCTGAACACGCTGTCCGGTGGTGAGCGCCAGCGGATCAAGCTCGCGATGCGCATGGGAGAGAAGGGCGGGGTCTACGTCCTGGACGAGCCGACCACCGGACTGCACCTGGCTGATGTCGCGAACCTGCTCGGCCTGCTGGACCGCCTCGTCGACTCCGGCAAGTCGGTGATCGTGATCGAGCACCACCAGGCCGTGATGGCCCATGCCGACTGGATCATCGACCTGGGGCCGGGCGCCGGGCACGACGGCGGCAAGGTCGTGTTCGAGGGCACGCCCGCCGACCTGGTGGCCAAGCCGAAGACGCTGACCGGCCAGCACCTGGCGGAGTACGTCGGGAGCTGAGGTCGGCGGGTCGCGCCGACCTCAGCCCGACGGGCGGACCGTCAAGCCCTCACGTCGGTCGTCCTCAGTCGAACCACGGGTTGCGGAGGTCGTAGAACCTGGCGTCCTTCATGGCGTACTCGAGCTCCTTGCGTACGTCCTCGGGTGGCTCGACCTGCTCGCCTGCCCGTGCTGCCTCTTCACTGGTGAACGCGACGGTCTC
This sequence comes from Nocardioides sp. CPCC 206347, assembly GCF_048654605.1. Classification (NCBI taxonomy): domain Bacteria; kingdom Bacillati; phylum Actinomycetota; class Actinomycetes; order Propionibacteriales; family Nocardioidaceae; genus Nocardioides; species Nocardioides sp. CPCC 206347. The sequence continues at coordinate 167,419 of NZ_JBMCYZ010000007.1, forward strand.
GGTGAACGTGCCATCGGGCTCGATGGCCAGCGTCCCGCCGAGGATGTCCGGCCGCATCTCGTGCAGGCTGGTCGTGTCGGCCAGCATCGCCTTGAGCCGGTCGGGGTCGTCGACACGGCCTCGGATGACCTGGACGAACCCGGCCTGGTCGGAGCCACCGTCCATGAGCAGGGTGACGTCGTCGCAGTCGTGGAACTCGAGCGGGCCGTCCATGAGGGCGTTGAGCCGCTCGGCCCACGCTCCCTGCTCCGGACGGTTGGAGTTGGCCATCGCGGCCTCGCGGGACTCGAAGCGCACGACCGCCATCAGCTGGTCGTCGTCGGTGAAGCCGTAGGTGCCGCCGAGCCAGCCGGTGGCGCCGTGGGAGAGGTCACTCCGCCACTCGTCGAGGAGCGCGTGCACCTCGTCCTGTCGTGTGCACGCACCCTGGATGATCTGTATGAACACTGTCTGCCTCCTCGGTCGATGGGTGTGCAGAAGACCGGTCGAGGCGTTCGGGGCCACGGCCGGGCCCATCTCGCAACGTACGCCGATCAGCCCCTGTGCACCATGGCTGAACGGGAGCATCCGGGCAGATCGCGGGTGTCGGTGCGTGCCGGTAGACAGGTGTCATGAGCCGCGACGTGCAGATCACCTTCGACGCCCACGACCCCCGCGCGCTGTCCACGTTCTGGCGCGACGTCCTCGGCTACGCCCATCCCGGCCCACCCGGCGTGGTGCTGGCCGACGGCGCCGATCCGCTGACCGCCTGGGACGGGTTCCTGGCTTCGATCGGTGTGCCCGAGGACCAGTGGAACTCCCGCTCCGCGATCGAGGACCCCGACGGTGCTGGTCCACGCGTCTTCTTCCAGCAGGTGCCCGAGGACAAGGTCGCCAAGAACCGCGTCCACCTCGACGTCCGGGTGGCACCCGGGCTCCAGGGGGAGGACCGGATGGCCGCGCTCGAGGCCGAGTGCGTGCGACTCGTGGCGCTCGGCGCGACCCGGCTCCGGCGCCATGAGCCGGCGCCCCCGATGGAGACCGGTTTCATCGTGATGGCCGACCCCGAGGGCAACGAGTTCTGCCTCGACTGATCTCCTATGCGCCCCCGGAGGTGAGGATGACCAGTTGCTGGGTGGCGCGGGTCATCGCGACATAGCGGTCGACGGCGCCCTCGACGCCGGTGCCGAAGTCCTCCGGGTCGAGGAGTACGACGAGGTCGAACTCGAGGCCCTTGGAGTGCTCGGGCGACAGCGACCGGACCCGGCGCCGGCCGTCGTACTGGCCGTCCTCGCGATCGGCACCGATGACGCAGGCCGTGCCCTCCGTGTGGGCAGCCAGCCAGTTGTCGAGGATCTCGTCGACATCGGCCGTCGCCCCGTGGACGACGGGGATGCCACTGCGGCGGATGGAGGTCGGGACGTTGGCGTCCGGCAGGACGGCCCGGATGACGGGCTCGGCCTCGCTCATGACCTCTTCCGGGGTGCGGTAGTTGATGCTCAGCGACGCCATCTCGATCCGGTCGAGCCCAACCGTCTTGAGCCGTTCCTCCCAGGTGTCGGTGAACCCGTGCCGGGCCTGCGCCCGGTCACCGACGATCGTGAAGCTGCGCGACGGGCACCGGACGAGCAGCATCTGCCACTCCGCGTCGGTGAGTTCCTGCGCCTCGTCGACGACGACGTGCGCAAACGGGCCGGCCAGCAGATCAGCGTCGGCCCGGGGGAGTGCACCGTCGTCGACCAGGGCGTCGCGGATGCCGTCCTGACGGAGCTGGGCCATCATTCCGTCCTCGTCGTCGAGCTGGAGCAGGTCCTCGATGACGTCGTCCATGCGCTTGCGCTCGGCAGCGACCGCTGCCTCGCGCCGACGCCGGCGGCGTGATTCCTCGGGGTCCCCGAGCCGCAGCCGGGCCGCGTCGAGGAGGGGAAGGTCTGACGTCGTCCACGCCCTGGGTTCGTCTCGCCGCAGGACCTTGACCTCGTCGGGTTCGAGCCACGGAGCGCACATGCGCAGGTAGGCAGGAACCTCCCAGAGGTCGCCGACGAGGTCCTCGGGGTCGATGAGCGGCCAGGCCTTGTTGAACGTGGTGACCAGGTCGCGGTTCTGGAGCAGTGCCCGGCGGAGCATCTCCGGGGTGACGTCCTCGTCGCCCTCGAACTTGTCGACGAGGATCGTGAGCAGTTCCTCCCACACCTCGTCGCGGGCCAGGTTGTGCGGCGTGCCGGGATCGGGGGACTCGAACGCCTCGGCCCAGTCATGCTTGCTCAGCCACAGGTCCGCCCACGGGGTCTCGACCTCGCTGCCCACCGTGGGCGGCTCCTCGTACATCCGGACTGCCGGCTCGATGGCGCCCACCATCGCGGCGCTCGCCTTGAGGCGCGCCACTTCAGGACTGCCTTCCGGCTTCACGTCGCGGCCACCGGGAACGAGATCCTTCAGGGTGCAGGTCTGGACGCCGTCCTCACCCAGGCTGGGGAGCACGTCGGCCACGTAGGCGAGATACGGCTCGTGCGGACCGACGAACAGCACCCCTCCGCGGCCGTCCCCGAGGTGCGGGTCGGAGTAGAGCAGGTACGCCGCGCGGTGGAGCGCAACGACGGTCTTGCCCGTGCCCGGCCCACCGTCGACGACGAGCGCTCCCCGCGACGACGCACGGATGATGGCGTCCTGGTCGGCCTGGATGGTGCCGAGCACGTCCCGCATCTGCGGCGACCGGCTGCTGCCCAGGCTGGCGACGAACGCCGACTGGTCATCGAGCGCGGCGTTGCCCTCCAGCCCCTCGGGCGTGAACACCTCGTCCCAGTAGTCACCGATCCGGCCCAGCGTCCAGCGGTACCGCCGACGGCTGACCAGCCCCATCGGGTTGGCATGGGTCGCGCCGAAGAACGGCTCGGCGGCGGGGGAGCGCCAGTCGACCAGCAGGCGTCGACTGTCCTTGTCCGTCAGGCCCAACCGGCCGACGTACACGACCTCGCCGTCCTCGCTCACCATCCGGCCCAGGCAGAGGTCGAGTGTGTAGCGCCGCATCGTGCGCAACCGGGCAGCCAGTCGATGCACCTCCAGGTCGCGATCCATCGCCTCCTGGCCGGTCCCGCCTGGCGCCTTCCGCTCCTGGTCGAGCCGCTCGGAGAGGTCGGCGATCGACTCGTCGAGGCTGGTCTGGATGGCCTGGAAGTGGCGCTCGTCGTCGGCGATCAACGCAGGGGAGTTCTTGGCGGCAAGGTGGTCGGGAAGGGCAAACGCAGTGGTGGTTGCGTCGGTCAAGTGATCAGCTCCGGGGCAGTTTCGTGGCAACTTCAGGGCGTGGAATCGGGGATTCTGCCCTGACCAGAGGGCCTTGCCGCAAGCCCCCATCTGCGTTATACCTTGGATACGGAGGCACTGTTCGGCGCCCGTCGTTGAGATGGTTGAGCCGGTCGCGCAGGATTCATTCACCCACACTGCGAACCTGACGGGCGACGCGCGTCGTACATAGGGCAACCGACAGAAGAGGTGCCCATGCCAGGCCCGTCCCCGGAAGCCGAGTTCGAGGAGTTCTTCCTCGCTCGTGGACCAGCCCTTCGACGCATCGCCTACGTGGTCGTCCGCGACTGGCACGTCGCCGACGACGTCACGCAATCCGCCATGACCAAGTTGTACCGCGCCTGGCCGAGGATTCGGAGCGAGTCGCTGGAGGCGTACGCGCGGCGGACCGTCGTCAACGAGGCGATCTCGGCGATCCGCCGACCGCGCCGTGAGTGGCCCTCGGCCGACGTACCGGACACCCCGGCACCGGAGATCGCCGACCACGGCCTCGATCTCGGCCGGGCCCTCGGCCTGCTCGCACCCCAGCAACGCGCGATCGTCGCGCTGCGCTTCCTTGACGACCTCTCGGTGGCCGAGGTCGCTGCGGCGCTCGGTGTCGCCGAAGGCACCGTCAAGAGCCAGACCTCGCGCGGGCTCGCCACCCTGCGCGCCCACCTTCCCCACCTCGTCCTGACGGAGGACCTGCGATGACCGAGCACGACCTGCGCACCCTGTTGCGTGACCACGTCGAGACCACCGAGCCCACGTTCACCCTGCGGCCGGCGGACAGCATCGGCGACGGGCACCGCGCGCGACGTCGCCGGCAGTTCGTCGTCCGGGGGGCCGCACTGGTGACCGCGGGGGGAGTGGCGGCAGCAGTGGCCTTCGGGATCGCTGGCGGTGACCGGAGCCAGGACGTGAACGCGCTCGACAACATCCATCCGATGACCAAGGTCGCCCTCGCGGAGTACGACCCGCAGAAGCTGCCGGGGCTGATCGACTCCCACATCGAGGCTGCCGTCGGGCCGTACCTCGCGCTGGGACCGATCGCCTTCACCGCCAGCGACGAGCAACACGCTGAGCTGCCGCGAGCACGGTGGGACGAAGCCGCCTCGGTGTCGGCCAGGTACGGCGGAACGGGCGACCACCGCCTCGACGTACGCCTCGGGCACAGCCGCGGGGAGGCGGAGGGGGACCGGGACACGCGGTGCGCCGAGGCCACCCGGGGACCCGATGCCTTTCTCCTGTCGTGTGAGGCGACCACCCTGTCCGACGGGTCGGTCGCCGTCACGGAGGTGTCGGCGGCGTTCCCGGACCCCACCGATCCGACCGGCTTCTGGATCTCGCTGACGCGCGAGAACCTGGAGAAGGGCACCAAGCCACGGTGGACCCTGGATCCCTCCGTGAACACCAGCAAGCGCCTCGATCCGGCCGAGATCTTCTTCATCCGCTCCGTCGAGGTCGTCCACTCCGAGACCTTCGTGACCAGCGCGCGAGAGGTCGTGCGGGCGCCGACCTACGATGCAGCACTGGGAAGGTTCGACGTACCGGTGTCCGCCCTGCAGCAGGTCGCGACCGATCCCGAGCTGGTCATTCCACCGCCTGACTGATCTGTTCGGCCAGTTTCTCCTCGCACACTGTCGGATCGCCGTGGTGCCATACGTGGTGGAGGTAGAGGCGGTCATCGGGACCGCCGACGACCGAGGAGATTCCGATGACGAACTACCTGTTGTCCGTGCACGGCCCGACCGACCTGGACGAGACCAACAACTACGGCTATGCCTCCAAGGAGGACATGGAGCAGTCATTCGCCGAGACGGGCGCCTTCAACGAGAAGCTCAAGGCGGACGGCTACTGGGTATTCGCCGGTGGTCTCGCACCGGTGGCGACGGCCACCGTGGTCGACGGCCAGGGGGAGAAGCCGGTCATGACCGACGGCCCTTACCTCGAGACCAAGGAGGCCATCGCCGGCTTCTGGGTGATCGACGTTCCCGACCTCGACGTGGCCATCAAGCTGGCGGCCGAGGGCTCCAGGGCCTGCCGCGGCACGGTCGAGGTCCGTCCGTTCGACGGCCTGGCCTGAGTTCCGCATGTCAGGTACGGCGGGCGAGCGGGACGTGCTGGAGGCAAAGCTGCTCTCTGCCCGCACCCGGCTCGCCCGCCTGACCGACGACTTCGACGGGGTCATTGCTGCCTCACGCGACACCAATGCCGACGACGAACACGATCCCGAGGGCGCCACGATCGCCTTCGAACGGTCGCAGCTGAACGCCCTCATCCAGCAGGCACGGGCCCAGGTCGCCGAGTCAGAAGCTGCCCTGACGCGTTGGACCACAGGGGAGTACGGCGTGTGTGTGCGCTGCGGACGGCCCATCGGTGCCGAGCGACTCGAGGCCCGGCCGACGGCCAGCAACTGCATCGACTGCGCTCGTCACGTGTCGTAGTCGACGCCGTCCCACGGCTCGTAGTACGCAATGAAGTTCCCGGGCTCGATGTTGATCGAGAACGTGCCTTCGTACTCGGTGATCCTCCAGCCGAAGTCCACGCCGTCGACCTTCGTCAGGAACGGTTCAACGGTGATCGGTTCCAGCTCGTAGTCGCCCAGCTCGGCCAGGCGGCTCTGGACGACGTCGTCCGCATCGGCGCTCGCTGCCTGGCCTGGCGGGAGCCCGTCGGGCCTTGAGACGTCGTCAACCCGTACCTCAGCAAAGCTCCCGTCGGCGTTCCACAGGAACAGGCCGACATAACCACTGCCTGGCTCGTCCCCGGCGCCGAAGTCGAAGAGCTCATCGCTCAAGAAGAACTTTCGCCCGTCTTCCGCCGTACCGGCGTAGGGCACGTGGTAGTCGTCAGGAACGATCGTGAACCGTTCCGGCGCAACCGCCGGGCCAGGACCGGGTCTCACCACGCCGTCTTCATCAACAGGTGAAGCGCAGCCGCCGAGAAGTGCAACAAGCGTTGCGACGAGGGCGACGGGACGGCGAGGCATGGCCGCATCATGTCAGCGACAGGAATTCGGCCTTTGCTGGAGTTGAAACAGGTCGCGCCCATGACCCGTCATCGGGACCCAAATCGCGCGGCGAGACTGCTTGCCCATGGACTAGCGCAAGCCGAGAACCTAGTGTTCTTGCACTCCGCGTCAATCAGGCGCGTTGCTCGGGGAGGTCTACATTGTCATCGCGCGTTGCACCTTTCGCGGTTCTCATGCTCATCGCGCCGCTCGCAGCACTTGCCAATCCAGCCCACGCCGACGCACCGGGCCAACATCCGAACTGCGGTCCTGCTACTGGATTGCTCACCCAAGAGAACCTCCCTGAGGGGACCGACGTCGTTGAGTGCCGCGCCGTCGGCAGACTGTTTTCGCACGGCAAACTCACGGGGCAGGTTCCTGCCGCGGGGGAGACCCTCACGATGGAGGCGCTGTATCCATCGGGAGCCGTCGCCTACGAGATCGCAGTCACTCCGGAAGGTGAGGTCTCGTACAACGACCTCGATGCAGCGATCGCGCTCGAGGACGTGGCCGTCAGTTCTCCGTCGGCATGCAGCGACGGCGCCTACGAGGACAGGGACGAGGAACAGGCCGGGACGTACAAGTGGCATCTGGGTGACGGCACCAGGCCCGCTGGCCTGACCACGGCTCAGACCGAGAGCGTGTTGAAGCAGGCCGTCGGCTGGATCGAGACCTCCTACAACAACTGTGGCTACACCGATCAGGTCAGTGCCGATGCGTCCTACCAGGGCATTTCGACCCTGGAGAGCGACATGACGACTTCAGGTGGAGCGACGACCTGTGGCGACGGATCGACCGATGGGCGCGATGGGGAGAGCGTGGTTGACTTCGGGAACCTTGACGACCACGGTGACCCGCCGTTGGCGAAGGAGTGCACGTGGTCGATCCCGGCTCCGTTCGCCGACAACAACATCATCGAGTCGGACATCCGCTTCGACACCACCGACCACGTGTTCTTCAGCACGTTGCCCACGACTTGTTCGGGCAAGTACGACCTCAGAGGCGTCGCCGTACACGAATTCGGTCACTCGTTCGGGATGGGCCACGTCTCCGAATCCGCGCACGGCAACCTCACCATGAGTACTGATCTCGACCCGTGCGATGTCTCTCAGCGCACACTGGGCAAGGGCGACGTCCTGAGCCTGCGCAATACCTACTGATCCGTGCAACAGTTCACGCTCCGAGCGCGTGGAAAGGGTTGTGAGAACGATCAGCACGCCGACCTCGGCCGATCAGGCCAGCCTTGAGGCCTTTGCGAGGGAGCAGGGGCAGCGCCTCCTGCGCTGCGCATTTCTTCTCACCGGTGGGAACGGCGCGGCTGCCGAGGACCTCGTCCAGACCGTACTCATGCGTTTGTCTGCCCGGGGGATCGACGACCTCGACGACCCGTTCAGCTATGCGCGCCGAGCAATGCTCAATGAACAGATCAGCGGCGCAAGGCGAGCCTCGACGCTGCGACGCGGTCTGACCCGGATCGGGCCACCCCATGACGCAGTCTCAGGCTCATCCGACGACCGGCTGTCGATCTTGGGCGCGCTGGAAACACTGTCCGCCCGCGAACGTGCGGTGATCGTGCTGCGCTACTACGAGGACCTCCCCGATCCCGAGATCGCCGCAGTCCTTGGTTGTTCGCGCGTCACCGTGCGGTCGCTGGCGCACCGCGCCAACAGAAAGCTTCGGAATGAGCTCGCCTCGACCTACGAACGGCTCACCGGACAGACAGAAGCCGAGGGTGACCACGATGACTGACTTCGAGACCCAACTCCGGGAGGACCTGAACCGGGCCGCAGAGCGCGCGCCGATCTTTCGTGGTGTCCGGGCCAGCACCGCCCCGTCATCGACTGAAAATGCTGGGCACGCCTCCCGGTGGCGCCTGGTCGCGATCGCCGCTGCTGCAACAATCGTTGCAGGCGCCACCGCGCCCTTGTGGTTGCCGGAGGACGATGACGGTACCGACGGGCAAACGTCTTGCGCTGCGATCCTGAAAGTTGGAACAAGCCGGTACGTCGGCCACGGCGAGCTCCTTCGCGTGCCTCGCCCGGGTCGCAGTCTCGGCTCCGGCACGATGCTCGGGTGTGGCGACATTGACGACCGGAGCGTGATGGCGTCAGCGCTGCCTGGAGTCGACCCAAGCACGGCAGTCTTCGCTGAAGGGTCAGTCTGGGTGGCCGACGGTCAACCGGCGGCGCCTGCTGAACTGAAGCCGCTGTTCGAACCGATCTCGTGCAGCCAGAACGGCCCCCAGAGCCTGGTCGGAGACTGGGTGTCGGTGGACGGCGCGATGCCTGAGGGCGACGGGGCCCTGCGTCCGCCGTACATCGTGATGCTCCAGGCCGAAACCAACGATGCGCTGCCGCTCAAGGAATGGTCCAGCGTGCGCGTCGAGATCCGTGTCAACGATCAGATCAACGGCGCCAGCGATCCCGACATCGTGACTCAGGCCCTTCAAGGCGACACTCCGGTGCGCGTCGACGTCACCTGCACTGGTGGCGAGTTCGTCGCCAGACGGATCACCCTGGAGCGGGGTCGGTAGACTGGCACGCACGGGAGTTGGGGAGCTGGGGGACGGGTCCGCCAGGCATCCTGGTCCCCGTGACCGCCGGGTCAGCTGCGGATGATGCGTTCGCAACCGATCAGGCGGGGGCCGGTTCCTGTGCCCTTGACGTAGACCGTGTCGTAGGCGCCCCCACAGTCCACGTAGTCCGCGTAGCGACCGCGGTAGACGACGACCACGTCCTGTCCGGGTCCGCCGATCGCACGGTCGGTCCCAGTGCCGGTGGAGAGGGAGTTGTAGCCGTATCCGCCGTAGAGCTTGTCGTTGCCGGCACCTCCGTAGAGGCGGTCGTCGCCCTTGCCCCCGTGGAGGGTGTCGTTGCCGTCGTCGCCCCACAGCTCGTCGTGATAGCCGTAGCCGTACACGGTGTCGTTGCCGCCGTAACCGTGGATCCTGTCCAGCCCGGAGGTGCCGTAGAGGACCTCGCTCGCGAAGGTGTTCCTGGAGGCGTTCGCAGCCCCGGTCGTGCCGAGGGTGAAGGTGCCGACGGCCAGCACGGTCACGGCTGCTGCGAGGGTCCGGTTCATGGTGGGTCCTTGGGTCCGAGGGGATGGCGCCGAGTTCGTGGCTGCTGGAGAGATGTTTCCCCGCGGGACAGGACGCAAACAGGCTGACCTGTGGTGTGCATCATGTGGACCAGGTACGGCGGGGCCGCTTCTCGGGCCGTTCTGTACTGCGTAGTTTGATCGCCGATAAGTGACATTATGTCAGCATGTGACCTTTGGAGGGCCCTCTCCCGGGTCGCGAAGCACTACGTCCGCAGCGCGAAGGCGCTCACGATCGCTGCGGTGAGATCCGCTCCCTGGCGATCGAAGAAGAACCCGACGTGCCGACCGAGCGACCGCTTGCCGATCGTGATGATGTTGTCGCAGCTCACGACACTGATTTCCTCGAGACCGTTGTCAGGCCCGACGCCCACTTCGGTGCTCAGCCCTTTTGCGGTCGACGTGATGGGCGCAACCGTGACCCGGCGCATCGCTCCACGGACCGCCGGCGCGCCTTGTCGAGGTGGGCGATGTGGATGTCACGCATCAGTCGCCAACAGCGACGTGGCTGACCAGTTCGTCAAAGTCGTCGTAGTCCCCCAACGACTCCAGGAGCTGCGCATCACGCTCAGCACTCAGTTGCTGCTGATAGAGGCGCAGCGCCCGGGCCACTATGGGATTCACTTGCTCAGGAGACGTAGTCGCTGTACTCCCTGGTCCCCCGGAACGGCATCAGGTGCTGGGCGACGAACCCGTTCGGGACGGTCTCTGGCTTCAGCACGCCGTACTCCTCGGGCCAGCTGCCGTCGCGCGGAAGCTTGAACGAACCCATCAGCATGTCCACGACAGGCAGGTGGATCGCGTAGTTGCGGTCCCAGTAGTCGACGTGACGCGCGTGGTGCCAGTGGTGGTACCGCGGCAGCGTGACGACGTACTCGAGCCAGCCGAACCTGATGCCGATGTTGGCGTGCGCGATCACGGCCTGGAGGCCCACGAGGACGGCGTACGCGTTGACGGCCTCTTGGGAAAACCCCAGCAGGAGCAGCGGGAGCAGCACTGTGGAGCGGGTCAGGATGGTCTCGATGAGGTGCACCCGCGAGCCGGCCAGCCAGTCGAGCTCCGGGCTGGAGTGGTGGACCGCGTGGAACCGCCACAGCACCATGATCCGGTGGTAAGCGCGGTGCAGGCCGGCCTGCGCGACGTCGGCCGCGAACACGGCCAGGAAGAACTGGGCAACGAACGGCAGACCACCCACCCAGGCCTGGATACCGCCGATCTTCACGGACTCCACGACGACACTGGTGGAGGCGGTGACCGTGATCAGGATGAACTGGACGAGCACGTGGGACATGAAGAAGTACGCCGCGTCGGTCCTCCAGCCACCACGCAGCACCGCGAGCGGGCGTCGTGCGAAGTGGTGCTCGAGAGGGATGAACACCAGTGCGGAGAAGAACAGCGACAGGACGAACCAGTCGAGGCCCAGCGAGTACGGCGTCTTGCCGATGGTCTCGAACTGGACGTCCGATCCCCCGGCCAGGACCGCGATCGTGGCAGAGCCGACGCCGATGAAGGCCAGGCGCTTGTGCTGGTCGCGGAGGATCGCGAACGTGCCGGCGATGAACGCGAAGGACAGGGCGATGAGCAGCAGGCGTCGTGCGAAGCCTTCGCTGTAGACGGCGCGGAACTCCTGGCTGGTCAGCAGCTCCGGGAAGTGGAAGCACAGGACGGCGACGAGGCTGCCGAGCCCGAGGACCATCGATGCGGCCGGCGCCAACAACGGGTGCCGGTACAACGGGATGTGACGGTACTTCTCCGGGGTGGGGTTCTCCCCCACGGCTTCGCCTGCGCTCATGTGCTCAGTATCGGCTCGATGCCAGGTTCGCAAACGAGCATCGGTGCTCAGTCTGATTCGGAGCTACGGTGGACGCATGAGTGCTCCTGACAGCCTCGCCAGCGTCCGTTACCTCGTGGACGACGTCGACGCGTCGATCACGTTCTACACCGAGCACCTCGGGTTCACGCTCACCATGACCGCAGCCCCGGCGTTCGCCGACGTACGGCGCGGCGCTCTGCGGCTGCTGCTCTCCGGCGCGGCCAGCTCGGGCGCCCGGGCAACTCCCCCGGAGCTCGCGTCGTCCGCAGGACGAAACCGGATCCACCTCGTCGTCGACGACCTCGAGGCCGAGGTCACCCGGCTCGGCGAGGCCGGACTGTCCTTCGTGAGTGACCTGGTCTCCGGCCCCGGTGGCAGCCAGATCCTGCTGGCCGACCCCTCCGGCAACCTGGTCGAACTGTTCCAGCCCGCCCGGCGTCCGGCCTGAGGTCAGGAACGTTCTGACACGCGGCCGTTCTCGACATGCAGCTCGCGAGTCGTCGAGACGGCGGACAGCATCCGGCGGTCATGGGTGACCAGGAGCAACGTGCCCGGATAGCTCTCCAGGGCGGCCTCCACCTGCTCGATCGCCGGCAGGTCCAGGTGGTTGGTCGGCTCGTCGAGCACCAGGAGGTTCACGCCCCTCGCCTGCAGCAGCGCGAGCGCCGCACGGGTCCGCTCCCCCGGCGACAACGTGGAGGCTGACCGCACGACGTGATCCGTCTTGAACCCGAACTTCGCCAACAGCGTGCGCACCGGTTCGGGCGCCAGGTCGGGCACGTGCCGCTGGAACGCGTCGACCAGTGGCTCCTCACCCTCGAACAGGCGGCGCGCCTGGTCGACCTCGCCGACCACGACACCGGGCCCGAGGTGCGACTCGCCCTCGTCAAGCGCCAACCGGCCGAGCAACGCGGCCAGCAGGGTCGACTTGCCGGCACCGTTGGCGCCGGTGATGGCGACCTTCTCGGCCCAGCCGATCTCCAGGGTCACCGGTCCGAACGTGAAGTCGCCCCGTCGTACGACGGCCTCTCGCAGGGCCGCGGTGACGGCTCCTGAGCGGGGCGCGGCAGCGATCTCCATCCGCAGTTCCCACTCCTTGCGGGGCTCCTCGACCTCCTCGAGTCGCTCGAGCGCCTTCTCGGACTGCCGGACCTTCGAGGCCTGCTTCTCGCTGGAGTTGACGCGGTACTTGCGCACCGACTTGTCGGGCTCGTTGTTGATGTTGCGCCGGGCGTTGCGGACTCCCTGTGCCGCCCAGTTGCGCTGCATGGTGGCGCGCGCCTGGAGACCGGACACCGTGTCGGCGTACTCGTCGTAGGCCTCGCGGGCGTGGCGGCGCGCGATCTCGCGCTCCTGGAGCCAGGCGTCGTAGCCGCCGCCGTAGATGTTGATGGCTCGTTGGTGGAGGTCGAGCTCGACGATCCGGTTGACGGTGCGGGCGAGGAACTCGCGGTCGTGGCTGACGATGACCGCCGCCTCACCGAGGTCGGCCACGAACCGCTCGAGGCGGTCGAGGCCGTCGAGGTCCAGGTCGTTGGTCGGCTCGTCGAGAAGGAACACGTCGTAGCGCGACAGCAGCAGGCTCGCGAGCCCGGCACGCGCCGCCTGGCCTCCGGACAGTGAGGTCATCAGCTGGTCGAGATCGACGGCCAGGCCGACGTCGGCCGCGATGGCGTCCGCGCGCTCGTCCAGGTCGGGTGCCCCGAGGGCGAGCCAGCGTTCGAGGGCGTCGGCGTACTCGTCGTCGGCCCCCGGCTCCCCCGCCTCCAGTCGCGCCGTGGCGGCGTCGAACGCCGCCTGTGCATCCGCGACGCCGGTACGACGGGCGAGGAAGCCGCGGACCGTCTCGCCCTCGCGGCGCTCGGTCTCCTGCGGCAGGTACCCGATGATCGCCGAGGCCGGTGTGACGGTGACGGTGCCGTCCTCGGGTGGGATCTCGCCCGCCAGGGTGCGCAGCAGCGTCGACTTGCCCGCGCCGTTCGGGCCGACCAGGCCGATCACGTCGCGCGGTCCGATGACCAGGTCCAGCCCCGAGAAGAGCGCCGTGGCGCCGTGTCCAGCAGCCAGTCCTGCAGCCTTGATCGTCGCGCTCACCCGGTGAGGTTAGCCGGACCGTGCAGCGCCGCGCAGTCGGCGGCCCGTCCCTGCATCGTGTGCCGTTCGACCTCGTTGCTCGTCTTCGCCGCCGCACGCAGGAAGTGCTCGCGGGCGGTGCCGTGGTCGCCCGACCGGCACAGCAGGTCGCCGGCCACCGCATCGAGCAGGTGGTACTCCCCCATTCCGGGTACGTCGAACAGCGGCATCACGATCGCGAGGCCGGCCTCCGGCCCGAACGCCTGGGCGGTGGCCACCCCACGGTTGAGCTCGACCACCGGCGACGGAGTGAGGTGCGCGAGGCCGTCGTACAGGGCCGTCATCAGCTCCCAGTCGGTGTCCTCCACCGTGCGCGCCCGGGCATGGCAGGCCGCAATGGCCGCCTGGAGCGCGAACGGACCGACGGTGCCGCCGAGCCGCTCGATCCGGTCGAGGTTCGCCAGTCCCCGCTGGACCAGGAGCCGGTCCCAGCGGGTGCGGTCCTGGGCGGCAAGCAACACCGCCTCGCCGTCGGGGCCGGTCCGCGCCCGGAGCCGCGACGCCTGGATCTCGATCAGCGCCAGCAGCCCGAGGGTCTCGGTGTCGCGTGGCGTCAGGGCTGCGAGCATCCGCCCGAGCCGCAGCGCCTCCGCGCACAGGTCGCCGCGGAACCACTGGCTCCCGCTGGTTGCCGAGTAGCCCTCGTTGAACATCAGGTAGATGACTTCGCGGACCCCGTCCATCCGCGCGACCCGTTCCCCCGGCGGCGGCAGGTCGAACCGCACCTTCGCCGCCGCCAGGGTCTTCTTGGCCCGCACGATCCGTTGCGCCACCGTCGTGGTCGGCGTCAGGAACGCCCGTGCCACGTCATCGGTGCTCAGCCCGCAGACCAGCTTGAGCGTCAGCGCCGACCGCGCATCCGGGGAGAGCAACGGGTGGCAGGACATGAAGATCAGTCCGAGCAGGTCCTCGGCCAGGTCACCGTCCACGATCGCGGCCACGTCGTGCTCGACCGACTGCGGCTCGCTGTGGGCCACCAGCTGGTACTTCCCCCGCTGCGTGTCCCGCCGCCGGATCAGGTCGACCGCAAGGAACTTCGCCGTGGTGTTGAGCCAGGCCGCCGGGTTGTCCGGCATCCCGCTCCCCCGCCACTTCTCAAGGGCGGCCACGAAGGTGTCCTGCGCGATCTCCTCAGCGGTGTCGAGGTCGCCGACCAGCCGCATCAGCCGGGCGATCACACGGGGTGACTCGACCCGCCACAGCGCGGCGATCCGCTGGTCGAGGTCATCGCTCATGAGCCGGGCGGGACCAGGTCTTCGTATTCCATCACCTTGCGTACGTCGACCCGGTGGGAGCCGACCAGCAGCGCGAACTTCCGCGCATGCTCCACGGCCTCGGCCAGTGAGTCGACCTCGAGGATGGCGAAGCCGGCGATCAGTTCCTTCGCCTCGGCGAACGGGCCGTCGATCACCCGGACGTTGCCGTCGGTGACCTCGACCCGCGCGCCCTTGGCGCTGGACTGGACGCCCTCGCCGGAGAGCAGCACCCCCGACATGGCGGCTTCCTGCATGTACTCGCCGATGGCGGCCTGCTGCTCGGGCGACGGCAGGACGCCGTCCTCCATGTCCTGGGTCTGGTAGTGCATGACCATGTAGCGCACGATCGTCTCCTCGGCTCGTCAGTGACCGGTTCGGCTCAGTTGTCGGCGCCGGCGTAGACCAGGTGCAGGACACCGGAGTCGAAAGTAGTCGACGAGAGGAGCTTGAGCGGGACGGTCGCGCCGTCCTCGAACAACTTCTTGCCCTTGCCGACGACGATCGGGTGGACCAGCAGGTGCAGCTCGTCGACGAGGCCCTGCTCCACCAGCCAGCGGACCAGGGTCGCGCTGCCCGTGGTGCCCAGGTCGGTGCTCTTCTTGAGCTCGCGGAGCTGCCCCGCGACGTCGCCGGTGATCACGCTGGAGTTCTCCCACTCCGCATCGGTCAGCGTGCTGGAGACGACGTACTTCCTCGCGCCGTTCATCACGCCGGTCATCGGGTCGCTCGCGTCGGCCGCGGGCCAGTAGGCCGCGAACTCGTCGTACGTCTGGCGGCCGAGCAGGGTGGCGTCGTTGCCGCTCATGAGCCCGCCGACGGCGGCGCCCATCTGGTCGTCGAAGTAGGGGAAGTGCCAGGTCTCGGGCGACTCGATGACGCCGTCGAGGGAGATGAAGAGGCCGGACTTGATGGATCCCATGGTGTGCTCCTTGTTCGATGGGCTGGCGCCCGCGGGGGTTGCTTTCACCCCGTGTGCCGAACGGGCGTCACCCGAATCGACACCATCGACCAAGAAGTTTCAGAAATCTTTTGAAACGGTCGTCACAGGTCTGCCACGCGGGGCAGGGCCTTCTCCACGAGCGCGGTGGCCCACCCCTCCGGGTCAGCAGCCGGCGCCATCATCGCGGCGAGGGTGACGCCGAGGGCGGCGTACTCCTCCATGTCGCGGACGAAGGTGTCGGGATCGGCCACGGGGTCGCCGAAGTAGAGGATCGTCTTGCGGATCGCGTCGTAGTCGCGGTCCAGGTCGTCGCAGTGCCGGCGCAGCACGTCGAGCTTCCTCGCGACGCCGGGGACCCCCTCTCCCGTGAACAGGTTGCAGGCGTCGGCGTACTGGGCCACCATCCGCAGGGTCTTGCGCTCACCCTGGCCACCGATCATCAACGGCACCCGGCCACGGACCGGCTTCGGCAGGCAGATCGTCTCGGCCAGCTGGTAGTGGACGCCCGCGAACGGACCGTCGTTGTCGCTCCACATCTGCTCGGCGATCCGGATCGTCTCCTCGAGTCTCTCGAAGCGCTCCGCGAGCGGCGGGAAGGGTACGCCGAGGCCGTCGTGCTCCCGGTCGTACCAGGCAGCGCCGATGCCGAGCTGCGCCCGACCGCGCGACAGCACGTCCAGGCTCGACACCACCTTCGCGAGCAGCCCGGGGTGACGGTAGGTCACTCCCGTCACCAGGAGGCTGAGATGCACCCGCTCGGTGACGCCTGCGAGATAGCCGAGCGTCGTGTAGCCCTCGAGCATCGGCTCGAACGGCCCACCGAAGTCGACCATCTGGAAGTAGTGGTCCATCACGGTGAACAACGAGATCCCGCCCTCGTCGGCGATCCTCGCCGTGGCGGTCAGGTGGTCGACCAGCGTGGTCTCCCAAGCAGGTGTCGTGAAGGTCGCGTAGTGGATGCCCAGGTCCATGCCGTCAACCTACGCCGACTTGTCTCAGGTCGTCTGCGTACGATTCCGCCCATGCGTTCCCGCCTGCTCGCCGGTGTGCCGGCCCTGCTCCTGCTCGCCAGCCTCACCGCCTGCGGTGACGACGACACCAAGGCGTCCGATGACGGTCCGGCGTCCGACCCCACCAGCGACGCCACGGACGGCTCCAGCCCCGCCGCATCGGGCTCCTGCGACTTCGTCGAGACGGGCGGTGCTGCCCGCGAGGTGACGTTGCCGAATGCGAACCCCTCGCGCTCGGGTCAGGTCCCGGCGGTCCTGGAGACGAGCATCGGTGAGCTGAAGCTGACCCTCGATGCCGACAAGGCGCCCTGCACGGTGGAGTCCTTCGCGTCGCTCGCCGAGCAGGGCTACTACGACAACACGTCCTGCCACCGCCAGGGCAATGACCCCGGTTTCGAGTTCCTGCAGTGCGGCGACCCGAACTTCGACCCGAAGGCGGCCACGCCCGGCCAGGAGGTCGGCTCGGGTGGCCCCGGCTACACCATCCCTGACGAGATCGACGGCTCCGAGACCTACCCCGCCGGGACCCTGGCGATGGCGAACACCGGTGCCCCGAACTCGGGCGGCGGCCAGTTCTTCATCGTCTTCGGAGACTCCGGCTTCACGCCGGACTACACCGTCTGGGGCAAGCTCGACGAGGCGTCGCTCCAGACCCTGGTCAAGGCAACCGCCGGTGGCAACGACGCCTACTGGGCCTCGATCGGAAGCAGCGGTGGCCGGCCGAACACCCCGGTCACCTTCAAGAGCATCAAGGTCGGCTGAGCTCGACCGACTTCTCCCACAGGGCGGCGGCGAGGACGTCGTCGCCGGCCTTGGGTGACATCCGCGCAGGCGCGGGCCAGCCCCAGAGCTCGGTCAGCCCGTGCGGACCGATGTACGTGCCGCCGGGGACGTCCATCGTCGCGGCGTAGACCGAACACAGCGCCCCGCGCCACGCGGGCATGCCGACCAGGCGCTGGCCGTAGTGGCCGATCGCGGTGACGACCGGGTTGCCGGAGCCGCTCGTGATGGACGTGGCTGATGCTCCCGGATGCGCACCCACGGAACGCAGCGGCGAGCCCTCGGCCTGGAGCCGACGGTCCAGTTCCCTCATGAACAGCAGGTCGGCGAGCTTCGACGCACCGTAGGCCGCGAACGGGCGGTAGGGGCGCCGCTCCCAGGCGAGGTCGTCGAGGTCGATCTCCCCCGACCGGTGCTCGCGTGAGCTGATCACCACGACGCGGTCGGTCAGCAGCGGAAGCATCCCCTGGGTCAGCGCGAAGTGGCCGAGGTAGTTGGTCGCGAAGTGCATCTCGACCCCCTCCGCCGACAGCGCGTACGGGACGCCGAGCACCCCGGCGTTGTTGATGAGTACGTCGACCGGTCGGCCCTCGTCCGTCAGGCCGGCCACGAACGCCCGGACCGACGCGAGATCGCTCACGTCGACCTGGCGCACCTGCACGCGGCCCTTGTCGTGCCCGGGAACGCTCCGCGCGGCGGCTTCGCCCTTCTCGACGCTGCGGCACGCCATCACGATCTCCGCACCGCGGGATCCGAGGATCCGGGCGGTCTCCAGGCCGAGGCCTCCGTTGGAGCCGGTGATCACGAATCGGCGCCCCGACTGGGGCGGAACCTGGGTCCACGGACGCATGGCCGAAGGTTGCCACATCGACATGGGATGCCTCACTACGCTGGCCCGATGAGCACCGATTCCGGGTCGATCAGCCTCACGCGCACCGAAGCAGAGCACCGCGCGAGCGTGCTCGTCGTGACGTCGTACGACGTCGAACTGGACCTGACGGTCGGCGACGAGGTGTTCGCGTCCCGCACCGTCATCCGCTTCACCAGCACGACGGCCGACACCTTCCTCGACGTGAAGCCGAGGGCGTTGCACGCCATCACCCTCGACGGCGCCGCGATCGACGTCACGACCCTGGATCGCGGCCGGGTCGCGCTGACGCTTGCATCCGGTGAACACGAACTGGTCGTGCAGGCGACGATGCCCTTCCGCAACGACGGCGAGGGCCTGCACCGCTCCGTCGACCCGGCCGACGGACTCGCCTACGTCTACGGCATGTCCTTCATGGACGCGGCCCCGTCGATCTTCGCGTGCTTCGACCAGCCCGACCTGAAGGCGCCGTACACGATGCGGGTGACCGCTCCGGCCGACTGGATGGTCGTCGGCAACGCCCCGGCCCGGGAGGTCGGCAGCGACGCCCGGACCCGTCGCTGGGAGCTCGGGCCTACTCCCCCGCTGGCGACGTACTTCGTCACGCTGGTCGCCGGGCCGTACCACCGCCTCGCCGACGAACACGATGGCATCCCGCTCGGGCTGAGCTCGCGCCAGAGCCTGGCCACCATCCTCGACCGCGAGGCTGACGAGCTGTTCACCCTGACCAGGCAGTCGTTCGACGAGTTCCACCGGTTGTTCGGCGTGCGCTACCCGTTCGGCGACTACCACCAGGCGTTCGTGCCGGAGTTCAACGCCGGGGCGATGGAGAATCCCGGATGCGTCACCATCCGCGACCCCCTGTTGTTCGAGGGCACCAGCACCCGCGCCGATCGCAGCTTCCGTGCCGCGCTGATCGCACACGAGATGGCGCACCAGTGGTTCGGCAACATCGTCACGCCGCGCTGGTGGGACGACCTGTGGCTCAACGAGTCGTTCGCCGAGTACATGGGTTACCGCGTCATCGCCGATGTCACCCAGTACGACGACGGGTGGCTGCACCAGTCCTACGCCCGCCGCGTGTGGGGCATCACCGCCGACTCCCGTCCGACGACGCACCCCGTGGCGGGCAATGCCGCCGAGGACGCACTCGCGGCCCTGCAGAACTTCGACGGCATCTCGTACGCCCGCGGCTCGAACGTGCTGCGCCAGCTCGCCACACGTCTCGGCGACGACGCCTTCTTCGGCGGGGTGCGCGAGCACTTCGCACTGCACCGGTTCGGCAACGCCACGATGCACGACCTGTTCGCCAGCTGGTCGAAGGCGGCAGGCGGAGCCGACCTCGACGGCTTCGTGCGCGACTGGCTGCTGACGCCCGGCCCGGATGAGCTGGCGGTCGATCGCGCCGCAGGGGTCGTGCTGCGCACCTCGCCCGCCGAGCACCCCGCCGAACGCCGGCACCTGCTCGACGTCGCGGTGCACGGCGAGGCAGGCTGGCGCATCGAACCATTCGTCATCGACGGCCCGGCGACTCCGCTGGCCGTGGGCCAGGCGCCCGTCCTGCTCGACGCGAGCGAGAGCACCTGGGCCGTCTGCCCTCCGGACGCCGTCACGATGGCGGCGCTGCCGGCGCTCGCGCCGCACATGGACGACCCACAGCTGCGGGCGACGATGTGGAACAGCGTGCGGCTGGGGTTGTTCAACGCATCCGTCTCTCCGTCCGCCGTGGCCGACCTGCTGGCTGCCGCCCCGCCCGTCGAGGACACCGCGGACGGGATCCGCAGCCTGGTCCAGTGGACTCTCGACACGGCCCTGCCGTTGGCACCGGAACGCTCCACCGCACGCTTCCACGCGGCGGTTCGCGACGCGGCTGACCGCGCCGAGGCCGGTTCCGAGCTGCAGCTGTCCGCCTTCCGGGCAACGGTGCTGTCGGCGGCCGACCCGTCCGAGCTCCAGCGCTGGGCCGCCGGGGAGGACCTGCCGCCCGGGATCGCGGCCGACCTGGACCTGCGCTGGAAGGCGCGTCGCCGGCTCGCCGAGCTCGGCGCCACGGACTGGAGTGCCCTCGACGCGGCGCTGGCTGCCGAGCCCGGGGGCACCGCCACGGTGCACCACACGCGCGCCGTCGCCTCGCTCCCGCTGCTCGAGGCCAAGGAGTTCGCCTGGGCGCGGGCGACCGGCGAGGTCTCCGTGGCCAACTACGAGATCGAGGCCGCCGGCAAGGGGCTCTGGCGCCCCGACCAGCTGGCCCTGACCGAACCGTTCGCCGTCGCGTACTTCACCCGGCTCGACGAACTCATCGCCGCGCACCAGGGCTGGGTCCAGGGAGTCGTGATCGAGGCGTTCTTCCCCATCACCCACCGCGACGATGCGACTGTCGCCGCGACGCGCGCAGCTCTCGAACAGGACCTGCCGGGCGCCGTACGACGGCGGTTGGCGGACCGCCTGGACGAGCTCGAGCGCCGCCGGGCCGCGGTTGTCGCCTGAGCGCGGCGTGCCCAGCGGGGTTCTGTCGCCCCCCGCTGTTTGACTGTCCTCATGCTCACGATCGTCGCTCTGCTCATCGGTCTCCTGCTCGGCGCAGGAGCCAGCTGGCTCGTCCTGCGCGCCCAGCAGGAGTCCGCGATCGCCGCGCTCGCCCGGTCCCACGACGGCGAGGTCCGTGACCTGCGGCACGAGGTCCAGCTGGCCCACTCACGCAACGACGTGATCGTCGCGGAGATCCGGGAGCAGGACGCCGCCGCCCGCGCAGCGGTCGAGAGCGACCTGGCCGGTGCCCTCGCGACCGTCGATGCCCTGCGCGCCGCCCTCGAGGCTGCCCGTGAGCAGCACCAGGCGACGCTCGCCCAGCAGCGCCTGACCGAGCAGGAGCGGGAGAAGGCCGAGGGCGGCCACACCCAGGTGCTCAAGACCCTGACGCCCGTTGCGGACCAGTTGCGCACGATGCAGCGCCGCGTGGAGGAGCTCGAGCAGCAGCGCTCCCACCAGCACGGCGAGCTCGCCGAGCAGCTGCGCAGCACCCAGGTCACGGTCGCCGAGTCGAAGAAGGCCGCGGACACGCTGGCCTCGGCCCTCACCAACAACGCCGTGCGCGGTGTGTGGGGCGAGACCCAGCTGCGCACCCTCGTGGAGTCCGCCGGCCTGCTGCCGCGCGTCGACTTCGACACCCAGCACTCCATCGAGGCCGACTCCGGCGCCCGGCGCCCCGACATGGTGATCAACCTGCCGGGCGGCAAGCAGATGGCGATCGACGCCAAGGTGCCCTACAACGCGTTCATCGACGCGCACGGCCCGCAGGTCAACGCCGGTGAGCGCCAGCGGTTGCTCGTCGACCACGCCCGCAAGGTGCGCGGCCACGTCGACGCACTCTCGGCGAAGAGCTACTGGACCGGCCTGACGGCGAGCCCCGAGTTCACGGTGGCGTTCATCCCCAACGAGCAGCTGCTGTCGGTGGCGCTCGACACGGACCCGTCCCTGCTGGAGTACTCCTTCGGCAAGGGCGTCCTGCTCGCCACGCCGACCAACCTCTGGGCGATCCTCAAGACCGTGGCCTTCACCTGGCGCCAGGACGTCCTCACCGACGACGCCAAGCAGCTCTTCGACCTCGGCCGCGAGCTGTACCGCCGGATCAGCACCCTGGCCGAGCATGCCGACAAGCTGCGTCGTTCACTCGAGTCCACGGTGAAGAGCTACAACACCTTCGCGAACTCCCTGGAGTCGCGCGTGCTCGTGACCGCGCGCAAGCTCGACCAGATGGACGAGTCGGCTGTTCTCGGCGCTGCCCGGCAGATCGACATCGCGCCGCGAGCACTGACCAGCGGCGAGTTCGCCGTCATCGCCGATCTCGAGCGCCCCGAGCTGACCTTCGACTTCGACGTGGCCGACGCCGAGATCGTCGACGACGAGCACCGCGCCGGCTGACGCCGAAGCTTTACCATCCGCGGGGCCTGCTGCTCCGAAGCACGTGTGACAGATCACTCCCATCGGAGGTCCACATGCGTGTCCACAAGCCCACCCCGTCCTTCTACGTCGCCACGGCCGCCCTGGCGCTCTCCCTCGGCGGCACCTCCTGGGCCGTCGCCCAGGCCGGCCCCGACAACCCGGGCGAGCAGGGCCAGCCGGGTCACGAACGCTGGCTGCTCATCGACGCCAACGGCCAGATCGAGGCGCAGTCCGGCGGGTTCACCGTCGCCGCCGGCTACCCGACCCTGCCGAACACGGCAGCCACCGGTGACAACTCGCTGCGCGCTGCCGGCAACGTCTACATCAGTGCGGGCGAGAACCTGTCCGACAACGGCATCGTGACGACCATCGCCCTGCAGAACCAGGTCGACCAGAACGCTGACGGCATCACCAACGGTCGTGCGCCCGGCGCCAACGCCAACCCCGAATTCGGTGGCGAGATCTCCGCAACCGTCTGTGGCCTGGCCGGGGTCGTTGCCTGCGCACCGGCCGGCACCAACAACACGAGCCACTTCGTGGTGAGCCCGCGCAACAGCGACGGGACGGTGACCCAGCCCGGCGCACGCAAGCGGTTCTACGTCGTCGTCACCAGCGACTGACGCCCGGTCACCTCACGCGCCCGGCGACCCGTGGTGGCTCTCCGCGTCGAAGGCGGAGAAGTCCACGGTGCGCCGGGTGTTGGCCAGGGAGCTGACCGTCGCCGTACCGATCGACCCACGTCGGTCGAACACCTCGGCCGTGCCGGCACCGATGCCGTCGACAGCGACGTGGTCGGTGCTGCGCAGCCCGAGGACGACACCGTCGGGCACCCGGGACAGCACGACGCTGATGTCGGTGTTGATGAACTGCACGCCCCCGCTCCCCCAGTTCGTCACCATGCTGGTGGCGTCGGCGATCGAGGCGACGGCCTGGAACGGCGTGCACTCCTCGCCGAGCACGATCGGCACGGCGGTCTGCCAGGTCTGGTGCCGTCCGCCGTTCTGGTGGGCGCTGAAGTCGTCCGACCACGGCGTCGCGCTCGCGAAGAACGGGGTGTCGGGCTGGCCGGTCTCCGGCATCAGCTCGACCGGCGGAGCGACGGGACGATCCGCGGCCGCCCACACGTCTCCGTCCGGATTCGCGGTCGGTCGCAGGAACGTCGCGCTGCCCCGGGCCACGACCTCACCCTCCTGGAGGACGACGGCGTCGACCAGCATCAGGCGGCTCGCTTCGCGGAC
The DNA here is from genome assembly GCF_048654605.1 of Nocardioides sp. CPCC 206347. Lineage (NCBI taxonomy): Bacteria > Bacillati > Actinomycetota > Actinomycetes > Propionibacteriales > Nocardioidaceae > Nocardioides > Nocardioides sp. CPCC 206347. The sequence continues at coordinate 190,772 of NZ_JBMCYZ010000007.1, forward strand.
CACCGTTGCCGAGGTCGTCGTGGCGACCATCCCGGCCGGCCGGAACAGGTCGACGTGGTAGCGCGCGGGCACCAAGTCATCGCGTCCGGCGGCGACGACCGCCGCCTCCAGCGCGCGAGCGAGCAGGCCGCTGATGGCCACGCCGTGCATCTGCCCGGCCTTCCAGAGGCTCTGGGCGAGGGGCAGGGGCAGGTACGTCTCCCCGTCGCGCTGGAACCAGGCAAACTGCAACGTGTTCTCGTTCACCCGCCCATCATGGCGTACGACGATGGTCAGCCTGCGCCCTGGCACTGCTTCCCGTAGGCGAGCACGATCGTGTTCTTGAGCTTCAACGCCTCGACCGGGTCGGTCCCGATCAGGTCGGCGAGCTTCGCCGTGGCCGTGGTGTCGCCACCCAGGCCTGCGTCGATGATCGGCGGGATCTGTTCATAGATGGCGATCGCCGCCTGGACGTCGGCACCGTCCAGGGTGCTGAGCGCCGCCACCTGCTCGTCGAGGTCGGCCAGGTTGCCGAGCGAGTCGGTCCAGCTGCTCGTCGGGAGGTTGGCGAACTGCGCGACGATCTGGCCGTTGACGGAGAACCCGGCCGCCTGCTCGGTGGTCGCACAGTCAGCCGCGTCCGGCCCGCCGGGCTCGCCGTCTTCGGACGACGTCGTCCCCGGCTTCGGATCGGCGTCACCCGGGTCGTCGTCACTGCCGCATCCGGCAAGACCGACCAGGAGTGCCACGACCGCGCCGACCTTGACCAATGTGTGCATGGCCCGAGGCTAGGGCAGACCCCACCTCGTCGGGTCGATCACGGCGCCGGATGGCCACCGGGAATCGTGACCCGCGGGTCGTAGGGCACCCGGGTGTAGACGAACGTCGCGCACTCGAGATGGTCGACCGTGCCGTCGGTACGGCGGCGCACCTCGAGGCGCTCGCCCTGGTGGTAGCCGTCGATGCCGATCAGCTCGCCGTCGATGACCGCGAAGTGGTCGCTGACCTCGGCGGTCCGCAGGTCCCGGACCAGCAACGTGTCGTGTGCCCACTCCACGCCGAAGGCGGTGTTCCCCCAGAACCAGGTGCCGAGCATCGGAACCACCGGCCCGGGAACCTCCGACGTCGGCCGCCACCGGCCGGGGCTCGGACAGGCGGCGCCGTCGAGCAGGATCGCCGGAACGTGCTCGGGGCGCAGTCCGGTGGTCGCGTTCGTGAGAGCCACGACAGCGTCGCGCGACGCACGGTCCACGAACAGCGACGCCTGGAAGCCGGGCATCGATCCGGTGTGCCCGACGAGCGTCCGGCCCCCTGGGTGCAGGATGCGCAGACCCAGCCCGTACGCCTCGGCCGGCGACACCGGCTCGGCCATCTCGGCGAGCGTCGACGACGACAGCACGTCGGCGTGGCCCACGGCGAGGAAGTCGGCCCAGCGCAGCAGGTCCGCCACCGTGCTCCACGCCTGTCCAGCCGGGGCCATCGCACCGGTGTCGGTGTGCGGCTCGGCGGTGAGCGTGTGGGCGAAGTGGTCGACGCTGCGGCCCGGCGCGTGCTTCGCCGGCGGGTGGTACGACGTCTCCACCATGCCGAGCGGCGCCAGCAACCGGGTCTCCACCGTGGTCCACCAGTCGGTGCCGCGCAGTCGCGCGACCGCTTCGCCGAGCAGGCCGAACCCGAGGTTCGAGTAGTGGAAGTACTCCCCCGCCGCGGCGACGCGACCCGACCCGTCATTGGCCGCAATCAACGCATCCGCGTCACCACCCCTCGACCGCTCCCACCACGGACCGACAGGCTCGCTCTGCATCCCGCTGGTGTGCGACAGCAGCTCGCGGACCGTGGCGTCGGCATATCCCGTCTCGGGCACGACCGTTCCGATCGGGTCGTCCAGCGCCAACAACCCCTCGTCCCGCAGCTGCAGGACAAGCACGGCCGTCATGGTCTTCGTGATCGACCCGATCCGGTACGACGACCCACTCTCCACGCCGTCGGCGACCGAGATGCAGCCGCTCCAGACCGGCTCCCCGGCACGCGCGACCGCTGCCGACACCGAGGGCAGCCGACCGGCACCCTGCAACGCGGCCAGCGCGTCGTCGTACCCCATGGTCAGTCGGTGTAGGCGTCCATCGGCGGGCACGCGCACACCAGGTTGCGGTCGCCGTAGGCCTGGTCGATGCGGGCCACCGGCGGCCAGTACTTGTCCGAGGTGATGCCGGCCGGGAAGACGGCGACCTCGCGGGAGTAGGAGCGGTCCCACTCGCCGACCAGCGCGCGAGCGGTGTGCGGCGCGTTGTGCAGGGGCGACGCGTCGACGTCCCACTCCCCTGCGACGACGCGGTCGATCTCGCCCTTGATCGCTATCATCGCGTCGCAGAAGCGGTCGATCTCGGCGAGGTCCTCGGACTCGGTGGGCTCGACCATCAGCGTGCCCGCGACGGGGAACGACATCGTCGGTGCGTGGAAGCCGTAGTCGATGAGGCGCTTGGCGACGTCGTCGACCGAGACGCCCGTGTCCAGGCTGATCTTGCGCAGGTCGAGGATGCACTCGTGCGCGACGAGTCCGGTCTCACCGCGGTAGAGCACCGGGAAGTGCTCGCCGAGGCGGGCGGCGATGTAGTTGGCCGACAGGACGGCGACGGCGGTCGCGCGGGTCAGGCCCTCGGCACCCATCATCCGGACGTAGGCCCACGAGATCGGCAGGATGCCCGCCGAACCGAAGGGAGCGGCGCTGATCGCACCGGTGCCCTCGCGACGGCTGCCGTCCGGGTGCAGCGGGTGCGTCGGCAGGTACGGCGCCAGGTGCGATCGCACCGCGACCGGGCCCACGCCGGGGCCGCCACCACCGTGCGGGATGCAGAACGTCTTGTGCAGGTTGAGGTGCGAGACGTCGCCGCCGAACTTGCCCGGCTGGCCGTAGCCGAGCAGCGCGTTGAAGTTGGCGCCGTCGATGTAGACCTGGCCGCCGTGCTCGTGCACCAGGTCGCAGAGCTCGGTGATGGTCTCCTCGTAGACGCCGTGCGTCGACGGGTAGGTCACCATGATCGCGGCCAGCGTCTCGGAGTGCTGCTCGCACTTCGCGCGCAGGTCGTCGAGGTCAACGGTTCCGTCGTCGTGGGACTTCACGACGACGACCTTCATGCCGACCATCACGGCGGACGCGGGGTTGGTGCCGTGCGCCGAGGACGGGATCAGGCAGACGTCGCGCTGGCCCTGGCCGTTGGCGCGGTGGTAGTTGCGGATCGCGAGCATCCCGGCGAACTCGCCCTGGGCGCCGGCGTTCGGCTGGATCGAGACCCGGTCGTAGCCGGTGACCTCGGCGAGCCAGCCCTCGAGCTCCTCGATCATCGCGACGTAGCCGCCGGCGTCCTCGACGGGCACGAACGGGTGCAGGTTGGCGAAGCCGGCCAGCGAGATCGGCTCCATCTCGGTCGTGGCGTTGAGCTTCATGGTGCAGGACCCGAGCGGAATCATGCCGCGGTCGAGCGCGTAGTCGCGGTTGCTGAGCCGGTGCAGGTAGCGCAGCATCGACGTCTCGTTGTGGTGCGTGTTGAACACCGGGTGCGTCAGGTAGTCGGTGGTCCGGTGCTGCGCCGCGGGAAGTCCCTCGAGCGGTTCGACCGCCTGTGGCGTCACGCCGAAGGCGGCGTGCAGCGCCCGCAGGGTCGCGGCACTCGCGGTCTCCCCGAACGCGATGCCGACCGTGTCCTCGTCGACGAGGCGCAGGTGGAGGCCCTCGGCCCGCGCAGCCTTGACGATCGTGGCGGCCTGGCCGGGCGTACGCACCTGGAGGGTGTCGAAGAACGTTTCGTTGACCAGCGTGAAGCCCGCACCCTGGAGCGAGGCAGCGGCACGGCCGGCCAGCTCGTGGACCTCGGTCGCGATCGCCTTGAGGCCCTCGGGGCCGTGGTAGACGGCGTACATCGCGGCCGTCACCGCGAGCAGGACCTGCGCCGTACAGATGTTCGACGTCGCCTTGTCGCGGCGGATGTGCTGCTCGCGGGTCTGCAGCGCGAGGCGGTACGCCTGCCGTCCCTCGGCGTCGACCGAGACGCCCACCAGACGACCCGGGAGCTGGCGCTCCAGGCCTTCACGGACGCTGATGAACCCGGCGTGCGGGCCGCCGTAGAACAGCGGGACACCGAAGCGCTGCGCCGATCCGACCACGACATCGGCGCCGAGCGTGCCCGGCGCCTCCAGCAGGGTCAGGGCGAGCAGGTCGGCGGCGACGACGGCCAGGCCGCCCCGCTCGTGGACCGCGTCGATGACGGGCTTGATGTCGGCGATCCGCCCGGACGCGCCGGGGTACTGCACGAGCACACCGGACACCTCGCCCTCCGGCAGGCCGTCGGTGAGGTCGGCGACGAGGATCTCGATGCCGATGCCCTCGGCACGGGTGCGCACCACGTCGATGGTCTGCGGCAACGCGTCGGCGTCGATCACGAAGGGACCCGCGGCCTTCCGGTTCGCACGGAACGCCAGCGCAACGGCCTCGGCGGCCGCCGTACCTTCGTCCAGGAGGGAGGACCCGGACGTGGTCAGGCCGGTCAGGTCCGACACCATCGTCTGGAAGTTGATGAGGGCCTCGAGCCGGCCCTGGGAGATCTCCGGCTGGTATGGCGTGTAGGCGGTGTACCAGCTCGGGTCCTCCAGCACGTTGCGCCGGATCACCGCGGGGGTCACCGTCGCGTGGTACCCCAGGCCGATCATGGGTTCGCCGGGGACGTTGCTCGCTGCGAGGGCCCGGAGCTCGGCCGCCGCGGTCTCCTCGTCGACGGCGTCCGGCAGTGCCAGGGCGTCGGTGGAGCGGATCGACTTCGGCACGGCCGCGTCCATCAGCTCATCGATCGAGGCGAAGCCGAGTCGCTCGAGCATGGTGTGGACCTGCGGTGCGTCCGGTCCGATGTGGCGGTTGACGAAAGGGGTGCTCATGAGCAGGCGGGTCCTTGGGGATCGACAAAGAGAGATCGAATCCCTCCCCCTCTGTCACTGCACCGGTGCAGCTCCACAGTTGCCTGCTCTGCACGGTCCGGGCGCCTGAGAGGTTCCGGGGAGGAATTGCCCCTTCGGCGCAGGCCTACGTCTTTCGGGCGGCCTGACTCTCCCGTGCAGCATCAACAGCAAGAGCCACCCTACAGCGCAGGGTGGCTCTTGTTGGAAAGCTGTCCTAACTGACGATGCGCGCGGCGCGTCGCGCGGCGAGCTCGTCGCCCTCGCTCGCCTCGCCGGCCTCGGCATCGGCGTGCTCGCTCGGGAGCTGGGCGAGGGTGCCCTCGATCTCGCGCCAGACGCCGCCGATGGCGATGCCGAACACGCCCTGGCCACCCTGGAGCAGGTCGATGACCTCGTCGTTGCTGGTGCACTCGTAGACCGAGGCGCCGTCGCTCATCAAGGTGACCTGGGTCAGGTCGTCGGTGCCGCGCTCGCGCAGGTGGCTCACCGCGGTGCGGATCTGCTGCAGCGAGATACCGGCGTCGAGCAGGCGCTTGATGATCTTGAGGATCAGGATGTCGCGGAAGCTGTAGAGCCGCTGCGAGCCGGAACCCTTGGCGCCGCGAACGCTGGGCTCGATCAGCCCGGTGCGCGCCCAGTAGTCCAGCTGGCGGTAGGTGATGCCGGCGGCGTTGCACGCCGTCGGACCGCGGTACCCGAGGTCGCTCGGCACCGGAGAAACGTCGTCGGAGAAGAGCAGTCCTTGCTCCTCGGCTGCGGCGGCCGCCTCAGCTTCACGCTGTGCGGACTGCTGTGCCGTCTCCGGCTGCTGCTCGTTCACTGGTCCTCCACGGGATCCAACATTCATGCGTGTCATTCGACACTTCAAGGTACGGCGGCAGTCCGGGTCGGTCAAAGACGTCACTGGGCGTGTCGTGGAAAACCCTCAGCCTCAAGGTGAGGTTGAGGCTGAGACTTCGAAATCAACCCTCGTTGGGGCCGAGATCCTCGGCCTCGAAGTCGTCGGCGGAGACATGGTCGAGGAACTCGCGGAACCGTTCGACCTCGTCCTCCTCCTCCGCCGGCGCCGCGATGCCGGCTTCGGCGAGCACGGCGTCCTCGCAGTAGATCGTGGTGCCGGTGCGCAGGGCGAGGGCGATCGAGTCGGACGGACGCGCGCTGACCTCCACTCCGGAGGCGAAGACCAGCGTCGCGAAGAAGACGCCGTCCTTCACGTCGGTGATCCGCACCTGGTCCAGGTCGGAGCCCGTGGCCGTGATGATGTCGCGCATCAGGTCATGGGTCAGCGGCCGCGGAGGGGTCACCCCTTGCTGGGCGAAGGCGATCGCGGTCGCCTCGACAGCGCCGATCCAGATCGGCAGGTACCGCTCACCGCTGGACTCCCGGAGCAGGACGATGGGCTGGTTGGACGGCATCTCCACCCGGACTCCCAGGACCTCCACCTCGCGCATGACCCCAGCCTACTCAGGGTTCCCACGAAGTGGTGCAGGTACTAGATGCGGCGCAGTCCGGCCTTGACCAGAGTCGCGTGCAACCGCACCGACAGGGCGGCGAGTTCGCTGATCGCTTCCTCCGCACGGGCGTTGGCCCCGGCGTCACGTCCGCCGCGCACGGGCGCGACGACCTGCTGGATGAGCCCGACCTCGCGGTCGGCGGCGGTGCGGAAGGCACGCAGGTGGCGAGGCTCGATGCCGAAGTCGGCGAGCTCGCGAGCGGTCTGGGCGATCACGAGTGCGTCGGTGTCGTAGTGCCCGGTGGCGGACGGGGTGATCAGCGCGAAGTCCTCGAGCTGTCCGAGCAGCTGCTCGTCGATCTCTGCCACCTTGATGAGCTCCTTGCGCGAGAGTCGCAGCTTGTCGGTACGACGGAACGACTCGGGCGCGGGCAGGCCGTCGACCCCGATGGCCACCTTCGGCACCGTGGGCACGACCGGATCGGGTGCGGGCGGCTCGAGGCCACGGTCCATGGCGTCGAGGTGCTCGCGGATCACGCGGCGGGGCAGGTAGTGGTCACGCTGCATCCGCAGGATGTAGCGCAACCGCTCCACGTCGGCATGGGAGAACTTGCGGTAGCCCGAGGCGGTGCGATCGGGCTTGATCAGCCCGTCGTCCTCGAGGCCCCGCAGCTTGGAGATGCTGATCAGCCCGCCGAAGTCGGGCTCAAGCATCTCCAGGACCTGCCCGATGTTGAGCAGGGGCTCCCGCTCGCCACGGGCGAAGGCCACGGCCATGCTCAGTGGCTCTCGTGTCCGGAGAAGAAGACCAGGCGGTACTTCCCGACCTGGACCTCGTCGCTGTCGGTGAGCTGCGTCTTCTCGATCCGGTCGCGGTTGACGTAGGTGCCGTTGAGACTTCCCGCGTCCTCGACCGTGAAGGTGCCACCGTCACGGCGGAACACCGCGTGACGACGGGAGACGGTGACGTCGTCGAGGAAGATCCCGCTCTCGGGGTGGCGCCCGGCGGTCACCTCGTCGGCATCCAGCAGGAACCGGCTCCCCGAGCCCGGGCCCTTCTGGACGACCAGCAGCGCGTGTCCGATCGGCAAGGCGTCGACCGCAGCCGCGTCCACGGGGCTGAGCGCGCGGTCAGAGGTCTCCACACGATCACCGGCGGAGGCGCCGGCACCGAACTGGATGGTGGCGGTCGCGTCGCTGACGGCGGGCGTCGACGCGTCCTGCTCGACCAGGCGGGTTCCGCACTGGGAGCAGAACCGCGCATCATCGGGGTTCTGCCGACCACAGGCGGTGCAGAACGGCATCAGAAGGCTCCTTGAAGGGTCCGGGTTGGTCGTTGACGAACGTACCCGATCAGGTGTCGAGCTGTGCCTCATATGCGGCCGCGTCGAGCAATCCGTCGACGTCGCCCTTGTCTGCGGGGACGACCTCGAACAGCCAGCCGGCGCCGTACGGATCGTTGTTGACCAGCTCGGGGGTGGCGTCCAGCGCCTCGTTGACGGCAACGATCTCGCCGGTGACCGGGGCGTAGACGTCGCTGACCGACTTGGTCGACTCGAGCTCGCCGCACGGGGTGCCCGCACTCACGGCGGCACCGAGCTCGGGGAGCGAGACGTAGACGATGTCGCCGAGAGCTTCCTGCGCGAAGTCGGTGATGCCGACCCGGACCGATCCGGCGACCTCCCCGGGCTCACGCAGCCACTCGTGCTCGACGGTGTACTTCAGCTCGGCGGGGTTCGTCATGGCCAGAAGATTACTGCCCCTGGTCAGGGGCGGCGTACCGAGGCCGGTCGCGTCGCGCGACAGCTTCGATGTCGATCGCCTTCAGCTCCCGTGCTTCGATCCGTGCGCCGTCCTCCTCGATCTGCTTCTTCGGCCCCAGCGCGAAGGTCAGCGCACCGCGGAGCACACCCGGCTCGCCGATGGCGTCGATGACGTACGGCGCCTCGACCTGCTCGCCGTCGATCGTGAAGCCCCCGTCGGACTCGGCGATGAAGGTCTGTGCCACGACCCGCACGGTGCCGTTGATCGCGATGGCCTCGGCACCGACCGTGCGCAGCTCCTGGATCGTGTCGAGAAGGGAGGACTGGGTCAGCCGGCCGTCGATCTCGGTGATCGTGACCCGGATGCCGGGCCCGGTCACGGGCACGAGCCCGGCCAGGATGTTCAGGTTGTCGACCGACTTCCGGGCCTGTTCGAGGGCGGCCTGCCGCTTGGTCGAGTCGTCGCGCAGGTCGGCGGCAACGTCCTCGAGCCGGTCGACCTCGGCCTCGGCGCGCTGGCGCGTGCCGGCCAGGCCGTCGAGCAGGTCGATGAGGTCCTGCTGGCGAAGACCGGCGTAGGTCTCGTCGGTACCGGTCACCCTCACCTGGGTCACCGCGGCGAACCCCAGCATCGCCAGCAACAGGCCGGCAACGACCTGCTTGCGGGACGGCCGCAGCAGCGCCTGCTTGAGGCGGTCGGTGGCCGTGCTCGCGGGGCTGCCGGGGGTCTCGTCAGGCATGGAACAGGTGCCTCCGGATGGCGGCAGCGTTGGTGAAGATCCGGATCCCGAGCACGACGATGACACCGGTCGAGAGCTGGCCGCCGACGCCGAGGCGGTCACCGAGGTAGACGATCCCGGCCGCGATCACGACGTTGCTGAGGAACGAGACGACGAACACCTTGTCGTCGAAGATCCCGTCCAGGTAGGCGCGCAGCGCGCCGAACACGGCATCGAGCGCTGCGACCACCGCGATGGGCAGGTAGAACTCCAGCGATTGAGGGACGTCCGGCTGGAGGACGAACCCGAGAGTGACACCCACCAGCAGACCGAGAACGGCGATCACGGCGCCTCACCTCCTTCGATCTTGGGATTGCTCAGGACCGTCGCCGACCGTAGCTGCCGGGTCGACGCGGGCGCCGCCGGGAGGTGGAGGTCGTCCTCGTTGTCGGCCTCGTAGGGAAAGCCGTACCGGTCCTTCAGCGCGAGGAACTGCAGGCCCGGGGACGTGTCGATGAAGTTGGCCGACAGCGTGCGCTGGTCGCCGATGACCAGGATCGTGTACGGCGGCGCGATGCCGATGCCGTTGACCTCGACGGGCTCCCCGGAGTTGCGGATCCCGCTCATCGGGGAGAGGCGCTGGCCGTTGATGGAGATCGCCTCGGCGCCGGCGGCCCAGAACCCGTTGGCCAGCAGCGCGAGGTCGGTGTCGCGCACGACCGCGTCGTCCTCACCGGCATTGGGCGGGTTGTCCAGGGTGGCGCGGATGCCGTCGCCGGTGACCGGTTCGAAGCCCGTGAGCGCACCCATTGCCGTCGCGTCGGCCTGGGTGTCGCTGTAGCGCGAGCCCAGCGACCGGAGCGTCGCCTCGGCCGCGGTGTTGGCAGCGCGCTTGTCGGCGATCTCCGCCTGCAGGTCACCCACCACGGCGCGCCGCGACTCGATCCGCGAGATCAGGCTGGCCCGGCTGGCGTCGTCCACGTCCGCGTTCTGCGAGGTCTGTACGGCGGCGACCGTCACGAGCATCGCGAAGGCAGCCATCACGAGGACGACCGCCACGCGCGGTCCCGCCCCTTCGCGGGTGTCGACGCCTCGCCGCGACGCCGCCGCCTGGTAGTCGCGGTCCAGCGCCTCCAGCGTGATCAGGGTCAGCAGCGGGGTCCGGGTCCGGTCGATGGTGTCAGGCATGCGGGCCCGCCCCCCGTGGGCGGCGCTCGGTCGTGGCGAGGAGCTTGCGCACCTGCCACGCGTAGAGGACGCCGGCCCACCAGTAGAGGCCGATCCCCCACAACGCCAGCGACCAGCCGAAGATCTGCGCGAGCGTGGCAGCGGTGCCCTCGCCGTCGCCGAGGAACAGCAGCGGGAAGGCGTAGAGAAGGTTGAAGGTGGCGGCCTTGCCCAGGAAGTGCACCGGCAGGGCGCTGTAGCCACGGGTCCGCAGCAGCGGCACGAGGCCCCACAGCAGCAGGTCGCGCAACGGCAGCGAAGCCGCGACCCACCACGGGATGACGTCGCGCAGCGCAAGCCCGATCACCACGGCCAGGATGTAGAACCGGTCAGCGACCGGGTCGAGCAGCCTGCCGAGCTCGGACTGCTGGTTGAGCTTGCGCGCCAGCCAGCCGTCGAGGAAGTCCGTGCCGCCGGCGACCATCAGGACCACGAGCGCCCAGACGTCGGCCTCGGGGCCGAGGACGAGCCACAGGAACAAGGGAACGCCGAGCAGCCGCGAGGCACTGATCACGTTGGGAACGGTCAGCACCTGACGGCCCGCGGCAGGTTCGTCGCGCGTCTCGGGTGCACCCACGAGCGCCACCCTAGTTGGCCGCCTGCTCGTCCGAGTGCGCCGCGTCGCGGATGACACCGACCAGTTCCTCGATGACGTCCTCGAGTGCGGCGACGCCGAGCGTCGTACCGTCCGCCTCGACCACGCGGGCCATGTGGGCGCCCCGGCGCTGCAGGACTTCGAGGGCGTCGTGCAGCGGCGTGTCCGGCGTGACCGTCGCGAAGGGACGGATCCAGCGATCGCCGACCGGCCGCATCCGGCGCTCCTCGTCGGGCTCGAGGACGTCCTTGATGTGCAGGTAGCCGATCAGCTCGCTGGGCCCGTCGGTGCCGTCCGACACCACCGGGAACCGGCTGAACCCAGTGGCGGCGCAGATCGCCTCGACGTCGGCTCCGGTCGACCCGCGCACGACGGTCGCCAGGGAGTCCTGGGGCAGGGTCACGGCGGCGATCGTCTTCTCGGTGAAGCCGAGCGCGCCGGACAGGCGGCCGTACTCGTCCTCGGCGAGCAGGCCCTCGCCGTGCGACTCCTCGACCAGTGCGGCGACCTCCTCGCGGGTGTAGGTGCTGCCGATCTCGTCCTTGGGCTCGATGTCGAGCAACCGCAGGATGCCGTTGGCGAACGCGTTGATGACGACGATGATCGGGCGCAGCACGAGCACGATCCCGTACATCGGCGGCCCGAGGATCAGGGCAGCACGGTCCGGGCCCGCGATCGCGAGGTTCTTGGGCACCATCTCGCCGAGGACGACGTGCAGGAACACCACGATCGTCATCGCGAGCACGAAGGCGACCGGGTGCAGCCAGGCGTCGGGCACGTGGAGCTCGTGGAAGACCGGCTCGATGAGGTGCGCCAGCGCCGGCTCCCCCACGGCACCGAGGCCCAGGGAGCAGATGGTGATGCCCAGCTGGGCGCCCGCCATCATCTGCGACACCCGCTCCATCGCGGCCAGGGTGATCTTCGCCATCCGGGAACCGGCCTGGGCCCGGGGCTCGATCTGGCTGCGTCGTGCGGAGATCAGGGCGAACTCGGCGCCCACGAAGAACGCGTTCGCGGCGAGCAGGAAGACCGCGAGCAGGAGGGCGGCGACGTCATTCATCGACGACCTCCACACGCATCGAGATCCGGTCGATCCGCAGGCCGTCCATGTGGTCGACGGTCAGCACGGCACGGCGGGCCGGCTCGTCGTCGTCCTCACCCTCGGGCTCCAGCGGCACGACGGCCCGGTCACCCGAGGACGGGATCCGGCCCAGCACCTGCAGGACCAGTCCGGCCACCGTGTCGTAGTCCTCACCCTCCGGCAGTGCGACACCGGTGAGGTCCTCGACCTCGTCGGGGCGCAGCAGGCCGGACAGCGACCAGGTGCCGTCGCGGCGCAGGCGGCCGCGGCTGCCGAGGCGGTCGTGCTCATCGGCGATGTCACCGACGATCTCCTCGATCACGTCCTCCAGCGTCACGATGCCGGCGTGGTCGCCGTACTCGTCGAGGACGATGGCCATCTGGAAGCCGTCGGCGCGCAACAGGGCCATCAGCGGATCCAGGCGCAGGGAGTCGGGCACGACGATCGGCCGGACCATCAGGTGCTTGACCTTCGTCGTCGCGCGTTCGTGCAGGGGCAGCGCAACGGCGTTCTTGACGTGCACGGTGCCGACGACGGCATCGGACTCGTCGAGCACCGGGAACCGGGAGTTGCCGGACTCGCGGGCCAGCGCGATGACGGCACTGGCGCGGTCATTGGCCTCCAGGGAACGGGTCCGCACGCGGGGCGTCATGATCTCCCCTGCCGTACGGGTGCCGAACTCGACCGACCGCTCCATCAGCTCGGCGGTGTCGGCGTCGAGCGTGCCCTCGTCGGCACTGCGCTGGATCAGCGAGGCCAGCTCGGTGGAGCTGCGCGCCGAGCGCAGCTCCTCCTGTGGTTCGACGCCGAGCCGGCGCACGACGGCGTTGGCGCTGCCATTGAGCAGCCTGATCGGACCGGAGGCCGCAGCGGTGAAGGCCCGCATGGGGCGCTGGGTGAGGCGGGCGGTGGTCATCGGCAGCGCGATCGCGAGGTTCTTCGGGACCAGCTCGCCGATGAGCATGGTGAAGAAGGTGCTGAGCACCAGCGCCGTGGCCACGGCAACCGGACTGACGGCACCCTCGGACATGCCGGCGCTCCGCAGCGGTCCCCGCAGCAGTTCGGCAACGGCCGGCTCCGCAAGGAAACCGATCGCGAGATTCGTGATCGTGATCCCGACCTGGGCGCCGGACAACTGGGTCGACAACGAACGCAGTGCCTTCTGCACGCCGATCGCCGAATGGTCGCCTTCGTCAGCGGCACGGTCGACCTGGCCGCGGTCGACCGTCACGAACGCGAACTCGGCGGCGACGAAAAGGCCGCACGCCACGATGAGGAGGATGGCAAGTCCCAGCAACAGCCAGGCGGTCATCAGGGTCCTTCACAGGGCGGGGCGGGAGACCTCCACCTTAGCGGTCGGGGTGATCCAGCCGACGCCCGGCTCGAGCCGCCTGATGACGCGGGCCGGGACACCACCCACGACGGTGTGGTCCTCCACCGTGCCGCGGACGACCGATCCGGCCGCCACCACGCAGTTCCGCCCGATCGTCGCGCCGGGCAGGATGATCGCGCCGTGCCCGATCCAGGACCCGGAACCGATGCTGACCGGCTGGTGGGCACCGAACTGCTGGCCCACCGGGACCTCGGGGTCCTGGTAGCCGTGGCTGGCGTCGGAGATGAAGACGTCCTGCCCGAACCAGACGTCGTCGCCGATCGTGATCGACTCGTGGGCCGTGATGCAGATCCGGGCGCCGAGGACGGACCGGTCACCGATCACCAGGGCGCGCGGGGGCAGCACGCTCTGGGTCGGTCCGTAGCCGACCGACAGGGTGGCGAAGCGGCCGATCAGGGTGTCCTCGCCGATGTGGATCGCGCTGGCGCCGTACAACGTCGCGATGGGGAAGCCCAGGCAGCTTCCGCGGCCGAAATGCCCGAACCCGTCGGCCAGATCGGTGCCCGGCGCCACGTCGCCGACCTGCTCCACCCACCGCCAGACAGCGTGGACGGAACGGTTCAGGAAGCGGCGCGAAGGCAACCGGACGAGAGGCACCGGGCGAGGTTACCCAAACGCAACACTGGAGAGGTGTCGCCGGTTCGTTCCTGCACGGTTTCGAGCCGTAACATCGGCTGGTGCAGCAACCCCACGTCATCGCCTATTTCGCCGACGACCCGACCCGGGTCTACCAGCTCCTGCAGTGGATTCCCGTCCTGGAGCGGCTCGATGCAACCCATCCGGTCGGCATCCTGACCCGGAACGCGGAGACCCAGGCGATCGTGGAACAGCGGACCTCGCTGCCGGTGTACTTCGCGCCGGGCTTTGCCGACCTCGCCCAGCTGTACGACGACCTCGACGCCAAGGTCGTCGTGTACTGCAACAACTCGATGTGGAACTTCAACTCGCTGCTCGACGGCCGGATGCTGCACGTGCACATCAACCACGGCGAGAGCGACAAGCACTCGATGGTCTCCAACAACGCCAAGGCGTACGACCGCGTGTTCGTCGCCGGCGAGGCTGCCGTGCAGCGGCACCGCGCGGCGCTGATGGAGCTCGACGAGACCCGCCTGATCCGGATCGGTCGCCCGCAGCTCGACCTGCGCCCCGCTCCCCTGCTCCCCCGCAGCGAGCGCCGCACCGTCCTCTACGCCCCCACGTGGGAAGGCGACGCGGAGTACAACGACTACACGTCGGTCGACGTCTTCGGTGCCGAGATCGTCGCCTCGGTGCTGGCTGTCGACGACGTGCGCCTCGTCTACAAGCCCCACCCGAAGATCACCTCGAGCCTGACCCCGGCCATCCGCGAGGGACACCAGGCCATCCTCGACCTGATCGAGCGGGCTGCCGAGAGCGACCCGGAGGCCGGGCACGCCGCCATCTGGCAGGGCGACATCCTGGCTGTCTTCCCGGGCTGCGACGCGATGATCACGGACGTGTCCTCGGTCGGCCTCGACTGGCTGTACCTGCAGACCGACAAGCCGATCATGATCACCGACCGCCACCACGACGCCGAGCGGTTGCGCCAGGAAGTGCCGGTCAGCCGGTGCGCCGACGTCCTCGACGTCGACAACCTGGCCGGGCTGACCGACCTGCTCGCCGACCGGCTCGACCACGACGAGCACCGGATCGCGCGAGCCGCGATGCGGCACCACTACTTCGACGACAACGGTGTCGGCGACAGCACGGTTCGGTTCGTCGAGGCGATCACCGAGCTCGTCGACCTGCGCGACCAGCACCAGGGATCGGCGGTTGTCGGCGCCGCCTGACAACCTTCCCCCATGCCTGACACCCGGGACGTCTACGCCGCCGAAGACCTCTTCGCGAGCTGGCTCGACGAAGCCAGCCGCCGTCCGGGCGAGCCCTTGCGGATCCGGGTCGGCACCGCGCTGAAGGACTTCGAGCCGGAGACCGAGCCCCGGTTCACCGACCCCGGACACGTGCAGGAGTTCGTCGACCGCGTGCTGGCGCACCTGCGTGCCGCCGAGAGCAGGTACGACGACGGGTCGGGCCTCGACCTCGCCGCAGTGCCGATCGTGGTCCGTGCGCGGCGCGGCCACCGGCAGGCCCACTACGAACGCGATGAGCTGCCGCTGCGCGGAGTGATGGCCATTCCCCCGCGCGAGGTCGGCGGCGCGTGGTCGCTGCGGGCGGCCGTCGTACTCCATGAGGTGGCGCACCACCTGCGCGGCGGCGCCGGCCACGACCGGGACTTCCGTACGACGTACCTGCGCCTGCTCGAGGACATCGGGATGCCGGTCCTCGCCGACCTGCTCCACACGGCCTACCGGCTCAACGGGCTGGACACCGGCGTCGACGACGAGGACCGCACGTTGTTGCGGATCGGTCGGCTGCTGCGCCAGGCCGAGCGCACGTCCAACACCGCCGAACGCGACGCGTTCTTCGGCAAGGCGCAGGCGCTGGCCACTCGCCACCAGATCGCCCTCGCGGTGGCCCGTGCGACCGCGAGCGTCGAGGAGCATCGCGAGGATCCCGCGTGGGAGACCGTGCTCATCGGAGAGAGCGGCAAGCGCTCGCTCGCGCGCTACGTCCGCCTGATGCTGGAGATCGCCCAGGCCAACGACGTGCGGGTCGCGATCTACACCAGCAACACCCGGGTGACCCTCTACGGCTTCCCCTCCGACATCTCGATCGTGAAGGCGCTCTACGCCTCCCTCGTCACCCAGATGGTCAGCGACGGCGATGCGCACCTGCGCTCCGGTGCCCACAAGGCCGACACCCGCGAGGTCTGGAACGCCAGGCGCCGACGCTGGGAGCTCCAGCCCGTGCACGGATCGACCGCTCGCGCCGCCTTCTACGAGGCCTGGGCCGACCACGTCGGCGAACGCCTCAAGGCCGCGCGCGACCTGGCCCGAGCTGCTGCGATCAAGGCCGACGTCGCTGCCCCCGCCGCGTCCACCTCCACCGAGCTCGCGCTGCGCGCCAAGGAGGTCGAGGTGGTCGACTACTTCAAGCTGATGCGCCGCGACCACGGCATCCGCGGCACGTGGAAGGGCACGGCCTCCGCGGTGCACGCCGCACCGGGCTCTCGCGACGCCGGCATCAAGGCGGCGGCGAGAGCCCGGCTCGGAACCGAACGGGCGCTCGAGTCTCAGCTGTAGTCGTTCTCGACCAGGCTGTGGTTCTGGACGTACTTGACTCCGCTGACCCAGTACTCGGTGTTGAGCGTCGTGGTGAGCTGGACCCAGTCCACAACGCCCGTCTCGTCGTCAGCCGTGAGGGTGATCCCGCTCGTCCGGGCAATGATCTGGCTGGCGCTGGTGCTGCAGGTTGCCGTCTTGGCGACCGTCAGGGTGAGGGTGTCGTACGTCGCGCTGTACGAGTAGCTCACCCCCGCGGAGCTCTTGGACACCGAGCCACTGAGGGTCCAGGAGGTCGAGCTCTCGATCCCGCTCATGTGTGCCTTGACGGTCTGCTTGACGCAGAACTTGGTGTAGGTCCCGTTCTTGAAGACCCAGCTCTCGAACGGGTAGGAGTCGCTCGGGTAGCCGATGAGCGCCCTCCGGTTCTCGTCGTTGTTGAAGGTGTCGTCGTCGGTGCAGAAGCGCACCTTGCCCGAGTGGTAGATCCACGCGTTGTGGGAGCCGGCGCCCTGCCAGGGGTCGTCCTTCTCCAGGTATCCGTCCGACTGCTTGAACCACCCTTCGCCGCAGCCGTCGGCCGCGTACGCCGCCTGCGCCGGCACGAGGAGTGTTGCCAGGATCATCGCCGCAGCGATGCCGATCTGCTTCGCCTTTCGAACCACGAGACATCCCTTCCTAAGGCTCCCCGAGATGGGAGTTCCCGGAAGTTAGCAGCGCCGCGTCGGCCGCCACCATGACCAGACGGCAAAATGTCTGCGGCCATCAGCCGTGCCGTTGCCCTCGGGCGGATCGATGCCAGGTCTTTACCGAAACGGCAGTGGCGCACCATCGGCTTCGCCTAGGTTCACCGGGTGAGCCTCGCCGACGCTGTCCCCGCGCCCCCGCCCGCCGAGAAGAAGCCGCGCCGCCGCGCCGCCGCTGTCGCAGGCGTCGTCGGGGTCGGCTCCGTCATCGGCGTCGGCGCGTGGGCACTGCAGGTCTGGGCGGCCCAGGGACCGCAGCCCGCCGAAGCGTTGCCGTCGAACACCCTCGCCTACATCGCGGTGGACCTGGACCCGCCGGGCGGTCAGAAGGTCGCGGCCTTCAACGCGCTGCGCAAGTTCCCCGCACTGAAGGAGGAACTCGACCTCGACGGCCAGGACGACCTGCGGCGGTCGATCGTCGACGAGGCCACCACCGGGAGTGGCTGCGACGTCGATTTCGACGACGTCGAGAAGTGGGCCGGCGAGCGGGCCGCGCTGGCCGTCGTACCCCTCGACGAACCGGAGGTGGTGGCCGTCGTGCAGATCGGTGATGCCGGGAAGGCCGAGGCCGGCCTGAAGGAGATCGCCGGTAGCTGCGACGAGTTCGGCTTCACCGTCTCCGACGGCTGGGCCGTCCTGGCCCGCAACAACGACATCGCACGCGAGGTCAGGACAGGTGCGGCGCGGTCGACGCTGGCCGACGACGAAGACTACAACGAGCTCGTCGACGCCGCCGGCGAGGCCGGCGTGGTGACCGTGTTCGCAGCCCCGGAAGCAGGACCGGCGCTGCTCGAGGCCTCGGACGAGGACTCCTTCATCGCGTTCTACCTCGTCGCGTCGCCGCTGGGCTACGCCGATCCGGTCAGCGGCCTGATCAGCTACGTGAACGTCCTGCAGTTCGAGCACTCCCTGTCCATTGCGGAATCCGACGAGGGCTCCGAAGCAGGTTCCGACGAAGGCTTCAACGAAGGCTTCGACGAGCGCTTCCCCGAGCCGACACCCGAGGAGGAGGCGCTCTTCGAGCGCATGGAGCACTACGACGAGCTGACCCCTGCCGAGCAGAAGAAGCTCGACGACGAGATGGAAGCGTTCCTCAGTTCGCGGGTCCCCGAGCCCTCCCCGGAGGAGAAGGCGTTCAACGAGCGCATGGAGCACTACGACGAGCTCTCCCCCGCCGAGCAGGAGAAGCTCGACGACGAGATGGAAGCCTTCTTCGAGGAGAAGTACGGGGAGGGGGTCAACTTCGGAGGTCCCGAGCTGCCGGACGACGTGCGAAAGGCGCTCCGCGACTTCTCCGGTCTGGGCGGCGTGCTGCGCTTCGACGACGGCTCACTCGAGCTCGAGGCGGTCGGCGACCCGCTGCTCGGCGGCTACCAGGGCCGGTACGACGGCACCGAAGCACAGCGGGTGATCAGCCGTCTCCCGGCGGACACTGCGGTGGCCTTCGGCGGCGGGTTCGCTGACGGTTGGGCCGAGGACACCGTCACGGGCTCAGGCGGCTACTTCGGGATGGGCGGGACCGAGGCGGACCTGCTGGCCGGCTTCAAGAAGTCCACGGGTCTCACCCCGAAGGACCTGGAAGCCCTCGGCGGCGACACGATCGTCTTCGCCGCGAAGGACGGCTTCGGCAAGGCGCTCGACTCGGAGAAGACGGAGACCTTCCCCATCGCAGCCCGTGTCACCGGGGACCCGGCCGCCATCGAAGCCGCTCTGGGCAAGCTGCGCGCCACGCTGGAGCCCGACGGGGACGAGTTCCTCGCGTCGCTGCGCACCGACGACGGCGTCGTGATCGGTCCCAGCACCGGCTACCTCGAAGAACTGGTCGACCCGAAGGAGACCCTCGGCGAATCGGACCGGTTCACGAACGTCGTGCCGGACGACGACGAGGCCCTGACCATCACGTTCGCGGACTTCGACGCCGGCAACTGGCTCGAGGCGATCGCCGGGTCGGACGGCACGGAGCTGAAGTCACTCGACACGGCCGGCCTCACGGTGACCCAGGACGGCGACCAGCACCGTTTCCGGATGCGGGTCTCCCTCGACTGACGGCTCGACTGACGGCTCGACTGACGACTCGGCTGGCGATCAGGCGCGCGGGCGCCGGTTCGCGCGGCCGGTTGCCCGGGCGACCAGTTCCTCACCGTGGGTGACCCGGACGACGAACAGGTCCTCCTTGGTCAGTCGCTCGGCCAGCTCGGCACGGGCGACCAGGGTGTCGCCCGGCCGGGCCGGTCGCAGGTAGTCGATCTGGACCGCGCTGACGACACCCGAGTGTTCGTCGTCGTTCGCCGCAGCCGCCAGTGCGATGCCGGCCAGCGAGAACAGGAACGACCCGTGCGCCGTACCGTGCGGGTTGAGGTAGTCCTCCGACACGACGACCGTGGCCTCGGCACGGCCACCGCCGTGGCCGATCACGTCGACCCCGAGGAAGGCCGCGTAGGCATCGATCCGTGGCGCGCTCATCGGGGCGCATCCACGAAGATGTCGTACTCGAGGTCGCCCGTGCCGCCGTACGCAGCGAAGTCGGAGACGCCCGCTGCGCGCAGGACGTCGACGTCGAGCAGGGTCTGCCCGGTGTACTCCCGCGACGGGCGAGTCAGCACCTCGATGGCCGCGTCCGCGACGATCTGCGGCGAGCGCGCCTTCTCGATCGCGGCGTCGCCCCCGAGCAGGTTCTGTACGGCGGCCGTGGCGATCAGTGTCTCGGGCCACAGGCAGTTGGCGGCGATCCCGTCGTCGGCGTACTCCGCGGCCCAGCCGAGGGTCAGCAAGGACATGCCGTACTTGGCGAGCATGTAGGCCGGGTGCTTGCCGAGCCAGGCAGGGTTCATGTTCAGGGGCGGCGAGAGCGACAGGATGTGCGGGTTGGTGCCGGCGCGCAGGTGCGGCAGGCAGGCCCGGGTGAGCAGGTAGGTGCCGCGCAGCTGGATCTGCGTCATCAGGTCGAAGCGCTTGACGGGCAGGGTCTCGGTGCTGTCCAGCGCGATGGCCGAGGCGTTGTTCAGGCAGATGTCGATCCCGCCGAACCGCTCGACGGCGGCGGCAACAGCGGCTTCCACCGACGCCTCGTCACGGACGTCCCCCACGACCGCGAGCGCCTGTCCCCCGGCTTCCTCGATCTCGGCGGCCGCGGTGTGCACGGTGCCGGGCAGGCGCGGGTCCGGGACGTCGGTCTTGGCCAGCAGCACGACGTTGGCGCCCTCACGTGCGGCTGCCAGGCCGATGGCCAGGCCGATGCCACGGCTTCCACCGGACATCATCAGGGTTCGTCCGGCAAGCCGCTGACCGGTGCTGTTCTCGCTCATGGCCCCACCGTTACACACCAGTGACATCCGAGCCAAGAGTGTTAGACGTAGGTCACAACGGATTCCCGTCAGCCGTCGCACACTTGTAAGGTCGACTCACGATGCCTGCCCTCAAGCCCGTCTCCACCCGCTCGGCCCTGCTCACGCTGCTGCTCGGCGCGGAGGTGCCCGCCCTGACGACCCGCGAGCTGATCGCGGCCGCGTCCGTGGTCGGATTCGCCGAGCCGACCGTGCGCGTGGCGCTGTCACGGATGACCGCTGCAGGCGACGTCAACCGCGATGACGACGGTCGCTACCGGCTCTCCGAGCGACTGGCCGAGCGCCAGCGACGACAGGAGCGGGCCACCCACCCCCGCCGGCAGGACTGGGACGGCACCTGGCACCTCGTCGCGATCACCACTGTCGGCCGTACCGCGACCGATCGTGCGGACCTGCGCACTCGCCTCACCGACCTGCGCCTCGGCGAGCTCCGCGAGGGCGTGTGGACGCGTCCGACCAACCTGGAGCTCGACTGGACCGACGGGGTCACCAGCGTCTGCGACAGGTTCGTGGGCTCGACCGTGGCCGACCCCGCAGCACTGGCCTCGCGCCTGTGGGACCTCGAGGACTGGAGCGCGACCGCGCGCGACCTCCTCGATGCGACCAACACGACGGACCCCGTCCTCCGGTTCACCGCGTGCGCCACCGCCGGCCGGCACTTGTTGACCGACCCCGTCCTGCCGGCACCGCTGTTGCCGAGCGACTGGCCCGGGGACGAGCTGCGCGCCTCGCACGTCGCCTACAAGAAGTGGGTCGTCGAGATGCGCCAGAGCCTGGTCACCGACGCCTGATCTCTCTCAGGTGTCAGCCCGGGGCGTCAGCCCGGGATGTCGACCGTCTCGACGGTGAAGCCGTCCCAGTACGTCACGCGATCGGCAGCGAACGCAAGGGAACCCGAGTCGTCGCCAGCAACGGGGTTCACCTGTCCTCGCAGCACGATGCCGCGCTGTTCCGTCGGGCGAAGGTGCACGGGTTCGTCGAAGGTCATGCATCCCTCCGCCCCGGCACCCGCGACCAGGTGCGCAGCGGCCGCCGAGAGGCGGATGACCGATTGTTCGTGGTCCCAGCCAGCGGGGATCGCGACGGGGCCGTCGGGCGTCGTGAGCCCCAGGATGCCCGTGCGCTGCGTCGTCAGCTCGGCCAGGCCGTCGGGGGCGACCGCGGCAAACCGCGGGTCGGCGTCCTGGACGGCAGTCGCATCGTCGAGGTCACGCACGATCGTCGCACTGTCGGGCTGCAGCCGGACGAGCACGAAGTCCTGCGGCATGCCGCGAGTGGGGTGCACGATCGCGTCCCGGACGAAGCCTCCGACCTGCCTCGGGTTGCGACACGCCCAGGACAGGACGGCCGGCGGTACGGCGACCAGGCCGAGCGGCCGAGCGAGCACCGCCTTCACGTCCCGCACCGAGAGCATCGTGGCCTCACCGGTGAAGGCGACCGCGGTGTTCCCGCTCCGGACGGTCCAGCCGGCTCGGGGGCGCTTGCGCCACACCCTGGCCTTGAGGGCGTGATGGTTGGTGAGGACCCAGATCGCTCCGCCCGCGGCGCCGTAGAGCACCGGCGTCACCAGCGGGCCACGGGCCGTGCCGATGGCGACGTACGCGAGCTTGCCGTCCGCCAGGATGCGCCCGATCTCGCGAGCCTCGGCGGCTGCGTCCGCTCCAGGGTCAGCGGCGTCGCCGGACCCGGCCTGCCCGTCGAGCAGGTCCGGGTCAGCAGCGTGCACAGTGGAAGTCATGGTCCCGTTGTACAGGCGGACGAGCGCCCGCTGGCCGTGGTGTGACGGCACGCACCAGTGATGTCGATCTCCCGGGCTGCGGTGGACTTCAGGCCACGATGCCCGCGACCAGCTCGACCTGGCGCGGGTCATCGCCCGTCGGGATCAGGTTCACCTCGTCGGCACCGATCGCAGCGAAACGGGCCAGCAGCTCCCGCAGCTCCGCCAGCGTGCCTGCGAATCCCGCTGTCGGCGCCAGTGCGTCCACCAACGCCGGCGGCAGCCAGTTCATGTAGTGCCGCAGGTGCCGATGGATCTGGCCACGCGGATCCTCCGACGTCTCGGCGAGGGCGAACCAGAAGGAGGTCGTGAGGCGGGGTGCCGGTCGACCCGCGGCGGCCCAGGCGTCCCGCGCGACATCGAACAGCGCCGCCGTACCAGCGACGTCGGTGCCGTCCAGGGCCATCCCGGCGAGACCGTCGGCCCAACCGGCCGCATGACGCAGGGTCCTGGGACCGTGGGTGCCGACCAGCAATTCGGGGCCGCCGACACGGTGCGGGACAGGGCCGACCGGGCGGGTGGCGCCGGTGAGGTTCTCCCCGCCCCAGACCCGCCGGAGGACGGACGCCCGCCCAGCCATGTCCGCCATCGTCCGGTCCGCCAGGTCCGCGCCGACCGCGGCGTAGTCCTCGTCGCGGCCGCCGACGCCGAGACCGACCGAGAGCCTGCCGTGCGACAGGCGGTCCCCGGTGGCCAGCGCCTTGGCCAGCATGACCGGGTCATGCAGCTGGGGTACGACGACCGTGGTCGTGATGCGTACCCGGCGCGTCCACGCCGCCACCGCTCCGAGCAGGGTGAGCGCGTCGGGGTTGTCGAAGGCGATCCGCTCCCCGAAGCACAGCGAGCTGAACGGCCCGGCGTCGATCAGCCCGGCCCACTCCTGCAGGCAGTCGGGCCCGATGTCGGGCTCCATCACGGGCAACGTCATGCCAACGCCCATCCCGTTCACCGAAGCGGTCACCGCAGTCACCAGACGACGCCGCGGTCCACCACGAGGTTGGCGCCGGTCACCGAGCGGGCGACGTCCGAAGCGAGGTAGAGCAGCGCCTCGGCGACGTCCTCGGGCGGCATGAACCCGGGGATGACCGACTGGCTCTTCGCGATCAGGTCCCAGTTGACCTCGGCGGGCAGGCCCGCGGCCGCGGCCTGGATCATCGGGGTCTCGATGCCGCCCGGTGACACGCAGTTGACCCGGACCCCGCGCGTGCCGAGCTCGACGGCGAGAGCGCGCATGCCCAGCAGGAGCGCGGCCTTCGACGCGCAGTACTGCGCGTTGTACGGCTGGCCCATCACCGCCGAGATCGACGCCACCGACACCACGTTGCCCTTGCTCTCGACCAGCGCCTCGGCGAAGGCCTGGGTGAGCAGGAGCGGCGCGAGGGCGTTGACGTCGAAGTGCTTGCGCAGGCCCGCCGGCGTCAGCTTCCCGAGCTCCGCGAACTGCTGGATGCCGGCGACGTTGCACAGGACGTCGAGTCCGCCGAGCTCGGCCAGCGCGCTGTCGACGAACGCGTCCCGTGCGGCATCGTCGGTGAGGTCGCACCCGACCACTCCCTCGGCCGCGGCGACGTCGGTGGCCACGACACGTGCGCCCTCGGCCCGGAACAACTCGGCAACAACACGACCGAGGCCGCCAGCGGCACCGGTCACGATGACTCGACGATCAGGAAAGCGCATGGCCACACCCTAGAACGTGTTCTAGTTCTTGTCGCCTGCTGCTCAAATATGAGTTGTTCACTGTAGTTTGAGCGGGTGAGTACGAGCGCCGACGCCGGCCAACCCGCCTCCTGCTGCGCCCCGTCGACCGCGACCGACCGCGGCGCGGTGCCGACCCAGGTGGTTGCCCTCGGGATCCGGACCACACGAGGACAGGCGAGGATCCCCGCCGGCACCTTCTGGATGGGCGACAGTCACGGGGACGGCTACGCCGCGGACGGCGAGCTCCCCGTGCACCAGGTTCGGCTGTCGACGTACTTCATCGACACGAAGGCGGTGACGAACGCACAGTTCGCCTCCTTCGCGAAGGCGACGGGGTACGTCACCGATGCCGAGCGCGACGGTGTGTCCGCGGTCTTCCACCTCGCGGTCGACGCTGCCCCGGCCGACATCCTCCAGGGCGCCTCCGGGGTGCCGTGGTGGCTGGCCGTGCGCGGCGCGGACTGGCGCCATCCAGGCGGACCGCGATCAAGCATCGGCGACCTGCAGAACCACCCGGTCGTCCACGTGTCCTGGCGCGACGCGCAGGCGTACTGCCAGTGGGCGGGCAAGCGCCTGCCCACCGAGGCCGAGTGGGAGTACGCCGCCCGCGGCGGCCTGGACCGCGCGCGCTACCCGTGGGGCGACGAGCTCACCCACGGCGGCCGGTGGCGCTGCAACATCTGGCAGGGCGAGTTCCCGCGGCACAACACGCTCGACGACGGCTTCCTCACGACCGCCCCGGCGACGGCCTTCCAGCCGAACGGCCACGGCCTGCACAACATGGTGGGGAACGTGTGGGAGTGGTGCGAGGACACCTTCCGTCCGACCGAGTACGCCGACCGGGCCGGCGACGAACCCGTCGTCGACCCCGTCGCGGCAGAGCCGCCCCACACCCCCGACGCCCAGGTGCGTCGCGTGATGCGGGGCGGCTCGTACCTCTGCCACGACAGCTACTGCAACCGCTATCGCGTCGCCGCCCGCTCGTCCAACACGGCCGAGTCGTCGTCGGGGAACATCGGCTTCCGGTGCGCCAACGACGGGACCTGACTCACGGCCTCAGGCGGCAGCACTCACACGACCGACACACCGTTCGCGGTATCGGTCGGACCCCTCACGCTCACCGATCGCGTCATGACGGCGAACGGTGTGTCGATCGTGAGCTCACGCTCCGGATCGGAATCGCGAACTGCCCCTGATCTGCGTTTCCGCAGGTCAGAGGCAGTTTTTCGGTCGGGCTGACAGGATTTGAACCTGCGACCCCCTGACCCCCAGGAATCTGCCCGTCGTAACAACTGGTTGTCTCCAGTGCCGCCTAGGCTCGCGTGGTCTTGGCAACGACGCACGACGCGGCACGTCGTGACGGTTGGTGCTGGTCCGTGTCGTGCTGTCTGTGCCCACACCTGCACCCACATTGGCCCGCGTCCGGCGATGACCAAGAGGTGGTCGGCATTCTCGGCTTGGACCTGCACATGTCGGAGGTGGCGACTACGGTCATCGAACCGAGCGAGGAGGTTAGGGTGGAAGAAGTCGGCAACATCGCGACATGGGCTGGCGTCACGGCTACCTCGCTGACGGCGTTGGCCGCAATCGTCCGATTGGTGGGACCGAATCGCTTGCGAGCCAACCTGAAGCGTGATGCCGAACTTCACGCTCTGCTGCCTGCCGGCGAAGCGAAATCCAGCCTGGAGAGGGCACTCGCACATCAAGCCCAGACACTCCACGATCGCGTGGTTATCGGTCGACAGTTGTCCCAGCGCCAGCGAAGCGTCGGCTACTCAGTAGTCATCATGGCCCTGTCCTTGTTCGTGCTTTTGATGTCCGCGGGATACCGCGACATGTCGGGTGCAGTGGGTTCGACCTGGCGAGTCATCAGCTTCCTCGCGATCGTGAGCATCGTTCTCCTCATCGGTGGCCTGTCCCTGTCGGCGATGCTGTCGGTTACTGAATGGCTGGACCGCAAGACTGTGCCGGAGCCGCCTGCCGAGGTGGTGATCGGGCCGGTTGGGCAACGGGTCGTGCGGGTCTTGCGCTGGGTGTTGCGGCCATGGCTGGACCGCATTTCAGAACGGCGTGCAGCTGAACACGAGAAGGCACGTCGCGATGTTGACGGCTCCGGCATGAAGACCGGCACAGGGTCCTGAAAATCAGGTCCACCCGCATCACCGACGAAATCCGAGATCCAGATCAACGATGTCGGACAAGCTCGGCGTCACCTGGCCATCACACCTCGGTTCCGATGACGCAGATCCTGAGACACCACGGCTCACTGGGATCGATACTCCCTCTACGTGCTGACCCCACATCGTGCGCGTACGACGCCCCCGTCTGCTTCAGCAGGCGGGGGCACTCGTTCGTTGTCACAGGCCCTGTGAATGACCGCCGACGCCACCAGCCCAGGTCAGCCACGATGGGCTCATGGACGACTGATGCGACCTCGACGACGCCCACCTGCTGATCTTCGGCCACCACCCCCACCTGGTGATCGATTGGACGTCGACGCCAGTCAAAGCGGAACCCGTAGTTGCGCGGGCTACAGGTGCTTCTGAGCGCCCATCATCAGCACGAACGGCGGCATCAACGGGTCGGCGAACTTGTACCGGAACCGACGAGTGGTTCCGCGCTTGAGCAAGATTCCCCCTCGCGGCGGCGTCAGGGACGAGAAGTCGTTCATGTGGTGCGCGAATGCCGGGATCTCGTAGTCCCGACCGGTGATCTCACGAAGCTGCTCGCGAACATCAACCGCCCCGAACGTGCCCAATGCATCGCGCTTGGCCCTGGCGCAAGCCAGCAGGACCTCCTCGTAGAGAGTGGCGCGGTTACTCGTGGTGGCGTTGTGGTACTTCTGCCGTGTCGAGTGAACAGCGTCCTCGAGCGCTCCCTCGACGGCAGCCTCGAAGTCCTGAGCGGTCACATTGACCCGGCCGTCCATCACTGCAGCCAAGGCACCCTTGGACGCCAGGAGGTGGGTGTAGTGCGGAAGGCCCAACGACATCGCCGTCACTTGGGCCGTGAAGCCCGGCTCAACCGTCATGCCGCATGCAAGCATTCCGCGGTCGACGATCTCTCCCAACTCGTCATTACCCATTGTCGGCATCTGGATCTGCGTGAGCGACCGGTGCACCGACTCGTGCCCTGTGATCAGGTCATCAACGGTCTCTCCGACCCCGATCAGAACCAGCGTCACCGGGATGGCCTGGTCCGCCAGGATCTTGATCATGTCAGCCATGAGCGGTCGGGTCATAGGGTCCAGTGGCCGGTCGAACTCATCGATGAACAGGACCAACCTGATCTGCGCAGCGAGCTGCGCGAGAAGGCGCCGCACACTGTCGGGCGAAGGTGCCTCTTCAGTGAGAAGCCGACTGGCAGGGAAGCCTGTGATTGTTGGCTGTGGGACAAAGCCGACCCCGCCCGCCGCCTCGTTGAGGTGAATCTCGTCGAACAGACTGCGCCAGATCGACGAAAACGTGTCTTGACTGCTGCAGGTGAAGTACGCCGCGTGGTACATCGAGGACACGTCACCGGAACCGCTGAAGACATCGCTGACCACGCGGGCGAGCGAAGTCTTGCCCACACCTCGATCGCCATAGATCACTGCATGGCGGCCGCTCTGGGCGACAACGTCCATGACTCGATTCAGTTGGTCGCGACGACCAGCGAACACGTCTCGAGTCGTCACCGGCGTGGACGGAGAAAAGTTCACGCCGATGGCGACGCGCATCTGGAATGGGTCGAACTCGGTCACGGCGTACTCCTGGCGGTGCTCGGGGCTCTCGATATCAAAGGGACTGAACACCACATGAAGTGGCATCGTTCTAACATTAGCATGACTTGATGTTAGAACAATGTGGAAACGTCAGTGTTCATCGCCTCCGGACTATCCCAGCACCTGGGCCAGGATGGCTGCCTTCCGTTCCGCCGTCTCAAGGTAACCACCGGCAGCAAGGAGAACCTCGGGCGCGCGCCGATCGAACGGGTGTAGCGCGGCGTCGTACCGTTGCCCGGCCATGAACGAAGCAGCAGCCTCCGGCCCGCACCGTACGCTAGTCGAGTCGGCGGGACCGTGCCCCGCATTGCCCGGGGGACGGTCCTCGCCGGCACCCGAGGCCTCGATCAGGAGGGCGACATGAGCGAGATGACGCTGAAAGACCGCGTCGCGATGTGTGTCGAGCTCGGCATGAGCGAGGACGAAGCCCGCTCCCAGTTCGCTGAGATCAGCGGCTGGACCGACTGCGTCGGCGACGATGCTGACCCGATCGATTTCTGACCAGTCGGGGCACTTGCTTGCCTGGCCTGGCTGCGGCGGTTGAAGGTCGTGTCGTGACCACACAATCGACGCAACTGCTGACCCCGGCTCAAGCCGACGCCTCGGACGTTGGCGCGATGCGCCTGACGGACGTTGAAGCGATCCGGATGAGCCTCGCCCGGATCGCGGCCGATCTGGCTCTGATCGATGCTCGACTCGCTCGCCTCAGCGCGGCCAACGCTGCCCTGCCGGCTCGCTCGTACGCCGTAGCCGGCGGTGACCTCATGCGGATCGAGCAGGTCGCCGAGCGGACCGCCGTCGCGGTCAGCACCTTGCGGCGTTGGCGTCAGGCCAAGACCGGTCCGAAGTCCACCCGCATCGGGCGCCAGGTCGTCTACCGGGCTCCGACGTCGAGACCTGGATCGAGCAACAGTTACCTCGGGCGTGAGCGTGGGGCCCTGTCCCCCCGTGGTACGGAGGCGAGCCCCACGCCACAATTGTACGCCGCACCGCGATTACCGGTCACCTGATTCGGCACCCCATTCCGCGGTCTTCACGGATCAGGTCCTCGAGCTGCGCGACGGTGTACGGCGACGTCGGCGTCCAGGCAGCTTCGGCCGGCTCCCTGGGCGTCATCTGCGCGCACGTCGCGAGGGTGCTGGCGAACGCGATCGCCGCACGTTCCACGGCCTGCTCGTTCCGTGCCTTGAGCGATCAACCAGGTCTTCGCTTCCTTGAGGGCCGACAGGACAGTGTCACGGCACAGCCGCCGCACGTACTGCTCCGAGACGTCGAGCCTATCGGTCACCTGCACCACCGAGAGGTGCTTGCAAGGAGGCACCTCCGAGGCTGCCCGAATGTCGTGAGCCACTGGTTTCGCAGTATCGGCATCGAAACCATCGAGCTCAGCCCGGCTCCGTGCGAGGTCGCGGCGAGCCTGCTTCATCTCGTCTAACGCAGCGGCCACCTGCTCCACAGCTTGGAGATTCTCGGGGTCCGGGCTCTTAGAAAGCCCTCTCAGGCGCGCCGCCGGGTGACCAGCAACCTCCGGCGACTCGAGCGTCTTCAGAATGACCACGCAAGCCAGCGGGTCGACGTGTGCGCCCCGGTGATAGACGCCGCGGTACTTCACTGCGCCTCCGACAATGTGTCGGGGCCCGCGCGTAGGGTCACCGCCACAGCGCCCTGCTGTCCAGCCCGACCACGACCTACGAGGCACTCATCGCGATGACCACCACCGACAACGCAGCCACGCGGCTCGCCGCGGCGCTCCGCAGCTTCTCCACACCGGGTGGTCAAACGCCGGAAAGTGTCCGCGGTTTCGCTCGTGGGCAGAACCGACTCGACGCCTGGCGACGCCACCACGAGTCCGCGGAACTGGTAGCCACTGTCGACCGCATCCTCCAAGGTATGGAGCTTGTTGGGACTGACACCTCGCCTTTCATGGCTGCACTACCCGAATGGTACGCCGGCGTCCACTTCGCGACCCTCCCCTGGAGTTCGAACAACAATCGGAAGGACTCCCCTCGTGACGTGTGTTCCGACAGCAGCCTGAAACTGCTCGACGCACTCGGCCTCGTCATAAAGACCGGCGGCGCCCTGGTCGTCACCGAAGACGATCGCCGGCGCCTCACAGATGTCTTGGCCGAGGCACGCGACCTGATCGACCACGACACCGTTGACCTTCCCGACCTCATACGGGGCTACCTGGCAGAACTCATTCGCCGTGCGCAGATGATCGTGGAGAACCTCGACAAGTACGGCGCCGAGACCGTCCGACAGGTCGCATTCGAGCTCGGCGGCGCAATGGCTGCTCAAGCTGAACGAGCAAACGCCCAGCAGGACGAGCCCCGATCGCGAAGGTGGAGGAGCGTCGCCACCCATCTGGTTGCCGGCTTCGTCGGCGGAACCGGCGGTGGAGTCGGCGAGATCGCCGCGATGGAGGCGTTCAAGCAACTCGGCGGATCCTGACCACTTCCGCAATCCCGCAACGAGTATGACGCCGCTGTAGCCCCGAGGAATAGACGATCTATGACCAATGACCACGACGCCATGCCCCACCGAATCAACGCCGTCCGAGTCGGCCTTCTCTCTGGCGCGGCGATCCTGCTCGTGGTCTCGGCAGCGTGCCTGATACTCGCGGCCACCGGTGGCCAAGTTAGCGACCTGCCCGGCTGGATCGAAGCCCTCGCGACACTCGCCGCTGTGGTGGCAGTCATCGTGGCCTGGTTCCAACTGAGCGACGGCCGCGAGGCCGCAAGGGCCGCCGCTGAGCAAGCCGCGCAAACCGCGCTGGATCAGGCCCGACCCTATGTCCTCCTTGGCGTGGAGATCGGTCACGACACCATCCACTCCATGGACTTGGTTCTTCAGAACATCGGCGCTGGCCCGGCCTACGACGTCGTCATCAGCGTCAATCCACCGCTTGAACGATCCCAAGAGGTCGACGGCGAAGAGCTCGCTCAGGCCCGCCTCTTCACGCGACCGATCGCCATGATGCCGCCGAAGTATGAACTCCGTTCGTGGTTCGACTCCCCAACCGAAAGGTACGAGCGCAAGGACCTCCCAGAGGTGCATGAGATAACGATCAGCTACCACGACAGCCGCGGGCACAGCTGGACTGAGACCACTGCTCTCGACCTCAGCATCCCTAACGGGCTGCTGTTCACCGAGCGCTACAACATGCACCACATCGCAAAGGCTGTGCAAGGAATCGAGAAGCACATCAAGGGATCTCCCCTCACCAAGGGCACGGTGGAGGCCATCGTCGAAACCCGAGGTGAACGCGACGATCGCGTACGCGTGGAAAGGGACGCTCGGCAGGCGCGTTTTGATGCGTTCAAAGCCAGGCAGACAGCAGTTCAGGCTGACACGACCAGCGTAGATGTACCCACCGCCGCAACGGAGGCGTGACCCCTCTCCTCGCACCCGAGCGCGTGTGACCGAGCCATGCGCAGGGCACTTCGGAGTGCGTAACACACTGGTCGTTCTGTCCGACGGTAGTCTGCGTACTGCGGCAAATGGATCAGATCATGAGCGCTCGGACGGTTCGCCGCCGTCCAGGCAGTGTAGTGCGACGCGCTGGCCTTGGAGCAACGGTCGTGGATCTGCGGAAGAGCCTCGACCGCTTCCAGCTCCGGTCCCTACCTTGGCTGGTAGTGGCGCCCTGAGCCCCCGCGCGTGGCGAACAGTTCACTCAACTCGACGGCACTCCGCCCGTCTGTGAATCGCGCCCCCTCTGTCGATGAACGGCGGCTACATTGCGTGACGTGATGACCTCTGTGCGCGTCGCGGCCGCCGTGACCGCCCTTCTTCTCCCGCTAAGCGCCTGCAGTTCAACTTCCGACGACAACACCAGGGACCTGGCCGACGAGTTCAGTGAAGTGGAGGCGTTGCCGTTCAATGCCAGCGGCCTCCTCGGTGGGAACGCAAGGCCGGAGTTCCCTGCTGGCGACTCCGGAGAGATGTCTGTCGTACAAGTTGGACCGCTGGTGACGACGTCCGGCAGCCTGCTGTTCGCGTTCCGCAACAACACCGACGATGCAATCTCGCAGGTCAAATGGACCGCCTCGGCCCGGAGCGGCGGGAAAATTGTCTCCACGGGCAGCAGTGCGGAAACCATCCCGGCCCAAGTGGCATCAGGTGAAGTGGGCCTCGCATACATCGACTTCGAGAACGCCGACTCGATTCCGTCTAATGTCGAATATGAGTTCTCGACCGATTCAGCGGAGATTGACATCAGTTCCCTTAACGCGGCCCCGTTGACGGTGACGGAAACGAACATTGTTGGCAATTCGATCGTGGGCGAGGCCAAGAACGAGACTGGCGTTACGACTGCGGGGCCTTATCTGGTGTCTATCTACTGCTTCATCGGCACCTCGATCGTCGGCTACAAAAGCGGCCCCACATGGGCGCACGGAACTCTTGATGATGGCGACACAGTGACGTTCGTCGTGAAGCACGGCGACGAGTGTGCGTCCTACGTTGTCGGTGTTGGCGGCCATCTTGTCCTGGCCCATGCCGTCTAGTTGTTGAACCATCCGCGGCAAGCGCGGATTCACAAACAGGGCACGGTCTCAGGATCCACGCTTGCTGTCGAAGCCCCGGCGACCGGCTATCGCGTCCAAGAGGGCGAAAAACTCAGACTCCGCATTGGCGGCAATCTCGTGTGCGACTGGATCGTCCTGGTCTAGGCGAACGGTGTCGGTCGACGCCCCGGTCGCTATCGCAATCTCCAGCGCCTGATAGACCTTATAAGAGTGTCCATATGGTCCGAGCCCATCTAGGTCCGGTATTTGACGGTCGGGACCGCGGCGCTTCTCGTTTGGCCACATGACTTCAAGGACGAGTCGTTCGACCGCAAGCAACTCGGAGTCGAATTTGTCCAGCAGGCTGAGCGCTGACTCCAGTCCTCCGTCCGGGCGAGACAAGTACCCGACGCAGACTGGCAGCTCTGAGTAGGACCACTGTTTCCTCTTGCGCCTTCCCGTCAACCTCCGCTCCATCCAGCGAAGAACTGAACTGGACGCCTGGCCTTGTTTGTCGAAGTCAAACAGGACGCCGAGCGCGGCCTCCTGGATACTGAAACTTCGCGCTTGAAGACCGCGCTCATAAATTTCAAGATTTCTCGCGCCACTCAGTTCGGCAAGGCTTCGCATTGAGGCTTCGCGCTCGCCTGCGGTGCTTGCGACCGTCCCATCCGCGAGCTGCGCCAGCAGGCCCTCGGACCGGCTTGTGCCGAACCTTCCCAAGTATCCGAGAAGCGCGCTTCTCTCGAAGCTATCGACGGCCGCCGACTCTATTGCCAGCCGGATCAGAGTTTCGACGTCGTCGCGAGCATTGGCGTTCATCTCAATGAAACCTCCTTTTGCCAAGTTCGGCTGGTTCTCAGGATGCCTATGCAATAAGGCTGGGATCTGGGATCACTCTCCATTCACCTTGGCCGACTTGGATTCTTACGAACCCGATAAGCAGTCCATATGTCGACGACAGCCACTCATCGGCTTCTCGCTGATGTTTACGGTAGCGACTCTTGTTTGCCTTGACTTCGATAAGTATTGATAGGCCCTTGTACACCAGCGAGATATCAAATATTCGGATCTGCATCTTGCCGAGCTTGTTGATGAAGCGAACGTAGTTGAGGCCAGTGCGGCCTCGATGCACGTCCGACACTCCCTTGATCTTGCGAAACATCGCTGCGACTCGCTTCTCGCCCAGCTCGCCCTTCTCGTGGCTTGTGTATTTGTGCCAGATCGCAATGTAACCGTCTGGCACGCCGGGTCGATTCGGATCCCTTCCTTGCTTTATTTCGCTGCAGAAGATTAACGGCCGCGGGCACGCCCCAGAGGGATCCTTCTCATTGATTGGATCTTGTGGGTATGCGTACGGAGTGTTGTTGGCCCCGGCGATGGAGTCGACCGAGAGGAATGCGCCGGTATCAGGGTTGTAGAGCCGGAGGCCCATAAGTGTGAGGCCCGCGAGGCTGTCTGTGGAGCGCTGGAGTTCGCCGAGCCAGCCGTAGCGGCGGTCCGGTGTGCCCGATAGTGGGTTGCCGTACTCGTCGGTCTCTCCGTAGGCCTCAACTGTTCCGGCGCTGGTGGTCGACGCAACGATGTCGCCATGTGGGTTGATGATCTGGAAGGTGACGGCTCCGCCGGTCACTTCCGCTGCGAGTCCCCTGCCTGGGGGAGCGACGTACTTCGTAGCGACCCAACTTGCCCCGGTGTCCGTCGAAGTCTCGATGCTGGACGGTGAGTCACTCGTGCTGCTGTAGCGATATCGCGATCGCTTGGTCTCTGTGCCGTCCGTCTTGAAGGTGATGCTCGAGATTCGTCCGCCTGGGTCGAGTTCGTAGTCGACCGTCTTGGTTTCAGTGTCACCGCCTGCGGTCACGTCCTGAGTCTGTGACGCGACCATGTCGTTGGCCCGATAGGCCACGGTCAGTGCCCCCGCGGCACCTACTGTGGTGTCGGTCGTCGGGACTGTCAGCGTTCGTCCGAGTGGGTCGTAGCTGTAGCCGGTGTTGGTGACCCTGCTTGCCGTGTCGTAGGTGGTGGTCTTGGTGGATGCCGAAGTCGACTGACATGCCCCTCCGGCGCCTGGAGGGTGCGACGCCAGCGAGGTCCGTTCAGAAGAGGCGCTGAATCCGTAGACCCGGGTGATGCAGCCGTCGGCGCGGGTGTCGACGGCTGCGGTGAGTCGGTCGAGTCCGTCGTAGGTGAAGACCTGTGACGAGGCTGGTGAACTCTGCAGCAGAGCTCTGCCACGGACGTCGTTGCTGGCCGTGAAGGCCAGGACAGTCCCGCTTGAGTTGCTGTAGGTGATTCCGGTTGGGCCGCCGATCTCGTCGGTGTGGTACGTCGCAGCAAGTCCGTTGGGGTACGACAGTTCTTCTAGGGTTCCGTCGGTGGCGTACTGGTAGCCGAAGGAGCCGACGCCGTTATCGACGGTCACGCCGGTAAGGAGGCTGTGTGCGTCGTAGGCGTACGACGTCGAGGTGGTCCCGGTGTCGCTCGTAGCGAGGCGCCCGGTCGCGTCGTAGGTGGTTGCGGCGGTGTTTCCGGTTACGTCTTGATACCCGGTCTCGCGACCCCATGCGTCGTAGGACGTCGTCACGGTGCCGGTGCTGCCTGCTGAGGCGGTCACAGTGGTCGATAGACCTGTGGATACTGCGTACCCGTAGGTGTTGGTGATGGTGTCGGCAGCGACCTCGGAGCCACCCACCACCACCGAGGAGGAAAGGACGCGTCCGAGGTTGTCGTAGGTCTTTGTGGTGGTCCGTGTGCCTGCGCCGCCCGAGAGTTCCTGCACGCTGGTTGGGTTCAGTTCGTCGTCGAACCCTGCGTGGTAGGTGATCGGCGTCGTGGTGCCAGCGGGCTGTGCGGCCGGCCCGGTCTTGCAGACCATTCCGTCCCAGGCCGGCTTTCCGCCACAGGCCCCAGAGCCGTCAGCGGTGTAGTAGGTGGTTGTCGTTGACCGGGCGTCGTTGCCGGCGCCACTACCGTCTGTACCGCCTCCAGGCTCCCGGGTCTCAATCGACCGGCCGTCGGAGTCGAATCGGTTGGTCGTCGTTGACCATGTCGAACCGGTGACCTTGACGGACGTGGAGGTCGGTGTTCCGAGCACCCAACCATCGCCATCGCCAGACACGACCGGGGCGTATCCGTATGTCGTGACCTTGGTGTCGTGATCCGCGGTGCGGTCCGCTGTGGCGGTGCTGAAGGTCTCCTTCACCACCAGGCCGACCCCGTCGCCGCCGATGCCGCCAGGGCGGCCCGCGAGGAGGCTTGGATCGACGCCGGGGTCATCGTCGTACGTAAACGCGGCGTGGGTACGGAAGTAGCCGACCGTGCCGTCGTCCAGGCTGGCGGTGTGAGCCGGGCCGTACTCGTCAATGGCCCGGGTGCCGACCGTGTCGGCGTTGCCCCAAGTGTTGAAAACGGTGAACGACGATGCCTCAAGTGCGACCATCGGCCGGTCGACCAACGGGGCAGCCTGAACCCGTGCCCAACCGGTGGCGTCGAGCGATTGCCTCGTGTTTCCGGCAGCGTCGACCCAATCGGTACTGAGAAGCCATCCGTCGGGACCGAAGGCCGCCGTGTTGGTGGTATTGCCGGACCGATCGGTATAGAAAAGGTCGGCCTTGGTGACATCAGCAGTGCCGTTGTAAGGCTGGTAGACCGCGTAGACCTTGGTCGGCACCACGGTCTGCCCCCACTCGCTAACCTTCGCTGCCGTCATCGACGGGAGCCCTGCGCTAGCGGGCGTCAGGCTGTAGTCGATCGACCACGTTGCGTCGCCGCCGCCGGACGCTGTCGGGCGTTCGCGCTTGACGTTCTCGAGTCGACCGATGGTGTCGTAGGCGAAGCGCCATTCGGTGAGGCCTGCAGGTTTCAGGGTTGCCAGCATGGTCCGGCTGGCAACCGTGGTGTAACTGTATTCAGTGCACAACGGTATGCCGGCGCCAGCACCGTCGGGGTCGCCGCTGCAGACCTTGGTGAGCTTGCCCGAGGTATAGGTGTAATCGGCCAGTGTTTTGATATTGACCGCACCAGGTGTTGCTGCGCCGATGACGCGTTGGACCGAGGCGACCCGTGTTGCGGTGCCAGTTCCGGTGTAGGTGATCGTGAGGGCTCGACACCCGAGGGTTTGGGTGGTGGCGGTGCAAGTGGATGAGGCGGTTGGGTCGGACTGGCGGACGAAGGTGGGCCGCTGGCCCGTGCGGGTGACAGCGATGTCGTTGCCGGTGCCGGGAGCGTTGGTCTCCTTGAGGGTCCAGGCGGGGTCGCCGCCAATGTCCGAGGTACTCCATTCCCAAGTGGTCACGACGCTGCCAGTGCCAAGTGGGCGAGACAACTCGAGCGTGTTTGGGGTGCCGGTCGCGAAGATCAACGTGGTGGTGTCGCCAGTGGGCTCGAGGGGTTTGTAGTTCCCTCCGCCAGTCGGGATGAAGGTTTGTGAGCCACCTCCCGAATCGACGATGACAATCGTGCCGTCCTTGGTGCGGCTGTCGATGACGGACGCTGCCGTGTCGGCGCTCGGCCCGAAAATCTCTGGATCGGACCAACCCGGCCCGAAGACGCCGGCGGTTAGCGTGGCGTCCGACAGGCTAGAGAAGGAGCGCCCGATACCAGCCTTGGAATCGGCAGCGTCAGCGTCGCTGACCATAGCTTCACCGTTGAGCAACGACACCGTCGCGGGCCCGAGGTCGGTTGTTGGGAAGCGTTCGCCGAAGGCGGATTGATAAAGGCCGAGGTACAGGACTGTGGTGCAGGAGTCGGCGGATCCGGAGTATTGGAAGCAGCCGCGGACTTCGAGGAGTGCGGGTGCTTCGAGAGTTCCGGTCCCATAAGTTTCTTCGGTGGCGTTCCAGATCAGCTGGTTGGTGGTGGAGCGGCCGGTGCCTGCGCCAGCGATGGTGCCGGTCCAGTTGGTTCCGTCGTCGACCTTCTTGACCTTGGCCGCAGTTCGCCAGGTGGTTTCGGTGACCACCCGCCACTGCAGCGTCGCGCCGGTGGCGGAGGCGGGTCCGGACAGGTCGATAGGGAACGACGCGGTGGACGGCGCCCACTGGGTGGGCGTGGAGAAGGCTGCGGTACCGGTGCCGTAGGAGAACGTGACGGGTGTTCCGTAGTTGCCGGCCTTGTCGACCGGGGTAACTTCGTAGACGTGCCATCCGGGTGTCGGGGTGTAGGTCGTGACCTTGTCGCCGGATGAGTTCGCGCCGGCGGCGGAGGTCTGGCCGTCGAGGTTGAAGTAGAAACCAGCGGTGTCGGCCGACCCGTTGAGGGTGATCGTGTCGGAGCCGGGCATTGTGGTAGTCCAGGTCCCGTTGGTGAAGTGGGACGAGGTGATCGTGACGGTCGGGGCGATGGTGTCGACGGTGACGGTCTTGGTCGCTGGCGTGGCGGAGCGGACGTTGACGTCGTCCTCACCCCAGGCACTGATCGTGTACGTGCCACCCTCGGTCAGGTGCCCAGACGGAACTGCCTTCGTGGCGGTTCCGCCAGAGGGCACGGCGGGGCTGGTGCCGGCGGGGCTGTCGCCGGGCCACACCAGAGTCGAGCCCTGCTTGATCTCGAAATAGCCCTTGACCTGCCCGCCGTCGGGGTCGGTGACGACCGACGACAGGGTGGGGGTCTTGGAGGTGATGAAGTTGCCGTACAGCCCCGGGGTCGCGGTCAGCCCGGTCGGGGTCGCCGGGGGCTGGCTGATGGTGACGGTCAGCTTGGGCGACTTGGCGTTGTCCCCGTTCTCCAAGGACCTGTACTTACGGTAACTGGCGTTGTTCAACGTGACGGCAGCGAGCTGCACGCCGTAGTTGTCGGCACCACCGACCCAGGATTTCACGATGTCGGTGGCGTTGAAGTCGACCACGCCTTCACTGGTGCAACCGGTGAAGCCGTGCGCGTCGTCCTCGACCTTGGCGCCCGTGGCGGTGACAGTGGGCTGGGTCGACCAGGTGATGCCCGGGACGGTCCAGGCCGAAGTGACCTGCGACATCTTGATGTCCGAGCCGGAGCACGAGCCGGCATTGAAGTTCGACAGGCTCACCTTCGCGTCCGCGATCGATCCCGGGGGCGGACTGCCCAACGCAGTCGTGTCGAAGTTCAGATAGGAGCGATTCTGCGTGATGCCCAAGTTACTGGTGCCGACCCGGAGCTCGGGCGAGGTGTGCTGACTGGTGTTGGGCAGGATGTTCTGCACCCACGTGTCACCCGTCGCGGTCAGGACCACCGTCGGGTCGACCGTCACCGGGTACCTGCGGTCCGGGTCAGCCAGATACACGGGATCGGGCCGCAGCACCAGCTCGCGAGACGTACCCGTCCCCTCAAGGGTCGCCGCGACAGGAACCGTCGACGCTTCGTCGGCCGAGTCCCACATCACCGGCGGGGTGATCGAACCAACCAGCTTGCCCTCGCTCTTGATGTCAATCGAGCCATCGGCGCGAGTGATGAACTTTCCTTCCGACAGGCTCAGAGGGAACCGATACTCCGGAATCTCACCGGCGGCGGGGGCCTGGTCGAGGACGACGGAGAAGTTGAACCCCTCAGGGTGGGACGTGACAACGAGGTCTCCCCCGTCAATCGCCGCGGGTTCAAAGGTGATCTGGTCGCCATCCACCGTTCCGGCGGGCAGCTTGGTTGGCCAGTCGAGCGACAGCGTGGCACCTGAAGGCGAAGTCACGGTGGCCACGTCCTTCGACCCACCATCGCCGTATTCGATATCGAAGGGAACCGCCGCAGGCACGGCTCCATCAGCCAGGTTCTCCAGGTCCGCGTTGACGCTGACCCACTTGTCTTGGTCAGCACGTGAGCGAACCAGCCCCGAATAGGACTCGAGAGTCCAGGTGCTGTCTGGGTTGGCGAACATTGCCGACGAAGGGGTCCGCGCTGACAGGTCCTCGACCTGTGAGCCCTGCGCGATCGCGGTGACCATGGCAGAGGTCCGGTCAGGGCGTTCAGTGACCTTGGGTGCCGCCTGCTCGACGGCGGCCGTTGCGACCGCGGCGCCAGGTGCAACCTGAAGCGTCCCGATCGCGAGGGACCCGAGAGCCGCCAAAGCGATCCCCCGCACCATTCGGTCTGGCCCGCTCGATCGAAGGACAGGACGACGAACTGAACCGCGAAGCGACATCTACACGAACCCTGACTTCTGGCGAGACTCCCCGAGACGCCCACGCATCCGACTCGCGCCTCGGAACCTAAGGCCCAATACTCCGCTACGTCTTCAAAACGGTCAGAACGTGTCAGGAAAGTCGGGACCAGGGTCACGCCTCGCGACAAAGCTGTGCCGTCGCAGAAGCGGCCACTAGCGGCTGTTGCTGCCAGGCTGACCGGTCGCGGCGGATTCCCACATGTGGATCGATGTCACAAGGTCCTCGTAAGCCCGCGCATTCGAGGGCCACTGGAGCCATCGCGATGCGGCGAAGGCGACATCGTTGGCCAGGTCATCTCTGCCGCGCAGCAGCTCGTCGATACCGACACGAAGATGCGCCGCGATGTGCTCGAGCACGGTGATGCTGGGGCGTCGTTCGCCGTGCTCGATCCGCGCGCGGCATGCGGCGCTGACGCCGGCCCCGGCGACGGCCTGGGCCTGGCTCAGCCTGGCGCCGAGGCGTCGTGCGCGGATTCGTGCGCCAAGGCTTGCTGGGCGGATCCGCTGGTGTGCGACGACCTGAGCGGGCTCCATCACCTTTTCGTCGTCATCGGTTGAGACCTCGAGTCTGTTGACGGACGTTCCCGCTGCCTTGCGACGTTGCAACTTGGCACCGCAGGCTCTTCGCGGCCTGTGGATCTTGTGCTCTTCGACCTGGGCCAACCTCAGCGCTTCGCGCTTGCTGGAGTGCCGGCCCACGTACATCTTCTTAGTGCCGTCCGGTCCGCGGTTTCCACCACGGTGACGCTTACCTCGGGACTCCACCCAAGCCATGAGAACTCTCCTCGCTGCCCCACTGGGACAAGGTTGTTGCCCCACATTCGTGGGGCTCTGATCTCAGGATCGCGACGGTTGCAAGAGCGTCTGCCCCACATCTGCCCCACATCGGTCGATTCGGGACTCCGAATGACAGCGATGTGAGGTGCCGTGAAAAAGACGAAACCCCCGTCTGACCTGCGGTTATGCAGTCTCAGACGAGGGTTCTTCTACGTCGGGCTGACAGTGTTCTGGCTCAGGACATAGGAAAGGGATCTCTCAAGACATAGGAAAGATCCGCGCACCACGCTGCACCGGTGTCGAAAGCCCGACTGGTCATCAC
>NZ_JBMCYZ010000008.1:0-201593 GCF_048654605.1 Nocardioides sp. CPCC 206347
CCCGGATGGCTCCACTTCTACAATCATCACCGCGTCCACTCCGCCATCGGAGCCAAGCCACCGGTCACCCGACTGACCAACGTCCCCGGACATCACAACTAGGCAGCACCCGGCAGTGACAGGTGTCGGGGCGGTCGGTTTGAATGTCCTGATGGAGGACGACCATCCCGACCTGCCCTGGCCCCTGTCCGGAGCCGATGCGCTCCGTGACGAGATCCTCGCCGCGTACGCCGACCCGCATCGCGGGCACCACGGCACCCGGCACCTGCGTGAGGTGCTCGAGCACCTCGACACCCTGACCGGGCACGGGACGCCGTACGACCGCACGCCGGTCCTGCTGGCGGCGTGGTTCCACGATGCCGTGTACGACGGCGAGCGGGATGCCGAGGAGAGGTCAGCCAGCTGGGCGGAGGAGGCGCTGCCCGCCTTCACCGACGCCGCCACCGTGGCCGAGGTGGCCCGGCTGGTGCGGCTGACCGAGAACCACCGCCCCGAGGAGGGCGACGACAACGGCGCCGCGCTCTCGGACGCGGACCTGGCGATCCTCGCCGCGCCCACGGACCGCTACGACGCCTATGTCGCGGCGGTGCGCACGGAGTACGCCCACCTACCCGACGAGGTCTTCAACAAGGGCCGTGCCGACGTGCTGCGGGCGCTGTCGAGCAAGCCACGGCTCTTCCACACGGCGTACGGCGCCGCACACTGGGAGTCCGCGGCCCGCACGAACCTGGCGCGCGAGATCGACGCCCTCGACACCACGGCGTAGGCGCTCCGGCGCTGGCGCTACGGAGCGAGCGCCACCGCGGGCTGCGCATCCCAGGCGCCCGCCGCGACCCACGCCCGGACGTCGGCGATGGCCGCCTTGGCTGCGGCGTTGCGCAGCTCGACCGTCACGTCGCACGGCTGCACCGGGAAGAACTCGATGTCACCGATGCCAACGAAGCCGAAGATGCTGCTCAGGTAGCTCTGCACCTGGTCCAGGCTGGACATCGGTGGCTGCGAGTAGTCACCGCCCCGCGAGGTCACGCAGACCATCTTCTTGCCCTCGACCAGGCCGACCGGCTGGCCCTGCTCGTTGTAGGTGAACAGGTAGCCCGGCTGGACGATCGCGTCGATGTAGTACTTCAGCGCGTAGGGAATGCCGAAGTTCCACATCGGCACGGTCAGGACGTACAGGTCCGCGCTGAGGAACTGCTCGATGGTGCGCTCGATCTCCTGCCACGAGCCGGTGGCCGCCTCGTCGACCGGCTGTCCGGTCATCAGGGCGTACTTCGACTTGATGTTCACGCCGGCAACGGCGGGCAGGTCGGCACTGAAGAGGTCGAGCGTCGTGACCTCGAGGTCGTCGTACTTCTGGTGCAGCTCCTCGATCAGGACGCTGGAGACGCGTCCGGTGTTGGAGGCGAGACCACGCGGCGTGGCGATGATGTGCAGGAGACGGGTGCTCATGGGGACTCCAGGGGGCGCAGAATTCGGTGACCAGGACAGCGCCGGCAGGACGAGCACCGAGAACCGGACGCCAAGGACGACGCTAGTCCCGGAGCCCGTCGCGCGCCACCATCGCAACCTCCCACCCGTGCTCCGGGCAGCCCTTGGGAAACCAACGCACAATGGGCCTTGTGGACGACAGCGTGATCTACGTGGCCCGAGCGCAGGTGCTCGCCGACCTCGAGGCGCGCGCCCTCGGGACGCCGAACACGGTGACCCTCCTCGAGGAGGCCTGCTCCGAACGTCGCTGGTGGCTGGAGCAGTGGGTCGACGGGGCGCCGTACATCGGCGGCCTCATCGCCCAGGACCTC
Organism: Nocardioides sp. CPCC 206347; assembly: GCF_048654605.1. Taxonomy (NCBI): domain Bacteria; kingdom Bacillati; phylum Actinomycetota; class Actinomycetes; order Propionibacteriales; family Nocardioidaceae; genus Nocardioides; species Nocardioides sp. CPCC 206347. Next base: position 1,800 of record NZ_JBMCYZ010000008.1, read on the forward strand.
CAGGACGCCCTGGCTGACCGGTTCGGCCGCGGCACCCGCGAAGGCCTCTGGCCGGTCTGCGTGGGGTGCCAGGACGGGCCGATCCATGCGTTGCACATCGACCCCGACCTCGGTGGCCCGGATCCGCAGTGGGTCTGCGAGGAGACCGGCCAGACGGTCGCACCGCTGGGCGGCCTGAGCAGCTGACGGGTCCACGCGGGCGTCGGCGTCAGTCGCGCAGCAACAGGCCCACCGAGTACTGGTCGCTCCGGTAGATCGTCCGCGACACCTCGATCGGGATGTCGCGCCACATCGCGCGCCGTGAACGCCGCAGCACCACACCACCGACGGGGAGGTCGAGCAGGCGGGCCTCGACGTCCGTCGCCGTGCGGGCCGCGATGTCGTCCTCGGCCCACGTCGGCCGCACCCCGCGGGCGGCCAGGTCGTCGTACAGGCTGGCAGGCAGCTTCTCGAGAAGACCCGGGACCATGTGGTCCGGCAGGAAGGCGTCCGACAGGCACACGGGGCGGCCGTCCACGAGACGCAGCCGTTGCCAGTGGACGACCGTCTCGTCGGGCCGCAGGCGCAGTGCTCCGGCGACGGACGGGCTCGGGGCGAGGCGCTCGGCGACGACCGTGCGCGAGTCGGCCACCAGGCCCTTGCCCGCCATGTCCTCGGTGAAGCCGGAGACACCGGTGGGGACCCGACGCGGCGCGGCGACGAAGGTGCCGCGTCCGGGGAACCGTTCGAGGACGCCCTCGCCGACCAGGGCGTCGAGCGCCTGGCGCACGGTCATCCGGGCGACTCCGAACCGGTCCACCAGGTCGCGTTCGGACGGCGCCGCGGTGCCCGGAACGCTGCCACGGACGAGGTCGCGGACGTACTCACGGATCTCCACGTGCTTGAGCATGCGTCTTGTCGAACCCCCCTGGACCGGTGACACATTCCGGACAGTAGGAGGGGGTCGGGGACGCGTCCGGCGAACACCGATTTATTTGCCCGAACCATCGGATTCGTGGACACCGACACGCCCACGGCATACGAACACCTGTTCGATCGGGTCGTACGATGGATCGCATGGCGGTGGACTTCCAGAGCACCCTGTTCGAGACGGTCGCGCCCGACCACACCGGCCCGATCGAGCGACGCGGCCTGAGTGACGGGGCGTGGGTCGACGTCGCCCGCAACTGGCTCCCCCACGCGGACGACGTCTTCGCGGCGCTGGTCAACGACGTCCCCTGGCGCGCGGAGCGCCGGTCGATGTACGACCGCGTTGTCGACGTACCCCGCCTGGTCCACACGTACATGATCGGTGACGACCTCCCCCACCCCGCCCTGACGGCGGCACGCGAGGACCTGTCGGCCCGGTACGGCGACGAGCTCGGCGAGCCGTTCAGGACCGCCGGGTGCTGCTACTACCGCGATGGACGCGACAGCGTCGCCTGGCACGGCGACACCATCGGGCGCGGCTCCACGCACGACACGATGGTCGCCATCGTGTCCGTCGGTGACCCCCGCAAGCTGCACCTGCGACCGCGCGACCCGGAGCGCCGGAGCGAGGGCTTCGCGGTCGAGATGGGCCACGGCGACCTCGTCGTGATGGGCGGCTCGTGCCAGCGCACGTGGGAGCACGCCGTCCCCAAGGTGGCGTCGGCCGGACCGCGGATCTCGGTCCAGTTCCGGCCCTTCAACGTCTTCTGAGCTGGAATGGCCGAGCCGGCTCGCCAGGCCTCAGGCCTCTTGGGCCGCGACCTCGGCGTCCGAGCGCAGGATGCAGAACTCGTTGCCCTCGGGGTCGGCGAGGATGACCCAGCCGGAGCCGGGCCCGTGGATGCCCCGGTGGTCGGCGACCTGCGTGGCGCCGTACTCCAGGAGGCGCGCCAGCTCCTCGTCGCGGGTGACCTCGCGCGGTCGCAGGTCGAAGTGGACGCGGTTCTTCAGCGGGGTCTTGGCGTCCGGCACCTGCAGGAAGAGGATCTCGTGGCCGGATTCCGGGTCCCGGATCGCGCACTCCACGTGACCGGGCAGGTTCGGGTCGCCCTCGATGTCGACGTAGCCGAGGACGGGCTTCCACCACTCCGAGAGCTCGTAGGCGTTGAGGCTGTCGACCGTGGTGTGCGAGATGTACGACGTCATGCGGCCACTCTCTCCAGTGAGAGGCCGCGCCACAACCGGGTTTCGGCCCGCCCGGTCAGGGGGTGACCGAGGCCGTCGGATCCACCGGGTCGACGGACTCCGTGGCCGTCTCGGTCACCGTGACCGTCTCGGTCGGGGTGCCGGAGGGCGTCGGCTCCGTCGCGTCGGTCGTGGTGGGCGACGTCTCCTGGGTCGGCGTGGTCGAGTCGGACTCGGCCGGCTCCTGGGTGGAGTCGGTCGGGGTGACCTGCTCGGTCGGTTCGTCGTCCGGCGCGGTGCGGTCCCCGAAGATCCCGGTGATCGAGGTGCGGTCGTCATCGGTTCCGCCGGTGATCGTCGAGACGCTCTTGCCTGCCAGCACCTCGATGATGCTGATCACGGCGAGCGAGAGCACGAACACGGCGACCGCGAGCAGCGCGATCCGCCGCCAGGGCAGGGCCGCCCAGCGACCCGGCTCGGCCGCTGCGGGCGGTTCGGCCGCGGGCGGACCGGTGTCGGGCTCGAGGGCACTGCTGGCCTCGTCGAGTCGCTCACGGGCCCGGGCGACGTCCTGCTCGGCGCGAGGCCCCGACGGTCGCCGCTCCGCCCGGCGCAGGTCCTGGTCCGCCAGGTTCACCTTCTGCAGGGCGACGGCCTGGACCTCGGCCATCCGCCGGCGACTCGACTCGATGCCCTGCTTGTAGAGGGCGGTACTGACGGTCGCGACGACGCTGCCGAGCGCAGCGCCGATCAGGGTGCCGGCCGCGCCGAGCGTCGAGAGCAGGACGGCCACCGTGACCGCCGCGGCTGCGCCCGCGAAGGTGGCCGGCCAGTCGATCGGCGACCGGGCCTCCTCCTGCGCGACCTTCTGCTCAGCCATGGCGGGGCGTCGGATCAGTCCGTGCCGTGCGCAGCGATGAACGCGAGGATCTGCGCGGACAGCTCCGGGCGGCACACGATCACGTCGGGCAGGTAGACGTCGGCCTGGTTGTAGACCAGTTCGCTTCCGTCCACCCGTGAGGTGAACAGGCCGGCGGCGCGGGCAACGGCCACCGGAGCGGCCGAGTCCCATTCGTACTGGCCGCCGGCGTGGACGTAGGCGTCGGCGACGTCACGGACCACCGACATCATCTTCACCCCGGCCGAGCCCATCGGCACGAGCTCGGCGTCGATCTCGGCAGCGAGCGCCTGCACGAAGGCGGGCGGGCGGGTACGGGAGACCGCGATCCGGGGCCGCGTCGACGTACGCACGGGGACGACGGGCGGGGCACCGGTGTTGAACGTCTCGCCGAGGACCGGCTGCGCGACCGCGCCGGCGATCAGGGTGCCGCCCTGCCAGAGCGCGACGTGCACGGCCCAGTCGTCGCGCGGCGGTTCGGAGAACTCGCGGGTGCCGTCGAGCGGGTCGACGATCCACACCTTGTCGGCCTGCAGCCGGGCGTCCTTGTCGGCGGCGTTCTCGAGCGCCTCCTCGGACAGGACGGCGTCGTCGGGGCGGTACGTCGCGAGCAGGTCCATCAGCAGCACGTGGGCCGCCCGGTCGCCGGCGTCCTTGAGCTCCTTGCCCTCGAGGCCCTCGGAGCGGACTTCCAGCAAGCGCTGGCCCGCGGCCTCGGCCAGCCAGGCCGCGAACCGGTGGTCATCGGCAACAACGTCAGCGGGGGGTACGCCGGGATCGAAGGTCACCCGCGCAGCGTAGCGATCGCCGAGTTGGGGTTTGTCACCGCCGAGTTGGGGTTTGTGTCCGCGCCGTCGTACACAAGGCACAACTCGGCGGTGACAAACCCCGACTCGGGCGTGACAAACCCCAAGTCGCGGCTACGAGTTGAAGCGCTGCTGGGTCTTCTCGAGGCCGTCGGCGACCAGGGACTCGACGGCATCGGCAGCGGAGTCCACCTGGAAGGGCAGCTCCTTGCGCTCGACGCCGGAGTAGTTCGACAGCACGAAGTCGGCGACGTCCTGGCGACCGGGCGGGCGGCCGATGCCGGCGCGCACCCGGTAGAAGTCACCGGTACCGAGCGAGGACCGCATCGACTTGAGGCCGTTGTGGCCGTTGTCGCCGCCACCGAGCTTGCTGCGCAGGGTGCCGAAGTCGATGTCGAGCTCGTCGTGGATCGCGATGATCCGATCGGCGGGCACCTTGTAGAAGGTGGCCAGCGCCTTGACGGCACCGCCCGACTCGTTCATGTAGGTGCGTGCCTTGGCGAGGACCACGCGCGGCGAGGTCGTGCCCGGCGCACCGAAGCGGCCCTCGACGACGTCGGCGCGGCCGGTCTTGTGGGCGCGGAAGCCGCTGCCCATCCGGCGGGCGAGCTCGTCGACCACGAGGTAGCCGATGTTGTGCCGATGCCCCGAGTACGACGGCCCGGGGTTGCCGAGCCCGACGACGAGCCACACATCGGCGCTGGTGTCGTCTGCCACGGGGACCTCCTCGGTCTCGTCGGTCTCTTCAGGAACGGCAGAACTCCCCGGCACGATGGAACGTGCCGGGGAGATCAGACGGCCCAGGAACCACCTGAGCCGGCCGAAGGTCACTCGCTGTCGCCAGCCTCGGCGGTCTCGCCCTCAGCGGCCTCGCCCTCGGCGGGGGCGGCCTCTTCTTCGCCGGTGTCGCTGTCCTGCGCGCCGGTGACGTTGACGATCAGCGTCTCCGGGTCGGTCACCAGGGTGGTGCCCTTCGGCAGCTCGATCTGGCCCGCGAGGAACTGGGTGCCGGCGGCGGCGCCCTCGATGTTGACCTCGATGGACTCGGGGATGCTCGTGGCGTCGGCCTCGACCTGGATGGTGTTGTTCTCGGTGACGACCAGCGTGTCCCGCTCGGCCTCGCCGACGACGTGGATCTGGACGTCGACGGTGGCCTTGTCGCCGCGAACGACGGCAACGAAGTCGACGTGCTCGAGGACGCGGCGGACCGGGTCGACCTGGACCTGCTTGGTCAGGGCGAGCTGGACGGTGCCGTCGATGTCGAGCTCGAGGAGCGCGTTGGCGCCGCCGTGGCGGATCGCCATCATGGTCTCGTGGCCCGGGAGGGTGACGTGGATCGGCTCGTTGCCGTGTCCGTAGACGACTGCGGGGATCTTGTTCTCGCGACGGATGCGGCGGGCGGCGCCCTTGCCGAACTCGGCGCGGATCTCGGCCTTGATCTTCTCGGTGCTCATGGGGAATCTCCTGGATCGTCTGGGTCTCGGTGGGAGCCTGCGGAAACAGGAGCGCCGCGCTTCCCTCACCCGGTGACCGGCAGGGCGCGCGGCGTCGTGACGTACTACGAGCCGGCCCAGTCGATCACGGAGTCATAGAAGCGGGAGCTCCCTCGCCGAGGCAACCGGAGAAGATTACCCACGATCCGGGGGTACGGCGAAATTCCGGTCAGCGGTAGGGGTCGGTGATCTCGCGCAGCGACTCGAGGGCTCCACGGAGCGCCGCCATCGCCTCCGGGCCGAGCCGGCTGGTCCACTCCCGCTCGATCGCGCGCTCCTCGCGCCGGGCCACCTCCCGCGCCCGGTCCCCCCGTGGGGCACCGACCACGAGCCGGGCACGGGCATCGGACGGATCGGGCACCCGGTCGACGTACCCGGCCCGGAGGAGCTGGTCCACCAGGACGCTCGCGCTCTGCTTGGTGATCCGCGCCTGCTCGGCGAGGTCGGTGATCCTGCTCCCCTGCTCCGCGACGCGCGCGGCGACGCGCGCCATCGCCGGCGTGAGGTCGTCGAACCCGGCGGCCACGATCGCTTCGTGGATCCGCTGTTCGGCGTACCGCGCACTGATGAACATCAGCAGCGCCGGGTGGGGATCGGTCACCACTCCTCCTGGGGGCTTGACGAACAAGTCAGTTCACCTGACGATAGCAGTCAGGAAGCCTGACCATCTCGTGAGCCGCCAAGGAGGTCCCATGGACAAGAGCGAGCTCTGGCGCCACATCCATGCGGAGCGGGCGGCCCTCGCCGGCCTGCTCGCCGAGCTCCCCGACGAGGACTGGTCCCACGACACGCTGTGCCCCGGGTGGACCGTCCACGACGTCGCCGCCCACGTCATCTCGACACCCCAGATCGGCTGGCGCGACATGGGCGGGCTCATGGCCCGCAACCTCGGCCGTGGCTACAACTCGATGATCTTCCGCGAGGTGAAGCGGCTCGGCGCCCGCGAGACGCGCGACAGCATCCTGTCCGACTTCGAGCGCTACGCGACCAGCACCCACCACGTCCCGACGACCACGTCGGTCGAGCCGCTGATCGACGCACTCCTGCACCACCAGGACATCGTCCGCCCGCTCGGGCGGACCCGTGAGATGCCTCCGGCAGCGGCGGCTGTCGCCGCCGACCGGGTACGACGCCTCGCGCCGCTGATGGGTACGGGCAAGCTCGTCCGGAGTGTCCGGATGGTCGCCACCGACGTGAAGTGGGCCCGCGGCAAGGGGCCGGTCGTCAGTGGGCCGATGCAGGAGCTGCTGATGATCGCATCGGGCCGGCGACCCGATCCTGCGCTGGTCGAGGGCGAGGGCACCGCACTGGTACCGACACTCACCTGAGCCGGGGCCCGGTCAGGCCAGGGAGATCACCGACCCGTACCTCCGGGCACCTTCCCCGGGAGGAGATACCGCTTTATGCTTGGGCGAAGTATAAAGACGTATCACGCTCGGGAGATCGCCATGCCGAACAATCCCTACACCCCCGGCCAGGTGCCGCGGATCCTCGCCGGCCGCACCGCGGAGATGCGGCGGATCGAGGGACTGCTCGGCCGTGTCGCGACGTTCGGCGAGCTCGGCGGTCCGCTCCTCCTGTTCCACGCACCCCGTGGCATCGGCAAGACGTCGCTGCTGCGGGCCGGCCAGCGCCGGGCCGAGGAGTCCGGCTTCGTGACCGCCTGGGTCGCGTGCTCGCGCCAGCAACCCGTCCTGCCCGAGATCGCGCACAGCATCGGCCGCGCGCTCGAGCGCGCCGACGCCGTACCCGGTGGCGCAGCCGGCAACCGGTGGCGCGGACAGCTCGATCGGCTGACGGTGGAGGTCGGACTTCCCGGGGCCAAGGTGCAGGCCGAGGTGGCGCGCAAGGAGACGACGCCGCCGCCGATGGCGGCCGTCGGCATGCTGGAGTCCCTGCTGCACGGGGCGGCGTCCTCGGTACGGAGCCGGGGAGGTGCGGGCCTGCTGCTCCTCCTCGACGAGCTGCACACCGCCTCTGCCGAGGAGATGTCCGTCCTCCTGAACACCCTGCAGAACCTCGACGGCGAACGCGCGGAGAACCCGATGGCGGCGGTCGCCGCCGGCCTCCCCGTCACCCCCGAGGCGTTGACGCGGGCCGCCACGTTCGGGGAGCGCAGCACCTTCGTCTCGCTCGACGTCCTGTCGACGGACGACGCCCGGGCGGCCCTCGTTGCGCCGGCCGAGGCCGAAGGTGTCGGGTGGACCGAGGCCGCGCTCACCGCCATCGTCAACGAGTCGCGCGGCTACCCCTACCTGCTGCAGCTGCTCGGCAGCACGACCTGGGAGGCCGCGCCACCGGACAAGGGCGCCCGGCTCACCCTCACCGCGGTGAAGCGCGGGCTACCCGTCGCCCGCGACCAGATCACCGCGATGCATCGCGCGCGCTGGGGGGCGGCCTCGCAGTCGGAGCAGAGGTTCCTCGCGGCGATGGCCGCCGCCGGCGACGGCAACGTCACCCGGGCCGCCATCGCCGCTGGCCTCGGCGTCGACTCCCGCGCGATCAGCGTTCCGCGCGAACGCCTCATCGAGAAGGGCGTGATCGAGCCCGTCGGCCACGGCCTGGTGCGGTTCACCCTGCCGGGGTTCGGTGCGTTCGTGCGGGGCCTCGACGAGGCCTGACCGGGGGTAGTCCGCAGCGCAAGCGTCAGGCGTGGCCGTCGAACATGCTCGTGACCGAGCCGTCCTCGAAGACTTCCCGGATGGCGCGGGCCACGAGCGGCGCGATCGACAGCGTGGTGAGCTTGTCGAACTGCTTCTCGGCCGGCACGGGCAGGGTGTTGGTGATGACGACCTCGACAGCGGTGCTGTTCTTGAGGCGGTCGACCGCAGGCTCGGAGAGGATCGCGTGGGTGGCAGCGATGACGACGCCTGCCGCGCCCTCGGCCATCAGCGCCTCGGCGGCCTTCACGATCGTGCCACCGGTGTCGATCATGTCGTCGGTCAGGACGCAGATCCGGTCCTTGACCTCACCGACGACCCGGTTGGCGACGGTCTCGTTCGGACGATCGGTGCGACGGGTCTTGTGGATGAACGCCAGCGGCGCCCCACCGAGGCGTGCGGACCAGCGCTCGGCGACCTTGATCCGGCCGGCGTCCGGCGAGACCACGGCGAGCGGCTGGTCGCCGTACTTGGACTTGATGTAGTCCGCGAGCAGCGGCAGCGCCATGAGGTGGTCGACGGGGCCGTCGAAGAAGCCCTGGAGCTGGTCGGCGTGCAGGTCGACGGTGATGATCCGGTCGGCACCGGCGCTCTTGAACATGTCGGCGATCAGGCGCGCGGAGATCGGCTCACGACCGCGGTGCTTCTTGTCCTGGCGGCTGTAGCCCCAGAACGGCATGACCACGGTGATCCGCTTGGCGGACGCGCGCTTGAGCGCGTCGACCATGATCAGGTGCTCCATGATCCACTCGTTGATCGGAGTGGTGTGGCTCTGGATCACGAACGCGTCGCAGCCGCGAACCGACTCCTCGTAGCGCACGTAGATCTCGCCGTTGGCGAACTCGTAGGCCTGGGTCGGCACGAGAGGCTGTCCCAGGAGCTCGGCGACCTGATCGGCCAGCTCGGGGTGGGCACGTCCTGAGAAGAGCATCATGTTCTTCTCGGTCGTCTTCTTCAGACCGCTCACGCGAGTGACTCCCCTGGGTCGCCGGAAGTGATGCCTAGGATTCTGCCTGCTCGGTGCGGTCGGCCCCAAGTCCCCACCGGTTTTCGGACAAAGCCTCAGCCGTTCCCTGACTGTTCATCCTTGCCCGCCGCTGCCGCTGCCTCGGCCTGGGCCGTCCCGGGGCGCTTGCTCTGGGCCCAGCCGGGCAGGTTGCGCTGCGGGCCGCCACTGACGGCCAGCGCCCCCGGCGGCACGTTCCGTCGTACGACGGTGCCGCCCCCGGTTCCCGCCCCGTCACCGATCTCGACGGGTGCCACGAACGTGTTGTTGGAGCCGGTCTTGGCGAAACGGCCGACCTTCGTGCGGTGCTTCGCGGAGCCGTCGTAGTTCGCGAAGATGGTGCCGGCGCCGATGTTCGTGCCCTCGCCGATCTCCGCGTCTCCGACGTACGACAGGTGCGGCACCTTGGCACCCTCGCCGATCTGCGCGTTCTTGGTCTCGACGAACGTGCCGATCTTGCCGTTGGCGCCGAGGAGCGTGCCCGGACGCAGGTAGGCGAAGGGGCCGACGGTGGCGCCGGCGCCGATGACGGCGAGCTGGCCGTGGGTGCGCACGACCCGGGCACCCGCGCCGATCTCGCAGTCCTGGAGGGTGGTGTCGGGTCCGACGACCGCGTCCTCGGCGATGACGGTCTTGCCGAGCACCTGGGTGCCGGGCAGGATCGTGACGTCCGCAGCGAGGACGGCGTCGGCATCGATCCAGGTCGTGGCGGGATCCATGACGGTGACACCGGAGGCCATCCAGCGGGTGACGATCCGGCGGTTGAGCTCGCGGCCGAGCTCGGCGAGCTGGACCCGGTCGTTGGCACCCTCGGTCTGCAGCGCGTCGTCGACCGCGTGGGCCGCCACCGTCAGGCCGTCGCGGTGGGCGAGGCCGACCGCGTCGGTCAGGTAGTACTCGCCCTTGGAGTTGTCGTTGTCGATGCGGCCGATGCAGTCGAGCAGGAAGGCCGCGTCGAACGCGAGGATCCCGGAGTTGATCTCGGTGATCGCGCGCTGCGCGTCGGTGGCGTCCTTCTCCTCCACGATCGCCTCGACGCCGCCCTCCGCGTCGCGCACGATCCGGCCGTAGCCGTGGGGGTCGGCGACGATGCCGCTGAGGATGCTGACGGCCGCCTGCGCGCCGCGGTGCGACTCGGTGAACGCACGGAGCGTGGCGCCCTCGAGGAGGGGCGTGTCGCCGTACGCGATCAGGACGGTGCCGGCACGCGGCACGTCACCGAGGGCTTCGAGGGCGATCCGTACGGCGTGCCCGGTGCCGAGCTGCTCCTCCTGTACGGCGAGCACGGCCTCGGGAAGCAGCTCGGTGATGTGGGGCGCGACCAGCTCGCGCTGGTGGCCGACGACCGTGACCACGCGGTGGGGCTCGAGGCTGCCGACGGCGGCCAGCACGTGGCCGATCATGCTGCGGCCACCGATCCGGTGCAGCACCTTCGGGGTCTTGGACTTCATGCGGGTGCCCCCGCCGGCGGCGAGGACGATGACGGTCAGCTGGTCGGTCACGACAGCCACCCTAGGCGGTCGATCCCGACGAACGCGCCTCGACGGTTCAGCGCCCGTCGAGCCAGGCGAGCACCGCCAGCACACGACGGTTGTCGTCGGCTGCGGGCGGGAGGTCGAGCTTCGCGAAGATGTTGTTGGTGTGCTTGCCGATCGCCTTCTCGGTGACGACGAGGCGGGCGGCGATCGCTGCGTTGGTGCGTCCCTCGGCCATCAGGGTCAACACCTCGCGCTCGCGATCGGTGAGCCGGTCGAGCGGCCGGCTGCGGGCCGACACCAGCGCGGCGACGACCTCGGGGTCGAGCACGGTGCCGCCGCTGGCGACCTGCCGGACCGCAGCGAGGAACGCGTCCACGTCGGCGACCCGGTCCTTGAGGAGGTACCCGACGGCACCCTCTCCGCTGGCCAGCAGGTCACGGGCGTAGAGCGGCTCGACCCACTGGCTCAGCACCAGGACGGGCAGGCCGGGCCGGGCACCGCGCGCGGTGGTGGCCGCTTCGAGCCCCTCGGTGCTGAACGTCGGCGGCAGTCGTACGTCGACCACGGCGATGTCGATGTCCGCGCGGGTCAACGCCCGGGCGAGTGAGGGTGCGTTGTCGACCGCCTCGACGACCTCGATGCCGCCGGACTCGAGGATCCGGGTCAGCCCGACCCGCAGCAGCGCCTGGTCCTCGGCGAGGACCGCCCGCATCGGCACTGCGTCGCTCAGCTCGTCCGGCACGGGACCTCCAGCTCGACGAGGGTCGGACCGCCCGCAGGGCTCAGCACCCGAAGGTCACCGTCGAAGGCGTCGAGCCGCCGGGCGACGCCCGCGAGGCCGGAGCCGGCGGCATCGGCGCCACCCCGTCCGTCGTCCCCGACGGTGATCCGGAGCCGGTCGCCGTCGTACCGGCCGGTGACCCAGGCGCGCCCGGCGCGGGCGTGCTTGACCGTGTTGGCCAGGCACTCCGCGACGGCGAAGTAGGCCGCGGACTCGACGGGTGCGGGCAACCGGGGCACCTCGATGGCGACCGAGGTCGGGACCGGCAGCGCAAGGGTCAGTGCCTCGATCGCGCCGGCCAGGCCCTTGTCGGCGAGGACGGGCGGGTGGATGCCGCGCACCACGCCGCGCAGGTCCTCGAGCGCATCGATCGTGGTCTCGCGGGCCTCGCGCAACAACGCGGCGGCGGCGTTCGGGTCGGTGTGGACCAGCTTCTCGGCGAGACCGACGTTCATGCCGACCGACGCGATCCGGGCCTGCGCACCGTCGTGGAGGTCGCGCTCGATCCGGCGCACCTCGGCGGCCGAGTGGTCGAGGGTCTCGGCGCGGGACTCCTCGACGCGCTCCACGCGCTCCTCGAGGTCGGCGATGCGGGAGCTGCCGAGCATGCCGCGCTCGGCACGGGCCCGGGCCTGCACCAGTGGCGGCGTGACGAACCACCACGCCACGTAGGCCGGGCCGCTGCCCACGAGAAGGAACAACCAGATCCAGCCGGACGCGGTGATCGCGAGGACGAGCCAGGTCAGCGGCAGGGTCAGCAACGCCACGGGGAGCAGCGACATCGCGAACCCGCCCGAGGCGGAGAACCACAGGAAGCCGAAGTTCCGCCAGCGTGCCGGGTCCCGCATCCAGCGCAACGGCCGCACCAGCACGGGCGTGCCACGGTCCGAGGCGTAGTCGGCGACGATCTCCTCGCCGAGCAGCCGACCGCTGATCCGGCGGTGGGCGGCGGTCAGGCCGGCCGTCGCGGGGAACACCAGCTGGGCGAGCAGCACCCCGATCCCGAGCGCCGGGCCGAGCGCGAGGCACAGCAGCGTGAGGATCGCGAGCGCCAGGCTCGGCAGGAAGGACGCGGCGTACCCCGCCGAGACCAGGGTCAGGCGGAGCCGGTCGACGATGCCGTCGGTGGTCACGGCGTACGGCCGCCCGAGGCGGATGGGCGCGAGGAGGTCCATTGGTTCGAAGTGTGTCATCGCCCTGCCCCCGACACCATCGGGTTGCCCGCGCCCCGTGCTGCCGTCCGGGCCGCACCGAGCGTGACAGCGACGACTCCGGCGACGACGACGGGCAGCAGCCACAGTCCACCGTCCGGCACGACCCCTTCGTCCCGAGCGACGGCGAACGGCACCACGGTGGCCAGGGACGCGACGGTTCCCAGCAGGACTCCGACGGCCGCCACGATCGCGGCCTCCGCGACCACCGACCCGCGGACCTGCCGCGTCGTCGCGCCGAGCAGGTGCAGGCGGTGCAGCTCCGCGCGACGGTGGGCGACCGTCGCCACGAACGCGTTGACCACCATGATCGCCGCGAACAGCGCGATCATCCCGACCACCACGTTGTTGAGCAGGTTGATCGTGTCGCTGTCGGGAGTGCCCGCGGGCAACGAGCGCGTGTCGATGTCGACGAGCATCAGGGTGCCGACCGCGGCCGACGTCAGGACGATGACCGGCGCCAGGACACCGGCGAGCAGGTGCGCCCTCCGGGCGGTGTTGTACGACGCCAGGTGCCCGCTCGCACCCCACGGACCGAGGAGGCGGCCGATCGGGGTGGCGCACCAGCGGAGCAGGACGGGCGCCAGCACGGCGAGACCGACACCGACCAGGATCGAGCTCGACCCGCTCGTCGACATCGCCGCGTACGGGTCGGCGTCGTGCGCGGTGACCGTGACGGTGATGACGGCCATCGCGATCCCGTAGCCGAGCAGCAGCAGGGCGATCCCCACCCGCCACCACGCCATCCGGGACTGCTCGGCTGCGCTGCTCTGCACGAGCACGCCGGCAGGACCACGAGTGGCCTTGCGGGCTGCCACGGTGGACGCGATCCACGCGGCGACCAGGACGAGTCCGGCGCCGGTGGCGACCGAGGCCGGCCCTCCGTCGTACTCGGTGCGGGAGGCGAGGAGGCCACCGGACTGCAGCAGGTCGAAGAGCAACCGGCCGGAGACGAGGGCCACCGCAGCGCCGGCGACCGCAGCGGTCAGCGTGACGACGGCGGTCTCGCGGACGATCAGCTTGCGGGCCTGGCGGGGCGTCGCGCCAATCGTGCGGATCAGCCCGATCTCGGCGGCCCGCTGGGTCGCGGTGATGCCGACGGTGGAGGCCACCGAGAAGAGCACGATGATCGCGCCCCAGCCGCCGACGACGGCGCCCATGATGACGAGGGTGTCGGCGTCGGTGCCGGTCGCGCCGGACGCGGATTCCACCAGCGTCGCGAAGGAGCCGATGAGGGCGGCCCCGAGCAGGACCGCGACGAAGGTCGCCGTTGCGGCGAGGGGGCGGTGGCGCAGGCTGCGCCAGGCAAGACTGGTCGTGGCGCTCATCGGGACACCACCAGGTCGTCGAGGTGCGCCATCTGGCCGGCCACGGCATCGGCGGTGGGGCGCGTCATCCGCCCCGCGACCCGGCCGTCGACGAGGAAGACCACCTCGTCGGCGTACGACGCCGCGACGGGGTCGTGGGTCACCATCACCACGGTCTGGCCGAAGTCGGTGACGCTGCTGCGCAGCAGGCCGAGGATCTGCCGGGCGGTGGCCGAGTCGAGGGCACCGGTGGGCTCGTCGGCGAGGACGACGTCGGGCTGGCAGACCAGGGCCCGGGCGATCGCGACGCGTTGCTGCTGGCCGCCCGAGAGGCTGCCCGGCAGGTGGTGGGAGCGGTCCGCGAGTCCGACCCGCTCGATCAGGTCGCGGACCCGCGCCCGGTCGGGCCGCTTGCCGGCGAGCCGGGCGGGAAGGCCGACGTTCTGCGTCACCGACAGGTAGGGCATCAGGTGGAAGGCCTGGAACACGAAGCCGATCCGTTCCCGGCGCAGGCGGGTGCGCCGTTCCTCGTCCCAGTCCGTGACGTCCTCACCACCGATGGCGACGCGCCCCGACGTGGGCCGATCGAGGCCGGCAGCACAGGCCAGGAGGGTGGACTTGCCGGACCCCGAAGGGCCCATCACGGCGGTGAAGGTGCCCCGCCGGAAGGCGAGGTCGATGCCGGCGAGGGCAGCGATCGAGGCTTCGCCGGTGCCGTAGGTGCGGGTGAGGTCGTGCACGGCGAGGGCCGGTGCCGCGACGTTGCTGGGTGTGGACATGCGGGGCTCCTGGAGGACGTCGGAATCGGATGTCTCCGACGCTAGGAACATCCGGCGCCGCGATCGATGGGCCTGAACCGCCAGGCAGGGGTGGGGTTTTCCCTACCCCGGGCACGTGGGGGCGAATGCCGGCCCGCCCCCGCGGCACGTCACAATCGGTGCATGCCCACTGCGAGCACCGCCGACCGTTTGCTCGACGCCCAGGTCGCCTGGCTCCTCACCCGGATCACCGGTGCAGGCCTGGCCGATGTCCTCGCCGAGGACATCGACGACCTGCTCGATGCCGGATCGCGCCTGTCGGTGACCGACCTCGTCGACCCCGCGCCCGTCAAGGAGCTGATCCGGCTCGTGCTGCAGCGGGTCCCCGCGAGCGCCGCCGCCAGCACGGTGGTCGGCATCGCTGCCGACACCGCGTACGACGGCCCGGCGACGCCGTTCGCCGTCGCGGACGTGCTGGACCGCGACCACGTCGACCTCCTGCTCTCGGAGCTGCTCGCGCGCCCCGACCTCGCCGCGAAGTTCCTCGACAAGGTCGCCGAGAGCCCCCTCGCCGCGTCCGTGGCTGCCCGCTTCGTGACCCGGATCGTCGGCGACGTGCTCGCCACCAACCGCGCCGTCGCCGAGAAGATCCCCGGCGTGGGCTCGCTGGTCTCGCTCGGCAGCAGCGTCGCGCGCGGCGTGGCAGGCGCGGCCGACAAGCAGTTCGAGGCCATCCTCGGCGACACCGCCGGCAAGGGCGCGACCTTCGCGATGCGCCGCCTCAACAAGCTCCTCGTCGAGACCCTGTCCGACCCGGCTGCCCGCGAGGCCGCCCTGCAGGTGTTCGACCTGTACGCCGACCACCCGCTCCGCAACCTCCACGAGGTGGGCGAGCGCGAGGACATCCACCGCGTCGCCGGCCTCCTGCAGGACATCGTGATCGCGGGCGCGGCCTCGGAGCCGGTGCTCGCGCTGGCCGACGCCCTGGTCGACGACTTCTTCTCCGTGTACGGCGACCACCCGATGTCCACGCTCGTCGAGGACCTCGGCCTCACCCGCGACGAGCTGGTCGGCCAGGCCACGGCGCTGCTGCCCGGCCTGCTGGCGAAGGCGGTCGAGTCCGGCGAGGCCGAGCGGCTGATCCGCGCCCGGCTCGCGCCGTTCTTCGCCTCGCCCGAGGTCGCGGAGATCCTCGGCGCCTGACCACGCGTTCTCGGGTGCGGTCCGTAGGCTCGAGCAATGGCTGACGATCCGACCGTCCTGGTGACCGGCGCGACCGGCTTCATCGGGAGCCGGCTCGCCACCGCACTGGTCGAGCGCGGGGTCGACGTGCGCGCGATGACGCGGCGCCCGGAGGCCTACGACGGCGCCGGCCGCCCGGTCGGGGCGGACGTCGGCGACGACGAATCCCTCGGCCGTGCACTCGACGGCGTCGACGTCGCCGTCTACCTGGTGCACTCGCTCGACCACGCAGACTTCGAGCAGCGCGACGCAGCTGCCGCACGCTCCTTCGGTCGGGCTGCTGCCCGTGCCGGCGTCCGCCAGATCGTCTACATGGGCGGCCTCGGCGCCGACGACGACGACCTCTCCCCCCACCTGCGCTCGCGGCGCGAGGTCGAGGGGCTGCTCGGCGAGGGCGGCGTCCCGGTCACGGTGCTGCGGGCAGCCATCGTGGTCGGGCACGGCGGCATCTCGTGGGAGCTGACCCGCCAGCTGGTCAAGAACCTCCCGGCGATGGTCGTGCCCCGGTGGACCTCGACCCGCACCCAGCCGATCGCGGTCGACGACGTCGTCCGGTACCTCGCCGGTGTCATCGACAACGACGCCGCGCTCGGCGAGGTCTTCGAGATCGGCGGACCTGATGCGATGACCTACCTGGACATGCTCGCCATCGCCTCGGAGGTGGCCTCGGGCCACCGCGTCCCGATCGTGCGCGTGCCCGTCCTGACGCCCCGGCTGTCGTCGTACTGGCTGGCGCTGGTCACCGACGTCGACGTCACCACCGGGCGCAACCTCATCGACTCGATGAGCACCGAGGTCGTGGTGACCGACCACCGGATCCGCACGCTCGTTCCGGGCGAACCGATGGGTTATCGCGAGGCCGTCCAGCAGGCGTTGTCCGAGCGCCTCGCCGAGGGCGACGAGATCTGATCAGCCGAAGAGCAACGGCAGTGCGAACAGCATCGCCAGGGACCAGCTGCAGTGCGTCAGGATCGGAGCCAGGATGCCGCCCGTGGCCCGACGCTCCAGGCCCACCACGACACCGAGCAGGATCGCGGCGAACGCGAGCATGACGTTGCCCGTGGCCAGGGTGGCGACGACGTAGGCCAGCGAGGTCCACACCACCGGGCTCCTCGGTACGGCGGCGTAGGCCGCGCCCCGGAAGAACAGCTCCTCGGCCACTCCGTTGACGAGCGTCACCAGGACCAGCAGCGGGATCGACCCCTCGTCGGCGAACTCGAGCACCGACCGCACCTGACGGTCCAGGGCCGGGATCTCGCGCACGACCAGGCCACCCGCCACGAAGACTGCGGCCAGGCCGAACCCCAGGAGCAGCGGCGCGATGACCGGACGGACCAGCGCCTCCCGGTCCCGCCACGCGCCGATGCGTCCGAGGTGGAGCGGACCGGAGGCGAACGCACCGATCGTCCACACCCCCGCCATCGCGAACGTGGCCGGGTAGAACCACCCGCTGCCGGGTTCGATGCGCAGCGAGATCGCGAGCATCACCGCGCCGACGACCACGACGCCGACGCTGACCTCCTGACGACGGCGCAGCCGTTCGTCGGTGTCGCGGTGGTCGCGCGGGACCACGTCCCACAGCAGGCTGCGAAGCCAGCGCACGCCTGAACGCTCAGCGTCGGCCGGCGAAGCGACCGGGCGCCGCCACGACACCACGGCCGAGCCGCAGCGCGCCGGCCGGTGCACCGACAACTCCCCGCACACCGGTGCGGGCGATCGCACCCGGAGCCCGCACCGCCGCACCGACGGGGTCGGACAACGCACCAGCGACGACCGCGGCGTCGTCGAGGTGCGTGAGCACGAAGGGCAGGTGCCGCACTGCGCTCAGATCGCCCCGGGACACGACCGGGACCACGGCCGCGACAGTGACCCGCGCGACCAGGACAACGGTGCCGGGTGACGGGAGATTCGGGAGCTCAGCCATTCCTCGAGGATAGGGCCCCCTGTCACCTGGCACGCATCGCTGGCACGCTGGCCCGGTGACCGTCCACGGACTCCTGCTCGCCGCCGGTGCCGGAAGCCGGTACGGCGCCCCCAAGGCACTCGTCGACGACTGGCTGGTTCGGGCGCTCACGGTGCTCGCTGACGGCGGTTGCCCCGAACGCACCGTGGTCCTCGGCGCGCAGGCCGAGCAGGCACGAGTCCTGGTCCCTGAGGGGGTGGCCGTGGTGGTCACCGGCGACTGGGCACAGGGGCTCGGCGCATCGCTGCGTGACGGCCTCGCCGCCCTGTCGGACTCGGACGCCGCGCTGGTCCACCTCGTCGACCTGCCGGACGTCCCGGCGGCCGCGGTGGCGCGGGTGCTGGCGGCGGCGACCGGACCCGGCAGCCTCGCCCGCGCGACATACGACGGCAGGCCCGGCCACCCCGTCCTGCTCGGTCACGACCACTGGGCAGCCGTGGCAGCCGGCGCCGACGGCGACCGGGGTGCGCGCGACTACCTCGCCAAGCACCCGCTGGAGCTCGTGGAGTGCGGCGACCTCGCCACCGGCCACGACGTCGACCAGCGACCTGCGCGAGGCGACCATGCGTGAGGTCCTCCCCGCACTGCTCGACTGGTGGCGGGCCGGCGAGCCGGTCGCGATGGCCACGGTCGTGGCCACCTTCCAGTCGGCACCCCGCCCACCGGGCGCCTCCCTGCTCGTGGGCCCGGACGGCTCCGTGGTCGGCTCGGTCTCGGGCGGCTGCGTGGAGGGCGCCGTCTTCGAGCTCGGCCAGGAGGTGCTCGCCTCCGGGGTGCCGACCCTGCAGCGGTACGGCGTCTCCGACGACGACGCGTTCGCGGTCGGGCTCACCTGCGGCGGCATCCTCGACGTGTACGTCGAACGCGTGGACCAGCAGTCCTTCCCGGACCTGGACGCGCTTGCCGACGACATCGACACCGGCCGACCCGTCGCGCTGGTCGCCGTCATCGAACACCCGGACCCGTCGTACGTCGGACGCCGTGCGGTCCTGCGCGACGCCGGCCTGGTGGGCTCGCTCGGCAGTCCTCGGATCGACGATGCGGTCCGTGACGACGCCCTCGGCCTGCTCGCCGCCGGGACGAGCGGCACGCTCGCCTATGGTCCCGACGGAGAGCGCCGGGGCGAAGGGATGCGGGTGTTCGTGTGGGCGTTCGCCCCGAAGCCACGGATGCTGGTGTTCGGCGCCATCGACTTCGCTGCTGCGGTGGCCCGGATGGGCGGGTTCCTCGGCTACCACGTGACCGTGTGCGATGCCCGGCCCGTGTTCGCGACCAACAGCCGGTTCCCCGGCGCCGACGAGGTCGTGGTGGCCTGGCCCCACAAGTACCTGCGGGCCGAGCAGGAGGCCGCCCGGGTCGACGCCCAGACGATCATCTGCGTGCTGACCCACGACCCCAAGTTCGACGTACCGCTGCTGGAGGTGGCGCTGCGCCTGCCCGCCGTCGGCTACGTGGGGGCGATGGGATCCCGACGGACCCATGAGGACCGGCTGGTCCGGCTGCGGGAGGCCGGAGTGACCGAGGCAGAGCTCGAGCGGCTGCACTCACCGATCGGCCTCGACCTCGGCGCCCGCACCCCCGAGGAGACTGCGATCAGCATCGCGGCCGAGATCGTCGCCGGGCGCTGGGGCGGGTCGGGCGAGCCGCTGAGCGGCACGGAGAGCCGGATCCACCACGGCTCCTCCGGAGACACAGCCTGAGGAGCGACGGGAATCCGCGCGCCGCCACTTGCTCCCCGGGTAGGAGTCGAACCTACGACGCTAGTCCTGATTCAAAGTCAGGCGGGCCCTACCGGCAGACCAACCGGGGATTGCGCTCCAAAGCCTAGAGCGCGTGCGTCGTACCTGACGAAGCGGTTGCTCCCTGCGAGCAGGGAGGACCGTCTCGTCAGGTACGACGGCGGTCCGGCTCAGGCGTTCGGCGCCAGGCAGAGCAGGGTGTTGCGCTTCTTGTAGTCGAGCGGCTGGGCGCCGTTGGCGCAGGCCGTGCCGGACTTGCCGACGCTGGTGACCAGCGCGACGTCCGCGTCGCCCTTGTTCGCCGCGCACTCGACCTTCGTGCTCTCGGTGGCGGTGAGGCGGAAGCAGTCGCCCTTGGCGGCGTTCAGCCCGAGGCACAGCTCGGCGACGTTGCCCGAGTCCGCCTTGCCGACCGAGATCGACAGGGTGTCCTCGCTCGGGTCGCACTCGCCCTTGTTGCCGGTGACCTTGAAGGTCGCGTCGGCGTCGCCGCAGTCCTTGTCGTCGGTCTTCGCGTTGACGGTGCCCGTGACGGTGATGCACTCCCCGACCTTGGGGGCCTGCGCTTCGGCGACCTTCTCCGAGCCCTTGCTGAAGATGAATGACGCGACGACAGCGATCACGATCGCGACGCCGATGCCGCCGAGTTTGACGATCAGGCTCTTGCCCATGGGGGATCCCTCCGAGTGTGAAAAGGGTGGTCCCGAGCCCCCCTCAGTGAATTCTCAGCCTCACCCTAAGGGCAGCATGACCAAAGCACGTCAGCGCAGCAGGTCGCGCCCGATCACCATCCGTTGAATCTGGTTGGTGCCCTCGAAGATCTGGGTCACCTTCGCGTCCCGGAACATCCGCTCCACGGGGTACTCCCGTGTGAAGCCGTTGCCGCCCAGCACCTGCACGGCGTCGGTCGTCACGCGCATCGCGGCGTCGGATGCGGTGAGCTTGGCGATCGACGCCTGGCGCGAGTACGGCCGTCCGGCGTCCTTCAGTCGCGCAGCGTGGAGGTACGCCGCCCGCGACCGTTCCACGTCGGCGGCCATGTCGGCCAGCAGGAACTGCAGGCCCTGGAACTCGCCGATCTTCTGGCCGAACTGCTCCCGCTCGCGCGCGTACGCGACGGCGTGGGCCAGCGCCCCCTGGGCGATGCCGGTCGCGACGGCGGCGATGCCGAGGCGCCCGGCGTCGAGGGCCGACAGGGCGACCCGCATGCCGGCACCCTCCTCGCCGATCAGCTGGGCAGCCGGCACCCGGGCGTCATCGAAGAGCACCTGCGTGGTGACGTCGCAGTGCAGGCCCATCTTCTTCTCGGGGGCACCGAAGGTCATCCCGGGCGTCCCGTCGAGCACCACGAACGCCGTCAGCCCGCGCTTCGGATCCTCGGACGTGCGGGCGAACAGCACGTAGTAGTCGGCGCAGGACCCGTTGGAGATCCACTGCTTGGTGCCCTTGATGACGTAGTCGTCGCCGTCGCGGCGAGCGGACGTGCGGATGCCGCTGACGTCGGACCCGGCCTGGGGCTCGGACAGGCCGTAGGCGCCGAGCCACTCGCCCGACAGCATCCGGGGCAGCCAGGCCTCCCGCACCTCGGCCGAACCGTTGGCCTCGACCACGCTGGCGGTGAGGCTGTGGACGCTGGTGCCGACCCCGACGCTCGGCCACACCGTGGCGATCTCCTCGACGACCTGGAGGTACACCTCGTACGGCTGGTTCCCGCCGCCGTACTCCTCGGGGAACGGCAGGCTCAACAACCCGGAGCGTCCGAGCAACCGGTAGGCGGCCTCGGGGAACTCGGCCCGTTCCTCGGCCTCGGCGACCTGCGGTGCGAGCTCCTTCGTGGCGATCTCACGGGTGAGCGCCAGCAGCTCCTCTGCTTCCTCGCTCGGCAACAGTCGGTCGACGGTGGTTCCCATGGGTCTCACACTAGAACCGGGTCAGTAGGTCAGCTCGACCCAGTCCTCGACGTCGTACCGGCCATTGGTCTGCAGCGTCACCGACTGGATGCCGACGGGGCGTCCTTCACGGTAGGTGATCAGCGCGACGCCGGCAGCCCGGCGGAGCTTGCTGCCGATGGCGATCGCATAGGCGGCGCCGCCGGTGGTGCCAGCGGTGTAGGTGTAGCCGATCTCGCCGTTCTCGCCCGTGATCGCGGTGGGACCGTCCTGGACGTGGGTGTGGCCCCCGATGACCAGGTCCACGCAGCCCCGGGCGAGTGCGTCGTCACCGAAGTCGGCGTCGTGGACGAGGATCGTGTTGACCCGTTCGCCGCGTTCGTCGGCGTCGCACGCCTCGTCGGTGAGCCGCTCGGCCACCTCGGACGACGTCAGGCCCGTCTCGTCGCGCCAGTTGCCGAGCCCGCTGGAACGCGGGTCGTCGACGCCGAGCAGCCGCGCGTTGCCCGGTCCCTCGATCGGCGCGCCGTCGAAGTAGGTCCAGCCGAGGTCCTCCAGGTGGCCGCGCACGAAGGTTCCGTTGTCGTGGTTGCCGGCCACCGCCCAGCGGCCGTCGAAGTCGTCGAACGCAGCGCCGAGCGAGTCGAGCGAGAACGCCTCCCAACGCTCCCCCGTCGACGTGTCGTCGCCGGCATTGAAGACGTTCGTGGCTCCTCCGGCCTTCGCGATCGCGCGGGCCACCTCGTCCATGCCGACGTTGTCGTGACGGTCGGAGACCATCAGCACGACGGTCTCGTCGGCCTCCGGTTCGCGCAGGTCGAGGTCGGCGGCGTCGTCGGCGGCCTTCGAGTAGAACGCCAGCCCCTGCTGGTAGCTGCTGACCGCGCTGGCGATCAGTCGCCGGGTCTGGCCGGTGGACGCGTCGCCCAGGACCAGGACGTCACGTGCCTCCTCCGGAAGCGGTACGGCGGACCCGACGAAGTCCTGCAACGAGGTCCAGTGCTCGACGGGCGGATCCTGCCGACCCCAGCCCGTGGGTACGGCGACCGCGGCGACCACGCCCACCAGGACGGTCGCGCCGATGGCGCCCTTGCGTGTGGGCAGGCTGCTCACCAGCCCCCGCCGTCGCTCCGCCCCGATCGCCGCCCACACCAGCAGCGGGACGGCTCCGAGGGCCGCGCCCTGCACGAGGGCAGCGAGCGCCATCGAGCTGACGGCCCGCTCGACCACGGCAACCTGGCCCTCGGGCTGTGACGCGATCGCGGCGTAGCGCGCGGTGAGCTCCGGCAGGGATGCGGTGTCGCTCTTGCCGAGCTGGACCTCCACCCCGATGTTCGAGGGCGACGGTGCCCGCAGGTCCGGCAACAACGGGCCGGTCCGCAGCACGACCTCGCCCGAGAAGTCCGGACTGACCCGCGCCTCGTGGCTGGCCAGGTCGACCTCGCGCTCGCTGCTGACGAAGATCATCGCCGCGATGCACGTCGACAGGACGACCCAGATCCCGACGTACGCCAGGATCTTGAGCGCCCTCAGCGGGGAGATCGGAGGAATCGTTACCTCCGGGTCCGGGCCTCCGCGACGGCGTAGAGCGCGACCGACGCGGCCACCCCGGCGTTGAGCGACTCGAGGACACCCGCCATCGGGATCGAGAGCAGGCGGTCACAGTTCTCCGCCACCAGGCGGGCCAGGCCGTCGCCCTCGGAGCCGATGACGAGCACCAGCGGACCCTTGACGAGGTCGGCGTCGGCGACGAGCTCCGGCAGGCTCAGGTCACCGTCGGCAGCGAGGCCGATCACGAAGCACCCGGCGTCCTGGTAGGCCTTGATCTGGCGGTTCAGGTTCACCGTCTGCGCCACGGGGCAGCGGGCGGCGGCACCGGCCGAGGTCTTCCAGGCCGACGCGGTCATCGACGCGGCGCGGCGCTCGGGGATCACGACGCCGTGGGCGCCGAATCCGGCAGCGCTGCGGACGATCGCACCGAGGTTGCGCGGGTCGGTGATCGAGTCGAGCATCACGATCAGCGGCGCCTCGGCGGCTTCGGCGGCCGCCTCGAGCAGGTCGTTCGGGTCGGCGTACTCGTAGGGAGGGATGCGCGCGGCGATGCCCTGGTGGACAGCCTTGTCGGTGAGCTTGTCGAGCTCGGTGCGGCTGACCTCCATGAGGCCGACGCCCATCTCCGCAGCGAGGCGGAAGACCTCGCGCAGGCGGGTGTCGCGCTCGGTGTTGTCGGCGACGTAGACCGAGGTGATCGGGACCTTCTCGCGCAGCGCCTCGAGCACCGAGTTGCGTCCGGCGATCCACTCGGCGTCGCTGGTCTTGCGGCCGCCGCTGCCGGCTCCGGCGCGCTTGGCCTGGCGCTTCTTGTACTCCTCGGCCTTGTGCGTCTTGTGGTACGGGCGGTCGGCCGCCTTCGGCGTCGGGCCCTTGCCCTCGAGGCCGCGGCGCACCTGGCCACCGGAACCGGCCTGCGGCCTCTTGCTCGACTTGCGGATCGCGCCCTTGCGGCTCGAATTCCCAGCCATGTCAGTTCACCGTCCAGGTAGGTCCATCAGGGGTGTCGGTGACTTCGATGCCAGCCGACTTGATTCGGTCGCGGATCGCATCCGCGCGTGCCCAGTCCTTGTCGGCGCGGGCCTGCGTGCGCTCGTCGAGGAGTCCGGCGACGAGGACGTCGACCGCAGCGGTCAACCTCTCCTCGGTGTCCGTGCTCGCGCCGCTCGCCGACCACACCGGGTCGCCCGGGTCGAGGCCCAGGATGTCGAGCATGGCCCGCACCGATCCGGCGCTGCCGCGCAGCGCCGCGAGGTCGTTGCCGGCCAGGAGCTTGTTGCCCTCACGGGTCTCGTCGAACAGGGCGCCCACGGCGGCGGGAGTGCCCAGGTCGTCGTCCATCGCCGTCACGAACTCGGCGCACGGGGTGCCGAGCGGGACGTCCTCGCCCAGCGCCGCGGCGGCGCGCTCGAGGAACGACTCGATGCGTCGATAGCCGGCAGCCGCCTCCTCGAGGGCCTCGAAGGAGAACTCAACGTGGGAGCGGTAGTGCGCCGCCGCCATGTAGAAGCGCAGCTCGACACCGCGCACGCGCTGCAGGACCGACGGGATGCTGAGGGTGTTGCCGAGCGACTTGCTCATCTTCTCGCCAGCAGTGGTGATCCACGCGTTGTGCATCCAGTACGACGCGAAGGAGCCGCCGGCCGCACGCGACTGGGCCTGCTCGTTCTCGTGGTGCGGGAAGCGCAGGTCGACACCGCCACCGTGGATGTCGAACGCGGGACCGAGGTACTTGCCCGCCATCGCGGAGCACTCGATGTGCCAGCCCGGCCGGCCGCGGCCCCACGGGCTCGGCCACGACGCCGTCTCCGGCTCGGACTCCTTGCGGCCCTTCCAGAGCGCGAAGTCCCGCGGGTCACGCTTGCCACGCGGGTCCGCGTCGGCCGCGGGCTCCATGTCGTCGATGCCCTGGTGGGTCAGCTCGCCGTACGACGACCAGGACCGCACGTCGAAATAGACGTCGCCGGCTGCGGCTGAATCGCTGGGCGCCGGGTAGGCGTGGCCGCGCGCGATCAGTTCCTCGATCAGCACGATGATCTCGGGGACGTGTGCCGTGGCGGCCGGCTCGTACGTGGGCGGAGCGACGTTGAGCGCGGCGTACGCCTTGTCCAGCTCGATCTTCATCGCGTAGGCGAGGTTGTACCAGGGACGACCCTGCTCGGCGGACTTGGCGAGGATCTTGTCGTCGATGTCGGTGATGTTGCGGATGAACGTGACGTCGTACCCGCGAAAACGCAGCCAGCGCTGGAGCACGTCGAAGTTCACGCCCGACCGGACGTGCCCGACGTGGGGCTCGCTCTGGACCGTCAGACCACACACGTACAGACTCGCCTTGCCCGCCTCGAGGGGCACGAAGTCACGCACTTCGCGAGTCGCAGTGTCATAGAGCCGGATGGTCACCGGGCAAGTCTAGGGAAGTCGGGGGATCTGCGACGCATCGTCGGCGGACGCGCCGCTCAGGCGGAGTAGCCTCCGTCGACGTCCAGCTTCTGGCCGGTGATGAACCCGGCGCGGGACGAGGCGAGGAAGCACACGGCTTCGGCGATGTCGGCCGCCGACCCGAAGGTCCGCAGGGGGATGTTGCCGCGGGTGACCTCGAGCGCCCGCTCGTCGAGCTCGCCGGAGGAGATGAGCCGCTCGGCCATCCCGTCGTTCAGCATGCCGGGACCGACGGCGTTGACCCGGACGCCGTACCGCCCCTCCTCGACGGCGAGTCCGCGCACCATCGCCTCGACGGCCGCCTTGGGCGCGGACGAGAGGCCGTCGCGGACCGGGAAGCGCGAGGTCGCGGCCGTCGTGACGGCCGTCAGCGAACCGCGGGACTCCCGCAGGAACGGGAGTGCGGCGTGCGCCACCGCGAAGAAGCCCGCGGCGTCGACGAGCAGCTGGTCCCCCATGGCCGACGGCGCGACCCGGGAGAGGTGGACCATCGGCACGTGCGGCCCGGCGGCGTGGACGACGGTGTGGAGCCCGCTGAGCTCGGCGGCCGCATGGCCGACGACCCGCTTCACCTCCTCGGGGTCCCCCAGGTCCAGTCCGTACGACGCCACGCCCACCTCGACCGGACGGGTCCGGTGGGTGACGGCGACCCGGGCCCCGCGCTCGATCAACATCTCGGCGATCGCGCGGCCGAGACCGCCGGAACCGCCGATGACGAGGGCCCCGCCTTCGAGACCGTGGAAGTCAGCCGTGTTCACGCGGGGGCTCACGCGCTCGCGTTGACGTCGATGGTGTGCCAGCCGGTCGCGCCGTCGGGCAGGACGTCGGCCACCGCACCGGTCTGCGAGTGGCCGGCCTTGTCGACGGCCCGGACCCGGATCTGGTGCTCGCCCTGGTCGAGGTCCACCGTGGTCCGCCACTGCACCCAGGTGTCGATGTTGGGGGTGGCGGCGAGCTCGGTGGGCTTCCACGCGCCGCCGTCGACCTGCACCTCGACGGCGGAGATCCCGGTCTGCTGGAACCACGCGACACCAGCGACGACGACGTCGCCCGCGGGCACGTCGTCGCCGTCGTGGGGGACCTCGACCTTCGAGGCGATCTTGACCGGGCCCTGCTCGGACCAGCCCTTGCTCGTCCAGTAGGCGTCGATCTCGTCGAAGCGGGTGACCTCCATGTCCACGACCCACTTGGTCGCGGACACGTAGCCGTAGAGACCGGGCACGATCGTGCGCACCGGGAAACCGTGCTCGATCAGCAGCGGCTCGCCGTTCATCGCCACCGCCAGCATCGCGTTGCGTTCGTCCATCAGCGCACCCAGCGGCGTGCCGCAGGTCCAGCCGTCCTCGGACGTCTGGAGCACCGCGTCCGCACCTTCCTGCGGTCCGGCCTCGGCGAGGATCGCGGCGAGTCGGACACCGCTCCACCACGCGTTGCCGATCAGGTCGCCGCCGACCTCGTTGGACACGCAGTTGAGCGTGATCCAGTCCTGGGTGATCTCGCGGGACACCAGGTCCTGGTAGCTCAGCGTGATCTCCCGATCGACCATGCCGTGGATCCGCAGCTGCCAGTCGGCCGGCTCGATGGTCGGCTTGATGAACGCCGTGTCGATCAGGTAGAAGTCCTCGCTCGGCGTCTGCCAGAGCGAGACGTTCTCGATGTCGAAGCTGGCGCCGTTGGGGACGTCCGGTGCGGTGATGCCCTCGATCCGCAGCAGCCGACGGCTCTCCTCGGCCCGACGGCGCGCGCTGCCGGCCAGACGTCCGATCAGTCCGCCGAAGGCGGCGAACCCGGCGGTGGCACCGGCGGCGATGAAGAAGTGCCGGCGCGTGTGCATCGGCTCGACGGCCGGTTCGTCGCCGTCGGCGACCATCTCCCAGCGCCGCAGCCACTCCGCCAGGATCGCCAGCGCGACGATCCAGCTGAGCAGGCCCACGACGATCGGTGCGAAGTCGATCGGGCTCGGGGTGGGCTTGGCGAGCACCGCGACCACGGCGACGCCGGCCAGCGCGCAGAAGCCGATCATCGCGGCCCACCAGCGGGTCCGGGCGAGCCGGCCGAGCACCGCGAACGTGACGGCCAGGAACAGCATGATGCCGAGGACGAGGATCTTCTTGTCGTCCTTGTCGAAGGTGTCGATCGCCCACTTCACGACCGACCCGGGCGTCAGGTCGGCGAACCCCTCGGCGACCACGACGACCGGGGATTCCCGTACGTGGAGCAGCGCCGCGGCGGCGTAGCTCAGGGCCAGGCCGACCGCACCGGACAGGATTCCGGCGAAGGCCCACCAACCGCGGGATGTCTTCACAGGGCCGATTGTCCCTCAGGCATGATCAGGGCGTGAACCCAACCGCCAACGGGAGTGTCGCCGCTGCGCTCGCCGGCCTGCGCACCGGCATCGGCACCGACGTCCACCGCCTCGTCCCGCGCACGGCCGACGACGCCCCGATGGCACTGGGCGGACTGCTCTGGCCCGACGAGGACCAGCGCCTCGAGGGGCACTCGGACGCCGATGTCGCCGCCCACGCCGTCTGCGACGCACTGCTCTCGGCCTCGGGCCTCGGCGACCTCGGGAGCAACTTCGGTACGGCGGAGCCGGAGTGGTCCGGCGCGAGCGGAGCCGCCCTGCTCGGCGAGACCCGGCGCCGGGTCGAGGCGGCCGGATTCGCCGTCATCAACGTCGCCGTCCAGGTGATCGGCAACCGGCCGAAGATCGGGCCACGCCGGGCGGAGGCCGAAGCCGCGCTGTCCGGGGTGCTGGGTGCGCCGGTCTCGCTGTCCGCCACCACGACCGACGGGCTGGGCCTGACCGGTCGCGGCGAAGGAGTCGCGGCGATCGCGACCGCCCTGATCACGACGACGGACTGACCCGGACGCCTGCCGCCGGTCCGCCATTCGGCGTCAGGCGGAGGCTGCCGCAGCCTTGCGGTGCCCGACCAGCACGACGCCCTCGACCACCTTGACGTCGTACGCCGGAACGGCGGCGTGGACGTCGTCGAGGCACCGACCGCTGCGCAGGTCGAAGGCGTGCCGATGCGCCGGTGACGCAACGAACGGGGTCTCCCCGCGGCGGCCGACGATGCCCTTCGAGATGCCGCCGATCGCATGCCGCGCGAACGGGTCGTGGTTACCCAGCGCGTAGACCGCGTCGTCCCCCGTCCGGAAGATGGCGATCGCCTGCCCATGCACGAGCGCGGTCACACCGCGATCGACCTCGAGCTCGGCCATCCGGCAGACCGGCTGCCATTCCTCCACGGCCCCGCGACCTGTCATGCCTGTGAACGTAGGTCGGAGTTGTTCTCGCCAGCGTTTCGCTGTGTAACGGGGAGGAAAACGCTTTCTCCCAGTTGCTCGGCTCCCGGCCGCTGCCCGGCATCCCGATCGGGCTACTCTCGGCCGGTGCCAACAGCTGCAGTGGTCGTGCTCGGCGCCGGGAGCGGCACCCGCGTCGGCGCGGACGTGAACAAGGTGTTGTTGACCCTGCGGGACCGACCGCTGCTGGCCTGGTCCGTCCAGACCGCCCTGTCCGTCCCCGGCGTCGACCCCGTTGTCGTGGTCTGCCGACCGGGCGAGCGCACCACGATCGCCGAGGCACTGGCACCTCACCTCGGGGACCGGGAAGTGCTCCTCATCGACGGCGGCGCCACTCGCCAGGCCTCCGAGCAGGCGGCCCTGGACCTGCTCGCTCCCCGCGTCGCCGCCGGCGAGATCGACGTCATCGCCATCCACGACGGCGCCCGGCCACTCGCCCGCGCCGACCTGTTCGCGCAGGTCATCACCATTGCCCGGGAGTACGGCGGCGCCGTACCCACGCTCGAACTGGCAGGCCTGTTCCCCCGCTCGGACCGGGCCCTCGTCGGTGTCCAGACACCGCAGGCGTTCCGGGCCGCACCACTGATCGCGGCCTACGCCGCGGCGACAGCGGCCGGCTTCGACGGGACCGACACCGCAGCCGCGTTCGACCGGTTCGCACCCGGCGCAGGCACCATCCGGGCGGTCCCCGCCGGGGCGAGGAACCTCAAGGTCACCTTCGCCGAGGACCTGCCGGTGGCCGAGGCACTGCTCGAGCAGTAACCGGCCAGGCAGGGCCGTCAGGGCCGGTCGGTCAGGGCGGCCAGGACCGCGATGTCCTCGTCCGAGGACACCCGTCGGGCCTCGGGAGGCGCCTCGACGAACGCGACCCGCTCGTCGCCGTACCGCTCGCGCAGGAGCGCGACCAGCTCGACGAAGTCGGTCGAGGGCAGGTCTCCGCCCTCGCCGAACAGGTCCTCCACGACAGAGGCGGGCAGCACCACCGGCGAGCAGATCGCGACCAGCTGGTCGCGATCGACCGTCTCGCCCAGGGCGCCGTCGTCCACGACCTTGACGGTGTCGGTGACCGGACGGACCCCGACGATGATCCGGTCCTCGACCCCGGCCTTGTCGGCGCAGCGGGCGAGGAAGGCCGGCGGGGTCATCGGGCACAGCGGGTCGTGCAGCAGCACGGCCTCGCCACGCTCGGCGACGAACTCCCACGGCACGCTCTGGTCGATCAGGTCGACCCGCGCCTCGCCGGCGGCCCAGGCGGCGGCAGCGACGAGCGATTCACCATGGATCAGGTGGTACGGCAGGGCGCCCCGGCCCTCGTCGACCACCATCCCCGAGACAGGGGCGTAAATGTCGACGACGTCATACGGATGCGGGTTCATCAGAACCCCACCGTATGACGTCGTCGATTCAGATCGGGGCGGACCCTACGAGGCGAGGACCTCGTCGAGGATCGTCTCGGCCTTGTCCTCGTTGGTGTGCTCAGCGAGCGCGAGCTCGGAGACGAGGATCTGACGAGCCTTGGCGAGCATCCGCTTCTCGCCGGCCGACAGGCCACGGTCACGCTCACGGCGCCACAGGTCGCGGACGACCTCGGCCACCTTCATGACATCGCCACTGTGCAACTTCTCGAGGTTCGCCTTGTAGCGACGCGACCAGTTGGTCGGCTCCTCGACGTGCTCGGCCCGAAGAACGCCGAACACACGGTCCAGGCCTTCCTTGTCCACCACGTCGCGGACCCCGACAAGATCGAGGTTGCAGGCAGGAACCCGGACAACCAGGTCCTGCTGGGCGACGATCCGGAGAACGAGGTACTCCCGAGGTTCCCCCTTGATCGTCCGCATCTCGATGTTTTCGATGACCGCAGCCCCGTGATTGGGGTAGACGACCGTTTCGCCGACGGTGAAAGTCATATGTGAAAAGCCCCTTCCTAGGGTGACCTATGCTACCACGCCCCGGGCCAGTCCCAGAAAGCGTTTGCGCAGGTCAGGGCCGCAATAGCTGGCTTGACAACGGGGGTGAGGTGTGTTCGGCCAGCACGGTTGCCCCGTGAGACAGATCACCTGACCGGGGTACGACGACCCCCCACCGGCCATCGGACCGACATCGATGTGGGACGGACGTTTCGGCGGGCCCGCGCACACGGGGCCGGACCGTGGTCAATACTGCTCGGCATGGCAAAGACGCAGCGTTGGCGACGCGGCCGCCCTGCCGGGGAGGACACCAGCTCTGTGGAGGAGCAGGTCGACCCCGCGGAGGCGTCCGCGCCCGAGGGGACGGCCGCCGAGGTTCCCCTCGAGGCGGACCTCGACGCGGACCCGGATGCGGGCCTCGAACCCGACCTCGAAGCAGACCTCGACCCTGACCTCGAGGCCGAGTCGGAGGCAGAGTCGGAGGCAGAGCCGGACCTGGACGACGCCGCACTCGAGGCCGACCTCGATCCCGACGCGGAGACCGGGCTCGACGAGGTTGATGACGCCGAAGCCGACGCCGAGGACGAGGACGACGACTTCTACGGCGGCGTCGTCGAGCCGACCTACGAGCCGGCCACCGGCCTGGTCGGCGTGCTGTTCGGCGGCCGCAATCCCGCCGAGGTCGTCCCGTTGCAGCTCCTGCAGGCGGCGCACGCCAAGCAGGCCATCGGCACCGCCGTCGCGATGGGCCTCGTGGCCGCGATCGCCGGCCGCCCGGCCCGCGAGGCGGGCGTCGTACTCCTCGCCGTCCTGGTCGGCCAGACCATCCTCGGCTGGCACAACGACATCGTCGACCGCCAGCGCGACAAGTCCCACGGCCTCAAGGGCAAGCCGCTCGCGATGGGACGTCTCCAGCCCGAGACGGTCTGGTACGCGATCGTGGTGGCGACCTTGCTGCTCGTGCCGTTGTCCATCACCACCGGCATCCGCGCCGGTTGCCTGTACCTCGCAGCGGTCGCCGTCGGGATGCTCGGCAACATCGTGCTCCGCACCGGTTTCTTCTCGTGGTGGTCGTGGGCGGCGTCGTTCGCGCTGCTGCCCGCGTACCTGTCCTACGGCGGCTGGGGCGGCCAGGCCGTCGGCAGTGCCCCCGAGACGTCGATCGTGGTCCTGTCGGCCCTGCTCGGCATCGGCATCCATTTCCTGCGCGCCGTGTGGGGCCTGGTCGCCGACCACGAGGACGGCTGGACCTATCTGCCGCTCAAGCTGGGCCTCAAGCTCGGGGCGACGCGATTGCTGGCCCTCGCCACCCTCTACACAGCGGTGATCACCATCCTGCTCGTCGTGATGGGCGCCAAGGTCGGCCTCAGCCGCTGACCATCAGTCCGAGCCGGACGCCTCGCCGATGCCGGAGACCGCTAGAGTGTGGCCGCTCCCGCGGCGTACGCCACCGGGAGCACCGACCCGGAACCAGGGGCCGTTGCAACGGCCGATGAAGAGAGAGCTGCGGAGGCCTGCCGAGATGCACCACCTGCGCCCGACTGCGATCGCCGGACTGCTGCTGGCCCTCGTGCCCGCCGCCATGACCCTGTCGTCCTGCGGCTTCGACTACCCCACCGACCGCGTCAACACGATCGCTGCCGGTGAGAACAACCGGGAGGCCACGGTCGACGCCCTCGGCATCCGGCTGCTCGCCTCCGCCACCGGCAAGGGCCGCCTGATCGGGTCGCTCGCGAACAACCTCGACAAGGACGCCGCGCTGGACTCGGTGACGTCGCCCGAGGGCAAGGCCACCGCGAAGTTCGAGGCCGTCGAGATCCCCGGCCGCAAGGCGGTCAACCTCGCCGAGGACGCCGTCATCCCCGTGACCGGCGACTTCACCGCCGGCGACGTCGTCACCCTCGAGCTGGGCTTCAGCACCGGCGAGACGGTCAGCCTGAACGTCCCGGTCGTCAAGAACTGCTTCCAGTACACCCAGATCCCGACCGAGGCAGCCGAGGGCGAGGCCGAGGAGTCGGACCACGCCGAGGACGGCGAGGCCGCCGACGCTGCTGCCGAGGAAGAGCACGCCGAGGAGTCGGAGCACGCCGGGGACGAGCACGCGGAGGAGGGCGGCGACGCCCGCTTCAACTGTGCCGACGAAGCCCCCGCTCCGGAGGGCGCTCACTGATGGCGTTCACGCTCATCCTGCTCCGCCACGGCGAGAGCGAATGGAACGCGAAGAACCTCTTCACCGGCTGGGTCGACGTTGCCCTGACCGACAAGGGCCGCGCCGAGGCCGTCCGTGGCGGCGAGCTGCTGAAGGAAGCCGGCCTGCTGCCGGACGTCCTCCACACCTCGCTGCAGCGCCGGGCGATCAACACCGCTGCGCTCGCCCTCGACGCCGCCGACCGGCACTGGATCCCCGTCCGCCGCTCCTGGCGCCTCAACGAGCGCCACTACGGCGACCTGCAGGGCAAGGACAAGGCGCAGGTCCGCGAGCAGTACGGCGAGGACCAGTTCATGCTCTGGCGCCGCTCGTTCGACATCCCGCCGCCGCCGCTGGACGACAGCAGCGAGTTCTCACAGTCCGCCGACCCCCGGTACGCCGACCTCGGCGACGAGCTGCCGCGCACCGAGTGCCTCAAGGACGTCATCACCCGCCTGCTCCCCTACTGGGATGCCGGGATCGTGCCGGACCTCCGGGCCGGCAACACCGTCCTGGTCGCTGCCCACGGCAACAGCCTGCGCGCGATCGTGAAGCACCTGGACCAGATCAGCGACACCGACATCGCCGGGCTCAACATCCCCACGGGCATGCCGCTGGTCTACGAGCTCGACGAGACCACCCTCGCGCCGACCGTTCCTGGCGGGCGCTACCTCGACCCCGAAGCGGCTGCAGCTGCTGCGGCGGCCGTGGCCAACCAGGGCCGCTGACCAGAGACACCACAGTCCGATTTCGACGGACCCTTGCCGTTCGGGTCCACACACGCCGTCAGACTGATTCAATCTGACGGTGCTCCGACGCCTGCTCTCCGCCATCGTCCTGTCCCTGCCCCTCGTGGCGGCCGGACTGGTGCCGCTCGCACCGGCGCGCGCCGAAGGCACGCCTGCGGAGACTGGCATCTACCTGGATGGCAGGTCGACGCTCATCCACTACGGCGAGTCCGACTCGTTGAACGTCAGGGTCATCAGCGAAACCGGAGTGCCGCCCGACGGCACGGTGTCCGTCGAGATCGACGGCCAACGCATCGGCGGAGGCACGCTGAGTCCCACGCCGGACGACATCCCCGCCAGCGAGGCCGTCGTCCCCTTGCCACTGCTGGAGCCGGGCGACTACGAGTTCGTCCTCTCCTACGCCGGCAACGAACGGTTCGCCCCGTCGACCTACACCTACGACATCTGGGTGGACAAGACCCCTTCGGCACTGGCCCTGGCCACGACACCCGAGTGGATCTGGGCAGGCGAGCGCGTCACGCTCACCGCCACGGTCGACACCCCGTTTGCAACGGCGGCGGATGCGGCCACGCCCAGCGGAACGGTGACCTTCCGCTACAACCACACGAACCTCGCGGTCCGCCCCGTCGGGCCTGACGGCACGGCAACCCTGACCACGACCGACCTCCCGGCCGGGCTGGTTGACTTGGTGATGATCTACTCGGGCGACAGCCGCTACGACGGGGACTACCTGGCCCGCGACCTCGAGGTCCACCAGGTCGCGACCACCACGGAGCTGTCGGTCACCCCGGCCCCGGCGACGTACGGCGACAACGTACGGATCGAGGCCGTCGTGCGCGCCGACGTGACTGCCCTGGGAGCGCCGACGTCGGGTTCGGTCACGTTCCGGATCGATGGCCACAGCGTGGAGGTGCCGGTGACACCGGTCGGCAATCCGGGCGACGGCGTCTCCTCCGCCGTGCTGGAGAGGGCAGACCTGGCCGTCGGGACCCACACGGTCGGCGCCCGCTTCACCGGGACCGCCGCCTTCGTACCCAGCACCGCCGCCAACCCTGGCCCTCTCGTCGTCACGCGTCGTACGACGACGCTCACCGCGGCGCCGGTCTTCCTCGGCCTGAACCCGTGGCTGCTGCCCAAGGCAGTCCTGCGCGCAACACTGACCGGCAACGGCCGGCCGGTGGCGGGCTACCCCGTCACCTTCACCACCGGCAAGACCCTGCTCTGCACCGCCACGACGGACGCCCAGGGCGTCGCGACGTGCGATGCCAATGCCCAGCGGCTCGGGCTGACCCTCAACGGCGGCTACGTCGCCGCTTACTCCGGAGACGCGAACAACACAGCCTCGTCGGCACGTGGCAACCTCATCGGCTGAGGTCGCACACCGGGCTTCACCGGCTGGCCGGCGAACCTCACCTGTCGGCCAACACCCCGTCGGCCACGACAGCCAGCATCGCGTTCGCTGCCACCGGGTCGAGATCGCTGTTGTCGACGACCGCGGCGACGCCACCCACGAGTCGGCACAGCTGCATGGCGTCGACGTCGCGGCGCATCGAGCCCTCGGCGGCCAGCGCATCGATGACCCGCTGGTTCGCGTCGAGGTAGGTCCGGCACTTCGCCGCGAAGGGTGAGCCCTCGTCACCCAGCGCGCTGGTGATCCGCCACGCAGCGCCCTTGTGACGGGTGAGGAACTCGACGTACGCATCGAACCACGCGAGCAGCCGGTCGCGCGGACTGCCCTCGCCGGCCAGTGACTTCGCCGCCGCGGCATTCACCGTCTCGACCCAGGCCTGGATGGCGGCGTCGTACAGGGCCTCCTTGGTCGGGAAGTGTCGGTAGAGCGTCCCGACTCCGACCCCGGCGGTCTTGGCGACCTCATCCATCGACACGGCGTCGTAGCCCTTCTCGCGGAAGAGCTGACGGGCGATGTCCGCGATGTGCTCACGGTTGCGGACGGCATCGGCGCGCAACGAGTTCACCTTTTTCCTTGCTAAACGGAGACACCCTCCGTATCGTGGAAGAGCAACCGGAGTCACCCTCCGCTAAAGAGTACCCCGGTCACCCCGACCAGAACAGGACATCACCCTTGTCTTCCACCACGCTCTCCCCAGCGGCGCCGCGGTCCACCGACCGCACGACGTCCGCCGGCATCTCCATCGTTCTGCTCGCCCAGCTGATGCTGGTCCTCGACTCCGCCGTCATGAACGTCGGACTCCCCCACATCGCCACCGACCTCAACTTCGGCCCCGCGTCCCTGTCGTGGGTCCTCAACGGCTACGCGCTGGCCTTCGGTGGGCTGCTGCTCCTCGGCGGGCGGCTCGGCGACGTCTTCGGCCGACTCACGGTCTTCTGGGCCGGTCTCGCCGTCTTCACCCTCTTCTCGTTGCTCGGCGGCCTCGCCACCGAACCGTGGATGCTCGTGACGGCCCGCGCCCTCCAGGGCGTCGGCGCCGCCGTCGCCGCACCGTCCGTCCTCGCCCTGATCACCACCACCGCCCGCGACGAGACCGCCCGCAACCGCGGGCTGGCCCTGTTCACCGCCGTCTCCTCGGGTGGCGCCGCGCTCGGCATGCTGCTGGGCGGCGTCCTCACTGACCTGCTGTCGTGGCGCTGGACCCTCTTCATCAACGTGCCGATCGGGATCGCGGTCCTGCTCACCGTGCGTCGGTACGTCGCCGACACTCCCCGTCGCCCGGGCCGCTTCGACGTCGTGGGTGCCGTGAGCGCCACCGGCGCTGCGGTCGCCCTCGTGTGGACCCTGATCAAGGCGCCCGAGCAAGGCTGGGGATCCGCTGCGACCATCGCCGGGCTCGCCCTCGCCGCCCTCCTCGCGATCGTCCTGGTCCTCACCGAGACCCGTCACAGCCACCCGCTCCTGCGCCTGGACCTGCTGCGCAGCCGCTCCCGCGTGGCCACCCTCGTCACCATGGCCGGCCTGTACGGCGGCATGCTGGCCACGTTCTTCCTGATGGTGCAGTACTTCGAGGAGGACCTCGGTTACGGACCGCTCCAGACCGGCTTCGCGTTCCTGCCGATCCCGCTGAGCGTGTTCACCATGTCGCGGATCACCCCACGACTGGTCGCCCGCTTCCGGCAGCCGCCGATCATCGTCGCGGGCGCCACCGGCACGCTCACCAGCTTCATCTTCCTCCTCCAGATCGACTCCACGACGAACTACTGGACCGGCATCTTCCCGGCCCTGCTCCTGATGGGCCTGAGCATGGGCGGCAGCTTCATGCCGATCACCTCGCTCGCGCTGCTCGGCGTCGAGCCCGAGCACGCCGGTGCGGCCTCCGGCCTGCTGCAGACCATGCAGCAGCTGGGCGGCGCGGTGGGCCTGGCCGTGGTCGCGTCGGTCTACGCCTCACACAACGTTCCCGGGGACTTCCTGGCCGGGGCCCACGCCGGGTTCGCCGCGGCCGCGATCATCGCCGCGATCGGCCTCGCGAGTGCGGCCACGCTGCTCGCCCGACCCCGGGCGGCCGCCGTACCGGCTCCAGAGGCCATCCGGGCCGAGGTCGAGGTGTCCTGACCCCGGAGATGCAGATCGGCCCGCCCCGTTGGCACGGGGCGGGCCGGTTCGTCTGTGCGGGCCTCAGGCAGCCGGGACCGGATTGTGCCCGGTCACCACGAAGATGACGCGGTTCGCGATCGAGACCGCGTGGTCGGCGATGCGCTCGTAGTAGCGGCCGAGCAGGGCGATGTCGACGGCCGCCTCGACGCCGTGCGACCAGTCGTCGGAGAGCAGTTCGGAGAAGCTGGTACGACGAAGCTGGTCCATCTCCTCGTCGTCGCGACCCAGGGCGATCGCCGCCTCGACGTCACGACCGGCGATGACGTCACAGACGCGCGAGACCATGTCCTCGGCCACCTCGGCCATCCGCGTCATCGTCGGGCGGGCCTCCTCGGGCACGGCGACGTCCGGCACCCGCAGGCGTGCGACCTTGGCGACGTGCACGGACAGGTCACCCATCCGCTCGAGCTCGGCGACCATCCGCAGCGCCGCGACGACGGTGCGCAGGTCGCGGGCAACCGGCTGCTGCAGGGAGAGCAGGCTGAAGGCGTTCTCCTCGACCTGCTCGCGGGCGCGGTCGATCGCGGCGTCGTCGCTGATGACCTTCTCCGCGATCGTGGAGTCACCGGTCATCAGGGCCGTGGTGGCCTGGCCGACGGCGACCTGGACCCGGCGGGCAATGCCCGCGAGGTCCTCGAAGATCGCATCGAGCTGGTCAATGTAGGCGTCACGCATGTGGCAGAGACTAGGGAACAGAGGTGACCAACCGGCGCATGCCGGTGAACGGGGGGTGAACATCGCGAAGGTCGGGCTCGCCGATTCCCGGCGCAAACCGCGCCGAGCCGTACGATCGAAACGTGGAACCGACGACGCAGGCCTTCCTGGCCGCGATCCTCGGCGCCCTCGTGTCCGGCGGCGCGATGTTCGCCTGGTACCTCAGTGATCGTCAGCAACGACAGTACGTCGCTCCCGAGGAACCACAGGTGCCGGACGGGGTCGCCGCCGTGCTCTCCGTGCTGCGCAGCAGCGCGGTCGTCGTCGACGAGTCCGACGTCGTCCTCAAGGCCTCCGCGCCGGCGTACGCCATGGGCTTCGTCCGCGGCACCAGCCTGCTGTCGGAGGAGCTCGGCAACCTGATCCGCAAGGTCCGCCGCGACGGCCAGATCCGCGAGACGGAGCTGATCGTGCCGCGGGCGGCCGGTGTCCCCCGCCACGTCACGGCCCGGGTCGCGCCGCTCGGCTCGCGGCTGGTCCTGGCCCTGGTCGAGGACCGGACGCGCGAGCGAC
This sequence comes from Nocardioides sp. CPCC 206347, assembly GCF_048654605.1. Classification (NCBI taxonomy): domain Bacteria; kingdom Bacillati; phylum Actinomycetota; class Actinomycetes; order Propionibacteriales; family Nocardioidaceae; genus Nocardioides; species Nocardioides sp. CPCC 206347. Next base: position 40,066 of record NZ_JBMCYZ010000008.1, read on the forward strand.
AGGTCGACGCCGTACGGCGCGACTTCGTCGCCAACGTCAGCCACGAGCTGAAGACGCCGATCGGCGCGATCCGGCTCCTCGCGGAAGCGGTACAGGACGCCTCGGACGATCCCGAAGCGGTCTACCGCTTCGCGTCGCGCATGCTCACCGAGAGCGACCGGTTGTCGCGGCTGATCCTGCAGATCATCGAGCTCTCGCGGCTCCAGGGCGACGAGCCGATCGACTCCCCCACGCCCGTCTCGATCGACGAGATCGTCGCCGCTGCGGTCGACGGCAGCAGCATGAACGCCACCGCGAAGGACATCTCGATCATCGCCGAGGGCGACGAAGGCCTGAAGGTCCTCGGCAGCGAGAAGCAGGTGAGCGCTGCCGTGGCCAACCTGGTCGCGAACGCCGTCGCGTACTCCGAACCGAACTCGCGCGTCGTCGTCACCCGCAAGCGGGTCGGCGCCGCGATCGAGATCTCGGTGATCGACCAGGGCATCGGCATCCCCGAGGCCGAGGTCGACCGGATCTTCGAGCGGTTCTACCGGGTGGACCCCGCCCGCCACCGCTCCACCGGCGGGACCGGCCTCGGCCTGTCCATCGTCAAGCACGTCGCCGCCACCCACGGCGGGGAGGTGCGGGTCTGGTCCGTCGAGGGCCAGGGCTCCACCTTCACGCTCTCCCTTCCCCAACACCCCGACCACCACGAGGCGAGGCCGCTCATCCGGCTCGCCCCCCTTGCGTCCGGACCGGATTCCCCGGACGTACGCACCGAAGATCAGGAGAAGTCCCCATGACCCGAGTGCTTGTCGTCGAAGACGAGGAGAGCTACAGCGATGCCCTCGCCTACCTGCTCCGCAAGGAAGGCTTCGAGGTCGCGATCGCCGCAGACGGCAACGAGGCGCTGAAGGAGTTCGACCGCAACGGCGCCGACATCGTGCTGCTGGACCTGATGCTCCCGGGCATCCCCGGCACCGAGGTCTGCCGCACCATCCGGCAGACGTCGAACGTCCCGGTGATCATGGTCAGCGCGAAGGACGACGAGGTCGACAAGGTCGTCGGGCTCGAGCTCGGCGCCGACGACTACGTCACCAAGCCGTACTCCCCGCGCGAGCTGGTCGCCCGGATCCGCGCCGTGCTGCGCCGCGGCAACGAGGCCGAGCTGCTCCCCGACACCCTCGAGGCCGGACCGGTCCGGATGGACGTCGAACGCCACGTCGTCACCGTCGACGGCGTCGAGCAGCGGCTGCCGCTCAAGGAGTTCGAGCTCCTCGAGATGTTCCTGCGCAACCCCGGCCGGGTGCTGACCCGTGGTCAGCTCATCGACCGCGTCTGGGGCTCGGACTACGTCGGCGACACCAAGACGCTCGACGTCCACGTGAAGCGGCTCCGCGCCAAGCTCGAGCCGGAGCCGAGCGAGCCGAAGTACCTCGTCACCGTGCGCGGGCTGGGCTACAAGCTCGAGGTCTGACCTGGGTCTCGAGACGGTCGCTGAGCGACCTCCTCGACCTCCTCGACCTCCGCAGGCGGATCGCACTCGAGGGCGACGTCCGCCGCAGGCTCGACGGTCGCGACCGCCGCGCTGCGCCCGCCCGCGGCCACCAGGCACCCCACCAGGATCAGCGGGAAGCCGACGATCATGCCGTTGGTGATCTTCTCGTCGAGCACGATCACGCCGAGCACGATCGCCACGGCGGGGTTGACGTAGGTGATGATCGTCGACCGCGTGGGTCCGGCCTCCTTGATCAGGTCGAGGAAGACCACGAAGGCCAGCGCGGTGCACACCAGGGACAGCACGCCGATGCTGACCCAGGCCTCGGTGGGCAGGCCGGTGGGCGGGTTCGCCACCCCGAAGGGCGCGTAGACGACGGCCGTGAGCGTCAGCGCGCAGGCCATCACGCCGAGCCCGGAGACGTCGGAGAACCACCGCGCCAGGATCAGGGGTCCGGCGGCGTAGCAGATCGCGACGCCCAGCATCTCCGCCACGGCCAGCATGTCGAGGTGACCGAGGTCGAGCCCGACCAGGCACGCCACGCCGGCGAAGCCCAGGACCAGCCCTCCCAGCTGCTTGAGCGTGAACCGCTCGGCGTGGGCCGTGATCAGGAACGCCAGCGCCCCGAACAACGGCACCGCGGCGACCAGCAGTCCGGCGAGCGACGAGGAGATCCGTTGCTCCGCGTGCCCCAGGAGCACCCACGGAATCATGATCTCGATGACCGCGAACAGGACCAGCGGCTGCCAGCGGGCGAGCACCGCGGCAACCTCGCGGCGCATCAGCGCGATCGGCAGCAGGACCACGGCCGCGAGCGCCGTACGCAGGAAGACGAGCTCGGCCGGCGACACGTGCTCGACGGCGATCCTGATGAAGAGGTAGGGCAGGCCCCAGATCAGGCACATCGCCAGGAACAGGGTCCAGCCGCGGTTCGTCACTCCCTCACCCTAGGGACTGGCACCGACAACTCCCCATCGATTTCTTGCCAGTCCATGTCGAGAACCCGCCAAGGGCTCCGTCCCTGGGGTGAAGGTGGCAAGAATGGCCACCTCGGACCCAAGGAGACCACGATGGCCAAGTACCTCTTGCTCAAGCACTACAACCGCACCAGTGGCCCGGACTGGCTGCCCGGCACCAACGTGCCGATGGACCAGTGGGAGCCGGACGAGATCACCGCCCACGTCGAGTTCATGCGGACGTGGGCCGACGAGATGGCCGAGCGTGGCGAGTTCGTCGACGGGCAGGCGCTGGAGCCCGCGGGCACCTTCGTCCGGTACGACGGCGAGGGCAAGCCGCCCGTCACCGACGGCCCGTTCCCGGAGACCAAGGAGCTGATCGCCGGCTGGATGATCATCGACGTCGACTCGCAGGAGCGGGCCTACGAAGCGGCTGCCAGCCTGTCGGCCGCGCCCGGGAAGGGCGGCCGGCCGATCCACGAATGGATCGAGGTGCGCCCGTTCTACGGCGAACCGCCCGTGGTCACCGAGTGAACGAGGACCTGCTGCGGGAGCTGACCCCGCAGGTCCTGGGCGTCCTCGTCCGTCGCGGCATCGAGTTCGCGGCGGCCGAGGATGCCGTCCAGGAAGCCCTTCTCGAAGCCGTACGGCGATGGCCGGACGCCATGCCCGACGACCCGCGTGCGTGGCTGATCACCGTGGCCGGCCGGAAGATGATCGATGAGCACCGCTCCGTGTCGGCCCGCAACCGGCGCGAGCTCCAGCACCACCTCGAACCCGAACCCGGGCCGACCGAGCAGGCCGACGACACCCTGCTCCTGCTGAGCCGTTGCTGCCACCCGAACCTCACGCCGGCGTCCGCGGTGGCGCTGACCCTGCGGGCGGTCGGCGGCCTGACCACGGCGCAGGTCGCGCGGGCGTTCCTGGTGCCGGAGGCGACGATGGCGCAGCGGATCTCCCGCGCCAAGCGGACGATCGACGGGCAGCCGTTCGCGCGCCCCGGCGAGGTCACCGCCGTGCTCCGTGTGCTCTACCTGATCTTCAACGAGGGCTTCACGGGCGAGGTCGACCTCGCCGAGGAGGCGATCCGGCTGACCCGGCAGCTGGCTGCCACGACCGACCCTTCGACAGGCTCAGGGCAAGGGGCAAAAGCGGAAATGGACGGCCTCCTGGCGCTGATGTTGCTGCACCACGCGCGCCGGGCCGCCCGCCGTACCGCCACCGGCACGCTCGTGGCGCTCGCCGACCAGGACCGGTCCCTGTGGGACACGGTCATGATCGGCGAAGCGGTCGCGATCCTGCAGGGCGCGCTGGCCCGCGACGCGCTGGGCGAGTACCAGGTCCAGGCCGCGATCGCCGCCCTCCACGACGACGCCGCCCGCGCCGAGGAGACCGACTGGGTCCAGATCCTCGAGTGGTACGACGAGCTGGTCCGCCTGTCCCCCAGCCCGATGGTGCTGCTCAACCGGGCGGTCGCCGTCGGGGCGGCCGACGGTCCGATGGCGGGCCTGAAGGCGCTCGAACCGCTCGATCCCGACCTGCCGCGTCACGATGCGGTCGCCGCGTGGCTGCAGGAGCAGGCCGGCAACGTCACTGAGGCGGCGCGGCTCTACGTGATCGCGGCAGGCAAGGCGCCGAACCTGCCCGAGAGGAACCACCTGCTGAAGCAGGCGGCCCGGCTGTCACGAGCCTGAGTCGGTCTCCGCGGCGTCCGTCTCCAGCCAGCCGCGGAACGCTTCCAGGTTGGCTGTCGACTCGCCCCGGTCGAGACGCCACTGCCACTCCTTGCGGATGGAGGACTCGAAGCCGAGCTCGAGGATCGTGTTGAACGACTCGTCGGCGTAGGTCAGCACCGAGCCGAGCAGCTTGTCGAGGTCGGCCGGCGTGGCGGACGACAGCGGCAGCCGCGCGTCCAGGTAGATGTCGCCGTGGTGATCGAGGGCGAACCCGACGCCGTACATCTTCAGGTTGCGCTCGAGGAGCCAGCGGTAGACGCGTTCGAACTCCTCGTCGGGACGTCGGCACACGAACGCGTGCACCCCGAGTGCGTGCGAACCGACGTCGAGACGGACCGGCGTCTGGAGCTTCTTCTCACCGGGCAAAGAGAAGGTGAAGGTGCCCGGGGTCGACTCCTCGAACTCGATGTCGTTGTCCGCAAGATACGTGCGTACGACGTCCGCGGGTTCACTCACACGGACGAGCCTACTTCCTGCCGCATGAGCGAATGGGCCCGCTCGTAGACGGCCAGCGTCTGGGCGGCCGTCGCGTCCCACGAGAACCTCTCGGACTGCACCAGGGCGCCCGCGGCGAGCCGCTCACGGAGGTCGGCGTCGGCAACGACCCGCTCGAGGGCGAGCGCCCAGTCGTGCGACTCGTGGCTGTCGACCAGCAGGCCGCTGTGGCCGTCGCGGACGACGGTCGTGAGCCCACCGACGGCGGCGGCGACGACCGGCGCCCCGGCAGCCTGCGCCTCGGCGGCGACCAGTCCGAAGGACTCGTTGTAGGACGGGACCGCGACGAGGGTGGAGGCGGAGTACCAGCCTGCGAGCTCGTGCTGCGGGACCGGCGGCACGAAGCGGACCACGTCGTCGATGCGGAGCTCGGCCGCCAGGTTGGCCAGTGCCGTGGGCCGCTCGAGCCCGCTGCCGGACGGGCCACCGACGATGGGCACGACCAGCCGCGAACGGAGGTCGGGGCGCCGGAACAGCAGCTCGGCGACGGCGCGCAGGAGCACGTCGGGGGCCTTGAGCGGCTGGATGCGACCGGCGAAGAGCAGCACGAGTGCGTCATCGGACAGGTCGCGGGCCCGCCGCGCGGCCGACCGCTCCGCGGGCGACAACGGCCGGAAGACGTCGGTGTCGACGCCCGGGTGCACGACCTCGACACGGGCCGGCTCGGCGTCGTACAGGTTGATCAGCTGCTTGGCCTCGAGGTCCGTGTTCGCGATCAGCACGTCAGCCGACTCGACCACCTGCTCCTCGCCGATCTCGCGCTCCAGCGGCTCGGGGGTGTCGCCCTCAGCCAGCGCTTCGTTCTTGACCTTGGCCATCGTGTGCATGGAGTGCACGAGCGGCACGCCCCACCGGTCGCGCGCGAGGGCGCCGACCTGGCCGGAGAGCCAGTAGTGGGAGTGCACGACGTCGAAGTGGCCGGCGGGATGGGCGGCCTCGGCCCGCAGCACGTCGCGGGCGAAGACGCAGAGCTGGCCGGGCAGCTGCTCCTTGGTCAGGCCCTCGAAGGGCCCGGCGTGCACGTGGTGCACGGTGACGCCGGGCGACATCGCGACGACGGGCGCCAGGCTGGAGCTGGTCGCGCGGGTGAAGATGTCGACCTCGATGCCGCGCTGGGCGAGGCGACGGGCGACCTCGACGACGTAGACGTTCATGCCGCCCGCGTCACCGGTCCCGGGCTGGTCCAGGGGCGAGGTGTGCAGGCTGATCATCGCGACGCGTCCGATGTCGGACGGTCCGGACTCCCCCATGCCACCTCCTCGTGCCACTCGTGTCGCCGAATCCCGGGCGATTGGTCAACCCTCCCAGTGTGCCCGGCATTCCCGTCCGGCAAGAATGACGTTCATGATCAAGCCCCTCGCCGTCGTGACCGGAGCCTCCAGCGGCATCGGTGCCGCCACCGCGCGCCACCTCGCGGACGCCGGCTTCGAGGTCATCTGCGCAGCGCGCCGGGCCGACCGGATCGAGGCACTCGCGGCCGAGATCGGCGGCCGCGCCGTCGTCTGTGACGTCACGGACGCCGAGTCCGTCGCGGCACTGGCCGCCGCGGCGGGCCCGCGGGTCGACGTACTCGTGAACAACGCGGGCGGCGCCTTCGGGTCGTCTCCCGTTGCCGAGGGCGACGCCGACCAGTGGCGCCGGATGTACGACGTCAACGTGGTCGGACTGATGCAGGTCACCCGGGCGTTGCTGCCCGCGCTGATCGCGAGTGGAGACGCCGGCGGCGCCGGCACGATCATCAACGTCGGCTCGATCGCCGGACGGGTGGCCTACGAGGGCGGCGCCGGCTACACCGCGGCGAAGCACGGCACGAAGGTCGTCACCGAGACGCTGCGCCTCGAGCTGGTCGCCCAGCCGGTCCGGGTGTGCGAGGTCGCACCGGGAATGGTGCGGACCGACGAGTTCGCGCTGGTGCGCTTCGACGGGGACCGGGCGAAGGCCGACGCGGTCTACGCCGGGGTGGCCGAGCCGCTGGTAGCCGACGACATCGCCGATGCGATCACCTGGGTCGCCACCCGCCCACCGCACGTCAACATCGACGAGATGGTCATCAAGCCGCGAGCTCAGGCTGCTCCGCACAAGGTGCATCGCGTCTGAACCGTGCCAGCACGCCCCGCACCAGGTTGCGGGCGCGCAGCAGCAACGCGACCGGCACGCCCGTCCAGGCGGTTCGGGACCTGACCACGAGTGCGGCGTGCGCCGGGAGGACCAGGATCATCGCTGCCTGACCGAGGTCGGCGGGCGACCGGCTCGCCATCAGGTGGTTGCGGAGCGCGACCGCGCTCCCCGCGCCCCCGCCGTACGTCGCCCGGACGCCGAGGCCGTGGTGGCGGCGGGCCCGCTCGAGGTGGGCGTCGGGGACCCGGTCGAGCCGGGCATGGATCTCGCTCGGTACGGCGGCGGGCAGTCCGACGACCTCCCGGGCCACCGCGAGGGACACCGCCGCGTGCGGCGCCAGGTCGCCGTCGAACACGGCCGGGTCGCGGGAGAGCCGGCGCAGGTCGACCAGGGTGCGCGCCCAGATCCAGCCCTCGCGGTGCCCGGCGAGGTGGTGGAAGGCGTCGCGGGTGCTCAGCGTCGCGAGCTCGGTGCCGCCGAGCGCCACGAGCTCGCGGCGTGGCCACAGCTCGGCGAACTCGGGGTGGGCGCCGCGCATCGCGTCGAAGCGCCAGTGCAGGTCGACGTCCCCGCCCGCCCCGAGGTAGGTCAGCGCGCTGCCCCACCGGTTCACGTGTCCCCACGCCCACATCCCGGGTTCGATCCGTCCGCACTCGTGCAGGGCCCAGCCGGCGGCCGTCAGCGCGCGGTGGGCCTCGGCGACCGTCCCGGGTGCGATGAGCAGGTCGATGTCACCGGGTCCGCGGGCGTCGTACTGCCCTGTCGTCTGGACAGCGAGGGCCTGGCCCTTGAAGGCCAGGACGCCGATCCCGCGCTGGTTGAGGAGGTGGACGGCACGCACCGTCTCGAACGTCTGGAGCATCAGGCGCTGCTGGTTGCGCTGGCGCCAGGCGTCCATGACCGAGGTGATCTCGCGCGGCAGCCCGAGGGCGTCCGCGTGCGCGCGCAGCACGTCGGAGACCCGGTGCCGGCCGATCACCGCGAGCAGCTCCCGCGGCGGCAGGTCGCCGAGCGGGACCGGCGCGGCGGGCACTCCTTCCTCCGCTCCCAGGGCGCTCTTCAGGAGCGTCCGGAGGACGTCCAGAGCGGCGGGAGTGGCAGTCACGCCGCCGAGCGTGGCACCGAGCGACGGCGCGGACCATCGGAATCGATGTTCCGGTCAGGTTAAAAATCTCCCAAACCGGCCACCAAGGCGTGTCCTCAGGGGCCACAGTTCCGTTCAACGCCTGACGGGGATTCTCCCTCCCTCCGTCACGACCGAAGGAGCTGCACATGAAGCTTGCTTACGAAACGCCGGTGCTCGAGGCACTCAGCCTCACCGCCACCCACGACATCGAGGGCGACATTGACCTCGATGTCGACGTCGACCCCGTCGCCGAGGTCGACGTGGACATCGACCTCGGGCTCGGGCTCGGCAGCTGAAACCCCGCTCCGGACTCCTGCTCGCAGCGGCGTGGACCCTTCTGGGGCTCACCCGCCTGCTCACCGTGGTGCTGCCCTTCCGGGCGATCAGGCACCTGTTGGGCGAGCACCGGTCACCGAACGGAGCGAACCCGGCCTCGGGGCCGGTCCCCCCACCTGCTGATGCGCGCGACGAGAATCGCGCCCGGCAGATCGGCTGGGCCGTGCGGACGGCCGCCCACCGGACCCCCTGGCGATCCGATTGTTATCCCCAGGCCCTCACTGCGCGGGTCCTCCTGCGCCTGGCCCGCGTGCCCCACGCCGTGACCTTCGGCGTACGCCGTGACGACGCCGGCACCCTGAAGGCGCACGCCTGGGTGAGCGCCGGTCGCGTCGCCGTGGCCGGCGGCACGGGCCACTCCTGGGTCGGCGTCGGCAACTTCACGTGGTCCCCACGCGGCCGCTGACCATGCCCACCTACGCCGCCTACGCCCTGCGACTCGCCAGTGAGGTCGCGCTCCCCGAGCTCGGGGAGGAGCTTCCGGTGGCCGGTCCTGCCGACATCGTGATCGTGCTCGGTGCTGCGGCGAGACCGTCGGCGACCGCCACCCTGCTCCCCCTCGGCCTCTGGGTCGACGGCGACCGGATCGGCGTCGAGGTCCCCGGCGTCGGCCGCTACGTCTGCGAGGGCGGTGCCCGCATCGTCGTGGAGCCGGCCGCCGACGTGGAGCCCGGCGTGCTCAAGCTCTTCCTGCTCGGTACGGCGCTCGGCGCCCTGATGGTGCAGCGCGGCCACCTCGTGCTGCACGGCAACGCCTTCCGCGTCGGCGACGCGTGCGCGGTGGTGGTGGGCCACTCCGGTGCCGGGAAGTCCACGCTGGCGGCCGAGATGCACCGGCGGGGCCACGACATCCTCAGCGACGACGTCGTCCCGATCGACGCGGACGGGCGCGCCCTACCCGGCTGGCCGCGCCTGAAGCTGTGGCAGGACGCCCTCGACCGGCTCGGGATCGACTCGAGCAGCTACGACCGGATCCGCGGTGCGCACGCGAAGTTCCACGTGCCACTGGACCGGCCACCGCTCGATCCGCTGCCCGTGCGCTGGATCTACGTGCTCGACCGCCACAACGGCCCGATGGCGATCACTCCCCTCACCGGGGCGGCGATCTTCACCAGCCTGCACGAGCACAGCTACCGCAAGGAGATCCTGGTCGGCGCCCATCGGCAGGCCCACCTGGCCCGCAGCGCCGCACTCGCCGCAACCGTGCGGCCGGCCCGCCTCGATCGCCCCCGTGGCGAGGACTCCGTCGTGGCATCGGCCGACGCGATCCTCGCCGACATCAGCCAGTCCCTGCCGAAGGAGCACCATGCGACGCACTGAGACCACGGAGACGCGCTGGGTCCGCGACCCTGCCCTGCACGCCGTCGAGATGGATGCCGAATTCGTGATGATGGGCGTCCAGCAGGGCGAGTACTACGCCGTCAAGGGCGTCGCCGCCGCCCTGTGGCGACACCTGGCCGAGCCCCATGACGTCGCCGAGCTCGCCGCGCTCGTCGCCGAGGAGTACGACGTCAGTGCCGACGGCTGCCGCGGTGACGTCGCGGCGTTCATCGACCAGCTCCGCGCCAAGGGCATGGTGCAGGCCGCGGGCTGACCAGGCTGACCTGGCGGATCGGGCGGGTCAGGCGAGGGCGCGGTCCAGCGCCGCCGCGACGTGCAGCGAGGTGCACCCGAAGACGGGCAGCTCGGAGTCGGCCTGGCGCACCAGCAGCTCCAGCTCGGAGCAGCCCAGGATCACGCCACCGGCGCCGGCGTCCCACAGCTCGCTGATCAGGTTGACGACCGAACGACGCGAGTCGTCGATGACCTTCCCGTGGACCAGCTCGTCGTAGATGATCCGGTTGAGCTCGTCGTGGTGGGCCGGCTCGGGCACGAGGACCCCGAGGCCGTGGCTGGCGATCCGGTCGGTGAAGAACGTGCGCGACATCGCGAACTTCGTGCCGAGCAGGGCCACCGTCTCGACGCCCTGCTCCTTGCACGCCTCCGCAACGACGTCGCCGAGGTGCAGCAGCGGGATCGAGACCGCTTCTTGGACCTGTTCGGCGACGCGGTGGAAGGTCGTCGTACACAACATCAGGAAGTCGGCGCCGGCACGCTCGACCGAGAGGGCGGCCTCGCGCAGGATGAGCGCGACGCCGTCCCAGTCCTCGGCCTCCTGGAGCGCGGTGACCTCGTCGAAGTCGACCGACGTCATCGCCGTACGAGCCGAATGGAAGCCGCCCAGCCGCTCCTCGACGCCGCGATTGAGTGCCTCGTAGTAGGCCGCGCTGCTTTCCCAGGACATGCCGCCGACGAGCCCGATGGTCTGCATGGGTGAAGTCTAGGGGTGTCAGATCACACGCGGACCGCACGTCGACGATGTGAGCGGAAGGCTTTCGCGCCGTTAGGCTGGCAGGCGGCCACCGCGCGCGAGCGCGTGACCCGGCCACCCAGAACCTTCGACGAGAGCGACGCCGTACTCCCATGCCCCTGACACAGTCCGAGGATGGACGATCCCTCCGCCACGACCTGCGCAACGTAGCCATCGTGGCGCACGTCGACCACGGCAAGACCACGCTCGTTGACGCGATGCTGCGCCAGGCCGGTGCCTTCACGGAGCACCAGGCCGAGTCCGTGGCCGAGCGCGTCATGGACTCCGGTGACCTCGAGCGCGAGAAGGGCATCACGATCCTCGCGAAGAACACCGCCGTCCACTACCGCGGCCCCTCCGCCCAGGAGATGGCCAACGGCGACATGGTCATCAACATCATCGACACCCCGGGTCACGCCGACTTCGGTGGCGAGGTCGAGCGCGGCCTGTCCATGGTCGACGGCATCGTCCTCCTGGTCGACGCGTCCGAGGGCCCGCTCCCGCAGACCCGCTTCGTGCTGCGCAAGGCCCTCAACGCCAACATGCCGGTGATCCTGGTCGTCAACAAGACCGACCGCGGCGACGCGCGCATCGACGAGGTCGTCGACGAGACGTACGAGCTCTTCATGGACCTGCTCGACGACACGCACAGCCACGACGCCCTCGACTTCCCCGTCGTGTTCGCCTCCGGCCGGGCCGGGATCGCGTCGCTGACCAAGCCCGAGAACGGCACCCTCCCCGAGGGCACCGACCTCGAGCCGCTGTTCCGCACCATCCTCGAGAACATCCCCGCCCCCGTGTACGACGAGGGCGCACCCCTGCAGGCGCACGTCACCAACCTCGACGCCTCCCCGTTCCTGGGTCGCCTCGCGCTGCTGCGCATCCAGCAGGGCTACCTGAAGAAGGGCCAGACGGTCGCCTGGATCAAGCGCGACGGCGTGGTCAAGAACGTCAAGATCACCGAGCTCCTCATCACCGAGGGCCTCGAGCGCAAGCCCGGCGAGCAGGCCGGCCCCGGTGACATCGTCGCCGTCGCCGGTATCCCGGACATCACCATCGGCGAGACCCTCGCCGATGCGGAGAACCCGATCGCCCTGCCGCTGATCCACGTCGACGAGCCTGCGATCTCGATGACCATCGGCACCAACACCAGCCCGCTCGTCGGCAAGGTGAAGGGCCACAAGGTCACCGCCCGCCTGGTCAAGGACCGCCTCGACCAGGAGCTCATCGGCAACGTGTCGCTCCGCGTGCTCCCGACCGAGCGTCCCGACGCGTGGGAGGTGCAGGGCCGCGGCGAGCTGGCGCTGGCCATCCTCGTCGAGCAGATGCGTCGTGAGGGCTACGAGCTCACCGTCGGCAAGCCGCAGGTCGTCACCCGCGAGGTCGACGGCAAGGTCCACGAGCCGTTCGAGCGCCTCACCATCGACGCGCCCGAGGAGTTCCTCGGCACGATCACCGAGCTCCTTGCCGCTCGCAAGGGCCGCATGGAGGGCATGACCAACCACGGCACCGGCTGGGTGCGCATGGAGTTCGTCGTCCCGGCCCGAGGTCTGATCGGTTTCCGGACCGACTTCCTCACCGAGACCCGCGGCACCGGTATCGCGCACCACATCTCCGAGGGCTACTTCCCGTGGGCTGGCGAGATCCGCTCGCGCGCCTCCGGCTCGCTGGTGGCCGACCGCTCCGGTGCGACCACGGCGTACGCCATGACCTCGCTGCAGGAGCGCGGCGTGATGTTCCTCGAGCCCGCCACCGAGGTCTACGAAGGCATGATCGTCGGCGAGAACTCCCGCGCCGACGACATGGACGTCAACATCACCAAGGAGAAGCAGCAGACCAACATCCGGTCCGCCACCTCCGACAACTTCGAGAAGCTGATCCCGGCGAAGAAGCTCTCGCTCGAGCAGAGCCTGGAGTTCTGCCGCGAGGACGAGTGCGTGGAGATCACTCCGGAGACGGTGCGGATCCGCAAGATCATCCTCGACGCCAACGAGCGCGCGAAGATCACGAGCCGCGCCAAGAAGGCCTCCAGGTAGGGCTCAGCCTCTCCGGTAGTTCTCGGGGAACCGTGCGTGCGGCTTCCCCACCCGAATCGTCGTCCCAGGCTTCCTGGGGCGACGATTCCTGTTGGTGGGTAGGCGTCCTGCGCGCGCACCGGCGCGGCGGAAACGACCCGCCCGAGGCTTGCTTCGAGCCGATCAAACCTACGCCTGTCCCCCTGCCGTCGTAGGCCAATTGACGAAACTCCGACCATCGGAACCTGTCATTGCTCCCCGTTGCGAGACGGCGTCAGATGAGACTTGGGCAACCGGGGGGTTGCGGCCCAGCTGGGTCGCACAGGGGCCGGGGGCCTGACCGCGTGCTGGTCGCTTCGGGGCTCTTGGGGATCCACAGACGTGGTGCCGCCGTTCACGTGCACTTTCCCGCACCTGACAACCAGGGGTACCGATCACATGATTCAACTTCTTCGCTCCCGGAAGAACCGGGGCAAGGCCGGGCTTTCCCCGGCGTCTCGTCGCCGCAGGCTGTCGATCGTGGCCAGCATCGCCGTGGTCGCCGCCACCACGATCGTCAGCTCCGGCGCCAACGCCGTGGCCTTCGGGCCGTACAACATCGACGGCACCGTGCCAGGCACCGATGCTGCCCAGACGCTGATCGACGACTTCGGCAGTACCAAGGAGATCGGCCCGAAGAACGGCAGTCCCACCAAGATCACGGTGATCCACACTGCGGCCACGCCGATGCTCGAGGTCACGAACCCCAACGCACAGGTCGACCTGAGGAAGGCCTGGCTCAACCTCAAGCGCCAGGGCAACGCGGACTTCCTGTACTTCGGCTGGGAGCGCGACTCCAACACGGGCAGTGGCTTCATCGCCTTCGAGTTCATGAAGAACGGCCTGCCTTCCGGTTGTGCCGTGTCGTACGCCCCGGCCACCTGCAACCCGTGGAAGAGCGGCACCGAGGCCGGCAACGTCAAGGTCGGCCGGAGCGCCGGCGACTTCCTGATCCTTTGGGACCAGAGCGGCAGCAGTGCCGTGCTCTCCAAGAGGACCTGGACGCAGGCGAACGCGAACGCGCCACTGGTTCTCGGCGCACCGGTCGGCCTGCCCCCTGCGCAGGCAGCCGGTCTCTACAGCGCCGACAAGTTCCGCGGTGAGGCAGCCATCAATCTCACGGCAGCGGGCCTGACCGACGGCCAGTCCTGCACCACCTTCGCCAACGTCATCCCGAGCACGGTGACCGGCAACTCCGACACGGCCGACTACAAGGACACGATCCTCCAGAAGATCGATCCGCTCAGCAGCTGTACACCGACGCTGACCACCGCCCCGGCGGACGGCGCAGGCGTCGCACTGGAGGAAGGCACCCTCTCCATCGGGGATGGCGTCGCCCAGGTCAAGGACATCGCCACCGTCGGCCTGACCGGCGGCAATGCCACTCCGACCGGCTCGGTCTCGTTCTGGCTCTGCAATGCGGACACCCACGGAGCGACGTGCGGGGCCGGCGAGGGCGAGTCGATCGGCTCGACCAACCTGAGCGGCAACTCCTTCCCTGTCGATGTCACCTCTCCGACGGCGTACATCACGGCTGCCGGCACCTACTGCTGGCGCGCCACCTGGAGCGGCGATGCAGCGAACGGCATCCCCGCGGTGTCCGAGAACGACGAACCGGGCGAGTGCTTCGAGGTCTCCGCCGCCACACCGGAGTTGACCACCGAGGCGGGACCCGACGTCAACGCGGGCGGAACCGTCAGTGACACCGCGACACTGTCGGGTACGGCGACGCAGCCGGTCGGCGACGGGATCAGCACCACGCTGCCCGTGGGCGCCGAGGACGCGGGCGGCACGATCACCTTCGACCTCTACGGACCCAGCGACTCCGGGTGTGGCCAGGGCGAACCGGTCTACACGACGTCGGTCGATGTGGACGGCGACGGTGACTACTCCACCCCGGATCCGCAGTTCGCGCCGGAATCGGTGGGCACCTACCACTGGGTCGCCACCTACAGCGGCGACGACCCCAACACCAACGGTGCCGACCACAACACGGACTGCTCCGTTGACGACGAGATGGTGGAGGTCACCGACGTCCCGTCGACGATCGAGACCGCCCAGACCTGGGTGCCGAACGACTCGGCGACCGTGTCGGCGACAGCCGGTGGGGACCTGGACGGAACGGTGACCTTCGACCTGTACGCCACGTCGGACTGCACGGGTGCGGCTGTCTACACCGAGGACGTCGACGTTGCTGGCGATGCTGACGGCGTGACCGTCGGTACGTCGAACGAGGATGCCTTCGCCGCAGGCGACTACTCGTGGCAGGTGACCTACAACAGTGACAACCCGGCACAGCGGGACATCGACGGCAGTTGTGAGGAGACCTCCTCGCTGACCGTCGACAATGGTGACCCGGTCTCGAGTGACTGAGGCCTGACCAGCCCGCCCTGCGGGACCCGCAGCATCGTCACCCGACCAGTACCCACGAGACTGGTCGGGTGACGACTGCCCGCAGCAAGGACCGCTGGCTCTTCGCGACCCTCGCCGCCGTCACCACCGTCACCGCGATCGTCAGCAGCCTGGGTGCACCGCTCGTCCCCAGCATCGCCAGTCGGTACGACGTCCCGATCAGCACCGCGCAATGGATCCTGACCGCCACGCTGATCACCGCGGCAGCCGCCACCCCCGCCCTGGGACGCTGGGGCAGCGGACGCCTGCGTCGGCCGGTCATCCTCGGCGCGCTCGGTGTCGTCCTGGTCGGCACCGTGCTGTCCGTCGTACCGCTGGGCATCGGCCCGCTGATCGCCGGTCGCGCCCTGCAGGGCGTGGGCCTGGCCCTGTCGCCGCTGACCATGGCCGTCGCGCGCGACGTCTGGTCAGGCGACCGGCTCGCGTCGCGCCTCTCGTTGCTGTCGGTGGCGACCGTGGCGGGCGCCGGTCTCGGCTATCCGCTCACCGGCTTCCTCGCCGAGTACGCCGGCGTCAGCGGCGCGTACGCCTTCGGCGCAGCCCTCGTCGCGATCAGCCTCGGCCTTGCCCTGCGGCACCTCCCGAAGCACGCCGTAGGGGTGCCCCAGGCCGTCGACCTGCCCAGCGTCGCCCTGGTGGGGGCCGGCATGGTGTGCACCCTGCTCGCCGTGAGCGAGGGCGAACGGTGGGGCTGGTTGTCCGCACCGGTCCTGCTCCTCGCCGCAGGTGGCATCGGCCTGCTCGCCGGCTGGATCGTCCGCACGGTCGGCGTGGCCCGCCGCGGCGGCCAGCCGCTGGTCGACCTTCGCCTGGCCACCCACCCGGGCGTCCTCGGCCCGAACGTGGTCGGCTTCGTGCTCGCGTTCGCGATGTACGGACTCCTCACCGTCGTCGTCCTCCTGGTCCGCAACGACGGCAGCGACGGGTGGGGGCTGGACCGCGGACCCCTGAGCGCCGGACTGGTCCTCGTTCCCTACGCACTGATGAGCGTCGGTGGCAGCCGGGTCGCGCTCCGCATCGCGCGCCGGTACGGCGCACACGTGCTGCTCCCCCTCGGCTCCACGATCTTCGCCTCGTCGCTCGTCATGCTCACCCTCGAGCACGACACCCTCACCCTGGCCCTGGTCGCGATGGCCATCGGCGGGCTCGGCAGCGGCTTCACCTTCTCGAGCCTGCCGATGCTGATCGTGCCGCACGTCCCCCCGTCGGAGACCGGCAGCGCGATGGCCTTCAACCAGCTGCTCCGCTACCTCGGCTTCGCGGTGGGCTCGGCTGCCAGCGTCGCCCTCCTCGCGGTGTACGGCGGCCACGAGGCCGCCTTCCGCGCCACCACGCTCACCATGGCCGGTGTGTGCCTGGTCGCGGCGGTCGTCGTACCGCTGGGGCGCCGGAGGCAGCGGCGGTAGCGAACCAGCCGTCAGGGCCCTGCCGATCCACAACTCGCCCGTTTCCCGCCGGATTTGCCCCCTGAACGCCCCGAGGAGTGGATCGCCAGGGACCCTGTGGATGACCACCTGCGTTGCCCGCGCTGATGAGCGACGATCTCTGGTATGCGCCCACTGGAGGTCATGCGCGAGTGCGGCGGCGTCGCCGACACCGCCGTCCTTCGCGCACGATGCGGCAAGAAGGCGATCAAGCGCGCGCTGGACTCGGGAGACATCATCCGCCTGCGCCGCGGCGTCTACGGACTGCCAGGGATTGCCGAGGCGCAGCTGAGGTCGATCGAACTGTCCGCAACGATCATCGGGCCGTCCGCTGCCCTGATCTGGGAGTGGAAGCTCAAGCGTCCACCCGGGAGGCCGCACGTCGCCCTCCTCAAGGGACGGACCCTCACGCCTCGGCAACGCGCACAGATCGTGCCGCACTGGTGGTCCTCCCAGGGCGATGTCCTCGTCAATGCGCAAGGTGCGCGCATCCAGACGCCGCTGGCCACGGCCGTTCATTGCCTTCGGACGATGCCCTTCGACGAGGCGCTCGCCGTTGCCGACTCAGCGCTCCGTTCCGGACGTGTCACTCGCGACGACCTGCTGGTGGCCATCGCGGCCGCGCCGCGGATCGGGCGTGGCCAGGCGGAGGCAGTCGCGCGGGCGGCAGACGGTCGCGCGGCCAACCCGTTCGAGTCGTGCCTGCGCGCGATCTGTCTCGACATACGCGGCCTCGACGTCGAGCCCCAGGTGCAGATCGGCCCCCACCGGGTCGATCTCGCCGACCGTCGCCGACGGATCGTGATCGAGGCCGAGTCGCGGACATGGCACGCCGGACCTGATGAGCACAACGCTGACATCCGTCGCTACACGACGTTGGTCCGCGAGGGCTGGCTGGTGATCCGCTTCAGCTACGACGACGTGATGCACGACCCGGCCTACGTGGCTGAGGCGCTGCTCGACGTGCTTCGCCTGGCACCCGTTCGGGCAGCCTGACCAGCATCACTCAGCGACCGAAGGCCGGCTTCTCCTTGGCCAGGAACGCCCGCACGCCCTCGTTGAAGTCGGGGCCGGAGTAGACCTCGCGCAGCAGGGCCTCCTCGCCCTCGGGAGACGCCTCGAGCGACGCAGCGTAGGTGCGGAGCTGCTGCTTGGTGACCTCGAGGGTCACCCGCGACGCCTGGGCAATGCCTTCGACGAGGGCAGCGATCTCCAGGTCGAGGGCGGCAGCGTCGGGAAGTGACGCGAGCAGGGCACCGGCGGAGTGGGCACGATCCGCGGAGACCAGGCGGGAGGCCAGCAGCATCTCCCGGGTGAGCGACTCGCCGAAGACCGCCTGGCAGCGGTAGAGGACGGTGCCGGACAGCGCGTTGCCGAGCGTGCGGGCGATCGGGTAGCCGAACTTCGACGCGGCCGTCGCGACGCGCAGGTCGCAGTGCGTGGCGACGGCGAGCCCGCCACCGACGCACACGCCGTCGATCGCGGCGATGGTGACCTGGGGCAGTGTCCAGAGCCGCTCGAACATCTCGCGGATCCAGTTCTCGTAGTCGACGGCGTCGGCTTCGAGGAAGTCGCTGATCTCGTTGCCGGCAGCGAACGCCTTGCCACCGGCGCCGCGCAGCACCACGACCGCAACGGACCGGTCATCGGCAGTCTTCTCCCACAGCTCCCGCATCTGGGTGTACATCGCCGTCGTGAAGGCATTGCGGCGCTCGGGCCGGTTGAAGGTCACTTCGAGCACGCCGGCGCCGAGGCGGTCCCGTTCGATCAGCAGGTCGTCAGTCACGGCCCGAGGGTACGGCGCGCAGCAGCGCGTCCCGTACCGGCGTCCGGCTGGTGAGGACCCCCAGCACCACGCCGATCGTGTTCGCGACGGCGTCGCGCCAGTCCATCATCCGGTCGGTGGTGAGCGTGCCCTGCCCGATCTCCATCGCGACGCCGTAGAACACCGCGAACCCGGCCGCCCAGAGCAGCGGTCGCCCGGGCCGGAAGAGCTGGACGCCCGCGGCCGCGACGAGGAAGTACGTCGCCAGGTGCATCCACTTGTCGCTGGCCGGAACGTCCGGGCCGGATCGGGGTGCGCCGAGCGAGGCGTACGCGACGGCCACGAGCAGGGCGACCCACAGCCCCAGCCAGAGCCAGGGCAGGCGGAACGCCTTCACCGGCGCCTGCCGACGAGGCCGCGCCCGCGCTCGCTGACCACGAGGGCCGCCAGGACACCGGCGATCGCACCGAAGAGGTGTCCCTGCCAGGAGACGCCGGGCTGGCCGGGCAGCACGCCCCACAACACCCCGCCGTACACGAGCAGCACGGCCACGCCGATGGCGATCTCGAGGGGCTTGCGGTCGACGAAGCCCTGCACGACGAGGTAGGTGAGCCAGCCGAAGATCAGGCCCGAGGCCCCGATGTGGACCGAGTGGTCACCGGCCACCAGCCAGACCGCGAGCCCACCGGCCAGCCAGATCACCGCGGTGGCGACGAGGCCGCGCGCGATGCCGGTGGCGAGGGTCAGGAAGCCCAGCACCAGCGCCGGCACGGTGTTCGCCACCAGGTGTCCCCAGCCGCCGTGCAGCAACGGTGCCGCGAGGATGCCGAGCAGGCCCTCGTCGGACCGCGGCCGGATCCCCCAGCCGTCGAGGCGGTGCGAGGCAGCCACGTCGATCCCCTCGATGACCCACAGCACGGCGACGAACCCGGCCGCGCCGACGGCTGCCACCTGCCACGCGGGCCGTTCGCTGCCCTGGATGCTCATGCGCCCAGTCTGCCCGGAGGTCGAGGAGGTTGCTCAGCGACCGTCTCGAGACCCCCACACCGCGACCCAGTACTGCACACCAAAGGGCAGGTCGTCGTAGAGCACGTCGGCGTCCGCCAGCTCCCGGCCATCGAGCTCCGAGAGCGCGGCGACGTCCGCCCAGAGCTCGTCGGCCAACGCGGGATCCGCCGAGCCGAGGTCCGCCCGCAGCGCGGCGTCGAAGCCCTCGGCTCGTTCGTCGAAGTGCCCCGGTGCCTTCTCGGTACGACGACCCGACCCGTTCCCGACGACGAGGACCCCCGTCTCTCCGGACTCGACGACGGATGAACCGACCGCAGCGACCAGCGCAGCCCCGACCCGTCCTCCCGACCCTCCCGACCCGCCGGACGCGACGACGCGCACCCGCGGCCCGAGCCGCCCCACGGCCGCGAGGCACGATGCACGCAGCTCAGCGACCGGGTCCTCGATCGACGCGTACTCCGGCAACAGCGCCAGCACGCCGGGCACCAGGGCCACCGGCACGACCGGGGCGCTCACTGCAGCCCCCGGATCGCCCGCAGCGGCGGCCTGCGACCGGCGATCGACCACACCATGTCGACGGTCTGCCGGGTCTCGACGACCTGGTGCACGCGGTAGATCCGGGCGCCCGCCAGCGCACAGACGGAGGTGGCAGCCAGCGTCCCCAGGAGCCGCTCCCCCACCTCCCTGCCCAGCGTCTCGCCGACGAAGTCCTTGTTGGACAGGGACACCAGCACCGGCCAGCCGGTGGCCACCATCTCCCCCAGGCGCCGGGTCACCTCGAGCGAGTGGAAGGTGTTCTTGCCGAAGTCGTGGGCGGGGTCGATCACGATCGACTCCCGCGCGACACCAGCGGCCAGCGCGCGCTCGGCATAGGCCACGGTGTCGGTGATCGCGGAGGCGACCACGTCGTCGTACTCGATCCGGTAGGGGCGGGTCCGCGGCGTCACGCCGCCGGTGTGGGTGCAGATGATCGCCGCGCCCCACTGCGCCGCGACGTCGACGAGCTCGGGATCGGCACCACCCCACGCGTCGTTGAGGACGTCCGCACCGGCTTCGCACACGGCTGCGCCCACCTCGGCGCGCCAGGTGTCGACCGAGATCACCAGGCCGGGCCACTCCGACCGCACCCGGGCCACGAAGTCCACGACGCGCGCCTTCTCCTCCGCAGCGGAGATCTCGACACCGGGTGCCGCCTTGATGCCACCGATGTCGACGATCTCGGCGCCCTGCGCGACCACCTCGGCGACCCGCGCGAACGCTGCGTCCTCGGCCCAGGTCGCACCCTTGTCGAAGAACGAGTCCGGCGTCCGGTTGACGATGGCCATCATCAACGCGTCGTCGTCGCCGAAGGTGTGGCGACCGAGGGCAAGCGTCACAGCAGGTCCTTTGCCGGAGGGCGTTCGATGATCGGTACGACGTGCTCGACGGGCTCGAGTCCGCGCAGGTACTGCCGCAACACCGCTGCATCCGGTGGCTGGGGCCTCGAAACCTCCGGGGCCACCCGCGCCAGTGCCGCAGCGATGATCTGCGTCGCCATCCCGCCGAGGTCGCGCAACGCCTGGTGCCGGTGCGCCCGCACCCCGAGGTCGACCTGGGCGAGCGCTTCCACCCCGCCCTCTCGCACGGTGTCGATCAGCGCGGCCAGTTCCACCGCGTAGCCCGACGGGACCGACAGCCCGGCGAACCACGACCGTCGTACGGCCCACTCACCGGCCAGCGGCTGGACCAGTCCCCCGAGCTCCGGGAACAGCAACGCGATCAGCGGACGCGCGACCAGCTCGGTGACCCGTCCGCCCTCGAGCGGGCCGTCGGCGCCGGGGCGGTCGTAGAACCCCTTGACCAGCTGCACCTCGGGCGAGCCCAGCAGGGGCCCCAGGAGTCCCGGCACGAAGTGGGTGTCCCAGTCGTGGAGGTCGGCGTCCATGAAGACCAGTAGCTCACCGCTGGTGACGAACAGCGACTTCCACATGGCCTCGCCCTTGCCGGAGTGGGTGCCCAGGTCCGGCCGGATCTCCGCGGACCGGTGCACGCGGGCGCCGGCGGACTCGGCGACGGCGAAGGTGTCGTCGACCGAGTCGCTGTCGATGACGACGATCTCGTCCACGAGGGCGACGGTGTCCATCAGGGCCTCGCGGACCCGGGTGACGACGGCGCCCACGGTCGCGGCTTCGTTACGGGCCGGGACGACGAGGCTGACGCGCTGTCCCAGGGCCATCTTCTGACCCAGTAGCCCCTCGAGGCTCCAGTCGTCCCAGTGGGCGGCGCGGATCCCCATGCCCGCCAACCTACCGGCAGCGAAGGTTCACCATCTTTGCTCCCCATCGTCGGAAGACGGTGTTACGGTCGGAGCCATCTCGGGAACTGGGCGCTCCCTCCCCCCTGGAGTTCACATGTCCTTCCGGCGTTGGCGTCGCAAGATGCGATGTCTGTTCAAGCACGGCCCACGCGGCTGCCCTCACATCGAACGGCACACGCGGAGGTCGAAGCACCGACCCCCATTGCGGCCCGCACCGCTTCCACAGCCACAGTCCGCGGACGGCCCCGGCCGCCACGCGATGCACTGACGACCCGTCAGCGCGCCAGATACTTCCGGATCGCCTGCGCGAGGGCCCGGGCGTACCGGTTCCTGCCCTGCGCGCTCTCGACCAGCGCGGCGTCACGCGGGTCGCGCATGTTGGCGAGCTCGACCATCACGGTCGGGATGTCCGAGTGGTTCAGGGTGCCCAGGTCGGTGCGGACATCGATGCCGTTCCTCCCCTGGTACGACGACGCCGGGAATCCCGCCGCCTCCAGCGCATCGCGTACGTCGACCGCGAGCTTGCGTGACGGCTTCGCGATGTCGTCGGTCCAGCCGTCGAGGACGCCCGGCCGGATGACGTGGAACCCACGCGCGCCGTCCACTGCGACCCCGTCGGCGTGGATGCTCACGCGCAGGTCGGCCGTGCGACCGGGCTCTCCCGGGTTGCCGATGGATCCGCGCACGTCCACGCACGGACCCCAGAGGTCATCGGAGTTGCTCGCCCGGGTCAGGACGACCCGCGCGCCGAGGCGCCGCAGGATCCGCCGCGCCGCCACGGCCACCTTCCACGTGAACGTGGCCTCGGGGTAGCCCGCGTTGGTCGCCGCACCCGTGGTGTTGCACTCCTTGTCGAACCCGCCGGCGTCGACGGGCCGGGCGATCTCGGAGCCGTGGTGCCGGTTGCCGAGCTGGTGGCCGGGGTCGAGGACGACGACCTTCCCTGCCAGCGGCTTCTCGACGACAGGTGCCGGGCCGGAGGTCGAAGAGGTCGCGCAGCAACCGTCTCGAGACCCCGTGGCCGCCGGCGGCGTCGGGTCGGCGCCACCCGTGCACCCCGCAGCAACGGCTGCAACGAGCACCAGCGCGACGACCCGGGCACCGCTCACGCGTACCCCAGCACGTCCTTCCGCTTCTCCCCCCAGGCGAGCGCGGACGCGATCGCCTCGTCGAGGGAGAGCTCGGCCTTCCAGCCGAGCAGCTCGGCCGCCTTGTCCGCGTTGGCGAACGCACCGGCCGCATCGCCCGGACGGGCCGGGGCCTCCGTCACCGGGATCGGCTTGCCGACGACGCGCTCGACAGCGGCCAGCAGCTCACGCACGGTCACGCCGTCGCCGCCGCCGATGTTGATGTAGGTGAACGTCGAGTCGACCTTCGCGAGGGCGTTGTCGAACTCCTCGATCGCCCGCACGTGGGCGCGCGCCAGGTCCCACACGTGGATGTAGTCACGGATGCCCGTGCCGTCGCGGGTCGGGTGGTCAGTGCCGGTGAGCGTGAAGCTGTCCCGCTGGCCGAGTGCGGTCTGCGCCATCAGCGGCACGACGTGGGTCGCGTCCTTGAGGTGATAGCCGGTCTCGAGGTCCGGGTCGGCGCCGATCGGGTTGAAGTACCGCAGGATGATCGCGCGCAGGTCACTCGCCCTCGAGAGGTCCTCGAGCACCATCTCCATCATCCGCTTGGTGCGGGCGTACGGGGAGTTCGGGTCGACCGGGTCGGCCTCGGTCACCTCGAAGTCCGGCGTCATCGCGTAGAGCGACGCCGTCGAGGAGAACACGATCCGGCCCTTGCCGAGCGCGGTCAGCTCGTCAAACATCTCCAGCGACTTCGCGACGTTGTCTCGGTAGTACTCGTAGGGCTTCTCCACCGACTCGGGCACGACGATCCGGGCTGCCATGTGGATGGTGGCATCGAGGTCGGGGTGCTCGGCGACCAACCGCCGCAACAGCGCCCGGTCTGCGATGTCGCCTTCGTAGAAGATCCGGTCGCCGACGTACGCGCGCGGTCCGCTGAGCAGCGAGTCGAGGATGACGGGCGTGTGGCCCGCCTGCTCGAGGGCCTTGGACGTGATCGAACCGAGGTAGCCGGCGCCGCCGGTGACGAGGACCTTCATGCCAGAGACCCTAGCGACCGCTTCTCTGCCAGCAGGTCCTGCAGGTACAGGCCGTAGCCGCTCTTCAGCAGGCCGTCCGCCAGCTCCTCGAGATGTTCGTCATCGATGAACCCGAGTCGCCAGGCGATCTCCTCGGGCGAGCTGACCTTGCTGCCCTGCCGGGCCTCGAGCGCCCGGACGAAGTTGCTGGCGTCGTTGAGGTCATCGAAGGTCCCCGTGTCCAGCCAGGCCGAGCCCCGCGGCAGGATCTCGACCTGGAGGCGGCCCTCGTCGAGGTAGAGCCGGTTGAGATCGGTGATCTCGAGCTCTCCCCGGGGCGAGGGCTGGAGCGACCTGGCCCGCTCGACCACGTCGGGACCGTAGAAGTACAGCCCGGGGACGGCGTAACGACTCCTGGGATGCTCCGGCTTCTCCTCCAGCGAGAGCGCCTTCCCGTCGGCGTCGAAGTCCACGACGCCGTACGCCGTCGGGTCGGCCACGCGGTAGCCGAAGATGGCCGCACCGTCGAGGTCGGTGAACTGCCGCAGCCGCGTCCCGAGACCGGAGCCGTAGAAGAGGTTGTCGCCGAGGACCAGACCGGCGCCGCCGCCGTCGAGGTGCTGCTCGCCGATCAGGAACGCCTGGGCGAGACCGTCGGGCGAGGCCTGGACGGCGTAGCTGATCTCGATGCCGAACTGCGAGCCGTCGCCGAGGAGCCACCGGAACTGGTCGGCCTCGCGCGGCGTCGTGATCACCAGGATCTCGCGGATGCCCGCCAGCATCAGCGTGGAGAGGGGGTAGTAGATCATCGGCTTGTCATAGATCGGCATCAACTGCTTGCTGATCGCATGGGTGATCGGGTGCAGACGGCTCCCCGTACCACCGGCCAGAATGATCCCGCGCATGTCCCTAGACTGTCACGCGTGGATCGCATCCTCGTGACCGGCGGGGCCGGATTCATCGGCTCCAACTTCGTCCACCACGTCGTCAGCCAGACCGACGCCGTGGTCACGGTTCTCGACAAGCTGACCTACGCCGCGAGCCGCGAATCCATCGCCGGTCTGCCCGAGGAACGGGTCCGCCTCGTCGTCGGCGACATCACCGACGCCGCACTGGTCGAGCCGCTCGTCGCGGAGCACGACGCCGTCGTCCACTACGCCGCGGAGTCCCACAACGACAACTCGCTCAACGATCCCTCGCCGTTCATCCAGACCAACCTGATCGGCACCTTCACGCTGCTCGAGGCGGTCCGCAAGGCGGACGTCCGCTTCCACCACGTCTCCACCGACGAGGTGTACGGAGACCTGGAGCTGGACGACCCGAAGAAGTTCACCGAGGACACGCCCTACCAGCCGTCGTCGCCGTACTCCGCCTCCAAGGCCGGGTCCGACCACCTGGTGCGTGCCTGGGTCCGCAGCTTCGGTGTGCGGGCGACGATCTCGAACTGCTCGAACAACTACGGGCCGTGGCAGCACATCGAGAAGTTCATCCCGCGCCAGATCACCGAGGTCATCGACGGTCGCCGCCCCAAGCTCTACGGGTCCGGCGAGAACGTCCGCGACTGGATCCACACCGAGGACCACTCCTCGGCGGTGCTGACCATCCTCCAGCGGGGCAGGATCGGCGAGACCTACCTGATCGGCGCCGAGGGCGAGAAGTCCAACCTCGAGGTCGTGCGACTCATCCTCTCGCTGATGGGCCGCGACGCCGACGACTTCGAGCACGTCACCGATCGGGCAGGCCACGACCTGCGCTACGCGATCGACGCGGGCAAGCTCCGAACCGAGCTGGGCTGGGTGCCGCAGTACGCCGACTTCGAGGCCGGCCTCGAACTGACCGTGCGTTGGTACCAGGACCACGAGGACTGGTGGCGACCTCACAAGGACGCGACCGAAGCGTCGTACGCCACAAAGGGCCAATGACCGCCCGGGGTTCCACCCACCTCGACGATCCCACGTCCTAGGCTGGGAACCCCCACCTGAAGTCGGAGACGAAGTGTTCGCGCTCGCCTGTCACACCCAGAACTACGACTGGGGCTCCGCCGACGCCATCCCCGTCTTCCAGCGACGCCTCGGCTCCGGTGACCCCGTCGCCGAGGTCTGGATGGGAACGCACCCCTTGGGCACCGCCCGCGTCATCGACACCGAGGGCGTCGAGCGGCCGCTGACCGAGGTGGCCGGTGACCTCGGATTCATGCTGAAGGTCCTCGCGGCGGACCGGCCGCTCTCGATCCAGGTGCACCCGAACAGCGCGCGCGCCCAGGCCGGCTTCGCTGCCGAGGAGGCCGCAGGCATCCCCCTGGATGGCCCCCGGCGCGTGTTCAAGGACCCGCGCCCCAAGCCGGAGATGGTCTACGCCCTCTCCACCTTCGACACCCTCGTCGGCCTGCGCCGCACGTCCGAGATCGTGCGGGTGCTGCGCGCCCTGGAGCACCCGCTCACCAAGGAGCTGACCGAGAGCCTGCTGGACGACCCCGGCTTCGCCGGCATCATCCGGCTGATCGAGGGCCTGGTGACCAACCCGCCGTCCGCCGAGGTGGTGGGCGAGGTCGTGGCCGAGTGCCAGCGCGCCCTCGACAACGGACTCGACATCAAGCGGGCCTACGCCACCGCGGTCGAGCTCGCGCTCACCTCGCCCGGCGACGTCGGCGTCCTCATCGCGCTGCTGATGAACCGGTTGACACTGCAGCCCGGCGAGGCCGCCTACCTCGCCACCGGCATCATCCACGCGCACCTGAAGGGGCTCTGCCTGGAGGTGATGGTCGCCTCCGACAACGTCCTGCGGGCCGGCCTGACGACCAAGCACATCGACGCCGAGGGCCTGGTCCAGTGCCTCGAGGAAGGCACGTCCCGCGCCGCCCGGGTCGAGCCGCAGGTCGTGAACTACTCGACCGACGTGTTCATCCCCGGCCATGAGTTCGCGCTCTCGGTCACCCAGAGCTCACCCGCCGACCCCGCGGGCGTCGTGCTCCCTGCGGCCGGCGCACGTCTCCTCATCTGCACCGATGGTGCCGTCGCGGTCGTCAACACGCGCGGCGACATCCTCCGCCTCGAGCGCGGCGATGCGGCGTACGCCGAGGCGGCCGACGGCGCGCTCCGGGTGCTGGGCACCGGCGAGGTCGCCCAGGCGTTCGTGCCGAGCGACGGCGAGACCGGCCAGCTGTTCGACCTGCTGTGATCCTGGATTGGCCGAGCGGTTACCTGCGGCGCAGCCCGGCGAGCGCAGGTCGTACGTCGGCGAGGTAGACCAGTGCCGCGACGGTCATGGCGAGGTTCACGATCGAGAGGTTGATCGGCACCACCTGCAGCAGGACCCCGACACCGAGGATCGCGGTCCAGGTCGGCTTGGTGAGCTTGTCGGCCGCGACGTAGGACTCGCCGGAGTACAGCAGCGCGCTGACGAACGCGAAGATCTTGATCACCAGCAGCGCAAAGGCGATACCGATGTTGATCCAGACCTCGACGTCGCTGATGGCGCCTACGAATCCCCCACTCATGATGTCGCGATCCTAGCCGTCCCCCCGAAAACGACCACGACCCCGAAGCTCTCGCTTCGGGGTCGTGGTGAAAGTGGAGCGTCAGCTCACTTGGCAGCAGCCTTCTTGGCCGGAGCCTTCTTGGCGGCAGCCTTCTTCGCGGGAGCCTTCTTGGCGGCCGGCTTGGTCGCCGGAGCCTTCTTCGCGGCGGGCTTCGGGGTCGACTTGCGGAGCTTCACGACGACGCTCTCGCCGCGCTTGGCGAGGTCGGCGTACAGGGCGGTCGCGGTGGCGACGTTCTCGTCGACCTTCACCTTGACGGTGCCCTGGACCTTGGCCGGGAGGGCCTTGGCGTCGGCCTGGAGCTCGGCGAACTTCGCCTCGGCCTGGCTCTTGCGGTCAGCGAAGGTGCTGGTGGCGCGGTCCTGGAGGGTCTTCGCCTCGGGCAGCTCGAAGCCCTTGACGGTGCTCTGGACGTCAGCAACCCGAGCGGTCACCTTGGCCTGGACGTCGGCGACGTAGCCCTTGACCTTCTCGACGGCGAGGTCGGTCGCGCCGACACCGGCGTAGATCGGCTTCTGCGCGGCCTCGGGGACCTCGGGGAGGTCGATGGACTTGATGTCGATCGTGGGGATCTCGATCTTCGGGAGCTCGAACTTCGGCATTGCATTCACCCTTCGTTGGTGACGTTGTTGGGAATTTCCTGGGCAGCGATCGGTGCTTCGGCGGCGTCCGAGGGAGCTTCGGCCGCATTCAGCGCGAGGAAGGATGCATAGACGTCCAGCAGCGACTGCTTCTGGCGCTCGCTGAGGACGGTGTCGCCGAGGATGGCGAGTTCCACCGACCCGGCAAGGCCGTCCTCCGGGTTCAGGATTCCGGCCCGGATGTACAGCTGCTCTGCGGAGATCCGCAGCGCCTTGGCGATCTGCTGGAGCACCTCGGCGGACGGCTTGCGCAGCCCGCGCTCGATCTGGCTCAGGTACGGGTTGGAGACGCCGGCCTGGTCCGCGAGCTGCCTCAGCGAGAGCCGCGACGAGAGCCGCTGCTCCTTGAGGTAGTCGCCGAGGGAGCCGACGGTCTTCCCGACCTTGCCTTTTGCCATGTGCCCATAGTGCTAGCAATAGTTAGCAAACTGCAAGCACGCGGGACGTGAACTCCTTCACACTCGTTTCCCGAGCAACTCACTCAACTCTGTACGATCGCGGTTGTGTCGAGCCCGCCCGTTCCCCAGCACTGCCCCACGCCACGGGAGCTCGACGACCTCGAGCTGCTGACGTCCGGCGCCGCAGGTCCGATCGTCGGCTTCAACGAACCGGGCAGCCCGATCACGCTGGACCTGCCGGAAGCGCTGGCCCTCCACCTCGACGAAGGACACGAGGTCGAGCTCGTCGACCCCGAGGGCCTGCCCCTGGCCCGGATCGCCCAGACCCTGCGCGGCCTCAGCGTGACGCCCCTTGCCCACGCCCAGTTCGGCCCGTTCCGGCGGCTCTACCTGACGCCGGACCTCGCCCGCCTGACGTACGCCGGCCGGACCGTGGTGCCGGTGACCGACCTGGTCACCGACGCCCAGTTCGAGCAGCTGCGGACCCTCGGGCCGGTGCTGCTCGTCGCGCTCGTCGGCCGTGGCAGCACCGCGATCAACCCGGTCACGCTGCTGCGTGCCACCACCGAGGTCGCCGGCCTCATCGACGGCGCCGTGGTCGCCGTACCCCTCACCGTGCACGACACCGACGCCGACGCGGCGCTGCGCAGTTCGGTGCTGGCGGCGTACGCCGGCGCCGACCCCCTCGTCGAGCTCGTCCCGGGCGGCGCACCGCTGCCCGCCCTGGCCGAGATCAATGCCCAGGCCCACCCGGCCCCCGCCGAGCAGGGCCTGGTGCTCTTCTTCACCGGCCTCTCGGGCAGCGGCAAGTCGACGCTGGCCCAGGCGCTGATGGACCGCCTGCTGGAGCAGGGCCACCGATCGCTGACCAGCCTCGACGGCGACGTCGTCCGCCGCAACCTGTCGGCCGGCCTGACCTTCTCGAAGGCGGACCGCGAGACCAACATCCGCCGGATCGGCTGGGTCGCTGCCGAGATCGCCCGCCACGGAGGCGTCGCGGTCTGCAGCCCGATCGCGCCGTTCGACGAGACCCGCCAGCAGGTCCGCGCCATGGTCGAGGACGCCGGCGGTGCCTTCTTCCTCGTCCACGTCGCCACCCCGCTCGAGGAGTGCGAACGACGCGACCGCAAGGGGCTCTACGCCAAGGCCCGGCGCGGGGAGATCCCCGAGTTCACCGGCATCTCCTCCCCCTACGAGGAGCCCACCGACGCCGACGTCCGCGTCGACACGACCGGTCGCAGCATCGAGGAGGCCCTCGAGGACGTCACCCTCGCGCTGCGCGAGGCCGGGTACCTCGACGTCCGTCTCGACACTGCCGACCTGGTCGGATCCGGGTTCGCCACCACTGGCGCCTCCACCCCGTCGACCGAGCCCACCGCTCGTTCGAAGAGGGGACGGACGACCACCTCGACCACCAGCGCGGGTCCTGCCGAGAAGCCCCTCCGCGTCCTGTTCGTCTGTACGGCGAACATCTGCCGGTCGCCGTACATGGAGCTGCGGGCGCGATCGCTCCTGGGCCCCTCGACGCAGGTGGAGTTCATCAGCGCCGGCACGCACGGGTTCCGCGCGCACGAGGTGGATCGGACGATGGCCACCGTACTGACCGACCGCGGCGTCGGCCCGGACCTGCTCGCCGGCTTCGTGAGCCAGCCCTTGACGCGGGAGCTGATCGCCCAGGCGGACCTGGTCCTCACCGCGGAGTCCTCGCACCGGGCATTCGTGCTCGAGGAGGCTCCCGAGGCCTTCCGCAAGGCCTTCACCCTCGGCCAGTTCGCGGAGTCGATCGACCGGGTCGGTGCCTCGTTGACCGGAGCAGCACTGGTGACCGCGGTGGGCCACCGGCGGGCCGGAGCCGTCGACGCCCACGACATCCGCGACCCCTACCGACGCGGACGGGCCGCCGCCGAGGCATCGGCCGACCAGATCGACTCCCTCCTCCAGGCCGTGCTCCCCCGCCTGACCAGTGCCACGACAGGAAACAAATGAGCGAGTGGATCACCCTGACGGCCCTCTCGATCATGGTCGCCGGGTTCCTCGTCGGCATCGTGGTGGGACTGACCGGCATGGGTGGCGGCGCCCTGATGACGCCCGCGCTGATCTTCCTCGGCGTCGGCCACACCTCCGCGATCGTGACCGCCGACCTCACCGCGGCAGCGATCTACAAGACCGGCGGCGCGATCACCCATGCCCGCGAGGGATCGCCGAACTTCCGGCTGGCCGGCTGGTTGATCGCCGGTTCGGTGCCGATGGCGTTCGTGGGGCCGTACCTCGCGAGCGCGCTCACCGATGATCCGGAGCAGCTCGAGAAGACGCTCAAGCTCTGCATCGGCATCGCGCTGCTGTTCGCCGCGTCGACGTACGCGCTCCGGATCTACATCAACCTCCGGCGGGTGGAACGCGGCGGCGTCCAGCCCGACGACGATCCGCGCATCCGTCCGCTCCCGACGCTGCTGGTCGGGATGCTCGGCGGGCTGCTCGTCGGCGTGACCAGCGTCGGCTCGGGATCGGTCATCATGATCGCCCTGCTCATGATGTACCCCGGGCTGTCGGCCCTCCGGCTCGTCGGCACCGACCTCGTGCAGGCGGTCCCGCTGGTCCTCAGCGCCGCCCTGGCCAACATCGCGATCCATGGCCTGGACTGGGCCCTGCTGATCCCGCTGGTGATGGGCTCGGTCCCAGGCACGTTGCTCGGGTCCCGGCTCGCGCCGCGGGTGCCTCAGTCGTTCATCCGGCGCGGCATCGTGATCGTCCTGACCATGTCCGGCGTCGCCCTGCTCTTCAAGGCCGGCCTGCACCCGTTCGGCGAGGGCCACGAGACGCTCGAGGCCATGCTGGTCGGGGGCATCGGCCTGGCCATGCTGGTCCTGGTGCCGCTCGTCTGGGGCATGATCCGCAAGCGGCACGGCATGCCGATGTTCGGCGCACCGACGGTCGCCGAGATCGAGGCGCTCCGTCCCGGGGACAAGGCGCCGGAACCCGCCTGACCCGGGTCAGCGCGTGACGGGTGACAGCGGGAGAGGGTCGCCCTCGAAGTGGAACGGCTGCGCAGCGGCAGCGTGGGCAAGTCCAAAGGTCACCGCGGCCGCGGCAGCGACCCAGACGGCTCCGACACCCAACAACATCTCCATGGCTGACCACCTCTCTCCTCCAAGGTAGCCCGCGGTTCCGAACGAACCCATCAGCCGATCGGTGCGTCCCGGGATGGTTCTTTCGCACTAGGTCGGGCGGGACCCGGTCAGTCGCGCCCGTAGATGTCCCTCGTGTAGACCTTGGCGGCCACGTCGTCGAGCAGCTCGCACCGCCGGTTGGTGATGATCACGTCGGCCTTCGCCTTGAACTCGTCGAGGTCACCGATGACCTTGGAGTTGAAGAACCGCTTCTGGTCGAGCTCCGGCTCGAACACGATCACCTTCACGCCGCGCGCCTTGATCCGCTTCATCACGCCCTGGACCGCGGACTCGCGGAAGTTGTCGGAGCCCGCCTTCATGGTCAACCGGTAGATGCCGACGACCTTCGGGTCGCGGCGCAGGACGTCGTCGGCGATGAACTCCTTGCGGGTGGTGTTCGCCTCGACGATGGCACTGATCAGGTTCTGCGGCACCGACTGGTAGTTCGCCTGGAGCTGCCGCGTGTCCTTGGGCAGGCAGTAGCCGCCGTACCCGAAGGACGGGTTGTTGTAGTGCCCGCCGATCCGCGGGTCGAGGCCGACGCCCTCGATGATCTGGCTCGTCGCGAGCCCGTGGGTCGCGGCGTAGGTGTCGAGCTCGTTGAAGTACGCGACACGCAGCGCGAGATAGGTGTTGGCGAAGAGCTTGATCGCCTCGGCCTCGGTCGACCCCGTGAACAACACGGGCACGTCCTCGTCGAGCGCGGCCTGCACCAGCAGCTTGGCGAACAGCCGACCGGGCTCGGTGTCCGAACCGATCACGATCCGCGACGGGTGGAGGTTGTCGTGGAGCGCCCTGCCTTCGCGCAGGAACTCGGGGCTGAACAGGATGGAGGCACCGGGGTGCTGGTCGCGAAGCGTGTTCGTGTACCCGACCGGCACCGTCGACTTGATGACGATCGTCGCCGCGGGGTTCGCGGCGAGCGCATCGGCCGTGACCTTCTCGACGGTGCTCGTGTCGAAGTAGTTGGTCTCGGGGTCATAGTTCGTCGGCGTCGCCACGACGACGTACGACGCATCGGCGTACGCCGCCGTGCGGTCGCGCGTCGCGCGCAGTGACAGGCCGCCCCGGGCGAGGTACTCCTCGAGCTCGAGGTCGACGATGGGCGAGCGCCCCTCGTTGACTGCCGTCACCCGGGCCGCATCGACGTCGAGGACCGTGACGTCGTTGAACCGGGACAGCAGCACCGCATTGGAGAGTCCGACGTAGCCGGCTCCGACCACAGTGATCTTCATGCTTCCGACGGTGAGCGGCTCCCCTGAACGACCGTGTACGTCGACGTGAAGGGCACGTGGCGGCCAGACACACGCTCGGCGGCACCTCGGCGGCACCTCGGCGGCCTCAGCGGCGGGGCCCCGACTGGTCCCACTCCCACAGGCACGAGATCGGCAGGCCCCACATGCCCGGCCGCTGCTGGTGGCCGCGGGGCGCCGTGTTGAGCACGATCCCGCCACGGAAGCGGGATCCGGCGCGGGCGGCGAGCGCCTCGAGGGCATCGAACTGGTGCGGCCGGAAGCTGCTCGCGGTGCGCACCTCGATGCCGTAGACGCTGTTGTCGGGGAGCTCGATGACCAGGTCGACCTCGAGTCCGTTGCGCTCGCGCAGGTGGCTCACCCGGTGCTCGACGGCGCTCCCCGGCTGCTGGCGGAGCAGCTCGGCCGCGACGATGCCCTCCAGGAACGGAGCCAGCCGGCTGCGGCCCTGGAACGCGAGAAGGTCCTCCGCCGGCACCCCGGCGACGTGGCGTGCGACGGCCGGGTCCTCGAACACCACCCGCGGGCGGCCGATCGCACGCTTCGCGACCGGGGAGCGACAGCCCGGCACCAGGCGGACCAGGCCGAGCTCGACGAGGACGTCGACGTACGGCGAGAGGGTGGTCGCCGGGATCCCGGCAGCGGCCGCCACCCGGGCCTTGTTGAGCTCCGCGGACGGCGGATCGGCGAGGGCCGAGACCAGGGCCAGCACCCGGGCCGGATCCACCCGACGCAGCGACCGCGCCCGGCGGTGGGCGAGGCGGTGGAGGTCACGCGAGATGCCGTCGCGCGGGGCCAGCAGGTCGACGTACTCCGCGACGCCCCAGCGGGACCGGACCTCGCCGGGGACCGAGGCCCGGGAGCCCAGACGGGCGAGGAAATCGGCGGCCACGGCCCGGAGTCTAGAAGACTTCCGCCTCAAACTCGTAGATTTGTCTACGGCAAGGTCGTTGATGTCTCGCTGACAGGCGCTGCATGGCACGATGCGCGGGTGACTCAGACACGTACCGACTACCGCCTGAGCCAGCTGGACCAGCTGGAGGCCGAGTCGATCCACATCTTCCGCGAGGTCGCGGCCGAGTTCGAGAAGCCGGTTCTGATGTTCTCGGGCGGCAAGGACTCCATCGTGATGCTCCGCCTGGCAGAGAAGGCGTTCTTCCCGGCGAAGATCCCCTTCTCCATCCTGCAGGTCGACACCGGCCTGGACTTCCCCGAGGTCATGGAGACCCGGGACCGCTGGGTCAGCCGGCTCGGCGTGAACCTCGTGGTGGCGAGCATCGACGACGCCATCAAGAACGGGATCATCCCCGACGCCGCGAAGATCAGCCGCAACCGGCTCCAGATCCCGACCCTGCTCAACGCGATCGAGGAGAACGGCTTCACCGCCGCCTTCGGTGGCGGCCGGCGTGACGAGGAGAAGGCCCGCGCCAAGGAGCGCGTCTACTCCCACCGCGACGAGTTCGGCCAGTGGGACCCGAAGATGCAGCGCCCCGAGCTGTGGAGCCTCTACAACGGCCGCCTCCACGAGGGCGAGCACATGCGGATCTTCCCGATCTCGAACTGGACCGAGCTGGACGTGTGGGACTACATCGGTCGCGAGGAGATCGAGATCCCCAACATCTACTTCAGCCACCAGCGTCGGGTGTTCCAGCGCGACGGCATGTTGATGAGCGAGACCCCGCTCAACCCGCTGCGGGACGGCGAGGTCGTCGAGGAGCGCACGGTCCGCTTCCGGACCTGCGGCGACATCACGCTCACCGGCTGCGTGGAGAGCACTGCCTCCACGATCGCCGAGATCATCGACGAGGTCGCCGTGGCCAGGAAGACCGAGCGCGGCGCCACCCGTGGCGACGACCGGTTCTCCGAGGCAGCCATGGAAGACCGCAAGAAGGAAGGCTACTTCTGATGGGCATCGACACCACGCGGGACACCACGCACCGCATGGACCTGCTGCGCTTCGCCACGGCCGGTTCGGTGGACGACGGGAAGTCGACCCTCATCGGGCGCCTCCTGCTCGACTCGAAGGCGATCTTCGAGGACCAACTCGAGGCCGTCGAGGCCACGTCGCAGTCCAAGGGCTACGACTACACCGACCTGGCGCTGCTGACCGACGGCCTGCGTTCCGAGCGCGAGCAGGGCATCACGATCGATGTCGCCTACCGCTACTTCGCGACGCCGAACCGCAAGTTCATCATCGCCGACACCCCGGGCCACGTGCAGTACACCCGCAACATGGTCACCGGCGCCTCGACCGCCGACCTCGGCCTGGTGCTCGTCGACGCCCGCCAGGGCCTGACCGAGCAGTCCCGGCGCCACGCGGTGATCCTGTCGCTGCTCCGGGTCCCGCACCTGGTGCTCGCGGTCAACAAGATGGACCTCGTCGGCTACGACCAGAAGGTGTACGACGACATCTACCGCGAGTTCACGCAGTTCGCGACCAAGCTGAACGTGCCGGACCTCGAGGTCATCCCGATCTCCGCGCTCTCCGGCGACAACGTCGTGCACCGCTCGGAGAACATGCCGTGGTACTCCGGTCCCACGCTGATGCACCACCTCGAGCACGTGCACGTCGCCTCGGACCGCGACCTGATCGACGCCCGCTTCCCGGTGCAGTACGTCATCCGGCCCAAGTCCGACGAGTTCCACGACTACCGCGGCTACGCCGGACAGGTCGCCGGCGGCGTCCTGAAGCCCGGTGACGAGGTCGTCGTACTCCCGTCGGGCATGACGTCGAAGATCTCGAAGATCGACCTCTTCGACGAGGACATCGCCGAGGCGTTCCCGCCGATGAGCGTGACCGTGCACCTCGAGGACGACGTCGACGTCTCGCGCGGCGACATGATCGCCCGCGTGAAGAACGCGCCGACGCCGACCCAGGACATCGACGCGATGATCTGCTGGATGACGAATGCGCCGCTGCAGCCGCGTCAGAAGCTGGCGATCAAGCACACGACGCGCACGGGCCGCGCCCTGGTGAAGGACATCCAGTACCGCCTGGACGTCAACACCCTGCACCGCGACCTGGAGACCAAGGAGCTCGGCGTCAACGAGATCGGTCGCGTCACGCTGCGCACGACGGTGCCGCTGCTCGTCGACCCGTACTCGAAGAACCGCACCACCGGCTCCTTCATCCTGATCGACGAGGCGACCGGCATCACCGTCGGCGCCGGCATGATCAACGGCTGACGACGAGGCACTTCCTGCGCCTGTTGGGGGTTGCAACCCCCGACCGGCGCAGGAATCCCCGGGCGCCCGGGGATTCCTGCACCACCGTCAGCGCTGCGGACGGAAGTGCAGCCCGACCTCGGGGTCGACGAGGACCTCCTGCGAGGCCTGGAGGCCGTCGACCTCCAGTTGCGCGGCGATGTCGGTGTTGCGCTTGAGGAGCGCCAGGGCGATGGGCCCCAGCTCGTGGTGGCGGGCCGAGGTGCCCACGGTCCCGATCACGCGGCCACCCTCCGCCGGGACGATGTCGGCGCCCGGCTCGGGCAGCCGGTTCTCCGAACCGTCCAGGTGCAGCAGGGTCAGGCGGCGCGGGGGACGCCCGAGGTTGTGCACGCGCGCGACCGTCTCCTGCCCGCGATAGCAGCCCTTGTCCATGTGGACGGCCGACCACGGCTCGTCGCTCGCCAGCCAGCCGACCTCGTTCGGGATGGTGCGATCGTCGGTGTCGAGGCCGAAGCGCGGCTCACCCCGCTCGATCCGCAACGCCTCGAAGGCCCAGAAGCCCGCAGCCGGCCCCGCCGCTTCGGCGTACGACGCCAGCTGCTCCCGCGGCACGAGGTCGTACTTGCCGGACGGCCGCCACGCCACGGCGAGGTCGGACGTCAGGTCGCTGATCTCGACGCGGCTCATGAACTTCATCCGCTCGAGGTGCGCGACCAGTGCGGCCGCTCGCCCGGGCTCGGTGTGCGCCGTGAACGCCTCGCCGTCGTCGACCCCGGCGAAGGCGTGCTCCACGTGGCCCTGCGGGCTCAGCACGAGGGCGTTGATCCAGCGGCCCGGCTCGAGGCCCTCGAAGAACTGGGTGGTGAGGGCGTGCAGCCAGGTCAGGCGGTCCGGGCCACTGATGCGCAGGACGTCGCGGTGCGACAGGTCGACGAAGCCCTCACCGGCAGCGAGCGCGCGCTGTTCGCCGAACAGGCTGCCGTAGTGGGCTGCGACGCCGGCATCGATGCCGTTGCCGGCCACGGCACCCGGAAGGGCGAGGAGCGGGCTGGCGGGGGCGGGTGGGCCGCTGGCGGCAGTCATGTGAGATCCCTGTAGTGCTCGAGGAGGCGGGTGAGCGTGCCCAGCGCCGTCTGCATCTCCTCGATGTGGATCGGGTCGAGGGTGCGCAGCATTTCCTTGATGTCCGTGCTGGACACGCCGGAGGTGCGGGGCAGGTACTTCACTTCACAAACGTCGGCGAGGTCGTCGAACTTCCCGGCCCAGTCATCGCCCATCACGAAGACGTCGACACCGTGCTCGACGATGTCGTCGCGCTTCTGTTCCCACGAGCCCTCCGGGATCACCAGGTCCACGCCCCGGATCGCGCCGACGATGGCCGCGCGGTCGTCGTACGACACGACCGACTTCTTGCCCTTGCCTGCGTTGAACTCATCGGTGGAGACCCCGACGATGAGCCGGTCCCCCAGCGCAGCCAGCCGCTCGATGAGGCGCAGGTGGCCGATGTGGAACAGGTCGAACGTGCCGTAGGTCAGCACGGTCCGTGGGGCGGTCATCGGGACTCTCCTTCGCAGGTGGCACAGCGGCCGAAGACAGTGAGGTGCCCGAGGTCGGGGGTGAAGCCGCGTGCGGCGAGGACCTCCACGAACGGTGCCGCCTCGGCGGTGTCGATCGACGTGACGCCCTGGCAGTTCCGGCAGACCAGGTGGAAGTGCTCGTGGCCCCGGGTCGAGTGGTACGTCGGTGCCCGGTCGGAAAGGTGCGCGTGGCGGACCAGGCCGATCTCCTCCAGCACCTCGAGGGTGCGATAGACGGTGGAGGCGTTCACGGCACTGGCCGTCACCTGGACCCGGGCAAGCACCTCGTCGGGCGTCGCGTGGCCGAGCTCGTCGACAGCGGCCAGGATCAGCTCGCGTTGCGGGGTGAGGCGGTAGCCACGGTCACGGAGGGCGGAGCGCCAGTCCTGGTCTCGAGACGGTTGCTGCGCAACCTCCTCGACCACCGTGGCCTGCTTCGTGGCGTCCTCGACCCTCGGTGGCTGATCAGGCACGCTGGAGCCTCGCCCAGAGGTGGGGCTGCAGGGCCTGGCCCATCGCGGCCATGTCGAACGCGTAGAGCAGGTCGCCTTCGACGTTGCCGTAGAGGCGCCGACCGGCGGAGTACTCCTTCGCGGTCTCGGTGCGGGCCACGGCGTCGGTGACCATCTCGAACTTGCCGTTGCTCGCCTCGGCCGTCCAGATCTCCGCGATCCCCGTGTTGTGGGTCAGCAGAACCTCGAACTTGCCGTCGCCGACCGCGCGGATGAAGCCGGTCTCGATGGCCGCATCGCGCACCTTCTCCCCTGCCTCGTCGATGATCCAGGCGCGCGCCATGTAGTGGAAGAACGGGCGGCCGTCGTGGGTGAAGATCAGTTCCTGGCCGAACTCGAACTTCTCGATCGTCGGGTAGTCGCCGTGGCCGTTGCCGCGCCAGGTGCCGAGCATCCACGCGATGGGACCACAGTTGGGGTGCAGGTTCTCGGGAAGTTCGAAGGCCACGGCGTCAGTCTAGGTGCGCGGGCTCGGGGCCCTGAACGGACGGGAAGGTCTCTAGGCTGGTCCCCATGGCACGCGAGCTGGTTGTGAAGGTCACCTGTGGCGTAGATGAGCCCGAACGGTGCAACCAGGGCTTCACGGTTGCGGCGACCGCGGCCGCGTCCGGGGTCCCCGTGTCGCTGTGGCTGACCGGCGAGGCCGCGTGGCTGGCGGTGCCGGGCCGCGCCGCCGAGCTCGACCTGCCGCTCGCCACCCCGATCGCCGACCTGCTCGACGCCGTGCTCGCCACCGGCACCGTCACGGTGTGCGCGCAGTGCGCCGCACGCCGGTCGCTCGGCGTCGAGGACCTGGTCGAGGGCGTCCGGATCGCCGGGGCCCCGGTCTTCGTCGAGGAAGCGATCCGGGACGGCGCACAGGCGCTGGTCTACTGATCGACGTGCCCGCCTATGCTTCGCGCGTGGCGCGTCTCCCTGCTCTCGTGCTGGCTCTCGGTCTCGCCGGAGCCAGCCTCTCGGCCTGCGGCCCCGACGAAGGCAACGACGACCTCGACGACCCGGTGCGGAAGTACGTCGCCATCGGCGACTCCTACACGGCTGCGCCCGGCATCGGCAGCACCGACGTCGACGACGGCTGTCTGCGGTCGGCGAACAACTACCCCCGCCTGGTCGCGGCGAAGCTCGAGCTCAACCTGAGCGACGCGAGCTGCTCGGGCGCGACCTCGGACGCGGTCGAGGGGAGCCAGACGAACGGCGTGGGCAACCTCGAGCCGCAGATCAGCACCGTCGACGACGACACCGACGTCATCACCGTGGGGATCGGCGCCAACGACTTCAACCTGATCGGCCGGATCGTGGTGGGCTGTCCGAACCTCGCCCGCCAGGACCCCGACGGACAGCCCTGCACCGATCTCGACGCGCTCACCGGGGCGAACCGCGTCGAGAGCCGCCTGGGCGAGGTGGAGGACCACCTCGTCGGGGTCATCGACGCCCTGAAGCAACGGGCACCCGACGCGCAGATCCTCGTCGTCGGCTACCCGCAGATCTTCCCTGCCACCAAGGGGTGCGAGGACCTCCCGTTCGCGAGCGGCGACATCGCCTTCGCCCGCTCCTTCAACATCGGCCTGAACGCTGCGCTGTCGTCGGCCGCGAAGGAGACCGACGTCGACTACGTCGACGTGTTCGCTGCGACCGAGGGCCACGACATCTGCGGCGAGGAACCCTGGATCGCGGGCCCGAAGGTGGACGGCAAGGGGCTCGCCTACCACCCCTACGCCCCTGAGCAGGAGCTCATCGCCCGCCTGGTGACCGACGCACTGAGCTGATGCGCGCCGTCCTGCAGCGGGTCTCCTCCGCCTCGGTCGTCGTCGACGGCGCGGTGGTCGGTGCGATCGACGTACCCGGCCTGCTCGTCTACCTCGGGGTCACGCATGGCGACGGGCCGGCCGAAGTTGCGTGGATGGCCCGCAAGATCGGCGATCTCCGCATCCTCGACGACGAGAAGTCGATCAGCGAGGTCGGCGCCCCCGTCCTGGTGGTCTCGCAGTTCACCCTGTACGGCGACGCCCGCAAGGGCCGCCGACCCACCTGGATCGCCGCAGCGCCGGGCGCCGTCAGCGAGCCGCTGTACGAGGCGGTGTGCGCAGCGCTCGAAGCCGCGGGCACGCACGTCGAGCGGGGTGTGTTCGGCGCCCACATGGAGGTGTCGTCCGTGAACGACGGGCCCTTCACCGTCGTCCTCGAGACGCCCTGAATCAGGCTGTACGACGGGTCAGGCGCAGGCCGAGCAGGTACATCTCGCAGCCGAGGCAGAACGCGAAGACCGCGTTGAGGAACGCGGCGATCACGGCGAACCCGGCGAAGACCTGACCGAGCAGCACGGCGCCGGTTGCGAACCCGACCGTCGCACCGACCGCGAACACCAGGCCGACGGCCTGGGCGAAACGCGGCGGAGTCGGGTCCTCGAGCTCGGTCGGCAACGAGAGCCGCGGCCGGATCACGCTCCGGAAGAACAGCCCGGTCGGCGTCCTCTGCACGCCGAGTCCGGCACCGATGGCGAAGAACACGGCCTGGACGCCCGTGATGATCGCGGCGACACCGGGCGCAGACTCCGAGAGCAGCAGTGCCACGGCGAAGATGACGAGGGTGACCGACGCGGTGAACCGCGGGCCGCGCGGGTCGATGCCCCGGACAGTCGTTCGGGTCTCGGTGCTGGTCATGAGGTCTCCCGGGAGCTGGCTGGAAGGGCGGCGAGCACCTGCTCGCGGCGGGGTGCGCCGGCGGCTCGGGTGAGTTCGTTGCCGTCAGCGTCGAGGATCAGGGTGGTCGGCGTACGACGGATGTCGAGGGCCCGGACGAGCGAGAGATGTTCCTCGGCGTCGATCTCCAGGTGGGCCACGCCGTCGTACCGGTCCGCGACGTCGGCGAGCACGACGCGGGTGGTGCGGCAGGGAGCGCAGAACGCACTGGAGAACTGCACGAGGGTGGCCTGCTCCCCCAGTTCGGCGGAGGGCAGCGCGGCGGCGACGGAGGACCACGCCGTGGCGTCGTCTCGAGACGGTTGCAGGGCAACCTCCTCGACCAGCGGTGACGTTCCTGCCTCGTCGACCGGGCCGAAGCGGCCGTCGACCCGGCGCCGGTGCAGGCCGAAGGCCACCGCCACGAGGACGGCGAGCACGAGGATCAGCAGACCGGGGTTCACAAGAGGCTCCAACGCCGACGGCGGCTCCCGGATTCCGGAAGCCGCCGTCGGTTCGTCATGGGGATCAGATGTTGATCTGGACCTCGGCGACCGAACCGGTCGCCGCCTGGACGACCCGGTCGACCGGGTCGGCCTTCGGAGCCAGGGTGCGCAGGGTCCACTCGCCGTCGCCGGCGAAGAAGCGGAAGTGGCCCGTCGCGGAGGTCGGGACCTCAGCGGTGAACTCGCCGCTCTTGTCGAGCAGACGGACGTAGGCACCGGAGACCGGCGTGGCCTCGTCGCCCGTGCCCCGCAGGACCTGGCCCTGGATGACAGCTTCCTTGGTGACGTTGACGCCCTCGAGGGACAGGCCGCCGATGACCGCGCCGCACATCAGGCGACACCCGGCTCGTCACCGAGAGCGATCGGAACACCGACGAGGGAGCCGTACTCGGTCCACGAGCCGTCGTAGTTCTTGACGTTCTTCTTGCCGAGCAGCTCCTGCAGCACGAACCAGGTGAGCGAGGAACGCTCACCGATGCGGCACAGGGCGATGGTGTCGAGCGACTCGTCGAAGCCGACCTCGGCGTACAGCTCCTGCAGGTCCGCTTCGGACTTGAAGGTGCCGTCGTCGTTCGCGTTCTTGCTCCAGGGCACGTTCACCGAGGTGGGGACGTGGCCGGCGCGCTGCGACTGCTCCTGCGGGAGGTGGGCCGGGGCGAGGAGGCGGCCGGCGTACTCGTCGGGGCTGCGGACGTCGACGAGGTTCTGCACGCCGATCGCGGCCACGACCTCGTCACGGAAGGCGCGGATCGCGGTGTTCTGCTCCTGGGCGACGTAGGTGGTCGCGGCGCGGGTGGGCAGCTCGTCGGTCAGCTCGCGGCTGTCCAGCTCCCACTTCTTGCGGCCACCGTCCATGAGCTTGACGTCGTTGTGGCCGTAGAGCGTGAAGTACCAGTAGGCGTAGGCAGCGAACCAGTTGTTGTTGCCGCCGTACAGGATCACGGTGTCGTCGTTGGAGACGCCGCGGGCCGACAGCAGGGCCTCGAACTGCTCCTTGTTGACGAAGTCGCGACGGACCTGGTCCTGGAGGTCGGTGGTCCAGTCGAGCTTGATCGCGCCGGCGATGTGGCCCTTGTCGTAGGCGGTGGTGTCCTCGTCGACCTCGATGAGAACGACGTTCGGGGTGTTGAGGTTGTCCTCAACCCACTGGGTGGAGACGAGCGAGTTCTCGCGGCTCATGGTGATTCCTTCTGGGTGGTTGCGATGTAAGGCGGACATGCGTCTGGGTCCGGCGGCATGCCGGGGAGGCGGGGCCCTTGGAGGACACGCCGGGGCTGCGTGAGTACGGCGGCGCCAAGCCCGTGCCAGGAAAGGCAGAACGGCTTGGCCCTGAACGCTCAGGCTGGGAAGGGCCCCGTCAGCAGGGTCGACAGAGTGCCGAGCTGACGCGGCAGTTGTCCACCGCGCGCCGCTTGGTCAGCAGCAGGATTGTCGACATGGAGAGGAGCGTATGCGCTTTCCTCGACGCACCACACCTCGGTCTCGCATTACGAGACGAGTGTCCAATTGTTGAGACTCAACGAATCCGGCAGGCGGAGTTGACGGTCCCGTTGGAGCTGCCGACGAAGGCGCCGGGGGTGACAGCGAGGTCGACATCTCCCTCCTGACCGGGGCCGCTGCGCATCACGAAGTCGACACGGTGGCGGCCCTGCGGCTCCAGCTGCACGCCGATCCGCGCGAGCGACCTGCCGGCGAGGTCCTCGATGACCGGGTTCACCACCCGCTGCCCGTCGATCGACAACGAGGTGATCGTCCCGCCAACCGGAGACGTCACGTAGACCACGAGCAACTGGTGGCCCGGCTCGACCCGCTGGCCGGGGAACCCCTGTCCCGTGATCGCGGCCGGCAAGTCCTCCGCGTTGACGGGCGTGTCGCTGTGGAAGTTGATGGAGCCGGCCAGGTCCTGACGCCCGCCGATGCACGAACGCGGGACCACTTCGGCGTCGTACTTGAGGTAGTACTGCATCTTCGTCGGCCCGCCGTCGTTGATGTAGACGCCGACCTGGGGCTGGTCCCCTGCCTCGTCGGAGAACTCGCCCGCGATCGTGGTGCCGTCGATCTCGGCCTGGCTCTCGGGCTCGAAGCTGTGCATCCGGATCCGGCCCTCCATCACCCCTGCGACCAGCCCGCGGATCGACTCCGTCGTGTCGCCTCGACCGGCGGTCAACGCATCGAAGACGGCCTCGGAGACGGCCTGCTGGTAGTCGCTGTGGACCTCGCGGTCGTTGGTGAGCCGGTAGACCTCGTTCTCCACCGCCCCGACGACGTTCCTGGCGGCCACGGGTGGGTAGCCGGGCACAGCAACCGGGCCGGTGCCGCGCAGGAGATAGGACACCGCCACCGGGTCGAGGAAGAACATGCCGTCGAGGCGGCCACCGACCTCGCGCTCCCACCGCGCCCGGATGATGCCGGCCGACCGGACGAAGTCCGGCGTCAGGGTGGCGTTCACCGGACCGTTGGCCAGCGTCAGGCCGAAGATACGGCGCTCCTCCGGGGTCAGCTTCACCACCGGTGCGGGGTTGCGGCCCAGGTCCGCCATGTCGGCCTGCTCGACGATGTCGACCTTGCCGTCCTTCATCCGGACCAGCGACAGGGCACCGGGAAGACCGCCGCCACTGCGCAGCTCGGCGTTGTTCTGCAGGACCATCAGGTAGAAGCGCGGGCGGTCGGTCCCCATCATCCGCGGAATGATCTTCGCTGCGCGGTACGTCGACCCAAGGGTCGT
This sequence comes from Nocardioides sp. CPCC 206347, assembly GCF_048654605.1. Classification (NCBI taxonomy): domain Bacteria; kingdom Bacillati; phylum Actinomycetota; class Actinomycetes; order Propionibacteriales; family Nocardioidaceae; genus Nocardioides; species Nocardioides sp. CPCC 206347. The sequence continues at coordinate 83,871 of NZ_JBMCYZ010000008.1, forward strand.
GCGCGCATCGGTGACCAGGCTCCGGAGCTCGTCGTACCGCTCCCGGACGGGACCGACGAAGTGGCTGGAGTCGATCCTCTCGAGGGCGCTCGCCGCGTCATCGAACGCAGCCTCGCTCTGCCGGGCCGGTCCGACCATCCCCTCGATCTGGTCGATGGGGAAGACACCGTTGACCGGCTGGAAGGACTCGGCCTGCACCAGCTCTGCGGCCTCGGCGACCGGAGGAAGGCCGTCGTGCCCGATGTCGGCGAGCACCCGGGCGGCGGTGGCGATGCCCTCGGCATCGTCGCCGAGCAGCGGGACTGCCTCGAACAGCATCCAGGTGAACCCGGACGTCCGCGAGGCGGCGGTGTCGGCCGCTTCCTGGTAGCGCTCGGTCGCCCGCTGGACACCGTCGGCGTCGCCGCGGACGAGCGCTGCGCGCAGGATCTGTGCCTGGCGGTCGACCTCCTGGAGGTGCCGGGCTGCGGACACCGCCACCCACACGCTCCAGACCAGCCCCAGGGCGAGGACACCGAGGAGGACGAGGGTGGACCTGCGCCGGAGCAGACGACGCAGCTTCCGGCCGAACCGTTGCAGGCGGGTACCACGACGACGGCGCACCTCAGGCGACATCGGACCGCCCATCCGCCATCAGTTGAACCCCTCTTGCATGTCGCACGACCGACCGACCCTCGGCCAGCCTAACGGGCCGCGGAGGTCGTCCACGTAGGATCACGACGTTGTTGACAGCGTGCATCGTCATAGCAAGGACGGGGTCTTGGACTTCAAGCAGTTTCTGATGGTGTTGCGACGTCGCTGGATAAGCGTCGCAGCACTGGTACTCGTGGCACTCGCTGCGAGTTCGGCCATCACCTTCACCCGCACGCCCGCCTACGAGTCGCGCGCCCAGGTCTTCCTGACGGTCGACGTCCGGGACACCACCGACGCCTACGCCGCGTCGCTGTTCGCCTCGGGCCGCGCCAGCGCGTACGCCGACCTCGCCAGCAGCACCGAGCTCGCGTCCCGGGTCATCGACCAGCTGGGACTCGACCTGACGTCGGAGCAGCTCGCGTCCCGGATCAAGGCCGAGGTCGTCGAGTCGACCTCGCTGATCGAGCTCCGCGTGAAGGACACCGATCCCCAGCGGGCGCAGCTGATCGCCGAGGTCGTGACCAACGAGTTCACCAAGTACGTCGAGGACCTCGAGGCGCCCACCGAGGGCAGCGCATCCCAGATCAGGGTGCGGGTCACCGACGAGGCCACGCTCAACCGCTCGCAGGTGAGCCCCGACGTGCTGCTGAACCTGGTCGTCGCGGGTCTGATCGGCCTGCTGGTCGGTGTGGCGCTCGCTGTCGCCCGCGACCTGCTCGACCGCACGATCCGCACTGCGGACGACGTCGCCGAGCTGACCGAGTCGCCCGTCCTGGCCAGCATCGGCTTCGACGGCGACATCAAGTCGGCGCCGCTGCTGACCGACCTCGGTGGCTTCGCAGCCCGCACGGAGGCCTTCCGCCTCCTGCGGACCAACCTGCAGTTCATCGACCTCGACCACCAGCCGCGGTGCATCGTGATCACCAGCGCCGTGCCCGGTGAGGGCAAGACGATGACGTCGACGAACCTCGCCGTCGCGCTGGCCCAGACCGGTCGCAACACGCTGATCATCGACGCCGACCTCCGCCGGCCGCGGGTGGCCAGCACGCTCGGCCTCGACCCGGCCATCGGCCTGACGACCGCACTGGTCGGCAAGACCGAGATCCACGACGCCATCCAGGTCCACGAGGCGAGCGGCCTGCACGTGCTCGCCAGTGGCGCCAAGCCGCCGAACCCGACCGAGATCCTGCAGTCGAAGATCACCCAGGACCTGATCAAGCGCCTGCGGTCGTCGTACGACATGGTCATCATCGACGCCCCGCCGCTGCTGCCGGTCGCCGATGCCTCGGTGCTCGCCAAGCTGGCCGACGGCGTCATCGTCGTGGTCCGCCACGGCCGGACGACCAAGGACCAGGTCAACGAGGCGATCAACCGCCTCGGCCAGGTCGGCGGCCGCCTCTACGGCGTCGTGGTCAACATGGTCGCCAAGCGTGCCGTCGGCTCGTATTACTACTACTACTACGAGGAGTCCAGCCCGGCTGGACGCCAGGCGACCGGCAAGTCGTCGTCCTCGTTGAGCGGACGCCGGAAGGCCTGATCAGGCCTTCTTGACGAAGATCATCAGCGTCGGCGCCAGCCGCGGCGGGGTCAACCGGTCCACGAACTGGGCCATCCGCCAGGCCGGCGCTGCGTGGCCGAAGTACGTCGGCTCCGAGGCGTGTCCGTAGACGACCAGCTCGTTCGGCTCCGGGAACAGCCGCTTGAGGTGCTTGCGGGTGTTCATGCTGTAACGGACCGGGAAGACGTCCTCTGCCTTGCGCTCGGGCTGGAGCTTCCGCAACACCTTCGTGTGCAGGTCGTTCGGCACCGCGCGGGCGCCGATCCCGATCATTCCCCACTTGTTCGGGGTCCGGGCAGCGAACCATCCGCCGGGCTTGAGGACACGGAGCAGCTCGCTGGCGACCTGCCCGGCGTCCTCCTCGGCCACGTGCTCCAGCACGTGGTCAGCGATGACGACGTCGAAGGACTCGTCCTCGAATGACAGCTTCTCGCCCGGTGTGATCACGTGGGCACCGGCCAGCGTCTTGTTCTCGAGCACGACCGGGTCGACGTCCACGCCGTAGACCTCGCCCACCCGCTCGTGGAAGGCCCGCAGCCGCTTGTGCAGGGCCGGGAGGGGCTCGGTGGCCCACAGGCCCCGGCCCGCGCCGAAGTCGAGGACCCGGCTGTCGGGCTCGAGCAGCGCGTTGACGCGGGTGTAGAACTCGATGAACCCGTCGTGACGGGTGTAGCCGCCCGCCCGGACCTCGGGGTACAGCCGGCTCAGGGTCGGGCCGGGCCGGAACGCGTCATCCGGTGCAGTCATCTCGTTGCCTTCACTTCTCGCGGCGCACCAGGAGTACGCCGATAGGGGGTCGAGGATAGGGGGTGCCGGTGCGAGACCCGAGGGCTCATCGGGGTTCACCGGCGATCAGGGCGTCGAGTGCGTCGAGCACCCGCGCCGGTGGAATCGACACATCGTCCAGATTGCCGGCGTTGGGCCCGTTCTGGCCGTTCCCGCCGTCGGCCACGAGGTAGCGGTAGTCGGCATCGATGGCCTGGCAGATCGCCCACAGGCCCAGGTGGACATAGGTGCCGGGGAACATCTCGAGCACCTTCACGCCGGCCGGCGAGAAGGTGACGTTGCTCAGGCCCGCACCGTGCGGGGCCAGGATGACCTCGGCCCCGTGGAACAGGTCGATCTGTTCCTGCACGCTGAAGGTGCCCGGGTCGATCATCGTGAAGCCACGGCGCTCGAGCTCGGGCCACAGCTCGGCTTCCTGGACGTAGCGACGGGTGCGCGGCGTCGTACCCCGGGTGATGTAGAGGCGTCGCGGCGCGTCCGGGCCACCGGCACCGGCGGTGGGCCGCAGCCGGTCGCGCAGCCACGCGACGGAGGCCGGGGGTGCCTGCAGAGCCCAGTTCGGGTTGCTCGGCACCAGCAGCCGGTCGGCCGAGACCGTCCGGCCGCGCTCCGGCTGGATCAGTCGCCCCTCGACGCCGGCGAGCTCCAGCAGCTGGCGCTGGTAGCGGGCCTTGTGGGACACGACCACGGCGTCGTACTTCTCGCCGGGCAGGCTGTCCTCGAGGACGCTCAGGCGGGCGATCGCGTCGTAGAGGAAGTGGTAGTAGTTCTCGCTCGTGCCGCGGGTGGTCAGGCTCAGGACCGTGCCGTCGACGTGTTCGACCGGGCCGAGCGTGGGACGCAGGAAGATCGGGTGCTCGCGCCAGTCGAACACCCCGAAGTACGTGCTCGTCTCGTGGTCGAGGACCTTGCCCGGGGTGGTGGTTGCCCCGTAGTCACCGGTCAACCGGCCGCCGGCGACCTCGAGGGTGAACGTCGCCGGCACGGTCACGGCCGGCACGGTGGGGCTCGGCACGGTGGCTTCGCGGACCGCTTCGAACAGCCAGTGCGCTGCCGGCCGGCCCACGGTTGCCGAGCGAACCAGCGGCACCTCCGGTCGACCCGGGTGCACGACGATGCCCGGCTCCCCCGCCGCGGTGTCCACCGAGCGCTCGGTGGCCCTCAGCGGCACTCCCCGACTGCCCAGCAGCCGGGACACCGCCCGGAAGAGATGTCCGAACAGACGGGTGAGCGCCCGGTGCAGGCGCTTGAAGAACGGCCACCAGGGCCGCAGCACGGAGGGAAGGCTCACCGGGATCCCAACCTGCTGACGAAGCGTTGCGTGGCAATCGCCGCCCGGCTGTTGATCACGGACCGGCCGACGTGGCGCACCCGTGGCGACCTCACCAGCCGACGGGCCAGCATCGCTCCACGCCCACCGACGCGGCTGAGCGCCATCTCGAGCTCACGCTCGACCTCCACGTTGAGCGCAACCGAGGTGGGGTGCTTCAGCGGGAACCGGACCTCCTCGGCGGCGTGGTCGCGGCGGCCCTCCGCGACGCCATGGGTGGCGTCCTCGCCCCAACCGACGTTCTCCACCATGTTGACGGCCGGGGAGAGCGCGAACCCGCCCAGGCTGATCATGGTGATCCACCAGTGCTTGTCCCAGCCGTGGGCGATGGTGTCGGTCGAGGCGACCGCATCAGCGAAGTGGTGCTGCCCCGACCGGGTGACCAGCATCCCCGGTTGCGGGACCCACGGCACGGTGCGCACGGGCAGGTCATCGTCGACGTGGTCCCGCGGGAACAACGTGCGGTGCCGCTGCCAGCGATCGGCCCACGTCGCCCAACCCCACACACTCGCCCACGCCGTGAACGCGTAGCTGTCACCGTCGAAGAGCCGGGCCGGAACGCCGAGCCCGCTGCCGGAGACCTGCCACACGCGCGGATCGTCGCGATACCGGTCGAGCAGTTCCGCGGCGTAGCGGAAGAACGACGGCGTCGCCTCGCAGTCGTCCTCCAGCACGATCGCGCTCTCGACCTGGGAGAACAGCCAGTCCAGGCCGAGCTCGACATTCGCTTCGAGGCCGAGGTTCTGGTCGGCGTACCGACGGTGGACCTCGCAGGGCCAGTCGATGTCGTCCAGCACCGCGCGCGTCGCGGCGCACTTCGCCGCGTCATCGGGTCGGGACGTCCTGGGACCGTCGACGATGAGATAGAGCTCGGCGGGTCGGGCCGACCTGATCACGGCCAGCGTTCGTGCTGTCAGCTCTGGCCGATTGAAGGCGATCAGTGCCACGGGAGTGGTGAACAAGCGGGTCCTCGAATTGGGCGTGATCCGTGCGGGGGGCCATCGGACGACGACATTCCACCAGATCCCGCTCATGTTCGTGGCCGGGTCCAGTTACAGTTTCGCCTCGTGCCCCCGATTTCCCCCACACTTGCCCGTGCCTGGCTCCGCCGTCACGCCAAGTCGAGCGCCGCGCGCGCAGGTTTCATGGTCAGTCGGATCGACGAAGACGGTCGGAGGGCCGTGGCTGTCAGTCACAACGACGCGGTCAGCCTCCCCGCAGGCAGCGAAGAGGCCCTGCGCCAGGACAATCCGCGACTCGTCGAGCTGCAGGCGACGTACGACAGCCTCGACGTCGCGGCAGCGGTCCACACGCAGTGGCGCCGCTCGTTCCTCAACAAGAACCTCTCGCTGGCCTGGTTCCGTGGCGACAACGCCTACGTGTGGCAGTTCCGGCAGCTCGGGAACGCCGTCCGGATCCGGATGTACCTCGCGATGCTCGACGTCCTGGAGCGCGACTCCCTCGGCCTGTTCGACAAGGTCTCCGAGGACGGCCTGTTCGGTGCGTTCACGTTCGAGTTCGGCGACCGGCCCTCGGTCAGCCGCGACCTCCTCGACAGCATCAACGAGATCAACTACCTCAACGACCAGATGGGGCTGGCCTCCATCAAGGGCCTGCGCGTGCTCGACATCGGCGCCGGCTACGGCCGTCTCGCGCACCGGATGTCCACCGCGCTCCCGAACCTCGAGGCCTACGACTGCATCGACGGCGTCGCGACGTCGACGTTCCTGTGCGAGTACTACACCGGGTTCCGGGCCCTCCCGCCGTCGGTCCGCGTCGTTCCGCTGGACCAGCACGAGAAGCTCAACGAGCGGTACGACGTCGCCGTCAACATCCACAGCTTCTCGGAGTGCTCGCACGTTGCGATCCAGTGGTGGCTGGACCGGATCGCCGAGCGCGACATCGAGTGGCTGCTCATCGTTCCGAACACGCCCGACGAGCTGCGCAGCACCGAGGCGGACGGCAGCATGAAGCCGTTCCGCCAGGACGTGCTCGACCGTGGTTACGAGCTGGTCGACGACCGGCCGATCCACCAGTCCGACGAGCTCCGTGAGCTCATCGACCTGCACGACCGCTTCTACCTGTTCCGCAAGGTCAAGCAGCCCAGCTGATTCCGGCTGGTCCCGGCCAGTGCTGATGCCCCGTCAGGTTCGACCTGACGGGGCATCTGCGTTCCTAGATCGACCAGGTGGCGAAGGACTGGCCGGTCAGCTGGCGGAACCGGTCGGCCTCGGGCTTGAGCGCGGCCTCGAGCGAGGCGCGCAGGCCGGGGTCGAGCATCGGGACCTCGAGGCGGGCGCCGGTCCGCTTCCAGGCAAGGTGGCTGATCGCGCCGCGCGGTCCCGCGGGCATCCACTGGGCGGCCCGTCCCAGTGGTCCGCGACGGATCTTCAGGAGCCAGTCGGGCAGCGCGCGCCGGTCCTCGCGCACGTTGAACCGGACGAAGTCCTCAGCGCTCGCTTCGGGGCGCTCCAGCTCGAGGAAGTCGAAGATCCGGCCCATCGTGCCGACCACGTCACTGGCGAGATCGGCGAGGTCCAGCACGAGGATCCTGTCGCGGTCGAAGCGGCGCAGGTAGTCCTCGAGCTGCGTGGCGTAGCGGCTCGAGTCGATCAGCCCGTTGGTCCGGTCCTCGGGGTCGGCGAGCTCCTCCTCCAGCGTCCGGGTGGTGGCGCGCCACTGCAGCTGTTCGACGTACTCCGCCACCAGCCGCTCGATCGGGTCCCGCACCAGGTAGATCAGCCGTGCTTCCGGGATGAGGTCGGCCATCCGGTCGACCACGCCGGGGAAGCAGGCCGCCTTCGTGTAGAACGGGGTGGACTCGGCCCGGTAGCGGGTGCCGGTCTGGAACTGGTCCTGGTAGGCACCGATCCAGGAACGGTGATCCGGGTCGGTGAAGAACCGCATCTCCTTGTCCACGGACACCGAGATCTCCGGATGGACGTCCAGGTAGTTGTGCACGCTGGTGGTGCCGGCCTTCATCGCCCCGATGACCACGAGGTTGGGCAGCCGGTCGGGATCGGGATCGACGGCAACCGCGTCCCCGCGCGCCTGGCGCTGGCGGGCCGGGATCCGCACCGAGCAGTTCGCGCAGGCGTCGAGTCCGTTCGCGTCCGCGGCCACCGTCCAGCCATTGGCGCGCAGGCCCTGCGGGGTGTTGATCGTCAGATTGGGGGGCGTGCAGACGTCACACTGCATCGAGACGTAGCCGTGAGTCAGGCGTGCGAGAACGGTCATGGACGGTCTGCACAACAGTGGGGAGAGGGCGACACGCCGCACACCATAGCCGCACGACGACGCAGGTTTGGGCCACTCCCGCAGACCCGGCCGGGGCTGTGTAGTCTCACCGCGTGCGCCAGGCCCTCACGACCCTTGTGTTCCTGTTGCCGCCCAGCCGGATCAAGAACCAGCTGCTGCGCAGGCTGGGACACGACGTGCCGGACACGGCCGTCGTCGGCATCTGCCTGGTGCGCCGTGTCGATCGCTTCGAGCTCGGCGAAGGAACCCTGATCCACCACTTCAACCTGTTCCGCGACCTGCGCCTGGTGAAGACGGGCGCCGGCTGCCGGATCATGCTCTTCAACCAGGTCGTCGGGGACTCCGGCTACGAGCCGGGCGCGGTCCAGACGGAGAACCTGCGCACGCTGCGCATGGGCGACGACTCGCACATCATCAGCCAGCACTACCTCGACTGCGGCGGCGGCGTGCTGCTCGGCGACCAGTCGTGGGTGACCGGCATCCGGTCCACGCTGCTCTCGCACGCCTTCGACCCGACCAACGGCGGCGTCATCCTCGACCCGGTCACGATCGGCGACCGCGCCGTGATCGCGACCTCGTGCACGATGCTGCCCGGCACGACCGTGGGCGAGGGCGCGTTGCTCGCTGCGGGCTCGACCACGTGGACCGGCCAGGACGTCAAGCCGGGCCACCTCAGCGGCGGAGTCCCCGCCCGACGGCTGTCGGTGATCGACATTCCCCGACATGTCTACAACCGCGCCCGTTACCAACGACCCGGGGACGTCGTTGCCCCTTCGGAACCCCCCACATCTGAGTTGAGGTCGGAATGAACGAAGTTGAGACCAGGATCGTCGCGATCATCACGGACCTGCTGGAGCGGTCGGACCACGGAGACCTGGCGGTCACCCCCGACGTACGCCTCCACGGCGACGACGGGCTCGGGCTGGACTCGCTCGAGACCGCTGAGCTGTCCGCGATCCTCGAGGACGAGCTGGGTACCGACCCGTTCGGTGCCGGCCTGCTGCCCGAGACCGTCGGCGAGGTCATGGCGTTCTACGCCGACCAGGCCGCGGCCACCGCATGAGCGCACCTCGCACCGTCATCGTCACCGGCGGTAGCCGGGGCCTCGGCCAGGGAATCGTCCAGTCGTTCCTCGACGCCGGCGACCGCGTGGCCACCTGCTCGCGTTCCGAGACCGACGCCGTGCGCGCCTGGCAGAAGGACCCGCAGTACGCCGACCGTTTCCTCTTCCGCGAAGCCGACCTCGCCGACCGCGAGCAGTCGACCCAGTTCGTCAAGGACGTGCTGGCGGAATGGAACTCCGTCGACGTACTGATCAACAACGCGGGCGTCGCACGCGACGGCATCCTCGCGCTGTTCTCGGACGACGACACGGACACGGTCATCGACCTCAACCTCAAGGCGACGATCCACGTCACCCGTCAGGTGGTCCGCAACATGCTCGTCCACGGCGGCGGCCGGATCGTCAACATCTCCTCGATCGTCGGCCTGACCGGCTATCGCGGGCTCACGGTGTACGGCGCCACCAAGGCCGCCCTCGACGGGTTCACCCGCGCGCTGGCCCGTGAGCTCGGCAGCCGCAAGGTGACGGTCAACAGCATCGCCTCCGGCTACCTGCGTACCGAGATGAGCCATGGCCTCGATGGCGGGCAGCTCGACCAGATCGTTCGTCGTACCCCCGCGGGCCGCCTCGGCGAACCTGCGGACATCGCGCGCGCCATCGACTTCCTCGTCGACCCGCGCAACGACTGGATCACCGGCCAGGTGCTGGTGGTGGACGGCGGCCTGACCGCCTGACCCGTTCGACCGTTCGACGGTCAGGCGCGGTGCTTGCCGCGCCTGACCGGTTCGACGGGGCCGCCCTTCCAGGCGATCGCCACCCACCAGCACGCCGTCGTGACACCCGTGCCGATCGCCATCGCCCACAGGGCGCCCTCGGCACCCCCGAGCGCGGCGCCGACGACCATGCACACGCCGGCCAGCACGAGGCTGACGATGTCGGTCACCATCGCCACCTGGATCCGGTGCCGACCGATCAGGGCCGCGCGCAGGCCGCTCTGCCCGGCCATCAGGAGCACCTTCAGGCTCACCGCCAGCATCAGCGGCTCCACCACGTCCCACGCCTCGCCGAGCACGGCGCGGCCGATCACGTCGGGCAGGAACACCAGGAGCGCCATGGTCAGCACGCCGACCACGAAGCAGATCACCATCGCCCGGCGGACGTGCGGCCAGTAGCTCTCGCCGTTCTCCCGCTCGCGCGCGATGTCCGCAGCGGCCGAGGTCGAGACGGACGTCTGAACGGCGGTGCTGGGCGCCGCGAGCAACGTGGCCGCGCGGAACGCCGCGACCGCGAGCGGGCTGCTGAACAGCGACATCAGGGATGCCGTGAGCAGCACGGTGCCGCTGGCCGCCACGCCGCCCACCAGGGAGCGCCACGAGAATCCCCAGTGCTCGCGCACCCAGGCCAGGCCGTCGCGGGTGGGTACGCCGTACTGCACGAAGACCCAGAGGGCGGCGACGGCACCCGAGCCGGCCCAGATCGCCACCAGCCAGGTGAGCGAGTCGAGATCGAGGGCGATGATCGCGCCGAAGCCGGCCGCAAGCAGGAGGACCCACAGCGCATCGAGGACGATCGACTTGCCGGGCTGCTGGCGTCCGATGCCGAGGTAGCGCCCGACGTCGTGCACGAGCAACAACGGCATCGGTGCAGCCAGGGCGAGGATCGGACCGGCCAGGGCGCTGTCCGCGGCCAGCAGGGCCAGGCCTGCGGCCAGGCACAGGACTCCAGCGACCAGCCCGATCAGGAAGGTCGAGGCCAGGATGCTCCGCGGGCGGGTGTCGGCGTCCTCGGGATGCACCACGACGGTCGTCGAGATCAGGCTGCGGATCGCCACCTGCGCGACGGTGAAGACCATCATGATCAGGCTGAAGCGACCGAAGTCCTCCGGCTCGAAGGAGTGCGCGACCCAGATCAGGGCACCGATGTTGGAGAGGCTGGAGAGGATCTGGTCCAGCGTGATCAGGCCGACGCGGCGGCCCGACCCTGCGGTGGTCTGGGTCATCAACTACCTGCCGACATGGCCTGCACCAGGTCGAGGTAGCCGTCGATGAGCGTGGCGAGCTGTTCGGGCGGAAGCCGCCTGTCGTCGGTCGAGATGTTGTGGACCAGCTTGCCGCGGTAGTTCAGCGTCGCGGCGAACACCACCTGGTTCGGGGCGGACGGCAGCTGGCCGCTCGGGAAGCGCAGCCACTCGGGGTCGGTGCCGGGATCGACCACCCCCATGTTGCTCACGACCACGCACGGCGGTCCGGCCGCGAGCGCAGCCGCGACGAGGGCCTTGCCTGCGACGAGGTCGACGACGTGCTCGACGCGGGTGAGGTGGAAGAAGAGCTCGGCCTCGCCCCGGCCGAGCGCCTCGCGGATCGTGGACGCGACCTCGGTGGCCAGTCCCCAGACGTCATTGACGTCGACCCGGTACGGCCGGCCCAGCACACCCACGGCCATCGACGGCGGCCGACCCGGGTCGTCGCTGGGCAGCGAGACGTCGGCCGGCACCGAGAGGTGCAGTGCCGTCGTCGGGTCGGCGTCGCAGAGGTGCCGTGCCACGGCGACCAGCCAGGCCGCACCGACCGTGGAGAACGCCCCGGAGCCGTGCACCTTCCCGGCCTTCACCAGGCTCGTCGCGCGTTCCTGGTCGAAGACCATCACCTGCAGACGGGAGCGCCGCTCCCCGCTGACATCGGGCCACCACGCCGGGCCGGGCTCGCCGATGTCGACGCTGCGGGTCTTCAGGTCACGGAGCACGTCGATCAGCGCGCGGCGGTCCTGCTGCCAGGGGAAGTCCTGCCGCGTCGCCGGCGCCTCCGACAGGGACTGCTGCTCGGGGATCTCCTGCCCGTCGAGGAACCGGACGAAGGCCTGGATCTCCGAGATCCCGATCCGGCCGTCGAAGAAGGAGTGGTGCCCGACGAACAGCACCCGGGAACTGCCCTCCGCCGGACTCCGCAGGTAGCGCAGGCGCAACGGCGTCCCGAGGTCGTAGCGGATCGCCGCTTCCTCGTCGTAGACCGAGTCCCACAGGTCCTCGGTGAGCTCGCGCGAGGTGAAGAACTCGCCGTCGGTGCCGGCATCGGCGATGGTGAGGTCCTCGCGGGCGACGGTGCGGGCGAGCACCCGCCGCGCCCGGAACTCCTGCCACCGCTCGGCGACGAACTCGACGTCGAAGCAGCGATCGAGGTCGGCGCTGATCAACACATTGGCCGGCCAGCACTGGTCGAGCAGCGTGTAGTACTTCTCGGCGACCGTCATCGATCGGTGGGAACCCACGGTTCACTCCTCCTGGGGGGTGGTGGCGGCGACATCCTGTCACGCGAGGCGTGGCCGCCCACCGCCTTCGTGAAGGAAACGGTTCGGGGACCCGCCAGTCACGGCCATGGCCCTGCTTGGATACTGGTCCGCATGATCCGGCTCCTCGAAGCGGCTGCTGCGAGAACGCCTTCGCAGCCCGCGGTCATCACCCCCGAAGGCGTCGTCTCGTACGACGACCTGCTCGCCGAGGCGCGGATCGTTGCTGCCGCTCTCACCCGTCGCGGGATCGCCCGGTTCGCGATCGTCGAGCCCGATGCGGCGTGGGTGTTGCGCCTGCTGGGCGGCGCTGCGGCCGCCGGGGTCGAGCCGTGCCAGTACCAGCCCGACATCGACGCCACCCAGTTCGCCGAGCAGTCCGCGACCCTGGGTCACGAGTTCGTCGTGAGTCGGCGCGAGGACTTGGTCGGGGACTTCACGGTGATCCGGCCGCAGGAGCTGCTCGCCGACGCCGGCGACGCGACCACCTCGTCGCTCGATGTCGCGACGGACGGCCCGCAACCGTTGATGATCCGCACCACCGGAACGACCGGCCTGCCCAAGGCGGCACGCCACGACTGGAGCGTGCTCGCGCGGACCGCCCAGGACGCGAAGCCGCGGCCCGAGCAGCGCTGGTTGCTCGCCTACGGCCCGCACCAGTTCGCGGGCATCCAGGTCCTGCAGCACGTCGTCTCCATCGGCGCGACCCTTGTCGCACCCTTCCCCCGGCAACCGCGCGACGGCCTCGAGGCCCTGCTGGCCGGAGACGTCACGTGCGTCAGCGCGACGCCGACGTACTGGCGCTTCCTGCTCGCCGAGGCCCGCAGCCGGCAGGCCGCCCTGCCGGAGCTGTCGCAGATCACCCTGGGCGGCGAGGCCAGCTCCCCCGACCTGCTCACCGATCTGCAGGCAGCCTTCCCGACGGCCCGGATCTCCCAGGTCTACGCGTCCACGGAGTTCGGCTCCATCGCCTCGGTGCGCGACGGCCGGCCGGGACTGTCGGCGTCCAGCCTGTGGAGCGACACCAACCCCGACGGCCTGCTGCGCGTCATCGACGGCGAGCTGTGGGTCCGCGCCGGCACCGGCATGCTCGGCTACGCCGGCGAAACCGCCGAGACCGCCGAGACCGACGAGACCGCAGCCGAGACCGGCTGGAAGCCCACCGGCGACCTGGTCGACCTGGTCGAGGACCGCGTGGTCTTCCGCGGCCGCACGTCCGAGGTGATCAACGTCGGTGGCGTGAAGGTGCATCCGTTGCCCGTCGAGGACCGGATCACCCCGCTCCCCTCGGTGGCCATGGCACGCGTCTTCGGTCGCCCGAACCGCCTCACCGGCGCCATCGTGGCCGTCGAGATCGTGCCCGAGGGTGGGCTCGACGGCGCCGACACCAACGAGATCCGGCGCCAGATCAGTGCCGCCCTGGCCGACCTGCCGCCGGCGTGGCACCCCCGCAGCGTCAAGCTGGTCGCGTCGTTCGAGACCCGCGGGGAGAAGACCGTGCGGGGCCTGCAGGACTGACGGAAACCGGTGGGCACGAAGTCACTGGACCTGCCGACGACCCCTCCCTCCCGTCAGTTATCCTCCGCATGAACTGCTGGCCCGATCAAAGCCAGCTCCATCTGGCATGGAGGTCCGTTGCCGTCTGACTTCGCCTATCAATCGCTCCGGCGACTCGCCACTGTTCCCGGTGCCCGGCACCTGGTGCAGCGACTGCGCAACGAGCAGGACGAGATGCGCCTGGCCATCGGCCGGCTCGAGACGCACCTGCTGGACGTCCGGCCGGCGCCGACCACCCTCGAGGACGTGGAGTTCCGCGTGTTCTCGCAGTTCGGCGAGGACGGCATCATCCAGCACCTCGCCCGCACGACGAAGGTCCAGGACACGACGTTCGTCGAGATCGGGACCGGCGACTACCGCGAGTCGAACACGCGCTTCCTGCTCCAGAACAACAACTGGCGCGGCCTGATCATCGACGGCGGCGAGGAGCACGTGAAGTTCGTGCTCGGCACGAGCCTGAGCTGGCGCCACGACGTCGAGCCGGTGTCCGCGTTCGTCACCGCCGAGAACATCAACGACCTGATCTCCGGTGGCGGTTTCACCGGAGGCCTGGGCCTGTTGTCGGTCGACGTCGACGGCAACGACTACTGGATCTGGGACGCGATCACCGTCGTCGACCCGGCCATCGTCGTGGTCGAGTACAACGCCCTCCTCGGACCCGACGCCGCCATCACGGTGCCGTACGACCCGGCGTTCGTGAACTCCTCGGCGCACTACTCGCAGCTCTACTTCGGCGCCTCGCTGGGTGCGTTCGTGCACCTCGCGAAGAGTCGCGGCTACCGGTTCGTCGGCTGTGCGAGCAACGGCGCGAACGCCTTCTTCGTCCGCGAGGACGTCGCCGGCGACCTGCCGGAGCAGACCGCCCGTTCGGGCTACCGCGAGAGCCGCTTCCTGACGGCGCGCAACGAGGACGGAACGCTGTCGCGGATCCGTTCCCGTGCGGACCGGATCGCGACGATCGGGCACCTGCCGGTCATCGACGTCACCACGGGCGAGACGACCACGGTCGCCGAGGCGGTCGAAGGCGGCGCCGGAGACAACGCATGAGGCACCGGCTTCGGGTCCTCAAGGCCAAGACCCTCGCCTGGCTCGGATTCCTCGGGCTGGTCGTGGCCGTGGCCCGTCGTCGGGTGGACCAGGTGTGGGTCGGCGACTCCAACTCGGTGCTGTTCGTCAGGGACAGCTTTCCGCCCCTCGGCGTCGGCAACGACGGCGACCGGCGCTGGGTCTGGCACCTCGGCCCGCGGCTGATGTTCTCGATGGCCCGGGACGACTTCAAGCCCGGCATGCACCGCGCGCTGCGGATCCTGCGACGGGTTCCGGGCAGCGACCGGGTCACCTGGTTCTTCAGCTTCGGCGAGATCGACGTGCGCTGTCACCTGGCACCGCACGTCAAGGAGAAGCCCGAACTGCCGTTCGTCCCGACCTACGTCGAGCGGGTCCGGCGCCTGGCTGCCGACCTCGGCGCGCCCCGCGCGTTCGTGGTGGTGCCCGTACCGCCGGCCCTCGACACCCTCATCGACGAAGCCTTCCCGATCAAGGGAACGCCGGCTGAGCGGCTCGAGGCACACCGCCTCATGCGGGCCGACCTGCTGGCCGTCACGCGGGCCAACCAGACGGGCCCGACGATCCATGCCGTGGACCTGACCGATCTCCTGAGCGATGCCAGCGGCCACTTCCGTCCCGAGCTCACCTACGACGGCGTGCACCCGACGGACGCCGGCCGCACCCTGATCCGTGAGGGCGTCACGCGCAGCCTGCAGTCCACCTGATCCACCGCGCCCGACCACGCAGAAGGCCGCCGCCTCGTCAACGACGGGGCGGCGGCCTTCTTCTCCGTCAGGACAGGGTGCCGGGCACCAGCCGCTGGATCACGGCGCGGCCGCGGTCGTCGTCCTCGTGGACGACGGCGACGTCCCAGTACGTGCGCGCGCGGGCGGGCCCGGGCTGGTTGTCGAGCCCCTTGGCCGCCGTGGCGATCTCGTCGATGCTGGCCTGCCCGAGTGCCGCACCGCCGTTGTCCCACACAGCGACGTGGCGGTAACCGAGCTCGGCCAGCCGCGGCCAGACCGCGAGCGGGTCCAGGTCGGCCAGCCGCGTCAGGTACGGGTCGTACTCGAAGAACAGCACCGGACGCGCGTCCGCCCAGGCCTCGGCGATCGCCGGCACCAGGTTGACGTCGTAGCCGTCGGTGTCGGACTTGACCAGCCGAAGGTCACGGAAGGCGGGGTTGTCGTTGCGCAGTCGCGTCGCCGAGACCGTGGGCATGGCGTCGGTCGCCGCGCCCTTCACGAAACGGGTCGTGCCGCCGGTGCGGACGGCGGTGCCGCCGCTGCTGCCCTCGTCGACGACCAGCAGGGCCTCGACGACCGAGACCCGCTTGTCGTTGTCGACGTTGCGGTGCAGGAAGTCGAGGTAGGCCCGGTCCGCTTCGATGCACAGCACCTTGCCGTCGGCCGCGTTCAGGATCTGGACCGCGGAGTCACCCACGTTGGCGCCGACGTCGAGCACCGTCAGCGGCGGCGCTGCCTCGGCGAGGCCGCGCGCCAGCTCCACGAGGTTCTGCCCGTACAGCGGGCCCCAGGTGGCGTAGTCGGGCAACCGGTGCGACCACGGCAGGACCAGGCGAACGCCCTGGACCTCCCGGATGACCGGCCGGAACGGGAACCGGTCGCGAATCATCCAGCTCACGCGTCGCTTGGCCGTCGAGACAATCGCGTCGGGACGCATCATGCGTCGAGCTCCTTCTTGTGCTGCACGAGGCGACCGAGGTGCTCGATGTCGGCGTCGACCATCAGCTGTGCCAACTCGGTCGCGTGGGTCTTGGCCTTCCATCCCAGCACGGAGTGGGCCTTGGACGCATCACCGATGAGCGCGTCGACCTCGGTCGGCCGCTCGTAGGACTTGTCGTAGCGGACGTGGTCCTCCCAGTTGAGGCCCGCGTGGGAGAACGCCGCCTCGCAGAACTCGCGGACCGTCGCGCCGACACCCGTGGCCAGGACGAAGTCCTGCGGCTCGTCCTGCTGCAGCATCCGCCACATGCCTTCGACGTACTCGGGCGCGAAGCCCCAGTCGCGTACGGCGTCCAGGTTGCCCAGGTCGAGGTGGTCGGAGATGCCGAGCTTGATCGAAGCCACACCGAGGGTGATCTTGCGGGTCACGAAGCTCTCGCCGCGACGCGGCGACTCGTGGTTGAACAGGATGCCGGAGACCGCGAACAGGTCGTAGGCCTCGCGGTAGTTGATGGTCACCCAGTGGGAGTAGAGCTTCGCCGCGCCGTACGGCGACCGCGGGTAGAACACCGTTGACTCGTTCTGCGGCGGCGGGGTCGCGCCGAACATCTCGGACGTGGAGGCCTGGTAGAACCGGCAGTCCAGCCGGGCGGCGCGGATCGCCTCGAGCAGTCGCAGCGTCCCGACCGCGTCCGTGGACGCGGTGTACTCGGGCAGCTCGAACGACACCTTGACGTGGCTCTGGGCACCCAGGTTGTAGACCTCGTGCGGGGCGATGTCACGCAACTGGTTGCTCAGGCTGACCCCGTCCGTGAGGTCGCCGTAGTGCAGATGCAGGTCTGCCGCTCCGTGCAGGTGATCGATCCGGCTGCGGTTCAGGGTCGACGACCGACGGACCAATCCGTGGACTTCGTACCCCTTTCCGAGCAGCAGTTCGGCGAGATAGGAACCATCCTGACCGGTGATGCCGGTGATGAGTGCGCGCTTCGTCACGGGGGCACAGTATCGTCGCGTCCCATGCGTCTCGTCGTGGATGCGGTCGTTGGGCTCCCCGGCAGCGTGGCGATCGTGCTTGAACACCTCACCCGGGGATGGTCCGAGACCTTCCCCGAGGATGAGATCACCGTCCTGTTCGGCCCGGAGAGCCACCGCTTCCCGTTGCCCGAAGGAGTTCGTGCGGAGGTCCTCGAACGGCCCCGCGGACCCGTCGGCGGCCTGTGGCTGCGATCGGTGTCGATCCGCAGGGCCGCGAAGCGCCTGCGCGCGGACGCCGTGATCGTGGGCGTTCCCGCTTCCGCACTGGCCGGCACCCGCGCGCCCCGGGGCGTGATCCTCTACGACCTCCGCTTCGAGCTGCGCCCCGACCAGTTCTCGCGCAAGGCCCGCATCGCCCGCACCATCTCGTGGGCATGGAGCCTGCGGCTCGCGGACGGCATCTTCACCATCTCCGAGCGAACCCTGACGGACTTCCGCGACCTGCACCCGGCGCTCGCCGCCCGGGCCGTCGCTGCGCCGCTCGGCTCCGACCATGCCCTGGCGTGGACTCGTCCGCCGGCCGGCGACCGGCCCTACGCGATCGCCTTCGGGCACTTCAGCAACAAGAACGCCGACGCGGTCATCGCCGGCTGGGCGGAGTTCTGCGCGTCCTCCGGCCCCGATGGCCCGGGCTGGCTGCTCCGCCTCGTCGGCATGGGTTCCGCCGACCGCGCTGCCTCCACCGAGGAGGTACGACGTCTCGGCATCGAGGAGCACGTCGAGCTGATGCCCTGGCTGGACGACGATGCGTTCCAGTCCTGCTTCACCGGCGCCGGGCTCGTCGTGTTCCCGTCCGACTTCGAGGGCTTCGGACTCCCGGCGGCCGAAGCGCTGCGCCTCGGCATCCCGACCGTCATCTCCGCCGACCCGGCGCTCGCCGAGGTCACCGGCGGGCACGCCATCACGGTGCGCTCCACCACGGCCACGGACCTCGCCGACGGCATTCGCAGAGCCCTGGCCCTCACGCCGGACCAGCTCGCCGCAGGCCAGTCGTTCGCCCAGGCATTCACCTGGCGTCGTACCGCCGAGGTCATCAGGGCGGGGTTGCCGCCCGCGACTGAGTGACCTGCTGCTGTACTACCGTCCGACATTCCACCGCATCGGGAGAACGTGATGACCAACTCGCACGACTGCCCTGCCTGCGCAGGACCTCGCGTCCGCACGGCAGTCGCCTCCCGGGCAACCGGCCGGCGGATCAGCACGTGTCTCGACTGTGGCGTGCACTTCTGGCACGACCACGAGGACGCCGAGCGCCTCGAGGCCATCGAGCTCCAGATCGAGTGGTCGGACGACGACTACAGCGACTGGGTCGACATCAAGCGTGAGCAGGTGGGACCGGAGGCCTGGCGCGAGGCGCTGGGCTGGGTCCGCGATGCCCTGCCCGCCCGGGCCGCCGACACCGCACCGGTGCTGTACGACGTCGGGGCCGGCGACGGCGAGTTCCTCAGCGTCGCCCGCGACGACTTCGGCTTCTCGGTCACCGGCAACGAGATCGTCGCCGGCGCCGTCAAGCTGGCCAAGGACCGCCACGACGTCGACCTCGACCTCGGCGACCTGTCCAGCCTCGGGCACGTCGAGGACATCGACGCCGTCACCCTGTGGTGCGTGCTCGCGCACGTCACCGACACCGACCAGCTGCTCGCGGACACCCACACGATGCTGCGCCCCGGTGGCGTGCTGTTCCTGCAGACGCCGCACTGGACGAAGGCCGACACCATGGCCCACGCGGCCAAGCGCGTCACCTTCGGGCGGTTCAGCAAGGTGCCCGATCGCCGGATCGCCCAGCACCACTGGATCCTGCACACCCGCGAGAGCATCACCGCGCAGCTCACCCGACTCGGGTTCGTCGACATCGTTGCGGAGCCGCGGCTTCGCTACACCCTCACGTCGGAGGCCTACATCGCCTCGATGAACCCGCCGAAGTGGTCGGTCCGACCCGCCGCTCGACTGCTGGACCGGCTGATCTCCAGCCCGATCGCACCGCGCATCGTGCTGGACGTGCGGGCCCGCAAGGCCTAACGCGCCTCGCGACGCCCGGGGAGCGGAAGCTTCCCGAGGTAGGCCTCGTCCTCGTCGACGCCGGAGCGCAGGCGGGCGAGGTCCGCGGCGACCATCGCGTCGATCGTCTCCTCGAAAGTGGTCGCTGCGCGCCAGCCCAGCGCCACCGCAGCAGGCTCCGGGTCGGCGACGAGTACGGCGGTGTCGGCCGGCCGGACGAGCGACGGGTCCTGGTCGACGTACCCCTCGGCACTGCCGAGGCCCGCAGCGACGAAGGCGCGGTCGACCAGGTCCACCAGCCGGTGCGGGCGACCCGTGCCGATGGGCAGGTCCACGGGGACCTCGGCGTCGACCATCAACCGGATCGCCTCGACGTAGTCACCGGCAAAGCCCCAGTCCCGTACGACGTCCAGGTTGCCGAGGACGAGGCGATCCCGTCGACCCAGTGCGATCTCCGCCGCCCCCTGGGTGATCTTGCGGCTCACGAAGGTCACCGCTCGCAACGGGCTCTCGTGGATGTAGAGACGCCCGATCGACGCGGCCAGGCCGCGGTCACGCGCGTCCCGTACGACGTCCTCGGCCGCAGCCTTGGACCGCGCATAGGGACTGGCCGTCGCGTCGCCGCTGACCTCGGCCGACGAGGCCTGGAACAGGCGCACCTGCCGACCGGTCCGGTCACGCTGCGCGAGCAGGGCCGTGACCAGGATCTCCACGGCAGTCTGGTTGACCGCCTGCGTCAGCTCGGGCTCGTGCCAGCTGCGCCCGACCGAGCTCACCGCCGCCAGGTTGTAGACCTCGTCGGGCTCGACGTCCGCGACGAGCGCGCGCAGGCCGTCTCCGTCGCGCAGGTCGAGCGATCGCAGCTCGGCTCCGGCGAGGTAGGCATGGCGGGGCTGGTCGTCGATCGCACCGGAGACGGTCCCGACCACGCGGATTCCGTCCGCAAGGAGGGAGCGGGCGAGGTAGATTCCGTCCTGCCCCGCGACGCCAGTGACGAGGGCAGTGCGCACAGGCGCGAGTGTAGGAGACGACGAATCGGCAGAGTTGCCGGGAGCCGACTCCCACGTTGCCGCGACACCGTGACGCAGGGCTGGTCTAGTCGTTGGTAGGTCATCGCTGGGGGGCGGTTCACATCATTCAGATCCTGAGGAGAATTTCATGAGTTCGGGCCCCGTAGACGTCCTGGTTGCCGGTGGCGGCGGATTCATCGGAGGACACCTCGTCGCTGATCTCCTCGCTCAGGGCAAGACCGTCCGCTCGATCGACGTCAAGCCGATGGACGAGTGGTACCAGGTGCACCCCGATGCCCAGAACGGCGTCGCCGACCTGTCGCTGCTCGCCGATGCCGAGGCGGCCACCGAAGGTGCGCGCGAGGTCTTCATGCTCGCCGCCGACATGGGTGGCATGGGCTTCATCGAGAACAACAAGGCGCTGTGCATGCTGACGGTGCTCACCAGCACCCACATGCTGCAGGCGGCGAAGAAGTTCGACGTCGAGCGCTACTTCTACTCCTCCTCCGCGTGCGTCTACGCCGCGGACAAGCAGACCGACACCGCGGTCACCGCGCTGAAGGAGTCCGACGCCTACCCGGCGCAGCCCGAGGACGGCTACGGCTGGGAGAAGCTCTTCTCGGAGCGGATGGCCCGCCACTTCACCGAGGACTACGGCCTGATCACCCGCACCGCCCGCTACCACAACGTCTACGGCCCCGAGGGCACGTGGACCGGCGGCCGCGAGAAGGCGCCCGCCGCCGTGTGTCGCAAGATCGCCGAGGCGGTCATCACCGGCAAGCACGAGCTCGAGATCTGGGGCGACGGCGAGCAGACCCGCAGCTTCATGTACGTCGACGACTGCGTGGAGGGCTCGCAGCGCATCCTGGCCAGTGACCTCGAGGTGCCGATCAACCTGGGCTCGGCCGAGCTGGTCTCCATCAACCAGCTCTACTCGATCGTCGAGGAGATCGCCGGCATCAAGTGCGAGCGGAAGTACGACCTCAGCGCGCCCCAGGGCGTGCGCGGCCGCAACTCCGACAACACCATGATCAACGAGGTCTTCGGCTGGGAGCCGTCGATCACGCTCGCCGACGGTCTGGCCAAGACCTATGCCTGGGTCTACGACCAGGTCAAGCGCGCCCACGGCTGACGAGGACTGAGCAGTTGCGGATTCTGGTCCACGACCACAGCGGACACCCCTTCCAGGCCGAGCTGAGTCGCGAGCTCGCCCGTCGGGGGCATGACGTCACCCACTCGTACGTCGAGGGCTACGTGTCCGGCAAGGGCAAGCTCGAGGCTGCACCCGGCGAGACGATCACGTTCGAGGGCATCGGCGGCGCCAAGCTGATCGACAACCAGCGGATGGCCCAGCGGCTCGTGCGCGAGGTCCGTCGTGGCTTCGAGCTGGTCCGCCACGTGCGTCGGGTGAATCCCGACATCACGATGATGTCGAACGTGCAGATCCCGACCCTGGTGATCTTCGCGTTCGCGATGGCCGTGCTGCGCAAGCCGTGGGTGCTGTGGCACCAGGACGTCTACGCCATCGCCGTGAAGTCCTTCAGCGGCAGCAAGCTGCCCAAGCACTTCGCAGTCGTGGCCTGGGCCTTCGAGGTCGCCGAACGCTGGTGCTCCCGCCGCGCCGCCGCGATCGTCGTGATCGCCTCGTCGTTCGTCCCCGTCCACGAGAAGTGGGGTACGGCGGCCAAGGTCACCGTGATCCCCAACTGGGCGCCGCTCGACGAGATCCGGCCGGTCGAGCGCAAGAACGACTGGGCGATCGAGCACGAGGTCGATGACGTCCGCACCCTGGTCTACTCCGGCACGCTCGGCCTCAAGCACAACCCCGAGCTGCTGGTCCACCTCGCGAAGGCGACCGCCGACGCCGGCCAGCCGGTCCGACTGGTCGTCGTGAACTCCGGCCCCGCCGTCGACGTACTCCGTGCCGAGGCGGAGCGGCTGGACGTGCCGATCACCCTGCTGCCTTTCCAGCCGTACGAGCGCCTGCCCGAGGTCCTCGGCAGCGGCGACGTCCTCGTCGTCCTGCTCGAGAAGGAGGCCGGGGCGTTCTCGGTCCCCTCGAAGACGCTGTCCTACCTGTGTGCAGGGCGACCGGTCCTGGGCCTGATGCCCGCCGAGAACCTCGCCTCGTCCCTGGTGACCCGTGCGGGCGGGCTGGTCCTGCCGCCTGCCGAGGCCTCCGTCGCCGAGGCCGGCGCCTGGCTCGTCCAGGTCCTCCAGGACGACGAGATGCGCACCGAGCTCGGTGAGGCGTCGCGTGACCTGGCGGAGCAGGAGTTCGCTCTCGACGGCTGTGCCACGAAGTTCGAAGGGCTCCTGCGCACCCATGTCCGGGCGCGCGGCGCGGGTTCGTCCCGCCTCGGCTGAAGGTCCCGCCTTCAATCCTGCAAGTGATTCGTACCCCATCGGCCACTCGCTCGTTGGGCTGGGTGCAGGGTCCCCCACCCCGCATCGGGACGACCACAACTCGGGTCTGGTCTGTGTCAGGAGGTAGCAGTTGAAGAAGCGCGCGTTCGACGTCGTCGTGATCAGCCTGGCCGCCGTCGTCTGGGTACCTGTGGTGGCCGTTGCCGCCGCAGCCGTGCTCCTCTTCTCAGGTCGACCCATCTTCTACCGCTCCCGCCGTTGGGTGGGGCCGAAGACCGTCATCGAGATGGTCAAGCTCCGCGTGATGGTGCGCGACGCGCACAAGGTCACCGCACCCGTCGACAGCGGCAGGTTCCTCAACACCCCGCACGACTCCCCGCTCTACACCTCGGTCGGCCGCGTGCTCGACCGCCTCGGACTCAACGAGATCCCCCAGTTCGTCCACGTCCTCCAGGGCGAGATGAGCATCGTCGGCGCCCGCCCCCTGACCGACGCCGTCCGCGGTGCGCTCACCGACCAGCACGCCGACATCGACTCGCGCTGGGAGACCCCGGCCGGCCTGACCGGACTGCCGCAGCTCGTCGGTCGGTGCTCGCTGACCGACGACCAGCGCCTGGAGCTGGAGTCGGCGTACTCCCGCCAGAGCGCAGCCAGCCCGAGCATCGCGCTCGACTTCAAGATCCTGCTGTTCACGGTCCTCATCACCTTCGGCGTCCGCAAGCCGATGTCGTTCGACGAGGCGCTCCAGCTCGCGGCCCCGCGCCGCCAGCGCTCCACCGTGCACATGCCCGACCTGGCGCCGCAGCACTACGGTGCCGAGGCCGACGTCGCCTGACGACCCCTGACAGAGACGAACGGCGGCGCACCCCGAGGGGTGCGCCGCCGTTTCTGCTCTTCCGGCCGGTGGACCGGTCAGCGCATCTGGATCGCGACCTGGCCGAAGTAGTACCAGGAGTGCGCGAGCACGTCGTACTCACGCTGGTAGGCGGAGCAGTAGTTCTCCAGCGCCTGGAACTCGTTGAGCACCGACGAGAACTCGTCGAAGACCACGATCGTGCCGGGCACCAGCAGCGCGTTGAGGCGGGTCAGTACGTAGAGCGCCGAGGAGTAGAGGTCGGCATCGATGTGCACGATCAACCGGGACTCGGGCGTGAACTTCTCCAGGAACGGGTCCACGCTCTCCTGGAACCAGCCGGCGATGAACTCGACGCGGTCGTCCTCGATGTCCGGCAGGGCGCCGTTGACGTCGAAGTGCGACTTGACCATCTTGTTGTCGAACCGCTTCCAGGTCTCGGGCAGGCCCTCGAAGGAGTCGAAGCCGTAGAACCGGGAGTCCGCGTTCTTGTTGAGGTTCGCCCAGTGGCGCAGCGAGTTGCCCTCGAACACCCCGAACTCGAGGTAGTCGATCGGGTTGTCACCGATCAACGTCGCGTGGAGGTGGTCGTACATCTGCTCGCGGTGGTCGAAGGCAGGGGTGCCTTCCGGGACGTGCGCACGGCGCCAGGTCTCGATCTTGGGCAGGTTGACGACGGTGTCGAGCCGGAGGCTGTCTCTGCCCACCTTGGCAATGACGACCTTCGACTTGAGGCGAGCTTTCGCCATGGCGCGCTGTACTGCAGAAGGCATGAGGGGTCGCTCCGCGCGGCGATGGTCGGGAGGTCGCCGCTTCGGCAGAAGCATAGGGGCTGGTGGATCCCCGACCTGCACTTGGACAGGGTTGCGCGGCCGAGCCGATCCGGTCGCGGATCAGCGGATCCGCGCCGCGGCCCGCGTCGCTGGCTCTGGTTTGCCCGAGGTCATGCGCGCCTGGATGGCGAGCAGGATCGCAGGCGCCATCGGCACCCACAGGGTCCTGTCCTCGAGGCCGGGGAAGGTCGGCGTGATGGCGATGAACGCCCAGACGACGTAGCCCAGCCGGCGGTTCGGATGGTTGCCGATGATCGGGCGCGCGAGGGTGAACAGCACCATGAGGTAGCCGAGCAGGCCGATCACACCGGTGCTCGAGGCGACGCCGAGCACCACGTTGTGCACGAACAACGCGTCCGAGAACCCGTTGCCGACGAACGGATGCTGCAGGAAGAGGTCGATGCCGAAGTCCTGGGCCTCGGTGCGGGCCCGGTCGGCACCCAGCGCGTCGGCCGACCCGGCGAGTCGGGCGATGGCCGACCCCTCGCCCGAGTTGCCGACGACGAACGGGAGCGCGAAGACGAACAGCGCACCCAGGACGGCGAGCAGGAAGCCCTTGAGGGCGGACCGCTCGACGAACGGGATCATCAGGACCAGTCCCGCGAGCACGGCAGCGCCCGCACGGCTGCCGCTCGCGACGACGGACCCCACGCTCGCGGCCATGGCCAGCGCCACCACGACGCGGTACCAGACGGCGTCATTGCGACGCCACAGGTACATCAGGGCGGCGAACGCCATCACGCCCGCGCCACCGAACTCGTTCGGGTGGTGCGACAGGCCCTGGTAGCGGTTGCCGACCCCACCACCGATCGGCGCGTAGAGGGTGCTGGCCATCTGCCCGACGACGTAGCTCCAGAGGAGGACGTCGACCATCCTCCAGGTCGGCGACCACAGCGCGAACAGGCCGAGGAGACCGACGATGACGATCAGCCACTGGACGAACTGGACCGAGCTGATCAGCGGATCCGGCGAGAAGAGGGTCGACAGCGTGCCGGTGATCATGATCAGCGAGATGCCGATCGTGTAGGCCAGCGGGAGCTTCAGGGAGCGTCGCAGGAGGGTCGGGACCAGGAGCATCACCGCGAGGCCGAACAGGACATCGGTGATCGAGATCGGGCTCTCGGCCCCGCCGGGCGAGATGCCCTTGTTCATGGGCGCGGTCGCGAACGCGCCCATCATGGCGAGGAATGCGAGCCGCTCCCGGCCGAGGACGGCCAGCAGGAGCAGCATGATCGCCATCAGGCTCGCGGCGATGGCCGCGATGGGGCCGCGTGCCGCGACGTAGACCAGACCGACCGCGACCAGGACCAGGAGCCCGGTGACCAGGCGCGTCTCGAGGACGCCGGTCGTGCCGTCACCCGACGGCGCTCTCGGCGTGCGCGCGACTGTCTGGTTCGGCACGGGTCTCCTCTGCACGGCAGCCGTCCCGCTGGACGACCGGGGCGAGTCTAACCGTGCGCGTACCCCGCGCGCGGGAGCGTGTTCATCCCCCGGCGAACGGCGGCAGGAACTCCACCGTGTCCCCCGGTCGTACGACGACCGCGGCCGGGTCGCCGGACGACACCGGGCGGTCACCGACCAGCACCGAGCACGCCTTGACGACGTCGGGAAGACGCCCGTCGGGGTGGCGCCGCACCACCTCGGCGACCAGTTCGGTCAGGGAGACCGGACCCGGGACGTCGATCTCCTCCTCGGGCACCCCGGCAGCAGATCGTGCGGCCGCCCAGTAGCGCACCCGGATGACCTGCATCTCATTCACCGTCGTGTCCTTCCCCGTTGCACCGTTGTTTCGGTATCGTCCCCCATAGGAAAACCGGCCGGGACCCAGCGTTGCGTTTCGGTCTCACACCCGGCACGCGCCCACGCGTCGCCAGTGAGGAGACCCGAATGAGCACTCTCCTGCTTCTGACCAGCGCGTTGCAACCGTCGGCCGAAGTACTGCCCGGTCTCGCCCTGCTCGGCCACCAGGTCAAGATCCTGCCCGCCGAGGGCAGTGCCCTCCTCGAGGCGCCCGAGTCCGACCTGGTGCTCGTCGACGGACGTCACGACCTGGCCAGCTCCCGTGACCTGTGCCGCCTGATCCGCACCACCGGCACCGAGGTGCCCGTCATCCTCGTGGCCACCGAAGGTGGCCTGGCCGTGGTCAACCACGACTGGGGCATGGACGACGTCGTGCTCCACACCTGCGGTCCCGCCGAGCTCGAAGCCCGGATCAAGCTGGCCATCGGCCGGCTCGCTGCGGCTCGCGACGCGGCCGACCCCGACGCCCACGTGATCCGTTCCGGTGAGGTCGTCGTCGACGACGCGACGTACACCGCGAAGGTCGGCGGCCGGGTGCTCGACCTGACCTTCAAGGAGTTCGAGCTCCTCAAGTTCCTCGCCCAGCACCCGGGGCGCGTGTTCAGCCGCCAGCAGCTGCTCCAGGAGGTCTGGGGCTACGACTACTTCGGTGGTACCCGCACTGTCGACGTCCACGTGCGTCGCCTCCGCGCCAAGCTCGGCCCCGAGAACGAGACGCTCATCGGGACCGTCCGCAACGTCGGCTACCGGTTCGTGCTCCCGTCGAAGGACGCCGAGACCGACGCCGCACGGATGGCTGAGCGCAACTCGCTCGACGCCTGAGGTCCGCTCAGTCGGAGGCGTCGGGCTGCTCGTCGAAGTGGTCGCTGGTGTGCATCAACCGCGTGATCTCGTTCCTGAGGTCCGGTCCGATCTCACCCCAGCCCTCCTTGTATCCGTAGACCGACGCCAGTGAACGCGCGTCGTAGTCGCCGTTGAAGATGTCGACGTCGGCACAGGTGATCAGGGACGGGTGGGCGACGCCGACCGCGGCCGAGATGCGGGTCAGCTCCTTGCGCATCGTCCGGAGGTAGACGCCTGCGCGGTCCGCCTTGGACGTCACGTCGAGGCCGCGGACCAGCCAGGGGTTCTGGGTGGCGACACCGGTCGGGCAGTGGTCCGTGTGGCACTTCTGCGCCTGGATGCACCCGATCGAGAGCATCACCTCCCGCGCCACGTTGATCATGTCGGCACCGAGCGCGAACGCGACCACCGCGTTGTCGGGCAGGCCGAGCTTGGCAGACCCGATGAAGGTGATGTCATCGGTGAGCCCGAGCTCGGCGAAGGTGCCGTAGACCCGCGAGAAGCCCATCCGGTACGGCAGCGAGACCGAGTCGGCAAAGATCAACGGCGCCGCACCGGTGCCGCCTTCCCCGCCGTCGAGGGTGATGAAGTCGACGCCCCGGTCGCGCGGCGACATCAGGCGGGCGAGGTCCTCCCAGAAGTCCATCGCGCCGACGGCCGACTTGATGCCGACTGGGAGGCCGGTCTCGGCGCCCAGCATCTCGACGAAGTCGAGCATCGAGTCGACGTCGTGGAACGCTGTGTGCCGCGACGGGGAGGAACAGTCCTTGCCCTCCGGGATGCCGCGAATGGCCGCGATCTCCGGCGTCACCTTTGCTGCCGGCAACAGGCCACCGAGACCTGGCTTGGCGCCCTGGCTCAGCTTGATCTCCAGGGCCTTGACCGGCGCCGTCTCGATCATCGCCTTGAGCTTGTCGAGCGAGAAGTTGCCGGCGTCATCACGGCAGCCGAAGTACGCCGTACCGATCTGCACGATCAGGTCGGCGCCGTTGCGGTGGTACGGCGAGATCGATCCCTCGCCGGTGTTGTGCAGGCACCCCGCCGCAGCCGCCCCCTTGTTGATCGCGGTGATCGCGTTCGAGGACAACGACCCGAAGCTCATCGCCGAGACGTTGACGACCGACTCCGGGCGGAACGCCTTGGCCCGACCGCGTGGACCGCCCAGCACCTTGGCGCTGGGCAGGGTCCAGTTGTGGTCCTGGTCGCTCGGCAGCTTGTCGGCGAAGGTGCGCTGCTTGATGTACGCATGGCCCTGGGTGTGCTCGACGTCGAGGTCGGTCCCGAAGCCGAAGTAGCTGTTCTGCTCCTTGCTGGACGCATAGATCCAGGTGCGCTGGTCGCGGCTGAACGGCCGTTCCTCGTCATTGCCCGTGACGATGTACTGCCGAAGCTCCGGACCGATGGTCTCCAGCCAGTACCGGGCGTGAGCCACGACCGGGAAGTTGCGCTGGAGAGCGTGCTTCTTCTGGACGAGGTCGCGTACCGCGACCGCGCCGAGGGCCACGGCTGCCCCACTCACCGCGTGGCTGAGTTTCATGGGCCAGTCCTACAGCGTCACGGTGTCACATGTAAACGGTCTGTGGCGATCGGGTTCGGCCGCAGGTAAACCCGCGCGATAGCGTCGAGGTGTGGCCATCGACGACCTGCTCACCGGCGAGACCGCCCTCGCTGCCATCGCCGACGTCCGCCGGGCCTCCCGTGAGCACGACGGCGCGGACCCCCTCGACGAGGCCGCCCACCTGCGCCTCAAGCACCACGGCCTCGACGGCCTGGGCGCCTGGGTGACCAGGGACGGCTTCGCCCTGCGACGCGGCGAGGAGGTGGATCTCGCGGTCGCGCCGGCGGCCCGCCGGCACGGCACCGGCCGCGCGCTCGCCGACCTTGCCTGTGCCGCACCGGGGCCGCTGGCCGCGTGGTCCCACGGTGACCACCCCGCTGCCGCCGCGCTCGCGGGGCCCCTCGGATTCGCGCGCACGAGGGAGCTGTGGGTGATGCGCCGACCGACCGCCGTACCGCTCGCGGCGGCGGAGCCGCCTGCAGACGTGTCGATCCGTGACTACGGCTCCGGCGACGCCGCGGAGTTCCTGGCCGTCAACGCCGCCGCCTTCGCCCACCATGCGGAGCAGGGCGACCTCGACCTCCACGGACTCGAGGAGCGGATGGCCGAGCCCTGGTTCGACCCCGCCGGTCTCCTCCTGGCCGTCGACCGTGGCGGCCACCTGCTCGGTTTCCACTGGACCAAGCAGCATGACGCGTCGACGGGCGAGGTCTATGTCGTCGGCGTGGCGCCTGCCGCGCAGGGCCGCGGGCTGGGGCGCGCGCTCACCCTCGCGGGCCTGCACCACCTCGCGTCACGCGGAATCGAGGAGGTGCTGCTGTACGTCGAGTCGGACAACGTCGCGGCACGCCATCTGTACGACGGCATCGGCTTCACGCACGCTCCGACGGACACGCATGTGCAGTACCGCCGCTCGGACGTTCTGGAACATGCACCGTAACTCCGGCAGGCATGAGTAGATTTACCCTTCATGACTTCGTTCACTGACGGCGAGCCCGAGTCCGAGGACTCCGGGCACGCCGACGCGCCCTCAGGACGCGGTCGTGGACGACGCAACCGCCTGTGGCGGCGCCATGACCAGGACGCGCCGGCCGTCGGCGAGCTCGAGCCTGACGAGATCCAGGAACTGCTGCGCCGCAGCCACACCGCCGCCGTGCTGGACGCCGGCAGCGAGGCGCACCCCAGCGCCCCGGCGCTCCACGACCCCGACGGACTCGTTCCCGAGGACCCGGACAACATCGCGGCGCGCGTCGCCCACCGGGCCCACCCCATCGCCGAGCCGGCGCCAGGCACCGACGACGTCGACTGGGGCTCCCTGGTCAGCCCGGCCGCACTGACCGGGACCGACGCCGACGACCTCGAACCGCCCGTCGTCCCGGCCGACCCTGCGCAGGGCGCTCATTCCGGCCCCGCGGACTGGGCGGACGTCATCGACCGTGCGGTGGGTCGCCGGATCGCCGACCTGCCCGTCGAGGAGACCGTCGACATCGAGGCCGTCGCCACCGGGCGCGGCCTGTCCGAACGGCTCGAACGCCTGCGGGTGGACTCCCCCGCGGACGAGAGCGCCGCGATCACCGACGACGAACCCGTGGACGAGCCGGCAGCAGTGCCCCCGGCGCAGCCGGTCGACGAGGAACCGATCGACCCGAACGACTGGTCCGCCATCATCTCCCGCGCCACGCGGCGCCCGACGATCGATCCGCTGACGGACCCGCTCGAGCCCACGCCCGAAACGCTGCCCCTCGGGATTCTCGACGAGCAGGCCACCGCTCCGGGCGAGCCCGACGTCGAGGCAGAGGTCCCAGCAGAGGTCGCAGCAGAGGTCCCCGCTGAAGTGGTCGAGGAAGCCGTCGAGGCCGAGGTCGTGGCCGAACCGGTGATCGACTTCCTGTCCCCGGAGACGGCGTTCGAGGATCCTGCCGAAACGGCGCCGGAACCGGAACCGGAGCCCGAGCCCGAGCCGGAGCCGGAACCGGAACCGGAGCCGGAGCCCGAGCCCGAGCCGGAACCCGAGCTCGAGCCCGAGCCCGAGCCCGTCGCTGACCTGGTCGCCACGGAGGAGCCGGCGGACGTCGAGGAGACGCCGGACCACGCTCCCGAGGAACGTTCACTCGGCGACCGGGTGACCGACGAGGTCGCCGGCCAGCGCGTCATCGCGGCCGCTGTCGACGGAGGCTTCGCCGAGCCCATTCCCGCCCCCGCCCCCAAGGGCCTGGCCCGGTTGCGGCGCCGGGGCAGCGGGCCGAGCGCGGCGCCCAAGCCGGACGCACGCGTGATCCCGGACTTCGTCGATGCCCCGATGCTCGAGGAGCCGATCCCGAATGCCGACGGTCCGCGCGACGTCCCGCGCCGACCCTCCGAGGTGCTCGCGCACGCCCGCGCCGAGATCGAGGCCGAACTGACCCCGACCGTCGTACCGACGGACGGCGACGAGGAACGCGACAGCGCCGCTCCCGAGGGGCCGGACAACGCCGAGGTCGTGGCCGCGCTGGCCGCCCGCCTGCGCCGCGACGCCGAGCTGGCCGCGGCCGAACAGGCGGCCGAGCGCCTCGTCGCGGAAGAAGCCGCGCAGCGGGCCAACGTCGCTCGCGCCGAGGCCGACCGCCTCGCGCAGGAGCAGGCGGAGACCGCGGCGACCGCTCACCGAGCCCGGGTCGAGGCCGAGGAGCTCGCCCGCGCCGAGTTCGCCGCGCGCGAGGCAGCCGAGCGCGCCGCCCGCGAACGCGCCGAATCCGCCGACGCCGAGACCGCCCGCCGCGAAGAGGCCGAGCGGCACGCGATCGAGCAGGCCGAACGCGCCTCCGCGGCCCACGCCGAACGCTGGGCCGCCGAGGACCGGGCCCGTGAACAGGCCGAGCTCGCCGCCGCAGCCGCAGCCGCACGTCAGGTCGCCGAGGCCGCGGCCGAGCAGCACGCCGCCACCGCCCGCCAGGCCCACGACGACCGCGCGATCGCCGAGGAACGCGCCCGCGTCATGGCTGAAGCAGCGGCCGTCAGCGCAGCCGAGCACGCCGAGTTCGCACGACGCATGCTCGAAGAGCGTGCAGCGACCGAGCGAACCTCCGCCGAGATCGCCCAGGCCCGCGCCCTCGCCGAGGACGCAGCCCGGCAGCAGGCTGCGCTCGCCCAGGAAGCCCACAAGGCAGCCGAGGCAGCCGAGGACCGCGCCCGGCTGCTCGCCGAACAGGCTGCCGCCAGCGCCGAGGAGCACGGTGCCCTCGCCCGCCAGGCCGTGGAGGGACGCGCCGCTGCCGAACAGGCCGCTGCTGACCACGCGCGCCTCGCCCAGGACGCACACGAGTCGCGTCGGGCAGCCGAGCAGGCCGCTCTCGAACAGGCCGATCTCGCGCGCATCGCACTCGAGACCGCCGAGGCCGCTGAGCGCCGGGCCGAGGAAGCCGCCGAACGCGCCGAGGTACAGGTCGCGGCACGCGTGGCGGCCGACGAATCCGCAACCCAGCAGGCGCAACGCGCCGAGGAGGCCCACGAGGCCCGGCGCCTCGCCGAGGTCGCCGCGCGCGAACAGCTCGAGCTCGCCGCTGAGGCGCAGGCAGCGGCAGCGTCCGCCCACGCCTCTGCGGCCTCCCTCGCCGAGGAGAACCGTGCTGCGACCGAGGCGCTGACCCTCGCGGCCGAGTTCGCCGCGGGCGCGACGCAGGCCCGCATCGACGCCGAGACCCGCGCCGCAGCAGCACTGGCCGAGCTCGAGGCGTCGGCCGCCGTCCACACCCAAGCCGTGAGCAGCCTGCAGTCCGAGCTGCTCCAGGCTCAGGAAACCGCACTCGAGCATGCCCGGGCGCGCGCCGAGGCCGAGGCCATGGCGGCCGCCCAGACGCAGGCACGCGCCGAAGCCGAGGCCCTCGCTGCCGAGCAGGTGCGCGCACGTGCGGACGCCGAGGCACGCGTCACCGAGATCGCCCAGGAACGCGAACAGGCGATCACGGCCGCAGCGCTGGCTCGTGCCGAGGCCGAGGCGCTCGCCGCTGAACAGGCCGCAGCACGGGCCGACGCCGAAGCGCTCGCCGCAGCACGCGCCGCGGACAGCTCGCGTGCCGCCGAGCTCGCCCACGAACACGAGGTGGCCGCTGCCGACGCCGTGACTGCCCGGGCGCAGGCGGAGGCACTCGCCGCCGAGCAAGCAGCCGTTCGCGAGGCAGCCGAGGCCCGCGCCGCGGAGCTCGCCCAGGAACGCGACCGCGCCGTCGCCGAGGCCGAGCGTGCCCGCGCCGCCGCCGAGGCGAACGCCGCCGAACAGGCCACCGCGCGCGAAGCCGCCGAGGCCCGCGCGGCCGAGCTCGCCCAGGAGCGCGAGCAGGCCATCGCCGACGCCGCCGCGTCCGCCGCCGCCGCCGAGGCCAGGGCCGCAGAGCAGGCCGCCGCACGCGAGGCAGCCGAAGCCCGCGCCGCAGAGCTCGCCCAGGAGCGGGAGCAGGCCATCGCCGACGCCGCGGCGTCCCGCGCCGCAGCCGAGGCCAAGGCCGCCGACCTCGCCGCACAGGTCGCCCGGATCCGGGCTGAGGTGAGCGCCGCCTCTGCCGTACCTGCTGAACCGGACGTCGTGGTCGAGCCCGCCGCCCTTGCGGAGCCGGTCGTCGAGGCCGCGGACACCGAGCCGGAAGCGCAGCTCTCCCTGGTCGAGCAGTGGCGCGCCGGGTCGACGACGGATCAGGACCCGGCCGACGAGACCGACGAGCTCATCGACGTCGATCCAGTGGACTCGGGCGAGGACACCGGCGAGGAGTACGGGGAGGAGTCCGCGGACGCCGAACCCGTCGCCAGCCTGCTCGACCAGTGGCGTGCATCGGCCGAGCCCGAAGCGGCCGAGCCCGAGACCGTCGAGCCCGAAGCCGCCGAGCCCGAGACCATCGAGCCCGAAGCGGCCGAGCCCGAGACCATCGAGCCCGAAGCGGCCGAGCCCGAGACCGTCGAACCCGAAGCGGTACCCGTCGTCGATCTGGTCGACGAGGTCGACGAGGTCGTCGCCGAAGAGGCCGAGCCCGTCGTCGAGCCTGAGCCGGTTGACGAGCGTGAGCCGGTTGACGAGGTCGCCGACGAGGAGCCCGAGCCCGTCGAGGAAGCACCCGTCGCGGAACCCGAGCGCGACGACCACGCGACTGCGGTCGTCGCCGCCGTGAGCG
The DNA here is from genome assembly GCF_048654605.1 of Nocardioides sp. CPCC 206347. Lineage (NCBI taxonomy): Bacteria > Bacillati > Actinomycetota > Actinomycetes > Propionibacteriales > Nocardioidaceae > Nocardioides > Nocardioides sp. CPCC 206347. The sequence goes on from NZ_JBMCYZ010000008.1 coordinate 117,505, forward strand.
CCGCCCCGGCGACCAAGGGGATCCCGTTCCACGCCAAGCGGGGCAACGACAGCCTCGGCCCGATCGCGATCCTCGCGGCCCTGGCCTGTGCGGCCGTGGTTGCCCGGATGGCGATCATCGGCACCCTGCGCGACGACATCGCCCTGAGCGGCACGATGACCGGCGCGGCCGCGATCCTGCTGATGTACGCGCTCAAGATGAGCAACACCTCGCGCAGCGTCCACATCGACGAGGCCGGCCTGCTCAAGGTGACGGTCGGTGACACGAGCAGCCGGTTCGACCTGACCAGCCCGAACACCAAGATCGAGCAGACCGGTTCGGCCGGGCAGCGCAACTGGCGGGTCCTGATCCTGCGTCGCAGCATGTCCCCGGTCGCCATCGATTCGCGGATGGTCGACCCCCACACCTTCATGGAGGCTCTGCGGCAGTGGAAACCGGACCTCTAGGCACCGACCCGGTGACCCCGCTCCAGGCCGAGCGGGATGCTCTCGCCCGCCGCTGCGCCGACGCCGAGGCAGAGGTACGACGCCTCAGTGACGAGCTCACCTCCGCGCGGGCCCAGATCGCCGCCCATGCGGCTGCGGAGTCGAAGGCCGGTTCCCTGTCGCTCTTCGACGGGGACTCCGCGGGCGACCGACTGACCGGCGACGGCAGCGACCCCCGCGTGCTCTCCTTCATCCTGGGCGCCACTGCTGCGGTGGCCGGCATGGTGACGCTGCTGGCCATGCTCAACGGCAAGCTGGGGAGCCTGTTCGGCCTCGCGATGCTTGCCCTGACCATCGGGCTGGCGTGGGGCGCGGCACGCACACGGATCATCCCCGTCGAGGTCGAGGTCGCGCGTGGCGTCGTCTACGTCAAGCACGGCGAGTCGACGCACCGCTTCGACGTGAAGAAGCCCGAGACCCAGGTGCTGGTCGTCGGTCGTCCCGGTGATTCCGACTGGGCCGTGCACTTCCCGCGTCGGGGCCTGGATCCCTTCGTCATCGACGCATCGATGGTCGACCCGCAGAGCTTCCTGCAGGAACTCCGGGAGTACCGTCCCGAGGTCTGAGTCCCTCAGCCCAGGGCCGCTCGCACCTTGCCGGCGATCTCGAGTACGGCGGCCCGGCTTGTGCGCCCCGCGCCCACGATGTTCAGGAAGCCGTGGATCTGGTCGACGTACCGTCGCAGTTCCATGGCCACGCCGGCATCGGCCAGGCGACGTGCGTAGGCCTCTCCCTCGTCACGCAGCGGGTCGAACCCAGCGGTCGCCACGTACGCCGGCGCGAGCCCGGCGGGCAGCTCGGCTCCGAGCAGGTGCACCCGCTCGTTCGTCAGGTCCGCTGCGGTCGGGAGATAGGTGCGGTCGACCATCGCCATGTAGTCGGCCGTGAGGAAGAGGTCCTCGCCGAAGAGCCGCAAGCTCTCGGTGTCGCGGTCCGGCCAGGTGCACGGATAGACGAGGAGCTGGAACGCGAGCGGCAGACCAGCACGCGCAGCCGCGATGGCGGTCCACGCGGCGACTGCCCCTCCGGCGGAGTCACCGGCCACACCGATCCGGGTCGGATCGACACCGAGCTCCCCTGCGTGCTCGAACACCCAGCGCAGCGCGGCCTCGGCGTCGTCGAAGCCGCCCGGGAAGGGGCGCTCGGGCCCGAGGCCCCACTCGATCGCCAGCACGGGTACGCCGGATTCCTCCGCCAGCACGCGACAGGGCGCGTCGTGGCTGTCGAGGTCGCCGTACATGAATCCGCCGCCGTGGAAGAACAACAGCACGGGACGCCCTGCCGTGGCGGAATGCGGGCCGTGAGGAAGGTAGTGCCGCGCGGGAAGTCCAGCCACCGTGAGCTCTTGAACGGCACCGATCGGCGGGGTGCCGCCCACGATCTGCGCATTGGACAACATGTCGGCCCGGCCCAGCGCGATGTCCGGCACCTCCACCATCGCTCGCTTGCGCGCCAGCTGCTGCACCCGCAGCATCAGCTGCAGGTCGGTGGCGAGCGTCTGTCCGTCGAGAACGAGCGGGCGTCCGGCCAGGACGCGCTGCACCTTCTCCGGAAGCGCCATGAGCGACGTCAGGAAGCGGGTCTCGACGGCGGTCTGCAGGCTCACGCGCCTCAACCTACTGAGCGCACCGGGCCCGGGGCCACCCGGCTCGTGGTCACCTTCCGTTCACCCTGAACTGCCACACTCGCTGCATGTCCACCGAGCAGCACGCCACTCCCGGGACCCCTGGGGCGCCCGGCCTCACCGCCGTCCCGCCGTACGTGCCCTCGTCCGCACTGGAGGACACGATCGCCGATGCCGCGGACCGCTTCCTGGACCGCGAGCTCTCCTGGCTCCACTTCAACGAGCGTGTGCTCGAGCTGGCTGAAGATGAAGGGCTGCCGCTCCTCGAGCGCACCCGCTTCCTCGCGATCTTCACGAGCAACCTCGATGAGTTCTTCATGGTCCGGGTGGCCGGGCTCAAGCGCCGGATCGCGACCGGCCTCGCGGTGCGGGCCGCGAGCGGAATGATGCCGCGCGAGGTCCTCGAGGCGATCTGGTCCCAGACGTCTGCACTCAGCCGCCGCCAGACCGACGTCTTCCACCACAAGATCGTGCCCGCCCTGCGCGACGAGGGCATCGAGCTCGTGCGTTGGGCCGACCTCGAACGCGACGAGCAGAAGTTCTGCAAGCGTCTCTTCAAGGAGCGCGTGTTCCCGGTCCTGACGCCCCTCGCCGTCGACCCGGCCCACCCATTCCCCTACATCTCGGGCCTCTCGTTGAATCTCGCGGTCCTGATCCGCAACCCGAAGTCCGGCAAGGAGCTCTTCGCGCGAGTGAAGGTGCCCTCGAACTTCGACCGCTTCGTCTCGCTCGGCAACGCGCGCTTCGTCCCGCTCGAGGACGTCATCGGCGCCCACCTCGGCCGGCTGTTCCCCGGCATGGAGGTGCTGGAGGTGCACACCTTCCGGGTCACCCGCAACGAGGACCTGGAGGTCGAGGAGGACGACGCCGAGAACCTCCTCGCTGCGCTCGAGAAGGAGCTGCTGCGCCGCAAGTTCGGCCCGCCGGTGCGCCTGGAGGTCGAGGAGTCGATCGACCCGTCCGTGCTCGAGCTGCTCGTCTCCGAGCTCGACGTCACCGAGGAGGAGGTCTTCCGGCTCCCCGGTCCGCTCGACCTGCGCGGCCTGCACTCCATCGCAGACCTGCCGCGCGAGGACCTGAAGTACCCCTCGTTCGTACCCGTCACCCACACCCGGCTGGCCGAGGTGGAGTCCGCTGCACCGGTCGACGTCTTCAAGGCGCTGCGCCGCCGCGACGTACTGCTGCACCACCCGTACGACTCGTTCGCGACGTCCGTGCAGCGCTTCATCGAGCAGGCCGCTGCGGACCCGCACGTGCTGGCGATCAAGCAGACGCTCTACCGCACCTCGGGTGACTCGCCGATCATCGACGCCCTCATCGACGCCGCCGAAGCAGGCAAGCAAGTACTGGTACTGGTCGAGATCAAGGCCCGCTTCGACGAGCAGGCCAACATCCGCTGGGCCCGCAAGCTGGAGCAGGCCGGCTGCCATGTCGTCCACGGCCTGGTCGGCCTCAAGACGCACTGCAAGCTGGCGATGGTGGTCCGCGACGAGCCCGAGGGCATCCGGCGCTACACCCACATCGGCACGGGCAACTACAACCCGAAGACCTCGCGCACCTACGAGGACCTCGGCCTGCTCACGACGAACGAGGCCATCGGCGAGGACGTCGCCCACCTCTTCAACAACCTGTCCGGCTGGTCGCGCAAGGCGACCTACGAAGAGCTGCTGGTGGCACCGGACTCGGTGCGCAGCGGCCTGATCGACCAGATCCACGCAGAGATCGCGCACCACCAGGCGGGACGACCCGCCGGAGTCCGGTTCAAGGCGAACTCCATCGTCGACGAGCCGCTCATCGACGCGCTCTACCTCGCGTCCTGCGAGGGCGTACCCGTCGAACTGCTCGTCCGCGGCATCTGTTCGCTGCGCCCCGGAGTCCCCGGCCTGAGCGAGAACATCAAGGTCCGCTCCATCCTGGGACGATTCCTCGAACACAGCCGGATCTTCGACTTCGAGGGCGGCGGCGAGCCGGTCACCTGGATCGGCTCGGCCGACATGATGCACCGCAACCTGGACCGTCGGGTCGAAGTGCTGGTCCGGCTTCCCGAGCAGAGTCGTGACGAGGTACGACGCCTGCTGGACCTCGCGTTCGCACCCACCACGCAGTCGTGGGAACTCGGCGCGGACGGCCAGTGGCAGCGCAATGACGGCGAGATCCACCTCCAGGAGACCCTGATCGAGGCCCAGCGGCACCGCCGACTTTCGCCCTGATCCGACGGCCGACGACACCCCGGAGGGGTGGCAACACCCCCTCTGACCTGCACGAACACGCGATGGCCCCGCCAGTGCGCCGTTGAGCGTGGGACGTGCCACACTGTCTGCGGTGCTGTGGGTTTGCGTTCATCCGAGCGTTTCCCCCTAGCATGAAGCCGTTCGTCTCCGCCTCAACGGGAGTACTTGTGGGTCTGCGTCTCCGTCCGGTCGATAACTCCTTCTACGTACTCTTCGCGGAGTCGGCTCAGCATCTGGTGGGTGGAGCCGAGCTCCTCGCCGAGATGCTGTCCGACGACTCCGACAAGGCCGACGTCGCCGAGCGCATGCGCGCCGCCGAGCACGCCTGCGACGAGACCACGCACTCGATCGTCAAGAAGGTCAACAGCACCTTCGTGACGCCCTTCGACCGCGAGGACATCTACGCGCTCGGGTCGGGCCTCGACGACTGCATGGACATGATGGACGAGGCCGTCGACCTCATCCTGCTCTACGAAGTGAAGACCTTGCCTCCCGAGCTCTCCGAGCAGGTCGAGGTGCTCCAGCGCTGTGCCGAGCTGACGGCCGCGGCGATGCCGCGCCTGCAGTCGATGCAGTCGCTCGACGACTACTGGATCGAGATCAACCGTCTCGAGAACACCGGCGACCGCAACCACCGGCGCACGCTGGCCAAGTTGTTCTCGGGCGAGTTCGCGACCATCGAGGTCCTCAAGCTCAAGGACATCGTCGAGTCCCTCGAGGGCGCCATCGACGCGTTCGAGCGGGTCGCCAACACGGTGGAGCAGATCGCCGTCAAGGAAGGCTGAGCGTGTCCCTCACCCTGGCGATCGTGATCGCCGTGGTCGTCATCGCGCTCGTTTTCGACTACACCAACGGCTTCCACGACGCGGCGAACGCCATCGCGACGTCGGTGTCGACCCGTGCGCTCACGCCCCGGATCGCCCTGACCCTGGCCGCGATCATGAACTTCCTCGGCGCCCTGCTGGGGCAGGAGGTCGCGAAGACCGTCGCCGACGTGATCACGATCGAGGACAAGACCGGCCATCTCCTGGTCGGGGTCCATCACGGTCTCGTGGTCGTGATGGCGGGCCTGCTCGGCGCGATCATCTGGAACCTGATCACCTGGTACTACGGCCTCCCGTCGTCCTCCTCACACGCCCTCATCGGCGGCCTGGTGGGCGCCGCGATCGCCGGCGGTGTCGCCGTCAAGTGGGACACCATCGTCCAGAAGGTCCTCATCCCGATGGTGCTGTCGCCGCTCTTCGGCTTCTGTGCAGCGTTCGTGGTCATGACGTCGATCATGTGGATCTTCCGCAAGGGCAACCCGCACAAGATCAACCGCGGCTTCCGGGGCATGCAGACCGTCTCGGCTGCCGCGCTCGCGCTCGGCCACGGCCTGCAGGACGCCCAGAAGACGATGGGCGTCATCCTGCTGACGCTGGTCATCGCCTACCCGGCGTCGTACAACATCGAGACGCTGCCCATCTGGGTGGTCCTCCTTGCGGCAGGCGCCATCTCGGCCGGGACGTACGCCGGCGGCTGGCGCATCATGCGCACGCTCGGTCGCAAGATCATCGACCTGGACCCGCCGCGCGGCTTCGCGGCCGAGTCGGTCGGCGCCACGGTGCTCTACTCGACGGCGTTCATCTTCCACGCGCCCATCTCGACGACCCACACGATCACCTCGGCTGTCATGGGCGCCGGCGCCACCAAGCGCTTCAACGCGGTCAAGTGGGGCATGGCACGCACCATCCTCACCGCCTGGGTGTCGACCTTCCCGGCCGCTGCCCTCGCGGCCTGGGGATGCTACGAGATCCTCAGCCTCCTGCTCCTCTGAGCCGAGCGGCTAGGTGCCGTCGACCGTCAGGCTGTAGCCCCGCCCGCGGATGCGTCGTACGACGGCAGCCTCGCCGAGGCGCGCACGCAGGCGCGTCACGTGCATCGCGATGGTGTTGCCTCCCGGACGGCGACCGCTGGTGCCCCAGATGGCGTCACGGAGCTCCTCGTCGGTGACGACGCCGGGCGAGGACAGCATCAGGGCACGCAGGAGCTCGAACTCCTTCAACGGCAGGTCCGCGATGCGCTGCCCGCCGACGCGCACCGTGAAGGCGGTGGCGTCCAGCTCGATGGGACCCACCTCGAGGCGGGCATGGTCCGCCACGGAGCGCGGCGCGTGCGTCATCAGGTCCCACACCTGCTGCGCCGCATAGGGACGGAGTACGACGGCCGAGGCGCCCGCGAGCATCAGCGGCCCGATTCCGTCCGACGGGGCGCGGTCACCGTCGCCGAGGTCGTCTGCACCGGCGATGACGTAGGGCGAGCCGTGGCGCCGGATCCGGCTGACGAAGTCGTCGGCCGCGATGCCGGGGGCCTCCGGGGCAACGACGACGGCGTGCGGATCGACGCGCCCGAACTCGACGAGTCCGTCCAGGGTGTCGCCCACCCAGGTGACATGAACGCCGTGGCCGGCCATCGCGTCGGCGAGACCGAACTCGTCGCCAGCCGGGTCGACCACCAGCAGCTGGGCACCCGACGTCTCGGTCCAGCGGTGGAAGTAGGCGCGGACCGACTGACGGCGGGCGTTCATCAGCCGAAGCGGCCGGAGATGTAGGCCTCGGTGGCCGGGTCGTCCGGGTTGGCGAACATCTTCTTGGTGGGGTTGAACTCCACCAGGTGCCCGGGCTCGCCGGTTGCCTTGAGGTTGAAGAAGCCGGTGTCGTCGGAGACCCGCGCCGCCTGTTGCATGTTGTGGGTGACGATGACGATCGTGTAGTCGTTCTTGAGCTGGTGGATCAGGTCCTCGATGGCCGAGGTCGAGATCGGGTCGAGCGCCGAGCACGGCTCGTCCATCAGCAGGATCTGCGGCTCGACCGCGATCGCGCGGGCGATGCAGAGGCGCTGTTGCTGGCCACCGGAGAGGCCCATGCCCGGCTTGTTGAGCCGGTCCTTGACCTCGTTCCAGAGGTTGGCGCCGCGCAGCGACTTCTCGACGACGTCGTCGGTCTCGGACTTCGACATCCGGCCCGAGTTGAGCTTGAGGCCCGCGACCACGTTGTCGGCGATCGACATGGTCGGGAACGGGTTGGGCCGCTGGAAGACCATGCCGACCTGGCGGCGCACGGCCACCGGGTCCACGCTGGCGTCGTACAGGTCCTGGCCGTCGACGACGATCTTGCCCTCGACGCGGGCGCCGGGGATCACCTCGTGCATGCGGTTCAGCGACCTCAGGAAGGTGGACTTGCCACACCCCGACGGACCGATGAAGGCGGTGACCGCTCCGGCGCGGACGGTCATGTTGACGCCCTCCACCGCGAGGAAGTCGCCGTAGTAGATGTTGACGTCGGAGACGTCGATGCTCTTGGCCATGATGAAACTCCCTCTCAACCCTTCTTGGGGGCGAAGATCTTGCCGACGATGCGTGCCACGAGGTTGAGCACCATCACGATGAGGATGAGTATGAAGGCGGCGCCCCAGGCGATGGCCTCTGCGGGGGCGTCGCCCCGGACGTTCTGACCGTAGATCAGGACCGGCAGGGTCGTCATGGCGCCGTCGAACGGGTTCATGTTCGTCCGGTCCGTGGCTCCCGCGATCAGCAGCAGCGGGGCCGTCTCGCCGATGACACGCGAGGTCGCGAGGGTGATGCCGGTGAGGATGCCGCCCAGCGCCGTGGGGAGCACGATCCGGACGATCGTCTTCCACTTCGGCGTACCGAGGGCGTAGGCGGCTTCGCGCAGCTCGTCCGGGACCAGCATCAGCATCTCCTCGGTCGCCCGTACGACGATCGGGATCATCAGCAGCGAGAGCGCCACCGAGCCACCGAAGCCGGACACGTAGGCCGGGCCGAAGATCAGCGTGAACACCGCGAAGGCGAAGAGGCCGGCGACGATCGACGGGATGCCCGTCATCACGTCGACCAGGAAGGTGATCACCTTGGCGATCTTGTTCTTCTTGCCGTACTCGACGAGATAGACGGCCGCCATCACGCCGACGGGCACCGAGATCAGCGCCGCACCCAGCGTCACGAGCAGCGTGCCGATGATCGCGTGGTAGATGCCGACCGGCTGGTCGATCTGGGTCTTGAAGAACGAGTAGCTCAGGAAGGTTCCGTCGATCCGCCCGGCACCCTGGTCGATGACGCGCCACAGCAGCGAGGCGAGCGGCACGATCGCGACGATGAACGTGGTCCAGATCAGGCCGGTCATCAACCGGTCGGTGGCACCGCGGCGGCCTTCGATCGCCAGTGACCAGACCGGCAGGACGACCAGGAACGAGATGCCGGCGAGGATCGCGGCACCGACGGTCCCCACACCGAGCACCAGGAGCAGGGCACCGAACGCAGCAGCAATCGCGGCGACGATCCACTCCGCGCGCTGCGGGAGCCGCGGGTGGGTGAGCGGGATGTGCGCGCGGTCGGCGGGCGCTTGTTCGAGCGTCGTCATCGTGCCATCCGCCTTTCGCTACGGCCGATGATCCATCGCGCTGCGAAGTTCACCAGGAAGGTCAGCAGGAAGAGCACGAGGCCGGTGGCGACGAGCACGTTGAGCAGGTCGGCGCTGCGCTCCTTGTACTTGAGCGCGATGTTGGCCGCGATCGACGTCGGGCTGGACTGCGCGATGACGTTCCACGACAGGTCGAAGCCGACCGAGAGGACCATGGTCACGGCCATCGTCTCGCCGAGCGCGCGGCCCAGGCCGAGCATGACCGCCGAGACCATGCCCGAGCGGGAGTACGGGAAGACCGTCATCCGGATCATCTCCCAGCGCGTGGCACCGAGGGCCAGCGCGGCCTCCTCGTGCAGGCGGGGGGTGCGCGAGAAGACCTCGCGCGAGATCGCGGTGATGATCGGCAGGATCATGATGGCCAGCACGATGCCGGCGGTCAGCACGGTGCGACCGGCCGTGCTCGGCTCGCCGAAGAGCGGGATGAAGCCGAGGTGCTCGTGGAGCCAGTCGTGCATCGGCACGAGCTTCTTGGCGAGGTAGAACGCACCCCAGAGGCCGTAGACGACCGACGGTACGGCGGCCAGCAGGTCGATCACGTAGGCGACCGGCGTGGAGATCCAGCGCGGCGCGTAGTGGCTGATCACCAGCGCGATCCCGAAGGCGAGCGGGACCGCGATGATCAGCGCGATGATCGAGGCGGCGAACGTTCCGACGAGCAGCGGGAAGACGTACCCGAGGAAGCTCTCCGCGTGCGGACCGTAGACCTCGCCGGACTTGGTGAAGCCCGTGGCGCCCTTGATCGCGAGGAAGATGAAGACACCGGCCAGCGCGGCCATGATCACCAGGCCGGCAGCGAGGGCCAGGCCGGAGAAGATGCGGTCGCCGACGCCACCGCGGACGCTCGCCCAGTCGTTGGGCTGCTCCTCGATCTCGGCGGTGGGGGCTGTCACTGGATTCACCTCGGGGTTAGGGGGTACGGATCGCGGGGCCGGCCCACGGGGTGAGGGGTGAGGACGGGATCGCCGTCCTCACCCCTCCGTGGATCACTTGGCGGAGATGCCCGCCACGATCTCCTGCGCCTTGGTGGCGGTCTCCGGCGCGAGCTTCGCGGAACCCGCGAAGTCGGACGAAGCGGCCTGGCCCTCGTCGGACACGATGAACTCGAGGTAGCCCTTGACGTTGGCGGCCTCGGCAGCGTCGTCGTACGTCTCGCAAGCGAGGAGGTACGACAGGAGGATCACCGGGTAGGCGCCGGCCTCGGTGGTGTTGCGGTCGACGTCGACGGCGATGTCGGTCTCGTCGCGGCCCTCGACGACCGGGGAGACCGAGACGGTCTTCGCGGCGCCCTCGGGCGAAGGAGCAACGAACTCCTCGCCGACCTTGACCGAGACGTGGCTGAGGTCGGTGGCCTGGCTGGCGTCGGCGTAGCCGATGGCACCGTCGATGTCGGCGATCTGCTTGACGACACCCGAGGTGCCCTCGGCGGAGAGACCACCGGAGACCGGGAAGGCGTCCTCGGCCTCGTAGGCCCAGTCCTTCTCCGCCGTCTTGGCGAGGTAGTCGGTGAAGTTCTTCGTGGTGCCCGAGTCGTCGGCGCGGTGCACCGCGGTGATCTTGGTGTCAGGCAGCTCGACACCCTCGTTGGTCGCGGCGATCGCAGCGTCGTTCCACTTGGTGATCTTGCCCGCGAAGATCTTGGCGATCGTGGCGGCGTCGAGCTTGAGCTCGTCCACACCCTTGAGGTTGAAGGCGATCGCGATCGAGGAGATGTAGGCCGGGACCTCGATGATGTTGCCGCCGCAACGCTCCTTGGCGGCCGCGAGCTCCTCTTCCTTGATGTAGGAGTCGGTGCCGGCGAAGGACAGCGCCTTGGCAATGAACTGGCCGCGGCCGTCCGTCGAGCCGAGCAGCGAGTAGTCGATGGTCAGGCCGCTGTTCTTGCCCTGGAATGCGGTCTTCCAGGCCTCCTGGGCCTTCTCCTGCGACGTTGCGCCGCCGCCCTTCAGGTTGCCGCTCAGGTCGCTGGACGCAGCGTCGTCGCCACTCTCGTTGGAGGCGCCACACGCGCTCATGAGCAGGGCGAGGGCAGCAACACCGGGGATCGCGGCGCTTCGAATGGTCTTGAAGTTCAAGGAACTTGCCTCTCAGAGGTGAGGGGCTTTGTCTTCTCGGGGCCCCCCGATTCGTACTGGACAACTGAGAAGTTAGGGAGCGTCGGTAACGCAAGTCCCCGGCCGATCTGAACGCATGGTGAACAGTGGCGGTCGGGGCGGGATTGCGGCGTGGTGCGGGTCTCAGACGACGAAGCGGGGGCGGTGCCGCTCGACGGCGACGACCGCTCCCTTGCGCACGTGGAGCACCAGCATCTCGGCGGCTTCCAGGGGCGGCGTGCCGCTCGCGCCGTCCAGCCCGAGGGCGTCGTACACGCACGGGAGGACGGGGCGGTGCGTGCACAGGACGACGCCCTGGTCGGAGTCGACGAGCTCCTCGACGATCCGCGTGACCGCGCGCTCCGTGGCGTGCTCCTCGCTCAGCCGACGCCGCAGGTCCAGGTCGTGGCCGGCCAGCTGCGCGAAGGGCTCGACGGTCTGCACACAGCGGGTGCTCGTCGAGGTCACGACCCGCGTGACGTCGTACGCGGCCAGCAGCGGGACGAGCCGGTCGGCCTGCAGCTCCCCGGTGCGCAGCAGCGTGCGGGCCGCGTCGTCGCCCTTCCAGGCGCTGCGGGATCGCGCCTGCGCGTGACGGAGTACGACGACCGCGCGGGTCTTGCGGCGTACGCGCAGTGCCGCGGCGAGGGTCTCCCGGTCGCGGTCGTAGGTCAGCAGCGCCGGAGCCTCGTCGAACGGCACCCAGCGGACCTGGTCGATCTCGTGGTTCGGGCGGTACCCGGACACGTCGTCGTCGCCGACCACGCGGCCGGTCCAGTAGTAGACGGTCTTCATCCGGCGGCCGACCGGGTAGCGCTGGGTCGGCAGCGGCGGTCCGAGACGGGCGTGGATGCCCGTCTCCTCCGCCACCTCCCTCACCGCGGCCGCGGTGGGGTGCTCGGCGCGGTCCAGCTTGCCCTTCGGGAACGACCAGTCGTCGTACTTCAGGCGGTGGACGAGGAGCACCTCGCGACCGGGACGGAACACCACCACGCCGGCAGCGAGGATGTCGGGCACGTGGCCTAGTCTCACACCAGATCGACCGAGTTGAGGAGACCCCTTCGGTGTTGCGCCGTCTGACCGCCTTCAGGGCCCGGTCCCGCTGGGTCGTCGTCGGCCTCGTGGTCCTGCTCGTCGCCGTGGCCGGCCTGGTGACCTGGCGGCTCACGCGGGACGACGCCAGCCGGTTCGCCGCGGCCGCGGCGCTGGCCCCGGAGTCCTCTCAGCGGTTCAGCTGGACCGACTGGGCCGGCGTGCGCGACGAGCTCGGCGCCGATCTCTCCGCTTCCTCGTCGGCCGACGAGCTCGCCGACTTCCTGCTCGCCGCCTTCGACCGCGACCTGTCGGCCACGACCGCCCTCGCGGAGTCCGCGCCCACGCTGCAGTCGACCTTCGGGTTCTCCCCCGCCAACGTCGACTGGGAACTGTTCGCGCAGGGCAAGGACGGCGCCGTCGTGATCCTCGGGATGCCCGACGACTTCGACTTCGACGGCCTCCGGTCACGCCTCGAGGAGATCGGCTTCGAGAAGCCCGATGAGGCCGACGGCGTCTGGCGCGGCGGGGTCGACCTGCTGGAGACCCTCGACGGCCCGGTCACGCCCGAGCTCGCCGTCCTGCAGATCGACGAGGAGTCCGGGCTCCTGTTCGGCAGCGACGACCCGAACTTCCTCGAGGAGCGCGGCGACGTCGAGCGCGGCGAGGCGGCCGACGGCATCGCCGCCGTCGTCGACGCTGCCGGCCCGGCCCTCAGCGCGTCCGCCTACACCGGCGACTACGCCTGCGCCGAGCTCTCGATGAGCGGAGCCGACCCGGCCGACCGCACACGGGGTGCCGAGCTGATCGAGGCCGCCGGCGAGGTGCACCCGCTGACCGCCTTCGCGATCGCGGCACAGCCCGCGGGCGACGTACGGGTGGCGATGGCGTTCGAGAACAACGACCAGGCCCGCACCGACGCCGACACCCGCTCGAAGCTCGCCGCCGGCCCGGCCCCCGGCCAGGGCGGCACCTTCCCCGAGCGGTTCAGGCTCGGGAAGGTCGCCGCTACCGACAAGACCGTCACCATGGAGCTCGAACCCGCGGAAGGCACCTTCGTGCTGTCCGACCTGAACCAGGGGCCGGTTCTCTTCGCCACCTGCTGAGCCGGGTTGGGCTCGGGTCAGCAGGAGCGGGTCAGGCGGCCACCTTGTCGGCGGTGTCCTGGGCGCCCGTCGCGGCGCCGGTGGCAGATCGGAACAGCGCCAGGGTCGACAGGGCGCCGACGCCGGCGACGGTTGCTGCACCGATGAAGGCGGCCGAGAAGCCATCGGTGAGCGCTGCCTTGTCGCCGATCTGGTCGGCCCCGTTGGCTGCGGCGATCGCCGTCATCACGGCCAGGCCGAGCGCTGAGCCGACCTGGTAGCTGGTGTTGACGATGCCGGAGGCCAGGCCTCCCTCCTCGGGCCGGGCCGCAGAGATCGCGGTGCCCAGGGTGGGGATGAAGGCGAGCGACATGCCGAGCGCTGCGACCAACGACGCCGGGAGCACGTCGACCGCGTAGGAGCCGTCGGGGTCGATCAACGCGAGCCAGGCGAGACCGGCAGCGAGCAGGACCAGCCCGGTCACCGTGGCGACCTTCGGACCGAGGGCCGCGAGCACGCGCGGCGCGATGGCCATCATCCCGACCATGATCAGCAGCGTCATCGGCAGCAGTGCCGTGCCGCTGGGGAAGGCGGTGTAGCCGAGGACCTGCTGCAGGTAGAGGTTCAGGAAGAACCACATCGGGATCCACGCCGCACCCAGCAGGAGCTGGGCGAGATTGGCTGCAGCGAGGTTGGGTGCACGGAAGATGCCGAGTCGCACCAGCGGCTCATGCCCCCTGGCCTGCCCGATGACGAACCCGACGAGCAGGACGGCTGCGACAGCGAGCACTCCCCAGGTCTGGCCGGAGTCCCAGCCGACCTCGGGCGCCCGGACGACGGCGTACACGGCGGCACCCAGGCCAGCAGTGACAGTGAGGGCACCCAGCAGGTCCACCCGACGGCCGGTCCCGGCTCCACCGGCGGGCATGACGGACGGCACGACCGCGAGGACGAGCAGAGCGATCGGGACGTTGAGGTAGAACACCCACGGCCAGGACAGGTACTCGGTGATCAGGCCTCCGAGGAAGACCCCGGCGGTGCCACCGGCCGGTGCCGCGGCGCCGTACAGCGCGAGCGCCTTGGGCAGTTCCTTCGGACGGGCACCGAACAGCATGAACAGCAGCGTCAGGGCCGAGGGCGCGATCAGGGCCGAGCCAACACCCTGGACCGCGCGACCGAGGAGCTCGACCTCGACGTTGCCGGCGACACCGGCGACCAGGGATCCGCCCAACAGGACGACCCATCCTGCCGAGAAGACCCGACGGGCGCCGAACACGTCGGAGAGCTTGCCGCCGAGCAGCAGCAGGCCGGCAAGGGCGACGACATAGGCGTTGAACACCCAGGACAGGTCCTCCTGCGTGAAGCCGAGCTCGACCTGCATCCGGGGAAGTGCGACCCCGATGATCGAGGTGTCCATGATCACCATGAACTGGGCCGCTGCGATGACTGCGAGCCCGAGCCAGCGGCGGTTGGGCGCCGGCGAGGTGGTGGTTGGCATCAGATTCTCCTTTGTCGGGACGTCCCGGGATTCGGGACTTCGTGGTTGCGATTAATACCCTAGGGGGGTACCGTATTCCACGAAGCCGGACCATAGCACCGAATACCGGAGGGGGGTACCCTGAGAACGACGGAGACATCCACCGAGAAGGACAGCCCGATGCCCCAGGACCACGACGCACACCAGCACAGCTACATCGCCAACAACACCAAGGCGGACTACCTCAAACGGCTGCGCCGCATCGAGGGCCAGGCCCGCGGGCTGCAGCGGATGGTCGAGGAGGAGAAGTACTGCATCGACATCCTCACCCAGATCTCCGCGATGACGAAGGCACTCGAGGCCGTCGCGCTCGGACTGCTCGACGAGCACATGGCGCACTGCGTCGTGAACGCCGTCGCAGCGGGCGGCGACGAGGCCCAGATCAAGCTCAAGGAAGCCTCCGACGCGATCGCCCGCCTTGTCCGCGCCTGAACCCCACCGATCCACACCACCTGACTCCCGAAAGGAATCAGCCATGAGCCAGCCCGCCAGCCACACCGCCAGCTACACCGTCACCGGGATGACCTGCGGACACTGCGTCGCCTCGGTCACCGAAGAGGTCCAGGAGATCCCCGGCGTCCAGGACGTCGCGATCGACCTGCCCACCGGCGCCGTCACCATCACCAGCGCCGAGATCCTCGACGACGCCGCCGTTCGGGCCGCCGTCGAGGAAGCCGGCTACCAGCTCGCATGAGCACCCCCATCAGGGTCGCCGGGTTCCTGGCCGCCATCGGCGCGATCTTCGGGATCGCCCTCCTGGTCGGCCAGGTCGTCGGCCCGGTGGACGACGAACCCGCGGGGACGCACGACACCGCCCACGGGGACGAGGAGGCCGCCGAAGGCGAGCACGGGGGCGGCCACGGCGACGGGTCGCCGGCCGAACCCACATCCCAGGAGGTCCCGGGAGGACTCATGGTCTCCCAGAACGGCTACACCCTCGGCCTGGCCGAGCCGGGTTCCCGGGCCGGCCAGGACCGGCCGGTCGCGTTCACGATCACCGGACCGGACGGCAAGCCAGTGACGTCGTACGACGTCGAGCACGAGAAGGAGCTGCACCTGATCGCCGTACGGCGAGACTTCTCCGGCTTCCAGCACGTCCACCCCGTTCTCGACGAGACGTCCGGGGTCTGGTCGATCGACCTCGACCTCACCCCGGGGACGTGGCGCCTCTTCGCCGACTTCAAGCCGGCTGGCGCCGACGCACTCACCCTCGGGACGGACCTCGCCGTCGACGGTGACTACCGGCCCGCAGGTCCCTCGACCGAGAACCGCACCGCGAAGGTCGACGACTACGAGGTCACGCTCGATGGCGACCTGACCGCCGGGTCCGACGCGAAGCTGACCCTGAGCGTCGCCAGGGACGGCCAGCCGGTCACCGACCTCCAGCCCTACCTCGGCGCCTACGGCCACCTCGTCGCGCTGCGCGGCGGCGACCTCGCCTACCTCCACGTCCACCCGGACGGTGAGCCCGACGACGGCACCACGAAGCCGGGTCCGGAGGTGGTGTTCTACGCCGCTGTCCCCACTGCCGGGACCTACCACCTCTACCTGGACTTCCAGCACGACGGCGTCGTTCGCACCGCGGCATTCACCGTCGACGCGGGCGGTGTCGCCACACCGGGCGACGACGGCCCGTTCGACGCCAGCCCTCCCGCCGAGCACGGCGGCCACGCCGGTCACTGACCGGCCCCTTCCACAGGAGACAACGATGACCACGCAGAGTCAGTCAGGCACCCCCGCCGCCGGTTCGATCGAGCTGGCGATCACCGGGATGACCTGCGCGTCCTGCGCCAACCGGATCGAGCGCAAGCTCAACAAGCTCGAGGGCGTCAGCGCCACGGTCAACTACGCCACCGAGAAGGCGAAGGTCACCTTCGAACCCGACGTGGCTCCCGAGGCCCTGGTGGCGGCCGTCGAGCAGGCCGGGTACGGCGCCCGACTCCCCCAGCCGCCCGACGCGCCTTCGGCAGGCGGTGCCGAATCACCCGAGGAGCACGCGCTCCAGGTGTTGCGGCAACGGCTCGTGATCTCGGCGGTCCTGACCGGTCCGGTGATCGCGATGGCCATGGTCCCCGCACTGCAGTTCACGAACTGGCAGTGGCTCTCACTCACGCTGGCCGCACCAGTGGTCGCGTGGGGTGCCTGGCCGTTCCACAAGGCCGCATGGACCAACCTGCGCCACGGCACCTCGACCATGGACACACTGATCTCCCTCGGCACCCTGGCTGCGCTCGGGTGGTCGCTGTACGCCCTGTTCTGGGGCACGGCCGGCACCCCGGGCATGACCCACCCCTTCGAGCTGACCATCGAGCGCAGCGACGGAAGCGGCAACATCTACCTCGAAGCCGCCTCGGGTGTCACCACCTTCATCCTGGCCGGCCGCTACTTCGAGCAGCGGTCCAAGCGCAGGGCCGGCTCGGCGCTGCGCGCCCTGCTCTCCCTCGGCGCCAAGCAGGTCGCGGTGCTCGGCCCTGACGGCACCACGGAAACGAACGTGCACGTCGAACAGCTCGCCGTCGGCGACCTGTTCGTCGTGCGTCCCGGTGAGAAGATCGCCACCGACGGCGTGATCGAACGCGGTACCTCAGCGGTGGATGCGTCGATGCTCACCGGCGAGTCCGTGCCGGTCGAGGTCAGCCCCGGAGACGCGGTGGTCGGCGCGACCGTCAACGCAGGCGGTCGCCTGGTCGTGCGAGCGACCCGCATCGGCAGTGACACCCAGCTCGCCCAGATGGCGCGGCTGGTCGAGGACGCCCAGAACGGCAAGGCCCAGGTCCAGCGCCTGGCCGACCGGATCTCGGGGATCTTCGTCCCGATCGTCATCCTCCTCGCCGCCGGCACGCTCGGCTTCTGGCTCGGAACCGGCAACGGTCTGGCGACGGCGTTCACCGCGACGGTCGCCGTCCTGATCATCGCCTGCCCCTGCGCCCTCGGCCTGGCCACGCCCACTGCCCTCATGGTCGGCACCGGCCGCGGCGCACAGCTCGGCATCCTGATCAAGGGCCCCGAGGTGCTGGAGTCCACCCACGCTGTCGACACCGTCGTGCTCGACAAGACGGGCACCGTCACCACCGGGAGGATGACCCTGCGTGACGTGATCGCGGCCGACGGCGAGGACGCCACCGAGGTGCTGCGGTACGCCGGCGCTCTCGAGGACGCGTCGGAGCATCCCATCGCCCGGGCCATCGCCGAGGCCGCAAGGGACGAGCACGGCTCGCTCCCCGAGGTCGAGGACTTCGCCAACGTCGAAGGGCTCGGCGTCGAGGGTGTCGTGGTCGACGGCTCCGACAGCACGGCGAGCCATGCGGTCCTCGTCGGGCGCCCGCAGCTGCTCGCGGAGTGGTCCCAGCACCTCACGCCCGACCTGCAGAAAGCACTCGAGGACGCCCAGTCGACGGGCGGCACCGCCGTCGCAGTCGGCTGGGACGGCAGGGCGCGCGGAGTCGTCGTGGTCGCCGACGCGGTCAAGCCGACCTCGGCCGCCGCGATCCGTGAGCTGCGCGCACTCGGCCTGCGCCCGGTGCTCCTCACGGGCGACAACGCTGCTGTCGCGCGGACCGTGGCCGCCGAGGTGGGCATCGACGAGGTCGACGTGTTCGCCGACGTCCTGCCTGCCGACAAGGTCGACGTGGTCAAGCGGCTCCAGGGCCAGGGCAGGGTGGTCGCGATGGTCGGCGACGGCGTCAACGATGCCGCGGCGCTTGCGCAGGCCGATCTCGGTCTGGCCATGGGCACCGGAACCGACGTGGCGATCGAGGCGAGCGACCTCACCCTGGTCCGCGGCGACCTCCGGGTGGCGGTCGACGCGATCCGGCTCTCGCGCAGGACCCTGAGCACGATCAAGGGCAACCTGTTCTGGGCGTTCGCCTACAACGTCGCGGCGCTGCCCCTGGCTGCCGCCGGTCTGCTCAACCCGATGCTCGCGGGTGCGGCCATGGCGTTCTCTTCAGTGTTCGTGGTCTCCAACAGCCTGCGGCTGCGCGGGTTCAAGGCACTGGCGAGCGGCTGAAGGATCAGGCGCTCAGCGGAGCAACGCCGAGGATCCGGTCGATCTCCTCGAGCGAGAGACGGTCGTCAGAAGCGCTGGCGGCGATGATCAGGTTGGTCGTCAGCTCGACCTCCACCATGAGGTCGCCGTCTTCGAGGGTCACGTCGAACTGGTCGCCCATGGTCCCTCCTCACGCCACCTGCAGACGGTCTTCAGGCACCATCTTCCCTCCAACCAACCCCCACAAACCCGAAAGTTCAGCAAAAATTCGTGCGGCCCCGCCGACTGGCGGGGCCGCACCGAAGACGCGAGGTCCTCTCAGGTCGAATCAGTCCCGCTCAGAGGGGACGGACGTTCTCCGCCTGCGGGCCCTTGGGGCCCTGGGTGACGTCGAACTCGACCTTCTGGTTGTCCTCGAGGGACTTGTAGCCGGAGGACTGGATCGCAGAGTAGTGAACGAAGACGTCGTCGCCGCCACCCTCCTGCTCGATGAATCCGAAGCCCTTCTCGGCGCTGAACCACTTGACGGTGCCCTGAGCCATTGTGCTCGTTACTCCTTGTGTCGGGGCGAGAGCCGCCACCTCGGCGACCCGCAACTTATGCGATGACACGTCGCTCCGACCCGTGATGGGACACCACAAACCAGATACGCCGTCGGCCACATGCTCCGCAGGCGTTCACCTTCGAACTGCATTCGCTGCGAGATCGAGCCTATCAATCGCAGACGACAGGGAAACCTCCCGAATGCCACGATCTTGCGCTCGTGCATGAAGGTTCTGCTACGCACACGTGACGTGCCTGCTAACAGCCCGTTCGTTCGCGGCGCGACACGAAGGGCGAGGTCGCCGCCCTGACCAGGGCGCCGTACCCGAGTCCGAAACGGATCTCCTCACCGACCGCGGAGGGGTGGTCGCCGAGGTCGAGCACCAGGTGGTCGCTGCTCATCCCGAGGACCGTGATCCCGTCCGGCGGCACCAGTCCGTCCGGATCGGCGTCCTGCCGACCGAGCGCGACGATCGCCTGGCGCACGGTGCCGGTGCCGGTCCGATCGGGGACGACACCGAAGGCGGACTGCGCCTGGTCGCCCCACGGCTGGAACGGCTTGTCGACGCGCTCGATGACCTCGCCGACCAGGGCGAACGCATCGCGGTGCAGGCCCTCCAGCGGCGTGCGGTTCAGCGGTTCGACGCCGAGCAGGATCGCTTCGCCGAGCCGCAGGTCGTTGATCCGCCCGACGTTCGTCGACGACACCGCCCAGTCGAGGTTCGCCGAGTTGCCGCCGGAAACCGTGGTGAGCGTGACGTCGTACGACGTCTCGACGGTGGTGACGAGGTCGCTGAGGACGCCCATGTTCCGGTCGTCGGGGACGACGCCGTTCTGGCAGGCCAGGTTGGCACCGAGGCCGGCGAGGCGGAGGGAGGGAGCAGCCAGCACGAGGCGTACGGCGGCGGCGACGTCCTCGACGGGAATGCCCTCGCGCAGGTCACCGAGCTCGACCATCAGGACGACGTCGTGACGGAGCCCGGCGAGCTCGGCCGCACCGTCCAGCGCCCGGAGCACCGCGGCCTCCGTGTTCAGGCTGCAGGTGGCGGCCCGTACGACGGCATCCACCTGGCTGAGCATGGGCGAACGGATCAACGTGCGTGACGTCGGTCCGTCCAGCCCAGCCAGTCGATCGAGGTTGGCGACCCGGGAGTCCGCCAACCCCTCGGCGCCGCCGCGGAGCATCGCTGCTCCGACCGCGGGCGAACCCAGGACGGCCTTGGTGACACCGGTGACGCGGATGCCCGCAGGGGCCAGCCGATCCACCAGGACGCGGGTGTTGGCCTCGAGCTTGTCGAGGTCGATCTCGAGCCGGGGTGCGCTCACACCACGGCGGCCCGGGCGGCCCGCACGCGCTCCCGGAGCTCCGGGTAGGCCTTGAGGACCATCTCGACCAGCTCGGAGCCGGGCCGCGTCAGCGGGTCGGTCACGGGCAGGCCCAGGCGCAGGCGATGCTCGGCAATCGAGTCGCTGAGCTCGTCGGCGGTCATCTCTTCGTGGTTGATGGTGACGCCGATGACGCGGGTGTCCGCGAAGGCCTCGATCAGCTTGATCTCGCTGTCCGCGGTCGGCATCGGCATCATCGGGAAGTCGCCCAGGACCTGGCGCTTGGGCGCGTGCTGGACGATCACTCCGTCCGGCCGGCTGCCGCGCAGGATGTGGCCCGAACTCAGGTACGCGGGGTGGCTGAGCGCCCCCTGGCCCTCGACCACGATCACGTCGGGGTCCTCGTTCTCGAACGCCAGCACCACCTGGTGCTCGACCTCGCCGGAGATGAACTGCGGGACCATGGCGTCCAGCGCGGCGCCGTACTTGCCGCCCTGGATCAGGGTCGTCTGGCCGGTGCCGACCATGACCGCCTTGATGCCGTGGTCGTTCAGCGCCTGGACCAGCAGCGTCGCGGTGGTGCGCTTGCCGATCGCGCCGTCGGTGCCGAGGATCGCGATCCGCGGGCAGGTCACGTCGAAGATGCGGCCCGTGAAGAGGTGCAGGTCGCGCTTCTCCTTGGGGCGGCGTACGTCGGTGATGGTGACCCCGGCGATGAGCGCGGCGGACACGAACTCGGCGTCGTCGTTGAGGAACTCGTGCAGGCCGTTGATGATGTGCATCCCGCGGGCGATGCCGTCGAGGAGGACGACGCGCTGCGTGTCGGAGAGCAGGCCGTCGGCCGGGGCGACCCCGCAGATCAGGTAGTCCGGGACGTGGCCGGCGTGCGCGATCGACTCACGCAGCGACGCCAGCACCGGGATGCCGTTGGGGATGTCGTCGAGGAACTGGCCCGAGTCGACGCCGGCGCGCATGCTGTCGATGACACTGAGCACTTCGTACTTCTCCGAGTGCCGGACCAGGCCGTTGGCCGTCTTGCCGTCCTGCTCGCCGAACTGCGCTTCGCAGTAGACGACCGCGGTCGAGCCGACCGGCAGGTCGAAGGGCTGCGCGGGCACATTGGTGTCACTGGTGAGCAAAGGCAAGTCGATTCCTCTGATTGGCTCAGAGGAGGCGACGGGCTTCGTGGCCGGGCGGTGTGGCCCAACGGTCAACGAGGCGTCTGCCCTGAGGTGGCCGACAAGCGTGTCGACTTCTTCACTGTAACCGGCCGGACACCATAAGCCTGCCTCGACGACGACCTCCGCCCGGCCCGCGGCGAGCTCTTGGCTACAGTTCCCCGGTACGGATTTCGGGCCCCTAGCTCAATTGGCAGAGCAGGAGACTTTTAATCTCTTGGTTGTGGGTTCGAGTCCCACGGGGCCTACTGATTGCCGCCGAATCGCCTGGCGATCACCTATTCGGCGGGCAGCGCGGCGCACTCCGCGCACAGTCCGACCAGCTCGACGGTGTGACTCACGTCGATGAAGCCGTGCTCGTCGCCCACGGAGTGGGCCCACTTCTCCACCGCCGATCCGGTGATCTCCACCGTCCGCCCGCAGGAGCGGCAGACCAGGTGGTGATGGTGCGAGGTGCTGCACCGGCGGTACGTCGTCTCGCCGGCCGGGGTGTGGCGTACGTCGACGTCGCCAGCGTCGGCCATCGCCTGGAGGGTGCGGTAGACCGTCGCGAGGCCGACCTTCTCCCCCGCCTGCCGCAGGCTGTCGTGGATCTCCTGGGCGCTCTGGAAGTCGACCCCCGCACGCAGGGCGTCGGTGATCGCCAGGCGCTGCCGGGTCGGTCGCAATGAGCTCGGTCGCTCGTCGGTCTCGGACACCACTCACCTCCAGAAAATGGGAACCGCTCTCAATCTACCCGGCCGTCGATGCCGCCGAGGGACCAGTCCACATGGTCACAACGGGCTATACGGAGAGGTCCTTCGAACCCAAGACGGAGAACTTCCTGCGGAGTACGCTCAGGCGTGGGAGAGGGAAGGGAGGACTCTGTCATGGGGAGCAATGACGAGTTCGGACCGGACACAGAGACGATTCGTGCCTGGCTGAACAAGCGCGCCAGCTACGCGAAGGACGCCCGGGTCATCGGAGCACCTCGCGGGGGCGGCGGCCTGGCGACCGCGACGGCACCCGCGGCGACCGTCACGCGGGGCGCATCGCCGCGCGAGGAGTTCGTGACGCCGACCCTTTCCAGCAGCCCCGACAGCACGTCCGTGGGCCGCTCGGTCCTCGCCGCGCTCGGCGTCGAGGGAGACGAACCCGCCGTCGACGTACCCGCCACCAGCGTCGACACCACGGCCGCCGGCCGCTCGGTCGTCGACGCCCTGCACGACCCGATCGAGGCCCCGCGCCGCGAAGCCAGGTCGAAGGACAAGCGCGCCAGGCCCGGCAAGCCCGAGAAGGCGGCCAAGCCGGAGAAGGCGGCCAGGCCGGAGAAGCCGGTCCGGCAGTCCGGACCCGTCGTCCGCGTCACCCGACCGGCGCCCACCGCTGGCACGGCCCCCTCGGACGGCACCACCGACACCCCGCGCGTGCGGGCGCAGTCCCTGGCGCCCACCACCGCCACTCCCCAGGTCCAGCAGAGCCGCTGGACCGAACCCGAGGAACACCTCAACGCCTACCACGCCACGACCGACGCCGACTTCCCTGCTCGCGGCACGGCCCGCAAGGTGCTGTCGCTGACCCTGGCTGCCGTCCTTGCGGCAACCGCCGTGACGTCGTACGTCGCCTATCAGGACCGTACGGTCTCCGCCATCGGCATCGCCGGGACGCTGGCGTTCCTGACCCTGGTGGTCTGGGCGGTACGGGCGGGCTGCACGACCACGAAGATGGCCATCCGCCGCGGCAAGCTGTCGATCGAGCGCGGTGGACATGTCGACCTGGTGGACGTGGGCAGCTCCTACACGCCGATCGCGATCGTCGGCGAGCCCGGTCACCGCCACTGGACGGTGCTGATCGAGCGCAAGGGGATGCCGCTGGTGGTCATCAAGTCGTCGATGGTCGACCCGCACTGGTTCACCACGGCGCTCTACCGCCTGCGCCCCGAGCTGCGGCCCGGCGCCGTCGACGAGAACGGCTACGCCACCAGCGACGCCTTCGCCTGACGCACGGTGGCGGGAGTCACGCTCCACTCAAGTGAAACGTGTTCTACCCTGAGTGACATGGATTGGTTCCCGCTCGACGACGATTCCGACGACGCGTCGATCACCCGCGAGAGCCAGATGTGGGCGCCGTACACGCAGGCCGTCCGCGACCTGATCGACGTGAGCGTCCGCACGTCGGTCGACGAGGACGAGATCCAGGCAGCCACCGCGCAGATCGAGGACGTCGTCGCCCGACTGCGCAAGGAGCAGCTGACCGAGACGCTCGGGATCGTCCACCAGCCGGCTGGCCGGCGCCGCCCCTGGGGCAACCCGGTCATCGGCGTCCGCAACCCGATGGCCCCGCTCCTGACCGTCAGGTCAGCCGAGGGCCGGGTCGAGTCCGACTTCCACTGCGGGGCCGCGTTCGAGGGCCCGCCGGGGCTGGTGCACGGCGGCGTCGTGTCGATGATCCTCGACCAGGTGCTCGGCCACGCGGTCGGCACCACCGGGCGACCCGGGATGACGGGCACGCTGACGATCGTCTACCGCCAGGGCACGCCCCTCGGCGACCTGCGCTGCGAGGCCTGGGTCGATCGCCAGGAGGGCGTGAAGACGTGGGCCAGGGGTCAGGTCATCGGCCCGAACGGCGTCACGGCCGAGGCCGAAGGGGTCTTCATCCTGCCGCGAGCGATCCGCGAGCGCCTCGCCGCGGCCGAGGCGGGCGGCGAGCCCGTCCGCGGCCTGCGGATCTTCGAGTGACCGTGGCCGTGCCCTCTTGTTCGTGACCGACCGGGTTTCGAGACGCGCGGATCCGACCTCGTGCCTCGGTCGGACGCGCCCTCAACCTCTTCGGACCACGCCGTTCGCGACTTCGTCGCGCCTGGCGGACCTCAGACCTTCACGCCACGCTTGTTCTCGTCGCTGAGGCGAGCCTCTTCCGCTGCCTGAGCCTCGAGCTCCGCCCGACGCCGCTCGGCGTCGTCGAACTCGCCGGGCTGGGACACCAGGTCCGTCGCACCGCGCTCGAGGCGCTGCAGCGCGACGCGGGCGAAGATCTGCTGCTCGGTCGAGGTGCGCTCCGAGCGACCGGTGCCGATGAACGAGATCAGCCAGTGCAGGACAGCGGTGAACTGGTTCTTGAAGCCCGTGATGTAGAAGAGGTGGACGACCAGCCACATCAGCCACGCGATGACGCCGGTCAGGCGCAGCCGACCGACCATCGCGACGGCGCGGAAGCGGCTGATGATGGCCATCGAGCCCTTGTCGAAGTACTTGAACGGCGACTGTGCGGGCTTGCCCTTGAGCCGGCCGTCGATCTCCTTGGCGGCGTACTTCGCGCCCTGGATGGCGACCTGGGCCACACCGGGGAGGTTGTCGAGGGCGATCATGTCGCCGACCACGAACACCTCGGGGTAGCCCGGGAGCGTCAGGTCGGGGTTGACCGCGATCCGGCCGGCGCGGTCGAGCGGGGCGCCGGTCTGGTCGGAGAGCTGCTTGCCCAGCGCGTTGGCCTGGACGCCAGCCGCCCACACCTTGGCGACGGCGTCGATGCGCTTCTCGGAGCCGTCCTTGTACTTCACGACGAGACCGCGCTCGTCGACCTGGGACACGAGGGCACCGAGCATGACCTCGACACCGAGCTTCTCCAGCTTCTCCTGGGTCCACTTGCCGAGCTTGGCGCCGAACGGCGGCAGCACCTGGGGCGCCGCGTCGACGAGGATGACGCGCGCCGTACGAGTGCTGATGGCCCGGAAGTCGCGGGTCAGCGTGCGGTGCGCGAGCTCGGCGATCTGGCCGGCCATCTCCACACCGGTCGGGCCGGCTCCGACGACGACGAAGGTCAGCAGGTGGTCGACGTTCTCGCCACGGGAGGCACCCAGCTCGGCCATCTCGAAGGCACCGAAGATCCGGCCGCGCAGCTCGAGGGCGTCGTCGATGCTCTTCATGCCGGGGGCGAACTCGGCGAAGTGGTCGTTGCCGAAGTAGGACTGGCCGGCACCGGCCGCCACGATCAGCGAGTCGTACGGCGTCACGAGCTCGCGACCGAGCACGTGCGAGGTGACCAGGCGGTTCTCGAGGTCGACGGTCGTGACCGTCCCGAGCAGCACCTGTGCGTTCTCCTGCTTCGCCAGCACCTCGCGGGTCGGCGGGGCGATCTCGCCCTCGGAGAGGATGCCGGTCGCGACCTGGTAGAGCAGGGGCTGGAAGAGGTGGTGCGTGGTCTTCGCGATCATGGTCACGTCGACGTCCGCCTTGCGGAGCGCCTTGGTGCCGAAGAGGCCACCGAATCCGGAGCCAATGATCACGACCTGGTGGCGGTCAGACCTGCGCACGATCGCGCGATCCGACGTCTCCGGCGTGGTGTCGCCTGCTGCCATGGCTTCCTCCTGGACGCTTGTGACGCCTCTTCGATGAACCTCTGTTCGGCATTCTTCCGCCTCAGGGCCGCCCGTCCCAACACGTGGCCATCGTCTGGTCGGTCACAGTCGGTCGGCACGCGTCACCAAATCTGGAAAACTCTGTTGGTTTAGTTGCGCGTTCAACGGGGTATCGCCTTCGGGATCGGCACCTCACGGACCGACAAGAAGACTCGGGCACGAAACCGCAGTGGAAGGTTCACCCCGTGCAGCACCGGCAGACCCTGGAGTTGGCCCCCGGGCCGCGCAGCGTCCACGACGCGCGCCGCTGGGCCGTACAGACCTGCCGTGAAATCGGCCGCGACGAGCTCGTCGACTGCGCCGAGCTGGCCATCTCCGAACTGGTCACCAACGCCGTCCTGCACGCCGAGGGCCCTGTTCGGACCCAGTTGCGCGGCACCACCGAGCACCCCCGGTTCGAGGTCCACGACGCGACCACCGTCGCACCCCAGCCCGCAACCCTGGCCGGCGGGTTCGACCTCGACGCCTTCGACCTCGACATGTTCGACGCCCTCGACGAGGAGCAGCTGCTCACGCTCACGACCGTCGGACGCGGCCTGGACATCGTGGCCCGCGCCTCGGTCGCCTGGGGCGCCGAGATCGAGGAGGACGGCAAGGCGGTGTGGTTCGAGCCCGCGACCGAGCTCTCGGAGACCGCCGGCGCGCCGTACCAACTGACCTACAGCTTCGCACCGCTGGCCGAAGAGCACACCCGCGTCGGCGAGGTCGCGGTCCAGATCAACGGCGTGCCGATCATCGAGTTCGGCCAGTTCCAGCGCCACCACCGCGACCTGCGGCGCGAGATCCGCCTGCTGGCCCTGGCCCACGAGGACGACTACCCCCTGGCCCGGGTGCTCTCGGAGCACTTCGACGCGCTCGAGCGCCCGTTGCGCGCGAACATGGGCCGCGAACAGGTCGACTCCGCCCACGCTGACGGCCACACCGCCGTGGACCTCCGGCTCCGGATGCCGCGCGAGGCCGCGCGCCAGATCGGCGGACTCGTCGACCTGCTCGACGCCGCCGACGACTTCAGCCGTGCCAAGCGCCTGCTGACCGCGCCCCGTACCCCGGAGCAGCGGGCCTTCCAGATCTGGTTCCTCGGAGAGTTCCGTCGTCAGTCGGCCGGAGCACCGCCGGTCTCCTGGCAGGGCAACGCCGGCTCCGGCGCGCCGTCGCGCGCACTCTGATCGCTGCTGGCGCACCTCTAGCATCACCGCATGAGTCCCTCCCCACGGCTGCTGCTCGCCGTGGCAGCCGGGGGCGCCGCCGGCTCCCTGCTCCGCTTCGGCGCGGGCGAGATGGCCGCTGACGGCGCCGGCTTCCCCTGGACCACCTTTGCGATCAATGTCGTGGGCTCGACCCTGCTGGCCGGGCTGCTGCTCCTGCCGCTGGCCCGCCGGTCCGCGGCGTGGGCGGCGGGGCTCGGCCCCGGTGTCCTCGGCGGCTTCACGACGTTCTCGGCGACCTCCGAGCAGGGTCGCGCCCTCCTGGCCGACGGCCGTACCGGCCTCGCCGCCACCTACCTCCTCGGCACCCTGGCCGCCTGCCTCGTTGCCGTGACGGTCGTGGGCGCCCTGGCGCCGCCCCTGCCCGAGGAGGACGAATGGTGACCGCGCTGCTGGTCGCCCTCGGGGGCGCCCTCGGTGCCCCGCTGCGCTACGCCCTCGGCCAGCGGTACGACGGCCGGTGGCACCACGGGACGCTGGCGGCCAACCTCGTGGCCAGCCTGCTGCTGGGCGCCTGCGTGGGCTGGTCGCTGGACGGTTCGGTGTACGGCCTGGTCGGGACCGGGTTCTGCGGCGGCCTGTCGACGTACTCATCGCTGGCGGTCCAGGCACGTGATCTGGGACCGGCGCGCGGGGCCGCCTACGCGGCCGTGACCCTCCTGGGCGGGCTCGCCGCCTGCGCCCTGGGTTTCGCCCTCACGCGATAGTCCCGGGTCAAAAGCACCGCGACACGCACCCATCCGGTGCTTTTGGCCCGGGACTACCCGCCTCAGGCGTAGCCGAGCTCGTGCAGCCGGTCGTCGTTGATGCCGAAGTGGTGGGCGACCTCGTGGACGACGGTGATCCGGATCTCCTCGGCAAGGTCCTCGGCGTCGTCGCACATGTCGAGCAGCGGGCCGCGGAACAGGAAGATCCGGTCGGGCAGCTGCGCGCCCATCGAGCCGTCGCGCTCGGTGAGGGCAACGCCGTCGTACAGGCCGAGCAGGTCGTCGGGCTCACCCTCGGGCGGCTCGTCCTCGACCAGCACCACCACGTTGTGCACGAGGCGGGCGAGCTGTTCGGGAATCTCGTCGAGGGCTGCGTCGACGAGGGCGTCGAAGTCCTCGGGGCTCATCTCGACCGGCACGGGAGTCATTCTTGCCTGTGTCCAAAAAGCACGACGCCCGGACCTTGCGGACCGGGCGGTACTCGCGACCCTGACGAGACTCGAACTCGCGACCTCCGCCGTGACAGGGCGGCGCGCTAACCAACTGCGCTACAGGGCCTTACGTTGCTACTGGTGAAGCGGTGGAACTCTAACCCAAGGGTCTCCGCGGAATCCAATCGGGAACCACTTCGTCCTCAGGCCGTACCCCCAACGGGATTCGAACCCGTGCTACCGCCGTGAAAGGGCGACGTCCTAGGCCGCTAGACGATGGGGGCCTGCCACGCCAGACCGGAGTCAGGCACGGCCGGGACAGCATAGTGCGAGCACGCACGAAGCGCCCAACCGCCGTCGTCCAAGGGCCCTTCCGCGGCCAGGGTCGCCCTCGCTTTCGTACGACGGCACCCCCTCCGGTAAGGTGTGCGACTGCCTGGCCAGGTAGCTCAGTTGGTACGAGCGACCGACTGAAAATCGGTAGGTCGGCGGTTCGACCCCGCCCCTGGCCACACGCAAGGAACACCCCCGTCGGGACACCGACGGGGGTGTTCTGATTTGTCTTCGCTGATCGTTCCCGGCGAAGGCGCCGGGCATTCAGGTGGCAGTCAGGTTGCCTCCCGCACGCTGCTCCCATGGCAACCACCACGCTGCTGCCGCAGGTCCCCGCGATCCGCCCGATGGCCACTCCCCGTCGGGGCGCGCTGAGCACGGCACTGCTCCTGGCGACGGCGTTCGTCGCGCTGGCTGCCGTCGTCCGCAGCGGCCTGACCGCGTCCACCGAAGGCCGCCTGCAATCGCTGCCGGTCTGGTCCGCCGAGCACGGCCTGATGCCGCTCCTGCGGGCCCTCGAGGTCGCCTTCCACCCGGACAACGTCGCCTTCGTCGGCCTGGTCATCGCGGGTGCGTACCTGCTCCGCGGGCAGGTGCGCGTGGCCGGGTTCGTGGTCGCCACCCTGTGGCTGACGCGCTACGCCACCAGTCACCTGAAGTCACTCGTCGGCCGGGAGCGCCCGTCGTGGCAGTACGGCGGCCACGAGCACGTCGGCGCGGCCTTCCCCTCCGGCCACGCCTCCGCGGCCGCTGCGCTCGTGGGCGTGATCGTGGTGCTCGGTCTCGTCAGCGCCACGAACGAGGGGCAGCGCCGCCGCTGGACCCACCTGGCCTGGACACGGGGCGCGATCGTGCTGGTCGTCGTCGGCGCGGACCGGATCCTGCTGGGGCGCCACTACCCCACCGATGTGCTCGCCGGATGCCTGCTGGCCGCCTGCATCACGCTGGTCGTCGCCGTTCTGGCCGGGCTGGTCCCCGCGCGCCGGGTTGAGCCCGGCACAGGCGACGCGGGACAGTCGTCGGGTGCTCCCCCGCTTCGAGACCATCGCCCGACACCGGCCGGTGGCGATCGTCGGAGTCCCGTGCGTCAGTGAGGAGTACGACGCGGGCGCAGGACCGCGGTCAGGAAGCGCAGCAACACCCCTCCTGGCGCCGTACGCCGCCATCGAGGTGGCGTTGCCCCCTGACGCCCGTACGACGACCCTGGCCCTCACAGGCACGGACGGCTCCGCGCTCGGGGTCAGCCTCACCGAGGGCGCGGTGGGGCTGTCGGTGGCCGTCGGTGGCTCCTCGACCGCGCACCGGAGCCGTCGTCACGGCCGCGTCGGAACCCCACCGGCCCGACTGGCCCTGACCCTCACCGGGACACACCTGGCGGCGCTGACGCTCGAGAACGGCGCCTGGGTGGTCCGGGGACGCGTCGACCTCCGCGGGATCGTCGACACCCGGGACGGCACCTGGCTGGCCGGACTGACCAGTTCATGGACCGGCGAGGTCCGGGCCTGGTCGGCCGGGGGCTTCGGGCAGCTCGGCCTGCGCGACATCCGGCTCGTGTCGCACGCCGACGGGTCGCCGTACCGCGATGAAGGAGGGGTGCTGTTCACGGCCACCAGCGCCGGCCCGGGCTTCTTCGACACCGGCCACACGTCGGTCTGGCAGCTGGCCGACAGCGGCCTGACCCACCGCGCCGACCTGTTCTTCCAGCGCCCGGACCGTCCCGGCGCCTTCGGCGACCACGCCACGCACCTGGTGCGTGACGGCGAGCAGTGGCTGGTGGCGACGAGCACGTGGGCCGACTTCCCCGCCGACAAGGCCGAGCGACGCGACGCGACCGTCCAGATCACCGTGGCGGAGTCGACCGGGGACCTGCTCCGTGGCCAGCACCTGCTGGCCACGCGGTCGCTGGAGGTGCCGACCGACGGGCCGAGCGTGGGCGTGTGGGATCCGCACCTGGTGCGCACCGAGACCGGTGAGTGGCTGGTCGGCTACGTCAGCGCGAGGAAGTTCTTCGACTTCCATCCCGTGCTCGCGTCCGGGCCCTCGCTCGACGACCTCACCCTCCGGGGAGCAGCGACCGACCGCCGCGCGACCGAGGGCACCACGATCGTGCGCATCGGGGACGACTGGCGAGTGCTCGCCAGTGACGGCAGGGACAACTCCAGGGCCACCCGCGGGCGGTTCCCGGTCTTCGACCTGGACCTCCGCGAGATCGGCACCCTGGAAGCGCCGTACCCCACGAACATCCCGTGGCCGACCGTCATCGCTCCGGACGAGTACCGGCCCGATGACGGATGGTCACTGGTGACGTTCGACGGGACGCCCGCAGGCGGGCGGCTCGCCGGTTACGGCACCCACGGGGATGTCGTGGTGATGCGCGCCAGCCGGTGAGGCTGACGGACGCGCTGTTTGATTCAGTCGCGCAAATTACTCAGTCGCGCGGCAGCGCGTCGGGAGGCGTCCCCCGGGCAGCTTGCTGCCCCGGATCTGCGTCGAAGACGCGCTCGCGCAAATGATTCAGTCGCGACGGTCGGAGTAGTCCGACCACTCGTCGCGCTCGTCGACCTTCTCGGCGACCTCTCGCGGAGCGGGCTCACCATGGAGCTCGCGCGCAAGGGCCGACAGATCGGTCTCGTGCGTCTGGTACTTCAGGTCGCGTGCGACCTTGGTCTGCTTGGCTTTCGCTCGGCCGCGGCCCATAGGGTCCAGCCCCCTCGCACACTTGGCCGGTAGCCCTCGGGGCCCCGGACTGCTGAATCTGAGTCTCGTGGGCACAACATTACATGGCCCGTGGATGTTCCCGTACTCCGGTCTCGGCGATCCGCCGGGTTTGAGGCCCACGTCACCAATCGGGTCCCCCACCGGGTTCCCGACCGCGTCACCAACCGGGGTGCCGGCCCACCAGTTCGACGGTGCCCTTGAGCTCCGGGTCGGCCGCGACGTCGCCGGCGACCCAGGCATTGATCCCGAACTCGGCCAGGCGGGCGATCGCGGCGTCGACCGAATCGGGCGCGACCATCGCGACCATGCCGACGCCGCAGTTGAGCGTGGCCTCGAGGTCAGGCTGGGAGACGTTGCCGAGCTTGCGGACGACGTCGAAGACGGGGCCGGGCGTCCAGGTGCCGCGGTCCAGAGTGGCCTTGAGCTCGGGCGGCATGACCCGCGCGAGGTTGTTGGCCAGGCCGCCACCGGTGACGTGCGCCATGGCGTGCGTCTCGGTCTCGCGGGCGATGGCCAGCGAAGGCTTCGTGTAGAGCCGGGTCGGGACGAGGAGCTCCTCGCCCAGGGTGTGGCCGAACTCGTCGACCTGGCGGTCGACCGTCCAGCCGGCCTGGGTGAAGAAGACGTGGCGGGCCAGGGAGTAGCCGTTGGAGTGGAGGCCGCTGGCCTCCATCGCGATCACGACGTCCCCGGCGCGCACGAGGTTGGCGCCGAGCAGGGCGTCGGCCTCGACGACACCGGTGGTGGCGCCCGCGACGTCGTACTCATCGGGGGCGAGGAGACCGGGGTGCTCCGCGGTCTCGCCACCGACGAGCGCACAACCCGCCTCGACACATGCTTCAGCGATGCCCTTGACGATGGCGGCGATCCGCTCGGGAACCACCTTGCCCGTCGCGATGTAGTCGGTCATGAAGAGCGGCTCGGCACCGCAGACGACGAGGTCGTCGACGACCATGCCGACCAGGTCAAACCCGATCGTGTCGTGCTTGTCCATCATCTGCGCGACGGCGACCTTGGTGCCGACACCGTCCGTGGAGGTGGCCAGCAGCGGGCGCTTGTAGGCGAGCAGGGCCGAGGCGTCGAAGAGTCCGGCGAAGCCGCCGAGGCCACCGAGCATCTCGGGGCGGCGGGCCTTCTCGACCCACTCCTTCATGAGGTCGACGGCGCGGTCCGCGGCCTCGATGTCGACTCCGGCGCGCGCGTAGGCGTTGTCGTTCATGGTTCTCCGGCCAGGATCAGGGGTTGTTGAAGACGGGGAGTGCTTCGCCGTGGGTGCTCGGCTGAAGCGTTGCTTCGAGCAGGTGCTTGCCGAGCAGGCTCTCGTCGGGAAGCTCGATCGGGTACTTGCCGGTGAAGCAGGCCGTGCACAGGGTGCTCTCCTGCTGGCCGGTGGCGTCGATCATGCCCTCCAGCGAGATGTAGCCGAGGCTGTCGGCGCCCACGGACGCGGCGATCTCCTCGGGCTCGAGCCCGTTGGCGATCAGCTCGGCGCGGGTCGCGAAGTCGATGCCGTAGAAGCACGGCCACTTGACCGGCGGGCTGGAGATCCGGACGTGCACCTCGAGGGCGCCTGCCTCGCGGAGCATCCGGACCTGGGCACGCTGCGTGTTGCCGCGCACGATCGAGTCGTCGACGACCACGATCTTCTTGCCGCGGATCATGTGCTCGAGGGCGTTGAGCTTGAGCCGGATGCCGAGCTGGCGCAGGGTCTGGCTGGGCTGGATGAAGGTCCGCCCGACGTAGGCGTTCTTCACGAAGCCCTGGCCGAACGGGATGCCGCTCTCCAGGGCGTAGCCAGCAGCAGCCGGGGTGCCGGACTCGGGGACCGGGATGACCAGGTCGGCGTCGACCGGGAACTCGCGGGCCAGCTGTCGGCCCATCTCGACGCGCGCCTCGTGGACGCTGCGGCCCGCGATGGTGGCGTCCGGTCGGGCGAGGTAGACGTACTCGAACACGCAGCCCTTGCGGCGCGGCTCGGCGAACTTGTGCGAACGAAGGCCGTCCTCGTCGATGACGATCAGCTCGCCCGGCTCGACCTCGCGCACGATGCTGGCGCCGACGGTCGCCAGGGCGGAGTCCTCACTGGCCACGACCCAGCCGCGCTCCAGTCGACCGAGCACGAGCGGCCGGATGCCCTCGGGGTCGCGGGCGGCGTACAGGGTGTTCTCGTTCATGAACACGAAGGAGAACGCGCCGTTGACGAGCGGCAGCAGCTCCATGGCACGGGCCTCGAGCGACTGGTCGGGGTGGTGCGCGAGCAGCGCGGTGACCAGGCTGGTGTCGTTGGTCGCGGCTTCGAGGTTGCGGGCGTGGATGTCCAGCTCGCCCTCGTCGCTCGGCAGCTCGGCGACCATCTGCGCCAGATCGGCGGTGTTGATGAGGTTGCCGTTGTGGCCGAGCGCGATCGAGCCGTCGGCCGTGGGCCGGAAGGTCGGCTGCGCGTTCTGCCAGGTGCTGGCGCCGGTCGTCGAGTACCGGCAGTGGCCGACCGCGAGGTGGCCACCGAAGGACGCGAGGGTGTTCTCGTCGAAGACCTGGGAAACCAGTCCCATGTCCTTGTAGACGAGGATCTGCCGACCGTTGCTGACCGAGATCCCTGCAGACTCCTGGCCCCGGTGCTGCAAGGCATAGAGGCCGAAGTAGGTCAGCTTGGCGACGTCTTCACCGGGGGCCCACACACCAAAGACTCCGCACACGGTGCTGAGCCTACCGGCCGAGCGCCGGATCCCTCATTTCGTCCGAGTTGGGGTTTGTCACCGTCGAGTTGGGGTTTGTCGACGTCGTACGGCGGTGACAAACCCCAACTCGGCGAATCAGGACGCGCCCAGGTTGCGGAGCAGCAGGGCCTCGGCGAGCAGGACCTTCTCGAACTCGGCCAGGTGCAGGCCCTCGTTGGGGCCGTGGGCCCGGGTGTCGGGGTCCTCGACGCCGGTCACGAGCACGGAGGCCTGCGGGAACGTCTCGAGGAACTCCGCGATGAACGGGATCGAGCCACCGACGCCCATGTCGACCGGCTCGGTGCCGTCCCAGGCCTCGGCGAACGCGGCCCGCGCGGCGTCGTACGACGGCCCGGTGGCGTCGATCTGCGTGGCCTCACCGGTGTCGACGACCGTCGTGGTCAGGGTGGCGCCCCACGAGACGTTGGCCTCGAGGTGGCGCTGCAGGCAGGCCAGGGCGTTCTCGGTGGTGTCGCCGGGGGCGATCCGGAGCGAGATCTTCGCGCGCGCCGCGGGGACGAGCGTGTTGGAGGCGCCGTCGACCTTGGGGGCGTCGAGACCGGTGATGCTGAGTGCCGGCTTGGTCCAGAGGCGCTCGACGGCCGAGCCCTCGCCGATCCACTCGATGCCGGCGGCGGCGCCGGACTCGGCGCGCAGGCGGTCCTCCGGGTAGTCGACGTCGGCGGCGGGGCCACTGAACAGGCCTTCGACGGCCACGTTGCCGCGGTCGTCGTGCAGCGTGGCGATCAGGCGGGACAGGGTGATCAGGGCGTCCGGCACGAGGCCGCCCCACATGCCCGAGTGCACGGCGTGGGTCAGGGTGCGGACCTCGACGTCGACGCGGACCAGGCCCCGGAGCGAGGTGGTGAGCGCGGGGACACCGATGTCCCAGTTGCCGGAGTCGGCGATCACGATGACGTCGGCAGCGAGCCGGTCCTGGTAGGCCTTGAGCAACGCGGGGAGCGTGTCGGAACCGACCTCCTCCTCGCCCTCGATGAAGACCTTCACCGTGACCGGCAGCTCGTCGCCGAACGCCCGCAGCGCGGCGATGTGGGTGATGATCCCGGCCTTGTCGTCCGCGGCACCGCGCCCGTAGAGGCGGCCGTCGCGCTCGGTCGGCTCCCACGGCGGGCTGTCCCACTCGGCGTGGTCGTTCTCGGGCTGGACGTCGTGGTGCGCGTAGAGCAGCACGGTGGGCGCACCGTCGGGGCCGGCACGGTGGCCGATCACGGCAGGCGGAGCGCCGTCGTACGCCCGGACGATCTCGACGTCGACGCCTTCGGCAGCGAAGAGGTCGGCCGTCGCCTGTGCGCTGACCTCCACCTGGTCGAGGCGGTCGGGGTCAGCGCTGACGGACTGGATCCGGACGAGGGCCTCGAGGTCCGATCGGACGCCCGGGAGGAGCTCGGCAAGACGCGTACGCAGGTCATGGGTGGAGACAGGTGCGGTCATGGGCCCCAACTTATGACCTGGCCGCGTGTCGCCGAAATCACCCCAGGGGGAGGTACGGCGCCAGGTCGGTGCGCTCGCCACTGGCACGGACCGTCCCCGCCTCGACGGCCTCGGCCCAGGTGAGGTCGCCGGTCGCGAGCGCGATCCAGGTCCCGGCGTCGGTCTCGATGACCGCCGGCGGAGTGCCGCGCGTGTGGCGCACCCCCTCGACCACCTGGACGGCGGCGTACGGCGGCACCCGCACCTCCACCGACCGTCCGGGCGCGATCGCCTCGAGCAGCGCGAGGTAGTGCTTCGTGAGCAGCCGCAGGTCGCCCCGCTCCGGGGTGTCGGACGCCAGGCGCCCGAGGGCGTCCGCGACCAGTTCGGGGTCTGCGGGGCGCAGCCGGGACGCCATCAGTCCTCGCCCGCCGAGTCCGACGAGCCCGACGAGCCCGACGGCGACTGGGGCAGCTCCGGGTACGGCTGGATCAGCTGGAACACCGAGTAGGTCTCGCGGTCGGCGTCGACACCGCCCGCGCGGCCGACGTCCCGGTACCGCTCGACCACGGCACCGAGCTCCTCCATCAGCTGCTCGGACTCCTCGGCCGACAACAGCAGCGACCACTCGGACACGCTCTTCTTCACCGGCGTCTCCGCCTGGTCCAGTGCGCGTTCGACCAGGTGCCGGCCCCACTCGATCGCGTTCCGCTGGAACACCGTGTACGCCGCCCGTCCGCCCGGGCGGGCGAGCATGTCCGAGGTCCGGAACCGGATGCCGTCCGGATCCACCATCCGCCACACCCGGTCGCGCCGGTCCCGGGCGGCGTCGGGGTCCTCCTCGACCAGGCCGTACTTGGCCAGCTGCCGCAGGTGGAAGCTCGCCTGGTTGGCCGGGATGTCGATGCGCCGGGCGATGTCTGCCGCGCGCAGCGACCCAGCCGCGGAGAGCTCGTGCAGCACCCGGTTGCGGGTCGGGTGGGCGATCGCGCGCAGGATCCGCGGGTCGTCGTACATCACCATGGGCGCAGCCTACCGACATGCGCACGACTCTTTGCGCAATATGTATTGCGCAATGGTTGTTGCGCAACTTATGGTGCGGGCATGTCGTCCTTCCGAGCGCTCTCCCGCAACCACGACTTCACGGCCCTTTGGGTCGGGGCAACGGTGTCCGAGCTCGGCACCCGGATCACCGCGTTCGCCATGCCGCTCGCGGCGTACGCGCTCTCGGGATCAGCGTTGTGGGCCGCAGCCGCCGAAGGGATCTTCCTGCTGGGCATGGTCGCGATGCTGCTGCCGGCCGGGGTGCTCGCGGACCGTCGGCACCGACTGCGCCTGATGCGCTTCTCCCTCGGTTCCGGCGTCGTTCTCTACGGCACCCTCGTGGTGGCCGGTGTCAGCGGCACCCTGACGCTGCCGCACCTGCTCGCGGTCGCGCTGGCCACCGGGGTGGTCACCGGGCTGTTCAGCCCCGCGGAGTACTCCGCGATCCGCAGCATCGTGTCCCAGGAGGAACTGCCGACGGCACTCAGCCAGCAACAGGCGCGCCAGCACGTCGCCGGACTGCTCGGCGGACCCGTGGGCGGCGCCCTGTTCTCCCTGGCGCGGTGGGCGCCGTTCGCCGCCGATGCCGTCACCTACGCCATCGGCTGGCTGCTCCTCGGCCGGGTCCGTGCCGACCTCTCCCCCGAGCCCGCCCCCAGCGACTCCCACCCGGTCCGCGACCTGGGCGAGGGACTCCGCTTCCTCTGGGACCGGCCGTTCCTGCGCGTCCTGCTGGTCTGGTCCCCCGCCGCCAACCTGTCGATCAACGCGCTCTTCTTCCTCGCCCTGCTCCGCCTGATCGAGGCCGGCTTCCCCGCCTGGCAGATCGGCCTCGTCGAGACGGCGATCGGGGCCTTCGGCATCCTCGGGGCCCTGGCCGCGCCCCGGCTGATCGACCGCTACGCGACCGGCCCCCTGACGATCGTGGTCGCGTGGAGCTTCGTGCCGCTGTCGCTCCCGCTCGCGCTCTGGAACCACCCGTGGGCGCTGGCCCTGGCCGCATCCGTCGGCATGTTCCTCAATCCCGCCGGCAACGCCGGGGTGATGGCCTACCGGATGGCGATCACCCCGCCCGCCCTGATCGGACGGGTGCAGTCGACCATGCAGTTCACCTCGATGCTGACCATGCCGTTGGCCCCGGTGCTCGCGGGCGTGCTCCTGTCCGTGCTCGACGGCGGGACAGCCGTCCTCGCCCTGACGGCCTTCGTTGCCGCCGTGGCCCTGATCCCGACCCTCGCGCGGTCGGTACGAACGGTCCCCCGTCCGCGGGACTGGCCGCGCCTCGCAGACCCGCGCGCAGACCTCGACCCCGTCCTCGCGCAGGCCTGAGAACGGGGCCTGCGGGGGGCGTGATGGTGAGCCACCGCGGTGCGACGAGGTCGCGCCCGTCAGAATGGGTCCATGGTTCTCCGTCGCTGTGCTGCCGCTGCCCTCGGGCTACTGGTCCTCGCACCGGGACTCACCGCCTGCGGTGACGACGCCGGGGTCGAGGTCGGCGACGTCGTGGCGGCCCGGGCTGACGACCAGTTCAGTGAGGGCTCGCCCTCCTCCGTGGTCCTGCCCCGCGGGCGGCTCGAGATCTCCTTGGGCGAGCCGACCGACAAGCTCGGCGCCGACGACACCCGCCAGCTGGAGGCCATCACCGCGCCCGCAGGCAGCACGTTCGTGCCGCTCACGTGGCAGTACGACGCCGCGACCTTCAACGACTACGCCGACTTCCTCACCACCGAGAGCACCCCTGCGATCACGCTCTTGGCCGACGGGGCGTCGTACCGCCTTCCTGCACCGCGGGAGACGGGCGAAGGGTCCGCGTCGTTCTACGTGCTCGTCTCGGGATCGGCGAAGGAACCCAGCCTCGCCGTCGACTTCGAGGGTGTGAAGCAGACGGTCGACCTGGCCACCGGGGAGCGCGACGCCGGCCTGGCGGAGCCCCTCTACGACCTCAAGCCCCCGAAGGACAAGGCCAGCAACTGCACCACGGACGCGACCTTCGCCGAGAAGGTCGTCGTGGCGGACTTCGCCTGCAGCGTGCGCCGCGTGGTGCGCCTCCCCTACGCCGGCAGCGCCTGGGCCGAGCCCGACCACACGTGGCTGGGCGTCACGATCCGCACCTCACTGGGCCGCTACGCCGTGTCCGCGGACGCCCGCTCCGGAGCGATCTACTACCCCCTCGAGGTCACGCCGACCTTCACGCTGGGCAAGGTCAAGTCCGCCGCCGTCATCGAGGACACCGCGTCCCGGTCGTGCCCCGACCTCACGCAGGGCGGCTGCACCACCGTCTACAACGTGGTCTTCGACCTGACCGAGGGAGCCTCGACCCGGCTCGGTGCGACCTTCACCTACGACATGACCCAGACGTCGATCTACGGCGGCGCGGACGCCGAGGAAGAGATCACGGCGGACATCGAGGTCCGCACCAAGGTCCGCTGACCCGCCCCGGGCGACGCCCGGAGCTGATCAGCCGAAGGCGATCAGCCCAAGGCAGCCGGCAGGGTCGCCGTCCAGGCGTCCCGCAGGTCAGCGACGGCGACGTCGAACTGGCCCTCGACCACGAGGGACTCGCCGCCGGTGGTGCCGAGCACGGTCATCGGGACGTCGTGGCGCGCACACAGCGCACGCAGCTCGTCGATGTCCACGTCCTCGACGGTGACGACGGCGCGCGCCGCCGACTCGGCGAACAGGCCCACGAACGGGTCACCCTCGAGCGTCACGGTGGCTCCGATCCCGCTGACCATCGCGCCCTCGGCCAGCGTCTGTGCCAGGCCACCGTCGGACAGGTCGTGCGCGCTGGTCGCCAGGCCCACGAGGTCCTTCAGGAGTCGGGCGAGGCTGCGCTCGGCGGCCAGGTCGACCTGCGGCGGCAGGCCGCCGAGGTGGCCGTGCACGACGTTGGCCCATTCGGAGCCGGACAGCTCCTCGCGGGTGGTGCCGAGCAGGACGATCTGCTCGCCGGCCGCCTGGAAGGACGACGGCGTCCGGCGTCGTACGTCGTCGACGACGCCGAGCACGGCCACGACGGGCGTCGGCAGGATGGCCGTCTCGCCGGTCTGGTTGTAGAGGCTGACGTTGCCGCCGGTGACGGGGATGCCGAGCTCGAGGCAGGCATCCTTCAGGCCGCGGCAGGCCTCGGCGAACTGCCACATCACGTCGGGGTCCTCGGGGGAGCCGAAGTTCAGGCAGTCGCTGACGGCCAGCGGGACGGCACCGCCGGTGGCCACGTTCCGGTAGGCCTCCGAGAGGGCGAGCTGGGCGCCGGCGTACGGGTCGAGCTTGGCGAAGCGGCCGTTGCAGTCGGTGGCGAGCGCGACACCGAGGTTGGTCTCCTCGTCGACGCGCACCATGCCGCTGTCGGACGGCTGCGCGAGGACGGTGTTGCCCTGCACGTAGCGGTCGTACTGGTCGGTGATCCAGGACTTGTCGCAGAGGTTCGGGCTCGCGACGAGCTGGAGCAGCGTGGCCTTCAGCTCCTCGCCGGTGGTCGGGCGGGCGAGCGCCTCGGCCTTGTCGGCCTGCAGCGCGTCCTGCCACGACGGGCGGGCGAACGGGCGCTCGTAGACGGGGCCGTCGTGGGCGACGGTCCGCGGGGGGACGTCGACGACGGTCTCGCCGTGCCAGTCGATGACCAGGCGACCGCTGTCGGTGACCTCACCGATCACGGCGGCTTCGACGTCCCACTTGGTGGTGATCGCGAGGAACGCCTCGATGTCGGCGGGCTCGACGACCGCCATCATCCGCTCCTGGCTCTCGCTCATCAGGATCTCCTCGGGCGACAGCGTCGAGTCGCGCAGCGGCACCTTGTCGAGGTGCACGTGCATGCCACCGTCACCGGCGGACGCGAGCTCGGAGGTCGCGCAGGAGAGGCCGGCACCGCCGAGGTCCTGGATACCGGCGACCACGCCGGCCTGGAACAGCTCGAGGGTGCACTCGATGAGGAGCTTCTCCATGAACGGGTCGCCGACCTGGACGCTGGGCCGCTTGGCCGGGCCGTCCGCGTCGAAGGTCTCGGAGGCGAGCACGGACACGCCGCCGATGCCGTCGCCACCCGAGCGGGCGCCGTACAGGACCACGAGGTTGCCCTCGCCGGATGCCTTGGCGAGGTGGAGGTCCTCGTGGCGCAGCACGCCGACACAGAGCGCGTTGACGAGGGGGTTGCCGAGGTAGGACTCGTCGAAGACGGCCTCGCCGCCGATGTTGGGCAGGCCGAGGCAGTTGCCGTAGCCACCCACGCCGGCGACGATCCCGGGCAGCACCCGGTGGGTGTCGTCGGCGTCGAGCGGGCCGAAGCGCAGCGGGTCCATCACGGCGACCGGGCGGGCGCCCATCGCGATGATGTCGCGGACGATGCCGCCGATACCGGTCGCGGCGCCCTGGTAGGGCTCGACGTACGACGGGTGGTTGTGGCTCTCGACCTTGAAGCTGACGGCGTAGCCCTGGCCGATGTCGATGACGCCGGCGTTCTCGCCGATGCCCGCGAGCATCGGGCCGATAGGAGTCTCCTGGGGAATCTGGGAGAACTGCTTGAGGTGCACCTTGGAGGACTTGTACGAGCAGTGCTCGCTCCACATCACCGAGTACATCGCCAGCTCGGAGCTGGTCGGACGGCGCCCGAGGATCTCCTTGATCCGGTCGTACTCGTCGGT
This sequence comes from Nocardioides sp. CPCC 206347, assembly GCF_048654605.1. Classification (NCBI taxonomy): domain Bacteria; kingdom Bacillati; phylum Actinomycetota; class Actinomycetes; order Propionibacteriales; family Nocardioidaceae; genus Nocardioides; species Nocardioides sp. CPCC 206347. The sequence goes on from NZ_JBMCYZ010000008.1 coordinate 158,727, forward strand.
CTTCAGACCGAGGTCGGCCCAGGGCTGTTCTCGGTCCGGGTCGCCGGTCGCGACCGCGACGGTGTCGAGCGCGGGACGTGCGGGTGCAGGAACGGAGTCGGCCACGGACGCAAATCTATCGGCCGGGGTCGGCGTTCCCTCCGCCCGCTCCCCCATGAGATCGCTCACCACCGCACTCCGGGGGTCCCGGGACGGCTCGCGCCGCGAATTACAGGTCTGTAGTTATCACCGAGGCCTGTTACGGATGTGAAAGTTGGGGTTACCGTGACATGGCCACCACGGCCCTTCCCACTTCCCCTGGAGTTGTTTCCGCCATGTCTGTCCGGCTCGTTCCCACTTCGGTACGACGACCCGCACCGCACGCACGCCTGCGCACGCAGTCCGGTCGACTCGCCACAGGGGTGCTGGCCGCCGTCCTCGCGCTGACGTTGCTCGGACAGCTCCAGGGCGACACACCGAAGGCGACTCCGCGTCCGATCGACCTGACCGCCGCCGGCACCAACCCGGTGACGCCAGGCAACTTCACCGGCTACGGGTTCGACCAGTGCGTGGCCCCGACCCAGGCGAAGATGGACGCCTGGCTCGAGAACTCGCCGTTCCTGTCGGTCGGCATCTACATCAGCGGCAACTCCCGTGCCTGCCGCAGCCAGCCGAACCTGACGCCGGCCTGGGTGACCCGCCAGCTCGTGCAGGGCTGGCGCCTGCTGCCGATCACGCTGGGCCCGCAGGCCAGCTGCAGCACGCGCTACCCCAAGTACAAGGACGACCCGACGATCAACCCGGACCCGACCAGCAGCTATGCGAAGGCCAAGGCGCAGGGCAAGCTCGAGGCGGAGCGCGCCGTGGCGGCGGCGAAGGCGTTGGGCCTGGCCCCGGCCAGCACGCTGTTCTACGACCTCGAAGGCTTCGACCTCGGCAACACGCGCTGCCGCCAGTCCGCCGTCGCGTTCATGCACGCCTGGACGCTGCGCGTGCACGGGCTGAGCTACAAGTCCGGCTTCTACTCCAGCGCCGGTTCGGGCATCAAGATGCTCGACGACGTCGCGAAGAACTCGCCCGGCGTCGCGTTGCCCGACCAGCTCTGGATCGCCCGCTGGGACGGCATCGCCAACACCACGGTCAGTTCCGCCTACCTGTCCCCCACGGCCTGGCTGCCCGGTCGCCGCGTGAAGCAGTACCAGGGCGGACACAACGAGACCTGGGGCGGCGTGACGATCAACATCGACCGCAACTTCCTCGACCTCGGCAACTCCACACCGGCGGCCGAGCGCCACTGCTCCGGCATCCGGATCGACCTGGTGCGGTACTCCGCCGTCAAGCCGCCCACCGCCTCGGTCGTGCCGAACGCCACCCGGGTCAAGGCGTTGCAGTGCCTGCTCCGCGAGAAGGCCATGTACACGGGCGCCATCAACGGGCTCTACAACACCGCCACGCAGGCAGCCGGGATGAGGTGGCAGAAGTCGCTGGGCTTCCGCACCAGCACGACCTGGAGCGTCAAGGACTGGATGTCCATCCTGTCCGCGGGCCACCGGCCGGTCCTCAAGATCGGATCCCGCGGTGTCTACGTACGACGCGCGCAGCGCGCGATGCAGGCAGCCGTGCCGACCCTGGAGATCAAGATCGACGGCATCTTCGACGCAGAGATGGCATCCGACGTCCAGGCCTACCGCGCCAAGGTGGGCATGCCGCGGGCAGGCATCGTCAGCACCGCGACGTGGGCCAACCTGCAGGTGGGCAAGTACTGACTTGACCAGGGTCGTCGGTGGTCGAGGAGGTTGCGCAGCAACCGTCTCGAGACCTCAGGCGAAGGTGCGCTCGACGAGCGAGGCGAAGAAGCCGATCCCGTCGAGGCCGCTGCCGGTGAGCTCCTCGACAGCGTGCTCGGGGTGCGGCATCAGGCCGACGACGTTGCCGCGCTCGTTGGTGAGGCCGGCGATGTCGTTGAGCGAGCCGTTCGGGTTCATCTCGAGGTAACGGGCCACGACCTGGCCCTCGCCCTCGACCCGGGCGAGCGTGTCGGCGTCGGCGACGAAGCCGCCCTCGCCGTTCTTCAGCACGATCCGGATCTCCTGGCCCTGCTCGTAGGCAGAGGTCCACGGGGTGTTGTTGTTCTCGATGCGCAGCAGCTGGTCACGGCAGACGAACTTGCGGTGGTCGTTGCGGATCAGCGCACCCGGGAGGAGGTGCGACTCGCACAGGATCTGGAAGCCGTTGCAGATGCCGAGGACGGGCATGCCCTGCTGGGCCTTGGCGACGACCTCGGTCATCACAGGGGCGAAGCGCGAGATGGCGCCGCAGCGGAGGTAGTCGCCGTACGAGAAGCCGCCGGGCAGGATGACCGCGTCGACACCCTTGAGGTCGGCGTCACCGTGCCACAGGGCAACCGCTTCGTTGCCGCCGATGCGGACCGCGCGCTGCGCGTCGACGTCGTCGAGGGAGCCGGGGAAGGTGACGACCCCGACCTTCACTGCTCGACGCTCACGGCGTAGTTCTCGATCACCGGGTTCGACAGGATCGTCTCGGCCATCTGGCGCACCTCGGCCAGGACGGCGTCGGTCACCTCACCGGCGAACTCGATCTCGAACCGCTTCCCCTGGCGGACGTCCGTCGCGCCGGTGAAGCCGAGTCGGGGCAGGGCACCGAGCACCGCCTTCCCCTGGGGGTCGAGGATCTCGGGCTTCGGCATGACGGAAACGACGACTCGGGCCACGGACCGCAGTCTAGTGACCGCGGGCCGTGGCCCGTGCATCGCGTCCGGTTGCGGACTACGACAGCTCGCGCTTGAGGATCTTGCCCGTGGCGGTCATCGGAAGCGCGTCGACGAACTCGACGATGCGCGGGTACTTGTACGCCGCCATCTGGTCCTTGCTCCAGGCGACGATCTCCTCGGGGGTGGCGGTGGCGCCCGGCTTGAGGATGAGGACGGCCTTGATCTCCTCGCCGTGGCTGTCGTGCGGGACGCCGATGACGGCGGCCAGCGAGACGGCCGGGTGGGTGAGCAGCACTTCCTCGATCTCGCGCGGGTACACGTTGAAGCCGCCGCGAATGATCATGTCCTTGGACCGGTCGACGATGTAGTACCAGCCGTCGGCGTCCTTGCGGCCGAGGTCCCCGGAGCGGAACCAGCCATCCTCGCTGATCGAGGCAGCCGTCGCATCGGGCCGCTTGTAGTAGCCCTTCATGATGTTGTGGCCCTTGATGGCGATCTCGCCGATCCCTTCGGGGTCCTTGACCTCGTCCCAGGTGTCGCCCTCGAGCAGCTTCATCTCGACGCCGGGGATCGGCGTTCCGATCGAGCCCACCCGCGGCGTCTCACCGAAGCGCGAGAAGCTCGCGACCGGGGAGGTCTCGGACAGGCCGTAGCCCTCGAGGATCGTGACGCCGAAGCGCTCCTCGAACTGGTGGTGCACCTCGACGGGCAGTGCCGCACCGCCGGCGACGGCGACCCGCAGGTTCGCGGCGAGCGTCTGGACGTCGACCGTGTCGTCGAGCGCACCGAGCAGGCCCCAGTACATCGTCGGGACGCCGCCGAAGAAGGTCACCTTCTCCTTGAGCATGAGGGCCAGTGCGGGCGCGGCCTCGAAGCGGGGCAGCAGTACGACGGTGCCGCCGTAGGCGAACGCGCCGTTCTGGATGACGGTCTGGCCGAAGGAGTGGAACAGCGGGAGCACGCAGAGGTAGGTGTCCGGGTTCGCGGAGTCCGCACCGAAGAGCGACTCACCCGTCAGTGCGTTGTCGCGCATGTTGCGGTGCCGCAGCTCGGCGCCCTTGGGCTGGCCCGTGGTGCCCGAGGTGTAGAGGATGACCGCGGTGTCGTCGTCATCGACGTCGACGGTCTCGAACGTCGGCGGCTGCGACCCGACTGCCTGCCCGAACGTCTCGGTGCCCTCGATCGGCGACGGCGCCGTCGGGTCGGCGGTGATCACGAAGAAGTTCTCGCAGCCCTCGGTCGCCTCGAAGCCGGCGTGGCACTCGGCACCGATCGGCAGGTCCGGCGTGCCCTGGAAGGCGAAGAGGGCCTTCGCGTCGGAGTCGGCCAGGTGGTAGGCGACCTCGCGGCCCTTGAGCAGGACGTTGAGCGGCACGACGGTCGCGCCGGCCTTGAGGATGCCGTAGTAGACGATCGTGAAGTAGGGCAGGTTGGGGCAGCTCAGGGCGACCTTGTCGCCCGGCTTGATGCCGCGCTCGACGAGCAGGTTGGCGACCTGGTTGGCGGCACCGTTGACCTGCGGGTACGACAGGCGGGTGTCACCGAAAACGATGGCGGTGCGGTCGGGGAAGTCGTGGGCGCTCTTCTCGAGAAAGCCGGCGAGGTTCGTCATGGCGAAAACCTACTGTCCCGCCGTGACCCGGGTCACTGTTCTCGTGACCACAACGTCACCCCGTGCTTTGTGCACCCGCCCAGTGGGCGGGGCTGGTCAGAACCGCTGACCAGTGAGGCGCTCGTAGGCCTCGAGGTACTTCGACCGGGTCAGGTCGATGACCTCCTGGGGCAACGCAGGCGGCGCCTCCCCCGAGGCCTTGTCCCAACCGGACTCGGCGGACGAGAGCCACTTGCGGATGACGTCCTTGTCGTACGACGGCGTCGGCTGGCCCGGCTGCCACAGGTCGGCCGGCCAGAACCGGCTCGAGTCGGGCGTCAGCACCTCGTCGGCGAGCACGACCGTGCCGTCCGGCCGCGCGCCGAACTCGAACTTCGTGTCGGCGAGCAGGATGCCGCGCTCGCGCGCGATCTCCTCGGCGCGGCCGTAGACCTGCAGGGTCAGGTCGCGCAGCGTGGTCGCCGACGCCTCCCCCACGGTGGCCACCACGGCCTCGAACGAGACGTTCTCGTCGTGGTCGCCGAGCTCGGCCTTCGTGGCCGGGGTGAAGATCGGCGCGTCCAGCCGGCTGCCGTCGACCAGGCCGCCAGGCAGCGGGATGCCGCAGACCTCGCCGCTGGCGTCGTACTCACGCAGGCCGGAGCCGGTCAGGTAGCCGCGGGCGACGCACTCCACCGGGAACATCGCGAGCTTCTCGCAGATCACCGCTCGACCGCGCACCTCGTCGGGCACGTCGGTGGACACGATGTGGTTCGGCACGAGCTCCGCCAGCTGCTCGAACCACCACAGCGACATCCGGGTGAGGATCTCGCCCTTGTCGGGGATCGTCGTGCCGAGCACCCAGTCGAACGCCGAGATCCGGTCACTGGCGACCATCAGCAGCTGGCCGACGTGCGGTCCCTCGGTGATCTCGTAGAGGTCGCGCACCTTGCCGGAGTGCAGGTGGCGGGCTCCGGGGAGCTCGGGTGCGGGCGGGATGTTGGCGAGCGTCACGGACCACAGCCTAGGAGGCTCGCGCCCGGCCGTGGACAGGCGCTCGCGGGTTCGTACAAAAGTATCTAGACTGATGTACATGACTATGGATCGGGAGCCCCGGCCTGACTTCCTCCTCGTCGGCGCCCCGAAGGCAGGGACCAGCGCCCTGCACCTCGCCCTCGCCGCGCACCCCGACGTGTTCGTGACGACGCCGAAGGAGCCGAAGTACTGGCTCTGCGAGAACGCCCCGCCGCCACACTGGGGCGGCCCCGGCGACCGCCACTCCCAGCGCGAGTGGATCTGGCAGGCCGACGCCTACACGGACCTGTTCCGGCCCGCTCCGCCCGACGCCGTGCGCGGCGAGAGCACCCCGTTCTACCTGTGGCACCGCGGCGCCCAGCGCCGGATCGCCGAGTCCCTGCCCGACATCAGGCTGATCGCCGTGGTCCGCGACCCGATCGACCGCGCCTACAGCAACTGGATGCACCTCTGGTCCGACGGCCTGGAGCCGGAGGCCGACTTCGAGACCGCGTTCGCCCGGCAGGACGAGCGCATCGCGGCCGGCTACGCGCCGTTCTGGCGCTACCGCGAGCTCGGGCTGTACGGCGAGCAGTTCCGCGACCTGTTCAAGCTGGTCGAGCAGTCGCGGGTGCTGGTCGTCCGCTACCGCGACATCGTCGACCAGCCGGTCGAGACCATCGATCGCGCCTGCCGGTTCCTCGGCATCCGCGAGGGCCAGGTGAGCGAGATCCCCCGGGACAACTCGCGGCCGTACGTCGCCCCCGGTTGGCGCCCTCGGGTCGTCGGACCGCTGGTCCGGGCCGGCGCCTGGGCCGGACAGTTCGCTGCGCCCGAGGTCTGGCGTGCCGCGAGCGTGCCGCTCGTCGCGCGCCTGCAGACGCGCGACGCCCACCGGCCGTCGCTCACCTCCGAGCAGCGCGAGCGCCTGCTGCCCGCCTTTGCCGGCGACATCGGCCTGCTCGCCGAGCTCACCGGCGAGGACTTCTCCGACTGGCTGTCGACCCGCGACCGCGGGTCCTTCGCGCAACGCCAGGCGAAGCGCGTCGACGCCTAACGCACCAGCGTGACGAGGTCGTGCGCGCCGTCGGCACGCGCGGCCTCCACGTAGAAGCGCGTCCGTCCGTCGGGGAGTGCCACCGCGCTGGCGTAGCGCCACGCGCCGTCGCCGTGCGGCGAGGAGATCGGCGGTCCCGCCGCCGGGACGAAACGGTCGCCGTCCCACGTCGCCACCCCGGTCGTCTCGAACCAGTTGGACTCGGCATCCGGACGGCCGTCATACAGGGCGGTCGGGGGTGAACCCACCCGCCACGGGAGTACGGCGGTGACGCGGGCGCCGCGCGCATCCCACTCCCCCGGCTGGCCGGCGAGCACCTCACCGTGGTCGGTCCAGGCCAGGCCGTCAGCGCTTCGCATCAGGCGCGTCGTCATCCGGTCCTCGTGGCCCGGGTCGGTCAGCGGGTGGCAACAGACGAACATCTCCCAGCTGTCCGCGTGCTGCACGATGACCGGGTCCTTGACCGCGACGGTCTCGTCACCCGGGAGCACCACGCGGCGCTCACCCTGCGGGATCTCCTCGGGCGTCGCCGCCGTCAGGCTGTCGATCCACCAGTGCTTCGAGTCGGGGGTTGCGCACGACAGGTAGAGACGCCAGCCGATGCCCGGAACCGGCACCAGGACAGGGCGTTCGAACGACTCGCTGCCGAAGGCCTCGCGGTGTACCTCGGCCACCGTTGTGAACCGCTCACCGTCCTCGGACCGCGCGATGACCACACTGACGCCGCGTCCGTCCGTCAACGGCCGGCGCACGCGATAGGTCAGCCAGTAGGTGCCGTCGACCAGGACCGCGCTGGCCGCTCCGGCCCAGTTGCCGGCACCCGCAGCCGGTGCTGGTACGACGACCAGCGGGTCGTCGTACGTCGGAACGGCCAGAGCATCCAGGGACATGGACCGATCATACTCGACCAATTGACTCGACTTTGGATGTCGACAAAGGGGGTGCCTCCTCCAGCTCCGATTGCGGGTGGCAGAGTGGCAACATGCCGGAGTCTTCAGCGACCTACCCCGACAGCCTGGGCACGAACTCGACCGCAGTGGTGTGGGAGGACGAGATCTGGGTCCTCGCCCGCCATGACGCCGGGGCCGCCCTGGGCCTGACCCTGCACGCCCGCGAAGCCGAGGCGCTCGGCCAGCTCGATGACGAGCACGCCTCCCAGCTCGGCCGGATCGCCAACCGCCTGGTCCGCATCCTCGAGCACGTCGACGGTGCCGCCACGGTGCAGGTCGGCCGGGTGGCGGGACCGCACGTCAACGCCACCTTCGAGGTCGCTGGCGTGAGCGAGGACCGCTTGCACGACATCGCGGTGAAGCTGTCCAACTGGGGCGGCAACGCACGCGCCTGAGGCGCCTGCTCGACCGCTCACTGCCTGACCGACCAAGGAGAATTCCCATGTCTGTCGTGAAGATCAACGCCATCCACGTTCCCGAGGGCGCCGGCGCCGAGCTCGAGCAACGCTTCACTGCCCGCGCCGGCGCAGTCGAGAACTCCCCCGGCTTCCTCGGCTTCCAGCTGCTGCGTCCGACCGCTGGAGACCAGCGCTACTTCGTCGTGACCCAGTGGGCCGACGAGGAGTCGTTCGCCGCCTGGCGCGACGGCCAGGGCAAGGCGGCCCACGCCGACAAGCCCGGTGAGGCACCCAAGAAGCCGGTCGCCACCGGCGCCGACCTCCTCGAGTTCGAGGTCGTGCTGGACGTCCGGCCTGCCGGACCAAAGTAGAACTCGTTCTACTACGATTCGTGGGTGGGCACCTACGCAGTCACCGGATCGGCATCAGGCATGGGCAAGGCTGTCGTTGACCGCCTCGTCAGCGAGGGCAATGTCGTCGTCGGCATCGACCTCCGCGACGCCGACGTGATCGCTGACCTGTCGGCACCATCCGGTCGCAGTGCGGCTGCCGCTGCCGTCATCGAGCTCTGTGGCGGCGTGCTGGACGGTGCAGTCATGGCGGCGGGCCTCGGCCCCGCGCCGGGGCGCGACCGGCCACGCATGATCGCCGAGGTCAACGTGCTCGGCGTCATCGAACTGCTGGAGGCCTGGCAGCCGTCGCTGGCACGCGCCGAGCGCGCCAAGGTCGTGGTCTTCGCCAGCAACGCGACGACGACCGTCCCGATGGTGCCCAAACGCGTCGTACGGGCACTCCTCGAAGGCGATGTCGATCGGGCCGTGCAGCGCCTGCGACTGCTTGGCAAGGCAGCGCCCACGTTCGCCTATGCCGCCAGCAAGGTCGCCGTCAGCCACTGGGTACGACGCCAGGCGGTCACCCCCGACTGGGCTGGCGCCGGCATCCGGCTCAACGCCCTCGCACCGGGCGCGATCATGACCCCGCTGCTCGAGCAGCAACTGGCGACGCCGGCCGAGGCGAGGCGGATCAAGGCCTTCCCGGTGCCGATCGGCGGGTTCGGTGACGCCAACCAGCTCGCGGCCTGGGTGGTCTTCATGCTCTCCGACGCCGCGGACTTCCTCTGCGGGAGCGTCGTCTTCGTCGACGGCGGGTCTGACGCATGGTTCCGTGCGACCGACTGGCCGCGCCCCGTGCCCGCCCGCCACCTCCGGCGCTACGTTGCCCGGATGCGGTCCTTCCGCCAACGCGCCCGGAGCGGAGCCTGAGCCGGCCGCATCCTTGAGCACTGATCGAATACCGATTGAGTACTGACGGACGAACGGCCCGCCGATCCGGAAGATCGACGGGCCGTTGTCATTGAACGGTGCCGGCTACTTCTGCAGGTAGCAGGGTTCGGTGAACTCGTACGCCTCAGCCGTCTTGCCCGTGAAGGGCTCGACTGCGACGGACACCTTCGACGACGCAGCCTCGTCGACCTTGTTCAGCTGCGTCACGCGGACGGCGGCCTCGTTCGGGTCGCCTTCGTAGTTGGCCGTCCCCTCCGGGAGCGTGCCCTCGCTGTCGATCCCGGTCAGGCTGTTGGCAGCGTCGACCATGCCTTCGCGGTCGAGCGAGTCGTCGGCGATGGCCTTCTCGAGGACAGCCTTGAGGACGTAGCCGCTGCTGTAGCCGATGGAGTACCAGTCGTTCGGCGCCTGGTCGCCCGCGGCGGCCCGCATCTTCTCCATGCCGGGGACGTCCGCGTCCCAGGCCGGGAACGAGGTGGCCTGCTGGTAGAGCGCCTTGATCGCCGGTCCGGCCGGCGACGCCAGCACGGCGGAGTTCCAGCTCGGGATGGACCCGATGAACTTGCCCGTGAACTTCTGCGCCGCGCTGCCACCGACGACCGAGGCCATCTCCTTGGGGCTGGTCGCGATCACGACGTAGTCGGGCTTGGCCTTGAGCAGGGCACCGATCGCTGCGGACTGGTCGTCACCACCGTCGACCGTGCCGGTCGTGATGTCGGTGAACTTGAGGCCGCGCTCCTTGGCGGCGATGCGGGCACCCACCATGGCGTCGTCGCCGTAGTCACCGGGGAAGTGCACGACGGCGACGGACTTCGCGCCCTGGTCCGCGGCGTAGTCGACGATGTTCATCGCCTCGGTGCAGTAGCTGGAACCGACCTCCAGCGAGATGTCGTCGAAGATCCAGTTCGAGCCGAGCGACGCCGGACCGACCAGGATCGACTCGTTGGTGGCGTCCTCGAGGATCGCGTTGGTGTGTGCGGTGCCCAGCGACTGGGTGACGGCGAGGATGTCGTCCTTGATCTCGTTGAACAGCTCGGCATGCTTCTCCGGGTCGTAGCCGCTGTCCTTGACGTACGTGGTCACGTCGACCTCGTAGTCACCGATGCCACCGGCCTTGTTGACCTCGTCCCAGAAGGTCTTCTGGCCAGCGGTGAACGGCTCGCCCACGCCCTTGAACACGCCCGTGAGGTCGGTGACCGTGCCGAGGTAGATGCAGCCCTTGTCCTTGTCGATGGCGTTCGGGCACGCGTCGTCGGTGACGCCCGGCGCGGCACCGCCGCTCGAGTCGTCGTCGCGCCCGCAACCCGCGATCGCCATGGTGACGGTCAGGGCAGTCGCAATGACTCCCAGTGATCTCGACCTTCGGTTCACGGTTCCTCCTGTGGTTGTGCTGCTGTTGTGATGGTGCAGCCCGGTTGGGCGGTCAATAAGAGAAGGGGAAGCTCTTCCAGTACGTGCGCACGCGATGCCAGATGCCGAAGAGACCGCGTGGCTCGAAGAGCAGGAAGGCGACGATCAGGACGCCGTACATGATCTGCTCGAACTCGAAGATGTTCGGGTGCTCGCTGGCCGAGCTCGACAGGAACGGCACGAACGCGGGCAGCTCGCTCGCAAGGCGCGGCAGCAGCGCGATGAGCATCGCGCCCATGATCGTTCCGGAGATCGTGGCAACGCCGCCGATCAGGACGATCGCGATGAACTGGACCGACATCAACAGGCTGAAGGACTCCGGCGTGAAGTGGCCGCTGGCCGAGAACATCAGCGCCCCGCAGATACCCGCGTAGAACGACGAGATCGTGAACGCGACGATCTTGTAGCGGGTGAGGTTCACGCCCATCACGCCGGCGGCGACGTCGCGGTCGCGGATCGCCGAGAACGCGCGGCCGATCCGGGAGCGCGCGATGTTGCGGGCCAGGACGGCGGCCACCACGAGGACTCCGAGGAACAGCCAGTAGAGCTTCTGCTCCTCGGTCCAGCCGCCCTTGAACCCGTTGTCGACGGTGAACTGGATGCCGAACAGCTCGGGCTTCGCGGCCTCGCGGCCGACCTGCGGACCGCCGCTCATCTCGTTCCACTCGAAGAAGAAGTACTGCCCGATGAAGACCAGGCCGAGGGTGACGACGGCGAGGTAGAGCCCGCGCAGGCGCGTGGCCAGGGGCGCGACCAGCGCACCGGCGATCGCAGCGATCAGGCCCGCACCGATCAGCCACAGCGGCATGAAGTCGACACCGAAGCCGAGGTAGCGGCCGTCGGGGTCGCCGGAGAGTACGGCGGCGGCGTAGGCGCCGATGCCGACGAAGAACGCATGCCCCAGGGAGACCTGGCCGGCGTACCCGGTCACGAGGTTGAGGCCGATGGCGCCGATCGCCAGCACCAGGCCACTGCCGAGAATGATCAGCAGGTTGTCGGACACCAGCATCGGCATCAGCGCGGCCACCACGAGCACGGCGATCGTGCCGAGCACCTTCGAGCGCGTGTTGAGCAGCGCCATGTCCTGGCGGTAGCTGGTGTAGAGCTCGGGGCGTCCCCACTTGCTCGTCAGGGAGGTCATACGCGTTCAACCTCTCTGGTGCCGAACAGCCCGTAGGGCCTGACGAGGAGCACGATCAGCATCACCAGGTAGGGCGTGATCGAGCCGATGTTGGTGTCCAGGCCCGGGAACCAGTCGCGGTGGTACGACGTCACGATCTGTTGCGTGACGCCGATGACGAGGCCACCCAGGACTGCGCCGCCGAGCGAGTCGAGTCCGCCGAGGATGATCACCGGCAACGCGAGCAGCGCGATGTGCCAGTGGTTCTGGTCGACCGTGCGACCGGCTGCGGCAAAGACCCCGGCCACGGTGGCGAGCGCGCCGGCCAGTCCCCACGACACGGCGAACACGGTGCCGACGCTGACACCCTGCGCCATCGCGGCTTCCTGGTCGAGGGCCGAGGCCCGCATGGCCAGGCCGATCGGCGTCCACCGGAAGAACGCGAACAGCGCCAGCACGAGCACCGTCGTCACTGCGAAGGCAGCCAGGTCGCGGTGCTCGATGTAGACGCCGCCCACCTCCCAGGCATCCAGTCCCCACGGATCGCCCACCGTGCGCTGGTCCGAGCCGACGAACATGCCGGACACGATCCGCACGATGATGTCGATGCCGATCGTGATGATGGCGATGACGAAGACGGCCTTGCCGACCATCGGCCGGATCGCGATCCGTTCGACGACGAGCGCGACGGCAGCGATCGCGATCGCACCGACGACCACTGCGGCGAAGAAGCCGATCTCGGGCGACAGGTAGGTCACCAGCACCGTGCCGGCGAGCAGGAACGACGGCTGCGCGAAGCTGATCACGCCCATCGACTTGTAGATGATCACGAAGCCGAGGGCGAGCAGGGCGTAGATCGAGCCCAGGCCGACTCCGCCGGCCACCGCGCCGAGGAACTGCGTCATGCCGCACCTCCCTTGGCCGGGGCGTACATCGACTCCACGAGGTCGTGGAACATCGCGTCGATCGACGCGCGCTTGACCTTCTGCGTGGCGGTCAGCTCGCCGTCCTCGTGGTCCAGCTCCTTGGGCAGCATCCGGAAGTACTTGATCTGCTCGACCGGGTTGTGGCGCTTGTTGACCTCGTCGAGGATCGACTGGACCAGCGTGCGTACCTCTTCCTTCTCGGCGAGGTCGCGGTAGGTCGTGAAGCCGAGCTGGCGCTGCTGCGCCCAGGCGCCGACGGTGTCGAGCTCGATCCCGATCAGCGCGGTGAGGAACTTGCGGCCGTCGCCGATGACGATGGCCTCCTTGATGAACGGCGAGGCCTTGATGCCGTTCTCGATCTCCGACGGCGCGATGTTCTTGCCGCCGGCGGTGATGATGATGTCCTTCATCCGGTCGGTGATCCGCAGGTAGGTGCCGTCCCACTCGCCGACATCGCCCGTGTGGAGCCAGCCGTCGGCCGAGACGGTCTTCGCGGTGGCTTCCTCGTCGGCCCAGTACCCGGCGAACACCGCGGGGTGCCGGGTGAGGATCTCCCCGGTCTCGTCGTCGACCTTCACCTCGATGCCCTCATGGGCCTCGCCGACGGTGCCCAGACGCACACGTCCGGGTCGGTTGGCGGTCGCGATCGCGGCGTTCTCCGTCATGCCGTAGAGCTCGTGCATCGGGACGCCGATGCCCATGAAGAACTGCAGGACCTCCGGTGCCACCGGTGCCGCGCCACAACTCGCGTGGCGCACCCGGCGCAGGCCGAGCCGGTCGCGGAGCGCCCGGTAGAAGAAGAGCCACCCGACGGCGTACGCGAGACGGGTGCCGAGGGTGTGCTGGCCACCGTTGGCGGCCAGCCGGGCCCCGAGCCCGTCGGCACGCCCCAGCCAGAAGCGCGACCAGCGCCGCTTCGCCCAGGTCGCGGAGTCCAGCTTGATCCGGGCCGTCGCGAGCAGCTTCTCCCAGATCCGCGGGACCGCGAAGAACAGCGTGGGCTGCACCTCGCGGAGGTTCTGCGGGACGGTCTCGATCGACTCCGCGAAGTTCACCTGGGTGCCGCCGCCCGCGTTGTACCAGGTCGTCAGGACCCGCTCCGCGACGTGGCACAGCGGGAGGTAGGACAACGTCAGGTCCTTCGGCCCGGGCGCCGGCCGGGCGAACGGGCTCCGCTCGAGCACCGTCTCCAGCGCGAACTCGGCGTTGCCGATCGTCAACATCGCGCCCTTCGGCGGTCCGGTCGTGCCGGAGGTGTAGACGAGCGTCATCACGTCGGACGGCTCCGCCGCGTCGACGAGCGCCTCGACCGCGCCGGGGTTCGCGGCACGGTGCTCCTGGCCCATCGCGAGCATGGCCTCCCACGCCAGCAGGCGCGGGTCGTCGTAGGACCGCAGGCCGCGCGGCTCGACGTACATGATCCGGCGCAGCTCGGGCAGGTCGCCCGACTCGAGCGCCTTGTCGACCTGTTCCTGGTCCTCGGCGAAGTGCACGCAGGCACCGCTGTGCGAGAGGAGGTACGACGTCTCGGCGGTCGGGTTCGTCGGGTAGAGGCCGACGGTGGTGGCGCGGATGGCCACCGTGGCCATGTCGAGGAACAGCCACTCGGGCCGGTTCTCGCTCTGCACCGCGACCCGGTCGCCGGGGCGAACCCCCAGTGCCAGCAGGGCGTGCGCGACGTCGAGGATCGTGTCCCAGTAGGCCGCCCAGGTGATCTCGTGCCAGATGCCGAGGCGCTTCTCGCGCATCGCGACGCCCTTGGGCGACTGCGCGGCCCGGTCGCGGATCCGGGTGACCATCGTGCGGGTCATGGCGTGGCCCCCTCGGCATCGCTCGTCTCGCCCAGGTCGCCCAGGTCGCCCAGGTCGCCGGCGTCGCCGCCGAGGTAGGCGCGGATCACGTCCGGGTTGCGCTGGATCTCCGTCGGCGTCCCGGTGGCGACGGGGGTACCGAAGTCGATCACCATGATCCGGTCGGCGATGTCCATCACCAGGCCCATGTCGTGCTCGACCATGATCATCGGGATCCTCAGCTCGTCGCGGATGTCGAGGATGTAGCGGGCCATGTCCTCGGTCTCCTCGAGGTTCATGCCGGCCACCGGTTCGTCGAGCAGCAACAGTCGCGGCTCCATCGCCAGGGCGCGCCCGAGCTCGACGCGCTTCTGCACGCCGTACGGCAGCAGCCCGACGGGGAACTTGCGCCACTGCTCGAGCTCGAGGAAGTCGACGATCTCCTCGACCCTCCTGCGGTGCCTGAGCTCTTCGTTGCGGGCACGCCCGACCCAGAGCATCGCCGCGAGCGTGCCGTAACGCAGGTGCTGGTGGCGCCCGAGCATCAGGTTGTCGAGGACCGTGAGGTTCGCGAAGAGCTCGATGTTCTGGAAGGTGCGCGCCATCCCGAGCCGGGCGATCGCGGGCGGCCGCATGCCGAGCAGCGAATGGCCCTCGAGGACGACCTTCCCCTGCTGCGGCCGGTAGACCCCCGAAAGGACGTTGAAGATGCTGGTCTTTCCGGCGCCGTTGGGGCCGATGACCGCGAAGAGCTCGTCCTCCTCGACGGTGAAGCTCACCCCGTTGACGGCCTTGACCGCCCCGAAGGAGAGGTGGACGTCGTCGAACTGCAGCACGGTCGTCACGACGCCCACCGCTTCCTGCGCCGGTAGTGCTTGACCGAGCGGAAGGATCTGGCCGCCTCGCCCTCGGCGCCCAGGCCGAGATAGAACTCGCGCACGTCCGCGTCGTCGCGGAGCTGGTCGGCGCTGCGGTCCATGACGACCCGGCCGTTCTCGAGGACGTAGCCGTGGTGGGCGATCGACAGCGCCATCGTGGCGTTCTGCTCGACCAGCAGGATCCCGGTGCCCTGGCTGTTGATCTCCACGATGATGTCGCGGATCTGCTCGACCACCTTGGGCGCCAGCCCGAGGGACGGTTCGTCGAGCAGCAGGTAGCGCGGGTCGGACATCAACGCGCGGCCGATGGCGAGCATCTGCTGCTCACCTCCGGACAGCAGCCCGGCCTGCCCGTCGCGTCGATCGCGCAGGATCGGGAACAGTCCGTAGACCCGCTCCAGGTTGGCCTTCAGGTTGCGCCGGTCGGCGTAGCCACCGACGCGGAGGTTCTCCTCGGCAGTGAGCTCCTTGAAGACCCGACGGCCCTCGAGCACGTGCTTGATGCCCTTGCGGGCGAGCGACGAGGGCTTCAGCTCGCCCACCGATTCGCCGTCGAGGGTCACCGAGCCCTTGCGGATCTCACCGTCGTGGATGTCGAGCAGGCCGGACAACGCCCGCAGCAACGTCGACTTGCCGCCACCGTTGGCACCCAGCAGGGCGATGATCTTGCCGTCGGGGACCTCCAGGCTGATGCCGCGCAACGCCAGCACGACGTCGTCGTACACGACTTCCAGGTTCTGCACCGCGAGCACTCGCGACCTCCCCGCCCACCCGTCGACCCTGTGACGCCCATCACAGTGGCTCGCAATGTAGCCGTCCTCGGGCCGCGCGGGAACAGCCGACGCGCAACTGGGTCGAAATGGTTATCGGGTGTTCGACACCCGGTTCAGCGAGACGCGGCGAGGATCCGCGACGCGCGGCGGAGGTCCGCGACGACCGTACGACGACTGGCCAGGCCGATGAAGCGGCCGGCACCGAGCATGGTCACCGAGAACTCGGCGCCGACCCGCGTGCCCTCGGGGCAGGCCGCGAAGGTCAGTGCGAGGCGCGCCCTCGCCGGGCCGAAGTGGCCCTCCTCGACCCACAGCAGCGGGTGGTCGGACTGCACGGTCCGCAAGGCGGGGCGCACGCCCGGCACCACGGTGACGTCGGTCCACGAGACGCCGGCAGCCGTGAACGAACCGTCTTCGGCGGGCGCGACGTCGGCGACCGCGCGCAGCGTCGACTGCCAGTCCGGCCGGTTACGTGGGTCGGCGAGATAGGCGAACGCCCGGTCCGGAGGGACCGGAAAGGTGACGATGGAGCCTCTCAGAGGATCGCGCCCGGGTTGTACGCCGCGGCGTCCGGATGCTGCTCGACCAGCGCGGCCACCTGGCGGCAGACCGCCTGCGTCTGGGCGACGGCCGCACCGGTGAAGGTGATCGGGTCGGCGACCAGGGACTCGAGCTGCTCGGCGGTGAGCCCGAGACGCTCGTCGGCAGCGAGCTTGGCGAACACGTCGTTGGTGGCCTGGCCCTGGCGCATCGCCAGCGCGGTGCCGACCGCTGCTTCCTTGATCGCCTCGTGCGCGGCCTCGCGACCGACGCCGTTGCGGACAGCGGCCATCAGCACCTTGGTGGTGGCGAGGTAGGGCAGGTAGCGGTCGAGCTCGCGCTGGATGACCGCGGGGAACGCACCGAACTCGTCGAGCACGGTGAGGAACGTCTGGAACAGCCCGTCGACGGCGAAGAACGCGTCCGGCAGCGCCACCCGTCGTACGACGGAGCAGGAGACGTCACCTTCGTTCCACTGGTCGCCGGCGAGCTCGCCGACCATGGAGAGGTACCCGCGCGTGATGACGGCGAGGCCGTTGACCCGCTCGCAGGAACGGGTGTTCATCTTGTGGGGCATCGCGGACGAGCCGACCTGGCCCTCCTTGAATCCCTCGGTGACGATCTCGTTGCCGGCCATCAGCCGGATCGTGGTCGCGAGGTTGGACGGCGCCGCCGTCAGCTGGACCAGCGCGGAGACGACGTCGAAGTCGAGCGAGCGCGGGTAGACCTGGCCGACGCTGGTGAGCACCCGGTCGAAGCCGAGGTGGGCGGCGACGCGCTGCTCGAGATCGGCCAGCTTGTCGGCATCGCCACCGAGCAGGTCGAGCATGTCCTGCGCCGTGCCCATCGGGCCCTTGATGCCGCGCAGGGGGTAGCGGGCGAGCAGCTGCTCGATCCGCTCGACGCCGATCATCAGCTCGTCGGCGACCGTGGCGAACCGCTTGCCGAGGGTGGTGGCCTGGGCCGCCACGTTGTGGCTCCGGCCGGCCATGACGGTCGTCTCGTGCTCGGCCGCGAGGCGGCCGAGGCGGGCAAGGGTGGCGACGGCACGATCCCGGAGCAGGGCCAGGGACTGCTTGACCTGCAGCTGCTCGACGTTCTCGGTGAGGTCGCGCGAGGTCATCCCCTTGTGGATGTGCTCGTGGCCGGCGAGGGCCGCGAACTCCTCGATGCGGGCCTTCACGTCGTGCCGCGTGATCCGTTCGCGGGCCGCGATGCTCGGCAGGTCGACGTCGTCGATGACCTTCTCGTAGGCCTCGATGACGCCGTCGGGCACCTCGATGCCGAGGTCCTTCTGCGCCCGGAGCACGGCGATCCAGAGCTGCCGCTCGAGAACGATCTTGTGCTCCGGCGACCAGATCTGCGCGAGGTCAGCAGCGGCGTAGCGGGTGGCCAAGACGTTCGGTACGACATTCGGGACGGTCACGTGCCTCATTCTCCCACGGCCAGAGGATCGAACCGACATCAGCGCTGCGGCCGGACCAGCACCAGTTCACCGTCCTCGTTGGCGCCGCGAAGACCGGTGAACCCGGCCTTGGCAGCCACGCGGAGGCTCGCCTTGTTGGTCGGCTCGATGCTGGCGCGCAGCCGCACGTGCTGCCGGTCGACCGGGACCAGCAACGCCTCCAGGGCCTCGGTGGCCAGGCCCAGTCCGCGTGCCTCCTCGACCAGGCCGTAGCCGACCTCGGCTTCCGGGACGCCGTCGTCGGCGGTCCCGGGAGGCCCGAAGAACCCGATCGAGCCGACGACGAGGCCGTCGTGGACGATCGACCGGGGACCCCACGGGTCGCCGTCGTGCCACAGCGACGCAGCGCCGAGGTCGTCCTCGCGCGGGAAGTCCCGGTGCCAGCCGGGCTGCCGGGCGCCGGTCCTGATCGCCTCGACCGTTGTCGCGTCCCAGAGCACCAGGCGCAGGCGTGACGTCACGAGACCCGCCGGTTGCGGCGACTCAGGCATCGACCGTTGCCCTGCCGTCGTACGACGCCAGCTGCTGCGCCACGGCAGCGAGGTCCTCACGCCACGGCTCCTCCGGGCCGGGCGGCAGGATGTCGTCCCAGTCCACGGCGAACGAGCCGAGCACCGACGGCAGGCCGCGGGTGCGGGCCATGAACCAGATGTGCAGGTGCCGTGCCCCGTCGCCGATCCGCTGGACGTGACAGCGCCCGATGTTGGGCAACCCCTCGATGATGCGGGCGATGCGGACAGCGAGGACGCCGTACTCAGCGGCCATGGTGTCGTCCAGGTCGTCGAAGTCGAGGTGCTCCAGCGGCTCCAGGATGACGACCAGGGGAAGCCCGCTGCGCTCGGCCAGGTGCTTGAGCCGCCACCGCTCGTTGGTCCAGATCACGCCGGCCGGATCGGTCGCGCAGATGCGGCAGTCCGTCCCGTCCTCGCCCTCCCGCGGCTTCTCGGGGGCCGGGTCGGCGAGGCGCTTGGTCGCCAACGCGCCGTCGACGACCTCCCACGGAAAGATGTCCCACTCGGCAACCGACGGCAGCGGCATCCGGCCGTGCTCGTCGGCGGCGGCCATCACGCGGGCATGGACCTGGTCAGCAGATTCAGCCATGGCGCCACTCTGCCAGCCGCGGCGGCATCACCCGTCGAGGAGGTCGTGCAGGTCGATCGCCACGACGCCGTGGTCCCCCACGACGACCTCGCCCTTCGGTGTCGCCTTGTCGAACAGGGCAGACAACTCCCAGTGCCCGTCGACCAGGACGTGAACCTCAAGCGTTCGATAGTCGCGATTCACGATCCAGTACTGACCAACGCCTGCAGCCGCGTACTCGGGCGCCTTGCGCAGGAGATCCTCGGACTGGGTGCTCGGCGACAGGACCTCCACGACCAGGACCGGCGAGGCCTCCACCCACGGGCCGGTGGGCAGGTCGCGCGTCACCATCACGTCGGGACCGCGAAGGCTGTGCTCCATCTTCAAGCCCGCCTCCACCATCACCCGCAGCCCCGGCAGCCCCAGCTTCAGCGCGAAGACCAGGTTGGCGCTCACGACGCCGTGGTGTGCCGATGGCGGCGGGCTCATGATGGCGATCCCATGGGACCACTCGGTGCGTTCGGGAGCGGGGAGAGCCAGGTACTCCTCCCACGACATGGGGATGCGCTGCAGGGTCTCGACCTCCACGGCACCTCCTGGGAACGGCGTCGACACATCCGGACCCCTTCCATTCTGCGCTCCTGTCGGGAGCGAGGGAAGGAATGCCGCGGCACTCGGCCGACGAAACGGCGAGAATCGCCTGTCCACAGGCCTCAGTCAGTGGCCAGCATCTTCTGCCACCACACGACGTCGATCCACCGGTTGTGCTTGCGGCCGACCTCGCGCAACACGCCCTGTCGCTCGAACCCGCACGCGCGGTGCAGCGCCTCGCTCGCGTCGTTGGGCAGGGAGATGCAGGCCAGCGCCGTGCGCATGCCGCCGCTCGCGAGGCGGGCCAGCAGGTCGTCGTACAGGCGCCGGCCGAGGCCGCGGCCCGCGGCGGCGGGGTCGAGGTAGATGGTCACCTCGCGGGTGCCGTCGTACGCGCCCTTCGGGCGGAACGCCGAGGAGTAGGCGAATCCGAGGACGGTGTCGCCGTCGGTCGCCACCAGGAAGTGGTCGCCCGGGTGCGTGGAGGCGAGCAGGCCCTCCCACTTCGAGCGGGGCGGCGGCGCCAGGTCGAAGGTGGCCGTGCCTTCGTGGACCTCACGTGCGTAGATGGCCGACACGGCGTCGAGGTCGGCGTCGGTGGCCGGGCGGATCGGGCTCACTCAATCGTCCTTGAGTGAGGCACCCTCGACGACACCCAGCGGCTCGGCAGCAATGTCGGAGCGGCGCTGGAGGCCGTCGAAGGTGATCAGGTCGGCAGCGGCGTAGGCCCGCGAACGAGCATCCTCGACGTCGTACCCGATCGCACGGACGGCGAGCACGCGGCCGCCGTCGGTGACCAGCTGTTGTCCGTCGGGGCCGTCGACGAGCTTGCTGCCGGCGTGGATCACGTCGACATCGCTGACACCGTTGGCGGCACCGACACCCGTGATCACGTCGCCCTTCGACGACGACTCCGGGTAGCCGGCCGAGGCGAGGACCACGGTCACCGAGGCACCGTCACGGAAGGACGGCGCCGGCGTCCCGGCGAGGCGGCCGTTGGCCGCGCCCGAGAGCAGTTCACCCAACGGGGACTCGAGCAGGGCCAGCACCGGCTGGATGTCCGGGTCACCGAAGCGGCAGTTGTACTCGATGACCCGCGGGCCGGACTCCGTCAGCGCCAGGCCGACGTAGAGGCAGCCGACGAACGGCGCACCCCGGCGGTTCATCTCGTCCAGCGTCGGTTGTACGACGGTCGCCATGACGGTTGCCGCCAGGTCGGCCGGCGCCCAGGCCAGCGGCGAGTAGGAGCCCATGCCGCCGGTGTTCGGGCCGCGACCGCCGTCGAAGATCCGCTTGAAGTCCTGCGCGGGCTGGAGCGGGTGGGCCGTGGTGCCGTCGCAGACCGCGAACAGCGAGACCTCCGGGCCGTCGAGGAACTCCTCGATCACGACGCGGCCGCACGCGGCGGCGTGGGCGATCGCCTCGTCCCGGTCGCGGGTCACGACGACGCCCTTGCCCGCAGCCAGTGCGTCGTCCTTCACGACGTACGGCGGTCCGAACTCGTCGAGCGCGGCAGCGACCTCCTCGGCCGTCGTGCAGGTGTAGGAGCCGGCGGTCGGCACGCCGGCCGCGGCCATGACCTCCTTGGAGAAGGCCTTCGATCCCTCGAGCAGCGCGGCAGCCTTCGACGGTCCGAACACCGCGATGCCCTCCGCACGGACCAGGTCGGCGACGCCCGCGACGAGCGGCGCCTCGGGGCCGATCACCACGAGGTCGGCGCCGATCTCCGCCGCCAGGGCAGCGACCGCCGTGCCGTCCATCAGGTCGACGGGGTGCAACGTGGCGAACGCGCCGATGCCCGGGTTGCCCGGTGCCGCGTGCACCTCCGCCACCGAGGGGTCGCGGGAGAGTGCGAGCGCGAGCGCGTGCTCGCGGCCGCCGGTACCGATGACGAGGGTCTTCACGGAGGTCGATTCTAGGGAGACTCAGGCACCGAGCCCGTTGCGGCCCAGGAACTCGAGCGACGCGTCGGCCACCTCACGCCAGTGGCTGTCGATCACCAGCGAGTGTCCGACGCCGGGAATCTCGACGATCTCGGTGACGTGGTGCTTGTTCTTCCGCTGCTTCTTGTAGCCGGCGTTGGCCAGGGCGAAGGGGACGATGTTGTCCTTCTCGCCGGTGATGACGAGCATCGGGCCGCGATCGGCGTTCTTCTTGGTGGCCTTGGTCTTCGCCCACGGATTCGTGTTCGCCGTGGCCGCCTGGAAGAGCGGTCGTCCGGGGGCGGGCGTGTGGGCAGTCGCGTACAGCTGGCGCGCCTCCTCCTCGGAGACCGCGTTGGCGAAGCCGTAACGGAACTGATCGAAGGTGAGGGTGACCGTCCGCCCGTAGTTGAGCGGGTTGCCGAGCACCGGGAAGGCCGCCTTCAGGGCCGAGAACGGCAACGGCAGGACCCCCTGGCTGGGCGCCGGGTCGATGGAGACGGTCCCGGCAGCGAGGCCGCGACCAGCAATGATCTGGACCAGGAGCCCGCCGAAGGAGTGGCCGATCACGATCGGCTTGCGGTCAAGGCCGCCGATGACCTCGGCGACGTGGTCGGCGACGTCGACGACGGAGGTCCCGGCGAGCGAATCAGGATGGGCGTGTGCGGCGTCGAAGGACGCCTCGTCACCGGGCCAGTCGACAGCAATCGCTGCGTAGCCCCGGCTCTCGACGAAGTCCTTCCACGGGGTCCAGCTGTCGTGGAGCAACCAGAGGCCGTGGACGAAGACGATCGGCTGGCGGCCGGAGTCGTTGGCAGCGCGGACCTCGTTGGCCTCGCGGACGGTGACGGTGCTGGTGGTGGTCATGGCTTCTCCTCGATCGATGGGCTAGTCTGGTAGAGAGAACGTTCGTTCTTCTGCACAACCATGGAGGCACACCATGCATTCCGTCAAGGGCGAGATTCGTAGGATCGGTTCCGTGCCCCCCTCCGAACCCCGCGAGCGACTGCTGCGTACGGCGACCAGGCTGTTCTACGAAGAGGGCATCAACGGCGTCGGAGTCGACCGGGTGGTCGCCGAAGCCGGCGTCACGCGAGCCACGATGTACCGCCACTTCCCGGGGAAGCAGGCACTGGTCGTCGCCTACCTCGATCACGAGGACGAGGTCATCCGGGAACTGTTCGCCAACGCCGCCGAGCTGGCCGCCGCCAGCAAGGCCTCGCCGCAGGAACTGCTCGCCCTGGTGATCGACGGCATCGCCGACGACGCCACGCGCCTGCACACCCGCGGCTGCCCGTTCATCAACGCCAGTGCGGAGTTCCCCGATGCCGGCGGCCCGGTCCGCCAGGTCGTACGACGCCACCGCGACTGGTTCCGCCAGACCCTGACCGAGCTGACCACCGCAGCCGGCCTCGCCGATCCGGCGAGCACCGCGGCCGCACTGGTCCTGCTGCGCGACGCCATGCTGGTCGGCAACTATCTCGACGGGAGCGACGTCGCCGTCGACTTCCGTGCCACCGCACGCCGGGTCGCCGGCCTGGACTGACCCATCGGGCACACTGGGGCCGACGTCCACGACCTTCTCGGGGGAAATCATGCGCGTGCCCAATGTGGGTGAAGAGTTCGGCCGCTACCGGCTCGACCGGGTGCTCGGACAGGGCGGCATGGGCATCGTGTTCGCTGCCACCGACCTGCGGTTGAACCGCACCGTCGCCCTCAAGGTCATCACCGGGGTGCTCGCGCAGTCGCCCGAGTTCCGCGCCCGCTTCCAGGCCGAGGCCGCCTCGCTGGCCCGCCTCGACTCGCCGCACGTGATCGCGATCCACGACCACGACGAGATCGACGGGACGCCGTACATCGTCACGCAGTACGTCGAAGGCGTGGACCTGTGGACCCAGATCAACGAGCACGGCGCGATGCCGGCGAAGCAGGCCCTGCAGCTGTGCGCGCAGCTGGCACGCGGGCTCGCCGACGCCCACCGGGTCGGCGTGATCCACCGCGACGTGAAGCCCGGCAACGCGCTGATCCGTGGTGCCGGCACGCCCGACCAGCACGCCTACCTCTGCGACTTCGGCATCGCCCGCGCCGACGGCGTCGAAGGTCCCGCGCCGACCGCGACCGGCATGGTCGCCGGCACCTGGTCCTACCTCTCCCCCGACCGGACCGCCGGTGCGCCGGCCACGCCCTCCAGCGACGTCTACGCCCTCGGCTGCGTGCTCTGGGCCTGCCTCACCGGCCGCGAGCCCTACACCGGCACGGACGTGCAGGTCGCGATGGCGCACCAGCAGGCACCGATCCCGCGGCTGCCCGGCAGCGGACCCTTCACCGACCAGCTCAACGCCGTGGTCGAGCGCGCGCTCGCGAAGGACCCCGCCGACCGCTACACCGACGCGTCCGAGTTCCGCGCCGACCTCGAGAGCCTCGCTGCCATCGCTCCGGCCGACACCCTCGACGGCCCCGCGGGCGCGCCGGATGCGCCGACCGCCGTACGGATCCCGCCCGGAGGGGCCGCGCCCACCGTGGTCCCCGGTGGCAAGAAGTCCGTTCCCGTGCGTCGCCGGCGCTGGCCGCTGGTCGTGGCAGCGGTCGCCGTCGCGGTGCTCGCGGTCGTCATCGCCGCCCTGACCTGGCGATCCCTGGACGACCCGACGAGCGAGGCCGAGGACCCGGCACCCGTCGACTGGGTGACCGGCGACCTCGACGGCGACGGGAACGGCGATGCGCTGGTCCAGCAGTCCCGCTTCGACTCGCTCAGCCCGCTGCCGACCTGGACGCTCGCATCCACGGGTCAGCTGTTCACGAAGGCGCAGCGAACAACCAGCGCTGCCGGGACGCCTGTGCGCGGAGACGTGGACGCCGACGGTCGCCCCGACGTCGCCTGGCTGGAGGAGACGTCGGACGAGATCCTCGCCGTGCACGTCGAGCCGGCCCGGGGCGAACCGTGGGACACCGAGGTCCGGATCGAACCCGACTACGACCTGCAGGACTTCTCAGCCCGGATCGGCGACGTGACCGGCGACGGACGCGGCGACATCGTGCTGATCGGGGACGCCGGTGACGTCGACACGATCCACGTGGCGGCGGGCACCAAGGAAGGCTTTGCCGCACCGGTGCCGTGGTACCGCTCCGAGCTCTCCCAGGGCAGCATCTGGATCGCCGACTTCGACGGCGACGACACCGATGACGTCCTCTACGCCGCCGACCTCGACGACGGCCCGGTTGACGCCGACCCCGGCACCGAGGACGTCGCCGGCCTGATCCGCGTCCTGCTCGCCGACGGTGACGGCTTCACCGCGACGAAGGACCTCGACCTGACCCAGGCGCCCCGCGCGCCCCTGCTGTCCGACTGGGCCGTCGGTGACGTCGATGGCAACGGGGACGACGAGCTGGTCATCATCGGTGCCACCAACACCGGGATCATCGTCTACGACTTCGTCGACGGCGCCATCACCGAGCAGGGGTTGTGGTGGAGCACCAAGCGGACCCAGGAGGAGCGGCGCGAGGAGTTCGCCAAGGACGCGTTGGCCGATGCCACCCTCTCCGACGTCGACGGCGACGGCGACGCCGACCTCGTCCAGCTCCTCGACACCGAGGAGGACTCCCTGGCCCTCGGCGTGCGCCTCTCCGACGGCTCGAAGTTCGCCGACATCGAGGGCTGGGGTGCCCTCGACTGTGGCGCCGAGTGCGACGACAGGTTCGCGTTCATCGACTGAACCTGCGCCGCAGCCCGGCCCGGCACGGAGGGAATCAGCGCAGCGCGTGCCGCACGATCGCCTGCTCGCGCTCGGGACCCACGCCGATGACCGAGATCCGGGCGCCGGAGCGCGCCTCGACGTACTCGACGTAGTCCTGCGCGGCCTTCGGGAGGTCCTCGAAGGTGCGGCAACCGGTGAGGTCCTCGGACCAGCCGGGAAGGTTCTCGTAGATGGGTACGGCGTGGTGGAAGTCGGTCTGGTTGACCGGCATCTCCTCGTGGCGGACGCCGTCGACGTCGTAGGCGACGCAGACGGGAACGACGTCGAGGCCGGTGAGCACGTCGAGCTTGGTGAGCACGAAGTCGGTGACGCCGTTGACCCGTGCGGCGTAGCGCGCGATGACGGTGTCGTACCAGCCGCAGCGACGCGGCCGGCCGGTCGTCGTACCGAACTCGAAGCCCTGCTTGCGCAGGAACTCTCCCTTGTCGTCGTTCAGCTCGGTCGGGAACGGACCCTCGCCGACGCGCGTCGTGTAGGCCTTCACGATCGCGATGACCTGGTCGATCCGGGTCGGCGGGATGCCCGAGCCGGTGCAGGCGCCGCCGGAGGTGGCGCTGCTGGAGGTCACGAACGGGTAGGTGCCGTGGTCGACGTCGAGCAGCGTGGCCTGGCCGGCCTCGAGCAGCACGACCTCGCCGCGGTCGAGGGCCTGGCCCAGCAACAGCGTCGTGTCGCAGACGTACGGCGCCAGCCGCTCCGCATGGCTGCGCAGCTCCTCGACGGTCTGCTCGACCGAGGGCGCGCGGCGGTTGTAGATCTTGGTGAGCACCTGGCCCTTGAGCTCGAGGGCGCCCTCGACCTTCTGGGTGAGGATCTTCTCGTCGAACAGGTCCTGGACCCGGATGCCGATGCGGTTCATCTTGTCGGCGTAGGTCGGACCGATGCCGCGGCCGGTGGTGCCGATCTTGCGGCTGCCGAGGAAGCGCTCGGCGACCTTGTCGACCTGGCGGTTGTAGTCGGCGATGACGTGCGCGTTGGCGCTGAGCTTGAGCTTCGACGTGTCGATGCCGCGGGCCTCGAGGCCGTCGATCTCGTGGAAGAGCACGTCGATGTCGACGACGACACCGTTGCCGATGACGGGCGTGCAGCCGGGCGTCAGGATGCCGGAGGGCAGCAGGTGGAGGGCGTACTTCTCGTCGCCGATGACGACGGTGTGGCCGGCGTTGTTGCCGCCGTTGAACTTGACGACGTAGTCGACCTGGCTGCCCAGGTGGTCGGTGGCCTTGCCCTTGCCCTCGTCGCCCCACTGGGCTCCGACGATCACGATCGCAGGCATTTGGTTCTCCTTCGTTCCGGACGGAGTCCCTCCGTCCGGAGACGGCTGCTCGACGCGCCACTGATGATGCTGGTGGGTGTGACAAGCAAGAAGCCCCGGCAAGGACCGGGGCGCTCTTGCGGCGCAACGTTACCAAATCGCGACCGAGGGGCTAGATTCGGCGAAACAAGAACACGTTCTACTTATTCGTCGTCAAGGAGAAGCAAGTGGCAGCCAGCAGGGAAACCATCCTCGGGACCGTCCAGAACTACATCGACCTGGTCGCGAACGGCACCTCTGCCGAGGTCGTCGCCCTGTACGCCGACGGCGCGACCGTCGAGGACCCGGTCGGCACCGAGGTGCGCACCACCCGCGAGTCGATCGCGGAGTTCTACGGCGCCCTGGACGGGCTCGAGCAGGAGGCCCGGCTGATCCACGCCCGGGTCGCCGGCAACGAGGCGGCCTTCGCCTTCGAGCTGGTCACCAGGGTCGGCGACCAGAGCTACACGCTCGCCCCGGTCGACGTGATGACGTTCGACGACGAGGGCAAGATCCTGAGCATGCGCGCCTTCTGGTCCTCCGACGACATGCAGGTCAGCTAGAACTGCACCCAGCGATCAGATCCGGGGGTCGATCCGGGGGTCGTCACCCCGGCGCACGAAGGCGTCCCGTCGCCACGGCGGCGTGTAGATGAGCGACAACACGATCGCGATGATTCCGGCAACGATGAAGATCGTGCCCAAGGCATCCTCGTTGATGTACTTCAGGTCAGCGGTGATGACATCCAGGGCCAGGATGAGCCCGGCCACGAGCAATACGATTCCAAGTCCGATGTACATGTCGCGGCAGTACCCGATCGGCGCCTGCCCATACGGGGCAGGGAACGCGGTCAGCCGAGGCGGGCCGCCACCTCGGAGGCGACCGCGCGGGCGAGGGTCTCCGGGGTGTCGTCGTCCCGCTCGGGGATGACGCCGTGGACGTCGCCGGAGGCGAGCAGGTCGAGGGCGCCGACCTTCTGCCGGGCGGCCATCTCGGCGGCGTGGCCGGTGTCCCCGTGCACGATCACGCTCGCGCCCTCGGGAGGCAGCGGTGAGAGCCAGCCGCGTTCGGTGGCGAGGACGGTGCGCGCCGGGAGCAGCGCGAGCGCGCCGCCACCGCAGCCCTGGCCGAGGATCACCGACACGGTCGGCACCGTCATCGTGACGAGGCGGGCGATGCAGCGGGCGATCTCCCCGGCCATGGCGCCCTCCTCCGCCGCGGCCGACAGCTCCGCACCCGGGGTGTCGATCACCGTGACGAGCGGCAGGCCGAGCTCCTCGGCAAGGTTCATGGCGCGCAGGGCCTCGCGCAGGGCGCCCGGTCCCATGGCGGCGGCCTCCGACTGCCGCGACCTGTCCTGCCCGACCAGCACGCACGGCTGCCCGTCGAGGCGGGTCAGGGCGATCAGGACGGAGTCGTCCCGCTCCCCCTCGTCGGTGCCGCGCAGGCGCAGGGTGCCGGCGGCGCCGTACCGGAGGAGGTCGCGGACACCGACCCGGCCCTCCGCCCGCGTGAGCTCGATGTCCTCCCAGACCGGGTGGTCGGCGGTCGTGCCCGGCGCGATGGGCGTACGACGCTCGAGACCGGCAGGGGACGCCGCGTCGACCAGCACCCCGAGTGCGTGGTCGAGCAACGTCGGCAGGTCCTCGGCGAGGACGACCGCGTCGATGACCCCCTTCGCGGCGAGGTTCTCGGCGACCTGCACGCCTTCGGGGAACGGTTCGCCCTTCAGCGCTTCATAGACCTTCGGGCCCAGGAAGCCCACCAGTGCGCCCGGTTCGGCCACCGTCACGTGCCCGAGCGATCCCCACGAGGCGTAGACCCCACCGGTCGTGGGGTGCCGCAGGTGCACGACGTACGGCAGGCCCGCCGCGCGGTGCTCCATCAACGCACGGGAGATCTCGACCATCTGGACGAACGCCCGGGTGCCCTCCTGCATCCGGGTGCCACCGGACGCCGTACTCGCGACGACGGGGAGGCCCTCGGCTGTTGCCCGTCGTACGGCGGCGGCGATCCGCGCAGCGGCGGCGATGCCGATCGAGCCGGCGAGGAAGCCGAACTCGTTGACCACGAAGGCGATCGGGCGACCACGGACGTCGCCACGTCCGGTGAGCACGGACTCGTCGGTGCCGGCCTTCTCGGCGGCGGCCCGCAACGCCGCCTGATAGCTCTCGCTGTGGCCGGAGATGTCGACCGGTGAGTCCCACGACTCGTAGGTGCCGTCGTCCAGCACCAGGTCGATCAGTTCACGCGCGGTCCACCGGCGACTCGTCCCCATGGCCCCGAACTCTAGGCGTGTCCCTACGCTGGCGTCGTGAGTGACTCGATCGTGGTGATCACCAACGCCGACGCCGGTACGGCGGACGACGAGGCCCTGGACTCTGCCCTGGAGGTGTTGCGGCGCGACTTCACGGTCGAGGTGCATGCGACATCGTCACCGGACGAGCTGGACGAGGTACTGGACGGCCTCGGCGACCTGGGCGACCGCCGGTTGGTCGTGGTCGGCGGCGACGGCAGCGTCCACGCGGTCGTGGCCGCGCTGCACCGCCGCGACGAGCTCACCGGTCGGGTGCTCGGTCTCGTCCCGCTCGGGACGGGCAATGACTTCGCCCGGACCCTCGGCATCCCGCTGGACCCGGCCGAGGCCGCCGAGGTCGTCGCCAACGGCGCGGTCCGCGACGTCGACCTGATCGTCGACGACCTCGACTCCGTCACCGTCAACGGCGTGCACCTGGGCGCGGGCGCGGAGGCCGGCGAGAAGGGCGCTCGCTGGAAGACCCGGCTCGGCTCCGTCGGGATCGGCAAGGTCAACCTCGGCAAGGTCGGCTACCCGATCGGCGCACTGCAGACGGCCCTGAACCCGCCCACCCTGCGGGTGCGGGTGGAGGTCGACGGCGAGGTCGTCGTGGACGTCGACCGCCAGGTGCTGATGGTCGCGCTCGGCAACGGCGCATCGGTCGGCGGCGGCACCGAGCTGACTCCCGACGCCCACCCCTTCGACGGACTCGTCGACGTCCTCGTCGCCACTCCGGTCGGCACCCTGTCGCGCCTCGGCTACGCGCTGCGCCTGCCGTTCGGGCGCCACGAGGACCACTCCGACGTGCAGATCGTGCGCGGCCGGTCCGTGCGGGTGTCGGGCAGCGAGTTCACCTGCAACAGCGACGGAGAGATCGACGGCCCGGTGCGCAGCCGTTCGTGGCGGGTGCTCCCGGCGGCCTACGCGATGGTGGTGCCGGTCGAATCGGAGTCGGAGCCGTCGGACAACTAGGCTTCGCGCCGTGGCACGAGGACAGCGCAACCAAGGTGGAGACCAGCAGGACCCGAGCGACTGGGTGACCCGCACCGCCGACCTGGCGCTCCGGCACGCGGAGGCCGTCAACGGCGGCACCCTGCCCGAGGTCGTCACCTGCGCGTCCGGCATCAGCCCGTCCGGCCCGATCCACCTCGGCAACCTGCGCGAGTTCCTCACGGTGCACTTCGTCGCCGAGGAGATCCGGCGCCGCGGCATCAACGTCCGCCACCTCCACAGCTGGGACGACTACGACCGGTTCCGCAAGGTCCCCGCCGGCGTCGACCCCTCCTGGAGCGAGCACATCGGCAAGCCGCTCTCCGCGGTCCCCGACCCGACCGGCGAGTTCCCGAACTGGGCCGAGCGGTTCAAGGCCCCGCTCCGCGCCGCGCTCAAGGACCTCGGCTGCGAGATGGTCGAGGTCGACCAGACCGAGATGTACGCCGCCGGCGCCTACCGTGAGCAGGTGCTCACCGCGATCGCGAAGCGTGGCGAGATCGAGACCGTGATGGCGCGGTTCCGCACGAAGAAGGCCGCCGAGCCGGTCGAGGGCGAAGAGGTTGCTGAGTCCACGGCCGAGGAGGACTCCGGCCACGGCGCGAACGAGGACCTGGCCCGCTTCCCCTACAAGCCCTACTGCCGCGGTTGCGGCCGCGACACCGTCACCCTGACGTCGTACGACGACGACACGACTGACCTGGCCTACACCTGTGACGTGTGCGGCGACTCCTACGTCACCAACGTCGCCACTCAGAACGAGGGCAAGCTGGTCTGGAAGGTCGACTGGCCGATGCGCTGGACCTTCGAGGGCGTGCACTTCGAGCCCGGTGGCGTCGACCACGCGAGCCCCGGGTCGTCGTACACGGTCGGCAAGGAGATCGTCGGCCCGATCTTCGGCGGCTCGGCCCCGTCGTTCGTCGGCTACTCCTTCGTCGGTGTCGCCGGCATGCCGAAGATGTCGTCGTCCAAGGGCGGCGTACCGACCGCCGAGGAGGCCCTGCGCATCCTCGAGGCCCCGATCCTGCGCTGGCTCTACGTCCGCCGCCAGCCGAAGCAGGCGTTCAACGTCGACTTCGGCCAGGAGGTCCTGCGCCTGTACGACGAGTGGGACGCGCTGACGAAGAAGGCGGCGATCCCCGAGAAGCGTGACGCCGCGGTGCTCGCATGGGAGCGGGCCTCCGCGACCTCGACCGCCGGCACGCTGCCGACGCCAGCCGTCGTCTCGCCGTTCCGAATGCTGTCGTCGGTGGCCGACGTGACCGCGGGATCGCGCGAGATCACCGCGCGCACCGTCGGCGCGAGCGAGGCGGACCTCGAACCGCGGCTCTCGAAGGCAGCCACCTGGATCACCGCGTACGTCGACCCCGAGGACCGCACCGTCGTCCGCGAGTCCGCCGACACCGAGCGCCTGGCCGCTCTCGACGAGGACGAGCAGCTCTGGCTCGGCCAGCTGCTCGACCGGCTGCCCGACTCGTTCGCGGACTCCGACGAGCTGACCACGCTGATCTACGGCGTCCCGAAGCTGGCGCGCGGGCTGGCCCTCGACGACCCGCCCACCGATGAGGTGAAGGCGGACCAGAAGGCGTTCTTCAAGCTGCTCTACGAGCTGCTCGTCGCCGCCGAGCGCGGACCCCGCCTGCCCACGCTCTTCATGGCCCTCGGCCCGGACAAGGTGCGCGCGCTGCTCACGCCCTGAGCCCGGATCGGTGGATTCAGGCTGAGTCACCAGCGTCACCAGCGCAGGTCGGGTGGCCCTTCATCGGGCGGGACCGGCGGCAGGCCGAGCACGCGCATCGCCGCGTCGGCGAGGTCCAGGTTCCGGATCGGCTGCGGTCCGTCGTACGACGGCCGCCCGGTTCCCGGGTCGCGGCGCTCCGGGTTGCGGTCGTAGAGGTCGCCGGCGGTGACGTCGGGTCCCCAGATGGTGAACGGGATCGTGTAGTTCTCGGCCACCAGGGCTCCGTGGTCCCGGGTGCCGGCGGCGAAGCCGTGGTCGGCGGTGAGGATCACCGTGGTGGTGCCGTCGAGCGCGGGCGTGCGTTCGATGGCCGCGATGACCTGGCCGACGAGTCGGTCGACCCTGCGGACCGCATCGAGGTACGGCTGGCTCATGCCTCCGGCCCGGTGCCCGGCGGCGTCGGGACCGGCAAGGTGGAGGAAGGTCAGGTTCGGCTGCTCGGTCACCAGGTGGGCGATCGCGTCGGCCACCAGGCGCCGCTGGGGCTTGCGCACCTCGAAGTCGTCGATCGACCTCGGCCACGAGTCGCGCATGATGTCGAACTTCGTCTTGCCGGCGAACAGCGCTGTCGTCAGGTGGTGCCGGTGAGCGACCGAGAAGATCGACGCGACCTTCTCGCCCGCGGCGGCTTGCACGGTGTCGTCGATCGGGTTGCCGTTCCACACGACTCCGTGGCCGCCGCCGGTCGCGTCGATCCGGCGGCCCGTCACCATGCCCACGTGGTTGGGCAGGGTGACGTTCTTCTCGTAGGCGGAGCGGGCATTCAGGGTCGAGGCACCCTCGTCGAGGAGCCGGTGCAGGTGGGGTGTCTCCTCCTCGCCGAGCTCGAGGAGCGCCTCGACGGCGAGGCCGTCGACGGAGATCGCGACGACGTGGGACGGTTCCGCCGGCTCGGTGCTCGACGTGGTCGCGCCGGGCTGGGTGCTGGACGAGCTGGCCGGACTGGTCGAGCCGGTCGGCGCCGCGGTGTCGGGATCCCCGTCACCGGCGCTGCAGGAGACCAGCCCGAGGCTGGCGGTCCCGAGGCCGAGTGCGACTGCCCACGCGCCGAGGCGTCCCCTCACTGCTGCGTCGCGATGTCGACGCGCGGGGACCACACATGGCGGCCCGGGGCGTAGTCGTAGTACTCCGCGTCGCTGACCATCTGCACGTTCACCCTGATCGTCTCGCGGGGGCTGTCCCCGGCCCCGAGCCGGAAGGGGAAGGCGAGGCCGTCGCGGGGCGCTGCGGAGGAGTCGTCGGAGAACCGCGCGTCGTCGGCCTGCGAACCGTCGAGGATGTCGCGGCCGTGGCCCCACCCCCCGACCGCACCGGAGCCGGTCGCGCCGGTGGTCACGTGGCGCCACGAGACGAAGTCGGGCGTGCTGTCACCGTCCACGTCGAACCGCACGATGACGCCCACCGGCGGCGAGGCGTTGCCGGCGAACTCCACGATCACCCAGCCGGGCTCGCCGTCCTGCTGCGGGAGGATCTGGACCTGCCTGAGGTCGCCGCCCGAACTGGTCTCCGGACCCTGGCCCCGCAGCAGCGCGTCACCTGTCTTGTCGCTGAGCGTCACCGGCCGGAGCGGCACGGCCTCCTGCGTCGGCGGCGTGCTCGAGGCCGTCGTGGGGTCCGGGGTCGACGACGTCTCCGCCGACGCCCTGTCCCTGTCCCTGGCCCCGGTGTCCGCGTCGTCCGGACCGCTGGTGGCGAGCAGGTAGGCACCCGTCCCGCCGGCCGCGAGGAGCACCACTGCGGCCACCACCGCGCCGACGACCAGGGGCGTGCGCCGACGGGGTGGCGTGCCGGGTGGCGGGACGTAGGGCGGCGGAGCAACGGGCGGCAGGGCCGGCGGCGGCCCCGGTGGGCCGTTCGGCAGCAGCACGTACGGCGGCTGCACGGGAGTCACCGGGACGGTCATCGGTGACGGGTCGGGCGCCGGGCCCGACGCCGGGCCGCCCCCAGATGCCTGCATGCCGTCCTGCCCGCAGTTGGAGCAGAACCGGCGGCCGTTCATCGGCGCACCGCAGTTGGTGCACCAAGCGGGACTGGGAGGGTTGTCCACGGCGTCACTCTCCTCATCGACCCGACCGTCGTACCTGACGATTCTGTCGTCAATCGGCCGATCTCACGACCGTTTCGTCAGGTACGACGCGATCAGAGCAGCTCGTCGGCGGCGGTGGGGCTCGAGTCGCGGAGGAAGGTCGAGCAGCGCTCCCACTCCTCGGTCTCGCCGATGGCCCGAGCGGCGAGGGCGAGCAGGGCCAGCGAGCGCAGGAAGCCGCGGTTGGGCTCGTGCTCCCACGGGACCGGCCCGTTGCCCTTCCAGCCGTTGCGGCGCAGCAGGTCGAGCGAACGGTGGTAGCCGACACGCGAGTAGGCGTAGACGGTCACGTCATCGGCACCCTGGTCGCGGGCCTGCTCGGCGAAGGTCGCCCAGGCAAGGGGCGAGGCCGGCAGGCGTCGTACGACGGCCGCGGGCGCCTCGCCCGCAGCGAGCAGCTCGGCTGCGGGGTCGACGGGCAGGTGCGTGGGCGGGGGGCCGGCCATCAGGTCGGCGCCGGGAGTGAGGCTCATGGAGCCATTGTGGTCACACATGCGACGGGTGTCGGCGCGCGGGTGTTGACTCTCCCCGTGACCCAGAGCGCGAGCCCGATCCCTGCCACGTCCACCGAGGACGTCAACCCGTGGCCGGCCCTGTGGGCCCTGGTCCTCGGGTTCTTCATGATCATGGTCGACACGACCATCGTCACGGTGGCGACGCCGGCGATCATCGAGGACCTCGACGCCGAGGTGAACAGCGTGGTCTGGGTGACCAGTGCCTACCTGCTCGCCTACGCAGTGCCGGTGATGATCACCGGCCGGCTCGGTGACCGGTTCGGCCCGAAGAACCTCTACCTCATCGGCATGGTCGTGTTCACGCTCGCCAGCCTGTGGTGCGGGCTGACCTCGACGGTCGAGGGGCTGATCATCGCGCGGGTCGTGCAGGGCTTCGGCACCAGCATGATCACGCCGCAGACGATGGCGATCATCACCCGGATCTTCCCGGCCGACCGCCGCGGCCAGGCGATGTCGCTGTGGGGTGCGACGGCCGGCGTGGCCCTGCTTGTCGGTCCGCTGCTGGGCGGCGTCCTGGTCGACGCCTTCTCCTGGGAGTGGATCTTCTTCATCAACATCCCCGTCGGGATCATCGGCATCGCGCTCGCACTGCGCAACGTGCCGTCCCTGCCGACCCACCAGCACAAGTTCGACTGGCTGGGCGTGGTGCTCAGCGGCGTCGGCATGTTCCTGCTGGTGTTCGGCATCCAGGAGGGCCACCAGTACGACTGGGGCAAGGTCACGGGTTTCCTCACCGTGCCGATGCTCATCGTCGGCGGCATCGTCGTGCTCGTGCTGTTCGTCCTGTGGCAGCACTACAACACGCAGGAGCCGCTGGTCCCGCTCAGCCTGTTCCGCGACCGCAACTACTCACTGGCCAACATCGCGATCAGCTCGATCAGCTTCACCTTCACCGCCCTCGGGTTCCCGCTGATGCTCTACGCCCAGCTGGTCCGCGGCTACTCCCCCACCGAGTCGGCCCTGTTGATGGTCCCGATGGCGTTGCTGTCGATCGTGCTCGCTGCGCCGGTCGGCAAGCTGACCGACCGCGTGCACCCGCGCTACCTCTGCAGCGTCGGGTTCGCCACCGTCGGCATCAGCCTGGTCTGGCTCTCGGCCGTCACGACGCCCGACTCGGCCGTGTGGGAGCTCGCCCTCCCCATGGGCCTGATGGGTGCCGGCAGCGCTGCCATCTGGGCTCCCCTGGGTGCGACCGCGACCCGCAACCTCCCGATGCAGATGGCCGGTGCCGGTTCCGGGGTCTACAACGCGACCCGTCAGGTCGGCGCCGTGCTGGGCTCGGCCGCGATCGCCCTGTTCATGGACGCCCGGCTCTCCGCCAACGGACTCACCTTCGACCCGTCGAAGGCACCGGAAGGCGCGAGCAGCGGCGCCACGCTGCCACCCCAGGCCCTCGACCCGTTCGCCACCGCGATGGGGCAGTCGATGCTGATCGCACCCGCGGTGATCCTGATCGGCCTGGCAGCCGTGCTGTGCTTCGCGCGACCGAAGGGTCTCGACGCGGCCGTTGGTCGAGGAGGGCCGTCTGACGGCCCGTCTCGAGACCCGCGACCTCCTCGGCCAACGGACTAGCTCACGAAGCCGAACAGCGGGCTGTCCGGCGGGACCTTCTCGACGCGCAGCCGTGACTCCTCCATCCGGGCCAGCAGCCCGGTGAGGTCGTCGGCGTGCTGCATCTCGATGCCGACCAGCGCCGGACCGGTCTCCCGGTTGTTGCGCTTGGTGTACTCGAACAGCGTGATGTCGTCGTCCGGCCCGAGCACCTCGTCGAGGAAGCGGCGCAACGCGCCGGGCTCCTGGGGGAACTCGATCAGGAAGTAGTGCTTGAGACCCTCGTGGACCAGGGCCCGCTCCACGATGTCGGCGTAGCGCGAGACGTCGTTGTTGCCGCCGGAGACGACGACCACGACCTTGCTGCCGGGCGCCAGCGCCCCGGACAGCTCGGGCAGTCGCAGCGCTGCTGGTGCCAGCGCCCCGGCGGGCTCCGCGATGATCCCGTCGACCTGGTAGAGGTCGAGCATCTCGACGCAGATCAGTCCCTCGGGGACCGACACCACCGACAGGTCGACAGCGGCGCGTGCCGCGGCCACCGCGGCGTAGGTCAGGTCTCCCACGCGTCGTACCGAGGCACCATCGACGAAGGGGTCGACCGATTCCAGCTCGACCGGTCCGCCGGCCTCGAGTGCCGCCGCCAGCGACGTCGCGCCGAGGGGTTCGGCGGCGATCACGGCCACGCCGGGCAGGCGCTCGGCCAGGACGGTCAGGCATCCGGCGATCAGGCCGGCACCGCCGACGGGGAGAACCAGCGCGTCCGGAGTCCAGCCGTGCGACGAGGACTGGGCCAGGATCTCGGCGGCCACGGTCGCCTGCCCGGCGATGATGCCGGGGTGGTCGAACGCCGGGATGACGGTCGCCCCCGACGCAGCGGCGAAGTCCGCAGCGGCGACGGCTGCGTCGTCGTACGCCTCACCGGCGATGACGACCTCGACCTGGTCACCGCCGAGCGCGGCCACCCGGTCGCGCTTCTGGCGCGGGGTCGTGCGCGGCAGGAAGATCGTGGCGTGCACGCCGGCGCGGGCGCAGGCGAAGGCCACGCCCTGTGCGTGGTTGCCGGCGCTGGCACAGGTGACGCCGCGGGCCCGCTCCTCGTCCGTGAGGCCGGACAGGACGGTGTAGGCACCGCGCGCCTTGTAGGACCGGACGGGAGTCAGGTCCTCGCGCTTGAGCCACACCTCCAGCCCGGTCAGGGCGGAGAGCCGGTCGGCACGCTGGAGCGGGGTCGTCGGGATGACGGGCGCCAGCAGGTCCGCCGCCCGGTCGACGTCGGCCGCTGTGGGGAGGTTCTCGACAGGCTCGCCCACCGGACTAGCCGACGGTCTTGCCGGCCGACCGCAGGTTCTCGGCGGCCTCGACGACACGGGCAGCCATGCCGGCCTCGGCGGCCTTGCCCCAGGCGCGCGGGTCGTAGGCCTTCTTGTCGCCGACCTCGCCGTCGACCTTCAGGACGCCGTCGTAGTTGCGGAACATGTGCTCGGCCGCCGGGCGGGTGAAGGCGTACTGGGTGTCGGTGTCGACGTTCATCTTCACGACGCCGAAGTCGACCGCCGCAGCGATCTCCTCGGCCGAGGAGCCGGAGCCGCCGTGGAAGACCAGGTCGAACGGCTTGGAGCCGGCGGGCAGGCCGAGCTCGGCGACGACCGCGGCCTGCGCGTCGCGCAGGATCTCCGGGCGCAGCGTCACGCCGCCAGGCTTGTAGACGCCGTGCACGTTGCCGAAGGTGAGCGCGGTCATGTACCGGCCCTTCTCGCCGATCCCCAGTGCGGCAACGGTCTGCAGTGCGTCGGCCGGGGTCGTGTAGAGCTTCTCGTCGATGGCACCGACGACGCCGTCCTCCTCGCCCCCGACCACACCGACCTCGATCTCGAGGATGATCTTCGCAGCGACCGAGAGGGCCAGCAGCTCCTCGGCGATGATCAGGTTCTCCTCCATCGGCACGGCGGAGCCGTCCCACATGTGCGACTGGAACAGCGGCGCCTCGCCGCGGGCGACGCGCTCGGCCGACAGCGCCAGGAGCGGACGCACGAAGCCGTCCAGCTTGTCCTTGGGGCAGTGGTCGGTGTGCAGCGCGATGTTCACGGGGTAGTTCTTCGCGACCTCGGCGGCGTAGGCGGCGAAGGCGACCGAGCCAGTGACCATGTTCTTGACCGAGGGTCCGGAGAGGTACTCGGCGCCACCCGTCGAGACCTGGATGATGCCGTCCGCGCCCGCGTCCGCGAAGCCCTTGAGGGCCGCGTTCAGCGTCTGGGACGACGACACGTTGATGGCCGGGAACGCGAACGCGCCTGCCTTGGCGGCGTCGAGCATCTCGGCGTACTTCTCGGGAGTTGCGATGGGCATGCTGGCTGGCTCCTGCGCGCGATCCGGTACGGACGTGTGGATGGTCACTGATTATCGGCCAACCTACCGTGGCAACCGATCGGCCGTGCCTTGCGTATCCCCCGATGAGCGACCCTTGAGCAGACACCCGGAGGAACCCGTGCAGGACATGATCGACAGGTTGGCGAAAGAGCTCGCCCACGCGCCGGAGCCCGGCTTCGACATCGCGAGCACGGTGGCCTCCGGCCGCAAGGCGGTACGACGACGCCGGATCGCCGCAGGTGCGGTGGTCCTGGCCACGGCGCTGGTCGTCGGCGGCACGGCGTGGCTGGTCGCACCGGGCAACGACGACCAGCCCGACAGCAGCCAGGTGGCGGTGGAGCCGAAGGCCACGCCGACGCCCACGCAGACGCCCACGCAGACGCCCACGCAGACCATGAGCGCGGGCCTCGAGGAGGAGGCCGAGCCAGTCGTCACCGGGACGGCTGGCGAGCCGGCGATCAATCCCGCTGCCGCGGTCATCGAGCGGGACTCCTTCACCGCGAGCAACGGCAAGCAGGCCGAGATCTACCATCTGCGACTCCACGGCACGGAGTACTACGTCTACCTGCAACCCGACAGTGCTTCCTCGTTCCCGCTGCCTGCGCAGGGCCTCACCTTGCGCGAGTGGGCCGAGGTCCAGCTGGTCGGCCCGGACATCGAGGACGACCAGTGGCTGCGGTTCGACCGCGGCTCACACGTCACTCCGGTGCTCTTCGGCCTGGAGATCGTGAAGCAGGTCCAGAACCCCGGTCTTGGCGAGAACTTCGCGCCGGCAGGCACGCCGACCGCCCTGGTGGAAGCGCGCCTGGACGGAGTCACCTTCTTCCTGGCTGTCCGGTCGATCGACGGCCAGAGGGCCGAGGCCATCTCCTACCGCCGTGACGACCGGATCACCACGCTCCAGCAGTTCCGCACCTTCGCGCTCAACCAGTACGCGGAGAACGAGTCCGGCGGCAGCGAGGGCCTGCGATGAACCGCACCGAACGGGAGCTCGCCTACGTCGAATTCGCCGCTTCGCGCCGCGACCAGCTGCGCCGGATCGCCTACGGCATGTGCGGCGACTGGCACCAGGCCGACGACCTCGTGCAGAACGCCCTGATCAAGCTGTACGTCGCCTGGCCCCGCGTCGTACGCGGCGGGAAGGAGGACGCCTACGTCCGCAAGATCCTGCTCAACGCGGCGATCGACGAGTCCCGTCGCCCGTCGCGTCGGGAGCGGACGACGGAGGCCCTCCCGGAGGTTGCGACGGCGGCCGCGACGACCGTCGAGGACCGCGACTCCCTGGTGAGTGCCCTGCAGGAGCTGCCCGCCCAGCAACGGGCGACGGTGCTGCTGCGGCACTGGCTGGGCCTGTCCGTCACCGAGACCGCCAGGGAGCTCGGCATCGCCGAGGGGACCGTGAAGAGCCACTGCTCACGGGGCCTCGAAGCGCTGCGCGGGCTGCTCGCGCAGGCGGAGACAATCTAGGCGCGACTGCGCCCCACCGGCTGCTAGCGTCGGGCGGGTTCGGCTCGTTCGACTCCGCCCCCGGGAGCGCCATGAAGCACGTCCACCGTCTCGCTGCTTCCGTGCTGCTCGCTGCCGGGTCGGTCACCTTCGTCGGCGTGCTGGCGCCGTCCCCGGCGCAGGCCGCAGCCGAACCGATGGGCCTGCTGCACGAGGAGCAGGTCTACGGCGACTTCGAGGTCACCGGCAACACGGTGCTCGACTGCAACCCGGCCGCGACCGGGTGCCTGGCGGCGCGTGACCGCCTGCGCGCCGCGAGCGACAGCCCGAACAACAACAACAACGGCTACGCCATGCAGTACGTCGACGTCGACGACGACGCGGGCACCTACAACTCCTCCACCGGGACCGTGACGATCCCCGCAGGCTCCCGGGTGACCTGGGCCCGCCTCATGTGGGGCGGCAACTACGACGGCCAGCAGTGCGGCATCGGCCAGCCGGGCGCCTACCCGGCCGGGTCGTCGGCGACCGCCCCGGTGCGGCTGACCGTCGGCGGCGGGGCCTCGCGGGACGTCGTACCCGGTGAGCACTCGTTCGACCCCACCTCGATCGGCTACTACAGCGCGGACGCCGACGTGACCGCCGACCTGGCCGGCCTGCCGTCCGGGCAGGACGTCACGATCACGGTCGGCAACGTCTACGCGCCGACCGGCTCGGGGTGCCACGGCGGCTGGTCCCTGTCCGTGATCCACACGCTCGACGCGGCCGACTGCGGCGCCGAGCGACGCCAGGTCTTCGTGTACGACGGCCACGTCCGCCAGAGCACGACCCCGAACTCCACGTCCATCCCGGTGAGCGGCTTCCGCGTGAGCGGCCTGCCCGTGCGGGCCGGGATCGTCGCGTACGAAGGCGACTCCAGCCAGAACGGCGACCGCTTCTACATCAACCCGCCGCCGACGCTGACCACCACGAACGGGATCCCCGAGCCGACGACGGCGCTCGGCCCGAACAACTTCTTCGTGTCGGCGGCGGACAACAAGCTGGAGCCGAGCCACCCCAACACGTTCTCGATCGACGCCAAGAAGTTCGACGTACCGGCCGGGCTGATCGACCCCGGCGACACCAGCGCGGAGATGCGGACGTTCACCAACGGTGACTCCTACATGGTGCAGGCGCTGATGCTCTCGGTCCCGGTCCCGGCGCTGTGCATCGAGAAGTCGGTCGAGCCCGCGGTGGCGCGGGTGGGCGACGAGCTCACGTGGACGATCACCGTCCGGAACCCGACCACGGCCCAGGCCCTCGGCGTCACCGTCTCCGACGACGCCGTCCCCGACTGCAACCGGTCCTTCGGTTCGCTCGCGCCGAGCGGTTCGCAGACCTACACGTGTACGTCGATCGCCACCGACGACCTCACCAACGTCGCCGAGGCCGCCGGTGTGGGCGCCGACGGGACGCCGTTGAGCGCGTCGGGCGCGGCCACGGTCGACGTCATCCATCCGTCCGTCGCCCTCGAGAAGACGGCCGACCCCGGCGTCGTCCGGGCCGGCGAGACGGTGACCTTCACGGTCACGGCGACCAACGACGGCGACGTCCCGCTCACCGACGTCACGATCAGCGATCCCGACGCGCCCGGGTGCACCGGCTCGGCCTCCCTCGCGGTGGGCGCCTCGGCCTCGATCGAGTGCACGGTCGTGGCCGGCACCGACGACTTCACCAACACCGCGAGCGTGACCGCGACGCCGCCCATCGGTGACGACGTGACCGACGTCGCCGCAGCCCCCGTCGACGTCATCCACCCCGACGTCACGCTGATCAAGACGACCGAGCAGGACGCCGTCACCATCGGTGACTCGATCACCTTCACGATCGAGGTGATCAACAGCGGCGACGTGCTCCTGACGGACCTGACGGTCACCGACGACGCCGCTGCCGACTGCGCCCGCACCGCCGGGACCCTGTCCGACCTGGCTCCCGGCGAGAGCCTCACCTACACCTGCGCAGCCATCGCGGACACGGAACCGGAGTTCCGCAACGACGCCACGGTCAGCGGTACGCCGCCCGACGATGTCGAGGTCAGCGACGACGCCTCGGCGCTGGTCGAGGTGCAGGACCCCGGTCTCACGGTCACCAAGACGGCGGACACCGACCTCGTGCACGAGGGTGACGACGTCACCTTCACGATCACGGTGACGAACTCCGGCACCGTTCCCCTCGACCCGGTCGTGGTCGAGGACCCGTCGTTCCCGTCCTGCGACCGGGCCGACCTCGGCCCGTTGGGGGTGGGGGCCTCCGTCGACTACGACTGCACCGTCGCCGCCCCGTTCGACGACATCACCAACACCGTCATCGCGTCGGGCACCTCGCCCCTCGGCATCGAGGTCAAGGACACGGCGACGGACTTCGTGGACGTGTTCCGGACCGGCCTGACCCTGACCAAGGGCGTCGACGTCGCCCGCGTCCTGCCCGGCGACCCGGTCACCTTCACCCTCACCGTGACGAACACCGGGACGGCCACGCTGACCGACCTGGAGCTGGACGACCCGGCGTACCCGGCCTGCGACAGCGCCGTTCCCGACCTCGCGCCCGACGCCAGCACCGAGCTCACCTGCACGATCACCGCTGGTGCCAACGACATCGTGAACACCGCCACGGTCGCGGGACACTCGCCCACCGGCGCCGTCGTCCCCGCCTCGTCGGGAACCGTCCTCGTCGACGTGATCCACCCGGCGCTGGCGCTGACGAAGACCCCGGCCGTCGCCAGCACGACACCGGGCAGCACGGTGACCATCACCATCACGGTCGAGAACACCGGCGACGTGCGGGTCGACGCCATCGAGGTCACCGACGACCAGGTGGCCGGATGCGGGCGCTCCGTGGGCGACCTGGGCGTGGGCGCGCGGGCGTCGTACACCTGCGACGTGACGGTGGCCGCCGGCGGTCACCACGACGTGGCCACCGCGACCGGCTCGGTCGACTGCCCCGACTGCTCGAGCACCGCGGTGACGGCGTCCGACGACGCCACGATCGCTGCCGTGGCCGACCCGGACACCGATCCCGACCCGGAGCCCGGACCCGGTCCGAACCCCGACCCGGAGGTCGCGCCCGACAACGACGCGGCCCTGCCCGACACCGGGGCGCCCGCCCACACCGGC
Organism: Nocardioides sp. CPCC 206347; assembly: GCF_048654605.1. Classification (NCBI taxonomy): domain Bacteria; kingdom Bacillati; phylum Actinomycetota; class Actinomycetes; order Propionibacteriales; family Nocardioidaceae; genus Nocardioides; species Nocardioides sp. CPCC 206347. The sequence continues at coordinate 201,418 of NZ_JBMCYZ010000008.1, forward strand.
CCACTGGTGGGCCTCGGCGTCACCCTCGTCCTGACCGGGCTCGTGCTGGTGCGCCGGCGACGGGGCGAAGCGGTCTAGCTGTGATGTCCGGGGACGTTGGTCAGTCGGGTGACCGGTGGCTTGGCTCCGATGGCGGAGTGGACGCGGTGATGATTGTAGAAGTGGAGCCATCCGGG
>NZ_JBMCYZ010000009.1:0-104685 GCF_048654605.1 Nocardioides sp. CPCC 206347
TCACGGTGACGTGTGACCCCACGACCCTGGCGCCCGGAGCGACCGTCACGTGCGAAGCAGACGCGCCGTACGTGATCACCCAGGCTGACGTGGACGCCGGGACGGTGGAGAACGTCGCGACCGCGACCGGTACGCCGCCGACTGGTCCGCCGGCGACGAGCAAGCCGGACGAGACGATCACTGAACTGGACGACGAGCCGGCCCTGACGCTCGACAAGCGCGCCGCGAAGGTCACGGACGTGGACGGCGACGGGCTGACGGATGCAGGTGACACCATCGAGTACGTCTTCGAGCTGGTGAACTCCGGGAATGTGACGCTCACCGACCTGAACGTCGACGACCCGATGCTGGTTGCTGCCGGGATCACGATCAGCTGTCCGGTGACGTCCCTGGCGCCGTCGGAGAAGGTGACGTGTGTCGCGGACGAGGAGTACATCATCACGGCCGCCGACGCTCTGGCCGGATCGGTCCGCAACACCGCGACAGCGGCGTACACACCGCCCGGCGGGACCCCGGTGGTCACGCCGCCGGACTCGGTGCAGACGCCGACCGAGGTCCCAGGAGACGTCTCCTCCGGAGAGACACCACCTGATGGCGGAGTGCTGCCCAACACTGGCGGTCCTTCTCTGGTCCTGACCGTGGGTGCCGTGGTCGCTGTCCTGGCCGGTCTCGTCCTGGTGGGACGTGGGCGGAGACGCCACGAACTGGCCTGAGCCGATGCTGTCCGGTCCGGTCCGGTCGCTCGCGTGCGACCGGACCGGACGGGTGCGTTCCTGAGTCAGGTCGTGTGGGCATCGAACTCCTACTGGAAGACAGGGCGGACAGCCGCCCCGGCGCCGCGTTGGTGCCAAGGAAATGTGAGGAATGATGGTGGGTAGCAAGACAGGTCTCGGACTGGTGCTCGCGTTCAGTGTTGTCCCGATGGCTGCGTGCGGCGGTGACGGAGGGGCTTCGCGGGACCAGCCAGCGGCCGCGACAAGTTCGTCGGAGTCACGAGTGCCGAGTGGGGACAACGGCGACCTGATCGATCCGGTGGGTGCTCGCGCCGATCTCAGGGACTTCCAGTGCGCGCCGAAGGCAAAGAGCAGATGGGCCGCGGGGGGTGCGATCGCCAACGACAGTGATCGAGCTGCGCGTTACCTTGTGCGGGTGTCTGTAGTGGTGTCTGACACCAGCGAGGTCGTTGTCACCCGGCGCCGCACGTTCGACGTCGCGGCCGACAGCAACAAGGAGTTCACGATGACCGGCCTGCGGGGCAGGACCGGTGATGCCGTGGAGTGCACCGTCCGGGTGGTGAGGTCAGAGCTCGATGACTGAGACGCTCGAACCCGCCGTGGTGACGCTCAGCGACGAGGCGTTGCTCGACCTCGTGCGCTCGGGCGACGCCGGTGCGTGGGCCGAGCTGTTCGGTCGACACCATGAGGCCGCGACGAGGATGGCGCGGGGTGTTGATCCCTCGAACGCCGATGACCTCGTCTCCGAGGCGTTCACCCGTGTCTATCTCGCCGCGCGGAAGGGAGCCGGCGTCCGGTCGGCCTTCCGCGCCTACCTGTTCCAGACGATCCGCAACCTCGCCGTGAACCGCTTCCAGCGGGACCGCCGGATCATGTGGGTGGACGAGCTCCCCGACCAGGGCGCGGACACCGCGGCTTCGGGTCAGGTGGAGGACCGGATGACCTCGGAGATGCTCGCCGACGCCTTCCGGTCTCTACCACCGAGGTGGCAGGCCGTCCTGTGGCACACCGCGGTCGAGGGCGAGGACCACCAGGTCGTCGGCCGGATCATGGGACTGAAGCCCAACGCCGTGGCCGCACTGAGTTTCCGGGCGCGCGACGGATTGCGCCGCGCCTACATCGACGCACACGTGGCTGCGACCGACGTGGCCGCGTGCCAGGCCGTACGGCGCCTCGTACCGGGCCACGTCCTCGGAAAGCTGTCACGCCGCGAGCAGGAGCGAGTCGCGTCACACCTCGACGAGTGCAACGCGTGCTCCGCAGTGGTCCTGGAAGTCGTGTCGGTGAACGGCCGCCCCGGGGCGGCCCTGCTGCCGGCGATCGTCGGTCCAGTGCTGGCTGCCGGGTACGTCGGCCAGGGTGGTGCTGCTGGAACCCTGCTCAGTCACCCGACGCCGCTGTTGGTGCTGAGCAAGCCCCATCACGGGGCACTCGCCGCTGCAGGAGTCACTCTCGTGCTCCTGCTCGGTGCTGCCGGGGCCTCTGTGGTGCTCCTCGATGAGGAGCCGCGCAAGGACCGGCCTGCCGTCAGCGCGCCCGCCACCTCGCTGGGCACGCAATCCGAGGCGACGCTGCCCGAGCAGTCGGCAACGGCGACGCCACGGAGCCCGTCCGCCACCTCGGCCCCGTCGCCGTCGCCGTCGGCGACGCCGTCCGCTTCTTCGTCCACCGTCCCGGTGCCTGTTTCGCCTGCCCCCAGTACCGGCAAGCCGGTCGATCCCGAATCGACCGAGGCGTCCCAGCCCGTCCCGCCGACCCGCACCGACCTGGCCATCACCGGCGGCTCCGTGACGTCGTACCCGGACCACGAGCACCTACAGCTGACCCTCGGGCCGGAGTCGTCGGCCTCCGGCACGACGATCACGTTCCAGGTGCTCGGCCTCGAATCCTTCACCGCTCACCGCAGGGGAGAGTTCCGGCCCGGTGCCTGCGAACTCACCGATCGGGGCGACGCCGGGCAGCCCAGTGAGGTGACCTGCACGTTGAGCGCAGGCACCGCTGACTTCGCCCTCGACGTGGTGGTCGCGGGTGAACTCGTCGTGTCGGCGGAGATCAGCGCCGACAACAACATCGACGCCAACCCCAGCAACAACAGCTGGCAAACGCCGTAGCGGAAGTTCTTCTCGACCGCGTAAGGAACTGCGGTGCTCCGCTGTCTTCTCGATGAGCGCGGCGGGAGGGAGCCCGGCCGCGGAGGCTGGCCCGCTTTCCTCTCCGAAAGCATGCCGGCCTTGAGACCGGTCGTCGTCCCCATGCGCGCGGTCGGATCCTCAAAGGGATCGAGGGCGCGTGCGGCCCCACCACACGCCGCGCCCTCGATCCGCCAGCAATGGGGGACGGGCTGGTCTGTAAGCCGGGTTCTGTCCCTGTTGCCAGGGGGCGACCATCCATCTACGGCTGCCGTTGCCGACAGCCTCCAGCAACCTACCCGCACGCTCGGGCGAGCAGCCCTCAAGCGCGTGCTGTCTGGTCTTGCTCCGGGTGGGGTTTGCCTAGCTGCCCCGGTCACCCGAGGCACTGGTGGGCTCTTGCCCCACCGTTTCACCCTTACCGATTCTCCGAGGAGCGCCGGCGGTCTGTTTTCTGTGGCACTTTCCCGCGGGTCACCCCGGGTGGGTGTTACCCACCACCCTGCTCTGTGGAGCCCGGACTTTCCTCGGGACCTGTCGCCTCACGGCGGAGATCACGCGGTCGCCCGACCAGCCCGTCCGTGGGTCACCCTAGTGGTGCGGGAGCGTTCCGGGGGTTTCGAGGCTCGCTTCGCTCGCACCTCAACCACCGGCCCGGCTTCGCTTCGCTCGCACCTCAACCACCGGCCCGCGGGAACATCAGCCCCCGCCAAGGAGTTGGTACGACCATGACCGAGTTCCGCCTCCAGGCGCCGGCGATCGTGTTCCCCGGTGCGTCCAGCGACCACGCGTCGGCGTACCGCACCGCCCACGACCTGCTCAGCCGCAACGCTCCTCGTGAGGCGCTCGAGGTGCTCGAACCGGCGCTCGTCGAGGAGCCGACGAACCGTGGCCTGCGTTCGCTCCGGGCGTGGGCGTACTTCCAGCGGGCTCAGCTCCAGAAGGCCACCACCGAGCTCACCGCCCTGGTGGACGAGGACCCGACGGACACCTGGTCGCGGCACACCCTCGGACGCACGCTCGAGCGGCAGTCGAAGCACGACGAAGCCCTCCCGCACCTGCGCCTCGCTGCGGTGATGACGGGTGACCCCGAGCACGAGTACGACGTCCTGCGGGTCGAGCGGAGCGCGGGGCGGGTCGGCTGACGTCCAGCCCCAGGCCCGGGTCAGCGCTCGCAGGCAGTGCCGTCGCGGTCGCGGTCGAGGCGCTTGTAGTTGGTCCAGTAGACCTTCTTGGCGCGTCTGGTCGTCGACGGGCGCCCGTATCCCAGGCGAACCTGGCGGGCAGCCGCCGTGGCACTCTTGGCGACCCCGTGCGGGTAGACCTTGGCGAGCTTGGTGCAGCTGGAGTAGTAGGTGCCGGCCGCATCGGCTGCCGGGGCGAGTGCCACGGTCACGGGCATGGAGAGGGCGGCAGCGGCCAGGGCTGCAGCGAGGCGTCGGGTCATGGCGGTGACATTAGAGAGGATTCGCCAAAATGATCGGCGAATGCTGGAAATCAGGCCTTTCTTCCCGGGTCAGCTGAGCCGGGTGACCTCGACGAGGACGTCGAGCTTCGCCGTCTTCGCGCCCGAGTAGATCCCGCGCAGCGGCGGGACGTCGGTGTAGTCGCGGCCGTGGCCGATCGCGACGTACCGGTTGCCCGGCGCGGTGTTGGTGCCCGGGTCGAAGCCCTGCCAGCCGTCGTCCCACCACTCCACCCAGGCGTGCGAGTCGCCGGCGACGGTCTCGCCGATGACAGGGTCCTCGACGGGGTGGACGTAGCCGGAGACGTAGCGCGCGGGGATGCCGAGCGTGCGGAGTCCGCCGATCGTCAGGTGGACCATGTCCTGGATGACGCCCGCCCGCTGTTCCCATGCGTCCGCTGCCGGCGACTCGACGTCGGTGGCGCCGGGCAGGAAGTCGATCTGTTCGTGCACCAGGCGGCAGACCTCGAGCGCAGCGAGGCCCGGCAGGTCGGACGCCGTACCGATCGCCCTGACCTGCTCGGCGAAGTCCTGCGGCGGTGCCACGAGGTCGTTGACCACCAGGAACTCGGTCCAGCGGTCGCTCACCTCGCGTTCGGAGTACGACGACCAGGGGGTTGTCGCAACGGGGGAGCCGGTGCGGTTGACCTGCACCGTCGAGGTCGCCGTCACCGTCATCACGTCGTGCGGGTCGACCACCTCGAACGCCGTCACTTGGCAGCCGAAGTAGTCGGTGGACGTGGAGGTCCACGGCTTCGGCGTCACCTCGAGCCGGTTGTGCACGACGATCTGCTCGGGCGTGGTCACGGGTGTCATCCGGGCCTGGTTGTAGGAGGCGGCCGCCCGGCCGTCGTACTCGTACTTCGACGTGTGCACGATCCGCAGCTGCATCGACATCAGACTCCGACTCCCTTCCAGGCCACCGCTTCGGCGCCCGCGAAGTAGCGGTGGCTGATCGCGTCCGTGGCGGCCGCGCAGGTGCGCTGCAACCGCTCCATCTCGTCGGGTACGTCGGCGACCAGGTCCGCGAGCGAGCGGTACTCCAGCTCCGCCCGGACCCGGCCGATCAGCCGGTGTGCCTCGTCCTGGAACCCGGCGCGGTGCGGGTCGCCCCCGATCTTGTCCATCGACTCCTCGGCGCGGTTCAGCGCGAACACCACGGACCGGGGGAACAGCCGGTCCAGCAGCAGGAACTCCGCCGCGGCCCGATCGGTCTCGATGCCGCGATAGGTGCGCAGGAACGCGTCGTACGCACCCGACGCGCGCAGCGCGGACGTCCACCGGTCGGCGGCGCTCGACAGCGCGGTGGTCGCGACGAGTCGTGAGGTCATGTCGGCGCGCTCGATGCTGCGGCCGAGCATGATGAACTGCCAGCTCTCGTCACGGGTCATCGTGGCGTCGGCGGTGCCGGTGATCAGGGCGGCGCGCTCGCGCACCCACTGGAAGACGTACGGCGGCCGGAGGGTCTCGAAGTGCCCCGTCGGGATCGGGCGCCAGGTGGTGTTGATGACCTCCCACAGCGGGACCGTCAGCGTCTCGCGGGCACCTCGCGCGGACTCCCGCGCGGAGGAGAAGATCGCGGCGATCGAGTTGGGGCACTGCGGGTCGTAGGCGAGCAGGCGCAGCACCTGCTCGATGGTGACCGGGCCGTGCACGTCGACGCCGAACTCGGCGGCGATGTCCGGCTCGACGCCCATGCACGCCAGCAGGTCGCGGCAGGTCTGGGTCTCGTCGACCGATCCGTCCTCGAGCAGCAGCTGGGACTGGACGTCGAGGATGCGGGCGGTGTCGTCGGCGCGCTCGATGTAGCGGCCGATCCAGAAGAGCGACTCCGCGATCCGGCTGAGCATCACTCCACCCCCTGCGACTGGGTCTGCGTCTGGGGCTGGGTCTGCGACTGGGACTGCGCTTGCGCCTGCTCGGCACTCGTCGGACCCGCCAGCACCCAGGTGTCCTTGGTGCCGCCACCGCGCGAGGAGTTCACGATCAGCTCGCCCTTGCCGAGCGCGACCCGGGTGAGCCCGCCGGGCAGCACCCACACGCGGTTCCCGTCGTTGACGGCGAACGGCCGGAGGTCGACGTGCCGCGGCCCGAGCTCGCCGTCCACGAAGGTCGGGACGGTCGACAGCTGCACCACCGGCTGGGCGATCCAGGCGCGCGGGTCCTCGATCACCTTCGCGCGGAGTTCGTCGAGCTCTGCACGCGTCGCACGCGGACCGATCACGATGCCCTTGCCGCCGGACCCGTCGACGGGCTTGACGACCAGCTCGTCGATCCGGTCGAGCACCTCCTCGCGGGCCGCGGCATCACCGCAGCGCCAGGTGTCGACGTTGCGGATCACCGGCTCCTCGTTGAGGTAGTACCGAATGATGTCGGGCATGTAGGTGTAGACGAGCTTGTCGTCGGCGACCCCGTTGCCGACCGCGTTGGCCAGCGTCACGTTGCCGGCTCGCGCCGCGTCGATCAGGCCGGGGCAGCCGAGCATCGAGTCGGCCCGGAAGTGCACCGGGTCGAGGAACTCGTCGTCGATGCGGCGGTAGATGACGTGCACCGGGGCCAGTCCCTTGGTGGTCCGCATCATCACCTCGCCGCGCTTGCAGACCAGGTCGCGCCCCTCGACGAGCTCGACGCCCATCGTCCGCGCCAGCAGGGTGTGCTCGAAGTAGGCGCCGTTGTAGACACCCGGAGTCAGTACGACGACCGTCGGGTCCGCGACGCCGGCCGGTGCCGCGGCCCGCAGCGCGGCGAGCAGCCGCTGCGGATAGCTGGCCACCGGCCGGATCCGGTGCTGGGCGATCGTCTCGGGCAACGCGGCCGAGATCGCGCGGCGGCTGGTCATCACGTACGACACCCCGGACGGCACGCGCACGTTGTCCTCGAGCACCCGGAACTCGCCGAGGTTGTCGCGGATCAGGTCGATGCCTGCCACGTGTACACGCACCCCGTTGGCCGGGCGGACCCCCGCCGCCTGCCGGTGGAAGTGGGAGCTGGTGGTGATCACGGCCCGGGGGATCACCCCGTCGTCGAAGACGTTCCCGGCGTCGTACACGTCGGCGAGGAGCATCTCGAGCGCCTGGACCCGTTGCTGCAGGCCCTTCTCGATCACCGTCCAGGTGTCCATCTCGATCACGCGCGGCAGGATGTCGAGCGGCATGGCGCGCTCTTCGCCACCGATGTCGAAGGTGATGCCCTGGTCGAGGTAGCTCGCCTGGAGCGCCTCGACCCGGCTGATCAGCTCGGGTGTGCTCATCTTGTCGAGCGAGTCACGCATCCGGAGGTACGGCGGTCGCAGCTGGGCGCCGTCGAACATCTCGTCGTAGGCGGGTCCGGCGGTCCCGTAGCCCTCGAACATCGTGCTCATCCTCGGACCTTACTCATCTTCGGTAACACGGATGTTGCAGGACATGACCCCATCGTCACCGCGCGGTAGTTTCTTGCCATGGCGTACTGGTTCTGCCTCACCCACCACACTGTCGAAGGCGCCGAAGGGTGCCCCAACAAGGATCGTCTCGGGCCCTACGACACGGAGGCCGAGGCATCCCGTGCGCTCGAGAAGGCGGCCGAGCGGACCGAGGCCTGGGACGAGGACCCGGTCTGGAACGACGACGTCGAGCCCGAGTGATCGGACGCTAGGTGCCGTTCTCCCGTCGCCGCCGGATCCGTCCGGTGGTCATCGACCCTGCCACGGGCAAGCAGATCTCGGCCGCGCCGTTCATCGGCCTCGGCCTCGTCGTCTCCTCTGCGTTCCTCTACGGCGTGGCCTTCTGGCTGGTCCCGGTCTGGGTCGCTGCCTTCCTGCTGCTGACCTGGCTCGTGATGCTCGTGTCCTGCTTCGCCTGGTGGACGCCCGTCCCGCACCGTCTGGTGCCGCTCGGGGTCTTCTCCTTCGTCTGGTGGTTCGTGGCCGTCGCCGCGGCCGGGGTGCTTCTGGACTGGAAGCCCTGACGTGCCCGCCCGTCCGCGTTCCTCCGACGACACGTCGACCCGGCGCCGTCTCGCGCCCGAGGCGCGTCGGGCGCAGCTGCTCGCCGTCGCCGAGGACGTGTTCGCGCGCCTGGGATTCCAGGGCACCGCGGTGGACGACATCGCTGCAGAGGCAGGCGTCACCCGCACCCTGATCTACAAGTACTTCGCCGACAAGGACGAGATCTACCTCGAATGCGTCCGCGTCGCCCGCGAGACGCTGGACGCGGCCATGGTCTCGGCGGCCGGGCAGCACGACGCCCCGGAGCAACAGCTGCGCGCGGGCTTCCACGCGTACTTCCGGTTCGTGCGCGACGGTGGTTCCAAGTGGGACGTGCTGTTCGGTGGCGGCGCGGCTGCCACCGGTTCGGTGGTCGACGCAGCCGCGGCGTTCCGCTACCAGACCGTCGAGGTCATCACCGCGCTCCTGCTGGCCGCGGCTCCGAAGCTGGCCCAGGACGCCGCGATGACCTACGCCCACGCCATTTCAGGCGCAGCCGAACAGGCAGCGAAGTGGTGGCGGCGCAATCCCGACACGTCCGTCGACACCCTCGTCGAGCGCCTGATGGACGTGCTGTGGGCCGGTCTCGAACGGATTGCGACCTTGAACGCCTGAGGAACGCCAGGCTTCAGCCGCGCTTGGCCTGGAACGCCCCGGGCCCGTTGCGCAGACCGAGCATGATCGCCGTCTCGATCCACGAACGGTCGGGATCGGGCTCCTTGCCCGCACCCAGCCGGTGCAGCTGGTCGGTGTGCCAGGACAGGTCGAGGGCGCTGTCCATGGTGCGGAGGTTGGTGACCTTGCCGAGGAGGGCGCGAGCGCCCGTGCGCACCTGCGCGCTGGGCAGCGAGGTCCGGCCGTTCTCCAGGATGGAGCGGGGCGCGTCGGGCACGACGCAGGTCGGGCGTCCGAGGCCCACGATGTCGCAGTCGCCGGACGCGACCGCTGATTCCATTGCTGCAGTCGAGCGGAAGCCACCCGTCACGGCAATGGGTACGTCGCCGGCGAGATGCCGCACCGAGGCGGCGTACTCGAGGAAGTAGGCCTCGCGGGCGGCGGTCGACGCACGCAGCGCGCCCATCATCGCCGGGGCCTCGTAGGACCCGCCGCTGATCTCGATCATGTCGATGCCGCGATCGACCAGAGCTGTCACGACGTCGCGCGACTCCTCCTCGGTGAATCCACCGCGCTGGAAGTCCGCCGAGTTGAGCTTGATGCCGACGGCGAATCCGGGCTGGGTGGCCGCCTTGATGGCGCTGACGATCTCGAGGACGAACCGGCGCCGTCGTTCGGAATCGCCGCCCCAGGCGTCGTCGCGCTGGTTGGTCAGTGGCGAGAGGAACTGGGTGACGAGGTAGCCGTGCGCGCCGTGGACCTGCACGCCGTCGAAGCCGGCCGCCTCGGCGATCGCGGCCGTCGTGGCGTAGCGCTCGATGATGTCGCGGATCTCGGCGTCCTCCAGCGCGCGCGGCTTCATGGCACCGGGGAACTTCGCGGTGATCGCACTCGGCGCGACGGGTCGGTTCCGGCTGACCAGGGCATTGGCCTGCCGGCCGGGGTGGTTGATCTGCATCCACAGGGGAGTGCCGCTGTCCTGGAAGCCGCGGGCCCAGTGCTGCAGCCGGTCGAGGTGCCGGTCGTCCTCGACCGCGACATTGCCGGGCTCACCGAAGTGCCGGCGGTCGACCATCACGTTGCCGGTGACGACGAGGCCGTAGCCACCGTCCGCCCAGCGCGCGTAGAGCCGTTCGAGCCGGTCCGAGGGCCCGCCGTCGCGGTCACCGAGCGACTCGCTCAGCGCCGACTTCATGAACCGGTTGGCCAGGTGCTGGCCGTTGGGCAGCTCGAGGGGCGCGGCGAGGTGGTCCACGACCGGAGTGATCTGGCCGGTGCTCATGCCGACACCTTCTTCAGGGAGCCGGTGAGGCGACGGGAGACCGCCGCGAACGGGCGCTGGTAGGCAGATCCGAGAACCCTCACGACGAGGTCGACCGCGATGGCGTCGGCCCCGATGAGCACCTTGGCCCGGCGGGACTTCACGCCGCGGAGGATCGTCCGCGCGGCCGTCTCCGGCGACGTACGGGTCAGCTTCTCCTCGAAGAGGCGCGACAGCCCGGAGGTGTCGCCGTCGTTGCTCGCCGTGGCGTTGTTCACGATGTTGGTCTTGATGCCGCCCGGGTGCACGCAGGTGACGCCCACCGGGTGGCCGGCCACGAGCATCTCCTGGCGCAGTGCCTCGGTGAACCCGCGGACCGCGAACTTGGCTGCGTTGTAGGAGCTCTGCGTCGGAACGCTGAAGAGTCCGAAGATGCTCGACACGTTCACCACGTGGCCGTCCCCGGACGCGATGAGGTGGGGGAGGAACGCCTTGGTCCCGTTCACCACGCCCCAGAAGTCGACGTCGATGACCTTCTCGATGTCGTCGTACGGGCTCTCCTCGATGGTGCCGAAGATGGTGATGCCGGCGTTGTTGATCACCATGTTGACCGAGCCGAAGTGGGCAGCCACGGTGTCGGCCCAGGCATGCACGGCTGCCCGGTCCCGCACGTCGAGGACCTGGGTGTGGGGAGTTCCGCCGAGCTCCTTGCAGAGCAGCTCGGTCTCTGCGAGGCCGGCAGCGTCCCAGTCGCTGAGTGCGACCAGGGCGCCCTCGTCGACGAGCTGCAGTGCCAGCGCGCGGCCGATACCTGAGCCGGCGCCCGTCACGGCGACGACGCGGTCCTGGAAGTTCTTCATGTGACTCCTCCTGTGTGGTGCGTCGACAGTAGTTGCCAGTCAGGCGACTGGCAAGTCATCTGACTTGCAAATGCATCGAGACCTGCACCACGATCGGCGCATGCCCCCGCCCGCGTCATCGCCTGCGCCGCGCCGCCAGGTCGATCGCCGCTCGGCGACGACCGACAAGCTCCTCGACGCCACGATCGAGTGCCTCGCCGAGCTCGGGTACGTCGCCACCACCACGCGGCGGGTGGCCGAGCGGGCCGGTGTGAGCCAGGGCGCGCAGCAGCACTACTTCCCGACGAAGGCGGCGCTCGTCGACGCCGCGATGGTCCGGCTGACGGAGCAGCTGATGGCCGACGCCATCCAGCGCGGGGTCAAGGGGGACGACGAACGCGAACGTGCGGGCGAGCTGCTCGACATGATCTGGGAGATCCACAACCTCCCGGTCACGCCGGCAGTGCTCGAACTGTTCACGGTCGCGCGCACCGACCCGAAGCTGGCCCGTCGGGTCGCCGAGCTGACCGGCGCCGGCATGGCCGGCCTGCAGCTCGTCGCGGCGCAGGCCCTGCCGACCTACGCCGCCCGCCCGGGCTTTGCCGACCTGTTGCAGATCGTGATGGCAACCCTTCGCGGCACGGTCATCATCGCGGCGATCCCCGGGGCCGAGGCCTCCCATCCGTCGTGGCCAGCGGTGCGGGCGCACCTGATGGCGAGCCTCGAAGCGCTCTGACAACCCGAGCGTCCGGTTGTCGAGCGTGGTCGAATACGGACCATGAACGGTCCTGGCCAGTCGCCGCCGCCGAGGTACTTCGGCGATGTCAACGGCGCTCACTGGTCGGTAGACAGGCCGGCGGGTCTTGTGAACGACGACGCCCTCGAGTTCACCGTTGCGGGCGACGTCATCAAGTTCATGTGGGACTACGGCGTGGTGGTCCCGCTCTGGGACGCGACTGGGCTGGTTCCCGAGGAGCCAGCATGGTTGCGAGAAGTGCTGGGGTTGAGTGACACGCTGATCAACGACCTGACGGACTGGGGAAACGCGATGAATCATGTGGACGCGAAGCCGCCCCTGACCACCGAGCAGGCCCTTGCCGACCTGAGTCGGCGCGCGAAGGAACTCGTTGATCGCCTCCAGCGGGAGCTCGGCCCACGATTCACGGTGAGGTACAAGCCGTGGTGACGCCAGAGGACCCGTCCGTGGCTGTCATCGAGGAGATTCTCGCGGCAGCGGCCAGATCTGCGGGCCAGGTGCCGACCCGAGACGGCAAGGCTGTCGTCGACCGCGCCGCGTGGTTCTGCACCTGCATCACGGACTTCGGCACGGATGCTCCGACGTGGGTGATCTACGACATCGTCGACGGAGGTCTTGGGTGGTGCCGCGTGCCGGATCGGTTGGACGTGTCGGACCTGGTGGTAGCGCGAGTCGTGGATGGCGATCACGTCCACCCAGAGCAGGTGCTGCACTGGCTGCAGGGCACGAACGGAAACCCTTGGAGTGTCCGTGCAGGTGCCGCTGGGACTGTCCTCGGGGACCTGGCCCGCAGGATTCGCGACCTCCAGGCCGACTGATCTGCCTCGCAGGCGGGGCGTCATGGAAGATGGCCCCATGGCCATCCACATCACCGACAACCCCGAAGCCGACGAGCTGCTGTCGACCAACCCGTTCGCCCTGCTCGTGGGGATGATGCTGGACCAGCAGTACCCGATGGAGCACGCCTTCGCCGGCCCGCAGAAGGTCGTGAGCCGGTTCGGCCCGTTCGACCCGGCAGCGATCGCGGCGGCGGATCCCGAGGAGTTCGCGGCACTCTGCTCGACGACTCCGGCGATCCACCGGTTCCCGGGATCGATGGCGGCCCGCCTCCAGGAGCTGGCCCGGATCGTGGTCGATGAGTACGACGGCGACGCGTCCCGCATCTGGACCGAGGCCGCCGACGGCAAGGACCTCGCGAAGCGGATCCAGGCGCTGCCCGGCTTCGGTGCCCAGAAGGTCAAGATCTTCGTCGCGCTCGTGGCCAAGCAGCTCGACGTACGCCCGATGGGTTGGGAGAAGGCGGCGGGGGACTACGCCCTGGACGGGTATCGCTCGGTGGCGGACGTGGTCGACCCCGTGTCGCTGCAGAAGGTGCGGGACCACAAGAAGGCTGCGAAGGCGGCAGCGAAAGAAAAGTAGGAATCACCTGCTTCCGGGAATCGCATGATTCCTGTATGGTCGTCGCATGCCCTCCGCGACGACCGCTGCTGACGCATCCTCGGACGCACCCGCGGGACGGCTCTGGCAGGGCCAGACGCCTGACGCCCGCGAGGCGGACCGCCGCCATCGCCTGGTCGAGGCCGGCCTCGAGCTGGTCGGCACCCAGGGTGTTGCGGCGATGACCATGCGGGCCGCGTGCCGTGAAGCATCGGTGGGCCCGCGCTACTTCTACGAGCTGTTCGCCACCCGCGAGGAACTGCTGGAAGCGGTCTACGACGAGACCGTCGACCGGATCCGCGAACCGATCCTCGCTGCCGTCGCCACGGCAGCAGAGGGCGACGGCCAGATCGCCGCCATCAGGACCGCCTTCACCACCGCGGTCGCCGTGGTCGAGTCCGACCCGCGCCTGGGCCGCATCCTCTTCCGCGAGTCGGCCGCCGATGACACGCTGCGCCCCCGGTCGCAGGCGGCGATGCCGGAGTTCGTGCTGAACGTGGTGGCGCACGTGGTGCCCGAGCGCGCCGAACAGCTGCGGGGTGCGGCCGGCGGCTGGACGCTGATCGGCTTCTCCGCCGCAGTCTTCTCGCTGTTCCTCGCGTGGAGCGAGGGCGTGCGCCACACCTCCCGCGAGGACTTCATCAACCACTGCACCGCGCTCGCGGTCGACACCCTGGAACTGGACGTTGCGTGATGACCGAGATCTCCCATGACCGGCGCGGTGCCGGAGCTCCGATCGTCCTCGTGCACGGCATCGGCAGTCGGTGGCAGTGCTTCGAGCCGATCCTCGACCGGCTCGCCGAGGACCACGAGACGATCGCGATCGACCTGCCCGGCTTCGGTGCCTCGCCCCTGGTCGACGGGGTCAGCCCCGGCCCGCGCGGGTACGCCGACTGGCTGGCCGGCTGGCTCGCCGACAACGGCATCGATCGCCCCCACCTCGTCGGCAGCTCGATGGGCGGCGGTGTCGCCCTCGAGCTCGGCCGACGAGGCGTTGCCTCCGGCGTCACCGCATTCTCGCCGGTCGGCTTCTGGGGCACCCCGGGCCTGCTCTGGACCCAGGGCCTGCTGACCGCGATCCGCTCCGCAGCGGTGCACGCCGAGCCGGTGCTCGGCCGACTGATCGACCATCCCGCCGGTCGGGCGGCCCTGCTGGGGTCGATGTTCGGGCACCCGACCCGGGTCAGTCCCGACGCAGGTCGTGCTGACGTCGCGGCGCTCGCTGCTGCGACGGCGTTCCCGGCCGCCCGGCAGGACTTCGGTCGTTACGCGCTGGGTCCGGACGACGACCCGGGCGCGCTCCCCGACATCCCGGTCACCGTCGCGTGGGGCACCCGTGACGTCGTACTCATCCACCGCACGCAGAGTGCCCGTGCTCGCGTCGCGCTGCCGTTCGCCCGGCACGTCGACCTCGTCGGCTGCGGCCACCTCCCGTTCAACGACGACCCCGCCACCTGCGCCCGACTCGTGCTGTCGGACGCCTCGACCCGCAAGGACGCCTGACATGAACTCGATGAACCCGTCGGTCGCCGTCATCGGTACCGGCTTCGGAGGCCTGGCCGCCGTGATCGAACTGAAGAAGCAGGGCTTCGACGACATCGTCGTGTTCGAGAAGGCCGACGACGTCGGGGGAGTGTGGCGCGAGAACACCTACCCGGGTGCGGCGTGCGACGTCCCGTCGCCGTTCTACTCGTACTCCTTCGAGCCCAACCCGCGCTGGCCGCACCGGTTCTCCCGGCAGCCCGCGATCCTCGAGTACATCCGCCACGTTGCCGACAAGTACGACGTCCGCCGCCACATCCGGTTCGGGACTGAAGTGACCGGCGCGGCATTCGACCAGGACTCCGGGAAGTGGACGGTCGAGCTCGACACCGGTGAGGCCGCCGTCGTGGACGTGCTCGTCTCCGCGGTCGGACAGCTGTCGCGTCCCTCGATCCCCGACATCGCCGGGGCTGACTCCTTCCAGGGCGACAGCTTCCACTCCGCCGAGTGGGACCACGACGTCGACCTGAGCGGCAAGCGGGTCGCGGTGATCGGCACCGGCGCCAGCGCGGTCCAGTTCGTCCCCGAGCTCCAGAAGCAGGTCGGGCAGCTGGCGCTGTTCCAGCGCACTGGGCCGCACATCCTTCCGCGGCCCGACCGGGAGTTCAGCGAGCGGCACCACCGGGTGTTCGAGAAGCTGCCCGTCACCGAGCGCGCCGAGCGGCTGACCTGGTACGGCGCGGTCGAGGCACTCAGCATCGCGTGGGTCTACTCCCGGCCGCTGGCCGCCGTGCTCAAGGCGAGGTCGAAGCGGCACATGCGCCAGCAGACCAAGGCGAAGCCCGGCCTGTTCGAGAAGGTGTGGCCCGACTACACGATGGGCTGCAAGCGCGTCCTCTTCTCCGACAACTACCTCCCTGCCCTGGCGCAGCCGAACGTCGACGTCATCACCGACGCCATCACCGCGATCACGCCGAACGCCGTGGTGACGGCCGACGGCCGCGAGCACGAGGTCGACGCCATCGTCTGGGGGACCGGCTTCAAGGCGACCGAGTTCCTGGCGCCGATGTCCATCAAGGGTGACGACGGCCGCGACCTGCATGACGTGTGGCGCGGCAGCGGCGCGCGCGCCTACTACGGCATGACCGTCCCGCACTTCCCGAACCTGTTCATCATGTACGGCCCCAACACCAACACCGGTGGCGGTTCGATCATCTACTTCCTCGAGGCGCAGGCGGCCTACCTCGGCAAGTACGTCGCGCACCTGGCCCACGTGGCGCGGCCGCTGGCCGTGCGGCCCGAGGTCGAGCAGGAGTACGACGAGCGCATACAGGCGCAGCTCAAGGACAGCGTCTGGACGCAGTGCTCGTCCTGGTATCGCACCGCGAGCGGACGAATCACGACAAACTGGCCCCGGCTCGGGATCCAGTACAAGGCGCAGGCGAAGTTCGACCCTGCCGACTACGAGGCGGTTTCCTGATGAGCAGCAACAGGCACGACTACGACGTCATCGTCGTCGGCTCGGGCTTCGGCGGGAGCGTGACGGCACTGCGCCTGACCGAGAAGGGCTACCGGGTCGGTGTGCTCGAGGCCGGCCGGCGCTGGAACGCCGAGAACTTCCCGAAGACCAACTGGAACCTCCGCAAGTCGATCTGGGCACCGCGGCTCGGGTTCACCGGCCCGCAGCGGATCAGCGTGCTCGGCAAGTGCCTGGTCTTCAGTGGTTCGGGCGTCGGAGGCGGATCCCTGATCTACGGCAACACGCTCTACGAACCGCTTCCGGCGTTCTACGACGACAAGGCCTGGGCGCACATCACCGACTGGCACGACGAGCTGGCGCCGTACTACGACCAGGCCAAGCGGATGCTCGGTGTCGTGGAGAACCCACGCACCGGACCCAAGGACGACCTGCTGCTGCAGGTCGCGCGTGGCCGCGGCGTGGCCGAGACGTTCCACAAGACCCAGGTCGGCGTGTTCTTCAACGAGGGCAACGAGGGCTCGGAGGTCGACGACCCGTACTTCGGCGGCGCCGGTCCTCGCCGGTCCGGCTGCATCCACTGCTCGGAGTGCTTCACCGGCTGCAAGCACAACGCCAAGAACACGACGGACAAGAACTACCTCTACCTCGCCGAGCAGAACGGTGCCGAGGTGCACCCGCTCACCACCGTGACGTCGGTCCGCAAGGACGGTGACGGGTACGTCGTCGACACCGAGCGTTCCAACGGAAAGCTGCGCAAGGGTCGGCGTACGTTCACGGCCGAGCACGTCGTCTTCGCCGCGGCCGCGCTCGGCACCCAGAAGCTGCTGCACAAGCTGCGCGACGACGGCACCCTGCCCGAGCTGTCCCCGCGGCTGGGGGAGCTGACCCGCAGCAACTCCGAGGCGATCATCGGCGTGCAGAGCAGGAGCCGTGACGACTTCGCCCAGGGCGTCGCCATCACCTCCTCGATCCACCCCGAGCCGCAGACCCACGTCGAGGTCTGCACCTACGGCAAGGGCCAGAACTCCATGTTCGCCCAGACCGTGCCGATGATCGACGGTGGCGCGTTCCGCTTCCTGCGGTTCCTGCTGGGCGCAGTGCTGCACCCGCTCGTCATGCTGCGGTCGATGGACCTGCGGCGCGCGTCCGAGCGGTCCGTGATCCTGCTGGTGATGCAGTCCGTGGACAACTCGCTGACCTCGTTCCTCAAGGGCGGACAGCTCAAGACGAAGCAGGGCACCGGCGAGCCGAACCCCGACTGGATCCCGCTGGCCCACGAGATCGCCCGTGAGTACGCCGTCAAGGCCGACGCCGATCCGGGGAACGTCGCCACGGACATCTTCAACATCCCGGCGACGGCGCACTACATCGGTGGCTGCACCATCGGTGACTCGCCGGCCACCGGGGTGATCGACCCCTACCAGCGGATCTACGGCTACCCCGGCCTGCACATCGCCGACGGCAGCGCGATCACCGCCAACCTCGGCGTGAACCCGTCGCTGACGATCACCGCCCAGGCGGAGCGGGCGATGGCGTTCTGGCCCAACAAGGGCGAACAGGACGCTCGACCCGCGCTCGGCGCGGCGTACGAGCGCATCGCGGCGGTGGCCCCGAAGGCGCCGGTCGTTCCCGCCAACGCTCCTGGCGCACTGCGGGTGTCGGCATGAGCGCCGCGACGACCGCCGCTGCGACGCTCGCCGAGCTCGAGCGCGGGACCGATCCCGAGACGGCGCTCGCGTTCTTCGACTCGCTCCCCGCCGTGACCTGCGACGAGCTCCGCGGGAGGTACCGGGGCCGTGAGCTGCTGACCGGCCACCCGATGGACGGCCTGCTCGAGGCCTCGGGCTGGTACGGCAAGCAGTTCGACGACGCCGACCACGTCCACCCCCTGCTCTTCCAGGGGCGTGGGGGAGAGGTCTTCGCGGTCGAGCCGCGCAAGGTGCCCCTCGGCATCGCACCGAAGATCCCGTCGGCCGTGGTCGACCGCTCCCAGGGTGCCGTCGGCGCCCTCAAGGCGGCCCTTCGGACCAAGAAGCACCGGGCGCGCCTCCGTGCCGTCGAGTACCGCGGCGTCGTCAGTGCCGCGATGGTCTACGACCACCTGCCGATCATCGACGTCTTCCGCCGGGTCGA
Source organism: Nocardioides sp. CPCC 206347 (assembly GCF_048654605.1). Classification (NCBI taxonomy): domain Bacteria; kingdom Bacillati; phylum Actinomycetota; class Actinomycetes; order Propionibacteriales; family Nocardioidaceae; genus Nocardioides; species Nocardioides sp. CPCC 206347. Next base: position 18,297 of record NZ_JBMCYZ010000009.1, read on the forward strand.
CGCCGACACCCTCCTGGGCGTGATGGACCTGCGTGACTCTGCGCCGTACGTCTTCGTTCTTCAGCACGACCAGACCTGACCGTCAGGGCCGCAACACGCCCCGATGGTCAGACGGTGCCCGTGCCCGTGGCAGAATGACGAAGCGGTCTTGACGCCTCCGGGCCTCGCCGCGCCCAAGTTCCGTTTGAATCGAGAGGTGTTCGTGTCTTCGAACCATCGTTCGGTCCCGCCCGTCGTGCTCACGCACCCGTCGATCGTCGCGCTGATTGAGCGTGGCGCACCGTCGGGCAGTGTCGCTGCGGAGGACGTCCGTCAGGCCTGTGCTGCTGCTGACGTCGCACCTGCCCACCTGAAGGGCCTGATGGGCCACCTGTCGGGCCTCGGTATCGCCGTGGAGCTCGGCTCGCCCGTCGAGCAGCGTGCCGTGGCTGCCACCACGGCCAAGAAGGCTGCGGCGACCGCCACCACCGCCAAGAAGGCGCCCGCCAAGAAGGCTGCTGCCGCTCCGGCCGCGCCCGCCGCGGCTGCTGCTCCCGCTCCGGCGAAGAAGGCGGCTGCCAAGAAGGCGGCGCCCGCGAAGAAGGCTGCTGCCGAGGTCGTCGACCTCGCTGATGTCGCCGTCGTCGCGATCGGCCCGGACGGGAAGAAGATCCTCCCCGACATCCCGGACGACCAGTTCGAGAAGGATGTCGTCGCCGACCCGACGATCAAGGAGGACGAGAAGACCGCGTCCTTCATCGTCTCCTCGGCCGACGAGACCGACGAGCCTGCCCAGCAGGTCATGGCCGCCGGCGCGACCGCCGACCCGGTCAAGGACTACCTGAAGCAGATCGGCAAGGTCCCCCTCCTCAACGCCGAGATGGAGGTCGAGCTCGCCAAGCGGATCGAGGCCGGTCTCTTCTCCGAGGAGAAGCTCGGCAAGGGCGGCAAGATCAGCCCGAAGATGACCGAAGAGCTCGAGTGGATCTCCGAGGACGGCCGCCGCGCCAAGAACCACCTTCTCGAGGCCAACCTCCGCCTCGTCGTCTCGCTGGCCAAGCGCTATACCGGCCGCGGCATGCTGTTCCTGGACCTGATCCAGGAGGGCAACCTCGGTCTGATCCGCGCGGTCGAGAAGTTCGACTACACCAAGGGCTACAAGTTCTCGACGTACGCCACGTGGTGGATCCGTCAGGCGATCACCCGCGCCATGGCCGACCAGGCCCGCACCATCCGGATCCCGGTCCACATGGTCGAGGTCATCAACAAGCTCGCCCGTGTCCAGCGCCAGATGCTGCAGGACCTCGGTCGCGAGCCCACTCCGGAAGAGCTCGCCAAGGAGCTCGACATGACCCCGGAGAAGGTCGTCGAGGTCCAGAAGTACGGCCGTGAGCCGATCTCGCTGCACACCCCCCTGGGTGAGGACGGCGACTCGGAGTTCGGTGACCTCATCGAGGACTCCGAGGCGATCGTGCCGGCCGACGCGGTGTCGTTCACGCTGCTCCAGGAGCAGCTGCACGCCGTCCTCGACACGCTCTCCGAGCGTGAAGCAGGCGTCGTGTCGATGCGCTTCGGCCTGACCGACGGCCAGCCCAAGACGCTGGACGAGATCGGCAAGGTCTACGGCGTGACCCGCGAGCGGATCCGCCAGATCGAGTCGAAGACCATGTCGAAGCTCCGTCACCCCTCGCGCTCGCAGGTCCTGCGCGACTACCTGGACTGACGCACGACTGATCGCACCAGGAACGCCACGACCGCCCCGTCTCCGCAGCAGCGGACACGGGGCGGTCGTACGCTCGGGCCATGCGCCGCGTTCTCGGGTCCGGGGTCCCTGTCCTGTTGCTCGTCGGAGCCCTCGTGGCCGGCTGCAGTCTCGAGCACGAGTCGGACGCGAAGCCCGAGGCTGCCGCGCAGTCGTCCGTGGCACCGTCCGGAGAGCTGCGCCTGGCGGACACGGTCGACCCGCAGCTGTTCGGAACCGGTGACGGCCTGGTCCTCGTCGCGTCCCGCCTCGCCGACGACGGTCCGTACGGCGGCGTCGTCACCAGCTCGTACGACGGCAGCGGATGGACGTCCGGCGAGAGCCTCTCGACCGACGGTGTCCGAACCTCCGGCGCGCGGGTCGTGATCAACCCGTCGGGTGTCGGCGTCGCGCTCTGGACCGAGGCGTCCGGCGAGGAGTCCGACAGCGAGGAGCCGACGTCGCCGCCAGTCGTGGCGCGCGTGCGCCAGGCGGACGGCGCCTGGACCGAGGCCGAGACCCTGGGGGCGATGGCCTATCTCGAGGACGTGCAGGTCAACGCCCGCGGGGATGTCGCGGTGCTCGGCTACCCCGACGAGGGAGTGCGCGTGCTGGCCCTGCGGCCGGCGGGAGAGGACTGGAACCTCACCGACCTGTCGTCGTACGACGCCGGGTCGATGGCGCTCGACGAGGACGGCGGTGTGCACCTGGCCACGACGGGCACGAACCGTGGCGGCGGGGGACCGGTGCAGGTCTCGTACCTGCCGGCAGGCGGCACGTGGACAGACCCCATACCGGTGCCGCTCGACGACATCGCCACCGAGGCAGCGCAGATCGTGGCGCTCCCCGGTGGAGGCGAGGCTCTGCTGGTCGGCACGATCTCTGCCACGTGGCAGTCCACCTTCGACACGCAGTACTACTGGGCGACGGAGTACCACCTGCTGCGCCGCGGCGGCACGACCGGGGGCTTCACGGAGCGCTGGTCTCACGACGGGGCCACCGACATGCGGGTCGTGGCCGACGGCAAGGGAGTCCGGCTCACCTGGATCCAGGACGAGGCCGGCCAGCAGGTCGAGGGTGCGGCCGGTCCCACGACCGTGCCGACACGGCAGGCACTGCTCACCCGTGGCCCGGACGGTGCGGTCGTCCGTCTCGGCGAGGCCCCGGTCGAGATGTCGGACTCCGAGATCGGCGGTGGCCTGAGCTTCATGACGGCGTCGGGGTGCGACGGGCCGGCCGTCATCTGGCGTACGCATGACGAGCAGGAAGGGCCGGACCACCTGCAGGTCCGGGTGGGTGACCGGGAGGCGACGGTGCCCGACGAGGGTGCGCGACCCGTCGTGGACCTCCAGGCTGCCCTGGCCTGCACCGGGGGCGTGCCGTGGCTGGCACGTTCGGCCGACCTCGAACAGGTCGGTTCCGACGACGGCGGGGACCTGCGCATCGCCGGGGGAACGGTGGTGGCCGGTCCGCTCGGCTGACCGGTCAGCCGCCCGACCGGGTCAGCACCACGTCCAGATCCCGACGCGCGCGTGCTGCGCCGCCTGCTCCACGCGTTCGTAGGTGGCCCGCTTCCTGAACGGGCCGTTGCGGTAGACGTAGACCTCCGCGAGCCCGCGGCTCAGCTGGTCCTGTCCCAGGTCCAGCCGGTCGGAGGACCTGCGGACGTAGCGGAGCAGTCGGTCATAGCGATCGACGCGGGGCTGGTGGGGGTCGGCGCGCATCACGACGCCGGTGCCGCGGGGCAGCAGGGCCTTCAGGTGCTTGGACGCCGTGGGGCCGCCGCACTCGTGTGCCCCCAGGATGGTCTCCGGGGTGTCGATGCCGAGGATCCGGACGTAGCGCACGGATCCGTTGCGCAGCCGTACGACGACGGTGTCGCCGTCCTGGACCCGGAGCACCCGCGCGTCCGGCCGCACCGGCTCGGGGGTCGTGACAGCAACGGACGCCTGCTTCGCAGCCGCGACGGCGAAGCCGTGCTGCACCGGCTCCAGCGGCTCGGCCGACCCGTGGTGGGTCAGGCCTGCGGTGAGGGCGCCCGCGGCGAGGGTGGTGGCAAGGGTCAGGCGAAGGAGGGGCAGTCGCACAGGTCCATGCGACAGGGCGCGGGTGGGCGTCCAGCGTGCTGCGGGTGGATGTCGCGCGACAGCCCCGTGAACAAAGAATCCGGTCGGCCGGGGTGCCGGTCAGTCCCCGGACGGCACGATCATCGGCGTGCCCGCAACGGGGTCCGGCACGACGACGCAACCCAGTCCGAAGGCCCGTTCGACGAGTGCGGCGGTCACGACTTCGACGGGGGCGCCCTCGGCCAGGACCTCGCCGTCGCACATCACCACGAGGTGGTCGCTGTAGCGACAGGCGAGGTTGAGGTCGTGCAGCACGGTCACGATCGTGCGGCCGGTCTCGCGGTTGAGCGTGCGCAGCAGGCGCAGGAGGTCGACCTGGTGTGCGATGTCGAGGAAGGTCGTCGGCTCGTCGAGCAGCAGCAGGTCGGTCTCCTGGGCCAGGGCCATGGCGACCCACACCCGCTGGCGTTGCCCGCCGGAGAGCTCGTGCAGGGGCCGGGCGATCAGCGATGCCGTGTCGGTGGCGTCCAGCGCCGCGGCCACGGCGTCGTCGTCCCGGGCCGACCAGTGCCGGAACCAGCCCTGGTGCGGGTGCCGGCCCCGCGACACCAGGTCGCCCACCGTGATCCCGTCCGGCGCGACGGGGGTCTGCGGGAGCAGCCCGAGGATCCGGGCCACCTCGCGCGAGCCGTGGTCGAGGATGGGCGTGCCGTCGAGCAGGACCTCGCCGGCGCGCGGGCGCAGCAGTCGGGCGAGCCCGCGCAGCAGGGTCGACTTGCCGCATGCATTGGCACCCACGATGGCGGTGACCCGGCCATCGAGGATGTCGAGGTCCAGGTCGCGTACGACGGTCCTGTCGTCGTACCCGAGAGCGAGGCCGCGGGCCGCGAGGCGGGCGGTGGTGTGTTCGACGGCTGGGGTCTCGGTGATGGGCAGGGTCATCCGCCCACTCCTCTCCGGTTGGTGGTGGCCAGCAGCCACAGGAGGTACGGCGCCCCGACGGCCCCCGTGACGACGCCGGTCGGCATCTCGATGGGAAGGACCTGGACGGCGATGTAGTCGGCGACCAGGCACAGGACCGCGCCGACGGCTCCCGCAGCCACGATGCCGCCGCGCGCCGGGCCGAGCAGTCGGTCCGCGACCGGGCCGGCCACCAGCGCGACGAAGGCGATCGGGCCGGCGACGGCCGTGGCCAGAGCCGTGAGCAGGACCCCGACGCCGAGCAGCAGGAGGCGCGTGGGTTCCAGACGGGTGCCGAGCCCGCGGGCGGTGTCGTCGCCGAGCTCGACGTTGCGCAGCATCCGTTGCAGGACGGGCACGGTGGGCGCCAGCAGCAGCAGGCACACCAGCAGCACGTTGTTCTCGGTGTCGCCGGCCTGGCCGATCGATCCGGTGAGCCAGTGCAGGGCTTCGCGCGCTTCGGTGAGCGAGGTCCGGGTGAGCAGGAAGCCGGTGATGCTGGTGGCGAACGCCGACATCCCGATCCCGATCAGGATGAACCGGTAGCCCGAGACGCCGTCGCGCCAGGCGAGCAGGTACATCGCGGTCGCGAACACCAGGGCGCCGACGAGCGCGAGCACCGGGATGCTCGGGCCGGACAGTGCCGGGACGGCGAGACCGGCCACCGCGAACACGCTGGCGCCGGCCGAGATCCCGACGAAGTCCGGCGAGGCCAGCGGATTGCGCAGCAGCTGCTGGAAGATCGTGCCGGCGGCGCCGAGCGCGAGTCCGACGCCGATGGCCGCCTTGACCTGGGGGACGGCCAGGTCCTGGACGATGAAGTCCACGGCGGGGTTGTCGCCGGTGCCGAGGAGCGAGCCCAGCACCTGGCTGAAGCTCAGGCGGACCGAGCCGAAGCAGAGCGTCAGCAGGCCCAGCAGCAGCGCGACACCCAGCAGCACGGTCGGTACGGCGATCGCGCGCTGTCGACGCCTCCGCCGGTGTCGTCGTACGTCGACCGCTGCTTCTGCTGCGACCAGGGTCGCCGTGCTCACAGCTCCGCCAACCGGCTGTAGCGCACGAGCAGGATGAAGAACGGTGCGCCGAGCATGCCCAGCACGATGCCGACCTGCAGCTCGCCGTCGCCGCCGATCACCCTGCCGAGGATGTCGGCGCCGAGGAGCAGCAGCGGTCCGAGCAGCAGCGAGTACGGCAGGATCCACCGGTAGTCCGGGCCGCATATTGCACGGGCGACGTGGGGCACGACGAGGCCGACGAACACGATCGGGCCACAGGCCGCGGTCGCGGCACCGCACAGCACCGCGACGACCGTGAACAGGCCGATCCGGGTGCGGGTCAGGGAGACGCCGAGCCCGCGGGCGGCGTCGTCGCCGAGGGCGAGTGCATTGAGCGGGCGGCCACAGAGCACCCCGACGACCAGGCCGAGGATGAGGATCGGGGCCACTCCGGTGACGATCGGGGCGTAGCGTCCGGCCAGCGAACCGACCTGCCAGAAGCGGTACTCCTGCTGGGCCTGCAGGTCGGTGAGCAGCAGGCCGGTCGTGACGGCCGTGAGGCCGGCCGTGATCGCGGCTCCGGCGAGCGCCATCTTGACGGGCGTCGCGCCTTCGCGGCCGATCGAGCCGACGGCGTACACGAGAGCAGTCGCGGCGAGGGCACCGACGAAGGCCAGCACGACGTGGAGCTGGATGCCGCTGACTCCGAGCAGGGTGATCCCGGCGACGACGGCCAGGGCGGCGCCCGCCTCGATGCCCATGATCGAGGGGTCGGCGAGCGCGTTGCGGGTCAGTCCCTGCAGGACCGCTCCGGAGACGCCGAGCGCGGCGCCGACGAGCACGCCGAGGATCGTGCGCGGCACGCGCAGCTCGATGGTGACGGTGTCGTCGGTGGTCGCCGCGGTGAACTGGCGCAGTGCGTCGATGACCTCGGAGAGGCCGATGGACCGCGAGCCCTGGGTGACGCTGACGAAGCCGGTCAGCAGGACCAGGCCGCCGAGCACGAACAGCCCGGCGGTGAGCGCGCCCGGGCGCCGGACGCGACGCATCGCATCCGGCGCCACGGTCGCGGTGGCCACCGCCTGGTCAGTCACCGATGGAGTCGTCGAGGCCGGACAGCTCCTCGGTGAGCTTGTCGAGGGCGACGGCGTAGTGGCCGTACGTGTGCAGCCAGAAGCCGGGCCACTCGACGACCTGACCGGCCTTCGCTGCGCGGATCGAGCTCCACGTCGGCTGGTCCTTGACGGTCTTCTGGTCGGCGATGAAGCTGCGGCTGTCGAACATCAGCACGTCGGGCTGGTACTTGTCGGCCTTCTCCCAGCTCAGGTTCTCCCAGTACGGGAAGCCCTTGTCGGGGGAGTCGGGCTCGATGATGTCCAGGCCCCAGCGGTCGAAGTCGAGCAGCTCGGGCGCGAACTCCGGGTTGGCGACGTAGAGCAGGTCGCTGGCGGGGGAGACGGCGAGGGCGGTGAAGTCCTTGTCCTTCATCGCCGCGATGAACGCGTCGCGCGACTTCTCGAAGGCGGCTTTGTCCTTGCTGCCCTGGGAGTTCTCGATGTCCGCGCCAAGGCTCTCGGCCAGGTCCTCGTAGCCCTCGGCGAGGTCGAGGATGGAGTCGCCCTGCGCCGCGCCGACGACGGGCGCGAGCTCCGCGAGCTTCTTGCTCTTGGCCTTCACGCCGTCCTCGAAGCCCGAGTGGGCCTTCTCGGCGGGCCACCAGTCGGCGACGATCAGGTCAGGGCTCAGGGTCGAGGCCTTGGCGACGTCGATGGAACCCCACTCCTCGCCGAGGATCGCGATCCCGGTGAGGTCCAGGTCCTTGAGGTTGGGGTCGGTCGTGACCGGCTCGTCGGCGTAGATCCCGACCGGCTTGATGCCGTACGCCATCAGCGCGGCGGCCTCGGCGGCGTGGGCGATGATCCGGGTCGGCGTCTTGTCGAGCTCGACGACCTCGCCCGAGCCGTCGGTGAACTCCCAGGGCCCGTCGGGGACCTTCGAGGAGTCCTTGGCATCGGACTTGTCGGCAACGTCGGAGCTGCAGGCGGCGGTACCGAGCGTGAGCACGGTCGCGAGCGCGAGGGCCAGAGTTCTCTTCACGACAGGGAAGCCTAACCTAACTAACCCACCATCGGTCGAGCGGCCCTGCTGGTGAAATGCGAAGGGCCCCGGCGCAGCGCGCCGGAGCCCTTCGGTGGAGCGGGGTGACTCAGTCGTCGGCGAATGCCGGCTTCGTCGTCAGCTTGTGGGTCTCGTCGTGGACGTTCGCCGCGATCTCCTTGAGCTTGTCACCGTGCTCGCGAGCGTGGTGGGCACAGAAGAGCAGTTCGCCACCGGAGGTGAGTTCTACGCGGAGGTAGGCCTGGGCACCACAACGGTCGCAGCGGTCCTCCGCGGTGAGCGGGGCGCTGGGAGCAACGATAGTTGTCATCTCGGCCTCTCTTTCTTTCGTCTTCACCCCTATCGGGTGTCGACGTGATCAACGTAGCGACTGGATCAAAGATTCCCGTCAACGTGAGCTTTCAATCCACTGCGGAGCCTTCATCCAATCACCTGATGGGTGTCTGCTGTCTGATTTTCCACCGCTTGAAACATCCCTGTGACCATCCGATCGATCAGGGTTCCCTGGTCCGACCGGTGACCCCTCCCGTTGTGGGAGGGATACCTGGCATCGTCTCGCCGCCCCAGCCCGTGTGCCTGCACCGGACTCCGGCGTGTCGCCGGTAGATTCGTACCTCCACCCGCCCCGCGTGGGCGTCCACCACCGTGTCATCCGCATCACTTCGAGGAGCAGGTCATCGCCGACAACACCTACAACGCAGCGCATCTGCTGGTCCTTGAGGGCCTCGAGGCCGTGCGGAAGCGTCCGGGGATGTACATCGGCTCCACCGACACCCGCGGGTTGATGCACTGCCTCTGGGAGATCATCGACAACGGCGTGGACGAGGCGCTCGCGGGCGCTGCCCACAAGGTCGAGGTCACCCTGTTCCCCGACGGCTCCGTCGAGGTGTACGACGACGGGCGCGGCATTCCGACGGACAAGGAGCCCAAGAGCGGGCTGACCGGTGTCGAGCTCGTCGCGACGAAGCTCCACGCCGGCGGCAAGTTCGGCGGGTCGTCGTACGCCGCGACCGGTGGTCTGCACGGCGTGGGCCTGTCCGTGGTCAACGCCCTGTCGAGCCGGATGGACATCGACGTCGACCGCTCCCCGGCGACGCAGGGGATGAGCTTCCAGCGCGGCGGTCCCGGCACCTTCGCCGGCGACGGTCCGGACGCGCCGTTCACGCCCGCGACCGGACTCAGCCGCAAGGGCGGCCGTGTCGCCAAGGGCAAGTCGGGCACGCGGGTCCGGTTCTGGCCGGACCGGCAGATCTTCACCAAGGACTCCAAGTTCGAGCTGGACGGCCTGATCGGGCGGGCCCGGCAGACCTCGTTCATCGTGCCCGGGCTCGAGCTGGTGATCCGTGACCAGCGCGAAGCCGAGCACACCGAGGAGCGCTTCCGCCACGACGGCGGCATCGGGGAGTTCTGCGAGTTCCTGGCGCACGACGAGGCGATCACCGACGTGCTCCGGCTGCAGGGCAGCGACACCTTCACCGAGACGGTGCCGATGCTCGACGACAAGGGTCACATGAGCCCGCAGGACGTCGAGCGTGAGCTCGTCGTCGACGTCGCCGTACGGTGGGGCACCGGCTACGACACCGAGGTCAAGTCGTTCGTCAACGTCATTGCCACGCCCAAGGGCGGCACCCATGTCAGCGGCTTCGAGTCGGCCTTGACCAAGACGTTCAACGAGGCGATGCGCGCCACCAAGGCGCTCAAGGTCAACGACGACAATGTGACCAAGGACGACATCCTCGAGGGCATGACGGCGGTCGTCACGGTGCGTCTGGCCGAGCCGCAGTTCGAGGGCCAGACCAAGGAGATCCTCGGCACCCCCGCGGCCAAGGCGGTGGTGAGCAAGGTCGTGGCGCAGCAGCTCAAGGAGTTCCTGACCTCGACCAAGCGGGTCGAGAAGGCCCAGGCCAAGCTCCTCATGGAGAAGGTCGTCGGTGCCTCGAAGACCCGCATCGCCGCGCGCCAGCACAAGGAGACCCAGCGCCGGAAGAACGCGCTCGAGTCGTCCTCGCTGCCCTCCAAGCTGGCGGACTGCCGAGCCAACGACAACGAGCGCACCGAGCTGTTCATCGTCGAGGGTGACTCCGCGCTCGGTACGGCGAAGCTGGCCCGCAACGCGGAGTTCCAGGCGTTGCTGCCGATCCGGGGCAAGATCCTCAACGTCCAGAAGGCCTCGGTCGGCGACATGCTCAAGAACACCGAGTGCGCCTCGATCATCCAGGTGGTCGGCGCCGGCTCGGGTCGCACCTTCGACCTCGAGGCGCGCCGCTACGGCCGGATCATCTTCATGGCGGACGCGGACTCCGACGGCGCCCACATCCGGTGCCTGCTGGCGACGCTGTTCTTCAAGTACATGCCCGACCTGGTCGCCGAGGGTCGCGTCTACACCGCCGTCCCGCCCCTGCACCGCATCGAGATCTCCAACCCCCGCAAGGGCCAGGAGAAGTACGTCTACACCTTCTCCGACCCCGAGCTGCAGCGAAAGCTCGCCGAGCTGAAGAAGAAGAACATCCGCTGGAAGGACCCGGTGCAGCGCTACAAGGGTCTCGGCGAGATGGACGCCGACCAGCTGGCCGAGACGACCATGGACCCCCGTCGTCGTACCCTCCGACGGTTGACGGTCGACGACGCCGCCGTGTCGGCCGAGGTGTTCGAGCTGCTGATGGGCAGCGAGGTGGCTCCGCGCAAGGAGTTCATCGTCCAGGGTGCCTACGAGGTCGACATGGAATCGCTGGACGCGTGACGCGAGCCGGGACGGTGGGGCGCTCGGTGCTGAGGAAGCGGGAGTCGCCGTGACTGTGCCCGAGGACCGGGCCAAGCATCTCTATCGGGCAGCACTGGTCATCGACGAGTTCGACTCGGTCGGCGCCGTTGCCATCGCCGTTCTGTCCGTCATCACCTTCGGGTGGTACGGCGACATGACCGACCCGCGCCACCGGATCGAGATCCGCCGGCTGGAGTCGGGTGAGGTGGTGGCCACCATCGCCTGGGTGCGCAGACACACGCAGGCCACGCGCGTCCTGGGCGACGTGCAGCGGGACTTGTCGATGATGTCGCCGGAGGACTTCAGGGAGCGGTACGACTTCGACGACGAGTGAACGCGATCGCTGCCTGGTGGGATCAGTCGATCTCGCGGCAACGCCGCACGAGGTCGCGGACCACGTCGTCCGGGGCGTCCGGGACGCCGAGCACGATGCCGTCGCACAACCCGGCGTACCAGGTGGCGAGAACGTCGGGGAGCGTGGCGAAGGTGCCCTGCGGCACGAGCCGGTCGATGACCTCGTCGGTGAGGTGGTCGCCCAGCCCCGCCCAGTCCGATCGCGCTGCCATGGCGGTCAGCTCCTCGCCGAGGTCCTCGAGGTCGAACATCGCGAGCTGGGGGCGGTAGGCGGGGGTGCTGTAGAGGAAGGCCAGCTCGGGGCGTCGGGCATCGCGGACCGCGGCGAGGTCGTCGTACGACGCCGCCATGAGGGGTTGGGGACCGGCAATGAGGCGCGGGAGCCCGGACCGGCCGGCGCGCTCGCAGCCCGTCTGCAGGGCGGGCAGGATCGCCGAGCTGATCATGGTGGGGTGGCTGTTCGTGGGGTGGCAGACGAAGCCGTCCGCGACCTGCCCGGCGAGCTCGCACATCCCGCGGTTCACGCCCCCGGTCCAGATCGTCGGCGCCGCGACGTCCAACGGGCCGGGGTTGAAGTACGGCTGGAGGCGGGTCAGCGGGTAGTGCGGGCCGTCGTGGTTCAGCTCCGCACCGGTCTGGAAGCTCTCGAACGAGGCCCGGACCGCTGCGACGTAGTCGCTGAGCCGGGCCACGGGCTCGGACCACGGTGCGGCGTAGCGTCCGATGATGTTGCCGCGCACCTGTGAGGCCAGCCCCAGCTGGAACCGTCCGCCGGAGAACCGTGCGAGGTCCCACGCCGTGTAGGCGGTGAGCATCGGGCTGCGCGCGAAGGCGACCACCATGCTGGTGCGCACCGTCAGGGTCGTCGTGTTCGCCAGCGCGAGCGCCGCGACGGTGAACGGGTCGTGGATCGTCTCCGGCACGTGCATCACGTCGAAGCCGAGGTCCTCGGCGCGCCGGGCCCAGGCACCGACCCCGGCGAGAGGTGAGCTCGCCGGCCATGATGCGACGATCTCCATCGAGTGCTCCGTCCACGTCGTTGCTGGGCCGACCATGGCACGGATGGGGCCGCCCGGGAAGCCACGGCGCTGTAGGTTGGGCGAGGAAGGCGATCTTGCCGCTTTCCCTCTTTCTCCGTGGGGGCGATCAAGCAGTGGTGAGCGACACGAGGGCGGCCGTCGTCAAGGTCCTCAAGGCGCGGGGTGCCAAGGCCCGTCGCGGTCACCTGCGGCTGCAGGTCGGTGACCTGTTCTGGTACGTCGACCCGCGGGTCACGGGCGTTGGCCAGCGCGCGACGCTGGCGCTCGAGGTCGGCTGCTGGGTGCCGGACCTGCCGCCCGAGCCGGACGGCGGGGCGGTGGACTGCCCGCTGCTGATGGACTACGCGATCGCCGATCCGGTGGCCGACACCGGGACGTTGGTCGACCTGCTCGGATCGATCGGCACGCTGGCCGAGCTGCGCGCGCGACTCGACGAGCTGACGGGCGCGCTCGTCGACAAGTCGCTCCGCGCGCTCCTCGACGCCTGAGCCGGGCGCTGGGCTCAGACCTGCTGGGAGAGCAGGCCGGTGTCGACGTCGTAGATGAAGCCGCCGACGTGGATGGTCTCCGGGATCAGCGGGTGCGAGCGGACCCGACGGATGTCCTCGGCCAGCGCGGTCTTCTGGTTGGCGATGACGTGGAACGGGTGCCACGACACGTCCTGGCCGGTCGCCTCACCGATCTTGGCCTGGATGTCGGCCTCGGACGACGACGCCATGGCGCAGCGGGTGTGCGGGATGACCAGGATCCGGTCGACGTTGAGAAGGTGCACGCCCAGGACCAGCGCCTCGAGCGCGGCCTCGGTCACGCGACCACCCGGGTTGCGGAAGATCTTCGCGTCGCCGTGCTTCAGGCCGAGCATCTTCAGGGGGTCGATGCGCGAGTCCATGCAGGTCACGATTGCGACACCGGCATGGGCCTTGCCGTCGAAACCACCGAACTCGAAGTGGTCCGCGAACTCGCGGTTGGCCTTCAACAGATCGTCGAATTCACCCATGGCGGAAGTCTATCCAGCAGTCCGGAGCACTTCCGCGGTGTCCACTTCGCGGGTACCCGCGCGGGCGAACAGGATCAACGCCAGTACGGCGGCGGCGAACGCCGCGACGGCAGCGCCGACGAAGACGGCGTGCTCCTGGACGATGCCGAGCTCGCGGATGCCGAGCGAGGGGTCGGCTGCCTGGGTGGCGTAGAGGCGGCGCAGGCCGATGGTCGTCAGCGCGGAGATGCCGACCAGCATGCCGATCATCCGGGCGACCACCACGAGCGCGCTGGCCAGGCCGTGGGAGTCGTCGTCGGTGTTGGCCAGGATCGCGGCGTTGACCGGCGCGAGGGCGAGGCCGAAGCCGAAGCCGCCGATCACCAGGGGGACGTTCGAGCCGAAGCCGTCGAGGCTCGTGGCGTCCCACTGGGCCATCGCGAGGAACGAGACACCTGCCGCCGCCATGCCGATGGCCGTCAGCACGCCGGCGTTGAGGCGGCGCAGCAGCCACCCGCCGACGATGGCACCGAACGGCAAGGCGGCAAGGAAGCGGAGCAGGACCAGCGCGGCGCCGAGCTGTGAGTCGGGCTGGGTGGTCGTGCGTGCGAACAGCGGGATGTCGACCAGCGCCGCGATCAGTGCCCAGCCGACGAGGAAGCTGACGACCAGGGCGCCCCACGCAGGCGTCGCCCGGAGCGCCCCGCGCGGCACGATCGGGTCATCGGCACGGCGCAGGTGCACCAGCAGCAGGATCACCGCAATCCCCGAGCCCACGAGGAACCACGGACCCTGTGGGGAGAAGACCGCCACCTCCGGGTCGGCCGTGGCGAACGCCAGGACGATGCCGCCGAGGGCCGCGGCGAGCAGGCCGGCGCCGAGCAGGTCCGCGTCCAGCAGGTGCCGGAACCAGCCGCGCAGGTCGACCAGGGGCCGGGGCAGAAACCAGCAGCAGACCAGGAACGCGACGAAGGAGCCGATCGTGACGAGGCCGATCGGGGTGACCCAGCGGCTGCCGCCGTCGACGTACGGGATGAAGAGCTGGCCCCAGGTGAGGTCGCGCTGGATCGACGCGGGTTCGAGGAAGGTGATCACCCCGGCGGTGAGGGTGATCGCGAGCAGGAGTGCGGTGACGGCCGCCGCTGGTCGAGGTGCGAGCGCAGCGAGCCTCGAAACCCGGTGAGGTGCATCGCCTGCGGGGGTTTCGAGGCTCGCTGGCGCTCGCACCTCAACCACCGAGCCGCGAGCCAGTGCGCCGACGACCAGCACCAGCAGCACCCCGCCGGCCAGGTTGATCGCGAAGATCCCGCGCCAGGAGGTGAAGGACAGGACCAGTGCGCCGAACAACGGGCCCAGCACGCTGCCGAATTCCTGGACGGCGGAGACCAGGCCGAGCGGCAGTCCGCGCCGTTCGACCGGGTAGAGCGCGGCGACCAGCGACATCGTGGCGGGCACCAGTCCGCCACCGCCGACGCCCTGCAGGAACCGGCCGGCGACCATGCTCGGCAGGTCGTAGGACACCGCGGTGACCAGCGAGCCGATCGAGAAGAGCACGAGGGACATGGCCAGGACGGGTACCTGGCCCCGCAGGTCGGCGATCCGGCCGATCAGCGGCAGCATGGCGACGTACCCCAGCAGGAAGCCGGAGACGATCGGTGCCGCACGCTGCAGCTCGTCGATGGGGATGCCGACGCCGGCCATCATGTCCGGCAGTGCGAGCACCACGACGTACGTGTCGACCGCCGCGAAGGCGACGGCGATGGCACAGAACGTGAGGAGAAGCCGGTCCCTGCTCATTCCGGTCCTGCCGGTCATTCCGGTGCGGAGATGTCCTTGGTGACGTCGTACTTGGTCACGTCGATCGTGTAGGTGACCTCGTCGGAGTCGGGGAAGAAGACGCCGGTCAGGCGGGCGGACCGGAGGTAGCCCTTGTCATCGATGCGGTACGTCGCGTCGAACGCGTCACCCTCGGCGCAGGGCAGGATCGCGCGGATCGAGTCGCCCGTGGCCGTGCCGGTGTAGGTGCTGAAGGTCTCCTTGTTGTCCTTGCCGCCGCGCTCGGTCTTGCCGGCGGAGACGTCCTCGCTGCTGGTCAGCACCGAGGAGACCCCCGAGTCGGGGTCCAGGAGCAGCGCCGGGTCGGGGGCGCAGAGGTCCTCGGGCTGGAAGCGGTCGCTCCAGCCGCCGAGGAGGGCGTGGTCGATGTACATCGTGCCGTCGACCGAGATGACGGGGACGCCGGTGACCGGGATGCCCGACACGTTGCCGTTGGCCGAGCCCTCGAAGGCCGGCGGGTCGGCGGTGATCGTGCCGCTCGCTGCCGAGAGGTAGTCGACCCCGGGGTCGTCGCCCGTGGAGATCGACAACTCGATGCCGCTGGTCTCGTCGAGGAGCTTCTTGGCCTTCACGCCGGCGTCGGACCAGTCCGCGCCAGCCTCGGGTTCGTCGCCCGAACAGGCGGCGAGGCCGGTCACAGCAAACAGGCCGGTGAGCAGCGCGGCGGCCACCCGGGTGCGTCCGATCGTCATGACATCACCCTGACACATCGGCGGTCGGGCCGGCGGTCGGGCCGGCGCCCAGGCTGGCGGCCAGGGGGCCTGCGGCGGCGGCGAGTGCCTGGCTGCCGGGCACTCCCGATCCGTCGCGGCGTCCCGTGGCTGCGGGGAGGTCGACCGGGGCACCGCTCGCTGCGGCGGCCCGCGCGGGCGCCGTACCGGCCCAGGCGAAGACCAGGGTGTCCTCGCCTTTGAGGAACCGGTGGCAGCGCACACCGCCGGTGGCGCGGCCCTTGGCCGGGTACTCGGCGAAGTCGGTCACCTTCACCGCACCCGGCTCGGTGCCGGGCAGCGCGGTCGACGAACCGGAGGACGTGACCACCACGGCGGGGGAGGCGAGGTCGAGGACACCGAACCACGCGACGCTCTCGCCGGCCGCCAGCTTCACGCCGGCCATGCCGCCACCGGACCGTCCCTGTGGCCGGACGCCCGCGGCGCCGTAGTGCAGCAGCTGGGCGTCGGTCGTGATGAAGCAGAGCTCCTCGGTGCCGCTGACCAGCTCGACCGCGCCGACGACCTCGTCGCCGTCGGCGAGCCGGATCACGTCCCACTCGTCCTTGCTGATGACCTCGGGGTTGACCCGCTTCACGACGCCCTGCTTCGTGCCGAGCGCCAGCCCGGGGCCCTCGGTCGCCAGCGAGGTCAGCGCCAGTGCGCGTTCGCCGGGCACGAGGTCGAGCACCTCGGTGAGCGGCAGGCCGCCCGAGAGGTTGGGCTCGTTGGCCGACGGTGGGATCGCGGGCAGGTCCAGGACGCCCAGCCGGAGCAGCCGCCCGGTCGAGGTCAGGACGCCGACGTCGGCACGGGCCGTCGTACGGATGGCGGAGACGACCACGTCGTGGTTGGCGCGCCCGCCACCGCTGCCGATCTCCTCGGCGTTCGTGGTGCGGGCCAGCAGGCCGGTGGAGGAGAGCAGCGCGAAGCAGGGCTCGTCGGCCACTTCCAGGGGCGCGGCTGCGGCGGTGATCGCGGTCGAGCCGGCCGACTCGAGCAGGACCGTGCGACGCGGGGTACCGAACGTCTTGGCGATCTCGGCCAGCTCGTTGGAGACGACCTTCTTCAGCAGTCCCTCGTCGGCGAGGATCGCGTCGAGCTCCTCGATCTCCTTGCGCAGCTCCGACTGCTCCTTCTCCAGGTCGATCCGGGAGAAGCGGGTGAGGCGACGCAGCTGCATCTCGAGGATGTAGTCGGCCTGGGCCTCGGAGAGGTCGAACACGCTCATCAGGCGTTCGCGTGCGGCGGAGGCGTCGTCGCTGGTGCGGATCAGCTGGATGACCTCGTCGATGTCGATCAGGGCGAGCAACAGGCCGTCGACGAGGTGCAGGCGCGCGGCCTTCTTGTTGCGCCGGAACTGCGAGCGACGGCGGACGACCTCGTAGCGGTGCTCGAGGAAGACCTCGAGCAGCTCCTTCAGGCCGAGCGTGCGCGGCTGGCCGTCAACGAGGGCGACGTTGTTGATGCCGAAGGACTCCTCCATCGGCGTCTGCTTGTAGAGCTGCTCGAGCAGCGCCTCGGGGACGAAGCCGTTCTTGACCTCGATGACCAGGCGCAGGCCGTGGGACCGGTCGGTGAGGTCCTTCATGTCGGCGATGCCCTGGATCTTCTTGGTCTGGACCAGGGTCTTGATCCGCTCCATGACCTTCTCGGTGCCGATGTTGAACGGCAGCTCGGTCACCACGATGCCCTTGCGGCGGCCGATGGTCTCGATCCGGGCAGTGGCCCGCATCTTGAAGACGCCGCGGCCGGTCTCGTAGGCGTCGCGCACGCCGTCGAGCCCGACGATCTTGCCGCCCGTCGGCAGGTCGGGACCGGGGATGAACCGCATGATCCCGTCGAGATCGGTCTTCGGGTGCACGATCAGGTGGCGCAGCGCCTGCACGACCTCGATCAGGTTGTGCGGGGCCATGTTGGTCGCCATGCCGACCGCGATGCCGGTCGTGCCGTTGACGACCAGGTTCGGGATCGCCGAGGGCAGGACCGTCGGTTCGTACTCGCGGCTGTCGTAGTTGGGCTTGAAGTCGACGGTGTCCTCGTCGATCGAGTCCGTCATCGCCACCGCAGCCGGGGCCATCCGGGCCTCGGTGTACCGCATGGCGGCCGGCGGGTCCTCGCCACCGGGCGACCCGAAGTTGCCGTGGCCGTCCACCATCGGCAACCGCATCGACCACGGCTGCGCCGTACGGACGAGGGCGTCGTAGATGGCGGTGTCGCCGTGCGGGTGCAGCCGACCCATCACTTCACCGACGATGCGCGCGCACTTGGAATGGCCGCGGTCGGGCCGCAGGCCCATGTCGTTCATCGTGTAGTAGATCCGTCGCTGGACCGGCTTGAGGCCGTCACGTGCATCGGGCAGGGCCCGGGAGTAGATGACGGAGTAGGCGTACTCCAGGAAGGACGACTGCATCTCGTCGCCGATGTCGGTGTCGAGGATGTGCTCCTCGAAGTCCTCCGGGAGGGGTTCCTGCTTGGTGCGACGTGCCATGGGAGTCATTGTCCCGGTCGGCCCTGGCCATCGGTGACCGGCCACGCCGGACGGATGGGGGCGGGACCGATAGATTTGCGGTGTGAGCGCTGGCGACCCGACCCCGACCGAGGAGATTCAGGCACCGCCCGCGCACTGGGAGGGCGACGTACTGCTTCGCGACGGGCGTACGGCGCACATCCGGCCGATCCGTCCCGAGGACGAGGAACTCATGGTCGAGTTCTACGCGCGGGTCTCCGACGAGTCGAAGTACTACCGGTTCTTCTCGCCGATGCCGGTGCTGTCGGACCGCGACGTACGCCGGTTCACCCACGTCGACCACCGCGACCGTGTGGCGCTGGTGATGATCCTGCAGGAACGCATGATCGCCGTCGGGCGGTACGACGTCGTGGCCGACAACGAGGCCGAGGTCGCCTTCCTCGTGGAGGACGGTCACCAGGGCCGCGGCATCGCGCAGCTGTTGCTCGAGCACCTCGCCCAGGCCGGCCGCGAACGCGGCGTCGAACGCTTCACCGCCGAGGTGCTGCCCGACAACAGCCGGATGATCCACACCTTCCGCGACGCCGGCTACCGCGTGGCCAGCGGCTATCACGACGGTGTGATCACCCTCGAGTTCCCCATCGACCCGACCGACACCGCGATCGGGGTCATGCGCGACCGCGAGCACGCAGCCGAGGCCGCGTCGATCCAGCGCTTCTTCCACCCCAAGTCGGTCGCGATCATCGGCGCCAGTCGCCGCCAGGACACGATCGGCCAGGTGCTGGTGCGCAACCTGGTCACCGCCGACTTCACCGGCCGGGTCTATGTCGTCAACCCCAGCGCTCCGGCGGTCTCGGGCATGCCGGCCTACAAGAACGTCAACGACATCCCCGATGACGTCGACGTCGCGATCGTCGCGGTCCCGGCCGATTCGGTGACCGACGTCGTCCTCGACTGCGCCAACAAGGGCGTGCACGGCCTGATCGTGATCTCCTCCGGCTTCGCCGAGACGGGGGAGGAGGGCCGCAAGCGCCAGCGCCACCTCGCGGGACTCTGCCGTTCCTACGGCCTGCGCCTGATCGGCCCGAACTGCCTCGGTGTCATCAACACCGACCCGACCGTCCAGGTCAACGCGTCGCTGTCGTCGGTCATGCCGACCCGCGGCCGTGCCGGCTTCTTCTGCCAGTCCGGTGCACTCGGCTCCGCGATCCTCGAGAAGGTCAAGAACCGTGGTCTCGGCATCTCGACCTTCGTCAGCGCGGGCAACCGCGCCGACGTCTCGGGCAACGACCTCCTGCAGTACTGGGAGGAGGACGACGCCACCGAGGTCGTGATGATGTACCTCGAGTCGATCGGTAACCCGCGCAAGTTCTCGCGGATCGCGCGCCGCGTCTCGCAGCGCAAGCCGATCGTCGCGGTCCGGTCGGGTCGCACGACGCAGGGTGTGCCGATGGGCCACGCGGTCCGCCGGATTGGTGCGCCACAGGCCGCGGTCGACGCGATGTTCCGCCAAGCCGGAGTCATCCAGGTGGACACCCTGGACGACATGTTCGACGTGGCGCAGCTGCTCGCGCACCAGCCGCTGCCGCGGGGACGCCGGGTCGCGATCGTCGGCAACTCCGACGCGCTCGGCCTGCTCGCCGCCGATGCCGCGTCCGCCGTGGGCCTGGTGGTCAACCGGTCCGTCGCGCTCGGTGCGGACGCCACGGCCGAGGACTTCGAGGACGCCCTCGACAACGCGATCGACGACCCCGACGTCGACTCGGTCATCGCCGTCTACATCCCGCCGCTCGACGTCACCGGCGAAGAGGTCGCGAACGTCCTGGCCGCCGTCGGCGAACAGTCCGACAAGCCGCTGGTCTCCTCGTTCCTCGGCGCCGAGGGCATCCCCGAGCTGTTGCGCGTGCCCGACGTCGCGGGTTCCTCTGCCGGACGAGGCTCGGTTCCGTCGTACCCGGCAGTGGAGGCGGCGGTCCGGGCGCTCGCGCGCGTCGTCGAGTACGCCGTCTGGCTGCACGCGCCCGACGGCCCGGCCGCCGACGCGGGCGAGGTGGACGTGCCCGCTGCGAAGAAGCTCGTCAAGCGGGTCCTCCGGTCGGCGGAGGGCGAGGTGGGCGATCGCGAGATCGAGCTCGACCAGTCGTTGGTCACCGAGCTGCTGGGCCACTACGGCATCGACCTGTGGCCCACCCGCCCGGTGGCCGACGCCGAGGCGGCTGTCGCCGCCGGCGAGGCACTCGGCTGGGACGTCGTCCTCAAGTCGACCCTCGACTCCCTGAGGGAGCGCCCGGACCAGACCCACGTGTGGCGCAACATCAGCGACGCCGAGGACATGCGTGATGCGTGGGAGACGCTGACCCAGCTGATCGACCCGGCGATGGGGCGGTTCGTGGTCCAGCGCAGTGCGCCTCCGGGCGTGCCCGTCGCGATCCGATCCTTCGAGGACCCGCTGTTCGGTCCCGTCGTGTCCTTCGGCATCTCCGGCCCGGTCATCGAGCTGCTCGGCGACTGGTCCTACCGGATTCCGCCGCTCGGCCAGCACGAGGTCGCCTCGATGGTGCGCGAGGTGAAGAGCTCGCCCCTGCTGTTCGGGTACCGCGGCGCTGACGCCGTCGACGTGGCCGCGGTCGAGGACCTGATCACCCGCGTCGC
This sequence comes from Nocardioides sp. CPCC 206347, assembly GCF_048654605.1. Taxonomy (NCBI): domain Bacteria; kingdom Bacillati; phylum Actinomycetota; class Actinomycetes; order Propionibacteriales; family Nocardioidaceae; genus Nocardioides; species Nocardioides sp. CPCC 206347. The sequence continues at coordinate 38,955 of NZ_JBMCYZ010000009.1, forward strand.
CGCCCTCAAGAACGACCTGCCGAACGTCAGCTCCCTCGAGCTCACCCTCGTCCTTGCGGGAGTCGACGGCGCGCAGACGCTCACCGCCACGGCCCGGGTCGCGACGATCAAGGACCCGCGGCCCGATTCTCTGGTGCGACGGATGCCGGACCTGGAATCCACCATCCCGGACTGAGTCGTCGACGCCTCTCGCTGCGCTTTCCGGCTGCCGTGCGAGGATGCGTCCATGCCGAATGCACGTCTTCGCGGTGGCGACGAACCCGACCGGATCGCCGACCTCCAGACTGCGATCAACCGCACCGGCTACTACCCGGAGGTGGTCGCCGATGCGGTCACCGGCGCCCTGGGCGGCGAAGCGGTCGTGTCGTACTACGTGCACCACGAGCCGACCTTCGAGCGTGACGAGGTCCGCCGGCACCAGACGGTCGTCGTCCTGACGCCGAGCCGGCTGATCCTGGCGCACACCGACGAGCACGCGGGCGACGACCTGCTGCCCGAGCCGTACACCTCGACCTCCACCGAGGCTGTCAGCCTGCGGGCAGTCGCATCGGTCGTGGTGACCCGGATGACGACCAACCCGACCGCCGGCCCGACGCCGCCGGCCGAGGCCGTGCTCACGATCGGCTGGGGTGCGGTGAGCCGGGTCGACCTGGAACCGGCCGGCTGTGCCGATCCGCAGTGCGACGCCGACCACGGCTACACCGGAAGTCTCTCCTCCGATGACTTCTCGCTTCGGGTCTCCGCGGCCGCCGACGGCAAGGACGCGGTCGGGGGACTCCTGTCCTTCGCCGCGTCGCTCTCCGCGCTGACCCGGGGCTGAATCGACGTGGTCGTGGAACAGACCGGCGTGAGCGGATTCTGCGAGCCCGCGTACGGCGTCCGCTCGCTCGGCGACGTCGTCCCCGCCGCGGCGCAGGCGCTCGGCAGCCCGCTCGGCCCGGCCCCCACCGGACTGACCCTTCCGGACGCCGCGTCGTACGTCGTGTTCCTCATCGACGGGCTCGGCGCCCGGCTCCTCGAGCGCTACGCCCACGCGGCGCCGTACCTCTCCTCACTGCTGGCGGGTTCCTCACCCGCGACCGCTGGGGTCCCCTCGACGACGTCGACGTCCCTCACCTCGCTGGGCACCGGCCTGACTCCGGGAGCGCACGGCCTCGTCGGCTTCACCACCCGGATCCCCGGCACCAGCGACCTGCTCAACGCCCTGACCTGGGACGCCGACATCGAGCCGACCCAGTGGCAGCCGCACCAGACCGCGTTCACGTCGCTGCAGTACGCCGGCGTGCGGGTCACCGTCGTCAACAAGCGTGAGTTCAACGGCAGCGGCCTGACGGTGGCTGCCCACCGTGGGGCCGACTACGTCGGCGTCGACCGGGTCGGCGAGCGGATCGCCGCCGTCGTGGCTGCTTCACGCCCCGCACCGCGGCAGCCAGCCCTGACCTATGTGTACGACGGCGACCTCGACTGGACCGGCCACCGCTGGGGCGTCGCCTCGAGCCAGTGGCTCCAGCAGCTGGCGATGATCGACCACGAGGCCGAGCAGCTGCGGGACGCCCTTCCCCGCGACCGTCGCCTCCTGGTGATCGCCGACCACGGCATGGTCGACGTCCCGGGCTCCGAGCGGATCGACGTGAACCACGACGACGACCTTCGTGCAGGGGTCGCTCTCGTCGGCGGCGAGGCACGCTTCCGCCACCTGTACTGCAAGGGCGGCGCCGTCCCCGACGTCGTCGACACCTGGCGCTCCGTGCTGGGCGAACGGGCGGACGTGATGACCCGCGGCGAGGCCATCACCCGTGGCTGGTTCGGGCCGGTGGACCCGTCCGTCCTGCCGCGCATCGGCGACGTGGTCGTCGCGTGCCGGGGCGACTTCGCCGTGCTGTCGACCGAGGGATTCCCCTACGAGTCGAAGCTGATCGGCATGCACGGATCGCTCACGCCCGACGAGATGCTGATCCCGATCCTGCTCGACTGACTATGCGAAGGGCAGCGGCTCGGGGGAGAGGCTGACGGCGCGTGCCCGTGCGGCGGTCAGGCCGCGCCGGTGGTGCTGGCGGCAGAGCACCTCGTAGGCGACGTCCAGGTCGTCGTGCACGTGCGTCGGGGTGTCGCCGTCGACATCGCCCACCACGATGACCTCGCCCTCGGTGACCATCACACCGTTCTCGGTGCGGGCGTTGTGGGTCGCGCGGCGACCGCACCAGCACAGGGCCTCGACCTGCAGGACCTCGGTGCGGTCGGCGATCTCGACCAGGCGCGCCGAGCCGGGGAACAGCCGGGTGCGGAAGTCGGTGAGAATGCCGAAGCAGAAGACATCGATCTGCAACTCGTCGACGATCTTCGCGAGCTGGTCGACCTGCTCGGAGGTGTAGAACTGCGCTTCGTCGCAGATGAAGTAATCGATCCGCGCGCCCTGGGTCAGGGCATCGACGGTGAAGCGCCAGAAGTCGAACGTCGGCTCCACCTCGAGGGCGTCGGCGGTCAGACCGAGCCGCGAGGACACCTTCGCGGTGCCTGCCCGGTCGTGGGAGGTGAACAGCCGGCCGATCCGCCCACGGGCGGCGTGGTTGTGGTTGGTCTGCAGCGCGAGCGTCGACTTCCCGGCGTCCATGGTTCCGGTACGGAAGGTCAGTTCAGCCACGCGCGCATCCTCTCATCCGGTGGCGAACAGGTGGCCGGGTGATGCCCGGGACCAAGATCGGCAGGGGACCGAAGGGTAAAGATCGCTGCTTGAAGGGGCAGATATCCCTGATTCGCGTGCAGAACGGAGCAGACAGGCGAACACTGGGAAACTCCGACCGGACCGAGGAGGGTGACTATGGGGGTCGCCACCATGCTCTTCCAGCGGCGAAAGCATCGCGCGTCGCGGTGGCAGGGTCGCCTGACGACCACCGCTGTGCTGGCCGCCGTTCTCGTCACGGTGCTCGCGGTCGTGGCCTCGCAGACCAGCCTGGTCCGCAGGATCACCTCGGATGACGCCTCTCCCGTCGCTGCGCCGGCCGGCCCGACGACATCGGTCCCCGCAGCAGAAGCCCCCATCGCGGCCGCCGCCGAGCCCGCTCCCGCATTCGTGGAACCGGTTGCCCTGGTACGACGCGCGCCGCTCGCTGCGCGCTACCCGGGCGCCCTGCTGGATGCACCCCTCGGTACGTCGGCTGCCTACCAGCGGGCTGCCGCGATCATCAACCTCACCGCCGACTGCCACCTGGACTGGCTGACCCTCGCTGCCATCGCGCGCATCGAGTCCAACCACGGACGGGGCGAGAACGCTGCGCACAAGGTCGACGTGAACGGCCTGGTGACGCCGGCGCTCGTGGGCAAGCCCCTCGACGGCCAGGGTGGCCGCGGGACGGTCGACGACACCGACGCGGGCACGATCGACCACGACCTGCGGTGGGACGCGCCGGTCGGACCGTTCGGACTGATGCCGGCCACGTGGGCTGCGGTGGCGGTCGATGCCGACAGCGACGACGTACGCAATCCGCAGGACGTGGACGATGCCTCGCTGGCGGCGGCCGTGGTGCTGTGCGCCGGGGGCCGCGACCTGGCCGACGAGAAGACCCTGCGAGCGGCGTTGACGGCCTACCACCTCACGCCGGGATTCGCCGAGACCGTCCTCGAACTGTCGTCGGTGTACGCCGACGAGATGGCGACCGTGCCGGTGTTCCTGCCCCTCCCGGGCACCATGTCGATTCCCGCGGACCTCGCCGAGATCTGTGACTGTGCGCGGTCCGGGTCCACGTCGGCGCGCGAGGCCGCGCCGCAGCCACCGCCGTCGGGTACGGACAGTCCTGGTGAGGAGGCAACGCCGCCTGTGGTGGACCCCGGTGACCCCGGTACCGGCGGGACGATCGACCCGAGTGACTCGGGCGACCCCGTGGATCCTCCCTCGGAGGAGCCGACCGATCCCGCGCCGTCCACCGAGCCCGAACCCGAGCCCGAACCGGCCTCACCGCCTGCCGACACGCCTCCCGCTCCGGAGCCGGCGCCGGAACCGGCGCCGGAGCCCGCACCGCAGCCGACGGCTGCTGCCGAACCGGAGCCCGCGCCGGAGCCTCCGCCTCCGCCTCCGCCGCCGCCCCCGCCGAGCCCGGAACCGGCCACGGAGCCGACCGCAGAGGCCGCGGCGCCGACTGCCTGATCAGTCCCGTCGGGTGCGCCGCCACCGCCGCGGCGCTGCCGGCGCTGCTTCCGGCGCTGGTGCGGTCTCGGCCTCGTAGGCCCGCCACTCGCCGTCGTACGGAGCCAGGCCCTCGTCGGCGATGCGTCGGCGCAGCTCCGCGACGGCCGCCCGCGGGTCGTCGTACGGCAGCCCGGCCAGCTGGTTGGGGCTGAACCGCCACCACTGGACGTCGAGCAGTTCGTCGACCAGGTCCTGGTCGAAGCGAGGCCGCAGCACCCGGGCGGGCACCCCGCCCACGATGGCGTACGGCGGCACGTCCTTGGTCACGACCGCGCCCGCCGCCACGACCGCACCGTCGCCGATCGTGACGCCGCGCAGGATCACGGCATTGGCCCCGATCCACACGTCATTGCCGATGACGGCGGGTCCGCGGGGGAATCCGTGTGCCTTGACCGGGCTGCCCTCGGCGGCGTCGGGATGCCAGCCGAAGCGGCCGCCGTCGTACTGGAACGGCGATGTCGACATCCAGTCCGTGGGGTGGTCGGGCTCACCGATCCGCACGCCCGCGGCGAGGGAGCAGTAGCGGCCGATCTCCGCGCAGTAGTCGATGACTCCGCCGACCAGGTAGCTGAACGCACCGATCCGCAGCGGGGTCTTGGTCACCGTCGGGGCCATGAACCAGACGGGCCCCTCGACCTCGACGCGGGAGACCCGCTGGTGCTTGAGGTTCTTCCGCGAGCGGACGTGCTGATCCTCGGCGTGCATGTCGGGATGGTGTCACAAGCCTGGTGGCTTCGATTCGGCCATCTAGAGTGTGCCCGTGACCTCGGACGCACTTCTCGGAACCAGTGACCTCCCGCACCAGCTGCCGCGCTTCGCTGACATCGCGGACGCTGACTACGGGCCTGCCCTCGAGGTCGCGATGGCCGATCAGCTCCAGGCGATCGCAGCCATCACGGGCAACCCGGAGGCGCCGACCTTCGACAACACGCTCGTGCCGCTCGAGCGCAGTGGGACCGGCCTGACCCGGGTGCTCCGGATCTTCTCCAACAAGGCCAGCGCCGACTCCAGCCCGGCGGTCGACGCCCTGCGTGCGGAGTTCGCCCCACGCCTCGCGGCGCACGGTGACGCGATCCTGCTCGACGCGGACCTCTGGGCCCGGTTGCAGGTCGTGGACGGCCAGCGCAGCACGCTGGAGCCCGAGGCGTCGTACCTCGTCGAGCGCTATGTCATCGAGTTCCGGCTGGCGGGCGCTGCGCTGGGCGAGGACGAGAAGCAGCGGCTGCGTGCGCTGAACGAGGACATCTCCAGCAAGGAGACGGCCTTCGAGCTCGCACTCCAGGCCGACAGCAACGACCTGGCCGTCGTCATCGACGACGTCGCCGACCTCGACGGACTGACCCCCGGTGAGGTGTCGGCGGCGGCCGCTGCCGCCGAGTCACGGGGGCTCACGGGGAAGTACCTGCTGACGCTGGTCCTGCCGACCGCACACCCGCACCTGTCGGCGCTCACTGACCGCGAGGTCCGCCGTCGCCTGTCCGACGCGCAGCGCGCCCGGGGGAGTCGGGGTGGCGCCCACGACACCCGCTCGATCGCGCTCGACATCCTGCGGTTGCGCGCCGAGCGCGCGCGACTGCTCGGGTTCGACAACCACGCCGCCGTGGTGACCGCGGACAACACGGCGGGCACCCCCAAGGCCGTGCGTTCCCTCCTCGAACGCCTGGCTGCGCCCGCCGCCCGCAACGCGCGCAGCGAGCAGGACGCCCTCTCCGCCGAAGCCGGATTCGCGGTCGAGGCAGCCGACTGGGCGTTCTACGCCGAGAAGGTGCGTTCCGCCCAGTACGACGTCGACCTGGCCGCGTTGCGTCCGTGGTTCGAGGCCGAACGAGTGCTGCACGACGGGGTCTTCTTCGCGGCCGAACGGTTGTACGGACTGACCTTCGCCGAACGCACCGACCTGCAGGGCTACCACCCCGACGTGCGGGTGTTCGAGGTCAGTCAGGACGGAACCCCGATCGGCCTCTACCTGCTCGACCTCTACACCCGTGACTCCAAGCGGGGCGGCGCCTGGATGAGCAGCTTCGTCAGCCAGTCCGAGCTGTTGGGTGTCGACACCGCCGTGGTGGTCAACAACCTCAACGTCCCGAAGCCGGCTGCGGGCGAGGCCACGCTGCTCACCTGGGACGAGACCCGCACGCTGTTCCACGAGTTCGGGCACGCACTCCACGGCCTGCTGGCCCGCGCCACCTACCCGAAGTTCTCCGGCACCGCCGTGTTCCGCGACTTCGTCGAGTACCCGTCCCAGGTCAACGAGATGTGGATCCTGTGGCCCGAGGTGCTCGCGAACTACGCCGTGCACCACGAGACGGGCGAGCCGATCCCGGCCGACCTCGTCGCCCGCATCGAGGCCGCGGAGACCTTCAACGAGGGGTTCGCGACGAGTGAGTACCTCGCAGCGGCGCTCCTCGACCTCGCCTGGCACGAGCTCGCACCCGAGGACGTGCCCACCGATCCCGCTGCCGTGCTCACCTTCGAACGGCAGGCGCTGGCGGCCGTCGGCCTCGACAATGCCGCGGTGCCGCCGCGGTACGCGACGTCGTACTTCGCCCACAGCTTCAGCTCGGGCTACGCCTCGGCGTACTACTCCTACATCTGGAGCGAGCTGCTCGACGCCGACACCGTCGCGTGGTTCAAGGAGAACGGCGGCCTCACCCGCGAGAACGGTGACCGCTACCGCCGCCACGTGATCGGCATCGGCGGCACCCGCGACCCGCTCGAGTCCTACGAGGAGTGGCGCGGCCGGCCTGCGCCGATCGAGCCGTTGCTCGCCCGTCGCGGACTCGCCTGACCGCTGACTCCTGAGTTGGGTGGGTGAGAGTGACCCAGAGGTCACTCTCACCCACCCAACTCCGTCAGAACGTGTGCTCGGGGGCGGGGAAGGACCCGCCCTTCACCTCGGAGTCGTAGGCGCGGGCAGCGTCGAGGAGCACGGAGCGGACGTCGGCGTACTGCTTGACGAAGCGGGGGAGCTTGCCGGTGCGCAGGCCGAAGGCGTCCTGCCACACGAGCACCTGGCCGTCGCACTGGTTGCCGGCGCCGATGCCGATCGTGGAGATGTCGAGCTTGGCCGTCACCTCGGCAGCCACGTCACCCGGAACCATCTCCATGACGACGGCGAACGCGCCGGCCTCTTGGACCGCGATCGCGTCGCGCATCACACGCTCGGCTGCTTCGCCGCGGCCCTGGACGCGGTAGCCGCCGAGGGTGTGCTCGGACTGCGGGGTGAAGCCGATGTGTCCGATCACGGGGATGCCGCCCTTGACCATCTTCTCGATCTGGGGCGCCATCTCGACGCCGCCCTCGAGCTTCACGCAGTGTGCACCGCCCTCCTTCATGAAGCGGACGGCGGTGAGGTACCCCTGCTCGGGCGAGGCCTGGTACGAACCGAAGGGCAGGTCGCCGACGACCATCGCGCGGGAGACCGAACGGCTCACGGCGCGCGTCAGCGGGATCAGCTCGTCGACCGTGATCGGCAGCGACGTCGAGTTGCCGAGCACGTTGTTGGACGCGCTGTCGCCGACGAGGAGGAGTTCGATCCCGGCCTCGTCGAAGATCTGGGCTGTCAGCTGGTCGTAGCTGGTCAGCATGGAGATCCGCTCGCCACGCTGCTTCATCTCGCGCACGTGGTGGGTGCGGATCCGCTTGATCGGCGCGGGGCCTGCGGGTGCGCCGCCGTACGGAGCGGTTTCTTCGGGGGTGCTGCTCATCGTCGAGCTCGCTTTCATCTGACTCGCGGCCCGGTCCGGGTCCACGTTCGTGTGAAGGACAACGTCGAGGCTAGTCGCGTCGAGTCCGTCTGCGCGCTGTGTGTTGGGTCACCCCGTCGGGGCCGGTGGCCCGGCGGCGTCGGCGGCAGCCTCCAGATCGGTCACGATGATCCGTCGCATGCCGAGCATCGCCTGCGTCGCGGCGGCCGCGCGGGACGGATCGGGATCCGTCACGAGTTCATAGAGCCGGGCCGGGACGATCTGCCAGGACAGGCCGTAGCGGTCCTTGAGCCAGCCGCAGACCGACTCCTGGCCGCCGTCGACCAGGGAGTCCCAGTAGTAGTCGACCTCGGACTGGTCGCGGCACGTGACCGAGAACGAGACGGCCTCGGTGAACGGGAACGCCGGTCCTCCGTTGATGCCGCGGAAGGTCATCCCGTCGAGCGTGAACTCGCCGGCCATCACCGTGCCGGGCTCTCCGGGGCTGCCCTCGGAGTAGCGGCTGAGGTGCCCGATAGAGGAGTTCGGGAAGATGCCGGTGTAGAAGCGCGCGGCTTCCTCGAGGGTGTCGTCGAACCACAGGCAGGGCTGGATGTGGCTGCTCGCAATGCTCATGGCAGGACAGACCGGTGCACGCGCAGCGACTCATCGCGGCCTAGGCAACAGCCTCGTCAACTGGGTCTCACGCGAGTGTCAGTGCCGGGGCTGCGGGCCAGTTGCCAGCTGCGCGAGCGCAGCTGCTGATTCGGCTGCGGCGGACCTGACATCAGGCTCGGGGTCCGACGCCGCCACGGCGTCGAGGGCGTCGGCGATGTCCTCGCTCGCGAGGTAAGGTCCGGTCCACGCAGCGGCCAGGCGGACCAGCGGATGTTCGTCATGCATTCTGGCCAACCACTCATCCACGACGCCAGGTAGACCGGGGTCGATGCAGCCGGCGATCAGGTCGTACAGCGTGTCACCAAGGTCAGCCCAGTACCGACGGCTGCTTCGCGCCGCCTCCAGGAGGGGTTCGGGGGGCGCCAAGAGGCCGTCCTGCACCAGCCCGTGGAACAGCTCTGACGCTCGCGGACCTGTCGACCACAGGTACGTCCGAGCGATTTGGCGATCCTCGACAAGGGCGATGGGCGCGCCATCGTGCTGCCAGGACGCCAGCACGTTCCGCTGCTCGGCCCCGGGCCATGGTGGCGTGACCGGAGACTCTGTCACCGTTGTCCACCCAAGCGCCGCTCCGACCTCGTCGAGCCCTGCTGTTGTGGGAATGCCGCGGATCGAGAGTGTCACTCCGGGCCCTCCGATCCTTTGCGTGCTGCCTCTTCCAGGCGGTCCCGCAGTTCGTTGCGGATGAGCTTGTCGAGTTCCTTTTCGCTGAACCCGGTCTTCTTCCCCAGCAGCGTCTCGACATAAGCCACGGCCAGTGCCATCTCTCGTCGGACGAACTCCACGACCTTGGGTCCTGAGCCCACTGTTGTTGCTGGTGAGGCGTGAGGCACATCCTCGTCCTTGGAAACGCGTCTGCTTGCAGAGCCTGCCCCTCCGATCGCCATCGGGTTGTGCTCGGTCACCATCTTCTCAACCGTTCCGCCATGCTTGCCTTCCGCCACCTCGTGCGCCATCGCAGACCCGACGAGGTGGGACGGGCTGCGGCCTGACTCCACCGCCTCGAGGCGGGCCAGCCGGAACAGGTATGCGACCGCCTCCTTGTCGTTGCCAAGCGGCCGAGCGGGGATCTTGCCCTTGTCGGCCTCACGGATGGCTTTGGCGATCTGCGCGTCGGTCGCACCGGTGCGTATCTTGATGGCGGCGAGTTCAGCGATGATGTCCGGGGTGTACTTGCCCTTGCCTCCGAGGCCCTTGACGTGAATGTGCCCCGGGGCCGATGTCCGCGTTTGCTGGTCTGACGTAGTCACCCCCTTCGCAGGGGTGATGTTCTCGGTTGTCCACTCCGGCCGTGGCTGGTGAATGATCGCACTCGCCTCGGCGGCCTTGCCCTGGCTCGGCCGAGGGTCCTTGCCGGGCTCGCCAAGGTGCTTCTTACGGTCCCTGATGATCTGTGCCACTCGGTCCCGGACGTCCTTCGACGCCATCAGTTCGTTGGCGATCGTCCGAATCAGCGCGTGGATCTTTGCGGCGGAGAGCTTCTCCTGAATGATCTGCGACGGGGTTCGCTTGCTGGCTCGCTGAACGGTGATGTGGACCTCACCATCGGGCTCCGTGACCAGCTTGGCCGCCGTCAGCCCATAGGTCGCCTTGAGTCCGGGCAGAGCGGCTGCCACGCCGCCTTTGCTCGACTCCGGCTTGGCCAGGAGCGCAGTGGCCGCGGTGGCGGCGGCCGTCAGGTCGGGGTGATCGCGCTCGTGTCCCGGCTTGTCCTTCCGCGTCAGCCGGTCCTTGACCTTGCCGGTGACACCCTTGACCCCTGCGATCGCCCTATCCTTGACCTTCTTGCCGAACGACTTGGCCTTCGCGCCGAGGCCCTTCAGGCCGCGAATGACCGGGCCGGCGAGCTTGAGGCCCTTCTTGATCACGAAGTCGATCGCCTTGTTGAAGGGTCTCTGGATGGCCTGGATGATCGACTTGATCTTCTCGCCGATGCCGCCGATGCCGAGCACGCTGGCGATGAAGCCGATCAGGATCGGCACCATCTGGCCGAGTGCGTCCTCGATCTTGTTGACCACCGCGGACACGTTGCCCTTGGCGATGTCGACGACTCCGTCGATGACGGTGTTGACGAACTTCATGATCCGGGCGGCGTTGTTGACGAAGAACATGACCACGTCGTAGATCAGCTTGCAGGCCTTGATGAACGCGGCGGCCGGGTTGAGCAGTGAGATCAGCCAGGTGATGCCGGCGGTGATGATCTTGGTGATCACGAAGTCCTGGATCTGCTCCATGATCATGTTCTTGATGTCGCCGAGCTTCTCCACCAACATCTCCCAGATCGCGCCGATGCCGCCGCTGGCGATCTTCTGGAAGATGTCGACGCCCTTCTCGATCGCCGCCATCGCCTTCTCGCCGATCTGCTTGACGATCCGGTTGCGAATGTTGGCCCAGGTGAGGCCGAAGATCGAGGCGAGGAGCTTGATGATGCCCTTGACGTCGAAGGTGTCCGGGATCTCGATGCCGGCCTCGCCGAGCTGGCCGAACAGCCAACCCATCAACCCCTTCTTGAGGTGGGTGCCGATGTTGGCGAAGAACTTGTTGATGCCGCCCTTGATCGCGCCGATCAGGTTGCCGAGGAATCCGATCGGGTCCTTGATGATGTCGCTGATCGCGGCGGCAGCGCGGGCCAGGGTGTTCTTCAGCATCGTGACCAGTTCGCGGATGGTGTTGATGACGGCCTTGATGGCGCCGATCGCCTTGTCGACCAGGCCCTTGTTCTCGGCCTGGAGCTCCTCGATCCGCTCGTCGAGGCCCTTGCGCGCCTCGACGTACTTGGTCGCGAGCGACTCGACGACCTCGTTCTGCTTGTTGTCGACGTCCGACTCGAGCTGCTCGAACTTGTCGCCGATCTCCTTGGCCGCGTCCGCGCCGACCTTCCGCAGGTCCGGGGAGAGGGTCTTGACGTACGCCGCGATCTCACCGCGCCCCTTGGCGATGCGATCCTTGGCCGCCTTCAGGTCGTTGCCCACGATGTCGGCGACGTTGGCGATCACGCCGTCCATCTGCTTGAGGTAGATCTCGCGGCCGGCCACGTAGAACTCGTTGACCTTGTCGGGCATTCCCAGCAGCTTGTCCTTGGCCCAGCGCAGGCCGCCCAGCCAGCCGCTGTACCGATCCGCCTTGTACGCCGACATCTTGGCCGAGACGTACGACTCGAACGCCTGCTTGGCCCCTGCCTCGCCCTTCTCGAACGCCGCGTCCACCTTCGGGTCGATGCCCTCGAGAGTCTTCTTCACGTCCGCCTCGGTGGCGGCGAAGATGCCCTGGATCTTGTTGGTGACGTCTGCGCGTTTCTGCTCGTCCTTCGACTTGGTCGTGCCCTTCGCTGCCATCAGCTTCGCCATGGCCGCGCCCTTGGCACCCTGCATCGCCGCGACCCCGCCCTTGGTGTCGGCCTCGGCCTGCTCGCGGCCCTGGGCGAGAGTGGCCTTCTCCTGCTGGCGGTATTCAGCCGGGGCCGTCTTGGCATGATGTGCGGCCTTCTGCTTGTCCGCCAGCGCACCCTGGAACTCCGGCTCGTTGGACTTCGCGAGCTGCTCGTCGGTGACGTTCGCGTCGGCCATCTCCTGGTCGGCCTGGTGCTTGCCCGCTTCGAGGTTGGTCTGTTCAGCAGGTGCCGGCTTGGGCACCGCGCCGTCCGCGGGGATGGCCGGGGCCGCGCCCGGGTTCTCCTGGGACATCGGCGTCACGGGCTTGGCGATGGACTTGGACTGGTCAGGAGCCGCCTCGGCCGACGCCTCGATGTCGTGGGCGGCATCGTCCTTGCCCTGGCCGACCATGCCCTTGACCTCACCCTTGACCTCGCCTGCCTTGCTGGCTGACGGGTCGCAGGCCTCCTTCAGGTTCTTGGGCGCCTTGGCCTCGATCGCGGTCTTGACCGCCGCGATGAACGCCTTCTTGTCGAAGGTCCCGGCCTGCTGGGAGTCCATCTTGTCGACCTTCGCCGCCTTGGCCTGGCCGGCCATGTCGTCGGTCGGTGCGAGCGCGGCGCCCTGGGCTTCCTGCGCCTTCGACGCGGCCGTCGGGTGTGACTTCTTGTCCTTCGCCACGCCCTTCACTCCGCCGGTGACCCGCACGAACGCCGGATCCTCCTCCGGCCGCGTCCCAACGGGCGCGACGGGTGGCTGGAGGCGCATGTCGGCAGCGATCGGCGCCGGAGCTGCGGGCCCCGCTGCACCGCCGGCCCCCGCGGGGACGGGCCCAGCGGCCTTGGCCGCGGGTGCTCCGCCGGCCACCTTCGGCTTCGCGGCGGCGGCCTTGGCCGCAGCCGGAACTGCCGGCACCGGCTTGGGCGGCGGCACCGGCTTCTTGGCCGCCACCGAGCCCGGCCCGAAACCGGTCTTGGTCACCGCAAGTGCCGAGGCGGGCGGCTTGGGTCCTTCCAGTTCGACCGGCACGCCCAGGGTCTTGGCCTGTTTGAGTCCCGTCTCCACCAGGTCGATGGACGGCTCGTCCTTCTTGATCTCCGTGAGCGCGCGATCGATCTCGACCACGGCCTGCTCGCTGGGTCCCTTGACCTTGGCCGCCATCAGGGCTGCGACAGCAGCGTTGCCGGCGTTGCGCTGAAGGGCGAGTACGGCGCCGGCCCGGCCGCCGTGGGCAGGCCCCGGTCCGCCGGCGGCACGACGGCGGCCGTCATCGAGGGCATGGGACGCCTCAGCCTTGACGGCCTCGGCTCCCTGTCGGGCTCCGGCCATGTTCCAGAGTCGCCGACGCGGGGTGGCTGCGACCTCGGACGAGGTGCACGTACGAGGGCAGTGCCACCTGCCCGATGGGGCGGCGCGCCCGTGTGCTGGAAGCGACCAGCATCGCGTGGGACACGGCACTCCCTAGACTCGCGTCGTGGACTTCTACTCGGCCTATGCCCACGGGTTCGCCCGGGTGGCTGCCTGCACGATCCCGATCCGCGTCGCGGACCCGGCGGTCAACGCCGCAACGGTCATCGAGGAGGCGCGCGCCTGTCACGACGAGGGCGTTGCTGTCGCGGTGTTTCCCGAACTCTGCCTGAGCGGCTACGCAGTGGATGACCTCTTCTTGCAGGATGTTCTCCAGGAAGCGGTGCTGGCTGCGATCGACGCCGTGGTCGAGGCAAGCAAGGACCTGCTCCCGGTGATCGTGGTGGGCGCACCGCTGGTCAAGGATGACCGGCTCTACAACTGTGCTGTCGTCATCCACCGCGGCAAGGTGCTGGGTGTCCCGGCGAAGTGGTACCGCCCGACCTACCGCGAGTTCTACGAGGCTCGGTGGTTCGGGTCTGCCGAGGACCAGGACGACGAACACATCACGCTCGGTGCTCACGGCGAGGTTCGGTTCGGCAAGCACCTCCACTTCCAGGCCACCGACCGGCCCGACCTGCGCCTCTTCGTTGAGATCTGCGAGGACATGTGGGTGCCGATCCCGCCGCATGCCTCTGCCGTACTTGCTGGCGCGACCGTGTTGGCCAACCTCTCGGCGAGCCCGATCACCATCGGGCGCGCCGAGGACCGCAGGTTGCTCGCCCGCAGCGCCAGTTCCCGCTGCAATGCGGCCTACATCTACACGGCAGCTGGGCAGGGTGAGTCCACGACCGATCTGTCGTGGGACGGACAGACGATGGTCTACGAGATGGGTGACCTGCTCGGCGAGAGCGAGCGATTCCCGGACGGTCCCCGGCGCACAGTGGTCGACGTGGATCTCGATCGAATCCGACAAGAACGGATCCGGCAGGGGACGTTCGACGACAACCGCCATGCCTACAGCCAGTTCCGCAGCGAGGCCCACGTCATCGAGTTCACCCTCGACCCGCCGACGGGCGACATCGGTCTGCGCCGCAAGGTCGACCGCTACCCGTTCGTCCCCGACGACGCGGAGCGGCTGGCCCTCGACTGCTACGAGGCCTACAACATCCAGGTCTCCGGCCTCGAGCAGCGGCTCAAGGCGATCGGCAACCCGAAGATCGTGATCGGCGTCAGTGGCGGTCTCGACTCGACGCACGCGCTGATCGTCGCCGCCAAGGCGATGGACCGCCTGGGTCGGCCGCGCAGCGACATCCACGCGTTCACGATGCCGGGCTTCGCGACCGGTGACACCACGAAGTCCTACGCCACCCGGCTCGCCACGGCCCTCGGCTGCACGTTCGCGGAGCTCGACATCAAGCCGGCCGCCCGGCAGATGCTCGAGGACCTCGACCACCCGTTCAGCGACGGAGAGCCCGTCTACGACATCACCTTCGAGAACGTCCAGGCCGGACTCCGCACCGACTACCTCTTCCGCCTCGCCAACCACCGCGGCGGCATCGTGCTCGGCACCGGCGACCTTTCGGAGCTCGCGCTCGGCTGGTGCACGTACGGCGTCGGTGACCAGATGTCGCACTACAACGTCAACGCGGGCGTCCCGAAGACGCTGGTCCAGCACCTGATCCGGTGGGTGATCGACACCGACCAGCTCCACGACGGGAAGCACTACGACGACGAGGCCGACCTGGTCCTGAAGGAGATCCTCGAGCAGGAGATCACCCCCGAGCTGATCCCGACCGAGGAGGGCAAGAAGCCGCAGGCGACCGAGGACTCCGTCGGTCCCTACGCCCTGCAGGACTTCACGCTCTACCACGTGATCCGGCGCGGCTACCGGCCCAGCAAGATCGCCTTCCTCGCGTGGCACGCCTGGCACGACCAGTCCGCCGGCGAGTGGCCTCCGGGCTTCCCCGAGGAGCGCCGGGCGTCGTACGACCTGGCGACGGTGCGCAAGTGGCTCGAGGTCTTCACGAAGCGCTTCTTCAGCAGCCAGTTCAAGCGGTCGGCACTGCCGAACGGTCCCAAGGTCAGCGCCGGCGGCACCATGTCTCCGCGCGGTGACTGGCGGATGCCGTCGGACGCGAGCGCGGCTGCCTGGCTGGCCGAGCTGGAGAACGTGCCGAAGGCCTGAGGCCGCAGGCGAGTACGACGGCGGGGCCCGAACCCCCGCCGCCCCATGTTCGCCGAGCTAGGCCTCCCGTTTGTGGTTCCCGCGGGCCATCCGGGCCAGCGCGAAGCAGCAGAACGCGAGCGCAAGCATGCCCACGCCGAGATGGGCCAGGTCGTCGACGCTGAAGACGTTGATCGCGAGGACCACCAGCCAGATGCCGAGGACGTCGGCACCGAAGTGGGGCGCGGCCGCCAGGAGCACGCCGAGGGCAACGGTGAGGGCACCGATCCACATCGTCGCGTCGCTCGCGTCACCGGGCAGGAAGTTGTTGGCCCACACCGAGACGTAGCTGTCCCAGGTGTCGGTCATGAAGCCGACCATCATGTCCAGGCCCCACACGATCGCCAGCACGGTGAACGTCACCCAGAGGGCGACTCTTCCTTGCCGGTCCGAGTCGATGCTGGAGAAGTTGGTCAGGTCATGCAGTTCTTCGCGCATGTCATGGGTGAGGTGTTCCCTCGAGTGCATAGTGGCCATGGCGCTTCCCTTTCTCGAGCGGTCCCCTTTTGAGGGACTTCACTTTCGAAGGTAGACCTGCTTGTGCACTTGCGCCATGGTCCGGACGGAACCAGATTCGGCACGCAGCCGGGCTCTGGTCGAGCCTCGCCGACACCGCCGTCGATCACCCCCTACGCTGACGCCATGGGTAAGCAAGAAGACTTCGTTCTCCGCGCACTCGAAGAGCGCGACGTCCGGTTCGTGCGGTTGTGGTTCACCGACGTGCTCGGGTCCCTCAAGTCGGTCGCGGTGGCGCCCGCGGAGCTCGAAGGCGCCTTCTCGGAGGGCATCGGCTTCGACGGCTCGGCGATCGAGGGCTTCGCCCGCGTCTACGAGTCGGACATGCTCGCGCTGCCCGACCCGACGACCTTCCAGATCCTTCCGTGGCGCAGCAGCGAGGGGCCGTCGACGGCTCGCATGTTCTGCGACATCGTGATGCCGGACGGCTCGGCGTCGTACGCCGATCCCCGCAACGTCCTCAAGCGGACCCTGAGCAAGGCCGCCGAGCAGGGCTTCACGTTCTACACGCACCCCGAGATCGAGTTCTACCTCTTCAAGAACGAGCCGCAGCCGGGCGAGGAGCCGATCCCGATGGATCGCAGCGGGTACTTCGACCACGCTGCCCACTCGCACGGCTCGGACTTCCGTCGCGAGGCGATCACCATGCTCGAGGCGATGGGCATCTCGGTGGAGTTCAGCCACCACGAGGCCGGCCCGGGCCAGCAGGAGATCGACCTCCGGTACGCCGACGCACTGACCACGGCGGACAACATCATGACGTTCCGCACGGTCATCCGGGAGGTCGCGCTGAGCCAGGGACTCTGGGCGACCTTCATGCCGAAGCCGTTCACCGAGCACCCGGGTTCGGGCATGCACACGCACGTCTCGCTCTTCGAGGGCGACCAGAACGCCTTCTACGAGGCGGGCGCGGAGTACCAGCTGTCGAAGACCGGGCGCCAGTTCATCGCCGGGGTGCTGCAGCACGCCAGCGAGATCAGCGTGGTCACCAACCAGTGGGTCAACTCCTACAAGCGGATGATGTTCGGCAGCGAAGCGCCGTCGTACATCTGCTGGGGGCACAACAACCGCTCGGCGATGATCCGGGTGCCGATGTACAAGCCGATGAAGGGCCAGTCGACCCGGATCGAGCTGCGCAGCCTCGACTCGGCGTGCAACCCGTACCTCGCCTATGCCGCCGTACTCGCGGCCGGGCTGAAGGGCATCGAGAACGGCTACGAGATGCCGCGTGAGGCCGAGGACGACGTGTGGGCCCTGACCGAGCGCGAGCGCCACAGCCTCGGCATCCAGCCGCTCCCGAAGAACCTCAACGAAGCGATCAGCATCGCCGAGAGCTCCGAGCTGCTGGCCGAGACGCTGGGGGAGCAGGTCTTCGACTTCTTCCTGCGCAACAAGCGCGCGGAGTGGGACGAGTACCGCGGCCAGGTCTCCGCCTTCGAACGCGACCGGATGCTCCCCATCCTGTGAGCCGGGCCGACCGTTGACCCTGCCGTGAGGATGGTTCCGTGACGCCGGCCGACCTGCGACGAACCACCCGCAGCGACCTGCTGCGGCTGGGGTTCGTCGAGCTCGACCGCGCTGTCGCGGAGCTCGAATCGCTCGGCGCCGGCGGAGTGGACCTGCTCGCGTTCCTCGGGCAGACCGCGGACCCCGACGCAGCGCTCGGGGCATTGTGTCGGCTGGCTGATGCCGTCGATGACCGCGACGAGCTGCTGACCGCCCTCCGCGACGACGAGGGTACGGCGATGCGCGTGCTCTGCGTCCTCGGTGCGAGCACCGCACTGGCGGATCACCTGGTCCAGCACCCCGCGCAGTGGCTCGAGCTCACCGATCCCAGCCTCGGGTCGACCCGACCGGCAGCCTGGGCGATGCGCGAGTCGCTGCTGGCCGCCGTCGGAGCCGACGCGACCGATCCTTCGCCGGTCGCGACAGCGCCCGACCACGCGGCGGTCGATGCGCTGCGGGTCGAGTACCGCCGCCAGTTGTTGCGCCTGGCCGCCCGGGACCTCACCCATCACCTGGGCGTCGACGATGCGGCTGCAGAGCTCTCGGACCTCGCTGCCGGGACCCTGGACGCGGCGCTCGCCGTCGCCCGTCAGCGGATCGGCCCCGAGTCCGCCACCGTGCTGCTCGCGGTGATCGCGATGGGCAAGTGTGGCGGCCACGAGCTGAACTACGTCTCCGACGTCGACGTGATCTTCCTCCACGAGCCGGCCGACCCCGATGTGGACGACGCCATCGTCTCGGCCGCGGGCAGGGTCGCGTCGCGCCTGGCGGCCCAGATGATGCAGGTCTGCTCGGAACACACGGCCGAGGGCACCATCTGGCCGGTCGACGCGGCCCTGCGCCCGGAGGGCAAGGCCGGCCCGCTGAGCCGGACCCTGGCCAGCCACCAGAGCTACTACGAGCGCTGGGCCGAGCAGTGGGAGTTCCAGGCCCTGCTCAAGGCGCGGCCCGTCGCCGGTGACCTCGCCCTGGGGCGAGCCTTCGTCGACATGGTTGCCCCGATGGTCTGGTCGGCCGCCGACCGGGAGGGGTTCGTCGATGCTGCCCGCGCCATGCGCCGACGGGTCCTCGAGCACATCCCGGCGAAGGAAGCCGACCGCCAGCTCAAGCTCGGTGCCGGCGGCCTGCGTGACGTCGAGTTCGCCGTGCAGCTGCTGCAACTGGTCCACGGGCGCGCCGACGAACGGATCCGGCCGCCCGCGACCCTGAGCGCCCTCGCGGAGCTGACCCGCGGCGGGTACGTCGGCCGGGAGGACGGCGAGGCACTGCATCGCGCCTACGGATTCCTCCGCCAGCTGGAGCACCGCATCCAGCTCTACCGGATGCAGCGCACGCACGTCGTACCCTCCGACGCGCCCTCGATGCGACGGCTGGGCCGCAGCCTCGGCTTCCTCAAGGAGTCGGAGAAGCGGCTCGACGACACGTGGCAGGACTACCGTCGCGAGGTCAGTCGCCTGCACCAGAAGATCTTCTACCGGCCGCTGCTCAGCGCCGTCGCACGCATCGGCTCGGACGAGGTCCGGCTGTCGTCCGAGGCGGCGGGCGCGCGGCTGGCCGCGCTGGGGTACGCCGACCCGGACGCTGCGTTGCGCAACCTGGAGGCGCTCACGTCCGGGGTCAGCCGGACCTCCGCCATCCAGCGCACCCTGCTGCCCGCGATGCTGCAGTGGTTCGCGGAGTGCCCGGATCCCGATGGCGGGCTGTTCGGGTTCCGGCGGATCAGCGAGGAGCTCGGGCGGACGCCCTGGTACCTGTCCACCCTGCGCGACGAGGGTGAGGTCGCCGAGCGCCTGGCGCACCTGCTGGCGACCTCTCGCTACTGCACCGACCTGCTCGAGCGCGAGCCCGCCGGGGTGCGCCTGCTCGCGGGCGACCTCCGACCGCTGGGCTCGGACGCGCTGACCGAGGAGATGCTCGCGGGCGCCCGCCGGCAGGAGGGGGAGAAGGCGGTGCGTGCCGTGCGCGCCGTACGACGCCGTGAGCTGTTGCGGATCGCGGCCGGCGACGTGCTCGGCCTGGTCACCGTCGACGAGGTCGGCTTCGCGCTGTCCCGCCTCACCGACGCGACGCTTGAGGCGACCCTCGAGGTCGCCGGCCAGACCGTCCGGCGCCAGCGCCACCTGGAGGCCGCACCGACCCGGATCGCGATCATCGCGATGGGCCGCTACGGCGGCTTCGAGCTGTCCTACGGCAGCGATGCCGACGTCCTGTTCGTCCACGACCCCGTCGACGGTGCCGACGCCCACGAGGCCGGCAGCTACGCCCGTGCCGTTGCCGAAGAGGTACGACGTGCGCTGGGTGCGCCGGGTCCCGACCCGGCGCTCGTGGTCGATGCCGACCTGCGCCCCGAGGGACGCCAGGGCCCGCTCGTCCGGACCCTCGAGTCCTACGCCGCCTACTACGCGAAGTGGTCGCACGTGTGGGAGGCCCAGGCGCTGCTCCGCGCGGACGCGGTGGTCGGTGACCCCGACCTGCGGGCGCGCTTCACGGCACTGATCGACCCGTTGCGCTACCCCGAGGAGGGCCTGAGCGAGGACGACATCGTGGAGGTCCGGCGGATCAAGGGCCGGGTCGACAAGGAACGGTTGCCGCGCGGCGCGGACCCGACCCTGCACTTCAAGCTCGGGCGCGGCGGCCTCGCCGACATCGAGTGGACCGTCCAGCTGCTGCAGCTGCGGTACGGCGCCCGCGTCGAGGGACTGCGCACCGCACAGACCCTCGCTGCGCTGACCGCGGCTGCCGACGCCGACCTGCTCACCCACGAGGACGCGGAGACCCTCGCCACGTCGTGGCGGATGGCGTCGCGGGTGCGCAACGGGCTGCTCCTCGCGCGCGGCCGGGCCGGCGACCAGTTCCCGCGCGCGACGATCGAGCGCCGCGCGACGGCGGGCATCCTCGGCTATCAGCTGGACGAGACGGACCGGGTCCTGGACGACTACCTGCGCATCACGCGCAGGGCGCGCGCGGTGGTGGACCGGGTCTTCTGGGAGTGAGCTGGAACAGGCGTGGGGTCCTGCCCCAAGTGGCCCAAGGGAACCATTGGTATGTCATGATGGACGCCGTCGGGCCGCGACCGACCCCCCCAGAGGTCGCGGCCCGGCGCCTTGCGTTTTGACCCCTTGCGGCCTGTCCAGCACGAAACGGAACCTTCGGTGACCACGCTCGAACTCGTCGTCCTCGCCTTTGCGCTGGCCATGGACGCAGTGGCCGTGTCGCTGGCCGAAGGACTCCAGCTGCGCCGGCCGCGGTGGCGCGACGCCCTGCTGATGGCCGGCATGTTCGGCCTCTTCCAGGCGCTGATGCCGGTGCTCGGCTGGGTGCTGGCGTTCTGGTTCGCCGACGCCGTCGAGACGGCGACGCCGTGGATCGCGTTCGGCCTGCTGAGCCTGATCGGCGCCAAGATGCTGTGGGAGTCGTTCGGCAACGAGGCGGACGAGCACACCACCCCGACCGTCACGGTGCGCTCCGTGTTGCCGCTGGCGATCGCCACGTCGATCGATGCTGCAGCCGTCGGCGTGACCTTCGGCGTGCTGGAGGTCGACGTCGCGCCGGCCGTCCTGCTGATCGGTGTCATCACCTTCGTGCTGGCGCTCGCTGCGGTGTTCATCGGTTCGCGGGTGGGGGAGCGGCTGGGGCGCTGGGCGACCCTGGTCGGTGGCCTGATCCTGATCGGGATCGGCCTGCGCATCCTGCTCGGCTGAGCACCCGATCTGGCTCAACCACGGGCGATTCCCTGTTCAGGTACCTGTTACGGGCGGTAACGTCAGAGCATGTTCCTTGCCGTAGAAGAAGCTCCACCGGCAGGCGGTGCGGCGCTCGACCAGGTCCTGATCGCCGCGGCGGCCTTCGCCGTCATCTACATCCCGATCGGGATCTTCCTGATGCGCGAACGCGACGGGAAGCCGACCCTCATCGGGCGCCTGGCCGACCGCGTCTCCGCCATCGACGGGCTTCCGCGGTGGGCTGGGCTGCCCGGCTACCTGGCGGTGGCGGCGCTGCTCGCCTGTGCATTCGGCGTCTACTGGGACGTCCCGATCCACATGCAGAACGGCCGCGACGAGGGGCCGCTGGCCAACCCGTCGCACTTCCCGATCATGTTCGGCATCTTCTTCTTCCTTGCCGCGGGGGTGATCTCGGCGGGGCTGGCCAAGGACCCGTTGCCGCGTCGGACCTTCCGACTCACGCCGAAGTGGCACGTGCCGATGGGCACCCTGGTGCTCCTCGGGGCCGGCATGATCGCCGCGGCGGGCTTCCCTGCCGATGACGTGTGGCACCGGCTGTTCGGCCAGGACGTCACCGAGTGGGGGCCCACCCACGTGATGATGATCGGCGGTGCCGTCACCTGCATCCTGGCGGTTCCCCTGCTCTTCGCCGAGGCAGCGCAGGTGGGCCACGCGCCGGCCCGGACCTGGCTCCGCTTCGGTGGCCTCGCCACCGGTGGCCTGCGCCTGTTCGGCAGGTTCCTGCCGCCGGTGCGTCGCGAGGCCCCGGAGTCGGTCATTGCCGACCGTGGCGCCTGGGCGACCCGCCTGCTCATGACCATCGTGATCGGCATCTGCATCATCCCGATGGCGTTCCTGATGGAGTTCGACCTCGGCGTTCCCCAGTTCCCCGCCGCGACCCTATTCATCATCTCCGGCTTCCTGACCGGCTGGATCTTCGTGGCCGGCCGGCTCTTCTTCGGGCCCGGCGGCGCCCTGGTCACCTGGCTGACCTACACCGTCGTGCGCCTGCTCATCTTCGCCATGACACTGCCGGTCCCCGACATCCACCGTGCCCACTGGCTGCTCTTCCTCGGTCCGGCGCTCTGCATCGAGCTGCTGGCGCTCGTCGTGCGGAACCGGGGCCCGCTCTTCGCCGGCGCCGCCGGAGTGTTCGCGGGCACGGTCGGCCTGGCGACCGAGTGGTGGTGGATGGACCTCTTCATGCCCTACCCGCTGCCGCCCGAGACGCAGCAGATGCCGTTGATGCTGACGGTCGGTGGCATCGCCGCCGCCGGTGGCGGCCTGCTCGGCTGGTCCTTCGCACGCCACATCGAGCGCATCGCCCAGCTGCCCGGCGCCTCCGCCCCGGTCCAGGAGTCCCGTGCGTCGTCGGGCCGATGGCTCGGTACCGCCGGCGTGCTCGCCTTCGTCGTCCTGATGGCTGTCTTCGCCCCGCCGACCAGTGCTGGTGAGGTCGAGGTGGTCAAGCAGTGCGACGGTGACGACTGCCGGACGACGTACCAACCGGTTGAGGGCACCGACGTGGTCTCGGGCCGGGTCTCCTACGACGACAACTGCATCGGCACCGAGGGCTGCCGATCGGTGGTGACCGTGCGTACCGATCCGGTCGATGCCGCGGACGACGCCGTGTGGATCTCGGCGCTGGCGTACCAGGGCAAGCACGAGAACGACGAGAACATCCCCGGCAACGGCATGCTCAGCATCGCGATGGAGCCGACCGGCCTCGACGGAGAGTTCCGCAGCACGGACCCGCTGCCGCTGTACGGCGACTGGAAGGTGCTGGTCCGACTCCACCTCGCGCCCACCACGATGGTCTCGATCCCGCTCCACATGCCGGCCGACCTCGCGATCGACGGACCCGCGGCGGGGCTGGTCCAGGTCGAGGACGGTACGGACGCCGCCTTCGTCCATGAACCGTTCATGCTCCAGCGCGAGCGGAAGCCGGACGTCCCGGTCTGGCTCTGGACCGTGATGTACGGCGTCGTGATCGCCTCGTGGCTGGCGCTGCTCGCCTTCTACGGCTGGCTGTTCGCCTCCGCCGCGGGGGCGGCCGGAGTGGCGACGAAGAAGGAGACGTCACCGGCGTCGTAGCGGTCTCGAGACGGTTGCTGCGCAACCTCCTCGACCAACGTTGTCCCCGGTGTGGGATTGTTAGGTTATGCATACCTTGGTCACGACGCCGGCCGCGGTGCATGGCGACGTCACCTCCGGTGCTGCACGCGGCCGGGTCCTGGTGCTCGCGGGTGCCGTCCTGCTCCTGCTGGTCGGTGTGGTGCTGAGCCTGGCGCTGGGCGTGCGCGAGGTTGCTGTCGGCGAGTCCTGGCGTGCGCTGACCGATCCGGTCGCGGGCAACGTGGACCACGCCGTGATCCGTGGGCAGCGGGTGCCGCGCACGATCATCGCGCTGCTCGCCGGTGCCGCCCTGGGCTTGGCCGGCGTGCTCGCCCAGGGGATCACCCGCAACCCGCTGGCCGACCCCGGCCTGCTCGGTCTCAACGCCGGGGCTGCCCTCGGCATCGTCATCGCCGCGACGACCTTCGGCGTCATTTCGCCGGTCGGGGCCGTGTGGTTCGCCTTCCTCGGCGCGGCGATCGCTGCGCTCACGGTCTTCGCCATCGGGCACGGGCGTCCCGTGCAGCTCGCACTCGCCGGGGCGACGCTCACCGCGCTGCTCACCCCGATCTCGAACCTCGTCCTGTTCCGTGACGTCGACGCGTTCAACAGCCTCCGGTTCTGGGCGGTGGGCGCCCTCAACGGGCGCGACCTCGCCGCCGTCGAGGTGCTGTGGCCGTTCATCGCGGTCGGCGCGGCCATCGCGTTGTTCTCGGCGCACCGCCTCAACGGCCTGGCGCTCGGCGACGACGTCGCCGCCGCCCTGGGCCAGGGTGTCGGGACCACCCGCGCGATCGCCGGCCTGGCCATCATCTGCCTCGCGGGTACGGCGACCGCGCTCGCCGGCCCGATCGCACTCGTCGGCCTCGCGGTCCCGCACGCCGCCCGGCGCCTGGTCGGCACCGACTACCGCTGGATCGTCCCGCTGTGCGCGCTGCTCGGGCCGGTGATGCTGCTGACCGCGGACATCGTCGGTCG
Source organism: Nocardioides sp. CPCC 206347 (assembly GCF_048654605.1). Taxonomy (NCBI): domain Bacteria; kingdom Bacillati; phylum Actinomycetota; class Actinomycetes; order Propionibacteriales; family Nocardioidaceae; genus Nocardioides; species Nocardioides sp. CPCC 206347. Next base: position 63,284 of record NZ_JBMCYZ010000009.1, read on the forward strand.
CCTGGTCAAGGCCGACGAGCTCGAGGCGGGCGTGGTGGCTGCCATCATCGGGGCACCGGTGCTGATCGCCGTGGCCCGCGGCCGACGGGTGGCCGGCCTGTGAGTACCACGGTGACCGACCTCGACCTCAGCACGATCACCCGCATCCGTCGACGCCACCACCTGCGCACCCTCGCGGTCGTCGTGGTCGGGGTGGCCCTGTGCCTGGGCCTGCTCCTGATCACCTTCGGCCTCGGTGCGGCGGGTGTCCCGCCGGAGCGCTCCTTCCCGGCGTTGTTCGGGGTCGGGGACCGGTTCGACCTGCTCGTCGTCCAGGACCTGCGCCTGCCGCGCGGACTGGCCGCGATCATCGCGGGCCTCGCCTTCGGCCTGGCGGGGGCGTTGTTCCAGTCGACGTTGCGCAACAACCTGGCCAGCCCGGACATCCTCGGGATCTCCGGGGGAGCGTCGCTGGGTGCGGTCACCGCGGTGGTCGGGTACGGCGCCTCCGGCGTCGCCGTGAACCTCGCTGCCGGTGCAGGTGCGCTGGCAGCGGCGGTGGCGATCTGGGTGCTCGCCTGGCGCAACGGCCTCCACGGCATTCGCTTCGTCCTGGTCGGCGTCGGCATCGCCTATCTGTGCGGCTCCCTGATCTCCTGGCGGCTCGCGGAAGCCGACGAGCGGGAGGGCGGGACCGTGCTGCTGTGGACCATCGGCAGCGTCGCGGACGTCCGCGACGGCACGCTCGGCACCCTCGCCCTCGGTGTCGCGGCGCTGGTGCTGCTGACGGTGCCGATCGCGCGCCAGCAGCGTGCCCTGGCCCTCGGTGACGAGCACGCGCAGGGGCTGGGGCTCGGGCCGACGCGGTCGCGCGTGCTGGCGTTGCTGATCGGGGTCGGCCTGGTCGCGTTGGCAACGGCTGTCGCGGGTCCGATCGCGTTCGTGGCGCTGGTCGCCCCCGCGATCGCGCGCCGCCTGGTCGACGACGGAGGTCCCGCCCTGGTCGCCTCCAGTGTGGTCGGCGGCGCGCTCACGATGCTCTCGGACGTCGTGGGCCAGTACTACCTCCCCGGAGGACTCACCGCCCCGGTCGGCATCGTGACCGGGCTCGTCGGCGCGCCGTACCTGTTGTGGCTGCTGGCCCGAAGCGATCGAAAGGCGACCGTATGAGCACCGCGATCACCGCCGAGGGCGTGTCCCTCGGCTACAAGGGCCGCCCGGTCATCGAGGGCCTCGACCTCGCGCTCCCGCCCGGGAAGGTGACGGCGATCGTCGGACCCAACGCGTGCGGCAAGTCGACGCTGCTGCGCGGCCTGGCCCGCCTGCACCCGCTCTCGGGTGGGAAGGTCAGCATCGACGGCAAGGACATCGGCGCCCTGTCGCGACGCGACCTCGCGCGCCTGGTGGGCGTCCTGCCCCAGACGTCGATCGCGCCGGACGGCGTCCGGGTCGCCGAGCTCGTCGGCCGGGGCCGGTTCCCGCACCAGGGCTGGTTCGGCCGGCACAGCAGCAACGACGACGCCGTCGTGATGCGGTCGCTGGAGGCCACGGGCCTGGCCGATCTTGCCGAGCGCCGCCTCGAGGAGCTGTCGGGCGGGCAGCGCCAGCGCGTCTGGATCGCGATGGTGCTCGCCCAGGAGACCGACGCGGTCCTGCTGGACGAGCCGACGACGTACCTCGACGTCACCCACCAGCTCGAGCTGCTCGACCTGCTCAGTGACCTCAACGAGGAGCGCGGCACGACCGTGGTGATGGTGCTGCACGAGCTCAACCACGCCGCCCGGTACGCCGACCACGTGGTCGTGATGTGCGGGGGCCGGGTCGCCGCCCAGGGGGCGCCGGGCGACGTACTGACCGCCGACTCGGTGCGCGAGGCGTTCGGCCTCGATGCGGAGGTGATCGTCGATCCGGTGACCGGCGGCCCCCTCGTCGTACCCAAGGGGCGGACCAGGCGGGGAGTCAGCAGTCTCTTAGGTTAGGCTTTCCTTATTCCAACCCCGAGAGATTGAGGAGAGACACGTGCGTACACGTGCCTTCCGCCGGACCACTGCGCTCGTCGCAGGTCTGGCCACCGTGCTGGCCCTGGCTGCCTGCGGCCAGGAGAGCGACGACAAGGACTCCGGTACCACCACGCTGGAGGCCACCGACTCGTTCCCGATCACCATCGAGCACGCCTTCGGCAAGACCGAGATCACGGAGGAGCCCCAGCGGGTGGCGACGTGGGGCTGGGGTTCCACCGAGGCCGCCATCGCCTCCGGCGTCTACCCGGTCGCGATCGCCGAGCAGCTCTGGACCGTCGGCAAGGGCAACCTCCTCCCGTGGGTCGAGGAGGCGTACGACGCCGAGGGCGTCGAGCACCCGACGCTGCTCCCTGACGACGGCTCCGGCGCGACCGTGCCCTACGACGAGTTCATCGCCGCGAAGCCCGACCTGATCCTGGCGCCGTACTCCGGCATCACCGAGGACCAGTTCAAGAAGCTCAACGAGATCGCTCCGACGGTCGCCTACCCCGAGGCCGCCTGGACGACCACGTGGCAGGACACCATCAAGATCACCGCGAAGGCGCTGGGACGCAGCGCGCACGGTGACAAGATCCTCGCCGACATCGACACCTTCCTGGCCGACGAGGCCGAGAAGCACCCGGAGTTCGACGGCAAGAAGGTCGCCGCCCTCTACCCGGCACCGGCCGCGATCTCGCTCTACACCGAGCTCGACCCGCGCCTGGCGATCCTGACGAAGCTCGGCTTCGACGTCGCGCCGAGCGTCGCGAAGCTGGACACGTCGAAGGGTGGCTTCTACTTCGACATGAGCTACGAGAAGGTCGACGAGATCGACGCCGACGTGGTCGTCACGTACTTCGACGACGACGCCCAGGCCGCCGCCTTCCTCAAGGACCAGAAGGCCCTCGCCATCCCGGCCGTCAAGGACGGGGGCGTTGCCCAGGTCATCGGCCGCACGCGGATCTCGGCGGTCTCCCCGCCGACGGCGCTCAGCTTCCAGTGGGCCGGTGGCATGCCCGAGCTGGTCAAGCTGCTCGCGGAGGCGTCCGCCCAGTAGTCACCTCCGCTGATGGAGGTGCGAGCGAAGAGCCTCGAAGCCCGCTCGGGGGTTTCGAGGCTCGTCGCTGTGCTTTTCGCTGTCTCCTCGCACCTCCACCACCGAGGCGTCAGTGGGGGCCGTCGGGGTAGATGCTCCGGGTCTCGGCCCGGGCGTACCTCCGCGGCAGGTAGTCGCCGACGTAGACCTTCGGCAGCGCCTTGGCCACGGTGAGGGCCACGTAGATGACCGTGTTGATCGCCACGAACGCCGCGAGGATCGCGAACGGGTGCGAACGCACGAGGGCCTCGGGGAAGAGGATGCCCAGGGGTGACAACAGGCTGCTCATCAGGCATCCACCGTTCGGTGCGTCGGGGTCTGGACGACGGTTCCCCAGCTGGCCGTTCGGCCCAGCGACATGTCGATGATCCCCTTGAGATAGACGATGTCGAGGAACAGTGCGTAGGCGAGCTCCGGGAAGAGGGTCGCGGCGAGGAGGCGGGCTCGCCAGCCTCCGGGCCACACGGTGATGATCCGTTCGACGGTGAAGACCATCCCGGTGCCGAGCCAGAACGGGAACCACACCCACGAGTCGAACGACAGCGTCATCAGCGCCATCATCAGCAGGTAGGACATCAAGGCGATGACGCCGTACCCGATGCCGAGCTGCTGGGCCCAGTAGCGGAAGGTCGCCGGCCGCATCCCGTACTCGCCGAGGTTCTCCAGGGCACCGCGCTGCCACCGCAGGCGCTGGACCCACAGGCCGCGCCAGGTGGGCATCACCTCGGTCACGACCGTGCAGTCGGCCGGTGAGATGACCAGGCCGCCCAGGGTCTTCAGGGCGAGGGTGATCTCGTTGTCCTCGGTGAGCACCAGGGTGTCGTAGACGTCGCCGGGCACGCCGGGCAGCATCCGCCCGCGCTCCTCGGCGACCGTGCGCAGGGCACGCGGCCGGAAGACCGTGGCGGTGCCCGTGAGGACGAAGACCCGGCCGCGGCGGCGACGGAGGTCGCGGCCGTACCGGAGGTACTCGTTGCGCTGGAACTGGCCGATCAGGCCCTTGCCCTCCTCGCCGTAGAACAGGCCACCGATGGCCATCAGGCCCCGGTCCTCCGTCATCCGGCGCACGACCGCGTCCAGGAAGCCGGCGTCGAGCGAGGTGTCGGCGTCCATCACCATGACGAGGTCGTTCTCGCCCTGCGCGGGAAGCACGCGGGCCAGTGCCTGGTTGAGCGCTCCGGCCTTCTTGTGCACGTTGCCCTGGCTCTCGATCACGTCCGCACCGGCCCGGAGGGCGAGGGCGACCGTGTCGTCGGTGCAGTTGTCGGCGACCACGATCACGCGTTGGGGCCGGTACGACTGCGCGAACAGCGCGGCCAGGGTGCCGGTGATGGCCTGCTCCTCGTTGTGGGCGGGCACCAGGACCGTGAGGGTGACCTCTCCGTGGAACTGGCCGCGGGTCTCGGCCATCACGTGGCGAGGGGACAGGGGGAGCCGGTGGCCGTCGTCGCTGCGGCGTGCCCGGTTCGCGATCCGGCGCTCGAGGAGCGCGACACCGGCGGCGAACAGCAGCGCCAGTCCCGCCGCGGCCGCGAGGGTCGAGACGCTGGGCATCTCCGTGTCGTAGAGCAGGTGCCAGGCCCCCAGGACCAGGCCGTCCTTCGGCTCGGCGGCCCTGCTGGCGGTGTCGGAGACCGACCACCACAGCAGTCCGGCGCCGATGGCGGCGGTGCCGAAGATCAGCCCTCCGACCGCCCGTTGCAGTCCTTGCGTACCGGATTTCTCCATGTCCTCGACGATAGGGAAACGCCGCCGGTCCCCGCCGGAGTACGACGACCGGGTGGCCGATCGTCGACGAAATCGGGACCGAGGTCCCGACTTCCTTGGTTCGGGCAGGGAATGGCCGATGGAACGGTCACGTGGGGGCACCGAACGGAGTCGGGCACCCCGGACGACTGGAGGGGCGATGGAATCCCGAGCGGAGGACACCGCACTGCGGGCGAGGATCGAGCGCGAGGATCGCCTGCGCCTGATCATCGAGGCAGCGCCGAGTGCCATGATCGTGGTCGACGGCAGTGGTCGCCTGGTGCTGGTCAACTCCGAGGCGGAGCGGTCATTCGGCTACACGCGCGAGGAGCTGCTCGTGCTGCGTGTCGAGGACCTCATCCCGACCCGGTTCCGCAACCATCACGACGTCGAGCGCGACGCGTACTTCGCGCACCCGGACCGCCGCGGGATGGGTGTCGGCCGCGAGCTGTTCGGCCTGCGCAAGGACGGCACGGAGATGCCCGTCGAGATCGGCCTGAACCCGATCGTGATCGACGGTGAGCGCTTCGTGCTGGCGTCGGTCATCGACATCACCGAGCGGCTCCGCGGCCAGGCTGCCGAGGCGGCAGTCCGTCACGACGTGCTGCGCCGCTCGATCCTGGACACGATCCCGTTCAGCATCATCGCGACCGACCGGCACGGCCGGATCGTGACCGCGAACCCCGCCGCCGAGTCGCTGCTCGGCTACCGCGCCGGGGAGCTGATCGACACGTCGCTGACCGCGATCGACGGTGCCGGACGTCGTACCCATGGTGACGGCACACCGATCCTCGGCGATGCCCACGGGGACGACAACGAGTGGGTGTACCGCCACCGGGACGGGCGGATGATCCCCGTCCAGGAGGCCATCGTGCCGCTGGAGTCCGACAGCGGGGAGGACTCCGGGTTCCTGGTCGTGGCCTACGACATCACGCACCGCGTCGAGGACCGCAAGCAGATGGAGCACATGGCCACCCACGACGGACTCACCAACCTGGCGAACCGTTCGCTCCTGGTGCGGCACCTCGCGGTCACCCTCGAGGAGGGCGCGAGCTCGGACCTGCACACGGTCCTGCTCCTGCTGGACCTCGACCACTTCAAGCGGATCAACGACTCGCTCGGCCACCACATCGGGGACGAGCTCCTGCTGGTGGTGTCCGAGCGACTGCGGGTGTGGACGCGTGAGGGCGACTTCGTCGCACGGCTCGGCGGCGACGAGTTCGTCATCGTCTTCCACGACGTTCCGCCGGACGCCGAGCTCGACCGCCGCATCAACGGACTGATGGTCGACGTCCTCGCACCGGTCGTGGTGCACGGGTACGAGCTCGTCGTCACCGGCAGCATCGGCGGCACCCGGTTCCCCGTCGACGCGGTCGATCCCGGTGAGCTGTTGAAGCACGCGGACATCGCCATGTACCAGGCCAAGGCAGCCGGCCGGAACAACGTGCAGTGGTTCGAGCCGGGAATGCTCGAGGAGAACCACGAGCGGCTCGCGCTCTCGGCTGCCCTGCGCCAGGCCCTCGACCAGGACCAGCGTGAGCTCTCCCTCGCCTACCAGCCCCAGCTGGACCTGGCGACCGGCGAGGTCGTCGGCGTCGAGGCGCTGGCCCGCTGGACCAGCCCCACGCTCGGTTCGGTCCCTCCGGACCGGTTCATCCCGGTGGCCGAGGACGGCGGCATGATCGCGCCACTCGGCAGCTGGGTCCTGCGTACGGCGTGCGCCGCGCTGGCCGCGTTGGAGCTCCAGATGGGGCGTCCGCTGCGCCTCGCCGTGAACGTCTCGCCGCGCCAGATGCGGGGGAGCGCCTGGCTCGACGAGATCGCGCAGGCCATCGAGGAGACCGGCATCGCGCCGGAACAGCTCGAGGTCGAGATCACCGAGGGGCTGCTCATCGACGACCACGGCGACGCGGTGTCGATGCTGGAGTCCTTGCGGGCAATGGGCGTGACGATCGTGGTCGACGACTTCGGCCGCGGCTACAGCAGCCTCGCCTACCTGACGAAGTTCCCGATCGACAAGATCAAGATCGACCGCTCCTTCGTGCAGGAGATCACCAGCGTCGACCACAACGCCGCCATCGTGGACGCCATCATCGTGATGGCGCACGCCCTGGGCATGACCGTGGTGGCCGAGGGTGTCGAGACCGAGGCCCAGGAGTGCTACCTGCGCGAGCGCGGTTGCGACGAAGTGCAGGGATACCGCTACAGCCCGGGCGTTCCGGCGGGTTCGGTGGCCATGGTCGCCCAGGCGCTCGGCACCTGACCGGTCGTTGCCGACCGGTTGCAACCGGCCCGCTTGGCGTCGTACATCGCCCTGTCCGCGGCGGTGATCAGCGACTTGCTGGTGCTCTTGCGATCGGACAGCACGTAGCCGATGCTCGCGGTGATCCGGTCGAACGGCGCGTCGGCCGTCGTGCCGTACGGCTCGGCGACCTGCAACCGGACCCGCTCGGCGAGGGCGTGGAGGTCCTCGACGGAGGCCATGCCGGGGCAGGTGATGACGAACTCGTCGCCCCCGAAGCGGGCCACCAGGTCGCCCGGGCGTACGGCGGCGCTGATCCGGTGCGCCATCTCGTTGAGCAGGAGGTCTCCTTCGCGGTGCCCCCATGCGTCGTTGACGAGCTTGAAGCCGTCCAGGTCCAGGAAGATCACGCCCACGGCGCGGGGTGCGACGCGCGGCCGCTCCAGGTGCCTGTCGAGGTGCTGCACCAGCAGCGTGCGGTTGGCCAGCCCGGTGAGCGGGTCGTGCAGCGCCAGGCGCCGGAGCTCGGCGATCAGTGCGTTGCGGGAGTCGCGGGTCAGCGACAAGGTCAGCACCACCAGGGTCAGGCTGCCGACGGTGCCCTGGGCGAGCAGCGCCTGCTCCTCGGCGGCGATGCCCCGGAGCGGGCCGCGGTCCAGGAAGGTCGCCCACACGATGAACGTTCCGGCCGCGGCCAGGAACAGGCTGCTCGTCGTCGTCGAGTAGCGCAGCGACACCCACATGGCCGGCAGCATGATCGCGAAACCGGTCGGCAGGCCCGGGTTGAACCAGAAGATCCGGGCGAACAGCGCGGTCACGACCACGGCGCACACGACCGACTCCGCGACCCGTGCGCGTGACAGGCGCGGGGGAGTCCAGCGGACGTCCTTCAGGCGAAGGACCACCGCGACGCCGGTCAGCGCGGTGACACCGTTGCGCACCGCGAACAGGGAGAACGTGCGCACCAGGTTCTCGTGGTGTTCGTGGGCGAAGTACGCGACCGCCAGCGCCGCTGCGACGAGCGCGCCCACGGCGACGGCTCCGACCAGCCGCGCGAGGTCCGCCGGGTCACGCAACGTGACCGAACGGCCGCCGTACCGAAGGACGGAGGTGGTGACCGCGGCGAGGGCGAGGTTGACGACGGCGAACCAGACTGCCAGCTGGGGTTCGGCTCCGGTGGCCAGGGTGACCCCGGCGGTCAGCACGGTCAACAGCGTCCAGTGGACCGCGGCCGGGACCCGGGGGAGCCCGCTGGCGTGGATGCCCCACAGGACCGCGACGGCCGCGGCGGGCCAGGCCAGGGAGATCTCGCTGCCGTCGACGCGGGTCGCCCGACCCACGAGGATCGCCAGTGCACAGGCCACCGCGAAGCCCAGCAGGGGCAGCGCGGTCCGGACGAGGCGTCGAGCCACGGCCCGCTCCACTTCTCTCGACGGATGTGCGTTTCCGATCGACAACAGGGGGTGTGATCGGAGGAAAAATGCCGCACTGATCTGGTTGAACCGTTGACCAATCCGCGGCTCCCGTGGTGCAGTGACAGTCGTCACATCTCGGGGGTTGGCACATGGGGAACGAAGAAGCGCGGGAGCCTGCCGCGAAGCTGAGCCGACGATCATTCGTCGGGTACGTCGTCGGTGGCACCAGTCTGATGGTGATGGCCGACCTGACGCTCGGAGCGAGTCCAGCGAGCGCGATTCCCATTCCGTCGCTGCCGCAGATCCCGGAGCTCTACGACCTCAACGACTTCCTGACGCACTGCGCCCTGCCGACCGCGAACCAGATCGGGATCCGGGTCGACGAGCAGGGCGACGCCCACTTCGCGCTGCCCCGGATGGAGGTCGGCCAGGGGATCACCACCGCAGCCGCGATGCTGATCGCCGACGAGCTGGACCTGCCCCTCGACCGGGTGCACGTGACCCTCGCACCCGCTCGTCCGGAGCTGCTGTTCAACCAGCTGACGGGTGGCTCGAACACGATCGTCTCGATGTACACGCCGATCCGGGTCGCGGCCGCGGTCGCCCGCAAGGCACTGCTCGAAGCGGCCGCGATCCAGCTGGGCGCCGTGCTCAACACCCTGATCGCGAAGGCCGGGGTCATCAGTGCGCCGAACGGCTCGTCGGTGACGTACGGCGACGTGGCCACGGCTGCTGCCTCACCGAAGACCCGGCAGGTCAGCGTCAGTCTCAAGGCGGCTGCCGAGCGGACCATCGTCGGCACCCCGCAACGGCGGATCGACGCGCTCGACGCGGTGACCGGTCGCAAGCAGTTCGCCATGGACATCGACGTCCCGGACGCCCTGCCGACCATGGTGTGCCGGGCGCCCGGACTCAACGGGAAGCCGGTGTCGGTCCGTAACGAAGCCGCGGTGAAGGCCATGCCGGGGGTGACACACGTGGCGATCATCGCCACGGGGGTCGCGGTGCGGGCCCGCACCTTCGGCCAGTGCATCGACGCCGTGCGGGCCCTCGACGTCGAGTGGGACGGCGGCACCGTTCCCGGGAAGTCGTCGGCCGACGTCCTCAAGGAGCTGCGCCGGGCCCAGCTCCCCCTCGCCGTACCGAAGCTGGGCGCCACGTCGGTGGAGGCGGAGTTCATCTTCAACTTCCGCAGTGGATCGGCGCTGGAGCCGAACTGCGCGATCGCCGACGTACGGTCCGACTCCGCGACCATCTGGAGCGGCCTCAAGTCGCCGATCACCGCGCAGGGACTGATCGCCAAGGAGCTGGGCCTGCCGCAACGCAAGGTCACCGTCCACGTCGTCCAGGGCGGCGGGTCCTTCGGGCGCAAGCTGTTCAGCGACGGGGCGATCGAAGCGGCCCGGGCGTCGAAGGCGTTCGGCGCTCCGGTGCGCTTGATGTGGCACCGGGCCGACGAGCCCCGTCAGGGCCGGGTGCATCCGATGGCGACCTCGCGCATCCGCGCAACGGTGCTGCTGGGCAGCGTCATCACCTTCGAGCAGCGCCACACCAGCGTGACCACCGACTTCACCCACGGGCTCGGCGAACGCCTGACCGCCGAGGCGGCGGCGCTGCCGACCGGACTGGGCAACCTGACCTTCTCGGAATCGGTCTTCATGCTGACCCAGGAGCTGCCCTACAACTTCGGCGTCATCACCCAGCTGCTCAACGAGACCGACAACGACCCGCGACGGTTCAACACCAGCTCGGTGCGCAACATCTACTCGCCCGACGTGGCCACGGCCAACGAGCTGATGGTCGATCGTCTCGCATCCCGCCTCAAGCAGGACCCGGTCGCCTTCCGTCGCGCCCATCTCAAGAGCGCGGTCGTCAAGCGGGTGCTCAACCGCGCCGCCGAGCTCGGCAACTGGGGCAAGGCGATGCCCGCGGGCACCGCGCAGGGGATCGCGATCCACAAGGAGTACAAGGGCGCGACCGCCGTCCTGGTCGAGATCGACTGCCGTCCCGAGACCGTCAACCGGAAGGTCCGCGACGCGGTCACCGGGCCCCGGGTCACCAAGGCGCTGGTCGTGATCGACGCCGGCGTCGTCATCAACCCCGCCGGCATCAAGGCCCAGATGATGGGTGGCTTCATGGACGGCATGGCGCAGGCCCTGACGTACGGCAACCACCTGGTGGACGGGCACTTCCTGGAGGCGAGCTGGGACAACTCGGCGTACACGAGGCAGTGGAACACGCCCTTCGACTTCCAGTGCGAGGTGCTCGACTCGGAGAGCAAGGAGCCCGGGGGAGTCGGCGAGGCCGGCGTGGCGGCGTCGATGGCCGCCGTCGCCTGCGCCTACGCCCGGGCCACCGGGAAGATGCCGACCGAGTTCCCGATCAACTTCCACGATCCGCTGCACTTCGAGCCCAAGTCGTTCATCCCGTCGGTGCCGCAGTCGCCGACCGACGGCCTCTCCTACACGTCCTGAGGTGCCCTGATGCCCACGCACACCTTCAAGCTCAATGGCGAGACCGTCACCGTCGAGGTCGAGGACGACGTCCGCATCCTCTGGGTGCTGCGCGACATCCTCGGTGTCACCGGTCCCAAGTACGGCTGCGGCATCAACGTCTGCAAGGCCTGCACCTCGCACATCAACGGCAAGGCGTTCAACCCGTGCTCGGTCCCGGTCGACGCGATCGGCGAGGACGACGAGATCACCACGATCGAGGGCCTGGCCGACACCGTCGAGGGCGACGGGCTGCATCCGATGCAGGACGCGTGGCTGGAGCACGACGTCGCCCAGTGCGGCTACTGCCAGCCGGGCCAGATCATGACGGCCGTCGCACTGGTCAACCGCGTCCGCCAGGAGGGCCGCGCGATCACCGAGGACGACCTCGACGCGATCCGCAACGTGTGCCGGTGCGGGACCTACTCCCGGATCCGGGACGCGGTGCGCACGGGCGCGGAGATGATGGGCTGAGACAGCCCGGACCGTACGCTTCGCCGGTGGAACGGATCGACCCCGACGAACTCGCCATCACCGTCAAGGTGCTGAAGCAGTTGCACCATTTGCCGCCGGAGCACGAGGACGTCACGACCGTGAAGCGCGCGGCGTCGCACATGTACAAGGCCCTCAAGCAGACCCGTCGCCTGCTCAAGCGTGAAGCCGAGGCGGCTGCCGACCGCGCCGTCATCGAGGCCACCGCGACCGGTTCGGCCATGCGGATCGACGACGAGACCGCCGGGATCCCGCTGGTCTCGACCGCGAAGGGAGCCTTCGCGGGCGAGCTGCTGAAGGCGCGCGGCTGCTACATCTGCAAGCAGGACTTCACCCTGGTCGACGCGTTCTACCACTGGCTCTGCCCCGAGTGCGCGGCCATGAGCCACGCCAAGCGCGACCAGCGCACCGACCTCACCGGCAAGCGCGCGCTGCTGACCGGTGGCCGCGCCAAGATCGGCATGTACATCGCGTTGCGCCTGCTCCGCGACGGCGCGCACACCACGATCACGACCCGGTTCCCGAAGGACGCCGTACGGCGGTTCGCCTCGATGGACGACGCCGACGACTGGCTGCACCGGCTGAAGGTCGTCGGCATCGACCTGCGCGACCCCACCCAGGTGATCGCACTGACCGAGGACGTCGCGGCCGACGGCCCGCTCGACATCCTGATCAACAATGCCTGCCAGACGGTACGACGCTCGCCCGGTTCCTACTCCCACCTGGTCGAGGGCGAGCTCGCCCCGGTCCAGGCCCCGCTGGGCCGTGAGCTGCCGGAGATGGTGACCTTCGACCGGATCTCCGAGGCGCACCCGGCGGCCATCGCCGGTGCGCTGGAGGCGCATGCCGTCGCCCACCACGACGGGGAGTCGATCGAGGCCGCGCTGGCCGCCCAGAACGCCGCGTCGCTGACCTCGCTGGCCCTGTCGGCCGGGCATGCCTCGCTCGAGCGCCACCTCGCCGGCACCGCGGTCGACGCGGGTGGCCTGCTGCCGGACACCCAGACCAACAACTCGTGGACCCAGGTGGTCGACGAGGTCGACCCGCTCGAGCTGCTCGAGGTGCAGTTCTGCAACTCGATCGCGCCGTTCCTGCTGGTGTCGCGCCTGCGTCCGTCGATGCGGGCGGCCGTGGCTGCGGGCGCGCGCCGTGCGTACGTCGTGAACGTGTCGGCGATGGAGGGCCAGTTCTCCCGCCGCTACAAGGGTCCCGGCCACCCGCACACCAACATGGCCAAGGCAGCGCTGAACATGATGACCCGCACCAGTGCGGGGGAGATGTTCGAGACCGACCGGATCCTGATGACCGCCGTCGACACCGGCTGGATCACCGACGAGCGCCCGCACCAGGAGAAGCTGCGGATCGCCGCCGAGGGCTGGCACGCGCCCCTCGACCTGGTCGACGGTGCCGCGCGGGTCTACGACCCGATCGTGCGCGGCGAGGCCGGCGAGGACATGTTCGGTTGCTTCGTGAAGGACTACAAGCCCTCTCCCTGGTGACCCGCGGTGAGTAGGGTCGCTGCATGAGCCGCGACATGGTCGACGCGTACGTCGAGCGCCTGCTGGAGGAGTTCACGGGCAACGAGTCCCTGAACCGCGACGACCAGGGCGGCTTCCCGTTCCGCTACAAGGACTGCGCCTACACGGTGCGCGTCGTGGGACCGGACGACCGGCCGGCGGTCCGGGTCTGGTCGGTCACGGTCACCGAGGTCGAGAAGACTCCCGAGCTGCTCGACTTCCTCAACGAGATCAACCAGCGCCTGCTGCACGCCCGCGTCTACTGGACCGAGAAGGCCGTGGTCTTCGAGGACGCCGTCACCGGTCTGGCGCTCAACAAGGGCACGCTCGAGTCGTCCCTGACCGACGTGATGGAGGCCAGCAACTTCTTCGCCCAACAGCTGGTGGAGAAGTTCGGCGGCAAGCTGACCGTCGAACCGGAAGCGGCCGAAGGTGCCAAGGACCCGTCCGCCGAGCCGGCCGCCGGCGACGGCATGTATCTCTGACGCACGCCGGGACTGGGCCTGGAGCGAGGCGGCATCAGGCCGGTGATGCCGCGAGGTCGTCGCGGCACGCTGCGGCCATCATCTGACCCCAGCGCTCGGCGCGGGCCAGTTCACCTTCGGACAACGGGCCACGCGTCCGGTCGACGAGGAAGGCGACGGGCTTGCGCAACATGCGGAACCCGTGTCGTCGCAGGAGCCGCGCGGCCGTGGCGCCCGCAGCGAGGGGCAGGCGGCGTACCCGGGCAACCCGGGTGTCGAAGACGACGAGGCGATCCGTTCCGAATCGTTCCGGGGTCGCGCTCACGATCCAGTCACGCAGCCCGATCGTGGCCCGGGAGGGGGGTGCACCCTGGTGGACCGCGTCCTGTCGGCTCTGCGCGCGGCTCAGCGTGAAGGCGTGCGTGGGCGCTCCTGCCACCAGGAGGTCGACCCTGATCGGACCGGTGGCTGCGAGCGACGTGACGGGAACGGCGCGGGCTTCGAAGCCGGCCCGCTCCAGGCCGCGGGCGATCGCCTCGGCCACCTGAGCGGTGTTGTCGAACATGGACTCGTAGACGACCAGGGCACTGCGGTCGGCTCCGGTGTTCACGGGAGCAGTCCGCCCCGTGGTTCCGGGACCACGCCGACGACGGTATGGGCTCGCTCCACCACGGCAGTGCCCACCGACCCCGTGACCAGACGCTTCACGCTGTCGATCGGGTGCCGTCCGACGACCACCAGGTCCCATGCCGCGCTGCGTCCGCCGATCACGTCGTCGACCAGTCCGTGGGTGACGCGAAGCGACACGGCGACATCGGGGTACTTCTCGGCGAAGCCGGCGATCGACTCCGCCAACAGGCGGTGCGGCTCGTCCCCGGTGCCGAGGTCTGCATCTTCGAGCGAGACGTTGCGGTCACCGGCCACAGCGGCGGCCACGTCCCAGATGCAGTGGACGACGGTCAGCACCATGTCGCGCATGGAGGCTTGGGCGAAGGCGAACTCGAGGACCGCCCGGGATTCCGGTGTGCCGTCCGCACCGACCAGGATTCCTCGACCACGATGGCCCTCGGGTCGGGGCCGGCACACGATCACCGGGCACCACGAGAGCCGGCTGACGGCGGCGCTGACCGAGCCGAGCAGCATGCTCTGCACGGTCCCCCGGCCGTGGGACCCCAGCACCAGGAGGTGGGCATCGCGGGACAGCTCGACCAGGATCGAGCGGGGATCGCCGGCCGCAGTCAGCGGAACGACCTCGATGCCGGGTGCTGTGCCGGAGGCCAGCCGAGCGGCCTCCTGGTTGATCCGGTGGTTCTTCCCGTCGACGGTGACGACCACCAGGGTCCTGCGTTCGAGCCGGGCCTGTTCGGCCGCCCAGATCACGGCCCGGTCTGCGTGCTTGGAGCCGTCCGCGGCGACAACGATGCTGCCGGACTGGATGAGCTGGTTCATCTCCATCGACCTCTCAACGCTCGAGTGCGGGTTCGGACTGCGGCACGACGACCACGGTGGTTCGGGCGCGTTCGACGACGGCAGTCGCGATCGAGCCGGTGAGGAACTGGAAGAGGGTGTCGACGGGGTGTCGTCCGACCACGATCAGGTTCCAGTCACCGCTTCGGGTGGTCAGGCAGTCCTCGGCGAGACCGTGGGCGAGACGGAGGTCGACTGTCACCTCCGGGAACTTGGCGGACATGCCCGCGATGCTCTCCGCGAGGAGGAGTCGTTGCTCCTCGAGTCCCGGCTCGTCGGGCGCAGCGGGTGCCACACCATGAACTGCTGCGATCTCGTCCCACACGCAGTGCACCACCGTCAGGGGCAGGCTGCGCAGGGAGGCCTGAAGGAACGCGAACTCGATGATGGGCACCGATTCCGCCGTCCCGTCGGCACCCACGAGTACACCGAGAGCCGCTTCCCTTCGCTGGGGGCGACACACGACCACCGGGCAGTCGGCATCCCGGCTGACGGCTGCGCTGACCGAACCCAGCACCTTGCTTCGGAAGACGCCGCGCCCCCGGGAACCGAGGACGAGCAGGTGGGCGTGCCGGGAGATGTCGACGAGCGCCTGTCGGGGGTCGCCCTGGAGCACCCTGACCTCGACCTGCAGTGCAGGACGAAGATGGCGGGCGACGGCGATCGCCTCGTCGGCGACGGCCTGGCCGTGCGCGATCATTTCGTGGGGCTGGTAGGCATATGCGGCGCCCATCCCGGCCCAGGCGACGGCAGGGACTCCGGCCGTGCCCACCGCGGTGACCACGGTCAGCGGGCGGCGCTCCAGATAGGCATGTTCAGCAGCCCACTGGACGGCGCGGTGAGCGTCGTCCGAACCATCAGTCGCGACGACGATGGTGCTGGGATCGATGGTTGTCTTCATGACTCCACCTTCCTCCCGAGCAACCCTGATCCGGCACGGGCCGAGGCCCCGCGACTGCCGGGACCTTCGACCCCTTCGCTGCTCGTGCGGGGCCGGAGCGTGACGGTGCGATCCACCAGGTCCAGGCCTGCCGTGCCATGCGTGATCCACAGCACCGACCTGGTCCGGTCACCGCCCAGGACCTCCTCGGCGAGCGCCACTGCGGTCGCGTGGTCCAGGTGGGCCGTCGGCTCGTCCAGCACGAGCACGGGCTGGTCGGCGAGAAGGGACCGGGCGATTCCCAGCCGGGCCCGCTCGCCCCCGGAGACCGACGCGTGGCCCTCGCCCAACCAGGTGTCGAGGCCGTCGGGCAGGGTGTCGAGCCAGTCACCCAGGTGTGCCCGGCGGAGCGCGTCCTCGACGTCGGCGCCACTTGCTCCGGGCCGGGCCAGCCGGACGTTCTCGACCAGGGTCGTCGCGAACACGTGGGGATGGTCGTCGACCAGGCCGACCCGGCGCCGGATGTCGTCGATCCCGACATATGTCGTGAGCGACCCACCCACGCGTGCTTCGCCGGCGGTGGGATCGAGGAATCGCATCAACACCGCGGCGAGGGTGCTCTTGCCCGATCCGGAGACGCCGACGACGGCCACCCGGTCGCCCTCGGCGAGGTCGAAGGAAGCAGGGCTGGTGAGCGGGGCGCGGAGGTCCCACCGCGTGCTGAGGTCACGGACCGTGACGTCGTTCCCGCGGGGCGATGCCAGGCCGGGAAGGTCGAGGACGGCCGGATCGGTCCGTTCGAGGGCCTCCAGCCGTGCCCGCGCCGCGTCCGTGCGGGTGGCGAGGATGCCGGCGTCGGCGCACGGCAGCGCGACCTCCAGGAGGGCGAGGGGCAGCAGGACCAGCAGGGCCATGATCGGACCGGACAGGCCCCCCGAGCCCACGTCGTCGACGGTCAGCGTCGCCATCGCGACCATCGCGAAGCCACCACCGCTGAGCAGGAGGGCCCGGGCGGCAGCGAGCCAGACGGACGCGGTCCCGGCGGTCGCGCCGGTCCGGGAGCTGGTCAGCGCGATGGCGTCAGCCGTCGGCAGGATCCGCTGCCACATCCGCAGCTCGTCGGCCACCTGGACCGCCTCGACGACTTCGCGCGACAGCTCCGCCCGCAGCCCGACCAGCTCGTGCTCCGCCGTGCGCGACCCACGGCGCGCCAGCAGGTGCGCCACGCCGGCGAGCAGCGAGAACGCGCCGATGACCAGGCTGCTGACCGGATGGAGCAGCGTCGCGATCACGGTGGCGCCAAGGGCGACCAGTGCGAACTGCACGAAGGGCATCCGGACCCGCAGGTGCCGGTCCACGACGCTGTCGACGTCGTCGACGACGGAGCTGAGCAGGTCCCCGCGGCGGCGTCCCAGCCGGCCCGGGACCAGGGGCACCAGGGCGTCGTACACCTCGACACGGCGGCGGGCGAGGAGGCGCAGCGCGGCATCGTGTGCGCGCAGCCGTTCGACGTACCGCAGGACCGGGCGGGCCAGGCCGAAGGCGCGTACGCCGACGACGGCGACCAGCAACGTCAGGACCGGAGGCCGGGTCGAGGCCTGCACGATCAGCCAGCCTGCGGTGGCGGTGAGCGCGACGCCGGACGCAGAGGCCAGTGCGCCCAGGATGGTCGCGCCGGCGAACCGGGTGCGCTCCTCGTGCAGGGGAGGGATCGTGCCGGTCGGAAGGCCTGAGGGTGGCGAGACGGACGACGCCGGCATGTCGGCGGACACGGCTCGCGCCACGGGAGCGCCGGCGAGCACAGGCGCCGGCGCAGGGAGGGCGATTCGATGATCGGCGAGCGCGACCAGCCGGGGCTGGTGCGCGACGACGATCACGCCGCTGCGTCGCCCCAGGGCCACGATCGTGTCGGCGATGACCTGTTCGGTCAGCTGGTCGAGGTGGGCCGTGGGCTCGTCCAGCAGCACCCACGGGCGCTCCGCCAGCACGACACGTGCGAGAGCGAGACGTGCCCGTTCGCCGGCGGACAGGGTTGCGCCGTCCTCGCCGAGGGGAGCGCTGAGCCCGCCGGGCAGCTCGCGGATGCGCACCTCCAGCGCGACCTCGCGCAGGACTCTCCACAGGTCGTCCTCCGTTGCCTCCGGACGGGCCAGGCGGAGGTTGTCGGCGATCGATCCGGTGAGGAACTGGGGCTGCTGGGGCAACCACGCGATCTGGGCCTGCCAGGCCGGTCCGCCGACGGCGTGGCCGCCGGACGCGACCTGTCCGGTGTCGAGCGGCAGCAGGCCGGCGATCGCGGCCAGCAGCGTCGACTTCCCGCACCCCGACGGACCGGTCAGGGCAGTGACGCCGCGGGCCGGAATGAGGGCGGACACGTCGTGCACCGCCGGCACCGTCCGCCCGGGGAACGTGATGGTGACCCGGTCCAGCAGGAGCGGGACACCGTGCGGAGCGGCCTCGTCGGTCCGTGCGCCCTCCGGGGCGTCGAGCAGCTCGTGGGCTGCTGCGAAGGTGGCAGCACCCTCGGCGGCAGCGTGGAACTCGGCGCCGACCCTGCGCAGCGGCCAGAAGGCCTCAGGAGCCAGGAGCAGTACGACGAGCGCAGTGTGCAGGCCGAGCGAGCCCGATGCCAGCCGGACGCCGACCGTGACCGCGACCAGGGCGACCGAGAGCGTGGCGACCAGCTCGAGCACGGCCGAGGACGCGAAGGCGATGCGCAGCGTGCGCAGCGAGGCCAGGCGGTAGCGGTCGGTCACCTCGGCGATCCGCGCCGACTGGGCCCGGGCCCGGCGGTGGGCGACCAGCGTCGGCAGTCCGCGGACGACGTCGAGGAAGTGGCCCGACAGCGAGGCCATCGCGCGCCACTGCTCCTCGGCGCGGTCGCGCGTGGCGAGGCCGACCAGGGCACCGAACACCGGCACCAGCGGCAGGGTGCACACGACGATCAGCGCGCTGAGCAGGTCCTGGGTGGCAATCGCCACGACGGTCAGTGGCGGCAGCACGGTCGCCACCACCAGCGCAGGGACGTAGCGGGTCAGGTACGGCTCGGCGGCAGCCACTCCGCGCGTGGCCAGGACCGCGACCTCGCCCGGTGTCGCGCCGGTGCCCGGAGCGGTGCCCGACCCGCCGGTACGGTCCAGGGTCGCCCGGACCAGGCGGTGGCGCAGCACCGTCGCCACCACCGTGGCGGCGCGCGCGGCGAACAGGTCGCTCGCGGCTCCGACGAGGCCGCGCACGGAGAGGACGACGACCGTGGCCAGCCCCCAGCCCAGCAGCGGCTGGTCGCGCAGCACGGCGATCACCAGCCCGGCGACCACCCAGGCCTGAGCGATGACCAGTCCGCCGCCGAGCACACCCGTGGCGACGACGCCGCCGAGGCTCCCGCGGGCCGGGGCCAGCAGCCGGCGTACCCGCGGGTCGCTCGGCCTCATCGGACCTGGGTGGTCGTGGGAGCCGCGTTCGGGATGTGGTGCACCGCGATCCGCTTGCGGAACACCCAGTACGTCCACGACTGGTAGGCGAGGACGATCGGGGTGAAGACCACCGCGACGATCGTCATGATCCGCAGCGTGTACGACGTCGCGGCCGCATTGGTCGTCGTCAGGCTCGTCCCACCGGCCAGCGTGCTCGGCATGACGTCGGGGAACAGGGCCAGGAACAGGCCGGCGACAGCGAGACCGATGGCGAGGAAGGTGCCCAGGAAGGCCCAGCCCTCGCGCCGGCCGTGTGCGGCGAGACCGGCGCCGACCAGGCACACCGCGGCTGCGCAGAAGGCGACGGCGGAGCCGGGAGTGCCGGTCTGCTGCTGGGTCCACACCAGGAACACCACGGCGAGCAGGGCCGTCACGGCCACCGCCGGTACGGCGAGGCGGCGGGCGCGGTGACGGATCTCGCCGTCCGTCTTCAACGCGACGAACAGCGCACCATGGGTCAGGAAGAGACCGAGCGTGGTGAGACCGCCCAGCAACGCATAGGGGTTGAGCAGGTTGAAGAACCCGCCGGCGTACTCCAGGTCGCTGTCGATCGGGACGCCGCGCAGGATGTTCGCGAAGGCCACTCCCCACAGCAGGGACGGGACGAAGGAGCCGACGATGATGGCCAGGTCCCAGCGGGCCCGCCAGTTGTCGTCGTCCCGCTTGGCGCGGTACTCGAACGCCAGCCCCCGGAAGATCAGCGCGACCAGGATCAGCAGCAGGGGCAGGTAGAACCCGCTGAACAGGGTGGCGTACCACTCGGGGAACGCGGCGAACGTGGCGCCGCCGGCGACGAGCAGCCACACCTCGTTGCCGTCCCAGACGGGGCCGATGGTGTTGATCATGACCCGGCGTTCGGTGTCGTTGCGGGCCAGGACCGGCAGCAGCATGCCGACGCCGAAGTCGAAGCCCTCGAGGGTGAAGTACCCGACCCACAGGACGGCGATCAGGATGAACCAGATGGTGGTGAGCTCCATGGTGATGTCCTCGGGTCAGTAGGCGAAGGCGAGCGGACGGTCGTCGCCCGTTCCGGCCGTGTCGTCGGGCGAGGGCAGCTCGTCGGCTCCCTTGGCGATCCAGGTGAACAGCAACCGGAGCTCGACGACGGCCAGGACGCCGTACACCGCGGTCAGGGTGAGCAACGAGATCCACGCCTCGGTGGTGCTCAGGCCGGGCGAGACGGAGTGCTCGGTGGTCATCAACCCGAAGACCGCCCACGGCTGGCGGCCCATCTCGGTGAAGATCCAGCCGAACGAGTTGGCGAACAGTGGCAGGAACGGGAGCGCCACCGCAGCCGCCAGGACGGCGCGTCCCTCCGGGGACCGGCCGGCGCGGGTCACCCACAGGATCCAGGCGGCGACGACGGCGCCGGCCAAGCCGAGGCCCATCATCAGCCGGAAGGTCCAGTAGGTCAGCGGGATGACCGGGGTGTAGTCGCCGGGGGAGTAGTACGCCGCCCCGGGGTCCGCGCCGTACTGCTCCTGGTAGCGCTCGCGGAGGTCGTTGATCCCTTCGACCTCGCCTCCGGGGGTGCCGGTCGCGAGGAAGGACAGCATGCCGGGGATCTTGATCCCGAAGGTCTCCTTCTCGCCGTCCAGCGTGCCGAGCTGGAAGATCGAGAAGTCGGCGGGCTTCTCCGTGTCGTAGAGGCCTTCTGCCGCCGCCATCTTCATCGGCTGGACCTCGGTCATGATCTTGCCCTGCACGTCGCCGCTGACGATGACGCCGAGTGCAGCGACCAGCACGATCCCCGCACCGGTGCGCACCGCGGTGCGGTACATCAGGCGATCGGTGTCGTTCCTCGCGCGCCGCAGGTGCCACAGGGCGATGCCCACGACGAAGGCCGCTCCCGTCATGTACGCCGACAGCACCACGTGGGGGAAGGTCGCCAGCTGGACCTTGTTCAGCATGACGGCCGCGAAGTCGTTCATCTCGGCGCGACCCGTCTCCGGGTTGTAGGCGAAGCCCACGGGGTTCTGCATCCACGAGTTCGCCGCCAGGATGAAGTACGACGACAGCAGGGTGCCGATGTGGAACAGCACCATGCACGCGGCGTGCACCTTCGGTGGCAGCCGGTCCCAGCCGAAGATCCAGAGTCCGAGGAACGTGGACTCGAGGAAGAACGCGAGCAGGCCCTCGACCGCGAGGGGGGCACCGAAGACGTCGCCCACGAAGCGCGAGTAGTCGCTCCAGTTCATGCCGAACTGGAACTCCTGGACGATGCCTGTGACGACACCGATCGCCACGTTGATCAGGAAGAGCTTGCCGAAGAACTTCGTCAGCCGCAGCCACTGGTCGTTGCGCGTGCGCAGCCAGGTGATCTCGTAGCCGGCGATGATCGCCGACAGGCCGATCGTGATCGGGACGAAGAGGAAGTGATAGACGGTCGTGATGGCGAACTGCCACCGTGCGATGTCGGTCGGGTCCACAGGAGCTCCTGGCTGGTCGGGCTGTCGCGTTCACGCTAGGAGTGCGCACCCGCCCGTCCCCACGGCCCGAATGCCCCTCCCCATGGGACCTTTGGCCCCCGGTTCAGTACGAGAGAACCTCTTTCAGGGGACGACGAGGGCTGCGCGGCAGTGCCCTCCGCCCGATCACCTGCCAGCCCACGCGGACCAGCAGCAACGGCTCGAAAGTGCTGGCGAGCACCGTGCGGCCGATCTCGTGGCGGGTGCTCTCGACCTCGATCGGCTGGGTCATCGGCACCACCGACATGCCGGCACGGGCGGCCTCCAGCCAGATCGCGCCGAGCGCCTCGCCGACCCGGAGCCAGCTGCCCACGTCGTCCGAGGCGGCACCGAGCACGATCACCCGGTCGCCACTGTGGATCACGAGTCGGGTGTCCTCGAGGACACCTGGCCGGAACCGGGTCCGCGGATGCAGGGGGTCCGGGTCGTCCGGGAGCAGCTCCTGCGGGATGCCCTCGTCGCCCGAGCGGTCGATCCAGCTGTCCTGCTCCTCGACGCGGCCGGGGTCGAGGTCCAGGAACGTCAAGGCCCGGTTCGCCAGCAGCTCGAGCCGGAAGCGGGCCGCGTTGTCGGTCACGGCCACGGCGTCGGCCGACCAGGCGGCGGCGATGCGGCAGAGCGCGGCGAGCTGGTCGTCGGGCACCGGCCAGGCGGTGAAGCGTCGACGGTCGGTGCAGCGGGCTCGCAGGAGCTCGATGTCTGCCGGGACGGGCGGATGGTGCGCGTGGCGCCCCACCAGCACCCGGGCGAGCACCGAGTCGTCGTCCGGGGGGACGTGTTCGACGACGGACTCCCAGCCGAGTGCGCGCGTGGCGAACTGGAGGTGGTGCAGGGCCGCCCCACAGCTGATGGTCAGGTTGCGTCCGCGGGGGTCCGACGCCGTCAGCCTGCGCTTCAGGTCGGCGCGGAGCGCGATGGTGCGGCCGTCGTACTCCCACAGCCAGGGCTGGGTGTTGTGGACGCTGGGCGCCAGGCACGCCAGCTCCACGAGGCGCTCGATCACTGCCACGGGGGCGGTCTCGGTGCTCGGGGTTGCGCGCATCGTCATGGTGTCCTCCTGCTCCTTCGTTCCCACTGTGGTTGTTCTCGCAGGGGTCAGGCAGGGTCGAAGGTCCCCTCCTGACAGGAACCGCGGTCCTCGCCTGTGGCACGCGGATCGCGGCTACCGTGGGAACCGTGAGCGAACCACCGACCGCAGGCACACCGCAGATCCGCGTCTACCTCCTCGACGACCACGAGATGATCCGGCGCGGGATTCGCGACCTCCTCGAGAGCGAGGGCGACATCGTGGTGGTCGGCGAGTCCGACTCCGCCCGGGAGGCGGTCAGCCGGATCCCGGCCCTGCGTCCCGATGTCGCGATCCTCGACGGGCGCCTGCCGGACGGCTCCGGCATCGACGTGTGCCGCGACGTCCGGTCCCAGGACCCCTCGATCAAGGCGCTCATCCTGACGTCGTACGACGACGACGACGCGCTCTTCGCCGCGATCATGGCCGGCGCGGCCGGCTACGTCCTCAAGCAGGTCCGCGGCAACGACCTGCTCGACATCGTGCGTCGGGTCGCGGCCGGCCAGTCGACGCTCGACCCGCTGGTCACCGCGCAGGTGCTGGAGCGGATCCGGACAGGCCCCCCAGTCAACAAGGAGCTCGAGTCGCTGACTGATCAGGAGCTGCGGGTCCTCGACCTGATCGGGAAGGGCCTCACCAACCGGCAGATCTCGCAGGAGCTCTTCCTGGCCGAGAAGACGGTCAAGAACTACGTGTCCTCGCTGCTCGCCAAGCTCGGCATGTCGAGCCGGACGCAAGCCGCGATCTACGCGGTGAAGAACAACCCGCCTGCGGAGTGAGGCGGGCCGTGCGACCGCCGGCCCTTCACGTGCTCAGAGCTCGAAGACGATCCGTGCGGTCGTCCGACCGGCGAGCACGTCTGCCATGGCGTCGTTGACCTCGTCGAGCTTCCGGGACTCGGCGATCACCCGGGTCCGGCCTCGGGCGTGCAGCTCGAAGACCTCGGCCAGGTCCTGGCGGCTGCCGACGATCGAGCCGATGACGGAGATGCCCTTGAGCACCGTGGGGAAGATCGGGAGCGCCATCGGCCCCTCTGCCTCCGGAGGCAGGCCCACGCAGATCAGGCGACCTCCGCGGCGCAGCGACGCGAAGGCCTGCTCGAAGACCGACGGTGACACGGCGAGGACGATCGCCACGTCCGCACCGCCGAGCTCCTCGATGGCAGCCACCGGGTCGGTCGTCCGGGCGTTCACGACGTGGTCGGCGCCGAGCTCGCGGGCCATGTCGAGCTTGGTGTCGTCGACGTCGACAGCGATGACCGTGCCGCCGACCAGGCGCGCGTACTGGACGGTGAGGTGGCCCAGGCCACCGATGCCGAAGACGGCGACGCGCTCGGTCGGCCGGATCCCCGCGACCTTGACGGCCTTGTACGTCGTCACGCCTGCGCAGGTGAGAGGTGCCGCGTCGAAGCTGGTGACGCCGTCGGGCACCGGGACGACGTACTTCGCGTCCGCGACGGCGTACTCCGCGAAGGACCCGTCGAACGAGTAGCCGGTGTTGCGCTGTTCCTCGCACAGCGTCTCCCAGCCGCTGACGCAGTGGTCGCAGTGACCGCAGGCGTGGCCCAGCCACGGCAGGGCGACCCGGTCCCCGAGGGCGCGTTCGACGACGCCGTCGCCGAGCGCCTCGATGACACCGACGCCCTCGTGACCCGGCACGAACGGCGGTGTGGGCTTGACTGGCCAGTCGCCGTGCGCGGCATGGATGTCGGTGTGGCACAGGCCGCTGGCCTCGATCCGGACGAGTACCTCGCCGGCGCCGGGTGTGGGGACCTCGTGCTCCTCCAGGGTGAGAGGGGCGGTGAACTGGTGGACGACTGCGGCTTTCATGGGTTTCCTTCGGGACGTGGTGTGGACGTTGTCGGGCCGGAGGCGGTCATCGCACGACGGGCGTGCTGCACCCCCGGCATCGCCGGGCTGGGCGGGCCCCCTGACCTGCTCAGCCCGACGACACCGGGGCCTGCAGCCTGCGACCCGTCACCGAGCGCACCTCGATCCGCAGCCCGAGCACCCGAGGACCGGTGACCCAGGGTGCCGGGCCGTCGCCGACGCGTTCCTGGCGTTGGCAGCGTCCGCGGAGCAGGACGCTCCACCCGCTGTGGTTCTCCTCGTCGATCTGGTCCACCTCGAAGGCGACCTCCCGGTCTGCGCACTCACGTGCCAGCTGGGAGTAGGCGGTGGTGCGGAGGACGATCACGTCGTCCTCCGCCGCAAAGTTCACAGGAAGGACGGTCACACCGTCGCTGCCTGCCCACGCGACCCGGCCGACGGGACGGCTGCGCACCAGTTGCCAGCACTCCTCATCACTGAGGACGACCAGCCTTCCGGGGTGTCGGTCAGACATCTGCACGGGAACCACCTCCTTCGGGGACGTCTCGATACTCGTCGCCGCCGTGGTCGCTGCACAGGTCCGCGGGTCCCTGAGGTTCGGGTCTTTCGACCCCTTGCGCCACGCATCGCTGCTAGCGTGAAAATCGAGTCTTGGACGGGAGAGGGGCGCCATGGGCGGGGTCGGCGAAGGTCGCGACGAGCCGACGAGGGGTGATCTCGACGGCGTCGAGTTCGAGGACCTGGTCCGGGCGGTCCTCGACCGCATGCATGGTGCCCTCGACCAGCAGGCGCGACTCCAGCTGCTCCTCGATGCGGTGGTCACGATCTCGGCCGACCTCAGCCTCGACGGCGTGCTGTCGCGGATCGTGGCGATCGCCAGCCGGCTCGTCGACGCCGAGTACGCCGCGCTCGGCGTGCTGAGCGCGGGCCGGCGACGGCGCCTGCGCACCTTCATCCACCACGGCATCTCCGACGACCTGGCGTCCGAGATCGGTGAGCTGCCGACGGGGCACGGACTGCTCGGCCTGATCATCGACCGACCCGAGCCGCTGCGCCTGCACGACATCGCCGAGCACCCGTCGTCGTACGGCTTCCCGGAGAACCACCCGCCGATGAGCTCCTTCCTCGGCGTCCCCGTGCGAATCCGGGAGCGGGTGTTCGGAAACCTCTACCTGACCGAGAAGGTCGGCGGCGGCGACTTCACCGCCGAGGACGAGGAAGTGGTCGTCGCGCTCGCTGCCGCAGCCGGCGTCGCCATCGAGAACGCCCGCCTCTACGAGGAGACGACCACACGGGAGACGTGGGCCCGTGCGACGGCTGCGATCGCCGCGGTCGTCTCGGACCCGGTGTCGGTGGACGACGCGTATGCGGCCGTCGTGGACCAGGCACGCGAGGTCGGGAGCGCGAACGCCGCGTGGATCATGGTCGACGGCCCTGAGCGCGACCAGCAGGTTGTCGCGATTGCCGGGGTCGCGCTGACGGGCGAGGCACTCGCGTCCCTGGCAGCAGTGGACGTCGCCGCGCAGGGCGCCCTGGAGAAGGGCGAGTGCTGCGCCATCGAGGACATCACCGAGGCCGGTGGTGCCGCGGGCATCCCCGGCCTGCCGGAGATCGGTCCGCTCCTCGCCGTGCCGTTCTCCCCGTCGGCCACCGTCCGCGGCACGTTGTCACTGGCCTGGTCGACCCAGAACGAGGACCGCTACTACGCGCTCGACACCCAGCTGGTGGCGTCGTACGCCGAGCAGGCGGCCCTGACCATGCAGCTGGCCGAGGCGCGGGACGAGCAGCGTCGGCTCGCGGTCTTCGAGGACCGCGACCGGATCGGGCGCGACCTCCACGACCTGGTCATCCAGCGACTGTTCGCCGTCGGCCTGGGGCTCCAGGGTGCCGCCCGTCTCGTCGAACGCCCGGAGGTCGCCGCCCGTCTCGAGCAGGCGGTTGACGATCTCGATGCCACCATCAAGGACATTCGCCGGGCGATCTTCGGCCTGAGCTCGCTCGACACGGCAGGCGACGTCCAGGCGGAGGTCACCCGGCTCGTCGAGCGCGCGTCGTCGACCCTGAAGTTCAAGCCGTCGCTGCGGTTCGAGGGACCGGTCCGCACCTTGGTGCCCCTGGAGCTGGCGCCTGATCTGCTGGCCGTCCTGGCCGAGTGCCTGTCCAACGCCAGTCGTCACGCCGAGGCGACGGCGATCTCGATCATCGTCGCGGCCGGCGACCACGTCGTGCTCACGGTCCAGGACAACGGCAAGGGCATGGAGTCGACGGGCGCCGAGAGCGGGATCGCCAACATCCGGATCCGGGCTGAGCAGCGTGGCGGAACGCTGGCTGTCGATTCCGGAGCCGGGCGGGGTACGACGCTGACCTGGTCGGTGCCGCGGCGCTGACCACCTGACGGGGGTCGAGGACCTTCGGCCCTGCCGCAGTCGCGTCCGGGCGTGGAGGATCGGGACATGTCGACGATCACTGAGCTCACCGCGTCGGAGTGCGAGGAACTGCTGCGCGCCGGCGTCTTCGGCCGGCTGGTCCTGCGCGACGGCCCGCGCGGTGCCGAGATCCTGCCCGTCAACTACGTCACCGTCGGGGACGCCATCCTGGTCCGGACGGCGACCGGCTCCTTGATCGATCAGTACGGCAACGGCGCGACGCTGCTGTTCGAGGTCGACCAGGTCGACTACGAGCGTTGGCACGGCTGGTCCGTCGTGGCTCGCGGCCAGGGCGAGCTGGTGTCCGACGACGAGCGCTCCGAGAGCGAGCGCCACACGCCGGGTCCGCCGCGCTGGGTGCGCCGCGACGACGCCAGGTGGCTCCGGCTTCGCTGGGACGAGCTGTCCGGGCGCAGGATCGGCGCGGCTCAGGACCGGGTGGCAGGGATGCCGGTGCGCCGGACCTGGTGAGGCCGGCCGGTTCCCGGACGCCCCGCACTACGCGGGCGGCTTGTTCAGCAGCGAGTCCTTGCGCGACACCATGTCGAACCGTTCCGCCGGCGTCAGCGCGTTGAACGGCTCCAGCATGTCCAGGCCGTGACCGGTGACCTCCGGTCCGTCGAGAGCGGGCACCACGGAGTGCACGACGCGGTCCTCGTAGAGGTGCAGCATCGTGAACGCCTGGTTCGCGTCGACACCGGAGAGCAGGCGCTGGTCGGGTGCGATCTCGGAGGTGTAGCAGGTGGCCGAGGCGACCGAGACCGGGACGCCGGCGAAGGTCGAGAACGACGTGAAGTGGAAGTGGCCGCCGAGGATCCCGCGCACGTCGGAACCCTGGACCACTGCCGCGAGGCGCTCCTGGTCGTGCAGCTCGATCAGCTCGGCCAGTCGCAGCATCGGCACCGGGATCGGCGCGTGGTGCATCGCCAGCAGGGTGCCGTGCGGCGCCGGCTCGGCGAGGACGTCGGCCAGCCAGGCGAGCTGGTCGTCCGACAGCTCGCCGTGGTGCCAGCCGGGGACGCTCGTGTCGAGCGCGACGATGCGGAGCCCGTCGACGTCGTACACACGGTCCTGAGGGGCGTCGCTGTCCCCGAGGTCGTGGTCGAACAGCTCCCGGGAGTAGGTCGCCCGTTCGTCGTGGTTGCCCATCACCCACACCACCTGGGCGCCGAGGGCCGCGGCCGCGGGCTCGACGATCCCGCGCAGCTTCGCGTACGCCGCCGGTTCGGCCTTGTCCGCGAGGTCACCCGTGAACACGAGGGCCTGGGGTGGCATGGGCAGCCGGGCGAGTCGCTCCAGCGCGCGCTCGAGGTGCGCGGCGGTGTCCACGACGCCGTACTGCAGCGACGTGGCGAGCAGGTGCGGGTCACTGAGGTGCGCGACGACATGGATCGGATCGGGGTACTGGCCGAGGGGCTCCACGGCACGAGAGTAGGCGTTCGCCGGAAGGGGTGGTGTCGGCGCGCGCGCCCCGTTAGCGTCGCGCTGTGACCAGCGACCAGAACCCGGCCATCGACGTCAACGCAGCACCGAGTGGACCGGGGTGCCAGGAGTGTTCGGCTGCCGGAGGCTGGTGGGTGCACCTGCGCCGGTGCGCGGCCTGCGGCCACGTCGGCTGCTGCGACTCGTCGCCGGAGCAGCACGCGACCGCGCACTTCGAGCAGACCGGTCATCAACTGGTCCAGACCTTCGAGCCGGGTGAGGACTGGTTCTGGGACTACGTCGTCGAGGACTACTACGACGGCCCGCCGCTCGCGGCACCGACCTCGCACCCCGAGGACCAGCCCGCGCCCGGCCCGCGCGGCGCCGTACCCACGAACTGGCGCGACCTCGTCCACTGATCGATCCGCCGGCCCGTTGACCCGGGTCCGGCGAGCCACTGGCCGGATCGTGTCGCCCGCGCCAAGATGGCTGTCGTGCCGACGACGAACGAAGAAGCCCACCGGATCGCGCGCGAGAAGGGTGTGAGCGGTCCGCTCTACTTGGTGGTGAAGTACACCGCGGCGTTGATCCTGCGGATCGTGTGCGGGTTCACCGCGACGGGCAAGGAGAACGTCCCCAAGAAGGGGCCGGTCGTGATCGTGCCCAACCACAAGAGCTTCTGGGACCCGTTCTTCGTCGCCATCGTGCTGCGCCGGCCGGTGCACTTCATGGGCAAGGCCGAGCACTTCGAGGGTCCGCTGGCAGGCGTCTTCCTGCGCCTCGGGGCGTTCCCGGTCCGCCGTGGCTCCTCCGACGAGGAAGCCCTCGAGACCGCTCGCGCGATCCTCGCCCGCGGCGACGCGCTGGCGCTGTTCCCCGAGGGCACCCGCGTGCGCGAGGAGGGCTTGGGCGCACCGAAGCGTGGCGCCGCCCGGCTCGCGATCGAGGCCGGTGCTCCGCTGATCCCGACCACCATCACGGGCACGGATAAGCGGCGCTGGCCGTTGCCGCGCAAGGTGCGGATGGTCTTCGGGACGCCCGTCTCCGTCGAGGGACTGAAGGCCACGCCGGAGGACGCCGCCGCTGTGATCGGCGAGGCGTGGCCGCAGGTCGCCGAGGAGTACACGCGCTGGCAGAACCGCCCGGGCACGATCGCGGCCGGTGCCGCGGCGCTGGGTCTCGGTGCCTGGTTCCTGAAGAAGAAGCTCGACAAGTAATCAGCGGCGCGGGGTCGCCCGCTGCAGCGTCGCGACGATCACGGCGCGGGTCTCGGCGGGGTCGATCACGTCGTCGATCTCGAACATCCGGGCGGCGTTGAGCGCCTTGGCGTGCTCGCGGAGCTGGGCGGTGTGCTCGACCACGGCGGCCTCGCGCTCCTGCTCGGGCATGGCGGCGAGCTCGTGGGCCAGCGCCAGCCGGACGGCGCCCTCCAGCCCCATCGCCCCGAGGTGCGCGCCCGGCCACGCCACCGTGAGCAGCGGTCGGTGGGTGCTGCCGCCGAGCATGGCCTGCGCGCCGAGCCCGTAGCCGCGGCGCAGGACGACACCGACCAGCGGAACCGTCAGCACGGCACCGGCGGTCACCATCCGCGAGGCATGGCGGACCAGGCCCGTGCGTTCGGCCTCGGGGCCGACCATGAAGCCCGGGGTGTCGACCAGCGAGACCACCGGCAGCTCCCAGCGCTCGCACAGCTCCAGGAAGTCCGCGGCCTTCGCCGACGCGTCGGCGGTCAGGGCGCCGGCCAGGTGGGTCGACTGGTTGGCGACGAAGCCGACGGGAAGGCCACCGATGCGACCGATCGCGGTGACCAGCTCGGGCGCCCAGCCCTCGCGCAGCCAGGTCAGCGTGTCCGGATCGGCCAGGGTCTCGACGACCGGGCGGACGTCGAAGCCCTCGCGGTCGTTCTCCGGCAGCATCGTGCGCAGGACGTCCTGGTCGTCGGCGACCACCGTGCTGCCTCCGTCGGTGGTGGGACCGCGCAGGCAGGCCAGCAGTCGTCGTACGACGTCAACGGCCTCGGCCTCGTCCTCCACGACCACGTCCAGCACACCGTTGGCGGCCTGCTCGTCGGCGGGCCCGATCTCCTCCGCGGCGAACTGGCCGAGCCCGCCGCCGGCGATCATCGCGGGGCCGGCCATGCCGAGGTTCGCGTCCGGGGTGGCGATCCGCAGGTCGGCGCAGCCGGCCAGCACGGCGTTGCCGGCGAAGCACCGGCCGGAGACGACGGCGATGCGTGGGACCACGCCCTGGAGCTCACCCCACAGCGCGAACGACCCGACGTCGAGCGCGGAGACGAGAGGCAGGTCGGTGTCGCCGGGACGACCACCGCCGCCCTCGGTGAAGAAGACCGTCGGCAGCCCCATCCGGCCGATCAGCTCGATCAGCCGGTCGGACTTGCGGTGCCCGCGCATGCCCTGGGTCCCGGCCATCACGAGGTAGTCGTAGGAGAGGACCGCGCAGGGGTGCCCGTCGATCGTCGCCGTGCCACCGATGATCCCGTCGGCGGGCGCTTCGACGACCAGCTCCGCGAGCGGCCGGCGGGACTCCTGGGCGGCGGTGACGAAGCGGCCGTACTCGACGAAGGATCCGTCGTCGACCAGGTCGGCGATGTTCTCCCTGGCGGTACGACGGCCGCGACCGTGCCAGCGGTCGACCTTCTCGCTGCGGGCGGCGTCGGTGGTGAGGAAGCGCCGCGCGAGCACCTCCGTGAGTCCCTGCGCGGGTGCGTCCTCGGTCACCCGGCCATCATCGCCCAGCCGATGCGGGGATGCCGGTCAGGACGCGCAGCGCGAGCTCGGTGGTCGCCTCCATGTTGAGGTGGCCGACCACGCGGGCGACCCGGTCGATGTCGAGCGGCAGCAGGCCCGGCGTGCCCGGGATGTCCGGGGTGAGGCCGAGGTCCAGGTCGGTGCGCCCGGACATGATCCGGACGTTGAACTCGAAGCGCTCCCGCGCGCCCTCGGCGGTGAGGCGCTTGAGCATGCTCGCACCGATCCGGCGCGCACCCGTCTCCTCGGCCCAGCTGTCGAACGCGGCGAGCAGCGCGTCGCCGTTGTTGTGGTCGATGTCGGCCCACACCGCCTGCATCGAGCCCATGTGGGAGAGCAGCGCGGACGCCGACTTCTCGCCGATGCCGTTGACGCCGGGCAGGTTGTCGCTGGCGTCACCGCGCAGCGCGGCGTACTCGAGATAGTTCTCCGTCGCGACGCCGTACATGATCTTGAGCCGGCTGGGGGTGAGCAGGGGCGAGCCGTTGATGCCGCCGTCGATGAGCCGCAGGATCGAGGTGCGGTCGCTGATGTGGGCGAACGCGTCACGGTCGGACGTGATGATGACGCAGTTCCAGTCGTTGTCCTCGGCCCACGTGGCGGCGGACGCGTTGACGTCGTCGGCCTCGAGGCCCGGGGGAGTGAGCGTCGCCAGGCCGAGGGCGTCGAGGAGTGCGCCGGCGCGGTCGAGCTGGTCGACGAGCTGGTCGTCCTTCTCCGCGCGCCCGGCCTTGTAGTCGGGGTAGAAGTCGCGGCGCAGCGAGGCGGCGCGGTCGTCGAGACCGAAGATCACGGCGTCCGGCGCGAACGCGTCGATCGACTCGATGATCTGGCGCAGCATCCCGTGCAGCGCCCAGGCGGGGCGCCCCGAGCGGTCCGAGAGGCGGGTGTGCGCCCGCGCGTGGTGATTGCGGTGCAGGAGCGACGGCGCGTCCACCGCGAGCAGCAGCTTGCGCTGGCGCGAGGGCGAGGGAGACGTCGTCATGGGGATCGTCGTCATGCTAGATGACCGCGTCCGTGGGCCTCGGAACTAGTCCGTTCGCGCCATTCCCGGTGCGCGGCGGCGGTGCCATGCTCGATCCATGACCGAGGTGCAGCGCCCTCCTGAATCGCTCCCGATGAAGATCGTCGTGAACGTCCTGGTCGCCGTCATCATGATCATCCCGCTGGTGCTGGTGGGGTCCGGACTGTGGCTGCTCGGGCAGCGACAGTTTGGGGAGAAGGTCGAGGCCGAGGTGCTCCGCTGCGACCTCGACGTGGGCTACAAGAAGGCCTCCCAGTACTGCACCGCCCGCTGGACCCAGGACGGCGTCGTCCACACCGGCCCCATCCAGGGCTCGGGCGACAACGAGGTCGGCGACACGATCACCGCCACCGTTCGCGGCGACGAGCTCTACAGCCGCTCGCTCGGCCTGCCCCTGATCCTGCTGGGGCTCGGGCTGCCGTTCAGCCTGCTGCCGATCTCCTGGGTACGACGAAAGCTGCGCCGCGCCTAGGGTTCCTCGACGGTGACGTCGATCGTCTTGGTCGTCACGCCGGTCGACGTGAGGGAGACCGTGGCGCCACCAGCAGCGACACCGTTGATCGTCACGGACTGAGGGACGTTCCAGTTCGACGGGGTGAAGGTCAGGAAGCTGGGCGTGACGGTGGCCGTCTCCGTGTCGCTGGGGTCGACGCCGACGTTGACGGTGACGTTCCCGGTCGGCTGGAACTGGAGGGCCACACCGACCTGCGTGGTGTCGCCGGCGGTGACGGTTGCGGTGGGGTCGGCGACGATCGTCTGGACGTCGTCGTCGATCACCGTGACCGAGACCTGCTTCGCCTGCGTCCCGTAGCTCAACGTGATCGTCACCGCCTCCGCGGCGAGGTTGAGGTCGTTGATCCCGTTGATGGTCACGTTCGCCGAGGACTGGCCCGACGGGATCGTCACGGTCGACGAGGCGGGAACAGCCGCCGACGAGTCCGACGTCGCCACCTGGATCACCGTGTCCTCGGTGACCACGGGATCCAGGGTCACCTGGAACGTGTTGTTGCCGTTCTCGTTGACCGTGATCGACGTCGGCGAGGCGCTGAGGAGGTGTGCCGGGCCCGTCGTGACTTCGATGGGTTCCCACCCGCCGGATCCGTCCGCGCCGTTCGCGACGACCCGATACCAGTACGTCGTCTCGGGTGACGCGGTCTCGTCGACGAAGGCCGTCCCGGCCGTCGTGTCGAGCTCGGTCCACGGACCGTCGGTCGTCGTGCTGCGCGACACCGTGTAGTCGGTGACAGCGACGGCGGCGTTGGCCGGCGCCTCCCAGTCGAGGGACACCGTCGATCCGGTCGCCTCGGCGGCGAGGTCCTGGACCACACCCGGGATGGGTCCGATCTCGGCCGACCAGGCACCGCAGCTGATGGCGTTGCACGCCCGTACCCGGAAGGTGTGGGTGAGGGCGAGCTCGTCCACTGATGCCTCCGTGGTGCCGGGATCCACTTCCTGAACGGACCGCGCCGTCGGGTCGGTCCACGACTCGACCTCGTACTTCGTCAAGGCGCTGGCGCCGTTGCTGGTGGGCGCCGACCAGTCCAGCGTGGTGTCGCTGTCGCTCCCTTCGAGCGTCGGGCTCAGCGGAACGCCGGGCGAGCCCGGCGCACTCGGAGTGATGGTCGCCGTCGTGCCATACCCGACCCGCTCGATGGCTGACCGGGCGCTGATCCGGAACTGGTAGGTGGTCCCGTTGGTGAGCCCGGTGGCGAGGTAGGAGTCGTCGGTCGTCACGGCGATCTCCGTCCACGTCGTGCCGTCCGTGCTCCTCTCGACCTTGTACTGGGCGATGGCGGGGGCGCTGGCCGGTGAGGGTGGAGCCACCCAGCTCAGCTCGACCTGGCCGTCTCCAACGACGGCGTCCAGGCTCGTGACCGGGCCGGGTGGAGCGATGGCGCGGTAGGGGCCGGAGCTGGTGCCGACACCGAAGCCTGCCGCGTTGTGGGCGCGCACGCGCACCCAGTACCTGTTGCCGGCGGTGAGGAGGCTGAACATCACCGGGGCGGTCGTCTTGACGCCGACGGTGGGCACGTCCTTGGGGTTGGTCCACGTCGCACCATCGGTCGAGATCTCGACCCGGTAGGAGTCGACGGGTGCGCCGCCGTTGCTGCTGGGCGCCACCCAGAAGGTGCCGAGTGCCCTGTCGTAGACGTCGGCCTCGAGGAAGCGCGGGGACAACGGCACCGTGCGTGGCGTTGCGGAGACCTGCGCGCTCGGCCTGCCCCACCCGAGTCGGTTGTGCGCCAGGACCACGAAGAAGTACTTCGTCCCGTTGGTGAGACCGGTGTTCGTCCACGACCTGGTGCTGGCCGTCGTGATCTTGACGGTGACCCATTTCCGCGTGGTCGGATTCCACCGCTGCACGGCGTACCGGTCGATCGCAGCGCCGCCGTTCGAGGCGGGGACGACCCAGCTGACCTTGACGGCCAGGTTGCCGGGTGTCGCCTTCACCGCCCGCGGCGCGGAGGGTCGGGTGGCCGCCTCCGCAGCGGTGGCGTCGACAGCCAGGGTGAGGAACAGGATTGCGGCCAACAGGCGCGCCAGGAATCGCATCATCACGAAGCCCCCTTCTGGTGCGGACGTTAGTCCCGGGCGGGGGTTGCCGGAGGCGGAACGGTGGAAGTTCCTCCGGCGCATCGCGTCAGGAGTCGAAGCCCAGTCCCCAGCGGTCCAGGGTGCGCAGCCACAGGTTGCGTCGTCCGGTCACGTCCGCGCGGGCCGACGCCCACCGGGTGAGCTGGATCCCGACCCATGCGAAGGGCTCGGGCGGGAAGGGCGTCGGCTTCTCGCGCACCATGGCCAGCCGGGTGCGCTCGGTGGGTCGACCCTCGAGCAGGTCGAGCATCACGTCGGCGGCGAACCGCGAGGCGCCGACCCCCAGGCCGGTGAAACCGGTCGCGTAGGCCACGCGGCCCTTGCGAGCCAGGCCGAAGAAGGCACAGAACCGCGAGCAGGTGTCGATCACGCCTCCCCAGCGGTGGGAGAAGCCCAGTCCCTCGAGCTGGGGGAAGGTCGTGAAGAAGTGCTCGGCCAGCAACCGGTGTGTCTCCGGGCGTTGTTCGTGGCGCGCGTCGATGCCCTTGCCGAAGTGGTAGACCGCGTCGTAGCCGCCCCACAGGATCCGGTTGTCCTCGGTGAGCCGGTAGTAGTGGAAGAGGTTGCCGCTGTCGGCCACACCGAAGCGGTCGGTCCAGCCGAGGGACGCCAGTTGTTCCGGCGACAACGGCTCGGTGGCGAGCACGTGGTCGTAGACCGGGACGACCCGCTGGCGGAGGCGGCGCAACAGCGAGGTGAAGACGTTGGTCGCCAGCGCGACCTGCCGGGCCCGGATCGTGCCGTGGGCGGTGCGCACCTCGACCAGGTCGCCGCGGCGACGCATCCGGGTGACGGCCGTGTTCTCGGCGATCCGGACGCCGAGGGACTCGGCCGCGTCGGCCAGGCCCCAGGCCAGCCGGGCCGGATCGACCATCGCGCAGCCGTCCGCGTCGAGTCGGCCGGCGAGGTAGGTGGGGGAGTCGAGCAACGTGCGTACGGCGTCCGCGTCGAGGAACCCGTCGACGTCGGGCTCGAGCAGGTCCACCTCGTGCGGTCGGGTGGCGACCTCGAGCTGCCCGGATCGCCGGAAGTCACAGTCGATCCCGTGACGCCGTACGGTCTCCTCGATCTGGTCGAGGTTCTCCTGGCCGAGGCGTTCCAGGTCGTCGTACTCGTCGGGCCAACGGTCCTTCCCGTTGGCGGGTCCGTGGGTCAGGCTGGCCTCGCAGAACCCGCCGTTGCGACCGGTCGCGTGTTCGGCGATCCGGTCGCGTTCGACCAGGAGCACGGACCGGTCCGGGTCGCGCTCCTTCGCCCGCAAGGCCGTCCAGAGACCGGTGAAACCGCCGCCGATGACCAGGAGGTCGACGACCTCGTCGCCAACGGACGGCCGGGCCGCCGGGCGCAGGGGAGTGTCGAGCCACAGGGGTCGTGGGGCCGCCGCGTCGGCCAGCGCGTGGGCGGGATGCGTCGTCATTGCTCCCGCTGGCCCCACGGCGAACCGTAGGCGGTGAGCAGGTCGAGGAAGGGCACCGCGTCGAACGCCTCCGGCCCCAGCACGCCGGTGCCCTGCCACACTCCGGTGGCCAGCAGCTCGAGCGCGATGACCGGGTTGATCGCCGTCTGCCAGACCACGCACTGGTGCCCGTACTCCGCCATGGTCTGTTCGTTGTCGACCACGTGGAAGAGGTACGTCGACCGCGGGGCGCCGTCCTTGCCGGTACCGGTCACCCAGAGGCCGGCGCAGGTCTTGCCCGTCATCCGCGGCCCGACGGTCGCCGGGTCGGGCAGCACGGCAGCGACGACGTCGCGCGGTGAGACCTCGACCCCCTTCACCCGCACCTTCTCGGTGCGGTCCAGCCCGAGCGTGTGCAACACCTTGAGGATGGTGATGAACTCCTCGCCGAGTCCGTACTTGAAGGTCGCCCGCTTGCAGTCGATCCACCGCGGCATGAGGAGCACCTCCTCGTGCTCCACGTTGACGCACTCGACGGGCCCGATGCCCTCGGGGAAGTCGAAGACCTCCGGTTCGCTGAACGGCGCGGTGGTGTGCCAGGCGCCGTCCTGCCAGATCACCGGCGGGTTGAGGCACTCCTCGATCGTGGTCCACATCGAGAACGACGGCGCGAAGATCTCCTTGCCTGCGTCGTCGGTGACCACGAGGTTGGCGCCGTCGCGGGTGCCGAGCTCGTCGATCTCGGAGAACAGGTGGTCGGCGGCGTAGCGCGCGAACACGTCGGACAGGCCCGGTTCGACACCCATGCCGACCAGGGCGAGCCGGCCGGCAGCCTCCCAGTCCGCGGCCACGGCGAACTGTTCGTCGCCGAGCTTCACCCCGGTCTTCTCGTACGGCGTCTCGGGGTGCGGCTTCGAGAGCGACATCGCCATGTCGAGGTAGTCGGCACCGGCACTGAACGCGCCGTTGAAGACGGCCATGTTGAACACCGGGTCGACCGCGTTCATCACGTGCGTGATGGCGTGCTGACGGCAGAGCGCGGCCACCGACTCCGCCGAGGACGCGTCGACCTGCGCGGCGACGTACCGCTCGTCGGCGGCAGCGGCTTTCTCGGCCCGGGCGCGGTCGTAGTCGGCGACGACGATGGTCTCGAAGAAGTCGCGGCGAGCCGCGATGGCCGCGAACGCACCGCCGACGCCGCCGGCTCCGATCAGCAGGATCCGCATGTCACTCGCCGATATAGGACATCACGTGCTTGATGCGCGTGTAGTCCTCGAGCCCGTACATCGAGAGGTCCTTGCCGTAGCCCGAGTGCTTGAACCCGCCGTGCGGCATCTCGGAGACGAAGGGGATGTGGGTGTTGATCCAGACCACGCCGAAGTCGAGCTTGCGCGACATCCGCATCGCGCGGCCGTGGTCCTTGGTCCAGACGCTGGAGGACAGGCCGTACTGGACGCCGTTGGCGAAGCGGAGCGCCTCGGCCTCGTCGCCGAACCGCTGGACGGTGATCACCGGACCGAAGATCTCGTGCTGGACCGCTTCGTCGTCCTGGCGCAGGCCCGAGACGACGGTGGGCTCGTAGAAGTAGCCGCCCTCGCCGCCGGTCACCGAGGCGCGTGCCCCACCCGCGTTGATCGAGGCGTGGTCGGGCAGGCGGTCGACCATGCCGCTGACCCGGGCGAGCTGGTCGGGGTTGTTCAGGGCGCCGTAGAGGACGTCGGCGTCGTCGGGCATTCCGGTGCGGGTGGCGAGGGCCTGCTCGGCGAGGGCGGCGACGAACTCGTCGTGGACGCCGTCGGCGACGAGCACGCGGGTGGCTGCGGTGCAGTCCTGGCCGGCGT
This sequence comes from Nocardioides sp. CPCC 206347, assembly GCF_048654605.1. Taxonomy (NCBI): domain Bacteria; kingdom Bacillati; phylum Actinomycetota; class Actinomycetes; order Propionibacteriales; family Nocardioidaceae; genus Nocardioides; species Nocardioides sp. CPCC 206347. Next base: position 101,382 of record NZ_JBMCYZ010000009.1, read on the forward strand.
TGAAGTAGCCGGCTGTCGCGATCGACTCCACCGCAGCGGCGATGTCGGCGTCGTCGAACACGACGACCGGGGCCTTGCCGCCGAGCTCGAGGTGGACCCGCTTGAGGTCGGTCGCCGCAGAGGCGGCCACCTCCGAGCCCGCCCGCACGGAGCCGGTGATCGCGACCAGTTGCGGGGTCGGGTGCTCGATGAGCGCGCGTCCGGTGTCCCGGTTGCCGCACACCACGTTGAGGGTGCCGGGTGGCAGGAACTCGCTCGCCAGCTCGGCGAGGAGCACGGTGCTCGCCGGGGTGGTGTCACTGGGCTTGAGGACCACCGTGTTGCCGGCGGCGAGCGCGGGTGCGATCTTCCAGATCGCCATCATCAGGGGGTAGTTCCACGGCGTCACCTGGGCGACGACGCCGATCGGTTCACGGCGGATCCAGGACGTGTGGTCCTTGAGGTACTCGCCCGCGCTGCGGCCCTCGAGCACGCGCGCGGCCCCGGCGAAGAAGCGCAGCTCGTCGACGCTGGGCGGCAGCTCCTCCTCGGCGGTCAGGCCCAGCGGCTTGCCGGTGTTCTCGCACTCCACGCGGACGAACTCGTCCGCCCGGTCCTCCAGCGCCTGCGCGATGCGGAGCAACGCCTCCTGGCGCTCGCGCGGGGTCGTGTCGCCCCAGACCTCGAACGCGGCGTCGGCAGCGCGCATCGCACGGTCGACGTCCTCGGTCGCGCTCGCCGGCGCGGTGGCGTACGCCGCTCCCGTGGCCGGGTTGACGACCTCGTAGGTGGCGCCCGAGGCCGCGTCGACGAGCTCACCGTTGATCAGGTTCCGCAGGGGGGTCATGGCCGCGAGCCTAGCCAGCATCTCCGCCGCGGGGAAGCACTCCAACAACGAAATCCGTTGCGATCTGGTGAACTGGCGACGGATTCACTTGCTCGTGACGACTGAACGGGTCAAGATGGGCGGGTGGCCCACGACTCCGAACAGCACGCAGCCCTCCAGCAGTCCGCCCGCGACCACCTCTGGATGCACTTCACCCGCATGTCGTCGTACGACACGGCCGAGGTGCCGGTGATCGTGCGGGGCGACGGCGCCTACATCTGGGACGCCCATGGGCGGAAGTACCTCGACGCCCTCGGCGGGCTGTTCGTCAGCCAGCTCGGGCACGGGCGCACCGACCTGGCCGAGGTGGCGGCGAAGCAGGCCTCCGAGCTCGCGTTCTTCCCGCTGTGGTCCTACGCGCACCCCACCGCCATCGAGCTCGCCGCGAAGGTCGCCAGCTACGCGCCCGGCGACCTCAACCGGGTCTTCTTCACCTCCGGTGGCGGGGAGGCCGTCGAGTCCGCCTGGAAGCTCGCGAAGAACTACTTCAAGCTCGTCGGCAAGCCGATGAAGCACAAGGTGATCTCGCGGACCATCGCCTACCACGGCACCACCCACGGCGCCCTGTCGATCACCGGCCTGCCCGGTCTCAAGCAGCAGTTCGAACCGCTGGTCCCGTCCACCTTCCGGGTGCCGAACACCAACTTCTACCGCGCACCCGAGCGGTTCCACGACGACGGCGGCGACGCCGAGGCGTTCGGCCGCTGGGCGGCGGACCAGATCGCCGTACAGATCGAGAACGAGGGCCCCGACTCGGTGGCCGCCGTCTTCCTCGAGCCGGTGCAGAACGCGGGCGGCTGCTTCCCGCCGCCCCCGGGCTACTTCCAGCGGGTCCGCGAGATCTGCGACCAGTACGACGTCCTGCTGGTCTCCGACGAGGTGATCTGCGCGTTCGGGCGGCTGGGCCACATGTTCGGTGCCGAGCGCTACGGCTACCAGCCCGACATCATCACCTGCGCCAAGGGCATCACGTCCGGCTACGCCCCGCTCGGCGCGATGATCGCCAGCGACCGGCTGTACGAGCCGTTCGCGCACGGCGCGGAGATGTTCGCCCACGGCTACACCTTCGGAGGCCACCCGGTCTCCACCGCGGTGGCGTTGAAGAACCTCGAGATCTTCGAGAACGAAGGCATCAACGAGGGCGTACGGGCCCGCGAGGGTGACTTCCGCGCGACGCTCGAGAAGCTGCTCGACCTGCCGATCGTCGGCGACGTCCGTGGCGACGGCTTCTTCTACGGCATCGAACTCGTCAAGGACAAGGCCAGCAAGGAGACCTTCGACGAGGACGAGTCCGAGCGCCTGCTCCGCGGCTACCTCTCCAAGGCGTTGTACGACGCCGGCCTCTACTGCCGTGCCGACGACCGGGGCGACCCGGTCATCCAGCTCTCGCCCCCGCTGATCTGCGGCCAGGAGCACTTCGACGAGATCGAGCAGAAGCTCCGCGGCGTGCTGACCGGGGCCCTGGAGCTGCTGTAGGACCGGGTGCCGGGAGCCCCGTGGGGAGGCTCCCGGCACCACCCGCCCGGTGGTTGAGGTGCGAGCGCAGCGAGCCTCGAAACCCCCGGGCCATCGGTGGTTGAGGTGCGAGCGACGTGCCGCCCGGTGGTTGAGGTGCGAGCGCAGCGAGCCTCGAAACCTCCGGGCCCACCTTGCGTAGGCGGGCCCGGAGGTTTCGAGGCTCGTCGCTAGCGCTCCTCGCACCTCAACCACCGGGAAGGGTTCGTCGCTAGCGCTCCTCGCACCTCAACCACCGGACCGGATCAGTCCTCGGGAGTCTCGTCCTGCTCGGCAGCGCGTCGCTGGACAGCAGCGCGGCGCGAGAGGTCGGGAAGTAGCGCGTCATCGCCGTTGATCAGCGCCTCCCGCTTCTTGCGACTCCATCCCTGGACGCGCTTCTCGTAGGCGAAGGCGTCCTCGATCCTCTCGAACCAGGCGTTCCAGACAAGGACGACCGGTCGGCGTCTGCGGGTGTAGAGGGCGCCGAGGTCATCGGAGTTGTGCTGCCAGATGCGTCCCTCGAGATCGACGGTGCTCCCGACGTAGTAGGAGTCGTCGTTGCAGCGCACGATGTAGGTCCAGGGCATGGGAGTCCGGGTCCCCATCCAGCGCCCGGAGGAAACTCGACCCGATGCCGCCTGTGGACAGACGCCCGTCGCCCGGTGGTTGAGGTGCGAGCGACGTGCCGCCCGGTGGTTGAGGTGCGAGCGCAGCGCCGCCCGGTGGTTGAGGTGCGAGCGCAGCGAGCCTCGAAACCCCCGGGGCTACGTGGCGTAGGCGGGCCCGGAGGTTTCGAGGCTCGTCGCTGGCGCTCCTCGCACCTCAACCACCGGGCGGGGGCTAGGTGTGATGTCCGGGGACGTTGGTCAGTCGGGTGACCGGTGGCTTGGCTCCGATGGCGGAGTGGACGCGGTGATGATTGTAGAAGTGGAGCCATCCGGG
>NZ_JBMCYZ010000010.1:0-75530 GCF_048654605.1 Nocardioides sp. CPCC 206347
CCCGGTCCCATCCCGAACCCGGAAGTTAAGCCTGCCAGCGCCGATGGTACTGCAACCGAGAGGCTGTGGGAGAGTAGGACGCCGCCGGACATACATTCAGGTAGAGGCCACCCTCGGGTGGCCTCTACTCTGTTTTGTACCCAACACTTTTCAATAGCGATTCGACACCAGGAGACTGCCGTGGCAGACCAGCGTGGACGGCGCGATGACGCGCCGAAGAAGGGTGGCCCCCGCGAGGGAGGCGCCCCCCGCAAGGGCACCTCGTCCCGTGGAACCAGCGGCGCCCGCAGCGGCGCCGGCTCGGACCGCGCACCCTATGACCGGAGCCCGCAGGGCCGCGGCAAGCCGTCGGATCGCTCGGGCAAGCCCGCTGAGCGTTCGGGCAAGCCGTCGGATCGCACCAGTGGTGGACCGCGTCGTTCGCCCGACCGCACCTCGGTGCCTCGTAACGAGCGCGTCGTGGACCAGGCGACGTACGACGGCCCCCCGTTGCCCGAGGACGTCAACGGGATGGAGCTCGACGCCTCGGTGCGCGCCCACCTCAAGGACCTGCCCGACAAGCTGGGGTCCCGGGTCGCGCGCCACCTCGCTGCTGCCGGCCGGCTGATCGACGACGACCCGGAGACGGCCTACCAGCACGCCCTGGCCGCCAAGGCGCGTGCACCGCGCCTGGCCGTGGTCCGTGAAGCGGTCGGCGAGGCCGCGTACGCGGCGGGTCACTACGCCGAAGCGTTGTCCGAGCTGCGCGCCGCCAAGCGGATGAACGGCGCCACGGCGTACCTCCCGATCATGGCGGACTGCCACCGGGCGCTCGGCAACCCCACGCGCGCACTCGAGCTCGCCAAGAGTCCTTCGGTCGTCAGGTTCGCTGCTCCGGCGAAGGCGGAGATGACGATCGTCGAGGCCGGCGCCCGTCGTGACCTGGGCCAGATGGATGCTGCCCTGCGCACCCTCGAGGTCTCCCCGCTCAACCACAAGGGCCGTGAGGCCTGGGTCGTACGCCTGCGCTACGCCTACGCCGACACCCTCGAGCACGCCGGTCGCCTGAACGAAGCCTTGGCCTGGTTCCACAAGACCAACGCGATCGACGCCGACGAGGACACCGACGCGGCCGACCGTGCCGAGTCGCTCGAGAAGCGCGTCGACCGGGAAGGCTGAGGCCTACTCCGTCGCGGTCCCATCGTCCGTCCCGGTCTCGGCTGGGCGGCCGGTGACCGTGACGATGGCCTGCTGGTGCCCAGCGGGCTGGGTGTCCCACCGGACGTCCTCGCGATAGGCGATGCGGATCCGGTCGATGACGGCCACGACCGGCTCGTCGGAGACGATCTTCAGCACGATCGAGTCGCCACCGACCATCCGGGCGCCCTCGGGATTGACCAGTTCGGCGCAGAACTGTTCGGGCTGCGTGGTGACGCCGACGGTGCCCCGGCGGCACAGGACGGGCGTGACGTCCATGTCGGCGCTCGTGGTGGCGTGCACCTGGACCCCTGAGATGCGCAGCGTCCGTCCGAAGTCATCGGAAGCGCTGAACATGCCGACGTACAGCGGGGTGCCGACCACGCCACTGGCGCTCATCGTCTTGGTGTCCGTCGGCAGGTCCTCGGGTGTGGTGGCATACCAGGCGAACCAGCCGATCAGCATCAGGACAGCGACCGCGACGATCGCAATGCGCCACGTCTTCGACTGGAACGACGGGCGGGGCACACGAGGCGCGCCCAACGAACCGCGTGTCCGCGAGCGCGCCTTCTTGGTCGGTTCGGCCCTGCGTCGTCCCGGGCCCTGCTTCGGAGCCGACTCCGTTCCCCCCACGGTCATGGTCGAACCTTAGGACACCGCCGCCCCGGCGCCGGGGACCTGCCAGACTCCGGTGCATGAGTCTCCGTGGGCGCAGTGCTGTGCAACCGAGGCGGCCGACGCTCGAGGGAAGTGTCGCGGTCCGCGACGGGCGCCGCCTGAGCTTCGCCGAGTACGGCTCTCCGCGCGGCCCGGCCCTGGTGTGGATGCACGGGACCCCGGGCGCCCGGCGCCAGATCCCCATCGATGCACGCAGGTACGCCGCGGAGGCCGGCCTGCGGATCATCGGTATCGACCGTCCGGGGATCGGGTCGTCCTCGCCGTACCTGTATCCGAACCTGTTGGACTGGACCCGGGACCTCGAGCTGCTGCTCGACGCACTGGCCGTGGACAAGGTCCGCGTGATCGGCCTGTCCGGTGGTGGCCCCTACGCGCTGGCCGCAGGCGCTGGCCTGCCCGATCGCGTGGAAGGGGTCGGGGTGCTCGGGGGAGTGGCGCCGACCAGGGGCCCCGATGCTGCTGCGGGCGGCATCATCCAGCTCGCGGTGCACACGGCGCCCCTGCTCGCGGCGACCCGGGTGCCGCTCGGCGTCGCCCTGACCGGCGCGATCCGCGCCGTACGGCCGTTGGCCGGTCCCGGGCTGGACCTGTACGCCGCCGTACAACCGGCGGGGGACAAGACCCTGCTCGGTCGTCCGGAGTTCAAGGCGATGTTCCTGGACGACCTGCTCAACGGCAGCCGCTTCCAGACCTCCGCGCCGATCTCCGACCTGGTCCTGTTCACCCGGGACTGGGGCTTTGCCCTGGCCGACGTCGCGGTTCCGGTGCGCTGGTGGCACGGCGACGACGACCACATCGTGCCGTTCCGGCACGGGCAGCACTGCGTCGACCGGCTCCCGGACGCCACGATGACCACGATCGACGGGGAGAGCCACCTGGGCGGCCTCGGGATCGCGCACCAGGTGCTGGACGAACTGATGGCTCTCGGGCAGGGTTCGGCGTAGGCGAGGACACGCGCTGAAACTCTGGTGTAGCGGCGTCCCATGGGCCACAATGGAGTTCACAACTACACACGCGTCACTCAACTGACCGATTTCATCAGTTCCGAGACAGATCACCTCCGAAGAGAGACCGCTGGGGAAGGCGTAACTCGCGCCGGAGGTAGGGAGTAGTCGAGGAGTTCGTGGTGACCGGAAGCATGAGTGCAACCAGGGGCGTGTTCTACGTCCACTCTGCGCCGTCCGCGCTGTGCCCTCACATCGAATGGGCCGTGGGCGGTGTTCTTGGCGTTGCCGTGAACCCGAACTGGACGCCCCAGTCGGCCCAGTCCGGCAGCTACCGCTGCGAGTTCTCGTGGGCGGGCAAGGCGGGTTCCGCGGCCGAGATGGCCTCCGCGCTGCGCGGCTGGAACCACCTGCGCTTCGAGGTGACCGAGGAGCCGACGCCGTCCACGGAGGGCGCCCGCTACTCCTACACCCCCGACCTCGGCGTCTTCCACGCCGTCACCGGCATCCACGGCGACATCATGATCCCCGAGGACCGGCTCAAGGCCTCCGTCGTGCGCGCAGCGCTCGGCGAGGTGACCCTCGAGAACGAGATCGACAAGCTGCTCGGCAAGCCGTGGGACGACGAGCTCGAGACCTTCCGGCACGCCGGTGAGGGCGCTCCCGTCCGCTGGCTCCACCAGGTCGTCTGAACCACCGACGAGAACCAGATCGACCCGGGTGCTGTGAGCACCCGGGTCGGTGTGGTTTTGCAGTCAGGACCGCCAGAGGGGAGGGCTCCAACGGTCCCGAGTCGAGGGGCCGGCGCCCGTCAGCTCATCGAGCCGAAGAGCACGGCCACGTTGGCGCCGCCGAAGCCGAACGAGTTGTTCAACGCCGCGATGTCGCCGAGCGGGAGGTCCCGAGGCTTCGTCGCGATGTCCAGCTCGACCTTCGGGTCCTGGTTGTCCAGGTTGATCGTCGGCGGAGCCAGCCGGCGGTGCAGCGCCAGCACGGTGGCGACCGCCTCGAGGGCGCCGGCGCCGCCGAGCAGGTGCCCGGTCATCGACTTGGTGCTGGTGACGACCAAGTCGCTCGCGTGCGCACCGATCACGGCGTGCAGCATGAGCGATTCGGCGACGTCACCCTGCGGGGTCGAGGTTGCGTGCGCATTGACGTGAGCGACGTCGGACGGGGAGATGCCCGCGTCCTGGATCGCGAGCCGGATGGCCCGCGCACCGCCGCGACCAGCCGGGTCGGGCTGGGCGATGTCATGGGCATCGGCGGTGATGCCGGTGCCGAGGACCTCGGCGTAGATCCGGGCGCCGCGCGCCTGGGCGTGTTCGAGGGACTCCAGGACCAGCGCCCCGGCGCCCTCACCGAGCACGAACCCGTCGCGCGCGGTGTCGAAGGGCCGGGAGACCGTGGTCGGGTCGCCCGGGTTCTTCGACAGCGCCATCATGTTGGCGAACGCAGCCATCGGCAGCGGGTGGATCGCGGCCTCGGTGCCGCCAGCAATCGCGACGTCGACCCGGCCGAGCCGGATCTGGTCGGCAGCCAGCGAGATCGCTTCGTTGCCCGAGGCGCAGGCGGACACCGGAGTGTTCACCGGCCCGCGGGCGCCGAACTTCAGGCTGACGGTGGCGGCCGGAGCGTTCGCCATCAGCATGGGGACGGCGATCGGGGAGACCCGTCGTACCCCCTTGTCGCGCAGCGCGTCGTAGTTGGAGAGCAGCGTTGTCACGCCGCCGATGCCGGACGCGAAGGCGACGCCGAAGCGGTCGCCGTCCACGTCGCCGGCCTCCATGGCCACGTCCAGCCCTGAGTCGGCCCAGGCCTCGAGCGCCGCCACGAGGGCGAACTGCGAGGACCGGTCCAGACGACGGGCCACGACTCGGTCGAGGACCTCGGACGGGTCGACAGCGACGGGCGCCCCGATGGTGACGGGCAGGCCCTCGGCCAGCTCACCGAGCTGGCGTACCCCTGAACGACCGGCGAGGAAGCCCTCCCAGGTGCTGGCGACGTCGCCACCGAGCGGGTTGGTGGTGCCCAACCCGGTGACGACGACGCGTGTGCGCGACATGGCTCTGTTCACCGTCCGGTTCAGGCCGCGCGGTTGCGCTCGATGAAGGCGACGGCGTCGCCGACGGTCTTGAGGTTCTTGACCTCGTCGTCGGGGATGGTGACGCCGAACTTCTCCTCAGCCTCGACCACGACCTCCACCATCGACAGCGAGTCGACGTCGAGGTCGTCGCTGAAGGACTTGTCGAGCTGCACGTCGTCGGCGGGGATGCCGGCGACCTCGTTGACGATGTCGGCGAGGGCGGCGCGGATCTCTTCGGTGCTCATTTTTTCTCCAGTGCTGATTCGTTGGTTGGTGGTGCTGGTGAACTGTGGGTGTGGCTCAGGGAACGACGACGACCTGGGCGGCGTAGGACAGGCCGGCGCCGAAGGCGATCAGCAGGGCGATGTCGCCAGGACGTGCGTCGCCCTCCTCGATCATCCGCTGCAGGGCCAGCGGGACCGAGGCCGCGGAGGTGTTGCCGGCGTCGATGATGTCGCGCGCGATCCTGACGGTGGGCGGCAGCTTCATGGACCGGGCCATCGCGTCGGTGATCCGGTTGTTGGCCTGGTGGGGGATGAAGCAGTCGAGCTGGTCGACGGTGACGCCGGCGCGGTCGAGCGCCTGCTGCGCCACCTTGGCCATCGCGAACGACGCCCAGCGGAAGACCTCGCTTCCCTTCATCGACAGGTACGGCATCTGGGGCTGGTCCGTGGCGCCGAGGTCACGCAGGTCGGGCGTGCGGATGTGGTCGTAGTGCTCGCCGTCGGAGCCCCAGACCACCGGTCCGATCCCGGGTGTCTCGGAAGGACCGATGACGACCGCACCCGCACCGTCGGCGAAGATGAAGGCCGTGCCGCGGTCGGCCGGGTCGGTGATGTCGGAGAGCTTCTCGACGCCGATGACCAGCGCGTAGCGGGCGCTGCCACCGCGCACCATGTCGTTGGCCAGCGCGACGCCGTGGCAGAAACCGGCGCACGCGGCCGAGATGTCGAAGGCCGCGGCCTGGTCGGTGCCGAGCTCGTGGGCGATCGCCGTCGCAGCGGACGGGGTCTGGAGCAGGTGGCTGATCGTCGCGACGATCACGCAGTCGATCTGGCGGATGTCGATGCCGGAGTGCTCCACCGCCTTGCGGGCTGCACCGACGGCCATCGAGATGACCGTCTCGGAGTCATCGGCGAAGCGGCGTGTGCGGATGCCCGAGCGCTGCTGGATCCACTCGTCGCTGGAGTCGATCGCGTCAACGACCTCGGAGTTCGGCACCAGGCGCGAGGGACGGTAGGCGCCGACGCCCAGGATCGCGGCGTGCGCCGCTCCTGTCTCGACGGTGAGCGCGCTCATGCCGACACGGCTTCCGGGCGCAGGATCGTCGACGGGTCGCCGTGCTGCAGGCAGAAGGCACGCGCCTCGTCGAGCTGTTCGGGGCCGTTCAACGAGAACGTCTCGACGTCGAGGCCGCGGTTGCGGAAGTAGCGCTTCGCGATCCCGGTGAGGGTGCCGGCGGGCGGCATCTCGAGGAAGCCGGTGATGCCGAGGTCGACCATCGACTCGAGGCAGAGGTCCCAGCGCACGGGCCTGGCGATCTGGCCGACGATCCGGTCGAGCACCTCGCGGCCGTCGTGGACCACCGTGCCGTCGGAGTTCGAGAGGAAGCGGGTGCGCGGATCGTGGACCGACACCGACGTGGCCAGCTGGGCGACGTGGTCGACTGCAGGAGCCATGTGCGGGGAGTGGAAGGCACCGGCGACGGGCAGGGGCCGCACGCGTGCGCCCTTGGGGGCGTGGGCAGAGAGCTCTTCGAGCTGCTCGAGCGTTCCGGCTGCAACGATCTGGCCGGGGCCGTTGTCGTTGGCCGCGGTGAGGCCGCACTGCGTGAGCGCGGCCAGCACCTCGTCCCGGTCGCCGCCGAGGACGGCGCTCATGCCGGTCGGCGTGACGGCTGCTGCGTCGGCCATGGCCTGACCGCGCTCGCGGACCAGCACCATGGCCTGCTCGGCAGTGATGACGCCTGCGCCGACCGCCGCGGTGATCTCGCCGACGCTGTGGCCGGAGACGGCACCGAGGCGGCCGAAGGCGTCGGCCGGGTGGGGGTACAGCGCCAGGGACGACACCAGGCCGGAAGCGACCAGCAGCGGCTGCGCGATCTTCGTGTCGCGGATCGTGTCCGCGTCGGCCGCCGTGCCGTAGTGCGCCAGGTCGAGACCGGCGACCGTCGACAGCCAGTTCAGGCGCGACTCGAAGACCGGATCCTCCAGCCAGGGCGTGAGGAAACCGGGAGTCTGGGCCCCTTGTCCGGGAGCGACGATGACGAGCACAGGAACAGCCTGCCTGCCCGACCCACACGCGTGCGCCTGCACGGCCCACGAAACTGCTGCTTCGCTGTTGTGGGACCCCTACAACTTGGACTGGCCGAGCGGGTGCTCAGACGCCCTGGCGGCCGAGCACGAGGGCCAGCTGCAGGACCAGCGCATCGCGCGGGACGGACGGGGTGAGGCCGGTCAGGTCGCCGATCTGGCCGAGCCGGTAGCGCACGGTGTTGGCGTGGACGAACAGCGCGCGGGAGGTCGCCTCGATCCCGCCGCCGTTGGCGAAGTACGCGACCAGGGTCTCGACGAGCTCGCCCCGCGCGTCGTTCAACGGCGCGTAGATGTCGTCGATCGCCTCGAGACGGGCGGACTCGTCGCCGGCAAGGATGCGCTCGGGCAGGAGGTCATGGGCCGACACGGGTCGCGGGGCGTGCGGCCAACCGACAGCCGCCCGCAGCGCGCCCAGGGCGACGCTGGCGGACAGGTGCGCGTGGGACAGGTCGGCCGCGACCGGTCCCACCACGACGGCACCCTCGCCGAACAGGTGGACGACGGAAGCGGCGTCGGTCTCCGGAGCCGTGACGCCACCGAGGATCACCACGAGGAGATGTCCCTGGACCGCACTCAGGGCGTCCAGGCCACCTTCCTTGGCGGCCCGCCGTACGTCCTCGAAGACGCCGGTCTGCTGGCCGGATGCCTCGGCGGGCGCGGTCCCGACGACGACCGCCACCTCGCCCCGTGCCGTCCAGCCGACGGCGCTGGCCCGGGAGAGCACGGACTCGTCGGTCTCGGCGCGCAGGACGGCGTCGACGGCGAGCGCCTCCAGGCGAGCGTCCCAGCGACCGCGGACCTCGGCGGCCCGGGCATAGACCTCGGCGGTCGCGAAGGCGATCTCGCGCCCGTAGCGGAGGATCGCGGCGTGGATCTCCTCGTGGACGTCGGGCTCGACGAGCCGGGCGATGTTGGCCTCGACCTCGTCGATGGTCAGCTTGATCAGGTCGACGGTCTGGTGCAGGTCGACCACGCCGGCCATGGCCCGTGGGGCGACGCCGAACACGTCGATGACGACGTCGTCGTCACCGATGTCGGTCCCGCCGCCCTCGGCGAACCAGTCGACGAAGCTCTTCACACCGGCCTGGACGATCATCCCGACCCAGGACCGGTCCTCGGCGCTCATCTCGCGGAACCAGGGCCGGTCGGCCTCCATGCGCGCGATCGCCGCCGTACCGAGGGACCCGGTCGCTGCCCGCAGCTGCTGGGTCGCATTGGCCCGTGCAGCGGGCCCGGTGGGGGTCATGGACCCAGCCTAGGGCTCGCATTTGTTAACGGGGCCGTCACATCGGTCAGGGCGGCCCCGTGATTGAATCGTGGATCACCTGCAGGGCTGTCGGGGAGGGGGCGCGATGACGGATCAGTCGAAGCACGAGGTCCAGTTCTTCACGCTGCACGGCAAGAGACGCGCATTCGTCAAGGCCGGCGAGGGACCCGTACTTCTCCTGTTGCACGGTCTGGCGTGCGACCACCGCACCTGGCTGCCCGTCATCGACGAACTCGCGAAGAAGTACACGGTGATCGCGCCCGACCTGCTCGGGCACGGCGTCTCGGACAAGCCGCGTGCCGACTACACGCTCGGCGGCTACGCCAACGGGATGCGCGACCTGCTGACGGTGCTGGGCATCGACAAGGTCACCGTCGTCGGCCACAGCTTCGGTGGCGGCGTCGCCATGCAGTTCGCCTACCAGTTCCCCGAGCGGACGCAGCGGATGGTGCTCGTGGCGACCGGCGGGTTGGGCCCCGAGGTCACACCCCTCATCAAGCTCATCCAGGCGCCGGGCTGGTTCCCGGCGATGGGCGTCCTCACGCTCCCCGGCATCCGCCACCTCGAGACGTTGGCGCTCCGGTCGGCGGCGGCGCACGGCGGCGGTCCGCTCCGCAAGTACACCCGCGACCTCGCCGAGGTCGCCGACATCCTCGAGTCGTGGAAGGACCGCCGAACCCGCTTCGCCATCCGGCACCTGGTGCGCGCGGTGATCGACTGGCGTGGCCAGATCGTCACCATGTCCGACCGGGCCTACCTGACCGAGGCCATCCCGATGGCCGTGGTGTGGGGACGTGACGACCAGGTGATCCCGGTGCGGCACGCCAGCAATGCGGCGGCGCTGGCACCCGAGCTGCGGGTCGAGGTGATGGCCGACTCCGGACACTTCCCGCACAAGGACCACCCCGAGCAGTTCGCGCGCATCCTGGACGACTTCATCGCCACCACCGAGCCGGCGACGTACAACCGGGCACGGTTCCGTCGGATGCTCACGTCGGGCATGTCGAAGCGGGTCGCACCGCTGGCGAGCGTGCCGACGGCCGTCACTCCCGCCTGAGGCCTGGCCGGGCGGCGAGCACGCTCGCCGCCCGGCGACTCAGGCGTCGCCGCCCTCCTGGAGGACGCCGGCCACCGACGTCGGGTCCGCGATCTGGTAGCGGTCGAGGGCTTCCTGGACCCGGGCCGGGTCGATCTCTCCGGCGTCGGCCAGCGCGGCCAGCGCCTGGACGACGACCGACTCGGCGTCGATCTGGAAGAACCGCCGCGCGGCCGGCCGGGTGTCGGCGAAGCCGAAGCCGTCGGCACCGAGCACGCGGTAGTCCTCGGGCACCCAGCGGGCGATCTGCAGGGGAACCGCGGTCATGTAGTCCGACACCGCGACCACGGGACCCTGGCCACCGCTCAGCGCCTCGGTGACGTACGACGTCCGATGGGCCTCCTGCGGGTGCAGCAGGTTCCACTTGTCGGTCGCGATCCCGTCACGGGCGAGCTCGTTCCACGACGTGACGGACCAGGTCTCGGCCTGGATGCCCCAGTCGTCGGCGAGGATCCGGCGGGCGTCGTCGATCCACGGGAAGCCGACGCCCGACGCGAGCAGGCGGACCCGGGGTCCTTCCGCGGCCGCGTCCGGTGCCGAGACGCGGTAGAGCCCCTTGAGCAGGGCCGCGACGTCGAGGTCAGCGGGCTCGGCCGGCTGCGGCACCGGCTCGTTGTAGACGGTGACGTAGTAGATGACGTCCTCGCCGCGGGGGTGCTCCTCGCTGGCGCCGTACATCCGCTCCAGACCGGCACGCATGACGTGGCCGACCTCGTAGGCGAACGCCGGGTCGTAGTGCACGACGGCCGGGTTGGTCGCAGCGAGCAGCGGCGAGTGGCCGTCGGCGTGCTGCAGGCCCTCGCCGGTCAGCGTCGTACGGCCGGCGGTCGCGCCGATCAGGAAGCCGCGGGCCAACTGGTCGGCCATGGCCCAGATCGAGTCGCCGGTGCGCTGGAACCCGAACATCGAGTAGAAGATGTAGAACGGGATCATCGGCTCGCCGTGGGTGGAGTACGCCGAGCCGGCTGCTGTTGCGGACGCCATGGCGCCGGCCTCGGAGATGCCCTCGTGGAGCATCTGGCCCTGCGGCGACATCTTGTACTGGAGCAGCATGTTGCGGTCGACGGACTCGTAGGTCTGGCCGTGCGGGTCGTAGACCTTGGCCGACGGGAACATGGCGTCCATGCCGAAGGTGCGGTACTCGTCGGGCGCGATCGGGACGATCCGCTGGCCGATGCCCGGGTCCTTCATCCAGTCCTTGAGCAACCGGACCGCGGCCATCGTCGTGGCGACCTTGTTCTTGCCGGCACCCTTCTTGAGCTCGGCGTAGACCGAGTCGCCGGGGAGGGTCAGCAGCTTGGACCGGTCCTCGCGCTTCGGCACCGATCCGCCGAGCTGGCGGCGACGCTCGAGCATGTACTCGATCTCGGGTGAGCCGGCGCCGGGGTGGAAGAACGGCGCACCGCCGGTGGCCTCGTACGACGTCTCGAGGTCGCGGTCGCTGATCGGCAGGTAGAGCCGGTCGCGGAACTTCTTGAGGTCGTCCTTGGTCAGCTTCTTCATCTGGTGGGTGGCGTTCTTTCCCTCCAGCGAATCGATCGTCCAGCCCTTGACGGTGTGGGCGAGGATCACGGTCGGCTGGCCGACGTGCTTCGAAGCGGCGTCGAACGCGGCGTACACCTTGCGGTAGTCGTGGCCGCCGCGCGGCAGCTTCTCGATCTGCCGGTCGCTCATGTGCTCGACCATGGCGCGCAGTCGCGGGTCGGGCCCGAAGAAGTGCTCGCGGTTGTAGGCACCGCTCTCGACCGAGAAGGTCTGGAACGCGCCGTCGGGGGTGGAGTTCATCTGGTTGACCAGCACGCCGTCGACGTCGCGGGCGAGCAGGTCGTCCCACTCGCGGCCCCACACGACCTTGATGACGTTCCAGCCCGCGCCGCGGAAGTTGGCCTCGAGCTCCTGGATGATCTTGCCGTTGCCCGTGACCGGACCATCGAGCTGCTGCAGGTTGCAGTTGATGACCCAGGTGAGGTTGTCGAGCTCCTCGCGGGCCGCGATCCGGATCGCGCCGAGCGACTCGGGCTCGGCCATCTCGCCGTCGCCCAGGAACGCCCACACGTGCTGGTCGCTGGTGTCGCGGATGCCGCGGTTCTGCAGGTAGCGGTTGAACCGTGCCTGGTAGATCGAGTTGATGCCGGTCAGGCCCATGGAGACCGTCGGGAACTCCCAGAAGTCCGACATCAGTCGAGGGTGCGGGTACGACGGCAGGCCGGCGCCCTTGCCGTGCTGGACCTCCTGGCGGAACCGGTAGAGCTGTTCCTCGGTCAGGCGTCCCTCGAGGAAGGCGCGGGCGTAGATGCCGGGGGAGGCGTGGCCCTGGATGAAGAGCTGGTCGGCGCCGCCGGCGCCCTTGATCGCGGGCGCGTCCTTGCCGCGGAAGAAGTGGTTGAAGCCGACCTCGTAGAGGCTGGCGCTGGACTGGTAGGTCGCGATGTGGCCGCCGACCTCGAGGCCCTTGCGGTTCGCGCTCGAGACCATGACCGCGGCGTTCCACCGGATGAAGGCCCGGATGCGGCGCTCGACCTCTTCGTCACCGGGGAACCACGGCTCGCGCTCCGGCGGGATCGTGTTGATGTAGTCGGTGCTGCGCAGTGCCGGGACCCCGACCTTCGCCTCACGTGCGCGTTCCAGCAGTCGCAGCATCACGTAGCGGGCGCGTTCGCGGCCGCGTTCGTCGATCAGCGAGTTGAAGGACTCGATCCAGTCCTTGGTCTCGTCCGGGTCGATGTCGGGCAGCTGGGTCGGCAGGCCTTCATGGATGACGGTGGGCGACGTGATCACGCGGTCGGCGGGGGTGGTGCCGGACGGCGTGGCGTCGGAGGTGTCAGAGGTCACGGACCCCATCGTGGCACCTATCAGGTGCCCAGAAAATCTACCCAGGAGTAGTGGTCATTGAGTCCGTTCAGTGGCGCAGGGTTGCGCCGCGGTACCTGACTCCGCTGGACTGTTCCCCAACCCGCGCGATGCGGGACCTTCGTCGTACCCCTTGAACTGCCCAAACCTGGAGGACTCACCGTGACTTCGACCGCCGCCGGCGGCACCACCCCGACCGGACCCGCAGAGCGTATGGGTCTCAATCCGGGGATGGTGGTTCAGGAACTCGGCTGGGACAACGACACCGACGACGCGCTACGCCTTGCGCTCGAGGACGCCATCGACGGCGACCTGGTCGACGGCGACTACGGCAACGTGGTGGACGCCGTGCTGCTGTGGTGGCGCAACGACGACGGTGACCTCGTCGACGGCCTCGTCGATGCGCTGACCGACCTCGTCGGTGGCGGCGTGATCTGGCTGTTGACCCCGAAGATCGGTCGTCCGGGCGCCGTCGACGCCGCTGACATCGCCGAGGCAGCGCCGATCGCCGGGCTGTCCCAGACGACGGCTGCGACCGTCAGCAAGGACTGGGGCGCGACCCGCCTCGTCGCTCCCAAGACGATCGCCTGACAATAGCTACATGCACAAGCTCTCGACGCGCATCAAGAGCGCCCGCGTCAGCCTGAAGATCCTCACCGATTCAGGCATCGTGCGGCCCTACTCGCCGTTGGTCCTCGCAGGCATGGCCAACGCCCTGCGCCAGTGGAGCACGACACCCGCGGGCGGCTTCAAGACGATCGCGCTCCGCAGGCCCCACGAGACGGCGATCATCGACGAGCTCGGTGCGCTCACGTGGCTGGAGGTGCAGACGCGCACCAACGCACTGGCCTACGGCCTGCGGGAGCGTGGCGTGAAGGCCGGTGACGGCGTGGCCGTCATGTGCCGCAACCACCGCGGATTCATCGAGGCCTCGATCGCGGTCAGCAAGCTCGGTGCCGACGTGCTCTACCTCAACACCGCCTTCGCCGGACCCCAGCTGGCCGACGTGCTCGCACGGGAGAAGCCGCGGGTCGTCATCCACGACGAGGAGTTCACCGCGCTGCTCGCCGGGGCCGACATCGAGGACAGCGTCCTCGCCTGGACCGACAGCGAGCCCGGCGCCGACAGCCTCGAGGGCCTCATCGCCGCGTCGACCGCCGCTGGCAGGACCGCCGACCTGACGCCCTCGGGCCGCAGCGGCCGCACGATCATCCTGACCTCGGGCACGACCGGCACCCCCAAGGGCGCGCCGCGGCCGCAGGGAGGCATCCCTGCCGCTGTCTCGATCCTGTCCCGGATGCCCCTGCGCAGCGGCTGGAAGTGCCACGTCGCCGCGCCCCTGTTCCACACCTGGGGCTTCGCGCACTACCAGCTCGCGATGATGCTCGGCACCACGCTCGTGCTGACCCGCAAGTTCGACCCCGAGGGCGCCCTGAAGGTGCTGCACGACGAGGACTGCGACTCCTTCGCGGTCATCCCCGTGATGCTGCAGCGGATCCTCGCGCTTCCTGAGGCGACCCTCGACCAATACCCGCTCCCCAACCTCAAGGCCGTCGCGTCCTCGGGCTCCGCCCTGCCCGGCGACCTGCCGACGGAGTGGATGGACCGGTACGGCGACAACCTGTACTCCATCTACGGCTCGACCGAGATCGCCTGGGCCTCGATCGCCTCGCCCCAGGACCTGCGCGAGGCCCCCGGCTGTGCCGGCCGTCTGCCGCACGCCACCGTCGTCAGGATCCTCGACGCCGACGGCAACGAGGTCCCCACCGGTCAGTCCGGGCGGATCTTCGTCGGCAACGACCTGCAGATCGAGGGCTACACCGGCGGCGGCGGCAAGGAGATCATCGGTGGCCTGATGTCGTCGGGTGACGTCGGTCGCTTCGACGCCGACGGTCGCCTCTACGTCGAGGGCCGCGACGACGAGATGATCGTCTCCGGCGGCGAGAACGTCTTCCCCAAGGAGGTCGAGGACTGCCTGGCAGCCCACGACCGCGTGGCCGAGGTCGCAGCGATCGGTGTGGACGACCCCGAGTTCGGCAAGCGCCTGCGTGCCTTCGTGGTCCGGGTGCCCGGCAGCGAGCCGGTCACCGAGCCCGAGCTCAAGGACCTCGTCAAGGCCAACCTCGCCCGCTACAAGGTCCCGCGCGAGATCGTGTTCCTCGACGAGCTGCCCCGCAACGCCACCGGCAAGGTGCTGAAGCGGGAGTTGGCCGCGCACGAGTCCCAGGAGTGAGGCCCTCGGCGGGCGGCTCTCCCAGCGCCGCGGAGGGCATCGCGCTCGGTGGCCTCGCCCCCGACTTCACGCTGCGCGACCAGTTCGGCCAGGACATCTCCCTGGCGTCGTACCGCGGGAAGAAGGCGGTGGCGCTGGTCTTCTACCCGTACGCCTTCAGCGGCGTGTGCACGGGGGAGATGGGCGGCATCCGGGCCCGGCTCGACGAGTTCCTCACCTTCGACACCGAGATCCTCGCGATCTCGTGTGACCCGGTCTACGCGCTGCGCGCGTTCAGTGACGCCGACGGCCTGAACTTCGGCCTGCTGAGCGACTTCTGGCCCCACGGCGAGGTCGCCCGGGCCTACGGCGTCCTCGACGAGGCGTCCGGGTGCCCGCAGCGGTCGTCGTACGTCGTCGACAAGGACGGGCGCCTGGCCTGGGCCGTCCATCACCGCAAGCCGGACGCCCGCAACCTCGACGACCTGCTCCTCGCGCTGCGCAGCGCCGCGGGGGAGTAGGCCATCGGGATGATTCGTCTAGTCATTTCGGATCATTTTCAACGAAATTGGCCGCGAGTGGTTGGAACAGGCGGGAACGGCCGTTAGAGTTCATCTTGTTGAACCGCTGGAGACCCGAGACTCCGGCGGTTCAGCTCATTTTTGCGCGAGCCGCGTCTTCGCCGAAGGTGCGGGCGAGCAAGCTCGCCGGTGAACGGCTCTCGCCGCGCTGCCGCGCTCGCGGTTGGCTTGCGTAGGGCTTGCCTTGGTCTGGCGGCAAGCCTTGGGCCTCCGGTGGTTGAGGTGCGAGCGGAGCGAGCCTCGAAACCTCCGGCTACTCGGCGCAGTCGGCCAGGATCTGGGCCAGTTCCTTCGGCTTGGTGTACATCGGCCAGTGGCCGGAGTCGATGTCGGCGTAGGCGAGGCGGGTGGACCTTGCGAGCTCGGGGATCTCGCCGGCCTCGAGCCACTCCTTCGCCTCGGCGGGGGTGAACTCGGGGCAGACCAGGGTCACGGGTACGTCGTGGCGGCGGCCATCGGTGAGGCTGACGATGCCCTGGGTGACGGCGGCGGGTACGGCGACCGTGCTCGCGGCGACCGTGGCCTTCAGGTCGTCGGACATGTCGTCGGAGTCGGGGCCTGCGAACGGCTCCCAGCCCGGGAACGGCACGACGCCGTCGACCGGCTCGAAGAAGCCGAAGTACTTCTCGCCGTCCTGGCGGGGCATGCCGCCGATCAGCGCCGTGTGGGCGACCTTCTCGGGCCGCGCGTCGACGGCGGCCCAGGCGAGGGCGCAGGCTGCCGAGTGACCGACCACCAGGGCCGGGCCGTCGGCGGCGTCCACCGCGTCCACGACGGCAGCCACCTGGTCGGCGTAGGTCGCGTCGACGTTGC
This sequence comes from Nocardioides sp. CPCC 206347, assembly GCF_048654605.1. Classification (NCBI taxonomy): domain Bacteria; kingdom Bacillati; phylum Actinomycetota; class Actinomycetes; order Propionibacteriales; family Nocardioidaceae; genus Nocardioides; species Nocardioides sp. CPCC 206347. Next base: position 16,016 of record NZ_JBMCYZ010000010.1, read on the forward strand.
CGTCGCCCTGTCCCGGGAGGGTCAGTGCGACCGGGCGGTGGCCCAGCGCCTCCAGCTCGGGTACGACGGCGTCCCACGCCGACCCGTCGAGCCACATCCCGGCGATGAGCACGATGTCCATGTCAGTTCTCCTTCTCGTTGGGGGTGCGGCACCAGCCTAGGAAGGGTTCCGGACAATTCCCTTCCGGATTGTTCGCGTCGGTGTCAGGGTGTCGCCATGAGCGAGACCAGTCCGACGGCGCGGGCGTTGCGCACCCTGGAGATCCTGCAGAACCGCCCGGGTTGCACGGCCGACCAGCTCGCCGAGCGGTTGGGCGTGACGGATCGTGCCGCGCGGCGGTACGTCGCGATCCTGCGCGAGGCCGGCATCCCGGTCGAGTCCGTGCGGGGGCCGTACGGCGGCTATCGGCTCGGCCGCGGCGTGCGACTGCCGCCGCTGGTCTTCAGCGCTGCCGAGGCGCTCGGACTGGTGATGGCGGTCCTGGACGGGCGGCACGCCGCTGCTGACAACGACGACCCCGTCGGCTCCGGCCTCGGCAAGATCATCCGCGCCCTGCCGGTCCACGTGGGCCGACAGGCGGCGACGATGCGCGAGCACGCGCGCGCCGTACCCGATCCCTGGGCGAAGCCCGACCCGGAGGTGGCGAGCGCGCTGGTCGAGGCCGTGGGGGAGCGGCGGCAGGTGCGGATCGGCTATCGCAGTGGGGCCGGGAACAGCCACACCTTCGAGGTCGACCCGTGGTCGGTGGTGGTGCGGCACGGGCGGTGGTACCTCCTCTGCTTCGCGCACCACGCTGACGCCGTACGCACCTATCGCATCGACCGGGTGACGTCGGTCGGAGGGGGCACCCGGACCTACGAGGTGCCCGACGGGCTCGATCCGGTTGCCGTGCTGGAGGAGAACCTCGCCTCCGGCTGGGCCCACGACACCTGGGTCGTCTTCCACGCCCCCGCTGCCGAGGTGGCGCCCTGGCTGCGGTCGACGATGGGCCGGCTCGAGGCGCTGGACGCATCGCGCTGCGTCGTCGTGGGCAGCACCAACAATCCGACCATGTACGCGGGCGAGTGGCTGGCCGGGATGCCGTTCGAGTTCACGGTCGAGGGCGGGCCGGAGCTGCGGGCGGCGGTGGGTGCCGTGTCGGAGAAGCTCGCGCGGGCCGTGGGGAGCGCGTAGCCCGCCGTTTCGGGCCTGAGGGGCGCCTTCGCTACGCTGATGCGGCTTCTGGGGCGTATAGCTCAGCGGTAGAGCGTCCGCCTTACACGCGGATGGTCGGGGGTTCGATCCCCTCTGCGCCCACCCGCACGTCCAGCGTCACTCCGTGATCCGCAGACCGGCGAGCCCGTGGCCCTTGCTGGCCATGCCCAGCGCAACGAACCAGCCGACAACCGTCCAGCCGAGCGCGAGGTTCATGATGCCGATCGCGTCAGCGTTCGCCTTGCCGCGGGTGGTCGCGACCGCCCACGGCAGCAGGTAGCCGCAGGTGCAGAAGGTGGCGAGCCAGGTCAGCAGGATCCGCCGGAAGCGGCGGCGGTGCTGGTCACTGACGAGTTCGAAGTACATGGCCGCACGGTAGAGCAGAACGACGACCCGGGGTATGGGAAATCGCGAGGCTGGGTACCGGGGTCCTGGGTGGTTGTGTCGGCCGACTCGGCGGCAGGACAACCGGATGAGGGGCGTCAACCTTTGCTTCGCGGACAGCGCGAAAGCAGCGGTGGGCGCTCCACTGCTGGTTTTCGGGCCAGCGCCCGTTCGAGTTCAACCGTCGCGGGTCCCGGCCCGCTGCACCTGGGGGTTCCACAATGTCCGTTCACTTCCGCCGAGATCGGTCGTTGTCGCACACGCGCGCGAACAGCCGACTTGGCCGCGTCGTTCTCGCTGTGCCAGGAGTCGTCCTGGCCGCCACCTTCCTCGCTGTTCCTGCCCACGCCGATCCGGGCGCGCCCCTCGATCACCAGACCGGGGGCAGGTCCGGAGAGGCGCCGGGCCGCACGGGTGGTGCCCCGCCCGCGCCGGACCACGCCTCGGCTCCCGATGCGGTCGGCCAACCCGCGGCGGCCGCACCTGCGGCGCCTCCTGCGGCAGCGCAACCGGATCCCGCCCCGCAGGGATCCGGCGTCGAGGCCGTGCCCGACCCAGCGCCTGTTGCGCTCGACGCGCCGGAGGCGGCTCCCGCAGCAGCGCCCGCCGAGGTGCGAGCGGCGAAGGGGAAGAAGGTCGTGGTCTGCAAGTACGTCCGCAAGCCCGGTGTGGCCGAGATCTTCTCGCACATCATCGTCGTCAATGAGAACGCCCTGCTGGGCAAGGGATTCGCGGGAACGTTCCCGTTCGCCTTCTCCGATGCTCACTTCAAGTCGGTGGCGGTCCGCTACGCCGCGAAGGGTGAGCAGGCCAGGGACATCAGCCCGTCAGCCTGCCCGGCTGGCGAGGAGCCGCCCGGAGAAGAGCCGCCCGGAGAAGAGCCGCCCGGAGAAGTGCCGCCGGCCGGCGAGGTCGGTGGCATCTCGGAGGAAGCGGGTGGCCCGGCGGTGAGCGCCGACGAGGCCATCCCGAACACCGGTGCGCCGTCCAACCTGCCGCTGCTGGCCATGCTCGGTGGACTCTGCAGCCTGGCTGGTGGGTGGCTGGTTGCCAGGGACGTCCGGGGTCGCCGCCAGACCATCTGATCGGCAATCCCTTCCGAACAGACGGAGCCCGCGCCGGAGCATGGCGCGGGCTCCGTCGCGTCTCGGTGTCCCGGCGCGCGCGGTGTCTCCTATGGTGGTCGTCGTCACACCTTCGTCCTGCCAGGAGGCCCCGTGTTCGTCCCGTTCAGCGTCAATGACTTCCTCGACCGTGCCGTCACGGTCTACGGCGAGCGGGTCGGTGTGGTGGACGAGCCCGACCAGCCCGCAGCCAGTCTCGGTGAGCTCACCTATGCGCAGTTCGGGGAGCTGGCCCGGCGCCAGGCCGCGAAGCTCGACGAGCTCGGCATCGGCGTCGGCGACCGGGTCGCGATCGTCAGCCACAACAGCAGCCGGCTGCTGACGTCGTTCTACGGCGTGAGCGGCTGGGGCCGGGTGCTGGTTCCGGTGAACTTCCGGTTGAGCCCCGACGAGGTGCAGTACATCGTCGAGCACTCCGGAGCGCGGGTCCTCTACATCGACCCCGAGCTCGAGGAGTCGCTGGCCGACGTCACGTGCGAGCAGAAGTTCGTGATCGGCGACGACGACGCGCTGTACGCGCCGGAGGGCACCGAGCCGCGGTCGTGGGAGTACGACGAGGCGGCGACGGCCACCATCAACTACACCTCCGGTACGACGGCCCGGCCCAAGGGCGTCCAGATCACGCACCGCAACATCTGGGTCAACGCGCTGACCTTCGGGCTGCACGCTCAGATCAACGACCGCGACGTCTACCTCCACACGCTGCCGATGTTCCACGCCAACGGCTGGGGGATGCCGTTCGCGATGACCGGCATCGGTGCCCGGCACGTCGTGCTGCGCAAGATCGACGGTGCCGAGATCCTGCGGCGGGTGCGCGACCACGGCGTCACGGTGATGTGTGCCGCTCCTGCGGTCGCGGCCGCCGTACTCGAAGCGGCGCAGACGTGGGAGGGCGAGATCCCCGGGCGCGACCGGGTGCGGATCATCATGGCGGGCGCCCCGCCGCCGACGAAGACCGTCGTGCGGGTCGAGGAGGAGCTCGGCTGGGAGTTCATCCAGATCTACGGCCTCACCGAGACCTCGCCGCTGCTGACGTTCAACCGCACCCGTGCGGAATGGGACGACCTGTCGGCCCAGGAGCGGGCCGCGAAGCTGACGCGCGCGGGTGCGCCGGCGCTGGGCGTCCGGCTGAGGACTGACGAGTCCGAGGAGGGCGCAGGGGAGGTGCTGGCCCGGTCGAACGTCGTCCTCGAGGGGTACTGGGAGCAGCCCGAGGAGTCGGCGGCCGCGCTGAAGGACGACTGGTTCCACACCGGTGACGGCGGCTACCTCGGTGACGACGGCTACCTGACGATCGCGGACCGCAAGAAGGACGTGATCATCACCGGAGGCGAGAACGTCACGTCGATCGAGGTCGAGGACACCTTGTTCTCGCACCCTGCGGTGGCCGAGGTCGCGGTGATCGGCGTCCCCAGCGAGAAGTGGGGCGAGACGATCAAGGCACTGGTGGTCCTGACCGCCGACGCCACCGCGGGCCCCGAGATGGAGGCCGAGCTGATCCGGTGGTGCAAGGACCGCCTGGCGGGCTACAAGGCTCCGACGTCGGTGGAGTTCCGTGACGAACTGGCCCGGACGGCGACCGGCAAGCTGCAGAAGTTCAAGCTCCGCGCGCCCTACTGGGACGGGTTGACCCGCCAGGTGAACTGAGCCGCCGGGACGAGCGAGGCGGCCCAGCCGGCACCCTGCCAGGCGGCAACGGTGTCGGTGGCCCAGGTCGACGCTGCGGCGTCGAGGGAGTCGATGACGTCGATCTCGGTCTCGACCGGCGAAGCCGTCGCGACGAGCGGCTGGCCGCTGATCGGGTCGGTCAGGTCGGGCCCGCCGTCGACGCAGGTCGCGCGGACCAGGCCGATGCCGAGCCGCCGCTGGTTCAGGGCCAGGCTCAGCGCGGCGATCCCGGCGTCGCCGTACCCGACGACCGAGAGGCCGTCCGGCGGGTGCACCGAGGACTCGCGGGCATAGCGGACCGAACGGAGCAGGTCACCCCCATCGGTCCACGTCGGTACGACGACCCGGACCTTCGCCCGGGTGGCGATCCGGCTCGCCAGTGCCGCCACGGCGTCGGGGTCCGTGCGCACCGCCGGATGCCACAGGAGGAGGGTGTCGGCGTTGGGATGTCCGTGTACCGCGACCTGGATGCCGGGCGACTGCTGTGTGACCACGGGACCACCGTAGGCTGAGCACCCACATGTCCGTGGCACAGGAACCCGGTGCGAGACCGGGGCGGTTCCGCCACTGTGATCCCAGCCGAGCAGATCGGCACGGGTGAGCCAGACACTGGTCGCGGACATCAGCCACCGATCGAGGGGCGCGAACCCCGAGGAGGAACCCGTGCGCATCGCACTCCTGTCCACGTCCGACACCGACCTGCTCTCTGCCCGGTCGAGTGGTGCGGACTACGGCTGGGCCAACCCCAGCCGCTCCGACCTCGCCGACCTGACGGTCCTGGCGGAGGGCGCCGACCTGGTCGTGCTGCGCCTGCTGGGCTCCCCGCAGCAGTACGACGCCGAGCTGGCCGCGTTGCGCGGCACCGGGCGTCCGCTCGTGGTGCTCGGCGGCGAGCTCACGCCCAGCGCAGAGCTCATGGAGACCTCGACCGTCCCCGTCGGTGTCGCCGCCGAGGCGCACCGCTACCTCGCCGAGGGTGGCCCGCGGAACCTGGCCCAGCTGCACCGCTTCCTCTCCGACACCGTGCTGCTGACCGGTGAGGGGTTCGAGGCGCCGGAGGTGATCCCGGCGTGGGGGATCCTCGAGCGACCGGCGGTTTCGAGGCTCGCTGGCGCTCGCACCTCAACCACCGGCGATGTCGCGAAGGTGGGGGTCCTGTTCTACCGGGCGCACCACGCGAGCGGGAACACCGATTTCGTCCACGCGCTGTGCGACGCCATCGACGCGACCGGTGACGCGATCGGCGTACCCGTGTTCGCGGGATCGCTGCGCGCCGCTCCCGACGAGCTGTTCGCGGCCCTGGCCGACCTGGACGCACTGGTGGTCACGGTGCTGGCTGCCGGCGGCAGCACGCCCGCGGCCGTCAGCGCTGGTGGAGACGACGAGACGTGGGACGTGGAGCGGATCGCCGCCCTCGACGTCCCCGTCCTGCAGGGGCTGTGCCTGACCAGCAGCCGCGAGGAGTGGGAGGAGTCGGACGACGGCGTCACGCCGCTCGACTACGCCAACCAGGTCGCCATCCCGGAGTTCGACGGCCGGATCAGCACCGTGCCGTTCTCCTTCAAGGAGATCGACCCCAACGACCCGGCCGGCCTGCCGTCGTACGTCGCCGACGCGGAGCGATCGGCCCGTGTCGCCGGCCTCGCGGTGAACTATGCGCGCCTCCGCTCGGTGCCGCCGTCGGAGAAGAAGCTCGCGCTGATGCTCAGCGCCTACCCGACCAAGCACGCCCGGATCGGCAACGCTGTCGGCCTCGACACCCCGGTGTCGACGGTCCGCCTGCTGCGCCGGCTCCAGGAGCAGGGCTACGACCTCGGGGTTTCGACGAGCTCGACCGGCGTACCTTCGGTGGTCGACATCATTGCGATGGACGACGACACCGAAGCCGGTGACGCCCTCATCCACGCGCTGATCGCCGCGGGTGGGCAGGACGAGGAGTGGCTGACGCAGGCGCAGCTGACCGACGCGCACGTGCGGATCAACAAGGCCGACTACGACGCCTGGACCTCGGACGTGCCGGCCGACCTGCGCGACGCAATGGTCGAGGCCTGGGGCGAGTCCCCGGGCTCGCTGTTCGTCAACGACTCCGGCGAGATCGTGCTCGCCACGCTGCAGGCCGGCAACATCGTGCTGATGATCCAGCCGCCCCGCGGCTTCGGCGAGAACCCCGTCGCGATCTACCACGACCCGGATCTCGCTCCGAGCCACCACTACCTGGCGGCGTACCGCTGGGTGCAGCACGGCTTCGGTGCCCACGCCGTGGTCCACCTCGGCAAGCACGGCTCGATGGAGTGGCTGCCCGGCAAGAACGCAGCACTGTCGGCCTCCTGTGCGACGGACGCCGCGATCGGCAGCATGCCGCTGATCTACCCGTTCCTCGTCAACGACCCGGGCGAGGGTGCGCAGGCCAAGCGCCGTGCGCACGCCACGATCATCGACCACCTGGTGCCGCCGATGGCGCGCGCCGAGAGCTACGGCGACATCGCTCGGCTCGAGGGCCTGCTCGAGGAGTACGACAAGATCTCGGCGATGGACCCGGGCAAGCTCGCGGCCATCCGCGGCGAGATCTGGCAGCTCATGCACGCCGCCGAGATGCACCGCGACCTCGGGCTCGAGGAGCGTCCCGACGACGAGCAGTTCGACGACTTCCTGCTGCACGTCGACGGCTGGCTGTGCGAGATCAAGGACTCCCAGATCCGCGACGGCCTGCACGTCCTGGGCCAGGCGCCGGACGGCGAGGCCCGGGTCAACCTGGTCCTCGCGATCCTGCGTGCGTCGCAGGTGTGGGGCGGACAGGCCCAGTCGGTGCCTGGCCTGCGGTCCGCGCTCGGCCTGGCCGTCGACGCGCCCACCACCGACGTCGACCGCGTCGAGGCGGAAGCCCGCGAGCTGGTCGAGGCGATGGACAAGGCGGGCTGGGACCCGGCTCGTGTCGCCGAGCTGACGACCTCCCCGGAGGTGCGCCAGGTCCTGACGTTCGCCGCGACCGAGGTGGTCCCGCGGCTGGCCCGCACCACCGACGAGCTCGACAACACGCTGCACGCCCTCAACGGCGGCTTCGTGCCCGCCGGGCCCTCCGGTTCGCCGTTGCGCGGACTGGTCAACGTGCTCCCGACGGGCCGCAACTTCTACACCGTCGACCCGCGGGCCGTGCCGTCCCGCCTGGCCTGGCAGACCGGCCAGGCGATGGCTGAGTCGCTGGTCCAGCGCTACCTCGACGACGAGGGCAGCTACCCGGAGTCCGTCGGCCTGTCCGTGTGGGGTACGTCGGCCATGCGGACCTCCGGCGACGACATCGCCGAGGTGCTGGCGCTGCTCGGCGTCCGCCCCGAGTGGGACGAGGCGTCGCGTCGCGTGACCAACCTGGTCGTCGTACCGCTGGCGGAGCTGGAGCGTCCGCGGATCGACGTCACCGTGCGCATCTCGGGGTTCTTCCGGGATGCGTTCCCGCACGTCGTCGCGATGCTCGATGACGCGGTCCAGCTGGTCGCCGCCCTCGACGAGCCGGCCGACCAGAACTTCGTGCGCGCCCACGCCCGGGCCGACCTCGCCGAGCACGGCGACGAGCGCCGTGCAACGACGCGGATCTTCGGCTCCAAGCCGGGGTCCTACGGTGCGGGCATCCTGCAGGCCGTCGAGTCGGGCACCTGGCGCGACGACGCCGACCTCGCCGAGGTCTACACGGCGTGGGGCGGCTTCGCCTACGGCCGCGGGCTCGACGGGGTGCCGGCTGCGGACGACATGCGCAGCAACTACAAGCGGATCAAGGTCGCGGCGAAGAACATCGACACCCGCGAGCACGACATCGCCGACAGCGACGACTACTTCCAGTACCACGGCGGCATGGTCGCCACCGTGCGTGCGCTGTCGGGCACCAACCCGAAGGCGTACGTCGGCGACTCGACCACGCCCGACGCGGTCCGCACGCGCACGCTGCAGGAGGAGACCAACCGCGTCTTCCGGGCGCGCGTGGTCAACCCGCGCTGGATCGGCGCGATGCAGCGCCACGGCTACAAGGGCGCGTTCGAGCTCGCCGCCACCGTCGACTACCTGTTCGGCTTCGACGCCACCGCCGGCGTCGTCCACGACTGGATGTACGAGTCGCTGGCCAAGGAGTACGTCCTCGACGAGACGAACCAGGAGTTCCTGCGCAAGTCGAACCCGTGGGCGCTGCGCAGCATCGTCGAACGGCTCCATGAGGCGAAGGACCGCGGCCTGTGGGCGGAACCGGACCCTGAGGTCCTGGCGGCCCTGCAGCAGGCCTACCTCGAGGTCGAAGGCGATCTGGAAGACCGATGAGGGTCCGCATCCTTGGCTTCGGAATGGGGCCGCAGCACGTCACCCCGGAGGTCGCCGAGGCGCTCCGCGGCTGTGACTACGCGTTGGCGGTCCAGAAGGGCGACGACGACTCCCTGCTCGCCGTACGACGGGCCGTGTGCGAAGCCCACGGTGTCGAGCTGGTCGTGGTGCGCGACCCCGAGCGGGACCGGTCACCGGGACTCGATCGCGCGGGCTACGAGGGCGCCGTTGCCGACTGGTACGACGCCCGCCTGACGGCGTACCGCGACGTGCTCGAGGAGCGCGGGGGAGTCGCTGCGTTCCTCGTGTGGGGCGACCCCTCGCTGTACGACGGCACGATCCGGATCGTCGAGGAGCTGGCCGAGACGATCGACCTGTCGTACGACGTGCTTCCCGGCATCAGCGCGCCGCAGGTGCTGGCTGCGCGCCACCGCATCGTCCTGCACCAGGTCGGCAAGCCGGTGCACGTCACGACCGCGCGGCGGCTGCGGCACGACGTCACGTCGGGGCAGCAGAACCTCGTGGTGATGCTGACCTCGGGGGTCGACCTCGACGGGTTCGAGGACTGGCACATCTGGTGGGGTGCCAATCTCGGCGGCGTCGGCGAGCACCTCGTCAGCGGTCGGGTCGGAGCGGTGCGCACCGCGCTGGTCGAGGCACGTGCCGCCGCGAAGGCCGAGGCCGGCTGGGTGATGGACCTGTTCCTGATCCGGGCGCCGGAGCTGCCGCTGGAGGACTCCGATGGCGCTGCCTGATCGCGACGTCCTGCTGTGCCGCGACTGCTGCTGCGGCACCACCAAGAAGCACCCGGCCGTCGACCACAGTGCCCAGCGCGACGCGATCGAGGCGCTCGACGACCCCGCCGGGCGCCGCGGTCCGCGGATCCGGGTGCGGGTCGTGGACTGCCTCGACGAGTGCGATCGCAGCAACGTCGTGCTGGTGCGCGACTTCACCTACTTCCCGGGCGGCCGCCGGCCCAAGGACACCTGGCTCGGCGGTGTGCTCTCGGAGGCGACCACGGACGAGGTCGTGGACTGGGTGCGCGAGGGTGGCGCGGTGCCGGCATCGCTGGTGCCGCGGGTCTTCCGGGGACGCCGACAGTGAGTGCCCTGCTCGTCGCCGGCATGACCTCCGACGCAGGCAAGAGCGTCGTGGTGACCGGGCTGTGCCGGGCGTTCGCGCGCCGCGGCATCTCGGTGGCGCCGTACAAGGCGCAGAACATGTCGAACAACTCGATGGTCGTGACGGACACGGACGGTGTCGCGGGGGAGATCGGGCGTGCCCAGTGGGTCCAGGCCCTCGCCGCCGGTGTCGTGCCCGAAGTCGCCATGAACCCGGTGTTGCTGAAGCCCGGCAGCGACCGCCGCAGCCACGTGATCCGGATGGGGCAGCCCGACGGCGAGGTGTCGGCGCGCGACTGGCAGACCGGGCGCCAGCGGCTCGCGGAGAGTGCGTTCGCGGCGTTCGACGACCTGCGGTCGCGGTTCGACCTGGTCGTCGCCGAGGGCGCGGGCAGCCCGACCGAGATCAACCTGCGCTCGAGCGACTACGTGAACATGGGCCTCGCCCAGCACGGCACCGTCCCGACCGTGGTGGTGGGCGACATCGACCGCGGTGGCTGGTTCGCCTCGGCGTTCGGCACCCTCGCCCTGCTCGACGAGGCCGACCAGCGGCTGGTCGCGGGCTTCCTGGTCAACCGCTTCCGTGGCGACGTGGACCTGTTGCGCCCCGGTCTCGAGGACCTGCAGCGCCGCACCGGACGGCCGACGTACGGCGTCCTGCCGTGGCACCCCGACCTCTGGCTGGACTCCGAGGACGCGCTGGACCTGCAGGGCCGCCGGGCGCCCGTCGACGGCGCCCGGAAGGTCGCCGTCGTCCGCCTGCCCCGGATCAGCAACTTCACGGACGTCGACGCGCTCGGCCTCGAACCCGGCCTCGACGTCGAGTTCGTCTCCGACCCGCAACGGCTCGCGGACGCCGACCTGGTCGTGCTGCCCGGCACCCGCTCGACCATCGCGGACCTCGCCTGGCTGCGCTCCCGCGGCCTCGACGCTGCGATCCTGCGTCACGCAGCGGCAGGCCGACCCGTGCTCGGGATCTGCGGTGGCTGCCAGATGCTCGGCGCGACCATCTCCGACCCGGACGGGGTCGAGGGATCCGCCGGCGCTGTCGTCGAAGGGCTCGGCCTGCTCGACCTCGTCACCGACTTCGACGCCGTGAAGACCCTGCGCCTGCACGAGCCCGCCGGCTACGAGATCCACCACGGACGCATCACGGGGGAGCGCACGCGCGGTTCCGTGACCGGCACCATGGTCCACGGCAGCCTGGAGGACGACGCTGCCCGCGCTGCCTACCTGTCCGGCGCGCTCGGCATGGAGTCGACGGTGTCGTTCCCTGAGGCGCGGAGTCGCCGTCTCGACCTGCTCGGCGACCTCGTCGAGGAGCACCTCGACCTCGACGCACTGCTCGACCTGGCGCAGGACGGCGTCCCCGCCCTGCCGGTGGTCACGGGAGGACTGGCATGAGGGTGTTGCTGCTCGGTGGCACGGGCGAGGCCCGCGACCTCGCCGAGGCCCTGGTTGCTGACGGTGTCGACGTCATGTCGTCGCTCGCCGGCCGCGTCGCGCGACCGCGCCTGCCCGTGGGACCGGTCCGCATCGGTGGCTTCGGTGGCGTCGAGGGCCTGCGCTCCGCGTTGAGCGAGTACGACGTCGTGGTGGATGCCACGCACCCGTTCGCGCTCGGCATGACGACCAACGCCGCGGCGGCCTGTGCTGCCGAGGGCAAGCCCTTGCTGCGGCTCGAGCGACCGGGCTGGAGCGACCGCGCGACGCCGTCGTGGATCTGGGTGGACACCCACGACGAGGCTGCGATCGTCGCCGGGGAGCTCGGTCACCGCCCGTTCCTCACCGTCGGCCGGCAGGAGCTCGCGCGGTTCGTGCCGCGCCTGCGTGACCTGCACGTGCTGGCGCGGGTCGTGGACGTGCCCGACATCGACCTGCCCGAGGAGTGGGAGCTGCTGACGTCGCGCGGGCCCTACTCGCTCGACGGCGAGCGATCACTGATGGTCGACCGTGACGTGCTGGTCACCAAGGACTCCGGTGGCAGCTACACCTGGCCGAAGATGGAGGCTGCTGCCGAGCTCGGCATCCCGGTGGTCGTCGTACGACGTGCGGCCGGGCCGGCCGGTGTCGACACGGTGCACGAGGTGGCCGGCGTGCTGAGCTGGATCCGCTCACTGCGACAGTAGGGGCTCAGGGCCGTCGCTCGTGGCCCTCCCGCTCGTGGGTGCGCCGGTCCTCCTTCATCTCCGCCTCGTAGAGGTGGCGGCGACCCTGGACCAGTGCGGTCCGTGCCTCCCGCTCAAGGGTCCGGAACGCCTCGTAGTACCCGTCGTCGTACTCCTCGACGACCTGGAAGGTCCAGCGGCCCTGCAGCACGTTGCGACCGACCAATTCCTCCTCGAAGCGGTCGGCCAGGTCGGTGTGGCCTGCCTCGCGCAACTGCTGGACCCCCTTGCCCAGGGTGAGGTCGGCCGTGCCGCTCAGCCGATGGAAGGCGTAGAGATGGCCGCGGGCGATCTCGACCGCCTCGAGGGCCTCGGAGATGTTTCCGAGGCCCTCGACGGTCAGGTCGTCGACGCCGTCCGGCCGGACGTGCTCGTCGTGGTCGGTCATGGTGGGGCGGTACCCACCATCGGCGTGAGCCACCCGGGTCAGCTTGCGCGCAACGCCTCCGCCAGGGTCGTCGCCGGGCGGCCCAGGAGGCCCGCCAGGTCGGTCGTCTCGACGTACAGCTCTCCGCGAGAAAGCCCCTCGTCGCCATCGGCCAGGATCGCGGCGTACGGCTCGGGCAGGCCGGCACCGACCAGGACCTCGGTGAGTGCCGCGGCCGGAACGTCGTTGTAGACGACCTCGCGACCGGTTGCCTCGCTGACGGCGGATGCGAGCTCGGACAGCGTGAAGGCCTCACCGCCGAGCTCGTAGACCTGCGCCGGGTTCTCGGCCAGCAGGGCGGCCGCGGCCGCCTCGGCGAAGTCGGCACGGGCCGCAGCGCTGACGCGGCCCTCGCCGGCGGCGCCGAGCACGACGCCGTGCTCGAGGTACGTCGGCAGCTGTCCGGTGTAGTTCTCGAAGTACCAGCTGTTGCGCAGGAAGGTGTGGGGGAGACCGGACGCAAGGATCGCGCGCTCGGTGGCGAGGTGCTCCTCGGCCAGGGCCAGGCCGCTGCGGTCGGCGTTCGCGATGCTCGTGTAGGCCAGCAGGTCGACTCCGGCCTCCTGGGCGGCGTCGATGACGTTCTGGTGCTGCGCGGTGCGCTGGCCGATCTCGTTGCCCGACACGAGCAGCACCCGGTCGGCGCCGGCGAAGGCTGCCTTCAGGGAGGCGGGGTCGGTGTAGTCGGCCTGGCGGACATCGACGCCGCGGTCGGCGAGGTCGCTGAGCCGGGACGTGTCGCGGGCGGTCGCGACGACCTGGTCGGCGGCGACGCCCTTCTCCAGGAGGGATTCGACGACGAGGCGGCCGAGGTGGCCGGTGGCTCCGGTGACGACGAGGGACATGGTGGTTCCTTTCGGTTGCTGCACGGTGATGTCGGCCTCAACCTGCCCTCGGGGGAGATACTTCCCATTGGTTAGTACGCACTTTGAAGTAAGGTACTGGCGTGGCAGTAAGTAAGACTTCGGAGTCGATCTTCGAGCAGTTCCCTGACGGCGTCTTTCCGGCGGCCTGCTCGAGTCGGGTGTTGCTCGACCACGTCACCAGCAAGTGGGGCGTGCTGGTGCTGGTCTCGCTGACGGACGGGCCCCAGCGCTGGAGCGAGCTGCGCCGTCGGGCCCAGGGCATCAGCGAGAAGATGCTGGCCCAGACCCTCAAGACACTCGAGGCCGACGGGCTGGTCGACCGTGACCAGAAGCCGGTGATGCCGCCGCGGGTCGACTACAGCCTGACCCCGCTGGGCGAGGAGCTGGCCGCCGTGATGGTGCCGTTGCTGCGCTGGGTGGGACGCAACAGTGAAGAGATCATCGGGACGCAGGCGCCGGCCCTGCCGGCCTGACCCGGAGGGTCACGCCGACAGGGCCGGTCGTTGGCGGTGCTGCGGCTACTTCGGCGGTGCCGGGACCAGGCAGGCCACCGGTGCGGCGACGTTGCCCGAGAAGTCCACGGCGTACAGCTCGCCGTCACCCGTGCCGGTCAGGTGCAGGATGCCGCTGGGCATCGACTTCTGCTGGGGACCGGAGTTCGCCTCGGTGTACTTGATCTTCTGACCGCTGGCGAACGGCCCCCACACGTGGCCACTGCCGGTGTCGCGCAGGTAGACGTCCGGGGAGGTGTCGACGATGTCGGTCGCGTCGAGCCGGTAGAAGCCGTCCTGGTTCTGTCCCTGCGGGTTCGGCCGGGTGTTGCCCGCGAACGGCACGTTCAGGCCCGGGTTGGTCGACTCGGTGCAGGCGACGGTCGGCGGGGTCGTGTCGACCACCTCGATCGTGCCGGAGCCGTAGCCCGTGTTGCCCGCGGCGTCGGTCGCTTCGCAGTCGACCGTGGTCGTCCCGAGGGCGAACTGCGAACCCGACGGCGGTGCGCAGGTCGGCGTGAGCGGACCGTCGACGTTGTCCAGTGCGCTGGCGTCGTAGTCGACCACGGCGCCGTCAGGGCTGGTCGCCTCGACGACCTTGCTCTCGACGGTGACGACCGGCGGAGTCACGTCCGCCACGTCGATGTCGACGGTCTGCACGAACTCCGGTCCGGGGACCGAACCGTTGACCTTGAACGACACCGTGCACGACACGGTCTCACCCTGCGGGGCGTCGTCGGCGAGGGTGATCGTCTCCTCGAAGGAGACCGTGCCGCCGCTGGTGACGCTCTGCGAAGCGGGTGTCAGCGTGGCCGTCACACCGGCGTCGCAGGAGACCTCGTGGGTGACCTCGGCCGGCAGGTTCTGCAGCTGGCTGAGGATCACGTCGGACACCTCGTCGGGGTTGGCGCTGGTGAGCGTGCCGCCCGTCTGTGAGGTGACGTACGACGCCTGGCCGGTCGTGTTCAGGCCGTCCCACAGGTAGCCGTCGGCGCCGGGGACCGAGATCGCGATGACCCGGATGCCGGCCGCCTGCAGGGCGGACGTCGCGGACGCCAGCGTGTCACCGGCGGACGGGTCGTGGCTGGTCGAGTCGCCGAACATCACGACGATCGGGGTGCCGTTGTCGCGGAAGTCGACGGCGCCGGGGATGTCGGCGAGCGCGCCGATCCAGTCCTCTGCGGCGTCGCTGCCGCCACCCGAGAGCGGCGTCCACGCGTTGATGCCGTCCGTGACGTCGGAGGTGTCGCCGGTCAGCTGCTGCCGGAGCAGGAAGTGCCCGGTCGCGTCGGCGGTGTCCTTGTAGTCGGCGACGGCGAACTGGGCCGTCGGCTGCGCCGCCAGGATCTGGTTGACGATGCTGCTGGCGTTGGACTGCACGTTGCCGATGCTCGCGGTCATGCTGGTGGTGGTGTCCGCCAGGAAGACGATGTCGGGGTTCGGCGGGATGGGCGGCGTCTCCACCGTCTTGGTGATGGTCACCGAGGCGCCGGGGGCGAGCTCGTCGGCGTAGTGCTGGGGGCTCACGCCCGGGTCACCGATCGCGGCGACCGTCGAGGCCGCTCCGAGGGCGAGGGCGATCAGTCCCAGCGGGACGGCCCGGGTGAGGGCGTTGGGGGGTTGGAGATGCATGTCAGGTTCCTTTCCGAGGGGGTGTGACTGACCCACCTCGGAGTCGGGAACCGGACCTGCTGATACGTCGAGTTCCGGATCGGTCCTGCAGACCCGATCTCAGTGGTGCGTCTGCACGGTCCTCAGTGCTGCCGCGGAGTCCGGCTCGCGTCGGTGCGCGACCGCCATCACCAGGTCCGACAGCCGTGGAGCCACCACGTTGAACGCGGCGTAGAACGTCCCGAACGCTCCGTCTACGGTGACCGGACGGTCCTCCAGGGCACGGACGACGCGGTCGGCGCACTCCTCGGCGCTCTCGCCGCGGCCTTCGTAGGCGGCCGTGGGTCCGATCATCGGCGTCCGCACGATCGCGACGCGCATGTTCGTGCAGGTGACGTTGTCGAAGAACGCCTCCCGGGCCAGGATCCGGCCGAACACGTCGAGCGCGGTCTTCGAGGCGATGTACGGCGCGAACTTCGGGGCCCTGATCTGGTTGCCCCAGGTGACGATGTTGACCACGTGCCCGAAGCGCTGCTCGCGCATGGCCGGCAGCAGGCCCATCGTCAGGCGCACGGGGCCGAAGTAGTTCACCGCCATCATCCGCTCGAAGTCGTGGAGCCGGCCGTGGGTGTGCTCGAGCGAGCGCCGGATGGAGTGCCCGGCATTGTTGACGACGTAGTCGACCGCGCCATGCTCCGCGAGCAGCTGCTCGACGAGCGCGTCCACCTGGTCGCCGTCGGTCAGGTCGGCGACGTAGGTGCTCGCCCGTCCGCCCTCCTCGACGACCTGGTGCCGGACCCGCTCGAGCTCCTCGGCCCGGCGCGCGGCCAGCAGCACGTGTGCGCCGCGACGGGCGGCGGCATGCGCTGTCGCCTCGCCGATGCCGGAGCTCGCTCCGGTGATGAGGACGGCGCGTCCGTCGAGCGGGCTGGGGGACTGGGTCACCGAGCGGGCCAGGCGCGAGAGTGCGGCTCGCGGCGTCTGGAGCAGTGGCGTGCGGGTGAGCAGCGCGGTGGTCTGGTGCAGCAACTGGTTCATCGTGCCTGCCGGTTCCGGGAGCGCGTGGCGACCGCCACGCCTGCAGCGGTCGCTGCTGCGGCCCACCCTATGCGTCGAGCCAGTGTGCGCGCCCGGTCGAGGTCGGCCCGGGTGGGTGGCGGTCCGTCGCCCATCACCGCGCGATGCTCGATGCGACCCGCGTAGTCGTTCGTGCCACCGAGGCGGATCCCGAGGGCGCCGGCGAAGGAGGCCTCGACCGGACCCGCATTGGGGCTGGGGTGTCCGCCGGCGTCGCGCTGCCAGGCCCGCCAGGCGCCTCGGTGGTCGGCGCCCAGCGCGACGGTGAGCAGGGCGGTGAGCCGTGCCCCGGGAAGGTTGAGCACGTCGTCCAGGCGGGCCGCTGCCCAGCCGAACCGTTCGTGGCGGGCGCTGCGATGGCCGACCATGGCGTCGAGGGTGTTCGCCGCGCGGTACCCGACCAGTCCCGGCACGCCGGCAAGGGCACCCCAGACGAGGGGCGCGACGACGGCGTCGGAGGTGTTCTCGGCGAGTGACTCGAGGGTGGCCCGAACAATCTCCGGCTCCTCGAGCTGCGAGGTGTCGCGACCGACGAGGTGGGTGAGCTGGACCCGCGCCTCGGGAAGGCGGTCGTCGGCAAGGAGGCGGCTGACGGCGGCCGCCTCGCGGTCGAGCGAGGTGCCGCCGAGGACGGCCCAGGTGGCTGCTGCGGTCAGCAACGTGTGGGGGAGCGGGTGGGCGCGGGTGGCGCGATCAGCCACGACGCCGATCGCCACCGTGCCGCCGACCAGCACGGCGACGTACCCGACGCCGGTGGGGCGGTCGTCGCGCCACACGCCCTTCTCCAGTGCTGCGGCCACCTGGCCGAAGCCGGCGACCGGATGGCCGCGCCGCGGGTCGGCGAGGAGCCGATCCGCGGCGAAGCCGAGCACCAGCCCGCTGGCGGTGCTGAACATCCAGGATCCGATCAGATGCTGGCGGCGAGCTCGCGCCGGTTGGCCTCGGCGACCGCGCGGTCGTGGAGACGCCCGACCAGCGCCACCAGGATCACGCCGATCGTGGCCCACAGGGTGGCGAGGACGAGCAGCGAGGAGCGGCGGAAGTACCAGAGCGTGTCGGCCGGGAAGTTGCCGATCTCATTGACCGTCGGCAGCAGGAACGCGGTGACGGCGACGACGACGACGTAGCCGAGCGCTGCGATGGTGGCGGCGGTCCAGGCCTCGAGCCGGCCGCGCAGCTTGTTGGCCAGGACCACCATGGCGATGGCGGCCAGGACCGAGACCAGCTGCAGGGCGAAGTACGACGCCGTACGGCCGCCGATCGTCTCGCCGCTGCCCACGGCAGGCGGCGTGGCGGGGTACTTCGTGAACGGGACGAGCGCGATCGCGATGAACCCGATCAGTGCGACCAGTGCCGTGGAGGCGCGGGCCGACAGGTTGCCGAGGCGACCCACGACTCCTGCGACCGCCAGCGAGACCAGGCCGCCGAGGGCGGTGCCGACCGCGAGCGTGCCGGTGAGCAGGCCCCAGCTCTTCTGGTTGTCGCGCGAGATCTCCACGATGCCGGTGTGGTCCTCGTGGGCCGCGGCTTCCTCTTCGGCGGCGATCTCGGCGGGGGTCATCTGCGCGGCAGCGGCCTCCTCGAGCGCGATCGCGTCCTCGACGTACGGCTCGCCGAAGGCGAAGGCGACGACGAACGCCAGGAGCCCGGCGATGAGGCCGGCCGCGAGGCCGCGGATCAGGAAGGCACCGGGGGTGAGGACAGACTTGTCCTTAGAAGTGGTGCTCACGAGCTCAGTGGCAGGGGTAGCCGAGCAGGTGGCGTGCGTCGTGCACCCACTCGTGAACGCCGTTGCCGGCGAAGAGCGAGACGGCGCCCTGGTCGCTGCTGACGAAGAAGATCGCGAGCATCGCGAGGAGGCCGAAGAAGACGACCCACGTCCCGAGCTTCAGCAGCGGGACCACCGGGACGGCAACGGCGCCTGCGGTGGGGGTGGCGGTGATCTGAGACATGTGTCCTCCTCAGGGATTCTGCGTCCCTGCTCGGTTTGGATTGAGGTGAAGGGCCTCGGGTCTGACTTCACCGCTCCGATCAGGGGCGGTGTCACAGTAGCGCGACTGTGCCGGACTCTCACCGGCTTCCTGGACCTACGGGGCTGACTTTAGGGCATCCTGAACCGCCGCGGACAGGGGCACCGCCGCGCGGACCGCGACTATCGTCACAACATGGGCATCGCCGCGGACCTGACCCTGATCTCGATCGACCCCGGGACGGGCAGGAGCCTGATCGGATCGACCGAATCGGAACCCGTGACCGGCGGGGCTGCGCTGGTCGACCTGGTGCTCGCTGAGCGCTGTGAGATGGCGGGCGAGGGCCGGAAGGCGCGGGTCCGGCTGGCCGCCCCCACGTCGCTGGGTGATGGCGCGCTGGACCATGCCCTGTCGCGGATCAAGCCGGGCCGGGACCACAAGGCGTCCTCCCTGGTGCCGCGCATCGGCAAGGGCACCCGCGCCCTGTTGCTGGACCAGTTGGTGGTCGAGGGTGCGTTGGTGCCGCGACGCGAGAAGGTCCTCGGTCTGGTCCCGGTCGTCCGGTACGACGTCGTCGATGGTGCCCGGCGCGATGCGCTCGTCGCGGGTGTCGTCGGGGTGCTGCTGGGTCACGCGGAACCTGACGACGCCACCGGACCGCTGATCGGTCTCCTGTGGGCCGGCAACGTCATCAAGCGGATCGTCCCGGGACCGGAACGCTCTGCCGCCCGCAAGCGCGCCAAGGTGATTGCGAAGGGCGAGTGGGCGGGGGCTGCCAGCAAGGCCGCCGTGGCCGCCACGAACGCTGCGGTCACCGCGGCCATCTCTGCCGCGATCATCGCGTCCTCGGCGGGTGGGGCGGGGTCGTAGGTCTCGTCAGGGGCGGAGCGACCGCGTGTAGCGGAAGCGATACCAGCGCTGGGCGAGGAGCGCCGCGGGAAAGACGAGGCGCCAGGACCCGCGCGCCGGACGCGTCAGCGAACGCAGCGTCAACCACACGGCACCGTCCGGTGTGCGGTGGACGATGAACGCCTCCTCGCCTGACACCGGGTGGCCGTCGCGGGTGCCGTAGGCGAATCCACAACGGTTCGGATCATCGACGATCGCGACCACCGTGACGGGCTCACGCAGCTCGAACGGCCCGAGCGAGGCGATCAGGGTGCGCTCCTGGCCTGGCCTGACACGCAGGTCCTCGCCCGGCGCGGACTCCACCGCAAAGCCGCTGCGGGTCTTGACCGACCACTTCATGACCGCTGCGGACGCCTCCTGCCACAGTCGGTCGCCGTCGCCGAGGCGGGTCGTCTGTTCGTGTCGGCGGTAGCCGTGGGGAGCGGCACTCCAGCCTTTGTCGGCGACGTGGGTGTGTCCCACCGCGTCGTAGCTGAGTGCCATCGTCATCGCTCGATTGTGTCGGACAGGGGCGGTGCGCCGTGGCGGTACGGGTGCCTACTGGGGCCAGGAATCCCATTCCCGGAGGGTTGCGAATGGCGCGATCGGCGCAGGCCAAACGATGAGCGCGAGGTGCTCATTGCTGTTTCCCTGCTCGTCCATGCCTTCTCGCAGACCTGGGGCCAGCCCGCCCCAATGAACGCGGAGCCGCACGGATCCCACGGGAATCTCATGCTTTGACCGCGGCTCCTGGTCCCCGGGCCAGCTCAGGATTTCCAAGGCGCCGCCACCATCGAGACTTACCTCTGCGACGTGCTGCCAGCACCCTGAGGGAGGCGCGGGTTCGTCGGCGACGACGTCGAGAGTCAGTGGTGTCGTTCCAAACTTTCGAAGCGTGCTGATCACTACGAACCCGCCATCAGTCCACAGGCGATGCCGGTAGGTCTCATCTGTGGCGCCTGAAAGCCATTCCGCCCCGACTCGCTTCGCGTAGAACTGAAAGTAGTCCGGCTCGACGACCCCGCTCCACCTCATACCAGAAGTGTTCCAAACGCCAAGGCACTCCCTCACGATTCGCGGCACAGTCGGACGGAACGGGTGCGCGTCGTACCTGACGAATCTGTCCTGTTTTGGCCGTTCGGACGACAGATTCGTCAGGTGCGTTGAGCCGAGGAGGCCGCACGGTCCTCGGCATGTGCGTGCACGTCAGTGGCGCGCTCAGCGACTCACCCTGAGCGCGCCACTGACCCCGCTGGTGGGCGGGGTGCGGGGCGGGGGAGCTATTCGTCGGGGTCGGGTGAGCGGGGTGGGTCGAGTGCTCTGGTGCCGTCGGGTCCGACGAGGAGGTGTCGGCCGTGGGGACTGGTCCAGAGGTAGTGCCCGGGCAACACGATCACGTAGCGCCACTTGCTGAAGGTCTTGGCGCGATGATGTCGCCGACACAGGGGAACGAGGTTGCACGGACAGGTCACGCCACCCTGCCCGTACGGTTGCGCATGATCCAGATCGCAGCGCGAGGCCCGATGCGGGCAGCCGGGGAACCGGCATTGGTGGTCGCGGAGCTCGACGCGGCGGCGGATGCGGTCGGGGATCTCGTAGGAGTCGACCGGCACACAGTGCTTGAGGTCGATGACGGGCCGCACGATGACGGTGGTGTCTCGTGCGCGCAGCCATTCCTTGATCTGCGCGGTGGAGATCGGGGTGCGGCCCTGGTCCCACCGGCCGACCGGGTTCGCGAACGGGTTGTCCTCGTTCAGGGCGGTGTCGGTGATGTGGACGCTCAGCTCGACCTTGCGCCCGGGGCTGGTCGCCATCACTTCACCGGTCTCTTCGTCGGCGAACAGCAGGTCAAGGCCGAGGTCCTGACGGGCCATCTCGCCGACAGACTTGGCGCGGCGCACGTCGAAGGAGTCGGTGTCTCCGAGTTGTCCGCGGAGCTTGGCTCGACGAGACAGGGCCTGGTCGAAGTCGTGGGCGTCGGCGGCGTCCAGGACGCTGTGGGACTCGACCTGCCCGTTCGGGTCCACGTCGTCGAAGTCCACCCGGCGACGGTCGGCGGCGGCCTGTCGTTGGGCTTCGGCGCGTTCGGGGTCGAACCGGATCACCGCCTCGGTGACCAGGCGTTCGAGCTGTGCCCAGCCGACACCCCCGACCGCGGCCAGCTGGCGGTCCACGAACGCAGCAGCCTCGGCGTTCAACGGCCGGGTGAGGTCCGCGATGCGTTCGGCCCGCCAGGGCTCCAGGCGGCCCTCGAGCACTGAGGCGTAGATGCCGGGGAGGCGCCAAGCGCACTCGATGACCCGCCCGACGTACGCACGGCCACCGTCAGGGGACCGGCCCAACACGGCGATGAGCTCCATCAGGTTGAACTCCGACACGAGCGGTGCACCCTCGCCCGCGATCGGAACACCCGTGTCGATCACACCGTCCACGATGGTCGCTGCCAGCTCAGGCGTGGTCACGATATTGCGGTTGGCCCAGGCCACGATGTCGACCCATTCCTGGACCAGGGACGCCTGCCGGACCTTGACGCCCTTGCTGAGGTCGGACAGCAAGGTCCGATCAGAGCGGGTGTCGGTTCCGAGATCCATACATGTATTAGATCACCGAGGTCCGACATCGCGAAGCGTCGCGAGCCTGCCTGTGGACAGGGGACGTCCACAGGCAGGCTTGTGGGGAGTCGGTGGACCGTGCGGGGGTTTCGAGGCTCGTCGCTGGCGCTCCTCGCACCTCAACCACCGTGCCCGGGTGGTCTCGAGACGGTTGCTGCGCAACCTCCTCGACCAACGGGCGACGGTTGCTGCGCAACCTCCTCGACCTGCGACGATCCGGCGAACCTAGAGGTTGGCGAGTGCGGCGAGGAGCTGGTCGGTGAGCTCTTCGGGGCGGACGGCGATGCGGATCCAGGAGCCGTCGAGGCCGGGGAAGGTGTCGGCCCGTCGTACGGCGATGCCGGCGGCGCGGAGGCGTTCGTGGACGCCGTCGCCGACCTGGGCCAGCACGAAGGAGGCCGTGGAGGGGAGGTGGTGGACGCCGAGGTCGGCGAGGCCCTTCTCGAGGTGCTCGCGCCAGTCGCGGATCTCCTCGGCGCGGCGCCGGCCCTCGGCGACTGCCTCGGGGGAGGTGCAGGCGAGGACGGCTGCGGCGGCCGTCGTACCGACGGACCAGGGGGCCTGGTTCAGGGCCAGGCCGGCCACGACCATCGCGTCGCCGACGAGGTAGCCGGCGCGGATGCCGGGGATGCCCCAGTGCTTGGTGAGGGAGCGGATCACGACGAGCCCGGCGACGCGGAGGCCCGCCAGGGACTCGGACTCGTCCGGGTCGCAGTCCATGAACGCCTCGTCGACCACCACGACCCGGCCCGGCTTGAGCAGCGAGCGGATGGTCTCGGCGGGGTGGAGGGCGCCCGTCGGGTTGGTGGGGTTGCCGATGATGACGAGGTCGGCGTCGTCGGGGACCAGGTCCGGGTCGAGCGCGAACGGCGGCGGCAGGACCACGGACCGGACCCGGTGTCCGGCCTGCTCCAGCGCCGCGTGCGGCTCGGTGAACTGGGGGTGCACGACGACGGGCATGCTCCACGGCCGCAGCCGCGCGACGAGGGTGAACGCCTCGGCAGCGCCGGCGGTGACCAGGACGTTGTCGAACGGACGCCGGTGGTGGGCAGCGACGGCACGCTGCGCCCGCTCGGCGCTCGGGTAGACGCCGACGTCGTCGAGCGAGGCCCGTAGGGCTTCGTCGAGCCACCCGGGCCGCGCGCCCGCATAGACGTTGACCGCGAAGTCGAGCGTGGCCTCGCGGGCCTCGGAATCGCCGTGGTGGCGCAGCGGGTCATCCACGCGCGTGCCTGTCGTGTACGGCGGCCGCGAAGCGTGCGGCGAGCTGGGGATGTCCGGCCCAGTGGGTGTGCAGGTAGGACGCGTGCAGGGTGTCGGACGCGAAGCCGACCTGTTCGCCGTCGACCTCCCACGCGGCGGTGGCGCCGGAAGCCGGCGCGACCTGGGTGCGGTGGAACTCGTGACCGGTGACCTGCTCGCCGACCCGGGTCAGCAACGTGTCGGCGACGCCCTCGGCCACGGGGTAGCGCAGGGTGAGCCGCTCGTTCATGGCGGCGTCGGCGTCGATCACGCCGGCCATCGGGACGTCGTCGAGGGTGCGGCAGAGGTACAGCAGGCCGGCGCACTCGGCGACCGTCGGCAGCCCGTCGGCCACGGCCGCGCGGATCTCCTCGCGCAGCGCGGCGTTGTCGGTCAGGTCCTTCGCGTGGACCTCGGGGAAGCCGCCGCCGAGGTAGAGACCCGCCGTGCCGGCCGGGAGCGCGGCGTCGAGGGCCGGGTCGAACGGGACGACCTGGCAGCCGGCGGCCTCGAGGAGCTCGGTGGTCTCGGCGTACTGGAAGGTGAAGGCGCGGCCGGCGGCGACGGCTACGACGGGGCGGGCAGGTGTCGAGCCTGCGGGGGTTTCGAGGCTCGCTGACGCTCGCACCTCAACCACCGCAGGGGACCAGGCGACCGCGTCGAGGTCGGGGGCGGACCGGGCGATGTCGAGCACCGCAGCCAGGTCCACGTGCTCGGTCACGACCTCGGCCAGGCGGGCGACGACCTCGGCGGACTCACCGCGCTCGGCAGCCGTCACCAGACCGAGGTGGCGGGAGGGCGTGGCGATGTCGGGGTTGCGGGGGATCACCCCCAGGACGGGCACCGAGATCGAGGAACGCACCTCCTCAGCATGCCGTGCGGAACCGGCCTGGTTGAGAATCACGCCCGCGATCTCGATGGTCGGATCCCACGTCGCCATGCCGTGCACCACGGCACCGATCGACCGCGACGACCTCGAGATGTCGACGACCAGGACGACCGGGGTGCGGGTCAGGCGGGCCACGTGGGCGGTGGAGGAGAAGCCGTCGCCACCGATCCGGCCGTCGTACAGGCCCATGACGCCCTCGATGACCGCAACGTCCGCCGGCACCGGCACCGCGGCGCCGTGCAGGAGCAATGGAGCGACGAGCGATTCGCCGACGAGGTGCGGGTCGAGGTTGCGACCGGGCCGGCCGCACGCCAGGGCGTGATAGCCGGGGTCGATGTAGTCGGGGCCGACCTTGTGGCCGCTCACGACGTGACCGGCGCGGACCAGCGCAGCCATCAGTCCCGTGGCAACCGTCGTCTTGCCCTGGCCGGTGGCCGGGGCAGCGACGACGATGCGCGGGAGACTCACCGCTCCGTCACCATTCAATGCCTCGCTGGCCCTTCTGGCCCGCGTCCATCGGGTGCTTGATCTTGGTCATCTCGGTGACCAGGTCGGCCACCTCGACCAGCTTCGGGTCCGCACGGCGGCCGGTGATGACGACGTACTGCCGACCGGGGCGGTTGGCCAGCGTCTCCACGACGTCGTCGATGTCGACCCAGCCCCAGTTGATCGGGTAGGTGAACTCGTCGAGCACGTAGAGGTCGTGCCGTTCCTCGGCCAGCGCCCGCTTGATCTCGGCCCAGCCCTCGACGGCGTCGGCGGCGTGGTCCTCAGCGGTGCCCTCCTTGCGGGACCAGGACCAGCCCGACCCCATCTTGTGCCAGGCCACGGGCCCGCCCTCGCCGGTCTCCTCGTGCAGCGCACCGAGGCGCTCGAGCACGGTCTGCTCGCCGATGCGCCACTTCGCGGACTTCACGAACTGGAAGACGCCGACGTTCCAGCCCTGGTTCCACGAGCGGATCGCGAGGCCGAAGGCGGCGGTGGACTTCCCCTTGCCGTCGCCGGTGTGCACCATCACGAGCGGCCGGTTGCGGCGCTGGCGGGTGGTGAGTCCGTCGTCGGGGATGACGAGTGGCTGGCCTTCAGGCACGGTCGCTCCAGGTGTTCCAGGTGTCGTGGTGGATGGCGTCGGCGAGCGGGCGGCGGTTGCGCCATCCGTGCCGTTCGAGGTCGGGGACGGCTTCGAGGTGGCTCACGGTGCCGAGGCACAGCCACGCGATGGGTCGGATGTGGTCGGGGATGCCGAGCAGGCTGCCCAGGAACGGCTCGCGGTAGAACGACACCCAACCGACGCCGAGGCCCTCGGCGGTCGCGGCGAGCCAGAGGTTCTGGATGGCGAGGACGGTGGAGTAGAGCCCGGCGTCGGCGATCGCGTGCCGTCCCAGGACGTGCTGGCCGCCGCGGCTCTGGTCGTGGGTGACGACGATGCCCATCGAGGACTCGCAGATGCCCTCGACCTTGATCTTGTCGAAGGTCGTACGACGCTCCGGCGGCAGCGACGCGGCGAACGTGTCGCGCTCGTGGGCGACGTGGTCGCGGAAGGTACGACGAAGTCCCGCATCGCGCACGACGACGAAGTCCCACGGCTGGCTCATGCCGACGCTCGGGGCACGGTGCGCGGCACCGAGGACCCGCAGCAGCGTGTCCTCGTCGACCGGCTCACCCGTGAACTCGGCGCGGACGTCGCGGCGGCGCTCGATGACGTCGTACAGGGCTGTGCTCACGCTGCCCAGCTCCGGGCTGCGGAGATCAGGTCCTCGGCGTTGACCTCGCCGATCGGCACGTGCTCGGCACCGAGGTGCTCGGCGAGCGTGGCAGCCAGGCCCATCCGCATCGGACCGCTCTCGCAGTCGATGACCACGCTGGTCACGCCGGTCTCGGCGAGCAGCGCGGCGGCCATCCGGGACCGGTGGACGGCCTCGGCCCCGGCGGTCGCGCGGCCGTCGGTGACGACGACGAGCAGCGGCCGTCGTTGCGGGTCGCGGGTCCGTTCGACGGCCAGCAGGTGCGCGGCTTCGAGGAGGCCCTCGGCGAGCGGCGTGCGGCCGCCGGCGGGGAGCTCTTCGAGTCGCGTGGCGGCGGCATCGACCGAGTGGGTCGGCGGCAACGCGACCTCGGCGCCCTGCCCACGGAAGGTGATCAGGCCGACCTTGTCGCGGCGCTGGTACGCGTCGAGCAGCAGGCTGAGGACGGCGGTCTTGACCTGCTCCATCCGGCGCCGTGCGGCCATGGAGCCGGACGCGTCGACGCAGAACAGCACCAGGTTGGACTCGCGCCCCTCGCGTACGGCGATCCGCAGGTCCATCGCACGCAACAGCAGCCGTCCGTCGACGCGACCGCGCGCGAACTGATGCGGTGCGGCGGCGCGGATCGTCTCGGTCAGGTGGACGGCGCCGCCCTGTCCGGTGGGGACGGTCGCGCCGATCCGGCGACCGCTCGAGGTGCGGGCCCGGCTGCGTCGTCCGGCGGTGCCGGTGCCGACGCCGCGGACCGTCAGCAGGCGGGTGCGGTACGTCGACGTGGTGCCGCTCAGGCTGGTGGCGCCCGACCCCTTGTCGGGCGACGTCGGCGAGCTCAGGTCGCTCGGAGCCGGTACGTCCTGGTCGACGGTCTCGGTGTCGGTGGCTTCAGGTCCTTCGACCTCGCTCGGACCGTCCTCGGGACCTGCGTCCAGCCCGTCGTCCGGCCCTTCCTCCGGGCTGGGCGGATCCGTCGGGTCCTCGGGATCCGTCGGATCCTCCGGCGGCAGCTCCTCGTCGCCGAGCACCTTGTCGAGCAGGTCCTCGTCGAGGCCGGGGGCGTCGAACGGCTTGCGGCGGCGGCGGTGGGGGAGCGCCAGCGTGGCGGCGACCCGGATGTCGGCGAGGGTGACCTCGTCGCGAGCCGACCAGGCCGCGTGGGCGACGGCGGTGCGGGCGGTGACGATGTCGGCGCGCAGGCCGTCCACGTCGAAGGCCGCACAGACCTCGGCGATCTTGAGCAACGCGGCATCGGTCAGCCGGACCGCGCCGACCAGTCCCTGCGCCGAGGAGATCCGGTCACCCAGGGCCTGCTCGGCCTCGGCGTAGCGGGCGGAGAACGCGGCCGGGTCGGCGTCGTACGCCATCCGTCGGCGGACGACCTCGGCACGAAGTGCGGGGACCCGCGGTGCGGCGACCTCGACGGTCAGGCCGAACCGGTCGAGCAGCTGCGGACGCAGCTCGCCCTCTTCGGGGTTCATGGTGCCGACGAGCACGAAACGTGCGGCGTGCTCGACGGAGACACCGTCGCGCTCGACCGTCGAGCGGCCCATGGCGGCGGCGTCGAGGAGCAGGTCGACGAGGTGGTCGTGCAGCAGGTTGACCTCGTCGACGTACAGGATGCCGCGGTGTGCGCGGGCCAGCAGGCCGGGCTCGTACTCGGCCTTGCCCTCGGTCAGGGCGCGCTCGAGGTGCAGCGAACCGAGCACCCGGTCCTCGGTCGCACCGACGGGCAGCTCGACCAGGCGCACGGCCCGGGTCTCGACAGCCGCATCGGCAGCGAACGGGCCGTCAGGTGAGGAGTCCGGGTCGTGCGGGTCCGAGGAGAACCGGTCGCCCGCGATCACGTCGATGGGCGGGAGCACGGCGGCCAGGGCCCGCACGATCGTGGACTTGGCGGTGCCCTTCTCGCCGCGCACCAGGACGCCACCGACGTCGGGGGCGATCGTGGTCAGGATCAGGGCGAGCGCCATCGGGTCGGGACCCTCGGGCCCATCGGCGCCGCCGACGGCCCCACCAGACCCGACAACAGCAGTGAACGGGAAGTGCTGGGTCATGTGAGACGTGCCTTTCGCTGGACGCGCTCGGTTGAGTAGAGGTACGACTCCGCTGCGGAGCCCGACGCGAGGGCCGGTCCGACGAGGATCACGGCCGCCTGCCGGAGACCGGCCTCCTCGACCAGGTCGGCGATCTGGCCGACGGTCGCACGCAGTACCTGCTCCTCGGGCTGGGACGCGCGGGACACGACGGCCACCGGGCAGTCGGCTCCGTAGAACGGCTCGATCTCCGCCATCAGCTCGCGGGTCCGCGTGATCGCCAGGTGCAGCACCAGGGTCGCGCCGGTGGCGGCGAACGCGGCCAGCGACTCGGTCTCGGGCATCGCGGTGGAGCGGACCTGGGTACGCGTCAGCACGACGGACTGGGCGACCAGCGGCACGGTCAGCTCCCGCCCGACGATCGCGGCCGCAGCGGCGTACGCGGGAACGCCGGGCGTCACGTCCCACGGCACTCCCGCGGTGTCGAGGCGCCGGGTCTGCTCGTGCAGCGCGGAGTAGAGCGACGGGTCACCCGAGGTCAGTCGTACGACGTCCAGGTCGGCCACGTTCGCCTCCACCATCACGGCGGTGATCTGGTCGAGGTCGAGCTCCTGGGTGTCGACCAGGTTCGCGTCCTCCCGGCAGTGCGAGAGGACGGCGGCGTCGATGTAGGTGCCGGGATACAGCACGACGTCGGCACTCGCCAGCATCGACGCGGCGCGCAGGGTGATCAGGTCGGCGGCGCCGGGGCCGGCTCCCACGAAGTGGATGGTCATGCCTTCTCCCAGGTCCACTGGACGACGGCCCGCGAAGGGGTCCAGCCGGTGAACCGGCCGCCCAGCGGGGTGACGTGCTCGACGGACAGGCGGGTGAGCTCGCCGCCGTACTCGTGGAAGGCGTCCACCAGCAGCGACTCGGTCTCCAGCGTGACACCGTGGACGACGAGGAGGCCTCCGGGACGCAGGGCCTTGCGGCACAGGTCGAGCAGGTCGGGCGCGGTCGCGCCACCGCCGACGAAGATCGCATCGGGCTGGGGGAGTCCGGCCAGTGCCTCGGGTGCGGTCCCGAGCACGACCTTGAGGCGCGGAACGCCCAGTGCGGTGGCGTTGCGGCCGATCCGTGCGGCGCGGTCCGCGTTCGCCTCCACCGCAACGGCGTCGGTCAGCGGGTGTGCGCGCAGCCATTCGATCGCGACCGATCCGGCGCCGGCACCGACGTCCCAGAGCAGTGCTCCGGGACGGGGCGCGAGCCGCGAGAGCGCGCTGGCGCGCACGTCGCGCTTGGTGATCTGGCCGTCGTGGTCGAAGGCGTCGTCGGGCAGGCCGGGCGCCCAGGATGACGTGCCGGTTCCGGGGCCCCGGACGTCGATGGCGAGCACGTTGAGCCGGGGAAGGTCGGCCGGCAGTTCGTCCGTGTCGGCGGTGAAGTCGATCTGGCTCTCCTGCGTGCCGCCGAGGTCGCCGAGCACCGTGATCACACTGGCGCCGTGGCCGGCCTCGAGGAGCAGGCCCGCGACGGCGATCGGCGTCCGGTCGTCGGACGACAGCACGATCAGCTTGCGGCCGGCAGCCAGCTCGCGGCGCAGCGCGGCGGGATCGCGGCCCACCAGCGTCACGACCTCGGACTCCTCGGCCGACCAGCCCATCCGGGCGCGAGCGAGCGCGACGGACGAGACGGCCGGAACGACCGTCACCGCGTCCGGGCCGAGCAGGCGGATCAGCGTGGTGCCGATCCCGGAGACCAGCGGGTCACCCGAGGCCAGGGCAACGACCCGGCGGCCGTCGTACTGCTCCAGGAAGGTGGGAAGGGTGGTCATCGGCCGCGGCCAGGGTGCGCGCTCCTGGCCATCGATCGGCGGCACGAGGTCGAGGTGGCGCTCGCCGCCGAGCAGCACTTCGGCGCTCTCCACGAGTGCGCGGGACGACGGGACGAGGCCGTCCCAGCCGTCCGCGCCGATCCCGACGACGGTGACGTTCACTCCACCCATCGGGGTGTCCAGACCGAGCCGTTGGGCTCCACGCGGGTGGACGAGGCGCCGATGATCAGCAGGCACTTCATGTCGATGGAGTCGGTGTCCAGGTCCCCCAGGGTGGTCACGGTGACCGACTCCTCGGAGCGACCGACGTCGCGCCCGATGATCACCACGGTGTCGGGGGAGCGGTGCTCGAGCAGGATCTTCTGGGTCTCGACGACCTGTTCGCGACGTGATCGTGACGCGGGGTTGTAGATGCCGAGCACCAGGTCGGCGTCGGCGATCGCGCGCAGGCGCTTCTCGACGACGGCCCAGGGCTTGAGCCGGTCCGAGAGGCTGACGATCGCGAAGTCGGCGCCGATCGGGGCGCCGGCGCGGGCCGCGACGGCCTGGACCGCGCTGACGCCGGGCAGGACGCGGACGGGCACGGTCGCGTGCTCCGGGTGGGCCGGATCGGCGGCGGCCTCGAAGACCGCGGCGGCCATGCCGAAGACACCGGCGTCGCCGCCGGAGACGACAGCAACCCGCTCGCCGGACAGCGCGAGGTCGAGGGCGAACCGGGCGCGGTCGACCTCCACGGTGTTGCCCGACGCGTGGCGGGTCAGGCCGGCACGCTGGGGGACGCGGTTGACGTACGGCGCGTAGCCGACGACGTGCGACACCTCGGCCAGTGCGGCGGAGGCCTCGGGGGTGAGCCAGCCGTCCGGGCCGGGGCCGAGGCCGATGACGAGGAGCTCCGCAGCGTCCATGGTCTCGGTGGTTTCGAGGCTCGTCGCTAGCGCTCCTCGCACCTCAACCAACGAGCGGAGGCGGGAGGCGGTCGGGCGGTGCGCGGAGTCACCGGGAACGACGATGAGCGAGAAGTACGGGACCGACTCGGCGTCCACCTCGGCGACGGGCAGCCAGCGCTGCTCGGGCTGCGAGGCACGTTCGACGTACCAGGCGCCCTCGAGGCGACCGGCCTGCGCCAGGGCCGAGCGGACGGCCGGGAAGGTGCGGCCGAGCTTCATGATGATGGCGCCGTCGGTGTCGGCCAGGCGCCGGGCGAGCTCGGCCTCGGGGAGCGTGCCGGGCAGGACGGTCAGGACGTCGGTCTGGCGCACCAGGGGAGCGGGGATGGCGGCGGTCGCGGCAGCGAAGGCCGGGATGCCCGGGACGACCTCGGTCTCGAAGCGGTCGCGGAACCGGTCCAAGAGGTACATCGAGGAGCCGTAGAAGAGCGGGTCCCCCTCGGCCAGCAGTACGACGTCACGACCCGCGTCGAGGTGGGCGGCAAGCCGTGCTTCGCACTCGTCGTAGAAGTCGGCCAGCGCGCCGACGTACCCGCCGGGGTGGTCGGTGCTGCCCGTGGTGACGGGGTAGCGCAGCTCCTCCTCGACGGCGTCGGCCGGGATCAGGTGCGCGGCGATCCGGCGGGCATGCGACTGCTTGGTGACGCCGGCATGGAACGCCACGACGCTGGCGGCACCGATCAGGCGCTCGGCCTTGCGGGTGATGAGCTCGGGATCACCGGGGCCGATGCCGACGACGTGGAAGGAGCCGGTCATGGGGAGGGTCACTCCTCCTCCTGCGCCAACGCGTTGACGGCCGAGGACGCCATGGCGGAGCCGCCCCGGCGACCGCGCACGGTGACGAACGGGATGTCGATGCCGTGGTCGGTGGCGAAGGTGGCGAGCGCGTCCTTGGATTCAGCGGCGCCGATGAAGCCGACGGGGCAGCCGACGATCGCGGCGGGTCGGGGTCCGCCGTCGAGGATCATCTCGAGCAGGTGGAAGAGCGCGGTCGGGGCGTTGCCGATGGCGACGACGGCACCCTCGAGCAGCGGCTCCCACAGCGAGACTGCCGCAGCGGTACGGGTGGTCGACCACGCCTTCGCCAGCTCGGGCGTCCGGGGGTCGGTGAGGAAGCAGTGCACCGGGTTGTCGGCGGGCAGGCGGCCGGCGGTGATGCCCATCGCGACCATCCGGGCGTCGCACAGGATCGGTGCACCGGACGCCAGCGCGGTGCGGGCAGCGGACACGAGGCCCGGGTGGATCACGAGGTCGCGCACGAGGTCGGTCTGGCCGCTGCCGTGGATCATCCGTACGGCGACCTTCTCGGCCTCGGTGGGGATCCCGGTGAGGTCGGACTCCCGGCGGATGGTCGCGAACGAGTCGACGTAGATCGCGGGGCCGTCGGCGATGTACTCGTAGCGGCGCGGCGGTGCCGTCAGGTCGATCTGCTCACTCATTGCGGTTCTCCTCAGGGATCAGCACACCGTGCCACGGCGTCACGACGACCAGGTCACCCCGGCCGGTCCGTGACGCGAGCATGGACGCGACCATGCTGGCATCGATGCCGGTCTCGTCCACCTGCACGTGCTCGCCGCCGGCCACGGGGCCGAAGGGCAGGGATGCGCTGGTGATGTCGGCGCCGGGCGCGGGTGCGACCGGGTCAATCAGGGGTGCGGGGAGCTCGGTCACGTGCCAGGGCGCCTCGGGCCCCTCGCCACGCGCCTCGAGGAACAGGCGGGCCAGGTCACTGATCGCGTCGGCGGCGCCGGCGAGGGGCACCACGGGCCCGAACCCGGTCCCGACGCGCAGCTGCGCAGACTCGGGGGACAGGGCGACGAGGCCCAGGTCGCGATGCCGGTCGGCGAGGTCGCCGCGGCCGTCGTCGAGCGTGAAGAGGAAGCGGCCGGGCAACCCGGCGAGGGTCGGGTCGCCGAGCAGGAGCGCGTCGAGCGCGGCCACGACGGGGCGCAGGTCGGCGCGACCGCCGGCGATCCCGGTCTGTGGGGAGACGAGGACGTTGCGGATCCGGTCGTGCTCCCGCGACGGAAGCAGCCCGGTGGCCTCGAGGGCGACGAGGGCCGGTTCGGCGAGCCGGTCCCCGGCCTCGCTGTCGACGGGCATCGAACGGACCTGCAGGTTGGCGCGCGCCGTCAACCGCACCCGCCCGTCGCCGTACTCCTCGGCCACGGCTACCAGCGCCTGAAGGGACGACAGGGAGATCCGCCCGCCAGGGATCCGGATCCGGACCAGTCCGCCGTCCTCGGCGAGCCACGGGTGCACGACGCCCGGGCAGCGGTCCGGCCGGCTGCGATTCGTGGCCATGGCGATGCGGTCCTT
This sequence comes from Nocardioides sp. CPCC 206347, assembly GCF_048654605.1. Classification (NCBI taxonomy): domain Bacteria; kingdom Bacillati; phylum Actinomycetota; class Actinomycetes; order Propionibacteriales; family Nocardioidaceae; genus Nocardioides; species Nocardioides sp. CPCC 206347. The sequence continues at coordinate 48,905 of NZ_JBMCYZ010000010.1, forward strand.
CGAGGTCAGGGGGCTCGTCGCGTTGCCCCTGCAAAATTCCTTGGTGACCTCGCGACGGTTGTCGCAAGGGCCAGCAGGTCTTCGGACTCGGGATCCTCCGGTGCGGAGCGCCTTCCCGGACCCGAAGGTCCAGTGGCTGTACCGGTTTCCCGGTGCTCCGTCCGTCACCCATACCGCTGCGCGTCAGTCCCGGACTCTCACCGGGTTCCCTGACTTCCACGTTTCGCACTTCTGTGGAGGTCGACTGGCCCCGGCAGGGTATCAATCCCGGGCCGGTGTCCGTCCCGGCGCCCACGGCGACCGCAGTAGCCTGACGCTCATGCCCACGCTCCAGGACGTCACCGACCTGATCCATGGCTGGTACCCGCCCTCGACCGCGGACAGCTGGGACGCCGTCGGCCTCGTGTACGGCGACCCGGGCCAGTCCGTGAAGAGGGTCCTCTTCGCCGTCGACCCCACGCCTGCCGTTGCGGCCGAAGCGGCCGAGTGGAAGGCCGACCTGCTCGTCGTGCACCACCCGCTGTTCCTGAAGGGCGTCACGGGGTTCGCCGCGACGACGCCGAAGGGCCGCACGCTGCACACCCTCGCGAAGGCCGACTGCGCCCTGCTGACCGCCCACACGAACGCCGACCAGGCCGTCGGGGGAGTGTCGGAGTCCCTGGCCCTCGCGCTCGGCCTCACCGAGCTGGCACCGATCATCCCGGCCTCCTCGGAGCCGGTCGACAAGCTGACGGTCTTCGTCCCGGCGGACGCTGCCGCCCCGGTCCGCGCCGCGATCGCAGAAGCGGGCGCCGGCCGGATCGGCGACTACGACTTCGCGTCCTTCACCAGCGCACCCGGCCAGGGCCGGTTCCGCCCGCTCGACGGTGCGAACCCGATGATCGGCACCGTCGGCGACCTCGAGACGGTCGAGGAGGTGCGGATCGAGGTGGTCCTCGCGCGCTCGCTGCGGACCGCCGTGGTCCGGGCGATGCTCGCCGCGCACCCCTACGAGGAGCCCGCGTACGACGTCGTCCAGCTCGCCGACAACGGCCTCACCACGACGGGGACCGGCCGGATCGGCACGGTCGCGCAGGTGACGCTCGCCGAGTTCGCCGAGTCCGTCGCGAAGGCGCTGCCCGCCACCTCGCACGGGGTCCGGGTCGCCGGGGACCCGGAGCGCCCGATCAAGCGGGTCGCCGTCTGCGGCGGGGCCGGTGACTTCCTGCTGGACCGGGTGGCCGGGCTCGACGTGGATGCCTACGTCACCAGCGACCTGCGGCACCACCCGGCCGCCGAGTTCTTGGAGAAGGGCGGGCCGGCACTCATCGACATCGCCCACTGGGCCGCCGAATCGACCTGGTTGCCCGTCGTCGAGCAACGCCTCGTCGAGGCACTGGGCGACGCCGTGGAGACCCGGGTGAGCACGATCGTCACCGACCCTTGGACAATGCACCTGTGAGCGCATCCGTGAGCATCCCCGAGAGCATCCGATGAAGGCCGACCCCGCCGCCCAATTGCGCCTGCTCGACCTGCAGGCGCTGGACGCCCAGATCGACAAGCTGCGCCACCAGCGCACCCATCCTGCAGAGGGTGCCGAGATCGCCGAGCTCCTCGGCAAGCGTGCCGATGTCGACGGCAGGATGCGCGACCAGCGGATCGTCGTCGACGACCTCGCCGTGGCCCAGGCCAAGGCCGACGCCGACGTGGAGACGGTCAAGGTGCGCCGCAAGCGGGACCGCGACCGGATGGACGCAGGACTGATCGCCAACCCCAAGGACCTCGAACGGATGCAGCACGAGCTCGACACCCTCGAGCGCCGGATCACGGTGCTGGAGGACGAGGAGCTCGAGGTCATGGAGCAGCTCGAGGAGGCGCAGTCCGCGCTGGACGAGCTCACCGCCGCGATCGAGAGCATCGACACCCGGCTCGGCGAGCTGACCGCGACCCGCGACGCCCGCGGTGCCGAGCTCGACGCCGAGGCGGCCACGGTGGGTGCCGGTCGCGACGCGATCGTCGCCGATCTCCCGGCCGACCTGCTCGCGCTCTACGAGAAGCTGCGCGCCAACCAGGGCGGCATCGGCGCCTCCGAGCTGCGCCAGCGCGCCTGCGGCGGCTGCCAGATTCGTCTCGACGCGGCGGAGCTCCAGGTCATCCGGGCCACCCCGGCCGACACCGTCGTGCGGTGCCAGGAGTGCCAGCGGATCCTGGTGCGGACGGCGGAGAGCGGCCTCTCGTGACGGGAGCGGGTCGTCGTACCGTCCTCATCGAGGCTGACGGCGGCTCCCGCGGCAACCCCGGCGCGGCGGCGTACGGCGCCGTCCTCAAGGACGCCACGACCGGTGAGGTGCTGGCGGAGGACGGGTCGACGATCGGGTTCGCGACCAACAACGTCGCGGAGTACTCCGGCCTGATCGCCGGCCTCAGGCTTGCTGCGGAGTTCACTCCGGACGCCAAGGTCGAGGTCAGGATGGACTCGAAGCTCGTCGTCGAGCAGATGGCCGGCCGCTGGAAGATCAAGCACCCCGACATGAGGGTGCTCGCTGACGAGGCGCTGGCGCTCGCTCCGGCCGGGACCGTCTACACGTGGGTCCCGCGGGAGCAGAACGGCCACGCGGACCGGCTCGCCAACGAGGCGCTCGACGGTACGCGGTCGGGCGTCACGGCCGTGATCGAACCGGCCGCTGCTCCTGTCGGGCTCATCGTCGGTGACGGTGCCCGTGACGGTGACGGGGCCGGTGACGGGGTCGCCGACGAGCCCGAGTCGCTGGTCGAGGAGCTCGAGTCGCCTGCGGCAACTCCGGTTGCACCGCCGGGGATGGGCTCGCCGACGACGATCGTGCTGGTCCGCCACGGCGTCACGCCGCACACGACCGGTCGCCGGTTCTCGGGTGGACTCGGCGGCGACAACCCCGCCCTCTCCGAGGAGGGTCGGGCGCAGATCGCGGAAGCAGCCGAGTGGCTGACCGAGCTGCGTGACCACATCAGCGTCGTCGTGTCCTCACCCGTGCGACGCACCCGCGAATCGGCCGAGATCATCGCCGAGAAGCTGGGCCTTCCCGTCGAGGAGGAGCCCGGTTTCGCCGAGATGGAGTTCGGCGACTGGGACGGGATGACCTTCACCGAGGTCGGCGAGAAGGACAAGGCCGGACTGGAGGCGTGGTTCGCCGACATGGCCGCCTCGCCCCCGGGCGGGGAGTCGTTCCTGGCCGTCCAGGCCCGCGTCCTCGACGCCCTGGCCCGGCTCCTGAAGAAGCACGCCGGCAAGACCGTCGTGCTGGTCAGTCACGTGACACCGATCAAGACGCTCGTCGCGCACGCCGTCGACGCCCCGCTGGAGTCGCTGTTCCGGATGGAGCTCTCGCCCGCTGCTGTTTCGGTTCTCTCGTTCTACGAAGACCTGGCCACCGGGGAGCAGAAGGGTTCGCTCCGATTCTTCAACGCGCTGCCCGCCGGTCGGCGGACGTTGCTCGACACCGGCCGCTGGTGACCTCGCAGCATGTCGCGACCCGCACGCCCACGCCTCAGGCGTGACCGACGTTTCTGGATGAATCAGTACGCGTACTTCCAGTTGGGATCCACCACTCGGTCGGCTGCTGAACTGTCCACCGAAATTGGGATGGAACCAGACGAAGTGCGGGTACGCGGCAGCAAGCGCGCCGAGCCGCCCATCCCTGCGCGACACTCATGGGAAATCGTCAATCGTGCGCCCAACATGGACGTTGAGGACCTGGTGGCGCCGCTACTCGACCGCATCTCGCCTGTCGCGAGTCGAATCCGCGACCTCACGGACAGCGAAGAAGTTCACGCCACCCTCGTCGTCGTCCGCTACTTCAACGACCGCAATGGAGTCGCTGAAGAGCAGGTCGAAACCGAGCAGGACGGGCATCAACTGGTGAAAATGCCCGGCCAGCATCAGATGCTCGGCTGGGCCCTCGAACCGGAAGCACTCGGGTTGCTCGCGTCCATGAACGCAACGATCTGGTTCGACGAGTACAGCTGGCCACAGACGATGGGCTAGTTGAAGGTCGGGCCACCCATGGGCAGCGCCGCGTCGATTCGCCGCGACTCAGCTGTCTACTCGTGGCTATGAGCGGACGCTAGCGTTCGAAGCATGGGAGAGCGTCAGGGGCGGAGTGTGAAGAATCCGGAAACGCATCGCCTGGAAGGCGACCTGTACGTCAACGTCACGTTCCTCGCGCTTGCTCTTTCGGCCTCTGGCCTCTGCCTGGTCGTGGGAGCCCCAGCGGCGCTGGAGGTCCTTCGCGAGGGAACGAGCGAGTACGTGACTCCTCTTGATGTTGCGGTGTCCGGCGGCGCGCTACTGATCATCGTGCTGTTCCCCATCGCTGCTCTGGGCGTTCTTCTGATGCGTCACGCACTACAACCCGCTTCTACGTGGGCGGGCACGATCGCCACTGCCGCACGAGTCACCGGGGCCCTTGCCGGGCTTTCCGTACTGGCTACGTTCCTCCTGGCGTGAAGGGCACGGCGGGGAGCCCGTTCATGCGACGTTCCGCTCGGTGGTGCCGTGAACAGGGCTCAGTGAAGCGGCGCGACATCGACAGTGGGTTGTCCAACCCGCTGCGTCTCGATACGCGCCTCGCTGGCGCTCGCCGCTACTCGACGAGCTTGCGAACTACAGCTCGCTGACGACCACGTCGAGCTGGGTTCCGGTCTTGCCGGGGGCGCTGATCTCGACGGTCCAGCCGAGGCGTTCGAGCGTCGCGGCGAGGGCTGCCGGGGTGCGCGGGTCGGCGCCGTCCTCCAGCAGCTCGCGGACGATCCGGCCCTTGGTGGCCTTGTTGAAGTGGCTGACGACCTTGCGGGTGCCGTTGTGCTCGTGCAGGACCCGGACGGTCGCGACCCGCTTGGCGAGCTCGGGTGCGGGACGCCAGAAGTTGGCGTACATCCCCGACCGCAGGTCGACGAGCAGTCCGCGGCCGAGCGCCGCGGTCATCACCGGCGGCAGCGCTTCGCGCCAGATCGCCGCGACCGGGCCGACGGGCGGGAGCGAGGCGTCGCCGGAGAGGCGGTAGGACGGGATGCGGTCACCGAGGCGAACCATCCCGAACAGGCTGGAGGCCACGGCCACCCGGCTCGTCGCGCGGCGCTTCGCCGCAGCCGACAGGGTCTCGAGGTCGAGGGCGTCGTAGAGGACGCCGGTGTAGATCCGGTCCGCACGAGCGGTCGGTGCGGCCACCAGGTCGGCGTTGCGGTCGATCAGGTCCAGCTGTCCCGGTGAGAGCCCGAGTACGGCGGCCGCCTTGTCCGCGTCGTCGCGGCACAGCGCGACCAGGGCCTCGAGCACCTCGCTGCGGGCGGCGGTCAGCTCGGGCGAGGAGAGGGACGCGAGGTCGAGCGCCTTGCCCCGGGTCGGAACGGACTTGCCCTCACTCGGCGGCAGCAGGATCAGCACCGGGAAAGGATAGGGCTCCCCGATAGTGTCGGCCGCATGCCGAGCAACGTCGTGGTCCGGGTCAAGGCGAGCTCCCCTGCGCTGACGCAGGGACTCGAGGAGATCGCGAAGGAACTGGAGCTGCCGGGGGAGTTCCCCGCCGACGTGATCAGCGCTGCCGAGCGGGCAGCGACGGACGTCGTACTCCCGGAGCTGGACCGGACGGACCTGCCGTTCATCACGATCGACCCGGCCGGTTCGATGGACCTCGACCAGGCATTGCACATCGAACGATCCGCCAATGAATCAGGCGGTTTCGTCGTGCACTACGCGATCGCCGACGTGGCTGCCTTCGTGAAGCCCGGCGACCCGATCGACCTGGAGGCACACCGCCGCGGCGAGACGTTGTACGGCGCCGGTACCCGCATCCCGTTGCACCCGCCGGCGCTCTCGGAGCGGGCAGCGTCGCTGCTGCCCGACCAGACGGCCCCCGCGTTGCTGTGGACGATCGAGGTCGACGCCGCGGGCACCCCGACCAAGGTGCACGTCGAGCGGGCGCTGGTGCGTTCGACCTTGCGCCTTTCCTACGTCGAGGCCCAGGCGGCGCTCGACGACGGCTCGGCCGGCGAGGTCCTCGTCCTGCTGAAGGAGGTCGGCCTGCTCCGCCAGCAGCAGGAGCTCGCGCGCGGCGGCATCTCGCTGCCCCTGCCCGAGCAGGAGATCGAGGAGACCGCCGACGGCTTCGAGCTCGCGTTCCGCAAGCAATTGCCCGTCGAGGAGTGGAACGCCCAGATCTCGCTGCTGACCGGCATCTCGGCTGCGTCGCTCATGGTCGGCGCCAAGGTCGGCATGCTGCGCACCCTGCCGCCGGCCGACCCGCGCGACGTCGCCCGGCTGCGTCGCGTCGCCCACGCGCTGAAGATCGACTGGCCCAGGGCGACGGACTATCCCGCCTTCATCCGGTCCCTCGATCCCGCGAAGTCCGAGCACCAGGCGATGGTCGTGGCCTGCACGCGCCTGCTGCGTGGCAGCGGGTACGCCGCGTTCAACGGCGAGTTGCCGGAGCAGACGAAGCACTCCGCGATCGCCGCCGAGTACGCCCACGTCACCGCGCCCCTGCGTCGCCTGGGTGACCGCTACACGGGCGAGGTCTGCATCGCGATCTGCGCCGGACAGCCGGTCCCGGAGTGGGTCACCGCCGCGCTGCCGGAACTGCCGAAGACCCTCCAGGACTCGGCCCGTCGCGCCGGCTCCTACGAGCGCGCCGTGCTCGACCTGCTCGAAGCGGCCGTCCTGTCGGGTCGCGTGGGCGAGAAGTTCGCGGGCGTGGTCACCAGCCTGCGCGACGACGACCCGAAGTCGGGCGTCGTGATGCTCGCCGAGGTCGGCGTCGAAGCACCGGTGACGTCGCCGCAGCCGCTGCCGCTCGGCGAGGAGGTCGAGGCCACTCTTGCCACGGCAGACCTCGCGGCCCGTAAGGTCGCGTTCACCGTCGGTTGAGGAGGCGCACGTGAAGGTACTGGTCACCGGGGGAGTCCGGTCGGGCAAGTCGGTGCACGCCGAGCAGCTGGTGGCGGCCGCCCCTGCGGTCACGTACGTCGCCGCCGGCCCCGTGTACGACGACGCCGACTGGGTCTCGCGGATCACCGCGCACCGGGTCCGTCGGCCCGACTCGTGGATCACCGAGGAGACGAACGACGTGGCCGGTGTGCTGCGCGCTGCGACGACGCCGGTGCTCGTCGACTGCCTGGGCACCTGGTTGACCACGATCATCGACAAGGCCGACCTGTGGGAACGGCCGATCGGTGACGCCGAGCTGGTCGTGAGCGAACGGGTTGCCGACGTCGCAGCCGCGCTCGCCGAGACGTCGGTGGACGTGGTGTTCGTGACGAACGAGGTCGGCCTCGGCGTCGTACCCGCTCACCGGTCGGGTCGGTTGTTCCGCGACCTGCTCGGCATCGTCAACCAGCGCGTCGCGAGCGCCTGCGACGAGGTGCACCTGGTCATCTCGGGGCGGGTGCTGAAGCTCTGAGGCCGTAGGCCGACGTCAGGCCCCGGCGAGTCCCACCAGCAGGACGGCGAGCGCCACTTCGATCCCGGCGCCGAACACGTCGCCGGTGACTCCACCGAACCGCCTGACCGTGTGCGTGACGAGCGCGACGACGACCAGGGCGGCGACCGCGACGGTCACCGGGCCGCGGACCGGGTCGACGAGGGCAGCGAGGGCTGCCAGGGCGATCCAGCCGACCACCGTGACGGCGACCGGGATGCGGCGGGTGAACGTGACGCCCAGCCCGTCCTCGCGCGCCGGCGGGGCGAGGGTCGAGCAGGTGATCCAGAGCGCGGCGCGGGACGCGCAGACGGCCGCCCCGGCAATCGCAGCCGCGCGCAGCTCACGATCCCCGCCGACGAACCAGGCCAGGCCGGCGGCCTGCGCCCCGAGCACCAGCACGAGGGCTGCCACACCGGCCGGGCCCGCCGTACCGCTCTTCATGACGGCCAGTGACCGTTCCCGGTCGTACGACGACGTGAGTCCGTCGGCGACGTCGGACAACCCGTCCAGGTGCAGGGCGCGGCTGCCCACGGCCAGCAGGGTGATCGCCGCGAAGGCGACTGCGAGGGCGGGCAGGTCGAGCCGGCCGCCGCCCCAGACGACCAGCGCGACGCCGAGGCCGAGCGGCAGGACCGCGAGCGGTGCCAGCAACATCGCGCCGGTGGCGTCGGCCGGGGTCACCCGCAGGACTGCGGGCACCCGCAGGGCGGTCAGGGTCCCGATCGCGAGCCGGAGGCTGCGGCCGGCGAGGGCTGGGTTCACGAGGGCGTCACGCCGGCGGCATCAGGTCTGCGAGCAGCGCGACGTCACGGAGCAGGGCAGCGGCCGACCGGAGGACCGGGACGGCGGCCACGGCGCCGGAGCCCTCGCCCAGGCGCATGCCGAGGTCCAGGACCGGCTCGAGGCCGAGCTTCTCGAGCGCGAGGGTCTGGGCCGGCTCGGTGGAGCGGTGGCCGGCGGCGAACCAGGCAGCGGCACCAGGGGCGATCCGGTCCGCGGTGAGGGCGCAGGCGACCGACATCAGGCCGTCCAGGAGCACCGGTACGCCGCTCTCCGCGGCTTCGAGGAGATAGCCGACGGTGGCGGCCAGGTCAGCGCTGCTGACGGCCTGGAGGGTCTGGATCGGGTCGTCGAGGCGCGCGCCGGCGCGGTCCAGCGCCTGCTGCACCACGACCTGCTTGTGGACCAGGGCCGCATCGTCGACGCCGGTGCCGCGGCCGGTGACCTCCACGGCCGGGAGGCCGAGCGCGGCGGCGACCATCGCGGACGCAGGCGTGGTGTTGCCGATGCCCATGTCGCCGGACAACAGGAGCTGCGCGCCCGCCGCGATCTCCTCACGCGCGACGGCGCGGCCGGTCTCGATGGCGCGCTCCGTCTCCTCGGCGGTCAGGGCGTCCTCGAGGTGGATCGCGCCGCTGCTGCGACGGACCTTGTGCGACTGGACGTCGGCGGGCACACCTTCGAGGTCGTCGTCGACGCTGATGTCGAGGACCCGCACCTGCACCCCGTGGGCGTTGGCCAGCGCGGAGACACCGGCCTTGCCGAGGACGAAGGTGCGCACCATCAGCGGGGTGATGGCCGGGGGGTAGGCCGAGACGCCGTGCTGTGCCACGCCGTGGTCGCCGGCGAAGATCACCAGGCGGACGTTCTCGAGCGGAGCGGGCGGGCACACGCCCTGCACTGCAGACAGCCAGACGCCGAGGTCGCCCAGACGGCCGAGGGCACCGGCAGGGGTCGCGAGCCCCGCAAGGCGCTCGGCGGCGGCGGTCCGGACGGCGGAATCGGGTGCAGCAATCGCGTTCATGGTGCCGAACGCTACCGCCGTCCGTGGCCCGGGGCCGCGCCGTACCAGCGCTGACGTCACCGGGCGCACGTCCGATCGTTCAACTTCCGTGCGCACCCTCGTGAAGACCGTCACATCCGGCCGTCGGCGGGCGGCGGCCCTCCTGGCCGGGGCAGTCGTGGCCAGCCTGCTGACCGGTGGACCGCCGCTCGCGTCGCCGGCGCAGGCAGCGCCCACGACCGCCTGCGACGCGGCGACCTACCCCAGCGCGGAATGGGCGGCGTGCGAGGCCGCGAACGTGGGGGTCACCGGGCAGAACGCGACGCGGCACCTCGACCTGCTCCCCGGGATCCTGGCCAGCACCAGCCAGTACCAGCTCGCCCGGTTCCGCACGATGCTGACGGACCCCGAGCGGCAGCCGAACGTGAACTCCTGCACCGCCATCGTGCTGTGTCCGATCGACCCGCGGGTGCAGGGCTGGACGGTGAAGGGCGGACTGGTCGAGCCGGTGCTCTACACCTCGCGGTCGGGCGCGACGATGTCCGGCCACGTGTGGGCCACCCGCACCGGCCCCGCGAAACGGCCCGGGGTGGTGGTGATCAACGGGTCGATCGTCGGCTTCGAGGAGATCTACTGGTACCTCGCCCAGACCCTGGCCCGCAGCGGCTTCGTGGTGATGACCTTCGACGTCCAGGGCGAAGGCATGTCCGACCAGTTCGGTGCCAAGCCGGACCAGCTCGAGGACGCGTTCGCCGGCATTCCGCTGCTCGGGCTGTTCGCACCCAAGGGCTCCTCCGACGGACCGATCGGCCTCGGTGGCAACGGCCTCACGTTCTACGACGGCGGGCAGGACGCCCTCGACTTCTTCCTGTCGACGCCGGCGAAGCCGTACGTCCCCCGCGTGAGCCGGATCTCCGGCACGTCGCACGCCGCGAAGCAGGTCCGTCGCGTCGCCGCCGGCCGCAACGCCGCCTACAACCCGCTCTGGAACCTCCTGGACGGGTCCCGGATCGGGCTCACCGGTCATTCGTACGGCGCCGTGGCCACCTCGTGGCTGACGCAGAAGGACCCGCGCGTCTCGACCGGTGTCGCCCTCGACAACCTCTGCGTCCCGGTCTCGCCGGCACCCGATGAGCTCGCCGCGTTCTCGGCGCCCAACCCGGACTTCTCCGGTAGGCCGGACATCATGAACGGTCTGCCGACGCTGTGCTTCGAGGCGCCTCCCGGCCCGGCACCGCGGATCACGAAGCCCGCCCTCGGGATCAACGGGGACTACCTGCTCGCTCCGGTGCCGTTCCTCGCTCCGCCGAACCCGCTCGGGAAGTCGCGCGCGTCGCTGGCCTACAGCCGGGCCGGCGTCGACACGGGGCAGATCACCATCCGCGGCGGCACCCACTTCGACTTCAACGACGTGCCGGCGGCGTTGCCCGCCAGCCTGCGCGGCATCGACCAGGTCGCCTGGTACACCAGCGCCTGGTTCGACAAGTACCTCGACCGGGACCCGACGGCCGACGCGCGGCTGCTCACGCGACGCTGGCAGAGCGACGCCCGGGCACGCAGTGCGGATCCGACAGGGGACGGCAACCTGTTCTCCTGGCACTTCCGGTCGCGCCTGGACATCCACACGGCGGGCGGCACGCGGTACCGCTGCGAGAACCTCCGGTCCGGCTGCGCGGGGATGACGCCGGCATCCGGCGACGGTTGGTCCGGCGACTACGACTTCGTGGCGGGCACGATCAGGGCTCGTTGACCGGCTCCGGACACCCCGCGAGCGGAAAGAATGATGGGCTCGGTTGTGCGCCGATCCTTGCGCTCAGCCACTCCTGCACTACGGTTCTGTGTTAGGGAGCGTTCTAGTCTGGATGTTCCTGCTTTACACAACAAGGAGAAACATCATGGCTCAGGGAACCGTCAAGTGGTTCAACAGCGAGAAGGGCTTCGGCTTCATCGCCCCGGCCGACGGCAGCCCGGACGTTTTCGTCCACTTCTCGGCTATCCAGGGTGACGGCTACAAGTCGCTCGAGGAGAACCAGCAGGTCGAGTTCGACGCTGCGCAGGGCCCGAAGGGTCCGCAGGCGGAGAACGTTCGCCCCGTCTGACTTTCAGATAGCGAGACCCCGGTGCTTCGGCGCCGGGGTTTCGTGTTTTTCGAGTCGGGGACACCACGGGCGGAACGAGCCGCGAGAAACCCCGGTCTTCGACACCACCTCGATAGGTTGGTGCGGTGCCTCGGTCCTTCACTCCCGATCCCCATTCGTTCGCCCGGCCCAACGAGGTCGTGGTCACCCACGTCGCGCTCGACCTCACCGTCGACTTCGTGTCGCGGTCGCTGACCGGCAGCGCGACGTTCGACCTCGAGCACCGCACGCCCGGTGCCACGGAGCTGGTGCTCGACACGTGGCAGCTCGCCGTCGATCGCGTGACGGGAGCCGACGGTGTCGCCCTGCCGTACGCGCTCGGCGACCACGACCCGGTCCTGGGCAGTGCCCTGACGGTCGAGGTCGGTACGGCGGACCGGGTGGTCGTGCACTACGCGACGAGCCCCGAGGCCCGCGCCGTCCAGTGGCTGGAGCCCGAGCAGACCGCATCCGGCAAGCCGTTCCTGTTCACGCAGTCGCAGCCGATCCTCGCCCGTACCTGGATCCCGTGCCAGGACAGTCCCGCTGTCCGTGTCACCTACGACGCCACCATCCGGGTGCCTGCGGACCTGCTCGCGCTGATGAGTGCCGAGAACCCGGTCGAGCTGGACTCCTCGGGGACCTACCGGTTCTCGATGCCCCAGCCCGTGCCGTCGTACCTCATCGCCCTTGCGGTGGGCGACCTCGAGTTCCGCGAGATCGGCGAGCGCAGTGGCGTCTACGCCGAGCCGTCGGTCGTCGAGGGTGCCGCATGGGAGTTCGCGGACACCGAGCAGATGATCGGGGCGGCCGAGCGGCTCTACGGCCCCTACCGCTGGGGCCGCTACGACATCCTGGTGCTCCCGCCGAGCTTCCCGTACGGCGGCATGGAGAACCCGCGCCTCACGTTCGCGACGCCCACCATCCTCGCGGGTGATCGGTCACTGGTGACCCTGATCGCGCACGAGCTCGCCCACTCGTGGTCGGGCAACCTCGTCACGAACTCGACCTGGAACGACATCTGGCTCAACGAGGGCTTCACGGTCTACTTCGAGACCCGGATCGACGAGGAGCTGTACGGCGCCGCGTACACCAGCATGCTGCTGCGGCTCGGTCGCCAGGACCTTGCCCGGGCCGTCGCCGACGAGGCCCCGCGCGACACCTGGCTCGAGCTCGACATGGCGGGCCGGGACCCCGACGACGGGCCGACGAAGATCCCGTACGAGAAGGGCTCGCTCTTCCTGCGCCTGATCGAGTCGAAGGTCGGTCGCGAGCGGTTCGACCAGTTCCTGCGCGACTACTTCGACCGCTTCGCGTTCGAGTCGATGGACACCGCCACCTTCCTGGCCCACCTGTCGACCGAGCTGCTGGAGTCGGCCGGGGTGTCGGCCGAGGACCTGCAGCTGGAGGCCTGGGTGCACGGGCCCGGCGTCCCGGACAACGCGCCCGAGTTCACCTCCGACGCCTTCGACCGCGTCGACGAGCAGGCTGCCCTGCTGGTGACGGGTGGGGCGAGCGCGTTGGCCGAGCTCGTCGAGGCTTCCGGTGAGTGGGTCAGCCAGCAGTGGGTGCACTTCGTGCGTGCGCTGCCGGTCGACATCGACCACGCGGTGCTGGCTGCGGTCGACAGCCAGTTCGGCTTCAGCACCAGCGGGAACATCGAGATCGCGACCGCGTGGCTCGAGCTGGCCGCCGAGTCGGGCTACGTCTTCGAGCAGCCCGCCGTCGACGAAGCCCTGGCCGCCTTCCTGACCCGACACGGCCGCGCGCTCTACATCCGCCGCGTCTACGAGAAGCTCGCCGCCAGCGACCGCGGCCTCGCACGAGCCCGGGAGATCTACGCGATCGCCCGGCCGACGTACCACTCGGTGTCGCAGTCGGTCGTGGACCGCATCGTCGGCGGCCCCTGAGCCCAACTGCCATCATGGCGGGATGCCCGTAGCAACCATCGACGTACCGCGGGGCGAGCTGGTGTTCTCGGTCCGGGACCACCGGCCGGCAGGGGAGTGCCGGGGCGTGGTGCTGGCGCTGCACGGCTGGCCCCAGGACAGCAGGTCGTGGGACGCCGTGGCCGAACGACTGGTCGCTGCCGGCTATCGCGTCGTCGCACCGGACCTCCGCGGGGCCTCGGCAGGTGCGGCGCCGCGCAGTCGCTGGGCCTACCGCTCCAGCGAGCTGGTCGCCGACGTCGAGGCAGTGCTCGAGTGGATCGGGGAACCCGTCCACCTGGTGGGGCACGACTGGGGGTCGGGTCTCGCCTGGCAGGTCGCGGGGGTGCGGCCGGAGCTGGTGCGGACGCTCACGGCGGTCTCGGTCCCGCATCCCGGAGCGTTCGCCAGGTCGATGCTGACCACCACCCAGCTCCCCAGGTGGTGGTACTCCGTCGTCTTCCAGCTGCCGGTCCTGCCCGAGCTGGTCCTGGGCAACCGCAAGGGGTTGCAGCGCGGTTTGGAGCAGGCGGGCCTGCCCGTCGCGGCGGCTCGACGCGACGCCGAGCGCCTCATGGATCGGCGGGTACGGCGCGGGGGTGTCAACTGGTACCGCGCCCTACCGTTCACCACGCCCGGCCTGGGCTTCCCGAGGGTGGGAGCGCCGGTGCTCCAGGTCTGGGGCGACCGGGACCCGGTGATCCTGCGCCGCGGCTGCGAGGACTCCGAGCGTTACTGCTCGGGCGGGTTCGAGCTGGTGGTGCTGGAGGGCGTCGCGCACTTCATCCCCGAGGAGGCGCCCGACCGGCTGGCCGAGCTGATCGTGTCCCACGCCGGTTCGGTCTCCTGATCCGGGCTGGTTTCCTGGCTCGTTTCCAGGCTCGCTTCCTGGCTCTTCCGGCGACGCCGGTCCCACCACCCCCAGGCGACCATCACCACCACGACGAGCAGGGCACCCGCGATCTCGTCGACGACGTAGTGCTCGGCGTAGTAGACCAGCGCGAACAGCATGCTCGCGGGGTAGAGCAGCACGGTCCAGCGCCACGGCGTCCGGAAGTGCGACACCACCCACCACGCGATGAAGATCGCGAGGGCCGAGTGCAGTGACGGCATCGCCGCGACCTGGTTGCCGATGGACGAGAGGTCCTGCTGTGCGGTGGTCTCGGTGCTCGCCGTGACCGACCGGCTCGAGGCGGTGAGGTCGAACCAGCCCCGGCCGGTGATCCGCGCGACGTCTCCGGTCAGGTAGCCGTCGCGAGCAGCCATCCACGGCGGAGCCATCGGGTAGAGGATGTAGCCGGCCACCGAGAGCAACATGATGGCCAGGTAGCGCCGCATGTAGCCGATCCAGGCGGGGCGGTTGCGCTTCCACAGCACGGCGCCCACGGCGAGTGCGGCGAAGAAGTGGGAGTAGTAGACCGTGGTGAGCACGACGTCGTACCAGCGGGGCTGCAGGGACTGGCGGCAGGGCACGCCGCACAGGTGTGCCTGGAGGTACTCGGTCGGCAGGGTCCCGCCGAACAGCCAGCGGTCGGCCTCGATCGGCCAGGTGAAGCTGACGTCGAGGATCCCGAGGTTGTCGGAGACTCCCCGGCTGTAGAGGTAGAGCAGGAGCACGGCGAACGGCGGCCACCAGTCACGCAGGAACGCCAGGTGTTCCCGCATCGGACGTCGTACGTCCCAGGCGACCGTGGCCAGCCAGAGGATGATCACGACCTGGTAGCCCTGCCGGGGAAGGCCGTTGACCTGCATGTAGGCGACCAGGCCCACGACGAAGACCGCCATGCCCGCCACCCGGGCCACGACGCCCGGAGTCGGGCTCGGGCGGAGTGATTCGGTCTCGCTGCTCGCCATGGAACCCACCAAGGGAGGGTAGCGGCCGGGCGGGCACCGACCAGACGTCGTACGATCGTGTCCTGTACTCGGACATGGGGAGACACAGATGAGCAGGACCTGGTTGGTGCGCGGTGCGGTCGCGGCCGTGCTCGCTGTTCTCGCCGCCGCGTGGGTGCTCGGCATCGCTGGCCTCGGCAGCGGTACGACCGCGAAGGGCAAGGACGAGGCGGACGGCCCCAAGCCGGCCGACGTCTCGACGACCTCGGGCGTCGATCCGTTGGTCGTGGTCGAGACGACGGACCCCCAATCGGCTGCTGACGAGACGAGTCCGTCCGCGAACCCGTCCGAGGATGCGGCCGACGATCCGAGCACGGAGGCCGTCGAGGAGGCGGACGACGAGCCGTCCAGGGTCCCGGCGAAGTCGGGCTCCAAGCCCAAGCCGTCCCCGTCGCCGAAGCCGTCTTCCACGCCGCGGCCTTCACCGACGCCCACGCCGACCCAGCCCGCCCAGGAGTGCACGGACCTCGTCACCGTTGTCGACTGCATCCTGGCGCCGATCACCACGAAGCCCTGATCGCGCTTCTCGGGGTCGGGTCAGGGACGTTCCCGATGCGCGCGGTCCTGCGCGCCCCCTAGCGTCGACGCGTCAGCCGGGTCCGCCGGCTCCGTGTTGAGGGGAACCCATGAAGGCGCTGGTCCAGGATGTCTACGGCACGTCCGACGTACTCCGGCTCGAGGACGTCGATCGTCCCGAGCCGGCGGCGGACGAGGTGCTGGTGCGGGTGGCAGCCGCATCGGTGAACGCGGCCGACTGGCACATCATGCGCGGTGAGCCGAAGGTCGCCCGTTTCATGGATCGCAAGATCTTCGGTCGCAAGGCTCCGCGGGAACGCATCCGTGGCCG
The DNA here is from genome assembly GCF_048654605.1 of Nocardioides sp. CPCC 206347. Lineage (NCBI taxonomy): Bacteria > Bacillati > Actinomycetota > Actinomycetes > Propionibacteriales > Nocardioidaceae > Nocardioides > Nocardioides sp. CPCC 206347. The sequence goes on from NZ_JBMCYZ010000010.1 coordinate 64,903, forward strand.
CGACTTCGCCGGGACCGTCGAGGCCGTCGGGTCCGGTGTCACCGCGTGGCAGGTCGGGGACGAGGTGCTCGGCGAGCACGAAGGGACGCTGGCGGAGTACGTCGCCGTACCCCAGGCCTGCCTGGCAAGGAAGCCCGCGACGGTGTCCTTCGAGGACGCCGCCGCGCTGCCGCTGGCGGCGACGACCGCCGACCTCCTGCTCACGGCGGGACAGGTCGCGTCCGGACACCGCGTGCTGGTGATCGGCGCGTCGGGCGGGGTCGGCACGTTCGCCGTCCAGCTGGCCAGTGCGCGGGGTGCCACCGTCGACGGCGTCTGCAGCGCCCGCAACCGGGACCTCGTGCTGTCGCTCGGCGCGGCGACGGTCATCGACTACCGGAGTGAGGACTTCGCTCGCATCGGCGAGAAGTACGACGTCGTGGTCGACCTGGTGGGGAACCGGCGGTTGCGCGACCTGCGCCGCGTCGTCGCCCCCGGCGGCATCCTCGTGCTGTCCGGCGGCGGCAACCCGGGGGAGGGCACGGTCCTCGGTCCGGTCGGCCTGATGGCCAGGGGCGGCCTCTTCGGACGGCTCCTCGGCCTGCGCGTCAAGATCCCGATGGCCAAGCCGGACGGGGAACGCCTCGCCGACCTCGTCGCCATGGTGGAGCGCAAGGAAGTCCGCGTGGTGATCGACCGGTCCTACCCGCTCGTCGACGCCGCGGCGGCGATCCGCCATCTGGAGGTCGAGCACGCGCGCGGCAAGATCGTCGTGACCATCTGACTTGTGCGGCCTCGGTAAGAACGAGGCATGCAGGCCACCGACTACGACGACTTCGCGCACGCCTATTCGGCGGAGAACGAGTCCAACATCTTCAACGCGTTCTACGAGCGGCCGGCGATGCTCGGGCTCGCCGGCGATGTCTCAGGTCGCCGGATCCTCGACGCGGGGTGTGGTTCCGGGCCGTTGACGGCAGCCCTGCGGGACCGGGGCGCGGACGTCACCGGGTTCGACGCGAGCGCCGCCATGGTGGATCTTGCGCGCGAGAGGCTGGGTGAGGACGCCGACCTGCACGTCGCGGACCTGGGCGCGCCGTTGCCGTTCGCCGACGCCGCGTTCGACGACGTCGTCGCGTCCCTCGTCCTGCACTACCTGGAGGACTGGTCCGGCCCGCTCTCGGAACTGCGCCGGGTGCTGAAGCCGGGCGGTCGCCTCATGGTCTCGGTGAACCACCCTGCCGCCTACGCGATCGTGTATCCGGAGGCCGACTACTTCGCGGTGACCAGGTACTCCGAGGACTACACGTTCGACGGGCAGGTGACGTGGCTGACCTTCTGGCACCGGCCACTGCACGCCATGACGAACGCCTTTGCTGAAGCGGGTTTCCGGATCGTGACCGTCAGCGAGCCGCCTCCTGCGCCGGACACTCCTGCGGAACTGCTTCCTCCCGGCCTGGAGGAGGGCCAGTCGTTCATGTGCTTCCTCTTCTTCGTCCTCGAGGCCGTCTGAGGCGGCACTAGGCTGGGGCGGTGAGCGAGGCGCTGGACGAAGGGCCGTTCTTCCACGGGACGAAGGCCGATCTCCGGGAGGGTGACCTGCTCACCGCGGGGTTCCGGTCGAACTACCGGCCCGAGGTGGTGATGAACCACATCTACTTCACCGCGCTCGTGGACGGCGCCGGCCTCGCGGCAGAGCTCGCGCCGGGCGAGGCTCCGCCCCGGGTCTACGTCGTCGAGCCGACCGGAGCCTTCGAGAACGACCCGAACGTGACGGACAAGAAGTTCCCCGGCAACCCCACCCGCTCCTACCGGAGTACGGAGCCGCTCAGGGTCGTCGGGGAAGTGGACGACTGGACGCGCCTGACTCCCGAGGCCCTCCAGACCTGGCGCGATCGCCTGGCGGCGATCCGTGACGACGAACGCGGCGAGATCATCAACTGACGTCGAGTCAGCGCCGCGGGTGCTTGAGGCTGTTCGTCACGAGCTCGAGCGGCACGACCTGGACGTCGCCCCCGGGGATGCAACACGAGAGGTCCGTCCGGCACTCGTCGGCAGGTGGTGACGCGTCGAGCGCGCGTCGTACGTCGTCCAACTGCTCTGCGAACAGGCGCAGCTCGTCGATGCGCTGACTGATCTCGGTCTGCTTCTCGTCCAGGAGCCTGCCCACGCGTTCGTGGGCGGCGGCGCAGTTCACGCCACCCCACGCGGGAAGCAGCTCGGCGATCTGCTGGCAGCTGAAGCCCATGCCGCGGGCTCGATGGACGAACAGCAGCCGGGTGGCCGAGTCGTCGTCGTAGTCGCGGTAGCCGGACCCGGTCCGGCCGGGGACTCCCACGAGCCCGACCCGCTCGTAGTAGCGAACCGTCGAGGTGGGCACCCCGACCCGTTCTGCGAGTTCTGAGATCCGCATCCCTCACGGTAAACCCTGCACTCGGGTGTCGGGTCAAGGCTTGACCTTGCATTCGAGTTCAAGGCCTACGGTCCCGAAACGGACCGAAATCGCGGTCCCCGACCCGAGGAGAATGCCATGTCCACCTTCACCCGCGAGAACACCGGGATCGCTGTCGACATCGAGGGCCTGGGGCGCCAGCACCGTGCCGAGGCCGGCGGCATGGTCGTCGCCCTCGAGCGCTGGAACTCCGGCCTCGACACCGCCGAGATGTTCGCCGACCTGCCCGACGGTGCGTGCCAGGAGCCGCACTTCGGCTACGTCCTGGCCGGACGCGCGACCGTGCGTTACACCGACGGTGAGTCCGAGACGCTCTCGTCGGGGCAGGCCTACTACCTGCGCCCCGGCCACAACGTCCACATCGACGACGACGCCGAGTTCGTCGAGTTCACCAGGGTCGACGCCGCGCCGGGCATCAATACGATCGACCTCTAGGGGCGGCATCGCCGAGGCCGAGGCCGAGGACCTGGTTCCGCGCTCTACGCCGCGCAGCAGAGTTCATGTCCCAGTCTCTGGGCATTCTCTAGGTAGGTCCGGCGGAGGGCTGCGCGAGCCCGGAAGGCCAGTTGGGCGACCGCGTTCGGGTTGGAGCCAAGGAGGGTTGCGACCTCGTCGAGCGAACGCCCCTCGACCGTGGTCATCCAGAGGACCTCCCGCCAGCGGGCCGGAAGCGCACGCAACGCCTCCGTTGCCAGGTCGTGCGCGGGCGAATCGTGCTGCGCGCCGCCACGCGGAGTGTGGTCGAACGCCGTGAGGTCGTCGACGGGCAAGGAACGGCGTTCCTTGCTGCTGGCGTTGACGTTGAGGTTCCGGATCGCAGTGAAGAGGTAGGCGCGGAATGCCCGGTCAGGGCCCGATCCCCTGATGAGCAGGTGGAGGGTCCGCGTGAAGACCTCCGCGACCAGGTCCTCGGCGCTCGACGGCCCGGAGGTCGCGATCGCCACCCGGAGGGCGGCGTTGCGGTGCCTGTCGTACAGGTCGGCGTAGGCCCGGATGTCACCGTTGCGGACCTGGCCGAGAAGGTCGGCATCGGTGGTGGTGTGATCCCGAGAATCAAGCGGCGTGGGAAGGAATCGGATCACTGTGGTGCTCTGTTTCGTTGTCGGATCAGGTGCCTGACCAGCGTGACCGGGACGGACCCGCGGGCACATGCGCCGAATTACCTGTTTGTCGTCGGCCACACGTGACGGGGGTCACGTCGGCTTGTGCGTAAGCGAGCGCCGTTCCACGTGTCTTTCCAGCGTGGGAACTGAAATCAAGAGGGCGTCCGTCGCCGTTCGGACCGTCATCGGAGTCCTCGCGCTGATCGTGCTGGCGATCGGGTTGGTCGTCACGAGCGGTCGCTCCGAGAACGCCACGGCGGCCGAGGTGCCCGCGACGATCGAGGTGTCCACGACGGCAACCAGCGTGGCCCAATGGGACCGTGTGGACTTCATCTGCCGTTGGCAGGTGCCGGACCATTCGCGGCCTGGGGACACCTTCACGCTCACGCTGCCCGACGCACTTCGCTGGATGGGCCCGACGACCTTTGCACTTCTCGCGCCGGACGGGGTCACGCCGGTCGCGAATGCGGTCGTCGCGGGCGGGCCGCCATGGGTGGTCACGTTCACCCTGACGGACTACGTTTCGACCCACCCGCTCAACGTCAACGGCACCTGTCGGTTCAGCACGCAGTACGTGAAGACCGTCAACGAGGGCGAAGCGGTCGATCTCGAGTTCGACGTCAGCGGCGGTGTCTCCACTGTCCCGCTGACCGGTTCCAACCCTTGCCAGACCGGTTGCGAGCCCCCGCCCGCCGTGGCCACGAAGTGGATCTGGTGGTCCGATCCGGCTGACCAGCGTCGGTCGCATTCGGTGCTGCTGTCCCCGCAGACGCCGATCGATGGCACGACGGTCACGATCACCGACACGCCCCGTCCGGGTCTGTCCATCGACTGCGCCACCGTCGTGGTGACGGTGGGGGACAGCCGAGCAAACGACGGGACGGTCATCGCCGACCTCACCGCGACCTACCCGGACCCGGGGCACATCGTGTGCACGCCGACGTCGTTGACGGCGACCTGGGAGCTCCCGGCCGGGTGGTACATGAACGTCGCGCTCGACAGCGACGTCACCGACCCGGATCTCGCCGAGTACCACAACGACGGAACGGTCGCTCTCAGCGGACAGGATCCCGCCACCGTGACCTCGGAGCTCGAACGAACCGAGGCGGGCGGCGACGGGGAGGGAGACCCGGTCGATGAGACGACAACACCGACGGACACGTCGACCGGTCCGACGGACACGTCCTCCGGTCCGACGGAGGTGGCGACGAGTTCGGTCGAGGCGTCCACGGTTGACGAGTCGCCGGCGTCCTCCTCGCACGACTCTGCGGTGGTGCCGATCGGAGCGGACGGGGACCTGCCTGAAACGGGTTCGAACCTGACCCCTTGGCCCGTGCTCGCCGGGGCCCTCCTCCTCATCGCCGGTGCGCTATTGGTCGGCCGGACTCGATCGTGACCGACGGTCACGGCAGGCCGGACACCTCGCGGATCAACACCTTCGATGCCGTGGAGGACTCCAGCGCCGCACTCTGCGCGCTGCTGCTGCTCCCGCTGATATCGGTCGGTGGCATCGCGCTCGGCAGCGCCGCGCTGGTCGCCGTGCTGGTCATCGGTCTGGCAATCTGACCCTCGGCCAGACGCGAAGGCCCCTAGGGTGTCGATTGTGGGTGCATCGTTGGGTGGCCATGACGGGATGGTTGGGCGTTCCGTCGAGGTCGCGGATGTTCGCCGACTGCTGACGCCCGGCAGGGTCGTCATGCTCACCGGGATCGGGGGCGCTGGGAAGACCAGGATCGCGCGTCGGGTGATCGCCGAGGCGACGGATGACGAGCGGGCGAGAGTCTGGGTGGTCGAGCTCGCGAACGCCGCTGAGCCTGAGCTCCTGGGCGAGGTCGTCGCTGGAGCGCTCGACCTCCAGATCCCTGCGGGTGCGTGGGACGGGTCGGTCCTGACTGGCTTCCTCGTCGATCGCCCCGGATTGCTGGTTCTCGACAACTGTGAACACCTGGTCGCGGCGGTCGCCGAGTTGGTCACCGATCTGCTGGCGGCGTGCCCCGACCTCATGGTGCTGGCCACCAGCCGACAACCTCTGGGGATCACCCGGGAGATCGTCTACCAGGTTCCACCGCTGTCGGTGCCGGACGTCGGCTCCGCTGTCGATCTCGAGGGTTCGGTCCGTTTCGATGCGATCGCGTTGTACGTGCAGCGTGCTACTGAGGCGATGGCGTCCTTTCGTCTGAACGCCGAGAACGTCGCCGCCGTTGGTGCGTTGGTTGCCCGCCTCGACGGTCTCCCGTTGGCCATCGAGCTCGCAGCGGCGCGAGTCCGGGTCCTGTCGGCGGACACGCTGCTCGCCCGCATCGCGGATCACTTCGCTGTGCTCGAGACGGACCTGCGCGATGTTCCCGCCAGGCAGCGGTCGCTCGCTGCGTCGGTCGGCTGGAGCTACGACCTCTGCGCACCCGAAGAACGCGAACTGTGGAGTCGGTTGTCGGTCTTCACCGGTGGCTTCGAGATGAGCGCCGCAGAGGAGGTGTGCTCCGGCTCCGGCATCGATGCCGCTGACGTGCTGGACCTGCTCTCGGCGCTGGTGGACATGTCGATCGTGGGACGGGTGGGAGAGACGGGCTCCCGGTTCCTCCTGCTGGAGCCCGTTCGTCAGTTCGGTGCCGAACGGCTGGCTGAATTGGAGGGCGCCGCCCACTGGCGTGACCGTCACCTGGCCTGGTACGCGGACCTGGTGGAACGGCTCGACCGCGAGTGGGTCGGACCGGACCAGCTGGTCTGGATGGACCGACTGCGTACGGAGCATCCGAACCTGCGCGCTGCTCTGGAGCACGCACTGGAGAGCGAGACGTCGGCCGGCGTGGCGCTTCGGATGTGTCGCGGCCTGGAGCCGTTGTGGATCTGCGGAGGTCTGCTGGGTGAAGCCCGTCGATGGATTGAGCGCGCGATCGTACGGACGGACGGGGCACGCCAGGACAAGCTCGAAGCACTCCGGCTCTGTGCTTGGTTCGGTGCGCTGCAACTCGACCTGACCTACGCGCGCGATCGGGTGCGGGATGCGGAGGAGCAGGTCGATGATGCCGATGACATGTCGCGAGCCAGTTACCTGTTTGCCGCGGGTGTGGTCGCGACGTGGGAACAGGACTTCGACTCCGGTGTCGACCTGTTGGTCCAGAGTGCTGAGGCCTATGCCAGCGCCGACCATCTCCCGGGCGTGCTGGAGGCGCGCCTGAACACGGCCATCGCCCATGTGTTCGCGGGCAACTACGAGCAGGCCGGGGTCGTGTGCAGGTCCTGTCTGGAGGTCACCGATTCTCTTGGCGAGACCTACATCGGTGCCTACGCCAGATGGGCCCTCGGCCTGGCGGCGCTCATGTCGGGAGACGTGGTCGAGGCGACGGACCTGGAACAGGAGGCGCTGGCAAGGTCATCGTCGCTGGGTGACCAGTTGGCGACGGCGTTGGCACTGGAGGCGCTGGCCTGGCTCGCGGCAATCTCCTTCGACTTCGATCGGGCTGTCCCGTTGCTGGGTGGGGCCGACCTGTTCTGGAGGATGATGAGCATGCCGGTGGAGTTGACGCCTGGCATCAGTGAGTTCCGATCACTGGGTGAGGCTCAGGTGCGGGCGCAGACTGGTCACGAGTTCTTCGATGACGCCTTCGCCCGCGGACTCGCGATGGCGCCGTACGACGTCATCGCGGTCGGCTTGAGTGCGGACCCCGTGCTGCCTCGGAAGCCAGCTCCCCAGCGACGAGCGGGGCCCTTGAGTCGGCGGGAGACCGAGGTCGCTGCACTGATCGCTGAAGGGCTCACGAACCGCGACATCGCGGAGCGCTTGTTCCTCTCGGAGCGAACTGCGCAGGGTCACGTCCAGAGCATCCTGCGCAAGCTCGGGTTCGGTTCGCGGTCCCAGATCGCGGTCTGGTTCGTGGGTCAGCAGCCGCTCGGAGCCTGACCGCTACCGTCCGCCTGGGTCGACCGATCCGAATGGCCGGGGACTGGCGAGCCGCGCAACGCGGAACTTGAGACGCTCCTCGAATTCCCAATCGTCTTGAACGCGCTGCTCCCAATCGGCTGCGGCGAGGGCACGTACGCCGACGTACGGACCGGCATAGCTGGTGAAGCCCGTGGCGGGGTCGGTGCAGATCACGATCCACGCGGCGTCGATCGCTGCCAGGTCGTCCTCGACGACCACGTCGTGGATTCGGTCGGCCCCTGCAGCCGACAGGTCTCCTTCTTCTGGCACGGTCTGCCTCTCGTGTTCGACGCGGACGGGCAGCGCGTCGGCAGTCGGTGTGCGCTATCGGCTCAACGGCTCCGGTCCGGGCGGTGCTGAGCCGGCGACGGACCCGACCGCGTTCGGGGCTGCCAGCCGGGCGATGTCGAAGACGAAGTGGTCGGGTTCGTCCAGCTTCTCCTGTTCACGGCGGTCCCGGTCGGCCGCCAGCAGGGCGCTCAGGCCGTCCGGGAACGGCCCCGAGTGGGTCACGAACTGGTTGTGCATGTCGATGCACAGCACGATCCACGGTCCGCTCAAGGAGGCGACGTCGTCGTCGACGATCATCTGCTCCATTCGCGCCATCCACCCTTCGGGGACGTTTGGGATGTCGGTCATGGCTCACTCGCTCTCGTTGGCTTCTGATGCCGGCAGCGCCCGTTCCCGCCGAGCCGGACCGTGGTCCGATGCCTTCGCGGAGGAGACATCGCGCACAGCGAATCGATGACGCGCTGGCCGCCACCATTTTTCAGTTTCCGCAGGAGATGCTCGCGTGTGGCGCACGTCACCATCTTGTTTTCCTCGAGTGCGTAAGGGTTGCCCCTCCTGCACGGTCTCCCCCCCGAGTGCATTGCGTGGCGATGCCGGTCTTTTCCGAGATGGGGAGTTGTTTCGATGTCCAAGCACGCTGCGCGGAGTGCCCGCACCAACGTGGCCAAAGTCCTGCGACGCCATGCGGTCGTCGTCGGAGTCGCTGCGGCGATCCTGCTGCTGCTGACCGCAGTGATCCGCGTGGCCCCGAAGGCAATGGCACCGATCAACGATGAACTTGCCCTGTCCGCGGCCGGGGTCACGGAGCCCGGCACGCCCATCTTCACCGAGACGTTCTCCCAGCAGAACGCGTCGGCGACCGGGATCAACATCCTGAACTACACCGGCGCCAACGCAATGACCTACGACGCCGACCGGCAGTACACGCCGGCCGGTGCCCAGTGCAACGGCTGGGTGATGAACTCCCTGACCCCGCAGCCGACCGCCGCCCAGGACGCAGGTTGTGCGAACAACCAGCCCGATGGCTGGAACCAGCTCCGGCAGATGGCCACCTACCTCGGCCTCGCGCAGGGACAGACGGCCGCACAGGCCGCCACCAACCAGGTGCTCACCGAGTACACCAATGCCGCGACGGGTGTGATCGCGGCGGGTTACGAGCTCAAGACCAAGTCCGGCATCCCGGCCACCGCCGGTCACTACTACGCCGTGTCGGCGTACTTCGCCGAGGTCAACTGCTTCTCCAACCACGCCAGCATGACGTTCTCGCTGGTCATCAACGGCACTCCGACGGTGCTGAGCAGCGGTCTGGATCCGTGCACCGCCCCGGGTGGGACGATCTATGAACCGGGGACCGCCTATCCGAACGGCACCCGGGTGGTGAAGCTGCAGTCGGCGGCCATTCAGGTGCCGACGACGGGTACCCCGACCCTGGGCCTGCATCTGTACAACGCGCGGGCCAACGGCAACGGCAACGACGTGTCCTTCGACCTTCCGCAGATCGTGGACGTCACACCCAGCCTCGACAAGTCCTTCAGCCCTCCGTTGATCGCGCCGGGCGGGGTCTCGACCCTCACCTTCACCGTGACCAACACCAGCGAGCTGATGGCTAAGGCCGACTGGTCCTTCACCGACAACCTGCCGGCAGGCCTCAAGGTCGCGGCAACCCCGAACGTCGGCGGCACGTGCACCTCGACGACGGGCGCCCCGCTGGTGCGGACCGCGAACGCAGGGGCGACCTCGATCGCGGTCACCGGTGGTGACCTGGCGCTGAACCAGGCTTCCTGCACGGTCACGGTGAATGTCACCTCTGACCTCGAAGGCACCTACGTCAACGGCCCTGCGAACGTCACGACCAACCTGTTGCCGCCCGAGAACACCCCGCTGGAGGTGCGCGCGCCGCGGATCAAGATGGTCAAGGCACTCGGCGGCTCCCGGATCAGGGATGCCGACCAGTTCACGGTCCAGATCCACAGCGGTTCCGCTGGTGGACCAGTCGTGAACAACACGACGGCGTCCACGACACAGGGCACCGGGGCGACGGTCGCCGCAGGTACCGGCACGACGGGCACCTACGTCGCAGACGTCGACACGACGTACTTCCTCACCGAGACCGCATCGGCGGGCACGAACCTCGGGGCTTATGACAAGTCGATCACCTGCGTGGACTCGACCGGGCGGCAGACGGGGCTGCCGACGGGCGTCGGCTTCGCCGGTTCCGTCAGCATCAAGCCGGTCGCCGGTGCGGACATCACCTGCACCCTGACCAACACCGCGAACCCGCGGCCGTCGATCAAGCTCCTCAAGCGTGTGGCATCTGTCGACGATGTCGACGGCAACGGCTTGACCGATGTCGGTGACGAGATCAACTTCGTCTTCGATGTGGAGAACACGGGCAACGTGACGCTGACCCAGGTGGCGATCGATGACCCGCTGCTGGCGGGCCTGGACATCACCATCACGTGTGAGCCGTCGACACTTGCTCCGGGCGAGAAGGTCACCTGTGAGGCCGACGCGCCGTACGTGATCACCCAGGCTGACGTGGACGCCGGGACCGTGGAGAACGTCGCGACCGCGACGGGTACTCCGCCGTCGGGTCCGGTCGTGGAGTCGCCGGAGAGCCCCACGGTGACGCCCACCGAGGGCGCTGCGGGCATCGACCTGGTGAAGACGGCCGATCGTGATGACCTCGTGGTCGGCGACACCATGACGTACACCTTCGTCGCGACCAACACCGGAACGGTGACGCTGTCTGATGTACAGATCGAGGAGACCGCGTTCACGGGTTCTGGCACGGTTTCGGCCCTGGTCTGTGATCCGGCTGCGCCGTCGGTGTTGGCGCCGGGTGCGTCGATGGAGTGCACCGCGACGTACGTCGTGACGCAGG
>NZ_JBMCYZ010000011.1:0-32538 GCF_048654605.1 Nocardioides sp. CPCC 206347
CCCGGTCCCATCCCGAACCCGGAAGTTAAGCCTGCCAGCGCCGATGGTACTGCAACCGAGAGGCTGTGGGAGAGTAGGACGCCGCCGGACATACATTGCCGAAAGGCCAGCACCCTTGGTGCTGGCCTTTCGTGCTTTTGCGACCACTTCTTCAGGCACGTGGGGTCCATCAGCTCTCCACAGAGCTCTTCCATCCTGCTGTTTCTCCACAGCACCGGGTCACCGTCTTCTCCGGTGTCGGCGGTTGTCCCGATTCTCGGGTCATCCCAAGGAGAGGAACGGCAATGGTGAATGAAGTGACCCTGGTCGGCCGGGTGGCCGCGGATGCGGAACAGCGGGAAATGCCGAGCGGTGACCTGCTGGGCGTGTGCCGGCTGATCGTCAGCCGCGAGGAGGTGAAGGTGCTCCCGACAGGACGCAAGGGCTCCTCGGTCGACGTGGTGGACCTGGCAGCCTGGACACCGAAGGCACGGCGCGCGATGGGGCGCTGGCGTGCCGGTGACGAGGTGGCCGTCGAGGGCGCGCTGCGGCGCCGGTTCTACCGGACCGGGGGTGCGACGGCGTCCCGGGTCGAGGTGGAGGTCAGCTCGGGCCGGTTGGTGCGTCGCGCAAGGAGCGAATGAGGACACCGAGACTCGGCTTGGGCTGGAACGACGTGGCCTTCTCGGGCAGCAGTCGGTCAGCCTCCGCAATGCGGAGCACCAGGTCGACGGACGGTGCCGGCATCAACACGGCGACCTGGTCGGAGCGCGCGCGTCCTAGGGCTTCGTCGACACTGTGGTGATAGGTCAGCGCCGTCGGTCCGTGTGGGAGCGCCGGGACGATCCGGCGGTGCAGCGTCTCGACGGCAGCCTCACCGCTGCCGGGGTCGAGATCGAGGACCGCCCAGGTGGTGCCGTCGGTCGCGGCCAGACGGGTGGCCGACAGTGCGGCCACGGCTTCGGGCTGGCTCCGCTCCTCGTAGTGGAGTCCCACGCTCTCGACGGCATCGCGCAGGTCGGCCAGTGACGCCCCGGCAAGGGTTCGGTGGATCGGGCCCAGGAACAGCGGGGTCGCTTCCTGGTCGACCAGCATCGCGAGGCCGAAGTCGGTCGCCGCCCGACCGCCGTGTGAGCCGGCGTGACGTCGCTGCAGTCGCAGGTAGGCGGCGTACCGGTGGTGCCCGTCGGCGATCAGCGCGCGGCTCCCGGCCAGTTCGATGGCAATCGTCGTGAGCGTTGCGGGGTCGCGGATGGCCCAGATCCGGTGCTGTTGCTCGCCGCGGTCGGTGAACGAGTGATCGGGCGTGTTGGTCATCACCTTGGCCAGCGTCGTTCGCAGCACCTCGCTGCCGCGGTGGACCAGGAGGATCGGTGCCGGGTTCAGCTGCATCTCGGCCATCCGGTCGGCCAGGTCGTCGGCCTGGGCGGGGTGGATGCCCTCGTGGGGGAGCACCGCCCGGTCCGAGGGACGCTTGGCCCGGCGCGACACGTCGAGGGCGCCGACCAGCCCGCGCACCGTCATCCCGGCCGAGGTGTACTCGTGCAGGTAGAGCGCGGGCTCGGCGTCATGGCTCACGTAGCCCTTGGCCTGCCATCGCAGGAGGCGAGCCGAGACGTCCTTGTACGGCCGGGCGAACGCGCGGCCGGTGGAAGGGTTGCCCACGCGGGCCGGGGCGAGCATCAACCCCGCGAACGGCTCGAGGCGCAGCGGTCCGGCGACGTACGGCGGTGTCACCAGGGCGGTTGCGTCCATCTAGGCATCGTACGGAGCATCCGGTGTCCGGCACTGGCAAGGTGGACCTGTGTTGCTCACCTCCCGTCGTCCGTTGTCGGCTGTCTACGACCTGGCCATGCTCGATCTCGATGGCGTCGTCTACATCGGGTCTGCCGCCGTACCCGGCGCTGCCGGTCACATCGCCGGCGTACGGACTGCCGGGATGCGGGTCGCGTTCATCACCAACAACGCTTCCCGTCCGCCCTCGGCCGTGGCCGAGCACCTCACGGAGCTGGGTGTGCCGGCCAGCACCGGTGACGTGGTGACCAGTGCGCAGGCGGCCGCACGGTTGCTGGCCGAGCGGTTCGGTGGGGGTGCGAGGATCGTCTGTCTCGGTGGTCCCGGGCTTCGGGCAGCTCTCGAGGAGTCCGGCCTGGTGCCGGTCGGCGTCGATGACGAGGCCCGGGCGATTGCTTCCGGCTACGGGCCGGAGCTGCGCTGGAAGCAGATCATGCGGGCCGCCGTACGGATCAGCGAGGGCCTGCCGTGGGTGGCCAGCAACACCGACACCACGATCCCGACGTCGTTCGGAGTGGCACCCGGCCACGGCGTGCTGGTCGAGATGGTCGAGCGCTTCGCCGGCGTCGCTCCGGTCGTCGCGGGCAAGCCGGAGCGACCACTGCTGGACGAGACCGTCCGCCGCGTCGGCGGGGACCGGCCGCTGATGGTGGGCGACCGCCTCGACACCGACATCGAAGGAGCCCACAACGCAGGGGTCGACTCGTTGCTCGTGCTGACCGGTGTCACCGGGCTCGAGGAACTCGTGGCGGCGCCGCCGTCGCTGCGGCCGTCCTACATCGCTCCCGACCTCGGCGGCCTGGTGACGGCACACCGGGCTCCCGAACGCGATGCCGCAACGTGGGTTCTCGGCGGGTGGCGTGCGCACACCCGTGACGGGCGGCTCGAGGTCGACCAGGTGGCGCCCGACGCCGATCCCGCCGACTGGTGGCGGGTCGCTGCCGAGTCCGCGTGGGGCCATCTCGACAGCACTGGAACGGTGGTCGACCTCACTGCGGCCCGGGTCCCCGGAGTCGCCGGGGTGGCGCGGTAGCCTCACGGCATGACCGAGGTACCTGTTCCGGCGCCCATGCCCACCGGGATCGATGCTGTCGACCGGGTGCTCGACCTCGTGGCGGGGCTCGACGCCCGGCCGCTGGACGAGCACGCAGCCGTCTTCGAGGAGGCGCACGCCGACCTGCGCCAGACGCTCGACAATCCGCCGGCCGCCAGCGCCTGATCGTGCCGCCGCGCCGACTCCGACTCGACGCGGAACTGGTTCGCCGAGGTCTGGCGCCGTCCCGCGAACGTGCCGCCCAACTGATCGCCGACGGCCGGGTGAAGGTGTCCGGCGTCGTGGCGACCAAGCCCGCGACCGGCGTCACGACCGACCTCGCGATCCTGGTCCTCGAGGGCGAGCACGGCCCGGACTACGTCTCCCGCGGAGCCCACAAGCTCCTCGGTGCCCTGACTGTCTTCGGCGCGGACGGCCTGACCGTCACGGGTCGCCGCTGCCTGGATGCCGGTGCGTCGACGGGCGGCTTCACCGACGTACTCCTGCGGGCCGGCGCTGACGAGGTGGTCGCGGTCGACGTCGGGTACGGACAGCTCGACTGGTCCCTGCAGCAACACGAGAAGGTGCGGGTCCACGACCGCACCAACGTCAGGACCCTGACGGTTGACGACATCGGTGGACCGGTCGACCTGGTCGTCGGTGACCTGTCCTTCATCTCCCTCGTCCTGGTCCTGGACGCGTTGCTCGGCGTGACCCGTCCCGACGGTGACCTGGCGCTGATGGTGAAGCCCCAGTTCGAGGTCGGCAAGGACCGCGTCGGCAAGGGCGGAGTCGTACGGGATCCCGAGCTGCGTGCCGAGGCAGTGCTCGGAGTGGCCCACGCTGCCGCGGCACGCGGGTGGGGTGCGAAGGCCGTCACCGTGAGCCCGCTGCCGGGTCCTTCGGGCAACGTCGAGTTCTTCCTGTGGCTGCGCCACGGAGCGCCGGAAGTCGATGACGAGTCCATTGCAGAGGTCGTACGGCGCGGTACGTCGGCCCCGGATGAGATGGTGACTCCATGACGAGCAGCGAGATGGAGGTGGGCACGAGCAGTGACACGCCGCGCCGCGTCCTGGTGCTGGCGCACACGCGCCGCCCCGAGGCCCGCGAGGTCGCGCGCTCCTTCGTCAAGGAACTCACCGGCAACGGGATCATCGTCCGGTTGCTGCGCGCCGAGGCCGACGACCTCGAGCTCGACCCGGCCGGCTACGTGCCGGCTGTCGAACTGACCGATTCGGAGACCGACGCCAGTCGCGGCTGCGAGCTCACCGTCGTGATCGGTGGTGACGGCAGCATCCTGCGCGCCGCGGAGGTCACCCACAAGCGACTCACCCCGGTGCTCGGGGTCAACCTGGGCCATGTGGGCTTCCTCGCCGAAGCCGAGCACGAGGACGTCGCTGCCACGATCGACGCGATCATCCACCAGCGCTACACGACCGAGGACCGCCTCACGCTCGACGTACGGGCCTTCGTCGACGGCGAGCTGGTCTACGCGACGTTCGCGCTCAACGAGGCGAGTGTCGAGAAGGCGGCCCGCGAGCGGATGCTCGAGGTCGTCGTCGAGATCGACAGCCGGCCGTTGTCGCGCTGGGGATGCGACGGCGTGGTCTGTGCGACCCCGACCGGGTCGACGGCGTACAACTTCAGTGCCGGCGGTCCGATCGTGTGGCCGCAGGTCGAGGCGTTGTGCATCGTTCCGCTCAGCGCCCACGCCCTCTTTGCCCGTCCGATGGTGGTCGCTCCGTCCTCGGTCATCGCGATCGAGGTGCTCGAGGGCAACCAGGGCTCGGGTGTGCTGTGGTGCGACGGCCGACGCAGCGTCGACCTGCCGCCCGGTGCCCGGATCGAGGTCAGCCGCGGATTGCGTCCGGTCCGCCTGGTCCGGCTCCACCAGGCGCCGTTCACCGATCGGCTGGTCGCGAAGTTCGGCCTGTCGGTCGAGGGCTGGCGTGGCGCGGCCGAGCGCCGCCAGGCGTGGGAGCGCGGTGACCGGACGTGATCGAAGAACTCCGGATCACCTCACTCGGGGTCATCGACTCCTCCGTGCTCGAGCTCGGGCCCGGCCTGACCGTCATCACCGGTGAGACCGGAGCCGGCAAGACCATGGTCGTCACCGCGCTGGGCCTGTTGCTCGGCGGACGGTCCGACACCGGAGCGGTGCGGGCAGGTGCGAAGCAGGCCCGCGTCGAGGGCCTGGTGCGCGCCGACGCGCTGCCCGGCCTGGCCGCCGCGGTCGAGGAAGCGGGCGGCGAGGTCGAGGACGGCAGCGTCGTCCTGGCCCGCAACGTCAGCGCCGAGGGTCGTTCCCGTGCGTTCGCCGGGGGAGCGGGCGTGCCCGTGGCCACCCTGGCGTCGATCGCCGAGCCACTCGTCGCGGTCCACGGACAGTCCGACCAGCATCGCCTGTTGAAGCCGCAGACCCAGCGGCATGCGCTCGACCGTTTCGGTGGGCACGAGGCGCTGCACGCCACCTACACCGACCTGCACGATCGCCTCATCGCCACCGAGCGCGAGCTCGCCGACGTGCGGGCGACTGCCCGCGAACGAGCCCGCGAAGCAGACGTGCTCCGGTTCGGGGTCGATGAGGTCGCAGCCGTCGCCCCGCAGTCGGGTGAAGACGTCGAACTGGCGGCCGAGGAGTCCCGGCTCGGCCACGCCGACACGCTGCGCGGTGCCGCCGAGCAGGCCCGTGAGGCCCTGTCGAGCGACCACGGCTCGCCGGACGCACTGGGCGCGGTCTCTGCTGCCCGTGGGCTGCTCGAAGGCGTCCGCGGCCACGACCCGGAGGCCGGAGCGCTCGCCGACCGGGTAGCTGAGGTGAGCTACCTGCTCTCCGATGTCGCCGCCGACGTCGCGTCGTACGCCTCGGGCATCGACACCGACCCGAACCGCCTGGCGGCCGCGTCCGAGCGCCGCGCCGCCCTTCTCGCGCTCACCCGCAAGTACGGCGACAGCGTGGACGACGTCCTGGCCTGGGCCGAGCAGGCGTCGCTCCGCCTGATGGACCTCGATTCGACCGATGACCAGATCAACGCGCTGGCCGCCGCCTCCGCCACGTTGCGGGCCGAGCTGGCCGCCGCGGGGGCACGGCTGAGCAAGGCACGTGCCGCCGCAGCGAAGAAGCTCGGCTCGGCCGTGAGCGACGAACTGACCCTGCTGGCGATGCCCCACGCCAGGATGACGATCCGGGTCGCCACTCGGGTCGTTGTCGACGTACCGACCGACCTGGAGCACCCGCCGGCCGACCTGTTGCTCGTCGACGACACGTGGGTGCGCTTCGGGCGCAGCGGTCTCGACGACGTGGAGTTCCTGCTGGCCGCCAACAGCGGTTCCGACCCGCGCGCCCTGCACAAGGGTGCCTCCGGTGGTGAGCTCTCCCGGGTGATGCTGGCCGTCGAGGTCTGCCTCGCCGGCACCAGTCCCGTCCCCACCTTCGTGTTCGACGAGGTCGACGCGGGCGTCGGGGGAGCGGCGGCGGTGGAGATCGGGCGTCGCCTGGCAACGCTCGCGCTCGGGGCCCAGGTCCTCGTCGTCACGCACCTGCCGCAGGTCGCGGCCTTCGCCGACCGACACGTCCTGGTCGAGAAGGCAAGCGACGGGACCATCACGAGCTCGGGTCTCGTGACCCTCGATGACGCGGGTCGCGAACGTGAGCTCTCCCGGATGTTGGCGGGCCTCGCCGAGTCCGACACGGCCCTCGCCCACGCTCGCGAGCTACTCGATGTGGCGCGTCGGCGTGCAGGCTGAGGCCAGAGCACGTAGGATGGAATCCCGTGAACATGGCGCCCCTTAGTGGCTTGACGCAGCGCGGACATCAGGCAAAGCATCTCTTCGTGACGGGAGGGGTCGCCTCCTCTCTTGGCAAGGGCCTCACCGCCTCGAGCCTGGGTCGCTTGCTGCGGTCCCGGGGCCTTCGGGTCACCATGCAGAAGCTGGACCCGTACCTCAATGTCGACCCCGGGACGATGAACCCGTTCCAGCACGGCGAGGTCTTCGTCACTGACGACGGCGCCGAGACCGACCTCGACATCGGGCACTACGAGCGGTTCCTCGACACGAACCTCAACCAGATCGCCAATGTCACCACCGGGCAGGTCTATTCGTCGGTGATCGCCAAGGAGCGCAAGGGCGAGTACCTCGGCGACACGGTCCAGGTGATCCCGCACATCACCAACGAGATCAAGGAACGGATCCTGGCCATGGGTCGCCAGACCGTCCTGAACGACGCAGGCGAGAGCGGCCCGGTCGACGTGGTGATCACCGAGGTCGGTGGCACCGTCGGTGACATCGAGTCCCTGCCGTTCCTCGAGGCGGCCCGTCAGGTCCGTCACGACATCGGTCGCGACAACGTCTTCTTCCTGCACGTCTCGCTGGTCCCGTTCATCGGTCCGTCGGGTGAGCTGAAGACCAAGCCGACCCAGCACTCCGTCGCCGCGTTGCGTCAGGTCGGTATCCAGCCGGACGCCGTGGTGTGCCGCGCGGACCGCGAACTGCCCGACAGCATCAAGGCCAAGATCTCGCTGATGTGCGACGTCGAGCAGGACGCCGTGGTCACCGCGGCCGACGCTCCGTCGATCTACGACATCCCGAAGGTGCTGCACCGCCAGGGCCTGGACGCCTACGTCGTACGACGCCTCAACCTGCCGTTCCGCGACGTCGACTGGACGCTGTGGGACGACCTGCTCCGCCGGGTGCACCACCCCAAGGAAGACGTCACCATCGCCCTGGTCGGCAAGTACGTCGACCTGCACGACGCGTACCTCTCGGTGGCCGAGGCGCTGCGGGCCGGCGGGTTCGCCCACGAAGCGAAGGTGCACCTGCGCTGGGTGGCCTCCGACGAGTGTGAGACGCAGGCCGGTGCGGCCAAGCAACTGTCCGACGTCGACGCGATCTGCGTGCCCGGCGGGTTCGGCATCCGCGGGCTCGAGGGCAAGCTCGGCGCGCTCACCTATGCCCGCGCCCACGCCATTCCGACCCTCGGCCTCTGCCTGGGCCTGCAGTGCATGGTCATCGAGTACGCCCGGACCGAGCTCGGCCTCACCAAGGCCGGTTCGACGGAGTTCGACGTCGACACGCCGGAGCCGGTGATCGCGACGATGGAGGAGCAGAAGGACATCGTCGAGGGCGCGGGCGACCTGGGCGGCACGATGCGCCTGGGCCTGTACCCGGCGACGCTCGCGGAAGGGTCCATCGCGCGTGAGGTCTACGGCGCGGACGAGATCGAGGAGCGCCACCGTCACCGCTACGAGGTCAACAACTCCTACCGCGACCGCCTCGCGAAGGCCGGCCTCGTGTTCTCCGGCGTGAACAACGACCTCGACCTCGTCGAGTTCGTCGAGCTCCCGCGCGACGTGCACCCGTACTACATCGGCACCCAGGCGCACCCCGAGCTGCGCTCGCGTCCGACCCGGCCGCACCCGCTCTTCGCGGGCCTGGTCGGCGCCGCGCTGGTGCGCCAGCGTGAGATGCGCCTGGAGATCGACGAGACCGGCCTGCACCCGGAGCCGGTCGGCGAGTGAGCGAGCTGCGCGACGTACCCGAGTCGTGGCCGGTCGAGTCCCGTGCGGACCTGCACCGCGACGGCTGGGTGCTCGCGCTGCGTTCGGACCAGGTCAACCGGCCGGGTGCGGTCGACGAGGGCGCGTTCCGGCGCCTGGTCGTCGAGCACCCGGGTGCGGCGGTCATCCTGGCGATCGACGAGGACGACCGGGTGCTCTGCCTACGGCAGTACCGGCATCCCGCACAGCACCGGCTGATCGAGCTGCCTGCCGGCGTGTGCGACCACCCCGGTGAGGACCCGATCGAGGTCGCGCGGCGTGAGCTGCGCGAGGAAGCCGCGATGCAGGCCGAACGATGGACCCACCTGCTGTCGACCTTCAGCTCACCGGGCTACTCCGCCGAGCGGATCCACTACTACCTGGCCGAGGGGCTCTCGGCGGCCGACCGGGGCGACTTCGTGCTCGCGCACGAAGAGGCCGACCTGGAGACGCTGTGGGTTCCGTTCCCCGAACTGGTCGATGCGATCCTCAGCGGCGACGTCGCTGACGGTCCCGTCGTGCAGGCCGTGCTCGCCGTCCAGGTGTTGCGCGATCGCGCGGGGCAACCGGGAGCCTGAGCAGTCATGTCCGAGCTGGATGCCATCGATGCCGCCATCGTCCGGGAACTGCAGGCCGACGCGCGGCTGGCGAACAACGTCCTGGCTGCGCGCGTCGGGATCGCGCCCTCGACCTGTCACGGCCGGGTCCGGTCGCTGTTCGAGCGCGGCGTCCTGCTCGGCGCCCACGTCGAGGTCGACCAGGCCAGCATCGGTCGGCCACTCCAGGCGATCATCTCCGTGCGGCTGCGCCCGCACGCGCGCAGCGAGCTCAGTGCCTTCGCCCAGGCCATGGCGGACCTGCCCGAGGTCCTCAACGTCTACTTCCTTGCCGGCGCCGACGACTTCCTGATCCACGTCGCGACCGCGGACTCCGAGGAGCTGCGCGAGTTCGTCCTGGTCCACCTCAGCGGCACCCGCGACGTGGCGATGACCGAGACGAGCCTGATCTTCGAGCACCTCCGGGGACGTCGCACCGAATCTGGTTCGGCACGCCGCTCGGGTGGCGCGCCCACGCCGACGATCTGATCGTTCTTGGCGCTCCTGCCGAATAATCGCTGCAGGTACTAGCGGCAGTGTCGACGAATCTTCAGACTTCGAGGAGGCCAACGATCTGGGCCATCGACCAGGAGGGGTTGCCATGCGCGTCGGCGTGCCGAAGGAAGTCAAGAACCACGAGTACCGGGTGGCCATCACGCCGATCGGCGTGCACGAGCTCGTCGCGCACGGCCACGAGGTCCTGATCCAGGCCGGAGCGGGACTGGGTTCCTCCATCGATGACGCCGACTACGTCGCCGCGGGCGCGCAGATCCTGCCCGACGCGGACGCGGTGTGGGGAACCGCGGACATGGTGCTCAAGGTCAAGGAGCCCATCGCGGAGGAGTACGCCCGCATGCGGGAAGGGCAGGTGCTCTTCACGTACCTGCACCTCGCTGCGGACAAGCCGCTGACCGAGGAACTGCTCCAGCGCAAGGTCACCGGCATCGCCTACGAGACCGTGCAGCTGCCGACGGGCGGGCTGCCGCTGCTCTACCCGATGTCCGAGGTCGCCGGTTGCCTCGCGCCCCAGGTCGGCGCCTACAGCCTGATGAAGGCCCAGGGCGGGCGCGGCGTGCTGATGGGCGGCGTCGGCGGCGTCGCCAACGCGAAGGTCGTGATCATCGGTGCCGGAGTGTCCGGCCAGAACGCGGCCAACATCGCGCTCGGGATGGGCGCGGACGTCACCCTGCTCGACACCGATCTGGACAAGCTCCGGATGTCGTTCTGGCGCTACAGCAACCAGGTCCACGGTCTGGCGTCGTCGAAGCTGGCACTCGAGCAGCAGGTGATCGCGGCCGATCTGGTGATCGGAGCGGTGCTCATCCCCGGTGCGGCTGCCCCGAAGCTCGTGTCGAACGAGTTGGTCTCGCGGATGAAGCCCGGATCGGTCCTCGTCGACATCGCGGTCGACCAGGGCGGCTGCTTCGAGGACACCCGCCCCACCACGCACGACGACCCGACCTACCAGGTGCACAACTCGACGTTCTACTGCGTGGCGAACATGCCGGGCGCGGTGCCGAACACGTCGACGTACGCACTGACCAACGCCACGCTGCCGTACGCGGTCGCGCTGGCGAACAAGGGCTGGGTCCAGGCATGCCGTGACGACCACAGTCTCGCCCTCGGTCTGAACACCCACGCCGGCAACCTCACCAACGCTCCGGTGGCCGAGGCCGTCGGCATCGCGTCGGTCCCGCTGGAGGACGCGCTAGCCTGACCGGGTGACAGGGACGGATGCGGTGGACCGGGCGGTCCGTACCTATCTGGACCACCTCACCGTCGAGAAGGGCCTGGCCCTCAACACGTTGACCTCGTACCGTCGCGATCTGCGGCGCTATCGCGAACACCTGGCAGGTGCCGGGATCGACCGCCTCGACCAGGTCACCGAGTCGACCGTGTCGGACTTCCTCGTCCGGTTGCGGGAAGGCAGTGGTGAGCACCCGCCGCTCAGCGCCTCCTCGGCTGCCCGCACCGTGGTGGCTGTCCGCGGCTTCCACAAGTTCGCCGTCGCTGACGGCCTGGCCACACTCGATCCTGCGGCAGCGGTGAAGCCGCCGACACCCGCGAAGCGACTGCCCAAGGCGCTGCCGCTCTCCGACGTCGAGGCGATCCTCGAGGCCGCCGGCGCCCCCGACACCCCGCTGGCGTTGCGGGACCGGGCCCTGCTGGAGCTGCTCTACGGCACCGGGGCCCGGATCTCGGAGGCCGTGGGCCTCGACGTCGACGACGTCGCCGACCTCGATGCCGACGCAGACGGCGTGGGCGGCAGCGGCACGGTCCTGCTGCGCGGCAAGGGCAGCAAGGAGCGGCTGGTTCCGGTGGGTTCGTACGCGCGGACTGCCGTGGCGTCATACCTCGTCCGGGGGAGGCCGACACTGGTGTCGAGTGCCTCCAACGCCGCGCTCTTCCTCAACTCCCGCGGTGGACGCCTGTCGCGCCAGTCGGCGTGGACCGTGCTGGTGAAGGCCGCCGAACGCGCCGGCGTCACCCGCGACGTCTCGCCGCACACGTTGCGTCACTCGTTCGCGACGCACCTGCTCGACGGTGGTGCCGACGTCCGGGTCGTCCAGGAACTGCTGGGCCACGCGTCGGTGACCACCACGCAGGTCTACACGCTGGTCACCGTCGACAACCTGCGCGAGGTCTTCGCGACCGCGCACCCCCGGGCCCGGCATGGCTGACGCCGGCTCATCGGGCGGCACCGATGCGGCGTACGACCGGATCCTTGCGTACGCCGAAGGGCAGGGCCTGACGCTCTACCCGCACCAGGAGGAGGCGCTCCTCTCGCTCCTGTCCGGCGAGAACGTCATCCTCGCGACACCCACCGGGTCGGGGAAGTCGCTCGTGGCGATGGGTGCGGCGATGGCTGCTCTCGCCGACGACCGGGTGACCTTCTACACCGCGCCGATCAAGGCCTTGGTGAGCGAGAAGTTCTTCGACCTGGTCGAGATCTTCGGCGCCGCGGACGTCGGCATGCTGACCGGCGACGTGTCCGTCAACGCGGACGCGCCGATCATCTGCTGCACCGCCGAGGTGCTCGCCAACATCGCCCTGCGCGAGGGCGAGGCCGCCGACGTCGGCATGGTCGTGATGGACGAGTTCCACTTCTACGGTGAACCCGGCCGCGGCTGGGCCTGGCAGGTGCCGCTGATCGAGCTGCCGCGCGCGCAGTTCCTGTTGATGTCGGCCACCCTCGGCGACGTCACCGAGCTCGCCGCCGACATGACCCGTCGCAACGGCCGCGACACCGCGGTCGTCGACGAGGCCGAGCGCCCGGTGCCGCTGAACTTCAGCTGGTCCCTCGACCCGATGGGCGAGACCCTCGAGGAACTGGTCACCACGGGTCAGGGGCCGGTGTACGTCGTGCACTTCACCCAGGCCGCAGCCGTCGAGCACGCCGTGTCGTTGCTGGCCGGCCCCGGACGCCTCGACACGGTGCTGCCCAAGGACCGCAAGGAACAGATCGCCGAACGGATCGCGGGCGTCCGGTTCGCCGCCGGCTTCGGCAAGGTCCTCAACAAGCTGCTGCGCCAGGGGATCGGCGTCCACCACGCCGGGATGCTGCCGCGCTACCGCCGGCTCGTCGAGCAACTCGCACAGGCCGGACTGCTCACCGTCATCTGCGGCACCGACACCCTCGGCGTCGGCATCAACGTCCCGATCCGCACCGTGCTGTTCACCGGGCTGGCGAAGTTCGACGGCACCCGCCAACGCGTGCTGCGCACGCGGGAGTTCCTGCAGATCGCCGGCCGCGCGGGGCGAGCCGGTTTCGACACGGCGGGCTACGTCGTCGTACAGGCCCCCGAGCACGTGATCGAGAACGAGAAGGCCAAGGCGAAGGCGGCCGCGAAGAACGCCGCGATGAGCGTCGAGAAGCAGGCCAAGCGCAAGTCCAAGGCGCAGCTGCGCAAGCCACCCGAGGGCACGGTGGTCTGGAGCGAGCAGACCTTCACCCGGCTGGTCGAGGGGAAGCCCGAGCCGCTCAAGTCGCAGATGAAGGTCGACAACGGGATGCTCGTCAACGTCCTCTCCCGCGAGGAGGACGCGTTCGTCGTCCTGCGGCGGCTGCTGATGGACAACCACGAGGAACGCCGCACCCAGCTGCGCCTGGCCAAGCGCGCCGTCCGGCTGGCGCGCAGCCTGGTCACGTCCGAGGTGCTGACGCGTCTGGACGAGGTCGACGGGTTCGGTCGCCGCTACGTGCTGACCGAGGCGCTGCCCGAGGACTTCGCGCTCAACCAGCCGTTATCGCACTTCGCCCTCGCCGTGCTCGACGTCCTGGACCCGGACAGTGAGACCTTCATGCTCGACGTCATCTCGGTGATGGAGTCGACGCTCGAGGCCCCGCGACCGTTGCTCTTCGCCCAGCGTCACGCCGCTCGGGGCGAGGCGATCTCCGCGCTCAAGGCCGACGGTGTCGAGTACGACGAACGGATGGCCCTCATCGAGGAGGTGACCTGGCCCGAGCCGCTCGGCGAGCTGCTGGAGCCGCTGTTCGAGACGTACCGCGAACGGCACCCCTGGCTCCCGCCGGACGCCCTGGCTCCGAAGTCGGTCGTCCGCGAGATGTGGGAGCAGGGGATGGGCTTCACCGATCTCGTCTCCCGCTACCAGATCGCCCGGTCCGAGGGCCTGATCCTGCGCTACCTCACCGACGCCTATCGGGCGCTGCGGCACAGCGTTCCCGAGGCGGTGCGTACCGACGAGTTCGAGCTGCTCGTCGAGTGGCTGGGGGAGACCGTGCGCCAGGTCGACTCCTCGCTCCTCGACGAGTGGGAGGCCCTCAATCATCCGGACCACATCCCCGCGAACGTCGCGCACGGCGAACCGCCGCCCCCGCCGCGTCCGCTCAGCCAGCAGGGCCGCGTGTTCGAGGTGATGGTGCGCAACGCGCTGTGGCGCCGCGTCGAGCTGTTCGCCCGCGACGACGTGCCCGGACTCGCGGCACTCGAGGCCGCATCCGGCGGCGAGTTCGGCGAGAAGGACTGGGACGAGGCGATCGAGGACTACTTCGCCGAGCACAAGCGCCTGCACACGGACGGAGACGCGCGCGGACCCGCGCTGCTCGCCATCGACAAGCAGCCCGGCCGCTGGACGGCCACCCAGACCCTGCACGACCCGGAGGGCAACCACGACTGGGTGATCGTCGCCGAGGTCGACCTGGCCGCGAGCGACGAGGCCGGCGAGGCCGTCGTACGCACCCTCGAGGCGCGCTGCCTCACCGGCTGATCGACCCACCGGTCATCGCTCCGGCGAGTCTCCCCAATGTCGCCGTGTCGACATTGTTGACTGGGGGAGTCCCGGGCCCTGGGGAAGGGGCCCGCAACCGCAGATGACACAAAGGTGAGGGCAATGGTCGGTTTCTACGGAGGTTCCAGTGCACCCGACATGCCGCCGAGGACGCGCATCCCGGCTTCGGGAAGCGACATCCCGCTCGGTACAGGCGATGACGTCGACGGTGGCGAAGCCACGACGTTGCAGTTCCCCGTCGATTTCCCCGTGGAGACCGCGATGACGCGCGTGTCCCCGGTGATGGAGTCCACGGGCAAGCTCGGCCCCACCGGTCGCATGATGCCGGTGCTGCCGACGCCCAAGCCGGTCACCGAGCACGGTCCCGCGCGCGTGATCGCGATGTGCAACCAGAAGGGTGGCGTCGGCAAGACGACGACCACGATCAACCTCGGTGCTGCGCTGGCTGAGTTCGGCCGCAAGGTGCTGCTCGTCGACTTCGACCCGCAGGGTTCGTTGTCCGTCGGCCTCGGGCTCAACCCGCACGAGATGGATCGCTCGGTCTACAACCTGTTGATGGACCGCCAGACCACCATCGACGACGTCGTGGTGCCCTCGGGCGTCCCGGGCATGGACCTGCTGCCCTCCAACATCGACCTGTCGGCCGCCGAGGTGCAGCTGGTGCACGAGGTCGCCCGCGAGCAGACCCTGCAGCGCGTGCTGGCCCCGGCCCTGGAGCGGTACGACGTCATCCTCATCGACTGTCAGCCCTCGCTCGGCCTGCTGACGGTCAACGCGCTCACGGCCTCGCACGGCGTGATCGTGCCGCTGGAGTGCGAGTACTTCGCGCTGCGTGGTGTCGCGCTGCTCAAGCAGACGATCGACAAGGTCAAGGAGCGCCTCAACCCGGCCCTCGAGGTCGACGGCGTGCTCGGCACGATGTTCGACGGCCGCACCCTGCACGGGCGTGAGGTCCTCGAGCGCCTGGTGTCGGCCTGGGGCGACCAGGTGTTCCACACCGTCATCCGCCGTACCGTGAAGTTCTCCGACTCGACCGTCGCCGGTGAGCCGATCACGTCGTACGCGTCGGGCTCCTCGGGTGCCGAGGCCTATCGCCAGCTGGCGAAGGAGGTGGCGCTGCGGTGTCTCGACGTGTGAGCCTGCCGACGGCCGACGACCTCTTCCGTCCGACCGCCAGCGAGGAGGACACACGCCCCGGCCGCGGCAAGGTTCGTGCCGTCCCCGACGCACCCCAGTCGATCACCGGGACTGCCGATGCGGCGCCGCAGAAGGCACCCAGTGGACGGGTCCGGCACGACGAGAAGATCACCGTCTACGTCACCGCCGGCGAGCTGATGGACCTGGAGAAGGCCCGGCTCACCCTGCGCGGCGACCACGGCCTGGCCGTGGATCGTGGGCGGATCGTTCGGGAGGCCCTGCACCTGGTCCTCGCCGAGCTCGAGTCCGGGGGAGAGGACTCCGCGCTGGTCAGGCGCCTGCGTGAGTCATGATGCAGGTGTGAGTGAGGCAGAGTCGCCCGAGATGAGCGAGACGGGCGGTGGGTTCGAACTTCGCCTGTCGAACTTCGAGGGCCCCTTCGACCTGCTGCTCAGCCTGATCTCCAAGCACAAGCTCGACGTCACCGAGATCGCGCTGGCCGAGGTCACCGTCGAGTTCATCGCGCACATCAAGCGGCTGCCCGACGACGGCGACCTGGAGGAGACCACCTCCTTCCTGCTCGTCGCAGCGACCCTGCTCGACCTCAAGGCAGCGCGCCTGCTTCCGCAGGGCGATGTCGAGGACGAGGAGGACCTTGCGCTGCTCGAGGCCCGGGACCTGCTCTTCGCCCGGCTGCTGCAGTACCGGGCGTACAAGCAGGTGGCGTCGCTCATGGATCGCCGGTTGCAGGAGGAGGCGCGCCGCTACCCGCGTGCCGTCGGGCTGGAGGACCGGTTCGCGGGCCTGCTGCCGGAGGTGCTGATCGGGATCGGTCTCGACCAGTTCGCTGCCCTCGCCGCGAAGGCCATGCAGCCGCGCCCCGAGCTGCAGCTGAACCTCCAGCACATCCACGCGCCGACGGTCAGCGTGCGCGAGCAGGGTGCCGTCGTCATGGACCGGCTGCGCCGCAGTGGGACGATGACCTTCCGGGCGCTGTGTGGCGATTCCCCCGACACCCTGACCACGGTGGCGCGGTTCCTGTCGCTGCTGGAGCTGTTCCGCGAAGGTGTCGTCGCGTTCGACCAGATGACGCCCCTGGGCGAGCTCACGGTGCGCTGGACCGGCGACGACACGGTCGACGTGGACGACGTGATCACCGACGAATTCGACGGCGCGCTCCCACCCGAGGAGCAGGACCGTTCCGAGGCACGAGAGAAGACTGATGACTGACCAGGTCGAAGAAGCACTGCCGGTGCCGTTCGCGGCCCTGCGCCCCGCGCTGGAGGCCGTGCTGATGGTGGCCGACCAGCCGCTCGACGAGCTCACCCTCGCCACGGCCGTGAGCTACCCGGCTGCCGAGGTCGCCGCTGCCCTGGCCGCCCTTGCTGCCGAGTACGACGACCAGGGCCGTGGCTTCGAGCTGCGCAATGTCGCCGGTGGCTGGCGGTACTACACCCGCGAGGAGTTCGCGCAGGTCGTCGAGGGCTTCGTGCTCGAGGGCCAGCAGGCGCGCCTGACGCAGGCCGCGCTGGAGACGCTGGCGGTCGTGGCCTACCAGCAGCCCGTGTCGCGTGCCCGCGTCTCCGCGGTGCGTGGCGTGAACGTCGACGGCGTGATGCGGACGCTGATCAGCCGCGGGCTGGTCGAGGAGGCCGGCCAGGACGGCGAGCACGGTGCGACGCTGTACCGCACGA
Organism: Nocardioides sp. CPCC 206347; assembly: GCF_048654605.1. Lineage (NCBI taxonomy): Bacteria > Bacillati > Actinomycetota > Actinomycetes > Propionibacteriales > Nocardioidaceae > Nocardioides > Nocardioides sp. CPCC 206347. The sequence goes on from NZ_JBMCYZ010000011.1 coordinate 17,021, forward strand.
CGTCGTACTTCCTGGAGCGGATCGGCATCGTCTCGATCGACGAGCTGCCCGACCTGGCGCCGCACCTGCCCGACCTCGCCGAGATGGAAGAGGAGCTGGCCACGGCGCAGGGAGCACCGCAGGCAGCAGAGCCGGTCGAACCCGAGCCCGAGCCCGAGTCGGAGGCCGACACCGATGGCGCGTGACATCGCAGTCGACGAGGACGGCCTGATCCGCCTCCAGAAGCTGCTCGCCACCTCGGGCGTCGCCTCGCGCCGCAAGTGCGAGGAGCTGATGCTCGACGGCGAGGTCGAGGTCGACGGCGAGGTCATCACCCGGCTCGGCACCAAGGTCGACCCGCGCACCGCGGTGATCAAGGTGTCGGGCAAGCGGCTGCCACCGGTGTCCGACCAGATGTACCTCGTCCTGAACAAGCCGCGCGGTGTCGTGTCCACCATGTCGGACCCCCAGGGCCGCACGACGCTGACCGACGTGCTCAGCGAGATCCTGGCGGCGGACCCGGCGTTGCGGCTGTTCCACGTCGGACGCCTCGACACGGACACCTCCGGGCTGCTGATGCTCACCAACGACGGCGACTTCGCCCACCGGATGGCGCATCCGTCCTTCGAGGTCGAGAAGACCTACGTCGCCGAGGTGACCGGGCGGATCTCGAAGAACACGGTCGCCGACCTGCTGGCGGGCGTGACGCTCGACGACGGTCCCGTGGAAGTACGACGGGCCCGGATCCTCGGTGCGACCGCGGACCGCTCGATCATCGAGCTGGTCATCCACGAGGGACGCAACCGGATCGTGCGTCGCCTGCTCGACCAGGTCGGCCACCCCGTGCGGCAGCTGAGCCGCACGAAGTTCGGACCGATCGAGCTCGGCACCCTCGCCACCGGGACGACCCGCGAGCTCAGCGATGACGAGCTCGGAGAGCTCCTCGACCTGGTCGGTCTGTGATGGGTGAGCACGATTCCGCCCTGACCGGGCCGGTCGAGATCATCGGCACCGGCCTGATCGGCACGTCGATCGCGCTGGCCTGCCGCCGCGCAGGACTCGAGGTGCTGTTGACCGATGCCGCGCCCGACCATGTCCGGACCGCGTCCGGACTCGGTGCCGGCCGGCCCCGCGAGGTGAGTGACGTCCCGCAGCTGGTCGTGGTCGCCGTACCCCCGGACGCGCTGGGTGGTGCGATCCGGCTGACGCTCGATGCCGCGGGACCCGACACGATCGTCACCGATGTCGGCAGCGTGAAGGGTGCGCCGCTCGACGCCGTGGCGAGCCACCCGGCGGTCAGCCGCTACGTCGGCAGCCACCCGATGGCCGGCACGGAGCACTCCGGGCCGTTGTCGGCGAGCGCGGCGATGTTCGACGGCCGGCCGTGGGCGATCACGCCGGGCCCGGACGCGACTCCGGCCGCCGTCCACGTCGTCGAGGCGCTGGTGCGGGTGTGTGGCGCCGTCCCGGTGCACCTGCCGCCCCAGGAGCACGATCGGGCCGTGGCCCGCACCTCGCACGTCCCGCACCTGATGGCCGCCCTCGTCGCCGGCACGCTGGCGGGCGCGACGCCGGCCCATCTCGCCCTGTCCGGCACGGGTGTGCGCGATGTCACCCGCGTCGCTGGTGGGGACCCGCGGCTCTACAGCCAGATCATCGGCGGCAACGCGGAAGCGGTGGCTGCGCTGCTCGGCGAGGTCCGCGAGCGACTCGACCTGGTGCTGGAGGCCGTGGCCGGCCAGGACCGGGTCGGACTCGAGTCGTTGCTGGCCTACGGCCAGGCGGGAACCCGCGCAATTCCGGGCAAGCACGGCGCTGCGCCGCAGCCGATGGAAGCGGTCCGGGTCGCGGTACCCGACCACCCGGGCGAGCTCGCCCGGCTCTTCGCCGACGCGGGTGCGAGCGGGGTCAACATCGAGGACGTCCGGATCGACCACGACCCCGGACGCCCGGTCGGACTGGTCGAGCTCGACGTCATCGAGACGCGCGCGGAGGAGCTGCGGGTCGCTCTGGAGTCGAACGGCTGGGTGACTCACCGGTAGTCTGCGGGCCGTGAACGTCCCCACTGATGCAGACCTTTCCGCCCACCAGACCGTCGTGGTCGCGGTGGACGGCACCTCGGGTTCGGGGAAGTCCAGCACCTGCCGGGCGGTCGCCGACCGCCTCGGCCTGCGCTACCTCGACACCGGTGCGCAGTACCGCGCCATCACCTGGTGGATGCTCGACAACGGGGTGGACGTCCACGACGCGTCCGCCGTTGCGGCCGCCGCCCTGACCCCGGTCCTCGAGTCCGGCACGAACCCGCTCGACCCCACCATCACCGTTGACGGTGCCGACGTGTCGGTCGAGATCCGCAGCGATGCGGTCAACGGGGCGGTCTCCCCGGTCAGCACCGTGCCCGAGGTGCGCTCGCGCCTGGTCGACCTGCAGCGGGAGATCATCGGTGCCGGTGGCATCGTCGTCGAGGGACGCGACATCGGCTCCGTGGTGTGGCCCGGGGCCGAGGTCAAGATCTACCTCACCGCCGACCCCAGCGCCCGGGCCACCCGCCGCGCCCTCGAGGCCGGTGGCGCTGACGTCGCCGCGACCCAGGAGTCCCTGCTCGCGCGCGACAGGATCGACTCCGGCCGCGCGGTGGCTCCGCTCACCATGGCCGACGGCGCCATCCATGTGGACTCCACCCACCTGTCGCTCGACGAGGTCGTCGACCTGGTGGTGGGGCTGGTGACGGAGCGAGTTTGAGCAGCGACGTCCCGACCCCGCCGCGGTGGCTGCTGGTACGCGCCCGCCCGGCCGCGGCCTGGCTGATCCGCCGTCGGTACGACGTCCGTGTGGTCCATCCCGAACGGTTCCCTGCGACGGGGCCGGTCGTGGTGGCCGGCAACCACGTCGGCCTCATCGACGGACCGCTGATGTCGATCTTCGCGCCGCGCGAGGTCCATGCGCTGACCAAGCAGGAGATGTTCAAGGGCCTGCTCGGCCGGTTCCTGCACCGGGCCGGCCAGATCAGGCTGGACCGCTTCAACTACGACCCCGCAGCGATCCGCAGCGCCGTCAACGTGCTCCGGTCCGGGCACCCGGTGGGGGTGTTCCCCGAGGGCACCCGCGGCTCGGGTGACTTCGACTCCGCCTTCCACTCCGGGGCGGCGTACCTCGCGCTCGTGACGGGCGCTCCCGTCGTACCCCTGACCTTCCTCGGGACCCGCGAACCGGGTGGCTCGAGCGGCTCGCTGCCCCCGAAGGGGGCACGGATCGAGATCGTCGTCGGGGAACCGATGGTCGTCGATGCGGTGCCTTGGCCCCGGACGCGAGACCATGTACGTCTGACGTCGGCCGCCCTGCGTGCGCACATGCGCAGCGGGCTCGCCGATGCCCTCGACGAAACAGGGCGGACCCTGCCCGGTCCGCTCCCGCAAGGAGACCGTGATGAGTGAAGACGACCTGACACAGGCACCCGTGGGCACGACCGTGCCCGTTCTCGCGGTCGTCGGACGGCCGAACGTCGGCAAGTCCACGCTGGTCAACCGGATCATCGGCCGCCGCGAGGCAGTCGTGCAGGACATCCCCGGCGTGACCCGTGACCGGGTGTCGTACGACGCCGAGTGGAACGGCCGTGCCTTCACGCTCGTCGACACCGGCGGCTGGGACCCCGACGCCCGCGGCATGGCCGAGCGGATCCGTGCGCAGGCCGAGATCGCGGTCGGGCTCGCGGACGCGGTGCTGTTCGTCGTCGACGCGACGATCGGCATCACCGACGCCGATGAGGCCGTCGTGAAGGTGCTGCGCCGGGCCGACAAGAAGGTCGTCCTCGTGGCCAACAAGGTCGATGACGAGCGGGCGGAGGCCCAGGCGTTCGGCCTGTGGAACCTCGGCCTCGGCGAGCCGCACATGGTCTCGGCCCTGCACGGTCGTGGCTCGGGCGACCTTCTGGACGCCGTGCTCGAGGTTCTTCCTCCGGCGCCGGAGGCCAGCGACGAGGTGATCGGCGGTCCCCGCCGGATCGCGATCGTCGGTCGCCCCAACGTCGGCAAGTCCTCGCTGCTGAACAAGCTTGCGGGGGAGGAGCGCTCCGTCGTCGACAACGTCGCCGGCACGACCGTCGACCCCGTCGACGAGATCGTGGACATGGGCGGCAAGTCCTGGCGCTTCATCGACACCGCCGGCATCCGCAAGCGCGTCAAGGAGGCCTCGGGCCACGAGTACTACGCCTGGCTGCGCACCTCGACTGCCATCGAGCGGGCCGAGGTCTGCGTGCTGGTCCTGGACGGCAGCGAGTCGGTCGCCGAGCAGGACATGCGGATCCTCCAGGAGGTGCGCGAGGCCGGCAAGGCGCTCGTGATCGCCTTCAACAAGTGGGACAAGGTCGACGCCGAGCGTCGCTACTTCCTCGACCGCGAGATCGAGCGCGACCTGGTCCAGGTGCTGTGGGCGCCGCGGATCAACCTGACCGCGCTGACCGGCTGGCACATCGACCGGCTGGTGCCGGCGCTGGAGAAGGCCATCGAGGGCTGGGAGACCCGGATCACGACCGGCGCGTTCAACGCGTTCCTCGGCCGGATCGTCGCCGAGCACCCGCACCCGGTGCGCGGTGGCAAGCAGCCGCGCATCCTGTTCGGCAGCCAGGTGCAGTCCGCGCCGCCGACCTTCAAGCTGTTCACGTCCGGCCCGCTCGACGCGGGCTACCTGCGCTTCATCGAGCGCCGGTTGCGTGAGGAGTTCGGCTTCGTCGGCACGCCGATCGAGATGAAGGTCCAGGCGCGCGAGAAGCGCAAGCGCACCTAGTCCTTCCACCGCTGGACGAGCACTTGCATCGTTCGAACAAATGTTCGAACATGGGTGAGTGAGTCAAGCTGCCGTCGTCGACCAGCTCCGGGGGCGGATCACTGCCCTGCAGGGTGGTCCGAGCAGGCTGACCGTCCCGACCCTGGCGATGTTCGACGGCCTGGTGCAGCTGCGCACCGGTGGGGTTTACGGCGTCGACTCCGCGACCCTCGGGATGGCGCTGGCCGCGGGTGCTTCGCAGGCCGGTGAATGGGTCGGTTTCGCCGGCTGGGACGACTTCGGGGTCGAGGCCGCGCAGCAACACGGGATCGCGCTGTCCCGCACGGTGCTGGTGCCCTCGCCCGGCGAGCACTGGCTGGAGGTCACCGCTGCGCTCGTCGACGTGCTGAAGGTCGTCGTGCTGCGCCCGACCGGTGTGGTCGACGCCAAGTCCGCCTCGATCCTCGACGCCCGGCTCCGGGCCCGCTCCGGGGTGCTGGTGGTCCAGGGCGACTGGCCGCGCTGCGAGGCGCGCCTCACCTCGGAGAACACCACCTGGGAGGGCATCGGCCACGGTCGTGGCCGACTGCGTGAACGCCGGGTCGAGATCGTCGTACGGCGGGGTGCGGCAGTCGCCGGTCGCTCTGCGGTGGTGCTGTCCTGATGGTCGGCTGATGCGGACCATGGTGGTCTGGTGCCCCGACTGGTCGGTGACGGCCGGGATGCTCGAGCTCGCCGACGGGTCGACCGCGCAGGAGTCCGCCGCGACGACGGCAGCGCCGGCCGTCGTACTCGCGAACAACAAGGTGGTGGTCTGCAACGCCGCCGCTCGTGCGGAAGGCGTACGACGCGGCCAGCGGCGCCGCGATGCCCAGGCGCGTTGCCCCGACGTGGTGCTCCTCGCGGCCAATCCGGACCGGGACGCCCGCTGGTTCGAGCCGGTGCTGGTGGCGGTGGAGGAGGTGCGGCCGGGGGTCGCGCCGATCCGTCCGGGACTGCTGGCCGTTCCGGCGCCGGGGCGCTACTTCGCCCGGTCCGGAGTCGGCGGGGAACAGGCGGCTGCGGCGCTGCTGGCCGAGCACCTGGTGGGCGTGGGGGTGTGGGACTGCCGGTTCGGTGTCGCCGATGACCTCTACACCGCTGAACGGGCGGCCCGACAGGCCACACCGCAGGACTGTGTCGCAGTACCGCCGGGGGAGTCGGCAGCGTTCCTGCGCGGCCAGCCGGTGACGGTACTGGCCGATGACGGTCCCGAAGGTGCCGAGCTCGCCGACCTCTTGCGCCGGCTGGGGCTGGTGCTGCTCGGCGACTTCGCGGCGCTCGCTGCCGGGGAGATCAGCAACCGGTTCGGTGCGTACGGCGTGGAGGTCTGGCGCCGGGTGCAGGGGGCCGAGGTCACCCGCCTCGCCTCGCGGACCCCGCCGCCCGAGCTGGCCTGCGAGATCTCCTTCGAACCGCCACTCGATTCGGCAGAGGCGGTCACCTTCAGTGCCCGGACGACGGCCGAGCGGTTCATTGCCGGGCTGGCCAACCGGCAGCTGGTGGCGACGGGGGTGCGGATCGAGGCGGAGTTCGAATCCGTCGGGTCCGTCGGCGTCGCCGTGTCGGCCCGGACCTGGCTGCACCCGCGCTGCTTCACCTCGCGCGACCTCGTCGACCGGGTGCACTGGCAGCTCCAGGCCGGGATGGCCGGCTCCGGCCTGCGCAGTCGCAAGTCCCTCGGAGAGACGATCAGCGCGCCGGTCATGTTGCTGCGCTTCCTGCCCGAGGTCGTCGAACCGGCCGGTGACCACGCCGACGGGTTGTGGGGTGGTGGTGCCGATGACCAGGTCGTGCGTGGGGTCGCGCGCGTCCAGGCCATGGTCGGGTACGACGCCGTCCGGGTCCCCGTCCTCCAGGGCGGCCGTGGTGCGGCCGACCGGCAGGCGATGGTGCCGTGGGGGGAGCGGGTGACCGGACTGCGACCGGTGGACCGGCCGTGGCCGGGCCGGATCCCCGGACCGGCGCCGACCCGGGTGTTCGCCGACCCGCTCGAGGCCGAGGTGGTCGACGAAGCGGGCGCGCTGGTCGCAGTGACCGGCCGGGGCGTGGTGACGGGTGAGCCGTGGCAGTTCCGGATCGGCCCGTCGTCCGGTCGTCGTGCGCTGCCACGGATGCCGGTGGCGTCCTGGGCCGGCCCCTGGCCGGTGGACGAGTCCTGGTGGGTGGGTGTCGACTCGGGTGGGCGAGCTGCGCGTTTCCAGGTCGTCGGGGTCGACGGACGGGCGTGGTTGCTGAAGTGGAGCTCGCTCCCGTTGGTCGAGGAGGTCGCCCAGCGACCGTCTCGAGACCACGGCAGGTGGGAGGTCGAGGCGGCGTACGACTGACCCTCGCGTGGCGCGCTCCGACAGGTCTACGCTGCGGAGCAATCGAACCCAGGAGGCTCCCCATGGCGAAGAAGAACGCAGACCTGATCCCCGGTGCCAAGAACCTCAAGGCGCTTCGCGGCGCGCTCGAGCACAGCGTCACCATCCAGATGACCCGGCTGCAGGACGTCGTCGACGACCTCGTCACGCGGGGATCGCTGAGTCGTGCCGAGGCGGACAAGCTGATCGATCAGCTGGTGAGCACCAGCAAGGCCTACACCCAGGCGTTGCTCGAGGTCCTGGAGACGGTCCGGGTCGAGACGCGGAAGAACATCGAGGCCGGCCTGTCGACCGCCGCCGCCCCGGTGATGGCGACGGCGAACAAGCTCGTCGACAAGGTCCGCCAGGGCTCGAAGCCCGGCAAGAAGGACAAGGGCAAGAAGGCCAAGAAGGGCAAGGACAAGGCGGGCAAGGCGACGGCAGGTGCTGCGGACGCGAAGCTCACCGTCGTGCAGCACGACCCGATCCCCGGCCTCGCCGACCTGAGCATCGCCAAGATCCGTCCGCTGCTGGCCGGTCTCACTCCTGCAGAACTGCGCCAGGTCCGTGGCCGGGAAGCGACTGGCAAGGCACGCGTCAGCCTGATCGCCGAGATCGATCGCGCCCTGAAGGACTGATCCTCAGAGGTAGTGGCCTGCGGCCGGAGCCGCCGCACGCCACGGCCCTGCGGCTGCCTGGGCGAGCAGCGCAGCGGTCGTCACGTCGTCCGCCGTTTCGAGCACGGCCGCGCGCACCAGCTCCTTGAGGTCCGCGCCCGTCGCGCCGTCGGTCGCCCGGGCCACGGCATCCAGGTCGAGGGCGGCGTCGCACCAGACGAGGTAGCGCTCGAGGATCGCCCGGCGTCCGTCGAGCCCGGGCGGCTCCATCTTGATGACGGTGTCGAAGCGCGAGGAACGCCGCGCTGCCTTGTCGATCTTGCGGTGGTCGTTGGTCGAGGCGATGACCACCACGCCCGTGCGGTCGGCGAGTCCGCCGTCCATCACGTTGAGGAACTCCCGCAGCCGGTGCGGGTTGGTCTGCCCGCGTTCGCCGGCGATCAGGTCGAGGTCGTCCATCAGGATGAGGCAGGGCGACAGGTCGGCGGCCAGGTCGAACAGCTCGGTGAGGTAGTGCTCGGTGACGTAGGTGCCGGGGACCAGTACGGACGTCGTACCGACGAGCTCGCTGGCCACGACCGTGCCGAGCTGCGTCTTGCCGGTGCCGGGCGGGCCGACGAGCAGGAGACCCGTGCTGGTGCCGAGGCCGCGTGCCTTCAGGTCGTCGGCGAGCTCGAGGACGCGGTGCACCCGGCGGTCCACCGTGTGCCACACGGAGTCGTCGAGCTTCAGCAGGTCGCGGGACGCCGGGGGAGTCGTCCACCGCTGGAGCACCAGCCCCGCGTTGTTCGAGCTGACCCGGTAGGCACCGCGACGGTACGGCGACTCGGTGGTGCGACAGGTCCGCAGGAAGCCCTCGAACAGTTCGGGCAGCTGCGGGCTGTCCTGGGCGCGACCCATCAGCTCCACGTCGGGGCCGTAGCGGTCCGGAGCGATCCGGACCACGACCGGTACGGCGGCCAGGGTCCCGGCCGGCAGCACGACCATCGCCGCGGAGAAGGCCTGCACGTCGCCGGACGCGGCCGGCACGGTCTCGGTGATGGCCGGGCGACTCGGGACCGCGCCGACGTGGTCGAGACTCCATCGCGTCTGGGCCTTGTGCAGCCAGTGGCCGACGGCGTGCGCGACCGGCGGCGCCGGCATCTCGCTGAGCACGATGAGCTCGGCGGTGTCGACGCCGAGCGCCTTGGCGGCGTACTCGTAAGGCGTGGGCAGGACCGGGTCGCGCCGCTCGAACTCGCGGTCGATGGCGTCGGCCAGGGCTCGAAGGGCAGGCTTGGGTGCCTCCGTGAGGAGGTCGATCGCGTCGATGTCAGTCATGTCTCACCACCTTGTTGCGTGCGTCGGAACGGATGTCGTGTGCGGCTGAGTCGCCGCGGCACAGTTGGCTAGTGTGCGTCCGAGTCGCCGTCACACGCCAATGGTTATCCGGGGGTCCGACATGAAGCTCGACCTGAAGCGCGAGCTCGACTCCTACCGTGCCCGGGTGGGGGTGTTCCGCGTCATCGATGTCCCGACGCTGCAGTACCTGATGGTCGATGGCCGCGGCGACCCGAACACAGCGCAGGAGTACGCCGACGCGCTCGCCGCCCTGTACCCCGTCGCCTACACGCTCAAGTTCGCCAGCAAGGTCGGCCTCGACAGGGACTACGTCGTCCCGCCGCTCGAGGCGTTGTGGTGGGCCGACGACATGGCGTCGTTCACGTCAGCGCGGGACAAGTCGCAGTGGGAGTGGACCGCCATGATCCTCACGCCGGACTGGATCACACCCGAGCACTTCGAGTCCGCGGTGGCGGAGGTGCGTCGCAAGGGCAGCCCGGCCGCTCTGGAGAAGGTGCGACTGGAGACGCTGGAGGAGGGGACCTGCGTCCAGACCCTCCATGTCGGGTCGTACGACGACGAGGCTCCCGTCCTTGCCGCGATGCACGACGACTTCATCCCGGCGGGCGGGTATGCGTTGACGGGCAAGCACCACGAGATCTACCTGAGCGACCCGCGGCGGGTGGAGCCGGCGAGATTGCGGACGATCCTTCGCCAACCGGTGCGACGGGGCTGAGGCCCGGAGCTACCAGGCGCGCGCCCACACGCAGTGCTCGGAGCGGCTCAGGATCTCCAGCGTCTCGGCCGACAAGGGCTCCGAGGTGTCGCTGACGACGTACCCGAGGTGGTCCCTGGTCGAGAGGTGCTGGTCGATGACGTTGTCGCCAGCGGCGGCGAACGCGGCGTTCAGCTCGGCCAGGACGCCGGCGACGTTGTGGTGCAGGAAGCCGAGGCGGTGGCCGGAAGTGAACGCGGGAGGCTGCACCGGGGGGAGGTTGACCGACAGGGCCGTGCTGCCCTCGAGGGCGTAGCGGGTGAGCTTCTCGGCGACGAACCAGCCGATCTCCTCCTGTGCTTCCTGGGTGGAGCCGCCGATGTGCGGGGTCAGGATCACGTTGTCGAGGCCGCGCAGCACCGAGTCGAAAGGGTCGCCCTGCGCCTTCGGCTCGGTGGGGAAGACGTCGACGGCCGCGCCGGCGATGTGGCCGGACTGGAGATGGTCGCGCAGGGAGTCGTAGTCCACGACCATGCCGCGTGAGGCGTTGATGAACAGGGCGCGCGGCTTCATGGCCGCGAACTCGTCGGCCCCGAAGAAGCCGGCGTTGCCCGGTCGTCCGTCGACGTGGAGGCTGACGACGTCGGCGACCTGGAGCAGCTCGGTCAGCGTGCGGACACGGCGGGCGTTGCCGTGGGCCGGGCGGTCGGCGTTGTCGTAGAAGACCACGCTCATCCCGAGTGCCTCGGCCACGGTCGAGAGCTGGGTGCCGATGTTGCCGTACCCGACGATGCCGATCGTGCGGCCGCGGACCTCGTGGCTGCCGCGGGCCGACTTGTCCCACTGGCCGTCGTGCATCCGCTGGATCTTCTCCGGCAGGCGACGGGCGAGGGCGATGATCTCGCCGATGACGAGCTCCACGACGCTGCGCGTGTTGGAGTACGGCGCGTTGAACACGCCGATGCCGAGCTCGGCCGCCGTGACGAGGTCGACCTGGGAGGTCCCGATGCAGAAGCAGCCGATGGCCTGGAGGCCCTGGGCTTCCTTGAGCACGCGAGTCGTGACGGTCGTGTTGGAGCGGATGCCCAGCAGGTCGACGTCGACCAGGGCAGCGAGCAGCTCGTCCTCCGACATCGCTCCGGACTGCACCTCCACCTGGTAGCCGCGGCCCTCGAGGACCTCAACGGCGGCGGGGTGGATGTTTTCGAGCAGCAGAGCCTTCACGGTGCACACCGTACGGCGCCGAGGTGCCGTGGCGCGAAGCGCTAGCCTCCTGTGGATGCACAGGATCTTCACGATCAGCTTCGCGTCGGTCTATCCCCACTACGTGACCAAGGTGGAGAAGAAGGGCCGCAGCGTCGCCGAACTGCACCAGGTCATCGAGTGGCTGACCGGTTTCGACGAGACTGAATTGAACGCGCACCTGGCCGCGGAGACGACCTTCGAGGACTTCTTCGCTGCGGCAAGGCTCAGTCCGAATGCGTCGTTGATCACCGGGGTGGTGTGCGGGATCAAGGTCCAGGAGATCGAGGATCCGTTGATGCAGAAGATCCGCTACCTCGACAAGCTGGTCGACGAGCTGGCCAGGGGCAAGGCGATGGAGAAGGTCCTGCGGAGCTGAGCCCCCTCCTTGAGTTCGAACGTGTGTTCGATTAGATTGGAGTCATGGGCTGGAACAACCCACCGGTCCCGTGGAGCGAGCTCGAGCGCCGGTTGTCCGGTCGTGCGCCGGCGATGGAAGCGCCGGTCTCGCGGCGCAAGCAGCCGCGCGCCGAACCCGAGCGGATCACGCGACCCGAGCAGGCGACGCCGTACGCGGAGCTGCACTGCCACAGCCATTTCAGCTTCCTGGACGGGGCAAGCTCTCCACGCGCACTGATCGAGGAGTCGGTGCGATTGGGCCTGTCCGGTCTCGCCCTCACCGACCACGACGGGTTCGCGGGTGCGCCGCTGTTCGCCGAAGCAGGCACGGACTACGCCCTCCCGACCGTGTACGGCGCCGAGCTCACCCTCGGACTGACCAGCTCCCAGAACGGCGTCCCCGACCCCGCCGGCAGCCACCTGCTCGTGCTCGCCCGCGGTGTGGAGGGCTACCACCGGCTCTCCGGGGCGATCACCGAGGCAGGGCTGCGTGCGCCGGAGAAGGGCAGCCCGGCGCACGACCTCGACGAGCTCGCCGAACAGGGTCGTGGCCACTGGCTGGTCCTGACCGGTTGTCGCAAGGGGGCGGTCAGGCAAGCCCTCAGCAACCATGGTCCCGTCGCGGCCGCGATCGCACTCGACGACCTCGTCGACCGGTTCGGGCGCGAGCACGTCGTGATGGAGCTGATCGTCAGCGACCACCCCGGCGCCGACGAGACCAACGACCTGCTCGCCCGGATCGCCGACCACCGTGGCATCCCGGTGGTCGCGACCGGCAACGTGCACCACGCGACGCCGGAGAAGCGGCGCCTGGCGGCGGCGATGGCAGCGGTCCGTGCCCGGCGCAGCATCGCCGAGCTCGACGGCTGGCTGGACCTCTCCGGTGGCGCCCACCTGCGCAGCGGTGAGGAGATGCTCCGCCGCTTCGCCCACCGTCCGGACGCGGTGCACCGCTCCGTCGTACTCGCTGAGGAGCTGGCCTTCGACCTCCGCAAGGCCTCGCCGCGGCTGCCGAAGCAGGGGATTCCCGAGGGTCACACGCAGAGCACGTGGTTGCGGGAGCTGACCGAGCGCGGGTTCGCGAATCGCTATGCGCACCTGCCGCATGCCGCGGCCGCCCGGGAGCGGATCGAGAAGGAGCTCGACGTCATCAACCGCAAGGACTTCGCGGGCTACTTCATCATCGTCCACGACATCGTCGCGTTCGCCCGTCGTGAGCGGATCCTCTGCCAGGGCAGGGGATCGGCGGCGAGCTCAGCGGTCTGTTATGCGCTGGGGATCACCGCCATCGACTCGGTCTACTACAACCTTCCGTTCGAGCGGTTCATCTCCGAGCACCGCGAGGAGGAGCCCGACATCGACGTGGACTTCGACTCCGACCGGCGCGAGGAGGTCATCCAGTGGGTCTACGAGACCTACGGACGTCGTAATGCCGCGCAGGTCTGCAATGTCGTCAGCTATCGCCCGCGGATGGCGGTGCGCGATGCGGCGAAGGCGCTCGGGTTCTCGGCCGGACAGCAGGACGCCTGGTCGAAGTCGATCGACGGCTGGGGGAGCGAGGTCGAGAAGGGACTCGGCATCCCAGCCCAGGTGGTCTCGCTCGCCGAGGAGCTGATGGGCGCGCCCCGTCACCTCGGCATCCACTCGGGCGGGATGGTGCTGACCGAACGCCCGATCGGCGAGGTGTGTCCGATCGAGAAGGCGCGGATGCCCAACCGCACCGTGCTGCAGTGGGACAAGGACGGCTGCGAGTCGATGGGGCTGGTGAAGTTCGACCTGCTCGGGCTCGGGATGCTCGGCGCGCTCGACCACATGATGCGACTGGTCGAGGAACACCTCGGCACGCGCTGGACCTTCGAGACGATTCCGAAGGAGGAGACCGAGGTCTACGACATGCTCGGTCGCGCCGACTCGATCGGTGTCTTCCAGGTCGAGTCCCGCGCCCAGATCGGCACCCTGCCGCGGCTCAAGCCGCGGTCCTTCTACGACCTCGCGATCGAGATCGCCCTCATCCGGCCGGGGCCGATCCAGGGTGGCGCCGTCCACCCCTTCGTCCGGCGCAAGACCGGACGCGAGCCGGTGACCTACGAGCACCCGTTGCTGGTCCCCGTGCTGGAGCGCACCCTCGGCGTGCCCCTGTTCCAGGAGCAGCTGATGCAGATGGCGGTCGTCCTCGGCGACTGCACCCGCGACGACGCCGACCTGCTGCGCCGCGCGATGGGCTCCAAGCGCGGCGTCGAGCGGATCGAGCGGGTCAAGGACACCCTTTACGCCGGCATGGAGCGCAAGGGCATCGTCGGCGATGTCGCCGACGGGATCTACGTGAAGATCCTGTCCTTCGCCGGCTTCGGGTTCGCCGAGTCGCACGCCCTCAGCTTCGCGCTGCTCGTCTACGCCTCCTCGTGGTTCAAGCTGCGCTATCCCGCGGTGTTCCTCGCCGGGCTGCTCCGCAACCAGCCGATGGGCTTCTACTCGCCTCAGTCGCTGGTCGCCGATGCCCGCCGCCACGGCGTCGAGGTACGCCGCCCGGACATTGCGCTCTCCGGCGCCCAGGCCGGCATGGAGCCCTGCGAGCCCGGTGGGGTGGACGAGCTTCGGTACGACGGCGGGCTGGCCGTGCGGCTCGGGCTGGATGCCGTGAAGGGGATCGGGGGCGAGGTCGCCACCCGGATCGTTGCCGAGCGCGAGCGGGCGCCGTACGACGACCTGAGGGATCTCTCGCGCCGAGCCGGACTGACGGCTGCCCAGCTCGAGGCGCTCGCCACGGCCGGTGCCTTCGACGGGTTCGGCCTGGATCGCCGCCAGGCGTTGTGGATGGCCGGCTACTCGGAGACCGAGGCGCAGCTGCCGGGCAGCACGCCCGCCCCCGGGCCGCCGACGCTGCCGGGAATGAGCCCGATGGAGGTGACGCTCGCGGACCTGTGGGCGACCCGCATCTCCACCGACGTACATCCGATCCAGCACTACCGGGAGGTCCTCACGGCGGCGGGGATCAGGGCGGTGGGGGAGTTGCCCACCGCCGAGGCCGGCCGACGGGTGCACGTCGCCGGGCTGATCACCCACCGTCAGCGCCCCGGCACCGCCAGCGGGATCACCTTCCTCAACCTCGAGGACGAGACCGGGATGCTCAACGTCGTCTGCTCTCCCGGTGTGATGCGGGTGCACCGACAGGCGGCCCGCAACAAGGTGGCCGTGGTGATCCGTGGCCGCCTCGAACGCGAGGACGGCGTCACCAACCTGCTGGCCGACCGGATCGAGTCGATCGACACCGTCCTGCCCGGCGCGGGTGCGGCGCTCCAGGCCCGCCAGTCCTCGCGCGACTTCCGCTGATCAGAGCCCGTCGGTGTTGTACTCGTCGCCGCTGACCAGCCAGGCACCTTCGACCAGTGTCACCTGGTAGAGCGTGGTCAGCTTCGGCGCGATCTCGGAACCCACCTTCACCGTCGCCACCCCGTCGCTCACGGTGAGGTCAGTGAGGAGCACGTCCTCCTTGGTGAAGAGAGGCTTGCTGTAGACCTTCTCCCAGGCCGTGCAGGCCTCTTCTCGGGTGGCGTCGTCCTCGGCGAACAGAGAGATGTCGCGCAGGTACTCAACGGTGGTCAGGTTGCAGTCGCCGGTGACCAGGAACTCCCGGACCGTCTCCTCGATCGCGGTCCTGTCTGCAGCGCTGAGTCCGCCCGACCCAGCGTCGCCGGCGGTCGCTGCCGTGGTCGCCGTGGTCGGGGCATCGTCCGCGTGGTCGGCGCCTGACCTGTCGTCGTTGCCGCAGCCAGCGAGAACGAGGGGCAACACCAGGGCAGCAAGGAATCGTCGGGCCATCCCTGATTCCTATCCCACTCTGACTGTTCGCGGAGGGCGATTCGGGTCAGCAGATGCGGCTGCGGTAAGGTTCCCAGCGCTTCGGACGGCGATCCCGTACGAAGTGTTCGGGCTGTAGCGCAGCTTGGTAGCGCACCTGACTGGGGGTCAGGGGGTCGCAGGTTCAAATCCTGTCAGCCCGACGTTGTGATCTCGCAAGAGATAGGAAAGATCCGAACCCTCATTGGGGGTTCGGATCTTTCTGGTTTTTGGGTTGGTAGTCGCGGTTGGTGTCGATGGTGA
>NZ_JBMCYZ010000012.1:0-13019 GCF_048654605.1 Nocardioides sp. CPCC 206347
GCTCCACTTCTACAATCATCACCGCGTCCACTCCGCCATCGGAGCCAAGCCACCGGTCACCCGACTGACCAACGTCCCCGGACATCACACCTAGCCCGCGTACGGGATCTCGGCCTGCCAGGCGGACTCGTCCTGGTCCACCGCGGCGCGAAGCGCGAGCGCGACGTTGTCGGGCGTGAAGGCGCCCTCCTTGCCGAGCATGCCGCGCACGGTCACGGACACGGCGCGGATGCCGTCGTCCTTGAGGGTGGCGTCGATGCTGCGCACGAGGTTCTGGACTCCGGCCTTCTGCACGCCGAGCGAGGCGGCACCGAACCACGGGGAGTCGGCGGCCATGCTGCCGGTGACGGAGATCCGGGCGCCGCTCGCGAGGAACGGACGAGCGGCCTGGACGAACGTCAGCAGGGCACCGACACCGAGTCGCACGTCCTCGAGCAGCTCGTCGGGCGTCAGCGTCAGCGGGTCCTTCTCCCGGTACGCCGACGGGTTGAAGTGGATGACGTCGAACTGCCCGACGTGCTCCCCCATCCGGGTCACCGCGGCGCGGGTGGCGGCGTCGTCGGTGAGGTCGACGACCGCCGTACCGGCGGTGCCCCCGGCAGCCTCGACCTCGGCGCCCAGCGTGGCCAGGACCTCGTCCTCAGCGCCCAGGAGCCCGACGCCGCAACCCTCGGCGGCGTAGAGCCTGGCCAGCGATCCGCTCACACCCGGTCCGGCTCCGGCGATCAGCACATTGCGCGTCATGCCCCCATTGTTGCCTCTTCGTCCTTGCCCAGGTCCCCGGCTCGGGACTTTCCTTGAGGCAGGCTGCCGCACGACAACGGAGGCCGCATTGTCGGACCCAACACGGCGCTCGGGAGCCGGCACCCTGTGGCTCGGTACGCACACGCGCTCCGAGCACCAGTTGTCCCTGCAGTTCGGTCTCGACGACCTGCGGTTCACGGCGTCGTACTGGTACGAGGACGTCGACCTGGTCGACCTCGAACGGCGCTACGGCCCGGACACGCTGGACCGGGTCTGCTTCCACCTGGCGGCCTTCACCGCGAACACGCTGGTCAGCCTGCGGCCCGCCCACTTCGACGCGGGTCCGTACCAGCGCCACTGCACGCCGGAGTTCTGGTCGCTCTGGCGTCGGGTCGTCCACGGCGTGTGGGCGCAGTGGCGCTACGAGCACGACCTCCCGGACTACGAAGGGCCGGACCTGCTCCGCTCGCCCGCCGAAGTCGTCCCGAGCCCCGTTGCTGTCAGCGGCACGGGCGAGCCGGGAGTGCTGGCGTTCTTCGGCGGCGGCAAGGACAGCGTGGTGTCGCTCCGGCTGCTGCAACGAGCCGGGGTCCCGTGCGACACCCTCGTCTACTCCAGCTCGACCTACGGCAGTGCCGGGAAGCAGCACTCCCTGTGCGACACCCTTCTCGACGTGCTCGGGCTGCCTGCCGAACGGCGCCGCCGGGTCTGGGCGTACGACGACCTGGTGGACAGTCCCGTCGCACGACTCGCACCGCAGCACGACCTCCTTCCCCTCACCGCCGCAGAGACGCCGGCATCGGTGTTCGCCGCCGTACCCCTCGTGCTGGCGCACGGCTATCGCGGGCTGAGCCTCGGCCACGAACGCAGCGCCGACCAGGGCAACGCCGTGTGGTCGCCGGCCGGCGACGAGATCAACCACCAGTGGGGGAAGTCCGTGGAGTGCGAGCAGGTCCTGGCCGACTACCTGCGCACCCACCTGGTCGAGGACTGCCACTACTTCAGCCCGTTGAAGGCGGTCCACGATCCGCTGATCTTCACGATGCTTGCAGCCGAGCCCGACGCGATCCCGTTCACGCACTCCTGCAACGTGGAGAAGCCGTGGTGCGGCCGTTGCGCGAAGTGCGCGTACGTCTGGCTCGGCTACAGCGCCTACCTGCCCGCTGACGTGGTCGCGCGGACGTTTCGCGGGCACGGGAACCTGTTCGACCATCCTGACAACCAGGTCTGGTTCCGGCAGCTGCTCGGCCTGTCCGACCACACGCCGTTCGAGTGCGTCGGCGGGGTCGAGGAGACCCGGCTGGCGTTCGCGTTGTGTCGCCGCCGTGGTCTTGGTGGCCTGGCGATGGATGTCTTCGAACGCGAGGTGCCGCCCGTGGACCTCGATGCGTTGCTCGAGCGCTACCTGGAGGTCGGGTCCCTGGGTGCGTGGTGCCCGCCCGGATGGCGGGAGCCGCTCGAGGCCCGGTTGCGCGCAGCTGCCGCCGGGGCTCGACCCCAGCTGGCTACTTCTTGAACGAGCGGAACCCGACGTAGTCGTAGTGGTCCCACTTGCTCGCGTCCATGTGGAGCGAGATGGACAGGATCCCGACGCCCTCGGTCGCATTCATCGCACTGATGAAGAGGTCGTGGCCGACATTGAGCCCGGTGTGCCCGGACGCGCCCTTCTCCTTGTTGTGGAACGACACCAGGTCGCCGGTCTGCGCGAACACACCCGGCTCGAGCTCTTCGGGATTCTTCGTCTCCTTGGTCTTCTCCCACTTGCCCTTCGCGTTCTTGACGTGCTTCTCGAAGATGCCGCCGGCCAGGAGGTACTTGGCGATCACCTTGCCGCGCCCGTCGAACTCGAAGATCTCCGCCACGGTCTTGCCGTCCGCGGCGAGATGGATCAGCTGCGAGTACGGGAAGTGCTTGAGCTCCTTGCCGGGTTCGAGCCGGGCCTGGCCCTTGTCGACGTCCGCGGCCAGGTCGTTCGCCTTGTAGGACCAGGTCTTGTCGGACCCGTAGAACGGGTACTTCGACTTCCCGATCGCTGCGCCCGACTTGGCCAGGTAGGCGTCGGCCACCAACTTGTTGCACTTCCACGCATTCTCTCCGAAGGCGCCCGTGCTTCCGGCGACGCCAGGATTCGCCGCCCCTTCGGTGCCGCTGTCGGGATCGGTCTTCATCCACGCCTTGTTCTGCGCGCTCGGCGCCCCGGCGACCTTCTCCATGTTGAGCTTCTCGGCCGAGAAGACGATGGCCTGGAGCCGGGCGGGCAGCTTGTCGAAGGTCTTGTGCGCGGCGACCTCGCCCGCGAGATCGTTGACCGCCGCGAAGAGCCGCACGTGGAAGCCCGAGTCGTCACCGTGAGGCCCTGCGGAGCCGTGCAGCACGGCGTAGTCCAGCATCTTCTTCAGCGCAGCGGCGGCACGCGTCTGGCCCGCCTTGGCGAGGCCTTCGACCCGGGCCGCGCCGAACATGCCCAGGACCGCCGCGCGGACGCTCTCGCCGAACCGCTGCACCGTGGCCTGGTTGCCCGCCCAGCGCTGCAGGGTGGTGACGTGATGGGCGTCAGCCGGCCACGTGCCCGGGGAGCGGTTGGGCATTGTCGGAACCCGCAAGGCCGTCGGGACCTGCGCCGCCGGGCGCTCGTCGGACACCCCACCGCGGGTACGGCGAGGCTCAGCGGGCAACCTGGTGCGCATCCCTCCCATCGTCGGCCTGTTGCCGGCAATGCGGAAGGGCCTGTTCTCAGTCGAGCAGGTTCTCGACGCCGTTGGTCAGCCGCACCACGTGGAAGCCACTGGTGCCATCGGTGTACCAGACGCTGTTCCCGGCCGGGTCCCACGCAGGCTGGGAAAGGGCGCTGGCACCGCCCTTCGCCGGCTTGTTGAAGTAGGCGACCTCGCGCGGGTCCTGCACGTCGCTGATGTCGAAGATCCGCAGTCCGGATCCGATCATCGAGCACGCAGCCAGGTTCGGGGCGTCCCGGGTCGGGACCGAGCAGTAGTGGGCGGAGTAGCCGCCGATCGGCAGCGCATTTCCGGGGTCTTTCATGACCTCGGCCGTGCGGTTCACGGCCTGATGGACCTCGAGCCGGATGTCCGACACCAGGGAGGGAGCCTCAGGGTCGGTGACGTCGATGATCCGTGCGCCACCGACCGGGCTGTTCTTGAAGTCGACCGTCCAGCGGTCACCGAACCAGTCAGTGAACTCGTCCACCTCGAGCACGTAGCTGCGACCGTCCCGGTGGAACGGCTCCGCGACCTGCGGGATGGAGATTCCCGGCCAGTCGATCTCCGACAGGAGCCGGACCTGTGGCTTGGTGACCCTGTCCTGGACCTGCGAGACGTCATAGATCTGCAGGCTCGGCTTGTCGAGGATCGAGCTGGACGACGGTGTGCCCATGTTCGCGACGTACATCGTGGCGCCGTCGTCAGAGAACCGGAGTCCGTGCGCGATGACCCCCGGCTTGACGAGGACCACCCGGGGCCGCCGCGGGTCGGCGATGTCGACGGCGGTCATGGTGAAGCCCGCTGCGCCAGCGGTCCAGAACGTCTGGCCGTCGGGCGCGAACCCGCTCTCATGCCCGAGGACACCGGACAGCGTGGTCGACAAGAGCTTCGGGCGGCGGCAGTCGGTACGGACGTCGTAGACGTCGAGAACGCCGGGTGCGGTGGCAAGGGTGCCCATCACCCCCACGAGCAGGCCGCGTTCAGCGTTGACCAGCAACGACTCGTGCGGGCTCAGCATGGCCGGAGTGATGAGGTTGGCGGTCTTGCGCGGCGACGCCGGGTTCGTCATGTCGAGAACCACGACCCCGAGCCCGGTGCCGTTGAGCAGGTTGCCGACGACGTCCATCCCGAGGATCCGGGTGGAGTCGTAGAAGGCACAGGTGTGGCCCTGGGCATCGGTGTAGCGAAGGGTCTTGAACCCACCGGTCGTGCCATGACGACCGACCTGCTCGGTGTTGCAGGTGTATCCCTCCAGCACCCGACCGGAGTCGTAGTCCGCCGTGGGCACGCGGCCCTGGAGGTCAGTGGTCTCGGGACGCGATCCCGGCCCACAAGCGGCCTCGGGCACCGCCTGGGACGAGACCTCGTCAGAGGCGGCGGCGAGGCTTCCACCCACCAGGACACCTGCGACGGCGATCGCAACGGCGATGCGGCGATGCAGCGGCTCCAAGCGCAGAGCCATCCCTCAGATTCCCGCGATGCCGTCGAGCTTCTTCACCGTGGACTCGAACTCGGCGACCAGGTCGGCGACGACCTCGGCGACCGGCCGGACCTCGTTCATCCGACCGACGATCTGCCCGATCGGCATCGAGATCACGTCGGGGTCCCCCGACGCGTTGATCCGGTTGTGCGCGTCCGCGACCAGCAGGTTCTGCAGCGGCATCGGGAGCGGTGCCGGGGCACCTTCCTCGTTCCACGACTCGGTCCACTTCGTCTTGAGCAGACGGGCCGGCTTGCCGGTGTAGATCCGGGTCCGGACGGTGTCGGACGACGTCGCGCGCAGGAAGGCCGTCTCCCAGCCCTTGTTGCCGGACAGGTTTCGGTACTCCTCGGTGCCGAGCCAGATGGACCCGGTCCACACGCCCTGGGCACCGAGCGCGAGCGACGCGGCGATCTGCCGGCCCGAGCCGATGCCACCGGCACCCAGCACCGGGACGTCCGGACCGACGGCATCGACGATGTCGGGCGTCAGCACCATGCTGGCGATCTCGCCGGTGTGACCGCCCGCTTCGTAGCCCTGCGCGATGATGATGTCCACGCCGTTGGTGACGTGGCTCAGTGCGTGCTTGGGCGCGCCCGCGAGGGCGGCGACCTTCAGTCCGGCCGCGTGGCACTGCTCGATCACGTCGACCGGCGGCGAGCCGAGCGCGTTGGCGATCAGGACCGGCCGGTGCTGCAGCGCGACGTCGACGTGCGAGCGCGCCATCGAGTGCAGCCAGCCGAGGACGCCCTCGCGTCCCTCGCCCTCGGGCAGCGGCGGGACGCCCAGCTTGAGCAGCGTCTCGTCGACGAACTTCCGGTGCTCCTCAGGGATGTACGACGACAGGTCGGCCGACGTGCCCTCCGTGGGGATCTTCATCGGCATCACCACGTCGACGCCGTACGGCTTGCCGTCGGTGTTCTCGTCCATCCACGTGAGGACCCGCTCGAGCTCGTCGGTGTCGTTGAAGCGGACGCACCCCAGGACGCCGAGACCGCCGGCGCGGGAGACCGCGGCGGCGACGTGCTCGGACGGCGTGAAGGCGAAGATCGGGTACTCGATGCCGAAGGCATCACACAGTGCGGTCCTCATCAGACCGACACCTCCTCGGTACGGCTCTCGAGCGCCAGTTCCTTGGCGCGGGGGTACTGGGCCTTGCCGGTCGCGTTGCGCGGGACCTCCGCGACGAGCGTCAGCACGCGCGGCAGCTTGTAGCCGGAGAGGTGCGATCGCAGGAAGGTCCGCAGCTCCTCCAGCTCGACGGTCGCACCGGGGCGGGGTTCGACGACAGCGGCCACCGTCTGGCCGTACTTCTCGTCGGGCAGGCCCACCACGAGGACGTCGTACACACCGGGGTGGGCCTTGATGGCCTGCTCCACCTCTTCGGGGTAGACCTTCTCGCCGCCGGTGTTGATGCAGTTCGAACCGCGGCCGAGCAGGGTGATCCGGTTGCCCTCCTCGATCCGGGCGTTGTCGCCGGGGATCGAGTAGCGGACGCCGTCGATCACGATGAAGGTGCGGGCCGACTTCTCGGGGTCCTTGTAGTAGCCGACCGGCACGTTGCCCGAGCGGGCCGTGCGGCCGACCTTGCCCACATCGGTGACCGGGTCGAGGATCTGGTTGTCGTCTCCGAGGATCACCGTTGTCGGGGGGATGGAGACCACCGGGCCGTCGGTGGACAGGGCGCTGGCGTCCTGCAGGCCGGTGCCCTGGAAGCCGGTCTCCGAGGAGCCGATGGAGTCGGTGAAGACGGCATTCGGGAAGTGCTTCATCCAGCGCTCCTTCACCGACTTGGAGAAGATCGCCGCGCTGGACGCGATGGCGAACAGCGTCTGGCCGGAGTATCCGCCTGCCTCGTAGGCATCGATCAGCGGCACCGCCATCGCATCTCCGGTCATGAACATCATCTGCACGCCGTGCTTGTCGACCAGCTCCCAGGTGCGGACCGGGTCGAACTTCGGCTCGAGGATGGTGACCTGGCCCGCGAAGAGGTGCATCAGGAGCGAGGCTTGCGCACCGCCGTGCATCAGCGGGCTGAGCGGCAGCGTGACGAGGCTGTCCTGCTGTGCCTTCTTCGACTGGTCGTACTCCTCCAGCGGCTCGGCCGTCATGAAGTCGATGCCGCCGCCGAGCACGCGCCAGAAGTCCTCGTGGCGCCACATGACGCCCTTCGGGAAACCGGTCGTGCCGCCGGTGTAGATGATGTGGATGTCGTCCGGGCTGCGCTCGCCGAAGTCACGGACGTCGGACTGGCCGGCGACGGCGTCCTCGAGCAGGACACCCCCGTACGACGACACGTCACTGGTGTCGTCCGGCTCGAGCGGGTTCGGTACGGCGACGATCGTCTGCAGCTTGTCGAACTTCGGCGCGACCTCGGCGACCAACGGCGCGTAGACGCGGTCGTGGACCAGGCCGACGAGATCGGCGTTGTCGAAGAGGTACTCGAGCTCGCCGGCGACGTACCGGAAGTTCACGTTGATCGCCACGGCGCGGACCTTGAGGATCGCGATCAGGGCGATCACGTGCTCGATGCTGTTCTTGGCGTAGAGCCCGACGTGGTCGCCGTGACCGATGCCCCGGGCCTGCAGGTAGTGCGCGAGCTTGTTCGACTCGGCCTCCAGCTCGGCGAAGGTGATGACGCGATCGCCCACCTGTACGGCGGGCTTCTGGGGGACGACGTCGACGGCATGTTCGAAGAGATCGGCAATGTTCAGGGCCACGATCCGAGACTAGAACACGTTTCACTTTTTCGCTAGCGTGGTTCACATGTCCCCCACCGATGACGCTGCCAACGACCGTGAACCCGACTGCCTCGTCGAGCAGGACGGTCACAAGCTGATCGTCACCATGAACCGTCCGGAGCGCCGCAACGCATTGTCCGGCGCGATGCTGCGGATCATGGAACAGGCCTGGGACCGGGTGAACTCCGACCCCGAGATCCGGGTCTGCATCCTCACTGGCGCAGGCGGCTTCTTCTGCGCGGGCATGGACCTGCAGGCAGCCGACAAGAAGCCGCCGTCGGAGGCCTTCGAGTCCGGCGAGTACGACCCGACGGTCATCAAGGGGCTGCTCAAGGGGTTCCGGTTGACCAAGCCGCTGATCGCGGCCGTGGAGGGCCCGGCGATCGCCGGCGGCACCGAGATCCTGCAGGGCACCGACATCCGCGTCGCCGGTGAATCGGCGAAGTTCGGGGTCGCCGAGGCCCGCTGGAGCCTGTACCCGATGGGCGGCTCGGCGGTCCGGCTCCCCCGCCAGATCCCGTACACGGTGGCAGCCGAGCTGCTGCTGACCGGACGCACCCTGCTCGCCCCGGAGGCCAGGGAGCTGGGCCTGATCGGCCACGTCGTACCCGACGGCCAGGCACTGGCCAAGGCACACGAGCTCGCGGACATGGTCGCTGCCAACGGTCCGATCGCCGTCCAGGCGATCCTCAAGACGATGCGCGACTCGGAAGGCAAGCACGAGGACGACTGCTGGGCCGACGACGCGAGGGTCGGCGCTCCGGTCTTCTCCTCGGAGGACGCCAAGGAAGGTCCGCGCGCGTTCCTCGAGAAGCGGAAGCCCGACTTCAAGGGGCGCTGACCGGACCAGGTAGCGAACGGGCACACCTGCCTCGCCCTTCAGGGCAGAGAAAGGTAAAGACTTTCCGGAGTGGCTGGCGCGCACCCGCGCACAGGAAGATAGTGAGCACCGCCACTTTTCCTGCTTTGCTCCCAATCCCCCGATTTGGCAGGTGTTCTCCGTGCGCGCTCGGACCCTTTGTGCTGCCCTGTCCTCAGCCGTGATGCTGGCTGCCCTCGTCAACCCGGAGGCCGCGCACGCCGCTCCCCTCCCGGCCGTGGCCAGTGGCAGCGCGGTGCGCTGCGCTGAGCCACCGCCGACGGACGGCGCGACGGCGGAGAACCGCGACCGCTTCGTGGAGCTCTGGTCGCCGCGGTTCACGGACAACGCCTGGCGCAAGGACTTCGTCGCGCTCAGGACGGTGCCGGCGGACATCCTCGCCGAGGGATTCCACGCGCTGCCCGAGCCGACGCAGCTGTGGCTGAGTGCGTGCCTGGTCGCCGACCTGCTCGACATCACGAACACGACGCCCACGGCCCAGGAGCGCGAGACCTACCTGGCCGGCGTGGCGATGGTGGTCTTCGGCAAGGAGGGCACCGAGGACCTCAAGGAGGAGCTCAACGACACGACGCCGACTCCCCCGCCGGCCGACACCCCACCGGTCAACCGTGACCAGACGGGCGAGGCGCTGGACGCCGTGGCGGAGGAGCTGGCGGAGGCGCCGAGCCTGACCTCGGCGCGACTCCCCCGCTCGTCGGTGACCGCACCGACCGCGCGCACGTCGAGCAACATCACGGCCGGCCTGCCGCCCACGTTCAACGACACACTCACCTCGCTGCCCCTCGTCCCCCTGGTGCTGGACGCACTGGACGCGGTCCTGCAGGAGGTCAGCAAGGTCCAGGGCAAGCTGTTCACGCTGCCCGTCGTGAACCTGCTGTCCCCGCTGTTCTACAAGATCTGCGCCGAGTCGCCGACCATGCCGCTCTCGTGCAGCATCTCGCTGCCGGTGGGTGTCCCGGTGCCGGCCGACGTCACGGGTGACCACCTGCCTGACGTCCTGGCGCAGCTCAACCCGGTCACCAACCTGATCGACGTCGGAGCCCGGTTCGCGGTGCAGCGGATCACGCCCAACAGCGGCCCCCTCCCGGCGCACGTGTTCGCCGTCTACGACACACCGATCGTCAAGAAGCGGGTGGCGGTCGGCATCGACGGACGCGCCTCGACCCTCGGCGGCAACAGCACCGCCCGGGTCCTGCTCAAGAACATCGTCGACGCGATCACCGGCGACATCCGGGTCGCTGCGGACGTCATCTCGACCAACCCGGGCCTCAAGGAGGCGATCACGTTCGGCGTCAAGTCGCTGACCGGTGGCAGCGGCGGCGTACCGCTGACCGAGCAGGACCCGCTGACCGGCTCCGTGCAGCTGAACCCGTTCCCGACGACCCTCAACGTCGGCGCCCGGATGACGCACGGCAGCACCGGCAGCACGGACACGATCACGGTCGACACCCCGACCGCCACCCGCGTGGACGCGGTGATCGACCAGGCCACGACGTCGGGTCCGGTCGACAGCAACCGTCGCTTCACCGCAACGGTCGACAAGCTGCCGTCGTCGGTACGGGTCGACCTGGTCCGTCAGGGCACGCACCAGAACATCGAGTACACCGCGAACGACGAGATCGGCCTCGTCGAGGCGACCGACACCACCACGCCGGACGTGACCAAGCCGACCGAGGTCGACCACGCCGTCTACCAGGTCCACGGCGTCCCGAAGCACATGCAGGTCGACCTGAACGGCAACCTGATCACGTACGACGCCAGCGACTCGATCGACAAGGTCTACGCCGGTGTCGAGCGGATGGGCGGCGACCGGATCACGGCCGAGGTGCTGGGCATCCCGGCACACGCCAAGGTGCTCTTCGACGGCAAGAACTCGGTCCTCGACTGGGATGCGGACACCGCGACCACCAGCGCCTCGGCGACCGCGCACCTGACAGCGGCCACCCTCGACATGGACCGCGACTTCGACGCGGGCCTGACCATCAGCTCGATCCCGGCCAAGTGGAACGCGACCTGGGCGGACGGCAACGTCCTCTTCGACGCACCCGCGGCGGGCATCGGCTCGATCGTCGCGAACGTCACGAACCACGAGGACTACTCGACGCTGCCGGGCGACCACCTGACGGCGTACTACGACGAGGCCTCGGGCGACCTCGACGCCAGCCTCAAGATCAGCAACCTGCGGCGCGCATCCTTCACCAAGCTGCCCGACGACGGGGACGGCGGCGGCTTCGAGGCCGGTCTCGACATGGGCGACAACAGCACCTTCTCGTTCGCAGCGGAGGCGCACCTGGAGGAGGGTGACCTCGAGGCGTCGGGCAAGCTGAGCAACCTGCCCTCCGAGATCACGCTGCGCAGCGAGGGCGGCCGGATCACCTATGACGGCAACACCAACCCCGACCTGACGCTCTCGGTCGCGGCGGGCAAGTCCGCGGCGCTGGCCGCCACACCGGTGCCGCCGCAGGTCCACGGCGTCGCCGTCCGTGACGGGGCGAGCGGTTCCGACAAGGCCGTCCGGGCCAAGCTGTACCTGACCGGACTGCCGACGGGACTCGACCTCAACTCCACCACCGGCGTCTACACGGTCACGGGGTTCCACCCGACCGACGGCACCCTGGTGGTCGACGCCAAGTTGCAGGCACTCGCGCCCAAGCCGCTCAGCCTCTACCTGACGCAGGGCATCCCGACGGCCAACCCGGTGGACTTCACCTTCGGCCCGACCGTCACGCGCACCGAGCCCGACGGCAGCCACACCACCGGACTCGACTACGTCGCCAGCGAGGCGCTGGGGGCGTTCACGGCGAACGCGCAGTACGACAACACCGACGAGGCGCAGCTGACCATCAGTGCGATCCCGAAGACCATCAGCGTGGACGTCGCCTTCGGCGCCGACACGAAGAAGGTCGGCATCGTGATGAACCAGGGCATCAGCGACATCACGGCGGCGTACAAGCACGTGGGCGACGCCGACTTCGCCGCCTCCGTGCACCTGCACGACGTCCCGAAGACCGTCGACATCCTGATCGGCAAGGACACCACTGCCGGCGGCGGTACGACGGTCGACGCACCCGTCTTCACGATGACGACCTTCGCCCCCGGACTCGACATCGACGCCTTCGCCTCCGCGCGGATCGCCGACCCGGTCGACGCCAACGCAGCCGTGAAGCTCACCGTCACCGACCTCGGTCAGGTCGTCACCGGCGACCTGACCGGTTCCCGCCTGCACATCACCTCGAGCCCGGCGACCGAGGCCTTCGCGCTCGAGGCGGCGGGACGCGTGCAGAAGTCGATCTCGCTCGACTGGGGCAGTGGTGAGGACGGCCAGACCGGGTTCTTCCAGAACCGGGGCAACCTGTCGGCCGACCTGAAGATCCGGCGGGTGACCCTGGGCCTGACGGACTTCTCCGACGTGAACCTCCGCCTGGGCTTCACGACGGGCCTCGACGGAACCTTCGGGACCTTCACGTTCGGCCAGGACAGCAACCTGACGGTCGACCTCGAGGACAAGTTCTCGGTGTTCATCGACTGGCCCGACCCGCTGGGCTCGGACACCATCACGATCGTCAACATCCCGCACCTGGTGATCCCCTTCGGGAACGTCGCGCCCCGCTGGCACATCAACCAGAACATCCAGGAACGTGCGTTCCACCTCCCGATCATCCACTTCGGGATCGCGGACTGCGGTGTGTCCTTCGACGTCCGTCCGGCACCGGGCTACACGACGCCGGGCAACACGTTCACGCTCGGCCAGCCGGCCGATGACGGGACCAACACGCCGGCCTGGCTGATCACGCCCGACATCAACCTGCTCGGGTTCTCGCTGCCCGACTTCGGGCTGGACATCATCGCCTACTTCCTCTCGCCGTACGGCAACAACATCCACCCGTACCCGGAGTGCGTGTGGCTGGTCTAGACCCCGGCGACCGGCGCGGACCGGCAGCCCGGTTCCTCGGGCTGCCGGCCGCTCTGGCCGTCCTCGCGCTGCTGTGCGGTGGCTGCAGCGACGATCCAGACGAGCCGGACGCCGACCCGTCGGCACCCGTCACGGACATCACGGTCGAGTGCGACCGGTTCGAGGACACGGCCCAGCGGATCACGGACGCCCAGACGGCGCTGTACGACGGCAAGGACTCCCCCGAGGACGCGACAGCCGTCGACGCCCTCGTCGCGGAGCTGGACGCGCTCAAGAAGGACGCTCCCGACGACGTCGACACCGCGCTCACGGACCTCGGCGAGGGGTTCCGGTCGGCCCGCGAGCTGCTGGCCGACCCCAGCGAGGCCGACGGTGCCGCCCTGGCCGAGCTGGCACCCGGACTGTCCGAGGACAGCCAGACCGTGACGGCCTGGATCCTCAGCGAATGCGACTAGCTGTGATGCCCAGGGAGGTTGTCCCGCCCTCCGGCGGTGAGTCGGGCTGACAGGTGAGGGCCCCCGGTTGTGAAGTGGAGCTGTCTAGT
>NZ_JBMCYZ010000013.1:0-6210 GCF_048654605.1 Nocardioides sp. CPCC 206347
CAATCATATTGCCGAAACCACACACCAACCACCCAAAGGCAGTCAGCGCAAAACAGTCACAACAATCTATATGCATGACACACTGTTGAGTTCTCAAACATCAAACACTGCGAAGCTCGCCGTTGCCGGTCTGTCTTCGCGCTGATGGTTATCCCATCACAATCCGGATCCCGGTCTGTACCAGGCCCACAAGGCCTGCTTTTCGGACTGGCACCCGATCTGACTGCGATCGAGATGGTGTTCGCTGGGGCCGGTAGCCCGGAGCCGATCGGCTCCTTGCTTCCCGCCGCACCCGGCGACATGCAGAACATTACGACACTCCCCCGGAGAGCACAAATCCGGGGGGCGTGACGCGGGCCACACGGCCTCCGGAGGGCGTTCTCAGTGCACGCGGACGCCTGCGAAACGCTTCTTTCCACGCCTGAGAACCAGCCAGGACGACCCGATCAGGTCGCTTGCCGTCGGGGTGAAAGCAGGGTCGTCGACCCTCACGTTGTTGAGGTACGCCCCGCCCTCGGCGATCGTCCGGCGCGCTTCGCCCTTCGATGCGGCCAGCCCGGTGAGGGTCAACAGCTCGACCACGTCGGGGATGCCGGCGCCACCGTCGACCTCGACGACACCGGCCTCTGCCAGTGCCGCTCCCAGGGTCACTGCGGACAGCGCGGTGATGTCGCCGCCTCCGAAGAGCGCCGCGGCCGCCGTCTTCGCCTGCTCGGTCTCGACCGAGCCATGGACCAGCGTCGTGACCTCGTCCGCGAGGAGCTTCTGGGCCTCCCGCAGGAACGGCTTCTCGGCATGGCGTACCTCGAGGGCCTCGATGTCCTCACGCGACACGAAGGTGAAGGTCTTGATCAGCTCGATGACCTTCTCGTCCTCGACGTTGAGCCAGAACTGGTGGAAGGCGTACGGCGCCATCAGCTCGGGATCCAGCCAGAGGGCGCCGCCCTCGGTCTTGCCGTACTTCGTCCCGTCGGCCTTGGTGATCAAGGGCGTCGCGAAGGCGTGGGCGTGGCCGCCCTCGGCTCGCCGGATGAGCTCGACACCGCCGGTCAGGTTGCCCCACTGGTCGGACCCGCCGAACTGGAGCGTGACGCCGTGGTTGCGGAACAGGGTCAGGAAGTCCATCGACTGCAGGAGCACGTAGGAGAACTCGGTGTAGCTGATGCCGGACTCGAGCCGGCGCTTCACGGTCTCGCGCCCCAGCATCCGGTTCACCGGGAAGTGCTTGCCGATGTCGCGCAGGAAGTCGATGACCGAGAGCCCGGCGGTCCAGTCGTGGTTGTTCACCATCGTCGCGGCGTTGTCGCCCTCGAAGGACAGGAACGGCTCGATCTGGCGGCGGACCCGGTTGGTCCAGTCCTGCACCGTGTCGAGGGAGTTGAGGGTCCGCTCCCCCGAGTCCCGCGGGTCGCCGATCATTCCGGTGGCGCCACCGACGAGTGCGAACGGCGTGTGGCCGGCGCGCTGCAGGCGCATGGCGGTCACGATCTGCACCAGGTTGCCCATGTGCAGGCTCGGCGCCGTGGGGTCGAAGCCGACGTAGTACCGGACGCTGCCCTCCGCAAGCGCAGCGCCGAGCGCGTCGCGGTCGGTGGACTCGGCCAGCAGGCCGCGCCACGCGAGATCGTCGAGGAGGGTGGGGTCGACGGGCACGTCGGTCCTTTCCGGGTGGGAACAATCAGCAGACGAACGAACAAGAACAACAAGATGGTGGAAGCAAGCCTGCCCCATCCGGAGGCAAGACGCCCACTGGGTTCGAAGCACGACCTGTGGGTACGTTCAGGGCATCATGAGCGGCACACCGGTGGATGGGCGCTACACGCTCGATCGCGAGGTCGGGCGGGGCGCGAGTGGCGCGGTCTGGCTGGGTCGCGACGAGGTCCTGGGGCGCCCGGTCGCCGTGAAGCGGATCGGGATGCTGTCCGGCCAGACCCACGACCCGGCCCGCGCAGCGCGGGAGGCCAGGCTCGCGGCCCGCATCAACCATCCGCACGTGGTCTCTGTGTTCGACCTGGTGCAGACCGACGACGCGCTCTGGCTGATCATGGAGTACGTCGACGGTCCCTCTCTCTCATCTGTGGTCAGGGAGAGCGGCCCGCTGACCCCCACCGCCGCCGCGGAGCTGCTCGAACCCGTCGCGGACGCCCTGGTGGCCGCCCACGCCCAGGGCGTGGTCCACCGCGACGTGAAGCCGTCCAACATCCTGGTGAGCGAGGCGGGCGGCGCGAAGCTCTCGGACTTCGGCATCGCCCGCGGTGACCAGGACGCGACGCTCACGCAGACCGGCCTGGTGACCGGGTCGCCGGCGTACCTCGCTCCCGAGGTCGCCACCGGCGTCCTCGCGAGTCCCGCGAGTGACGTCTGGGCGTTCGGCGCGACCCTCGTCCACGTCCTGACCGGCCGGCCGCCGTACCACGTCGAGGAGGGAGAGAACGGGCCGCTTGCAGTGGTCTACCGGATCGTCCGCGGCGACCCGCCCCGACCGGTCGAAGCGGGTTGGCTGGGCCCCCTGGTCGAGATGACGATGACCGCCGATCCGGCGGCGCGGCCGTCGATGTCCGAGGTACGCGACTACCTGAGGCGCGCGGATCCCGTGAGCACGGAGGCGACGGCGACGGCCGCCCTTCCGGCCATGGCTCCCCCGTTGCCCCGTCCGCCGGCGCCCCAACCCCTGCCGACGCCGGCGCGATCGCGCCGACGTACGACTCCACTGGTGGTGGCCGCTGCACTGGTGATCGCGGCGCTCGTCGCTGCCGTCGCGCTGATCGGCCGAGGTGACGACGATCCCGGCCGGAACGCGGCCGACGGCGCGGGATCCACGTCGCCCACGGGCACCGCAGCCCCGACCCGCACGGCCGGCGAGCTCGAGGAGTTCGCCGAGACGTACGTGCGGACGGCCGATGAGGATCCGGCGGCCGGCTTCCGGATGCTCACGCCGGCGTACCAGGCGGAGAGCCCGGGGTACGAAGCGTTCTGGGGACCACTGCGGTCGCCCCAGATCCTCAGCATCGCGGCCGATCCGACGGCGATGACGGTCACCTACACCTACTCCTACGTCTTCCCGGGCAAGGGCAAGCGCACCGAAGAGGTGACCCTCGAACTCGAGGAGCAGGACGGCGAGCTCAGGATCGCCGGCGCCGCGTGACTGTGGCGAGCCCTCGACAAGAACCGCCGATGTCGCTCCGATTGTGGGTAGCCTCCGGCAGGTGAGCGAGTACGACGCCCGGTTGGCCGACCGGGTGCGGACACGCGGCGCACTCCCCCCGGACGACGCCGCGCTCGTCCTGCTGCCCGTCGCCGAGGCGCTGGCAGTACTCCATGGGGGCGGGCGCGTCCACGGCGCCATCTCGCCGACCGCCATCCAGGTGGACGCGCTGGGCCACGCCACGTTGCTGGATCCGGACGCGGTCGCCGCAGATCCCGCCTTCCAGCCGCCGGACCCGATCTGGGGCCTGCGGCCACATCCCGCGGGGGACGACGTGTGGTCGTTCGTGGCCGTCCTGCTCCACGTCACCACCGGCCGTCCGCCCTCGATCGACGATGCGGACCCTCGCCGCGTCGGCTGGCTGGCTCCCCTCGTCGAACTGGCGTTGCAGACGGACCCCCGGGACCGTCCGACGATGGCCGACGTCGCCGACTACCTCCGGGCCCGGGTGGCTCCGGCACCGCCACCGCGTCGGATCTCGAGTGCCGCGATGCTCGTCGCAGGTGGAGCGGTCATCCTCGGCCTGGCGGCGATTGGCGCCGCACTCCTCTTCGGCGGGGACGACGAGCGATCGCCACGGCCGGCGACCAGCACGTCTCCGTCCACCGACGACGAGCCGGTCGCCGACGAGCCGACGGCGACGGCCTCCGCGGCGCCGGTCGCCGCCACCGAGCTCGAGGCGTTCGCGCGGTCCTATGTCGCCACCGCGAGCAGCAACCCCGACCGCGGGTTCGACCTGCTGACGCCGTCCTACCAGCAGTCCAGCCCGCGCTACCGGGAGGTGTGGAACGCGATCGAGGACCCCGAGATCGTGGAGGTGGAGGGCGACCCCGACTCACTGTCCGTGAGCTACACCTACACGTATCGACTCCACGGGTCCCGGCGCACCGAGGACGTCACGCTGCGGTTGGTCCAGCAGGACGAGGGACTGCTCATCGCCGGCGCGTCGGGTCGCCTGCGCTGACGGCTGCCGCGACCTTGTCCGCCGAGCCCGCGACGAAGAGGTACTCGACGTTGCGCAGTCGCCCGACGGCACCGACCCGCTCCCCGGAGCGGTTGTGGATGCCGATCTGCGCGCCGACGTACCGCTTGCGATCGAAGGCCAGCAGCGCCACCTCGGCATGGCCCGCTGCCCGGAGCGACGAGGTCATCTCCTCGGGGGTGATCCACGATTCGTCGTTGTAGGAGACGACGACCACCTCGGCGCGGAGCCGGCCCAGGACGTCGGCCAGCGCGGCCGGCATCGAGCGCTTGCTGTTGAAGACGCTGCTGCGTTCGCGGGTGTCGACCCGCTTGCACGCGATGCCGTAGTGCTCCGGCTCGTCCCAGCGGACCAGGGTCTCCCAGATGTGGTAGTTCGCGAAGTAGCGGTGCTGGTTGTACGGCGGGTCGACGTAGGCCAGGTCGACGGGGCCGATGAGCTCGACGGTGTCCATGACGTCACCGGTCACGGTGTGCCCCAGTCCGGGGAGCAGGTCCGGGCGGCGGAGGTCCAGCTCGGCGTGGGACCGCGGCGCCCATTGCTTGAGGTAGGCCATCTGGACGCCCGTGGTCGAGTCGACGCGGTCGGCAGCCAGCATCAGGCTGGTCAGCAGGATCGGGCGCAGCGGGCTGCCGGGCGGGTGGTCACGCTCGATCGCCTCGCGCACCGCGTCGATCCGCAGGCCGTTCTTGGGCTGGAAGAAGCGGGCCTGCTCGCAGAAGGTCTCCGTGAAGTAGCCGTGCGTCCCGGGCAGGCTGCCGAGGCGCGCCAGTTCGGCGTCGAGGAGGTCGTCATCGACCTGCGCTGCGTCGGCGGCGATGTAGCAATCGCTGAGCACTTCGGAGTACGACGCGACGTCGGCCGCGGTGACCTCGATCCCCCGCCGCTTGAACTCCTGGGCCACCCGGGTGGTCCCGGTGAAGAGATCGACCGCGGTCCCGGCCTCGGTCGCGACCGCCATGTCCCCCAGCGTCGGCACCAGCGTGCGCTTCGAGCCGAGGTACTTGATCACAGCCGCAGCGTAGGCGGTCAGGCGTGGCATGCTCGCTCCATGGCCGAGACTCCTGTGCCGCTCCAGCCCCTCGACGAGGACTGGCAGCGTGCGTTGTGCATCGTCGCCCACCCCGATGACATGGAGTTCGGCGCCGCAGCCGCCGTTGCTCGCTGGACCGGACAGGGCAAGAACGTCGTCTACTGCATGGTCACCAGCGGCGAGGCCGGCATCGACGGGCTCGACCCCGATGCCTGCCGCACGGTGCGCGAGGCCGAGCAGGTGACCTCCGCGGAGATCGTGGGCGTCGATGTCGTCGACTTCCTGCGGCAACCCGACGGGATCCTCGAGTACGGAACCGCCTTGCGTCGTGATCTCGCGGCCGTCGTACGACGGCACCGGCCGGAGATCGTGATCACCGGCAACTTCCACCCCACCTGGGGCGGGCGGAACCTGAACCAGGCCGACCACATCGCCGTCGGGCGAGCGGTCCTGGACGCGGCGCGGGATGCCGGCAACCGGTGGATCTTCGCCGAGCAGGTGGCCCAGGGCCTCGAGCCGTGGGGCGGGGTGCGTGAGGTGTGGGCCTTCGGCTCACCTGAATCGACCCACGCCGTCGACACGACCGCGACCTTCGACGTCGGCGTCGAGTCCCTCAAGGCCCACGCGGCCTACATCGACGGACTCGGTTGGGAGAACTGGGACCCGCGCGAGTTCCTCGAGGGCATGGCGCGGGCCACCGGCTCGCGACTCGGCGTGCCCTTCGCGGCACCGTTCGAAGTCTTCCCGCTGGGCTGGGGCGAGTGACCGGTTCGCCCGCACTGTCCGTCCTCTAGGGTGATGCCGCACCTCGGGGCGGTAGCTCAGTCGGTCAGAGCAGAGGACTCATAATCCTTGGGTCGTGGGTTCGAGCCCCACCCGCCCCACCGAAGCTCTGTGTTGTCTCGGTTGAGGGTTGACGGTTCACCTTCGGCTGAGGCCTTACACATGTTCGGCTGATGCTTGACGGCTGCTCCGGTTGAGGCTTGACAC
>NZ_JBMCYZ010000014.1:0-5521 GCF_048654605.1 Nocardioides sp. CPCC 206347
AATGTATGTCCGGCGGCGTCCTACTCTCCCACAGCCTCTCGGTTGCAGTACCATCGGCGCTGGCAGGCTTAACTTCCGGGTTCGGGATGGGACCGGGTGTTTCCCTGCCGCTATGGCCGCCGTAACTCTATTACCCCTCTGTCCCACCAATGGTGTGTGGGAGTTCTCCCCTGGTCGGGGTGAACCCGCCTGCACCTGGTGGTGTTGGGGGTGGTTCATAGTGGACGCGTGTTTGTGGTGCCCCTGTGTTTGTTAAGTGTGTTGGGGATTTGTTGTGGCAAGTCTTCGGCCTATTAGTACCGGTCGGCTGGGCATTGCTGCTGTACACCTCCGGCCTATCAACCCAATAATCTTTTGGGGGCCTTAACCCCACAAGGGGGTGGGAAACCTCATCTTGAAACGTGCTTCCCGCTTAGATGCGTTCAGCGGTTATCACTTCCGAACGTAGCCAACCAGCCATGCACCTGGCGGTACAACTGGCACACCAGAGGTTCGTCCATCCCGGTCCTCTCGTACTAGGGACAGCCTTTCTCAAGTTTCCTACGCGCGCGGCGGATAGGGACCGAACTGTCTCACGACGTTCTAAACCCAGCTCGCGTGCCGCTTTAATGGGCGAACAGCCCAACCCTTGGGACCTACTCCAGCCCCAGGATGCGACGAGCCGACATCGAGGTGCCAAACCATCCCGTCGATATGGACTCTTGGGGAAGATCAGCCTGTTATCCCCGGGGTACCTTTTATCCGTTGAGCGACAACGCTTCCACTCGCAGTTGCCGGATCACTAGTTCCGACTTTCGTCCCTGCTCGACATGTCTGTCTCACAGTCAAGCTCCCTTGTGCACTTACACTCAACACCTGATTGCCAACCAGGCTGAGGGAACCTTTGAGCGCCTCCGTTACTCTTTAGGAGGCAACCGCCCCAGTTAAACTACCCATCAGGCACTGTCCCTGAACCAGATCATGGCCCTAGGTTAGACATCTAGTACGACCAGAGTGGTATTTCAACGTTGACTCCACAACCACTGGCGTGGCTGCTTCAAAGTCTCCCACCTATCCTACACAAGCCGAACCAAACACCAATGCCAAACTATAGTAAAGGTCCCGGGGTCTTTCCGTCCTGCCGCGCGTAACGAGCATCTTTACTCGTAGTGCAATTTCGCCGAGTCCATGGTTGAGACAGCGCCCAAGTCGTTACTCCATTCGTGCAGGTCGGAACTTACCCGACAAGGAATTTCGCTACCTTAGGATGGTTATAGTTACCACCGCCGTTTACTGGGGCTTAAATTCTGAGCTTCGACTTGCGTCTAACCCGTCCTCTTAACCTTCCAGCACCGGGCAGGAGTCAGTCCGTATACATCGTCTTACAACTTCGCACGGACCTGTGTTTTTAGTAAACAGTCGCTTGGGCCTGGTCTCTGCGGCCCTTCACGCTCACCCAGCAAGTGGGGTCACGATCCGGGCCCCCCTTCTCCCGAAGTTACGGGGGCATTTTGCCGAGTTCCTTAACCATGGTTGTCTCGATCGCCTTAGTATTCTCTACTTGATCACCTGAGTCGGTTTGGGGTACGGGCGGCTCATGGCTCGCTAGAGGTTTTTCTCGGCAGCATAGGATCATCCACTTCCCCCATACGGGGTCGGCATCACGTCTCAGGGTCACCAACCAAATGGCCACGTGGCGGATTTGCCTACCACGTCCCCTACACGCTTACCCGCCGTCTACCATCGCGGCGGTTGGACTACCTTCCTGCGTCACCCCATCGCTTGACTACTACCGGTTCGGGTTCCACGCTCCGCTCCAACCCCTCGGCCCGAAGGCTCTGGTAGATGAAGTTTCGGGTGGTTAGCATTACCGGGCTCATCATGGGCGCCATTTCGCCGGTACGGGAATATCAACCCGTTGTCCATCGACTACGCCTGTCGGCCTCGCCTTAGGTCCCGACTTACCCAGGGCAGATTAGCTTGACCCTGGAACCCTTGATCATTCGGCGCACGGGTTTCTCGCCCGTGATTCGCTACTCATGCCTGCATTCTCACTCGTGTGGCGTCCACGGCTGGATCACTCCGCCGCTTCACTCGCCACACGACGCTCCCCTACCCATCGACGCCTCTGAACCACGAAGGCTTGAGTTAATACGTCGATGCCATGGCTTCGGCGGGCGGCTTGAGCCCCGCTACATTGTCGGCGCGGAATCACTTGACCAGTGAGCTATTACGCACTCTTTCAAGGGTGGCTGCTTCCAAGCCAACCTCCTGGTTGTCACTGCGACTCCACATCCTTTTCCACTTAGCCGCCTCTTAGGGGCCTTAGCCGATGGTCTGGGCTGTTTCCCTCTCGACTACGAACCTTATCGCCCGCAGTCTCACTGCCACGCTTACACTTACCGGCATTCGGAGTTTGGCTAACGTCAGTAACCTGGTCGGGCCCATCGGCTATCCAGTGCTCTACCTCCGGCAAGAAACACGCAACGCTGCACCTAAATGCATTTCGGGGAGAACCAGCTATCACGGAGTTTGATTGGCCTTTCACCCCTACCCACAGGTCATCCCCTCAGTTTTCAACCTAAGTGGGTTCGGTCCTCCACGCCGTCTTACCGGCGCTTCAACCTGCCCATGGGTAGATCACTCCGCTTCGGGTCTTGAGCGTGCGACTAAAGCGCCCTATTCAGACTCGCTTTCGCTACGGCTTCCCCACACGGGTTAACCTCGCCACACACCGCAAACTCGCAGGCTCATTCTTCAAAAGGCACGCTATCACCCACACAAGGAAGGCTCTAACGGATTGTAGGCACATGGTTTCAGGTACTATTTCACTCCCCGCCAGGGGTACTTTTCACCTTTCCCTCACGGTACTTGTCCGCTATCGGTCATCGAGGAGTATTTAGGCTTAACGGGTGGTCCCGCCAGATTCACACACCATTCCAGGAGTGGCGTGTTACTTGGGAGATACCGAACACAGCCAGCATCTATCGTCTACGGGGCTATCACCCGCTACGGCACCGCTTTCCAACGGACTTCGACCTCAACACTGGTTTCTGACTGTGCGTCACACCGGCAGGCGCAACAACGATATTCCCACGACCCCTACACCGCAACGTCTGCCGACTATCACACGATATAGGTTTAGCCTCATCCGATTTCGCTCGCCACTACTCTCGGAATCACGGTTGTTTTCTCTTCCTGTGGGTACTGAGATGTTTCACTTCCCCACGTTCCCTCCACACACCCTATTTTATTCAGATGTGGGTAACTGGACATAACTCCAGCTGGGTTTCCCCATTCGGACATCCCCGGATCAACGCTCGGTTGCCAACTCCCCAGGGCATTTCGCAGGCTCCCACGTCCTTCATCGGCTCTCGATGCCAAGGCATCCACCATGTGCCCTTAATAACTTGCCCACAACAAACCACCAACACACACAACAACCACTCAAACAACAGGGCGCCATACATGCAGTGCTTCGCGTGGATAACTCAAATTCTCAAGAACACTAAAACAATCACGAAACAACACAAACAAAAACCGCCCACCACCAACGTGCTCACCCCCTCGAACAACAAGGAGCCTGAACAACGCATCGTGCGGGCGGATGCTCGCGTCCACTATGAATAAATCAAACAACCAAGAAGCCCAACCAGCTCACCCACCCCAATCCCGCAAGGGATCTACCAGGGAAGGCTCGTCTGATGCCTCAGATACCCAACAGCGTGTCAGCACACCCACACCAACCAACAACACCATCCAGAAAGGACAGCAACTGTCGACCAGGCAAGTAAGAAATGTTGTGTTCCACTAGTGAACAACCCAAAGTTTCAGCGACACATTCGGCCACCGAGCAGGGTGTGCTCCTTAGAAAGGAGGTGATCCAGCCGCACCTTCCGGTACGGCTACCTTGTTACGACTTCGTCCCAATCGCCAGCCCCACCTTCGACGGCTCCTTCCACAAGGGTTAGGCCACCGGCTTCGGGTGTTGCCGACTTTCGTGACGTGACGGGCGGTGTGTACAAGGCCCGGGAACGTATTCACCGCAGCGTTGCTGATCTGCGATTACTAGCGACTCCGACTTCATGGGGTCGAGTTGCAGACCCCAATCCGAACTGAGACCGGCTTTTTGGGATTCGCTCCCCCTCACGGGATCGCAGCCCTTTGTACCGGCCATTGTAGCATGCGTGAAGCCCTGGACATAAGGGGCATGATGACTTGACGTCATCCCCACCTTCCTCCGAGTTGACCCCGGCAGTCTCCTATGAGTCCCCACCATTACGTGCTGGCAACATAGAACGAGGGTTGCGCTCGTTGCGGGACTTAACCCAACATCTCACGACACGAGCTGACGACAGCCATGCACCACCTGTACACCAGTATCAAAGAGACCCCCATCTCTGGGGGCTTCCGGTGTATGTCAAACCCAGGTAAGGTTCTTCGCGTTGCATCGAATTAATCCGCATGCTCCGCCGCTTGTGCGGGCCCCCGTCAATTCCTTTGAGTTTTAGCCTTGCGGCCGTACTCCCCAGGCGGGGCGCTTAATGCGTTAGCTACGGCACGGAACCCATGGAATAGGTCCCACACCTAGCGCCCAACGTTTACGGTGTGGACTACCAGGGTATCTAATCCTGTTCGCTCCCCACACTTTCGCTCCTCAGCGTCAGGTAATGCCCAGAGAACCGCCTTCGCCACCGGTGTTCCTCCTGATATCTGCGCATTTCACCGCTACACCAGGAATTCCATTCTCCCCTGCATACCTCTAGTCTGCCCGTATCGAAAGCAAGCCATGAGTTAAGCCCATGGTTTTCACTCCCGACGCGACAAACCGCCTACGAGCCCTTTACGCCCAATAATTCCGGACAACGCTCGGACCCTACGTATTACCGCGGCTGCTGGCACGTAGTTGGCCGGTCCTTCTTCTGTACCTACCGTCACTTTCGCTTCGTCGGTACTGAAAGAGGTTTACAACCCGAAGGCCGTCATCCCTCACGCGGCGTTGCTGGATCAGGCTTCCGCCCATTGTCCAATATTCCCCACTGCTGCCTCCCGTAGGAGTCTGGGCCGTGTCTCAGTCCCAGTGTGACCGGTCACCCTCTCAGGCCGGTTACCCGTCAAAGCCTTGGTGAGCCATTACCTCACCAACAAGCTGATAGGCCGCGAGCACATCCTGCGCCGAAAAAACTTTCCACACACCCCCATGCAGGGACATGTCATATCCGGTATTAATCACCGTTTCCGGTGGCTATCCCAGAGCGCAGGGCAGATTACTCACGTGTTACTCACCCGTTCGCCGCTCGAGTACCCCCGAAAGGGCCTTTCCGCTCGACTTGCATGTGTTAAGCACGCCGCCAGCGTTCGTCCTGAGCCAGGATCAAACTCTCCATAAGAAAATCCAATACTGACAAACAACAAACCCTGACAAGTATCACTACTAATCAGAATCAATCATATTGCCGAAACCACACACCAACCACCCAAAGGCAGTCAGCGCAAAACAGTCACAACAATCTATATGCATGACACACTGTTGAGTTCTCAA
>NZ_JBMCYZ010000015.1:0-1845 GCF_048654605.1 Nocardioides sp. CPCC 206347
TGACGACATAGGTCGCGGTGCACTCCATCGACGCACCCGGCGCCAACACCGACGGCGCAGCCGGATCACACGTCAGAGCAGAAACCGTGCCCGAACCCGTGAACGCAGACTCCTCAACAACAACGTCGGTGAGTGTGACGTTGCCGGTGTTCGT
This sequence comes from Nocardioides sp. CPCC 206347, assembly GCF_048654605.1. Taxonomy (NCBI): domain Bacteria; kingdom Bacillati; phylum Actinomycetota; class Actinomycetes; order Propionibacteriales; family Nocardioidaceae; genus Nocardioides; species Nocardioides sp. CPCC 206347. Next base: position 155 of record NZ_JBMCYZ010000015.1, read on the forward strand.
GGCAACGAACGTGTACGTCATCGTCTCCCCCGCCACCAGGTCCGTCTTGTCCGACGTCTTCACCAGCTCGATGCCCGGCTCCGAGGTTCCAGGAACCTGGACCTCGTCCTCATCAGTCACGTCAGGACCGCTAGGCGGCGTACCCGTGGTCGTAGCGGTGTTCTCCACCGTGCCCGCATCCACATCGGCCTGAGTGACGACATAGGTCGCGGTGCACTCCATCGACGCACCCGGCGCCAACACCGACGGCGCAGCCGGATCACACGTCAGAGCAGAAACCGTGCCCGAACCCGTGAACGCAGACTCCTCAACAACAACGTCGGTGAGTGTCACGTTGCCCGTGTTCGTGGCAACGAACGTGTACGTCATCGTCTCCCCCGCCACCAGGTCCGTCTTGTCCGACGTCTTCACCAGCTCGATGCCCGGCTCCGAGGTTCCAGGAACCTGGACCTCGTCCTCATCAGTCACGTCAGGACCGCTAGGCGGCGTACCCGTCGTCGTGGCGGTGTTGTCCACCGTCCCGGCATCCACATCAGCCTGCGTCACGACGTACGTCGCGGTGCACTCCATCGACGCACCCGGCGCCAACACCGACGGCGCAGCCGGATCACAGACCAGGGCCGAAACCGTGCCCGAACCAGTGAACGCAGACTCCTCAACAACAACGTCGGTGAGTGTCACGTTGCCCGTGTTCGTGGCAACGAACGTGTACGTCATCGTCTCCCCCGCCACCAGGTCCGTCTTGTCCGACGTCTTCACCAGCTCGATGCCCGGCTCCGAGGTTCCAGGAACCTGGACCTCGTCCTCATCAGTCACGTCAGGACCGCTAGGCGGCGTACCCGTGGTCGTAGCGGTGTTCTCCACCGTCCCGGCATCCACATCAGCCTGCGTCACGACGTACGTCGCGGTGCACTCCATCGACGCACCCGGCGCCAACACCGACGGCGCAGCCGGATCACAGACCAGGGCCGAAACCGTGCCCGAACCAGTGAACGCAGACTCCTCAACAACAACGTCGGTGAGTGTCACGTTGCCCGTGTTCGTGGCAACGAACGTGTACGTCATCGTCTCCCCGACAACCAGGTCCGTCTTGTCCGACGTCTTCACCAGCTCGATGCCCGGGGCGCCGTCCAGCGGCGTGACCGTGGGACTCTCCGGGGTCTCCACGACCGGACCCGACGGCGGCGTACCGGTCGCGGTCGCGACGTTCTCCACCGTCCCGGCGTCCACGTCAGCCTGGGTGATCACGTACGGCGCGTCAGCCGCACAAGTCACCGTGTCACCGGGCGCCAGGGTCGTGGGGTCACACGTCACCGTGATGCCCAGGCCCGCCAGCAACGGGTCGTCCACGGCCACACCGGTGAGCGTGACGTTGCCCGTGTTCTCAAGATCGAAGACGAAGTTGATCTCGTCCCCGAGGTCGGTGAGCCCGTTGTCGTTGACATCGTCCACAGAGCCAACCCGCTTGTTGAGCGAGAGCGCCGGCTCCGACGTTCCCGGGACCTGGACCTCGTCCTCATCAGTGACGTCAGGTCCCGACGGCGGGGTGCCCGTGGTCGTGGCGGTGTTGTCCACCGTGCCCGCATCGACATCGGCCTGCGTCACGACGTACGTCGCGGTGCACTCCATCGACGCACCCGGCGCCAACACCGACGGCGCAGCCGGATCACAGACCAGGGCCGAAACCGTGC
>NZ_JBMCYZ010000016.1:0-1384 GCF_048654605.1 Nocardioides sp. CPCC 206347
CTGAACAGCTTCGGTTGATGGGTGACAGATCAGTGTCGGTTGATCGTTGACACTCAGTTCTGAACTTTACGGCGGCGTTGGCCGCCGGGAACTTGTGCTCGTTTGACTCTCACCTCCCCTGTGGTGGTCCTGGCCTGGGTGCGGAGCAGGTGGTCGCCGTCGTAGAACTGCAGGACGTCTTCGGTGACCCAGACGTCGATGTTGCTGCCCGCGGCGGCGACGCCGAGGCAGACCTGTTGCCAGTTCACGCACACCACGCCGAGTTTGCTGGCGCGGCGCGCGACCCAGGTCCCCTCACCGCGTCCGGTGTCGGGACGACCGGATTCCCTGGTCGCTTGGATCGCGCGGATCGTGATGGCGGGTGCGGGTTGCTCGCGGAAGAACCGCGACGCGGGGGTGGCCATGTCCAGCCCCTGGTGCGGCCGGTTGGTGTTGTAGTCAGCGACCCATTCGTCGAGCTCGGCTTGGGCCTGCTCGAGGCTGGCGAAGGTCCGGTCGGTGCGGAACTCGGTGCGCAACGCGCGGTGGAACCTCTCGATCTTTCCCGTGGTGGTGGGGGAGTGGGGCTGGGTCAGCCGGTGGGTGATCGCGTTCTCCCGACAGATCCGGTCGAACAGCACCTCGGCCGGTGGCCGGTTGAATCGACCGGTGAACACCTTCCCGTTGTCGGTCAGGATCTCCTCGGGGATCCCGTAGGTGGTCAGGGCCAGGGCCAAGCCGTCGCATACGCGCTGGGAGGACTCGCGCAGCATCAAGAACGCGCTGACACAGAACCGAGAGTGGTCATCGACCCCGGTCAGTGCCTTTGCCCGGCGGCCATCGGCCAGGGCGAATCCGCCGACCACGTCCATCTGCCACAGCTCCATGGGCTTGCCGCGTTCCCACCGTTTCCACTTGCGGTCGCGCGGTCGTCGGGCGGCCGGGTCGATCAGCGACAACCGCACCAGCGCCCGGTAGACCGCGGAAACCGACGGCAGCGGGTCCACGTCCCTCTTGCCCAGTTCGTAGACCAGCCGCTTGGGTCCCCAGGTCGGATGTGAGCGCCGTAGTTCGGCGATGGCGACCTCGACGACTCCGGGCATCTGGTGCGGGCACGATCTGGGTCGGTGCGAGGCGTCGCCGAGGTTCTCGATCCCGCCGGCTTCGTACTTGCCCAACCAGGCATGCACTGTCTGTCGTGAGACCCCGAACCGGGCCGCGACGTCCTTGACCGTCTCGCCGTCGCTGATCACTGCCAGCACGGCCTGATAACGCTGTTCAGCCACACTCATCTCCCGCATGCCGGGAGTGTCAAGCCTCAACCGGAGCAGCCGTCAAGCATCAGCCGAACATGTGTAAGGCCTCAGCCGAAGGTGAACCGTCAACCCTCAACCGAGACAACACA
>NZ_JBMCYZ010000017.1:0-1309 GCF_048654605.1 Nocardioides sp. CPCC 206347
TGTGATCTCGCAAGAGATAGGAAAGATCCGAACCCTCATTGGGGGTTCGGATCTTTCTGGTTTTTGGGTTGGTAGTCGCGGTTGGTGTCGATGGTGAGCTCGCGGAGGAGTTCGCCGGTGATGGCGTTGACGACACGGACTTCCAGGTCCTGGATGATCAGGATGACGTGGGTTCCCTTGTGGGTTCGGCCGATGCCGATGTGGCGTAGTTGACCGGCTACGCGCAGTGTCACGGTGCCGGATTTGTCGACCTTGTCGTGCCGGATGCGGTCGTGGGTGTCGGACTCACGGTTCTCGCCTGGGAGTGCTTTGGGCATCGTGTCGTAGAGCGCTGCGGGGGTCGCTCGGTGTGGCAGCGAGCGGTGCGGGCGCCGGTGGTTGTACTCGGTGACGAACTCGTCGATCAAGGCTTGTAGTTCGGTGATCGTGGCCGGCTGGGTCGGTTGGGCGCGGAGCCATTTCTTCATGGTCTGCTGGAAGCGCTCTACCTTGCCGCAGGTGGTGGGGTGGCTGGGGCGTGAGTTCTTCTGGGTGACGTGCCAGGTGCGGAGTTGTTGTTCGAATCCGTTGCGGCCGCCTTGGCGTCCGATGCCGGCCAGTCGGACGGTGTAGACCATGCCGTTGTCGGTCAGTGTTGATGCGGGAATGCCGTGTTGACCTGCGGCTTTGCGGAAGGTGGCTTTGACGATCGGGGTCGTGATCGCCAGGTGTGCGGACACGTGCAGGGCGTAGCGGGTGCAGTCGTCGAGCCAGGTGATGATTTCGATGCCCTTGGGGTACTTCTTGGTGTTGGTGAGTGGGTAGTGGGTGAAGTCGGACTGCCAGGTCTCGTTGGGCATCTGGGCTTGGAAGCGGATGTAGGACGACTTGGGTCTCTTTTTCGGTTCGGGCATGACGAGCCCGGCGCGGGTCAGGTAGCGGCTGATCGTGGCGACCGAGGTGGTGATGTCGTGGTGCTGGGTGAGGTGCCAGGCGATGGTGTCGGGGCCGGCGTCCAGGCCCGTAGCGCTGAGGTTGTTGCGGAGCTCGATGATCAGCTCGACGGTGCTGGGCGGGGTAGCGGTCGGGCTGGTGTGGGGGCGCCGTGATCGGGGTTCGTAGGCGGCCTCGCCTTCGGCTCGGTAGCGGGCGATGAGTTTGCTGACCCAGCTCTCGGATACGCCGTAGGCGCGGGCGACCTCGGCTTGTTGGCGGTGCTCGAGGATGACGGCGGTGATGACCAGTCGGGCTTTCGACACCGGTGCAGCGTGGTGCGCGGATCTTTCCTATGTCTTGAGAGATCCCTTTCCTATGTCCTGAGCCAGAACAC
>NZ_JBMCYZ010000018.1:0-1109 GCF_048654605.1 Nocardioides sp. CPCC 206347
TGTGATGTCCGGGGACGTTGGTCAGTCGGGTGACCGGTGGCTTGGCTCCGATGGCGGAGTGGACGCGGTGATGATTGTAGAAGTGGAGCCATCCGGGCAGGGCGGCGTTGCGTTGGTCGGTTGACTCGTAGAACCGGGCGTAGGCCCACCCATCGCCCAAGGTGCGGTGGAAGCGCTCGATCTTCCCGTTGGTCTGCGGCCGATACGGCCGGGTCCGCTTGTGGACGATGTTCATTTCGGCGCATGCATCACGCCAGGCGTAGGACATGTACGCCGGTCCGTTGTCGGAAAGCACGCGTTCGACGGTGACGCCGTGCTCAGCGAACCAGGCAACGGCGCGTTGCAGCACGCCGATCGCGGTGGCGGCCTTCTCGTCGGTGCATATCTCGGCGTAGGCGACGCGAGAGTGGTCGTCGATGACCGTGTGGACGAACGCGGTGCCAATCGCGGGGCGCGATTCCTTGCCGCGTTGGCCAGTGCGGTGGGCGGTCGCGATTGCGTTGGCTCGGCCTTGTTGGCGGCTGAGGAACTTGTGGCCACCGCCATCGGGGATGTTGGCGAACTTGGTGACGTCGACGTGGATCAATGAGCCGGGATGGTCGTGTTCGTAGCGGCGCAGGGGTTCGCCAGTGACGCGGTCGATGTGGGAGAGCCTGTTGATCCGGCATCGCACGAGCACGGCGTGGACGGTGGAGGCCTGCATACCGAGCCGGCCGGCGATCTGGACTGGTCCCAGCCGTTGGCGCCACCGCAGTCGCACGATCTGACGAACCAGCGCAGGGCTGGTCTTGTTCGCACAGGTGTGCGGTCGCGAGCTGCGGTCGACCATGCCTGCCTGGCCTTCAACGCGGTAGCGATCAGCCCACTTCTTCGCCGTCCTCGGGGCGACCATGAACATCTTGGCCGCCGCGGCGTGAGTCCAGCCACGGTCGACGACGAGTTGAGCGAGCCGCAAACGGGCGCGTGGGGTCAGGGCAGCGTTAGCGTGGGACACGAGGGCCTCCGGTCGGTGAAGCGGTGAACTAGACAGCTCCACTTCACAACCGGGGGCCCTCACCTGTCAGCCCGACTCACCGCCGGAGGGCGGGACAACCTCCCTGGGCATCACA